>JAZJXV010000073.1:0-5298 GCA_040390795.1 Pseudomonadota bacterium | reverse complement strand
CTAAAACTGATTTTTACCCATCAGCTAAGGAGTACGTTTTTCGGGGGCAAGGTCAGTTTGTGCGGCGATAGCTCCGCTGCTCGCTGCACGGCAAAAATCTCCATATCCAATGCGTTAACTTTTCTATGCACTACCTCAATTTGCGACATGTACCGCTGATCGGCGATGACTGCGGAACCACTGGTAAATACGCCCACTGCTGGCTTGTACGCGTCCCGAGGACGGGTTCCATTGAATCCGTCTTCTAGCTCAGAGATAAGGCCATCACCATTTATCAACGCTTTCAAATGGGTGAGCGTAATATGATCCGTTGGCACTTGGTATGGCTCATGTCGAAATCCGTCTGACGCCCATTTTCCAGATTGATATTCATAGGCCATGCTCGAAATGAAAAGCTGACCCATTCCAGCTCGTTTCTCAAACCCCCCACAAATTCCACTCATACCAACAACTGAAGGTTTAAAGCGATCGATACACAAACCAGCTGTCACTGCTGCGTTTACCAGCCCCATTTGCGGCAGGAGTATGACAGAACCTTTCTTTCCTCCGATCTCGATATCGTAGCAATCAATGCCACTCCTAATAACCTGTGCTCCAGGAATTAAAGTAACGTAAGGATTGCGCTCCTCCTGCAAAGCACAGAATATAAGAAAATCAAACTTCAAGTTCTTTTTAATCTGGATCAGCAAATGGTCAAGCGTAGACTGCCATCCTTTTTTATTGGCAAAATCTGCCAAGATACACCCTTGAGCCTCGTATAAGCCTCGAAGACCCGGAAAATCAGCCGGATACGAGCTTATTGCCAACAGCAAAGCATCATGCTTGCCAGCTTTTACAATGGCCTCCAAAATCGCTTCCCCATTCTGCGATGCTGTCCCGTTATCAACGCTTGGCAACTTCAAGTCAATGATAAAAAGCCCGATATCGGCATTCAGATTCGCCGCAAAGTCCGTCATGTTCTTTGCTTGAATGATGTCCTTATCCAGAATCTCCCGACTTGTAAGGTGCGCAATGATTGCCCGGCGTTTCTTTTCATCATCCTCGATCAACATGATTTTCATTGGTGGGCTCTCAAGATTGACATGATGCGCTGCAGCGTCGATTTCGACTTATAGTGGTATAAAACCGCGCCAATGACAGTTTGGTTGTATTTGTGGCTAATGATTTTTGGTGAGTCTTTGAGTTTCACTTTTGTACCCCCAATATAGAAATCTGGGTATTGAGTGACTATGATGACTTTCACTACTTTTTTTGCCAGCTTAAGAGCTCGCAAGACCTCGATGCCCCCCTGAGCTTGATCGTGTCCTTTTTTCTTGTCATCAGCGCTTTCGCCGAAAGTGGATAAAGCCATATCCAGAATAATGAGGTCGTAGTCCGTCGCCATCACCGTCAACACGGCACTACTGACCCCATCAACAATCTCAGGGGAAAAGCCGTACACATCCTGTACGCACTGCACCATCTCGTCGCGTTTATGTACCTCATCCTCAACAAGTAAAACCTTCATGAGGCTGTACCGGTCGCGACATCTTCTGTCGTAGTCTCAGTATGCATAGAGAAGCCAAGCTTCAACTCTCTTACGTCATCGTTAGCATCGCATCGTATCGTGTGATGGCTCTCACTTATTCGGGTAATAAATTTGATTTTTTTTATGCCCGTATAACCTTCCGTAACCATATCTGTGCCGGCTTCCGCTGACTCAATTGCTTGGAGAATTCTTTGCTTGGACTTCAGGTACCCCTCCTCGGCAACTGTTGAAGTTATGTCAACAAATACAACATCTAAGGCAGAATCAGCACCTACTCGATTTGCACAGACATTAACTAATATTGGTGTACTGTCTTCGCCATGCTTGTGAGCATTTTGCAGCAAGACAGCCAGACAATCGTACAGTCGATGAACGCTTATGCCTGTGTATTTGATGTCTACGGCATCTCCTGAGAATTCAACTGGATTCTGTAGATTTAGCTCAATCAAAATGATCTGACATAAATCTCTTACCGAGGCCGATATGAAGCCAGTTCGAGGGACCTGAAACCAGTCAGCAACCTTTTTAAAAACTTCATTTACCGCCTCATGCAGTTCTAACTTTATTTGTCCTTCGACAGCGCCGTAGAACCCGTAGAAGAACTTATCAATGGAAGTATTCGCCTCCCGAAGGAGAGTCGTTCTTATGAAACGCGCCGCATTTTCAAGCTGCGGGGTGATTTGTTTCCAGCAAAATGCTATGACTAAATCATTGAGAAGCTCGCTCCCGCCTGCTGACTGCAAGGTACTAGATAGCTTCCGAACGTTCTCCTTGGTCGTCGAGTCCTCTAAGTCCAAGGTGGCTTTGAAAAGCGAAGTACTAGACTTGAACTGAAGATGTTCTCGTCTTAGTTTGTCGATAATTGATTTGTACGAAGCCATCCAAGCTTCGACCGTTCGGCGCATACTGGGATTTGACATGACAATCCGGTATTCCGGCTTGCGTAACACAGCGTCGACAGTGTCTGTTGTCACACCGTCAAGAGTGTTATGTCGAATACGGCGACCTAAGTACGATTCGATTCCAAATTCGGTGTTCAGACAAAACTGCTCGAACGCATCCTTAGCAATTTGAGAAATAAGGTATTCGTCTTGGTCGTTTAGGTGAATGACCAAGACATTGGTTTCGCCCCCGGACTCATTCTCAATCGATGATATTCTGGCCTCAATCCTAGGATACAAAGATCGATACTGCTCAGTTGACATCGTTGGATTACTATCGAGCCACTTTTTCATCGAGACGCTATCAACATACATTCGACTGCTATCGAAGTACTGCTGAAGCTTAGACACCTTGGAGCGTGTCGTGATAGCGTCGGCCTCGATAAAATATTCAATGCGATTAAGCTTCTGACCGACTGCTCGCAGAATGTCACATCGTATCTGGGAGGCCTGAGATGCATTCGTGACCAGGGTGTACATTTTTTCGAGAGTCACTTCGTCAAGTGATCCGACAATGTAATTGGCGACTTGCGGCGAGTCACTCAATAGATACTCTATAAACTCAACGATAGAGCCGTTATGCGTCGTATTGACGTGCGAAATAAAATCTGCCCGGAACTCAAAATCGACATCAGGATCAATTGATTTTTTTCGAAACAGTGCGAGCGCAAGAACTGCAACCAAGCTTTTCATCTCTGGCGGCGCAGTTATATATAGCGTCCTCATCTCCTCTTCGGTCAGGAGCATTTCCAAGCCGAGAGTATTCTCAAAGACAAACTTAATCTCGTCCTTCGAAAGATTCAATAAATTTGCCTTGTTGCCTATAAATCTCAAAAACAAAAACGTTCTATAGAACGAATCCAACGAAACCGGCAGTATCTCCTCTAGAGGAGTAGCATTTTTCGCAAGCAAAAGCTCTTTATCATTGAACGGTTTTGAGACCGTGTAGACCTTTCCGTCAATAATCTCTGCCAGCAACCGGGCGCCAATAACTCGATCAAACTTATTTCTATAAGCTGCGAATTTTGGACGTTCAAGAAACGCAGAAGAGGTGCGGTACAGATCAAGCGACGGATCACTATCTTCGTTTTGAGCCCGATAACAATCCGTTACGATGACGCCATCTTCTGATTCAGAGGAAAACTGGATTACATCGAGAAGTTGCGTCAAAAGTTCTGGTTTAAGGCGTAGTTCGAACTCTCGCCGGACCGCTCCAAGTTCGTCTGCAAGGTTAAATATTACCAAGACAGCGTAAACCGCATCGAGCAAGCAGGACTCGGTCGCCCGCAACAAAAATCCTGCGACATCTTCCTCATCAAGGGGAGTTGGGATGAAATTGCTTAGGGAAAGGGCCTTTCGAAAGTCACCATTTACCCTACCTACAAGTCCACTTATTCGCCTTTGGGCAACCACAAAGAGCGAAATTTTGGAACTCAAATTCTCGAGAGCGCTAAAGTGCAAACCCGCGTTATCACGATGGAAAATCTCATTCTCTATCTGAGAAATTACGCCTAATAAAGCCGCGGGAAGATCTCTTGCACTTCGCAGATATGCCAACTTGTAAGACAAAAAGTTGGATGCACCATACTCCTTGCTCAAACCAAGGAGGAGATCAAGGGCGCAATCGGACTCTATGACTTCCAACCGAGCCAGCGACTTAATAACGCGCAACATCTCAGTTGCGACTTCAGACATGGAGTTAATGTATCCCGCTGTATAGCAGACTTCGTTTCTCCAATCCACCGGAGGAAAGGACGTCATAGTGAACAGGTCACCACTTGTCCTCTTTTTCTTTTGGTTCGGTCCGTCGAGCAGCCCGCGGCGCCCCTTCAAAACCGCGCCAACAATCATGCTGTCGTACGGCGAGTTTTCTCTTCGAATTTCCTCGACATCATAATGATCGATGCGAGGCTTAGCGCTATAGCCTCGCAACAAGTTTCTCTTTTTTATACTGCGAATGCCCGCTATGAGCTTATAGATTTCGGCTGAACGCCAGGCCTTCTTGCTCTGAAAGTTTTTTTGCATTATTAAGAACTAAAGCTTCTGCGTAAGTCAGAAGCAAAGACGCTCCTCGATGATGCAACACGCTGGTCAACGATGTCCTTACTCCCTCAGCGCTACTCTATCGCGTTTGATGTCTTTCGCACTAGGAAGATACCAGTACAAGTGGTCCACAACACAACCCACTAAGTAGAGATACTCATCCCAACTTCTGCGCCAATTTTTCGGCATTAACATGGGTATAGCGCTTGAGCATCTGCATCGACTTATGACCCGTCATGCTGGCGACCTCAAAAGGGTTTAATCCCTTGGAAAACAACTCAGTGGTCGCGTGATGACGCAGATCGTGAAATCGGAGATTTTCGAGTATGCGAGGGTCGGCCTTTCGGGCATTGGAGAGGCAGTCCTCTGCGTAGATGCGCTTGGCTCGTTTCACTAGGCGCTGCCAAGGTTTGCTAAACGAACTAGCGTCCTTCCACCACCCAAATACTCGACCGCTGATATGCGTTGGAACGGTACGAAGCACCTTCAAGGCCTCACTGGAAAGGGCCACAGTTCGGCTATCTCCGTTTTTGGTAGCGTCGGCAGGCAATTGAATCACACGTGTTTTTTGATTGATCCATTCGCGTCGCAATGCCAGCAGCTCACCCTGCCGCATGGTCGTAGCCAGTGCGAGGCGAATCATCGGCTCTAACATCGCGCTAGGCTGCATTCCGGGGCCATCACCTGGATCCCTGGCCGCCCGGATAAGCAGATCAAACTCACCATCTCGTAACACACGGTCACGGGCTGCGGCCGTCGCAGGGCGCGTCACAAGCTTGACTGGAT
>JAZJXV010000072.1:0-39196 GCA_040390795.1 Pseudomonadota bacterium | reverse complement strand
TATGCGTAAAGATAACGCATAACCTGTGTCCGGGCATTCAGGGGGCTATCTCAGCAGAAAGCATGTCATGACAATGTCGGGCAACTCAATATTTGAGTTGTCGCTTTGTAGAAGATTGCTCTCTTTAAGTAGAGAATAATAAAAAGGCTGATGCCATAAGCATCAGCCTTTTTTCTTTGGTGTATCGACAGTGTGAGTTTGCTTGCTACTTACAGGCGGCCGGAGCCAAACATGCCGTCACGTTCGAAGCGCAAATCCTGGCCGTTTTGCATCATTTTGACGATGCCGTTGTTGTCGAAATGGACGTGCATAACGGAGTTCCAAACGCCAGCTTCCTTGTATGGATAGCTCCATACTTCAAGCTGAAGGCGGGATAGATAAGAGGTTTCGGAGGGGTGTCCGACAGTACGGAGAACATCTTCCTTTGTTGCGATGCCTGGTTTGATGGTCGCAAATTTCTCTACAGTTAAGACTTGCTCATAGGAAACCAGATTTCCGTCGCGATCAAAACGTGCCATATCTGTGGCTTGGCCCCAAGGGTTGCGCGTGTATTCGAGTAAATACCCGTTACGGTCTTCAATTCGGGCGCTTGGTCGCCCCAGCTTGGCGACAACCGAAGCTTCCGGCTCGCCGACGCTGATTGGCGGCGGCATCAGTGCCGCGCAGGCGCTCAGCATGAGGAGTAATCCGCCTAATATTGCTTTTTGACTATATTTCATGCTGTTCCCTTCAAATAAATGCGCTAAGTGTTTGAATCACCTAGGTCTTTCCGCTATACTGCGGGGCTGGTTAATTCGACCAGTTTATTTAATCGTTGTTCACGGTGTATGGGGTCAAGACTCTATGCATCGCATGTGAAAGGTAAGTCTCATGTCTCTCGAAAAAGCAAGTAAAGCAGCTATTGTTGCTGATAACGCCCGCGGTCAAAACGATACCGGCTCCCCAGAAGTGCAAGTTGCATTGCTGACAGCTCGTATCAACGAACTCAACGGCCATTTCAAAGCACACTCCAAAGATCATCATTCCCGTCGTGGTTTGATCATGATGGTTAATCGTCGTAAGAGCCTGTTGTCGTACCTCAAAGGTAAAGACGCTACTCGTTACCGCGATCTGATTGTAAAGCTCGGTCTGCGCAAGTAATTCGTTGCGCTATTTTATCCGGCTTTCATAGATAAAAATGCCTGCGTCAGTTCTCTGATGCGGGCATTTTGTCTTTTGGTGGTTTGTACTTGTTTGTAAAGAAGTCAGTAATAAAAACGATTCGTCATTTTGATCGGTCGTTTGTGGTGAGGTGAACGACAGCGCCTGAAAATCTGTCGGTAAAATTAGAAAGGAACACCGTGTTTAATAAAGTCACTAAAACTTTCCAGTATGGTCAACATACGGTCACGCTTGAAACCGGCGAAATCGCTCGTCAAGCTTCCGGTGCCGTACTTGTATCGATCGAAGATACGGTCGTACTCGCAACGGTTGTTGCTCGCAAAGATGCAAAGCCAGGCCAAGATTTTTTCCCATTGACCGTAGATTATGTAGAAAAAACCTACGCTGCCGGTCGTATTCCAGGTGGCTTTTTCAAACGTGAAGGCCGTCCTTCCGAAAAAGAAACACTTACATCGCGTCTGATCGATCGTCCGATCCGTCCGTTGTTCCCAGAAGGTTATTTGAACGAAGTGCAGATCATCATTCACGTGATGTCGGTTAATCCTGAAATTGATCCGGACATCGCTGCAATGATCGGCGCATCGGCAGCATTGTCGGTTTCCGGTATTCCATTCGCAGGCCCGTTGGGTGCTGCGCGCGTCGGTTACATCGATGGTCAATACGTATTGAATCCGACTTCGTCGCAATTGAAAACATCGCAGATGGATCTGGTTGTTGCAGGTACCGAAACTGCAGTGTTGATGGTTGAGTCGGAAGCGCAACAATTGTCCGAAGAAGTCATGTTGGGCGCGGTTGTGTTCGGTCACGATCAAATGAAAGCAGTTATCGATGCGATTCACGACTTGGTGCGTGATGGCGGCAAGCCAGAAGTTCAGTGGGCGCCTCCAGCAAAGAATGAAGCTTTGATCGCACGCGTAGGACACTTTGCAGAAGCAAAATTGCGTGCTGCTTACCAAACCAAAGACAAGCAGGCACGTACTGCCAAGTTGAAAGATGCGTTTGCGGAAGTGAATGCTGAAGTCGCTGCAGAAGCTATCTCGGTCGGCGGCGTTGCTCCGGATTCGTCCGAAGTTGGCAACATCCTGTTTGATCTGGAAGCAAAAATTGTTCGTTCGCAAATCCTTGATGGCGAACCACGCATCGACGGTCGCGATACACGTACCGTTCGTCCAATCACGATCCGTACCGGCGTATTGCCGCGCACTCACGGTTCGGCATTGTTCACACGTGGCGAAACACAAGCATTGGTTATCGCAACCTTGGGTACCGCACGTGACGAACAAAAGATCGATGCATTGATGGGCGAGTACTCGGATCGCTTCATGTTGCACTACAACATGCCTCCATTCGCAACTGGTGAAACCGGTCGTGTTGGTACGCCTAAGCGTCGCGAAATCGGTCACGGCCGTTTGGCGAAGCGTGCATTGGTTGCTGCTTTGCCAGCACCAGAAGATTTCAGCTACTCGGTACGTCTGGTTTCGGAAATCACCGAATCCAATGGTTCGTCGTCAATGGCTTCGGTCTGCGGCGGCTGTCTGGCACTGATCGATGCTGGCGTTCCTATGCAAGCGCACGTGGCTGGTATCGCAATGGGCTTGATCAAGGACGGCGGCAAGTTTGCGGTCTTGAGCGACATCCTTGGTGACGAAGATCACCTCGGCGACATGGATTTCAAAGTGGCTGGTACAGCAAACGGTATTACCGCATTGCAAATGGATATCAAAATCCAAGGTATCACCAAGGAAATCATGCAAGTCGCTTTGGCGCAAGCTAAAGAAGGTCGTATCCATATCCTCGGCGAAATGGAAAAAGCAGTGCCTAGCGGTACTACTGGCGAGCTGTCTGACTTCGCGCCACGTTTGATCACCATCAAGATCAATCCGGAAAAAATCCGTGACGTGATCGGTAAAGGCGGCGCAGTTATTCGCGCATTGACCGAAGAAACCGGTACGCAAATCGATATCAGCGACGAAGGCGTGGTCACAATTGCATCCGTTGATGCAGCTGCTGGTCAAGAAGCCAAACGTCGTATCGAAGAGCTGACTGCTTCGGTTGAAGTTGGCAAGATCTATGAAGGTACTGTATTGAAATTGTTGGATTTCGGTGCAATCGTTCAAGTGATGCCAGGCAAAGATGGTTTGTTGCACATCAGCCAAATCGCTAACGAGCGTGTTAATGCAGTTGCTGATTACTTGTCAGAAGGTCAGCAAGTACGCGTTAAAGTTCTGGAAACAGACGACCGCGGCCGCTTGAAGCTGTCGATGAAAGCAGCTGTTTCTGAAGAAACTCCTGAGGCTGCACCACAAGAATAATTATTCTTGTTTGGATGTAGGCATAAAAACCGCCCACGGTGTAAGCCGTGGGCGGTTTTTCATTGGGAGAATGGGCCTTGCGTTTGACCGTGTTGACTGCAAAGAGCTAGAATAGCGGGTTATTAAAATCATAGGTTTTATATGCGCCGCAAACTCGTCGCAGGTAATTGGAAAATGAATGGCAGCCTAGCTGCCAATACTCAATTACTGACCGAGATCAAGAGCGAACTTGGCCGTGCTGGTGCATCATGCGATGTTGCGGTGTGCGTTCCGGCTCCGTATCTTGCTCAGTGCCAATCGTTGTTGTTCAATACGTCTGTTGCACTCGGCGCGCAGGACGTGTCTACGCATGAAGCAGGTGCGTATACCGGAGAAGTGTCGACTGGCATGCTGCTGGAATTCGCATGTCGTTATGTGATCGTTGGTCATTCCGAGCGTCGTGCATATTTTGCAGAGTCGGACGAATTGGTTGCGCAAAAAACAGCGCGTGCATTAAGTGCTGGATTGATTCCCATCGTTTGCGTTGGTGAAACATTGGCGCAGCGCGAAGCAGGGCAGACCGATGCTGTCGTCGGCGCGCAACTGAATGCGGTGTTATCGTTGATTGCTGCAAGCGATCTGGCAAAGATTGTTGTAGCATACGAGCCGGTTTGGGCGATTGGTACAGGCAAGACCGCAACGCCGGAAATGGCGCAAGAAGTACATGCGATGCTGCGTAAGCAACTACGTGCGAAAAATGCAGTTGCAGCAGAGGAAGTCAGAATTTTATACGGCGGTAGTATGAAGCCGGAAAATGCCAAGGAATTGCTTGCCATGTCAGATATCGATGGCGGCTTGATTGGCGGAGCAGCATTGAAAGCAGTGGATTTTCTCGCGATCATCCGTGCGGCGTAAGTCGCAATCAGCTTTATTACGAATTACCTAAAACTGGAATTTAAATGAATAGTTTGCATACCATCATCGTCGTTGTTCAAGTGTTGTCGGCGTTGACGATTATTGGCCTCGTATTATTGCAGCACGGTAAAGGTGCTGATATGGGCGCGTCCTTCGGTTCTGGTGCGTCCGGTAGTTTGTTTGGTGCGACTGGTTCGTCCAACTTCTTGTCTAAATTTACTGGTGTTGCTGCAGTTATCTTTTTTGCTGCAACATTGGGTCTGGCGTTCATTGGAAATAAACCGGCAGCCCCAAGTGCTGGTGTGATGGAAAATCTGCCGGTTTCTGCTGTTCCAGGTGCAGAAGCGACAGCTCCAGTTGCACCAACTGCGGCTCCAGTAGCACCTGTTGCGCCATCCGGATCTGAGCAATCAAATCAGATTCCAAAATAAGAGCGTTTTATTCGCTTTTTGTTCTTGTTCTATTGCAATTGCTCATTGAATAAATGTGTCAAAGCAGGTTAGAATATGAGTCTTGGCCGACGTGGTGAAATTGGTAGACACGCTATCTTGAGGGGGTAGTGGCGAAAGCTGTGCGAGTTCGAGTCTCGCCGTCGGCACCAACGAAATTCTAAGCCAGCAAGGGGGATTCCTAAGCTGGCTTTTTATCGACAAAACTGTCGTTTGATTTAACGGATTATTTTGCAAGTCAATTAATCGTTCAACATACTGCGCTAATCGTGAACCTCGAAAACTATTTCCCCGTTTTGCTTTTTATTCTGGTCGGCATCGGTGTTGGTGTTGTGCCACAGGTGTTGGGTCGTGTGTTAGGGCCGCACAAGCCAGATGCACAAAAACTTTCCCCGTATGAGTGTGGTTTCGAGGCGTTTGAAGATGCGCGCATGAAGTTCGACGTGCGTTACTATCTCGTCGCGATTCTGTTCATCCTGTTCGATCTTGAAGTTGCGTTCCTGGTGCCTTGGGCCGTGGCAATGCGCGAAGTAGGGATGCTGGGATTTTGGTCAATGATGATTTTCCTTGGAGTGCTGACTGTCGGTCTGGTGTTCGAATGGAAAAAAGGCGCGCTGGATTGGGAGTAAGTCATGGCAATTGAAGGCGTATTGAACGAAGGTTTCGTTACTACTACAGCTGACAAGCTGATCAACTGGACGCGCACAGGCTCAATGTGGCCAATGACGTTTGGTTTGGCATGCTGCGCAGTTGAAATGATGCACGCTGGCGCATCGCGTTACGATCTGGATCGTTTTGGTGTTGTGTTCCGCCCATCCCCGCGTCAATCAGACGTGATGATCGTGGCAGGTACCTTGTGCAACAAGATGGCACCTGCGTTACGCAAGGTGTATGACCAGATGGCTGAGCCACGTTGGGTTATCTCGATGGGCTCTTGTGCCAACGGTGGCGGTTATTACCATTATTCGTATTCTGTTGTGCGCGGCTGTGATCGTATTGTTCCAGTCGATGTATATGTTCCTGGTTGTCCTCCAACTGCCGAAGCGCTGTTGTACGGGATCATGCAGTTGCAAAACAAGATCCGTCGTACCAATACGATTGCTCGCTAAGGCTGGTTTTTAAATGACGATCAAACTCGAACTTCTTGAAGCCGCTCTGCGCAATGCGCTGGGTGAGCAACTTCAAAGCCTGACGTTGGCATTGGGCGAAATTACCATTGTTGTGAAGTCGCATGATTATGCGTCGGCAATGCGTGTATTGCGTGATCATGCTGATCTGCGCTTTGAAGAAATGATTGACTTGTGTGGCGTTGATTACTCAACGTACGGCGATGATGCGTGGGAAGGTCTGCGCTTCGCAGTGGTTTCACACTTGCTGTCGATTAAACATAACTGGCGTGTGCGTGTGCGTGTGTTCGCAGCGGACGATGAAATGCCAGTGGTCGCGTCGATGACTGATATTTGGCCTACTGCTAATTGGTACGAGCGTGAAGCGTTCGACTTCTTTGGTATTTTGTTCGAAGGTCATAACGATTTGCGCCGCATCCTGACTGACTATGGTTTTATCGGTCATCCATTCCGCAAGGATTTCCCTGTCTCTGGCTATGTTGAAATGCGCTACGATCCGGAACAAAAACGCGTGATTTATCAACCCGTAACGATTGAGCCGCGCGAGAATGTGCCGCGCGTGATTCGTGAAGAACAATACGGGGCGAAATAATGGCTGAGATTAAGAATTACACCCTCAACTTTGGTCCCCAGCATCCTGCGGCGCATGGTGTGTTGCGCTTGGTTTTAGAGTTGGATGGCGAAGTTATTCAGCGTGCCGATCCGCATATCGGTCTGTTGCACCGTGCGACAGAAAAGCTGGCTGAGCAAAAAACCTATCTGCAATCCGTGCCTTACATGGATCGCCTCGATTATGTCTCGATGATGTGTAACGAGCATGCGTATGTGATGGCCATCGAAAAGATGCTGAACATCGAAGTGCCGCTGCGTGCGCAGTACATCCGCGTGATGTTCGATGAGATTACCCGTATTCTGAATCACCTGATGTGGCTCGGCGCGCATGCGCTGGACGTTGGTGCAATGGGCGTGTTCCTGTACGCATTCCGTGAGCGTGAAGACTTGATGGACTGCTACGAAGCAGTGTCAGGCGCACGTATGCATGCTGCTTACTACCGTCCAGGTGGCGTTTATCGCGATCTGCCGGATGCAATGCCACAACACAAGGCATCGATCATCCGCAATGCAAAAGCGATCAGCCAACTGAACGAAAATCGTCAAGGTTCCTTGCTCGATTTCATCGAAGACTTCACGAATCGTTTCCCGACTTATGTCGATGAATACGAAACTCTGCTGACCGATAACCGTATCTGGAAGCAACGTCTGGTTGGCATCGGTGTGGTGTCGCCTGAACGTGCGATGGCTATGGGCTTTACTGGTGCGATGTTGCGCGGTTCTGGTATTGAATGGGATTTGCGTAAGAAGCAGCCATACGAAGTGTATGACTTGATGGACTTCGATATTCCGGTTGGTACCAATGGCGATTGCTACGATCGTTATTTGGTGCGCGTTGAAGAAATGCGCCAATCGAATCGCATCATCAAACAATGTATCGAATGGCTGCGTAATAATGCTGGTCCTGTCATGACGAACAACCATAAGGTTGCGCCGCCATCACGCGTAGGCATGAAGTCGAACATGGAAGATTTGATTCATCACTTCAAATTATTCACTGAAGGTTTCCACGTACCAGCAAGTGAAGCGTATGCAGCAGTGGAGCATCCGAAAGGCGAGTTCGGCGTTTATCTGATTTCAGATGGTGCGAACAAGCCATATCGTATGAAGATTCGCGCGCCAGGCTTCCCGCATCTGCAAGGTTTGGATGAAATGGCCAAGGGCCACATGATTGCCGATGCAGTAACCATCATCGGCACGCAAGATATTGTGTTTGGTGAAATTGACCGCTAATCGCGGATCAATAATTGAGGCATAGACATGCTGTTATCAGAGCAAACGTATAAAAGAATCGACCGCGAGGTCGCCAAGTTTCCTTCAGATCAAAAGCAGTCTGCGGTCATGGCCGCACTGCAGATTGCTCAGGATGAAACACGGTGGCTGCCACCTGAAGTCATGCAAGATGTTGCTGACTATTTGGGCATGCCTGCGATCGCGGTGCAAGAGGTTGCGACCTTCTACAACATGTACAACACCAAGCCGGTCGGTAAGTTCAAGATCTCGGTGTGTACCAATCTGCCATGCCAATTGTCTGGCGGCGAGAAGGCTGCGCATTACCTGAAACAAAAGCTCGGTATCGATTATCGCGAAACCACGGACGATGATCTGTTCACGCTGGTAGAAGGCGAATGCATGGGCGCTTGCGGTGATGCGCCTGTCATGCTGGTCAATAACAAACGTATGTGCAGCTTTATGTCGGATGAAAAAATCGACGCTCTGGTAGAGGAATTGAAGAAATGACCAGTCTGCATAATCGTCATATCAAGCCATTGATTTTCGCCGGCCTCACCGGTGATAACTGGGGTCTGGATGAATACGTCAAACGTGGTGGTTACGCATCGCTGAAGCGCATCCTGAGCGAAGGCATGACGCCTGAGCAAGTCATTGCTGAAGTCAAGGCATCGACATTGCGTGGTCGCGGTGGTGCAGGTTTCCCTAGCGGCTTGAAGTGGAGCTTCATGCCTAAGAATTACGCAGGCCAAAAGTATCTGGTTTGTAATTCCGATGAAGGCGAGCCAGGCACATTCAAAGATCGCGACATTCTGCGCTACAACCCGCATGCAGTGATTGAGGGTATGACCATTGCTGCTTATGCAATGGGTGTTAGCGTCGGTTACAACTATATTCACGGCGAGATTTTTGCCGAATACGATCGTTTCGAAGAAGCGCTGGAACAAGCTCGTGCAGCAGGTTTCCTTGGTGATCGCATCCTGGGTACTGAGTACAGCTTCCAGTTGCATGCGTTCCATGGTTTTGGTGCGTATATCTGCGGCGAAGAAACGGCGTTGCTGGAGTCGTTGGAAGGCAAAAAAGGCCAGCCACGCTTCAAGCCGCCGTTCCCAGCCAGCTATGGTCTGTACGGCAAGCCAACCACGATCAACAACACTGAAACATTTGCTGCTGTACCGTTCATCTTCCAGGTGGGCGCTGAAGCATATGCAGCATTGGGCAAGCCAAACAACGGTGGTACCAAGATCTTTTCGGTGTCCGGTGATGTGGAAAATCCAGGCAATTATGAAATTCCGCTCGGCACTCCATTTGCTGAACTGCTGAAGCTCGCTGGTGGCGTGCGCGGTGGTAAAAAGCTCAAAGCTGTGATTCCAGGCGGATCGTCGGTACCTGTGGTCAAGGGTGAGCTGATGATGGCAACGGATATGGATTACGATTCGGTCGCCAAGGCAGGTTCGATGCTGGGCTCAGGCGCAGTCATCGTGATGGATGAAACACGTTGCATGGTGAAAGCACTGTTGCGACTGTCTTACTTCTATTTTGAAGAATCCTGCGGTCAGTGCACGCCGTGCCGTGAGGGCACTGGCTGGTTGTATCGCATGGTACATCGTATCGAGAACGGTCAAGGTCGTCCGGAAGATCTGGATATGCTGAACTCGGTCGCTGACAACATTCAGGGTCGTACGATTTGTGCACTGGGCGATGCAGCTGCGATGCCAGTACGCGCAATGATTCAGCAGTTCCGTGAAGAGTTTGAATATCACATTGAGCATAAACATTGCTTGGTGCCCGCTTACATTTAGCCGATCACTTCGTTTAGTTATAAACCTAGTGAGAACACTGAAGTCAACAAAAGCAAAGCCATGGTTGAAATCGAAATAGACGGTAAAAAAGTCGAAGTGCAAGAAGGCAGCATGGTGATGGACGCTGCCAATAAACTTGGCACCTACATCCCACACTTTTGTTACCACAAAAAATTATCCATCGCGGCTAACTGCCGTATGTGCTTGGTAGAGGTTGAAAAAGCACCTAAGCCATTGCCAGCCTGTGCAACGCCAGTTATGCCAGGCATGATTGTCCGCTCGAATAGCGAGAAGGCAGTCAAAGCGCAAAAAGGCGTGATGGAATTCCTCTTGATTAATCACCCACTCGATTGCCCAATCTGCGATCAAGGTGGCGAATGCCAATTGCAAGATTTGGCCGTCGGTTACGGTGAGTCCACATCGCGTTACGAAGAAGAAAAACGTGTCGTTGCACCGAAAGATGTCGGCCCGCTGATCTCGATGAAAGAGATGAGCCGTTGCATCCACTGCACACGTTGCGTTCGCTTTGGTCAAGAAGTCGCCGGCGTGATGGAATTCGGTATGCTGGGTCGTGGTGAGCATGCGGAAATCACTTCTTTCGTTGGCAAGACAGTTGACTCCGAGTTGTCCGGCAACATGATCGATCTGTGCCCGGTTGGCGCACTGACATCGAAGCCATTCCGTTACAGCGCCCGTACCTGGGAATTGTCACGCCGCAAATCGGTCAGTCCGCACGATAGCTTGGGTGCAAACCTGGTTGTTCAGGTCAAGGCCGGTAAAGTCATGCGCGTGCTGCCTATGGAAAACGACGACGTCAATGAATGCTGGATTTCAGACAAAGATCGCTTCGCTTACGAAGGCTTGAATAGCGAAGACCGTCTGACTAGCCCAATGATCAAGCAAGACGGCAAATGGCAAGAAACAGATTGGCAAACTGCCTTGGAATACGTGGCTCATGGCCTGCGTAACATCAAGCATGAACATGGTGCTGATTCCATCGCTGCTTTGGCAACGCCGTATTCGACACTGGAAGAACTGTCGCTGTTGCAGAAACTGGTACGTGGCATTGGTTCCGAAAACATCGATTTCCGTCTGCGTCAATCGGACTTCTCGCTGGATGCTTCCGTTACGCCATGGCTCGGTATGTCGATCGCAGAATTCGGCGCATTGAAACGTGCGTTCGTTATCGGTTCGTTCTTGCGTAAAGATCACCCATTGCTGGCAGCACGTCTGCGCCAAGCAGTGAAGCAGGGCGCAAGCGTCAGCATCCTGCACGCAACAGACGATGATCTGTTGATGCCGATTGCTAACAAGATGATCAAGGCTCCTTCGGATTGGTTAGCCGCTTTGAGCGAAGTTGTTGCAGCCGTGGCGCAAGCTAAAGGTATTGCAGCACCAGCTGGCTTTGAAGCGATTCAGGCATCTGCTGAAGCGAAACAAATTGCTGCGAGCCTGTTGTCTGGCGAGCCAAAAGCTGTGTTGCTGGGTAATGCAGTATTGCAGCACCCACAAGCAGCTAAATTGCACGCTGCCGCACAATGGATTGCACAAAACACTGAAGCCAAGTTTGGTTTCCTGACTGAAGCAGCCAACAGCGTTGGTGGCTACTTGGTCAATGCAGTTCCTGGCACTAATGGTGCCAATGCAGCACAAGTATTTGCACAGCCACGTAAAGCGTATGTGTTGTTGAATGCAGAGCCAGAGCTCGATAGCTTCAATCCACAAGCTGCACGTAGTGCATTGAACAAGGCTGAGATGGTTGTCGTGATGTCGCCATACAAGCACGGCAATGATTTTGCCGATGTCTTGTTGCCTATCGCACCGTTCTCTGAAACTTCCGGTACTTTCGTCAATGCTGAAGGCCGTGCACAAAGTTTCAACGGTACCGTCAAGCCTTTGGGTGACACACGTCCGGCATGGAAGGTATTGCGCGTTCTGGGTAATTTGCTGGAATTGAGTGGCTTTGACTACGATACTTCAGAAGCAATTCGCAACGAAATCCTCGGTGCCAACGCACCTGCTGATGCAAATCTGCAGCCGCGTTTGAACAATCTGGGCAAAGCAGCTCCGCAGGCAGAAGTTGCCGCCGCTGGTTTGCAACTGGAGCGTGTTGCTGATGTATCGATTTATGCAACTGATGCAATCGTTCGTCGTTCCTTGCCGCTGCAACAAACCAATGACGGCGCAGCGCCAAAAGCGTGGTTGTCGTCAGATCTGGCCAGCAAGCTTGGTATCGCTGCCGGTGATCAAGTCAAGGTAACGCAAGGTGAGGGTAGTGCAGTATTGGCTGCTGCTGTTGATGCCAAGTTGCCAGTTAATGTGGTGCGCGTAGCGGCAGGACATCAGTCCACAGCTGGCTTGGGCGCAATGTTCGGTTCTATCAGCGTGGAGAAAGCGTAATGGATCAATTGTTTGCATCCATCCACGCGATGGGTCAATCATTGCTTGGATATTATTGGCCGCTGGTTTGGACTTTAGTAAAAATCGTTGTGGTTGTTGCACCGTTGATGGGTGCAGTTGCTTATCTGACTTTGTGGGAACGTAAGGTTATCGGCTGGATGCATATCCGCCTTGGCCCTAACCGTGTTGGTCCTGCTGGTTTGTTGCAGCCTATCGCTGACGGCCTCAAGCTTTTGCTCAAGGAAATCGTTGTTCCATCGAAGTCTAACAAGGCATTGTTTGTGATCGCTCCGATCATGACCATCATGCCGGCATTGGCTGCATGGGCTGTGATTCCATTTGGACCAGAAACAGTATTGGCTAACGTCAATGCAGGTTTGTTGTTCGTGATGGCAATTACTTCGCTCGAAGTCTACGGCGTGATCATCGCTGGTTGGGCATCGAACTCGAAGTATGCGTTCCTCGGTGCGATGCGTGCATCGGCACAAATGATTTCGTATGAAATCGCGATGGGCTTCGTATTGGTTGTGGTGTTGATGGTTTCCGGTAGCTTGAATCTGACCGAGATCGTTATGGTGCAAACCACTGGCCGCTTTGCAGATATGGGCTTGACCTTCCTCTCATGGAACTGGTTGCCACTGCTGCCTATGTTCTTCATCTATATCATCTCAGGTACGGCTGAATTGAACCGCCATCCGTTTGACGTAGTTGAGGGCGAATCGGAAATCGTTGCCGGTCACATGGTTGAATACTCGGGTATGTCGTTCGCGATGTTCTTCCTGGCTGAATACGCCAACATGTGGTTGATCTCGATCATGGCAACGCTGATGTTCCTGGGCGGCTGGTCGTCACCGATCGATATGGCGCCATTCACATGGGTACCAGGCTGGATCTGGCTCGGTGCGAAGACATTGTTCGTTGTGACTCTGTTTATCTGGTTCCGCGCATCGTTCCCACGCTATCGCTACGATCAAATCATGCGTTTGGGCTGGAAAGTGTTTATCCCATTGACTTTGGTTTATCTGTTGATCGTCGCGATCTGGATGAAAACCCCGTGGAATATCTGGAATTAATGCAGCAAGGCTGAGCAAAGAGGGAAGCCAAGATGGAAGCAATTAAAGATTTTTTCGGTAGCTTGATGCTGCGCGAGCTCTTCAAAGGGCTGGCGCTGACAGGTCGCTACATGTTTGCACGCAAGATTACCGTGCAGTTCCCGGAAGAGAAGACACCGCAATCGCCACGTTTTCGTGGTCTGCATGCACTGCGTCGTTATCCGAATGGGGAAGAGCGTTGTATCGCATGCAAACTGTGTGAAGCAGTTTGTCCGGCAATGGCGATCACCATTGAGTCGGATCAACGTGAGGACGGCTCGCGTCGTACTACTCGTTACGACATCGATCTGACCAAATGTATTTTCTGCGGTTTCTGCGAAGAATCCTGCCCGGTCGATTCGATTGTGGAAACACATATTCTGGAATATCACGGCGAAAAACGCGGTGACTTGTACTACACCAAGGAAATGTTGCTGGCAGTAGGCGATCGCTACGAACCAGAAATCGCAGCAGCACGCACCGCCGACGCGGCCTATCGTTGATTTATTAGTACTGGCGGCTGTATTACGCTGACCTTTTGCTGACTTTTTGGTTGATTATGGAATTTACAACTGTCTTGTTTTACGTGTTCTCAGCGATTCTCGTACTCGCTGCCATACGCGTCATCACCGATTCCAATCCGGTACACGCAGCCTTGTTTCTGGTGCTGTCGTTTTGCTCTGCAGCTGCATTGTGGATGCTGCTTAAAGCTGAATTTCTCTCGATCGTACTGATCCTGGTGTATGTCGGCGCGGTAATGGTGCTGTTCCTGTTTGTTGTGATGATGGTTGATATCAAACTCACCAAAGTGCGTGAAGGCTTCTGGGGCTACTTGCCATTGGCTGCAACGATTGGTGTTGTCATTGTTCTGGAAATGGCTGCTGTATTGTTCCGCGGTTTCTGGAGAGCACATACACAAGTGCCGGATGCATCGGCCATGATCGGCAATACCAAAGAACTCGGTAAGCTGATCTATACCCAATATCTGTATGCGTTTGAAATCGCAGCGTTGCTGTTGCTGGTCGCGATTGTGGCTGCAGTGGCATTGACTATGCGCAAACGTAAAGATACGAAATATTTCGCTCCTGGCGATGCCGTTAAGGTTAAGTCTGGCGATCGCCTGCGTATCGTGAAAATGAAGGCAGATTCGACTCGCGGCAATGGCGATGGTCAACCAGCAGCTGCTCCTGCAGCAGAACAAAAATAAGGGGAGTGTTGTGGAGTTATCGCTCGTACATTACCTGATACTCGGCGCGATTTTGTTCGCGATTTCGATTGTCGGTATTTTTCTGAATCGTAAAAACATCATCATCTTGTTGATGGCTATCGAATTGATGCTGTTGGCGGTGAATATGAATTTCGTCGCTTTCTCCTATTTCCTGGGTGATGCAGCCGGTCAAATTTTTGTTTTCTTCATCTTGACGGTGGCTGCTGCTGAAGCTGCGATTGGTCTTGCCATTTTGGTTTCCATGTTCCGTACTCTGGATACCATCAATGTGGAAGATCTCGACAGCCTCAAAGGCTAATCCCAATCAATAACGATAAGGTTCATCATGGCGGGGCAACTTAACCCTAACCTCCTTCTAATCGTACCGCTGGCACCACTTGCCGGTTCTATGATTGCTGGTTTGTTTGGTACTAAATTTTTTGGTAACTTGATCGGTCGCAAGACGTCGCATACTGTGACGATTCTTGGCGTCTTGATTGCATTCATCTTGTCATTGCATACGCTATCGCTGGTACTGGATGGCGCGACTTTCAATGGCAATCTCTATACATGGATGACGGTCGCTGGCATCAAGCTTGAAGTCGGCTTCTTGGTTGATAGCTTGACTGCGATGATGATGTGCGTGGTGACATTCGTCTCCTTGATGGTGCACATCTACACAATCGGCTACATGGAAGAAGACGAAGGCTATAACCGCTTCTTCTCCTACATTTCCCTGTTCACGTTTGCGATGTTGATGCTCGTCATGAGTAACAACTTCCTGCAACTGTTCTTCGGTTGGGAAGCTGTGGGCCTGGTCTCGTATCTGTTGATTGGTTTCTGGTACACCAAACCGACTGCGATTTTCGCAAACATGAAAGCCTTCTTGGTGAATCGTGTTGGTGACTTCGGCTTTATTCTCGGTATTGGCTTGTTGCTGGCGTACGCTGGTTCGATGGACTACGCAGAAGTCTTTGCCAAGAAAGAACAACTGGCAACCTTGACTTTGCCTGGTACTGACTGGATGTTGTTGACCGTTGCCTGTATCTGCCTGTTCATCGGCGCGATGGGTAAATCGGCACAGTTCCCGCTGCACGTCTGGCTGCCGGATTCGATGGAAGGTCCTACACCGATTTCCGCGCTGATCCATGCTGCAACGATGGTTACCGCAGGTATCTTCATGGTGGCACGTATGTCACCGCTGTTTGAGTTGTCGGATACAGCTTTGTCGTTCATCCTGATCATCGGTTCGATTACGGCCTTGTTCATGGGTTTCCTGGGCATTATCCAGAACGATATCAAGCGCGTGGTTGCTTACTCGACGTTGTCGCAGCTTGGTTACATGACTGTTGCACTGGGCGCCTCTGCGTATTCGGTTGCCGTATTCCATCTGATGACACACGCATTCTTCAAAGCATTGTTGTTCCTTGCAGCAGGCTCGGTCATTATCGGTATGCATCATGACCAGGACATCCGCAACATGGGTGGTCTGCGCAAGTACATGAAAATTACCTGGATTACGTCTTTGCTGGGCTCGTTGGCGTTGATCGGTACACCGTTCTTCTCCGGCTTCTACTCAAAAGACAGCATCATTGAAGCAGTGCATGCGACCCACATTACGGGCGCAGGTTTTGCCAACTTTGCAGTGCTGGCAGGTGTGTTTGTTACGGCGTTCTATTCTTTCCGTATGTACTTCCTGGTATTCCACGGTGAAGAACGTTTCGGTAAGGAACATGCACACCATGACGACCATGCTGATGCTCACGCAAAAGCCGCGGCACATGATGATCACGCACACGATGCGCATCATGCCGACGACGATCATGGACATGATGAACACCATGGTTTGGCACCAGGTCAAAAGCCGCACGAATCCCCATGGGTAGTGACGCTGCCATTGATTCTGTTGGCAATTCCATCCGTGTTGATTGGTTACTTTGCAATTCAACCTATGTTGCATGGCGATTTCTTCAACGGCGTTATTAGCGTGAGCGAATCACACGGCGCAATGGCTGAGTTGAAAGAACACTTCCACGGCGCAACAGCGATGGCAATTCATGGCTTGACGACTTTGCCGTTCTGGTTGGCATTGGGCGGTGTTGTGTCTGCGTACTACTGCTACATGATTAATCCACGTGTACCTGCGTGGTTCTTCAAGCACTTCCACGCATTGCATACGCTGCTGGATAACAAGTACTACATGGATAAGTTCAACGACTTTTTCTGGGCAGGTGGCGCACGTTTGTTGGGTGGCGGTTTGTCCAAAGTCGGCGATAAGACACTGATTGATGGCTTGATTGTGAACGGTAGTGCAAAGGTTGTCGGATGGTTCTCACGCATCGTTCGTACCTTGCAAACTGGTTACATTTATCACTACGCATTTGTCATGATTCTCGGCGTGCTGGGTTTCCTGATTTATTTCTTGCCATTCCCATCGTTCGCCAAATAAGTTAGCGAAGTAAAGCAAATAAAAATCATGATGCAGTCAACATTTCCTCTCTTAAGTCTCGCGATCTGGCTACCAATCGCGTTCGGTATCTTCGTTCTGGCTTTCGGCCGTGACGCGAATCCTAACGCTGTGCGTGTCGTATCGCTGTTTGGCGCGATCGCCAGTTTCCTCGTCACCTTGCCATTGGTGTCGCAATTCGATAATGCTGCGCACGGCATGCAGTTTGTCGAAAAGCTGAAGTGGATCGATATTTTCAATATCAATTACTCGCTGGGTATTGATGGTCTGTCGATGTGGTTTGTCATATTGACTTCCTTCATCACGATCTTCGTTGTGATCGCAGCATGGGAAGTGATTGAGAAGCGCGTTGCACAGTACATGGGCGCGTTCCTGATCCTGTCCGGTTTGATGATTGGTGTGTTCTGCGCACTGGATGGTTTGCTGTTCTATGTGTTCTTTGAATCGACACTGATTCCGATGTTCATCATCATCGGTGTATGGGGCGGTGCAAACCGTGTTTATGCATCGATCAAATTCTTCCTCTATACATTCTTCGGTTCGTTGTTGATGCTGGTTGCCTTGCTGTACTTGTACTTCAAGTCCGGCCACAGCTTCGACATCCTCGCTTGGCACGCATTGCCATTGCCGATGGATGCACAGATCCTGATCTTCCTGGCATTCCTGATGGCGTTTGCTGTCAAGGTACCGATGTGGCCTGTACATACATGGTTGCCTGACGCTCACGTTGAAGCGCCTACTGGTGGTTCAGTGGTACTGGCTGCGATCATGTTGAAACTGGGTGCTTACGGCTTCCTGCGTTTCTCGTTACCTATCACGCCAGATGCAAGTCACTATCTGTCGGGCTTCATGATTACCTTGTCGCTGATCGCCGTTATCTATATCGGCCTGGTCGCACTGGTGCAAACCGATATGAAAAAGCTGGTTGCTTATTCGTCGATTGCTCACATGGGCTTCGTTACCCTCGGCTTCTTCATGTTTAACGACATGGCAGTGCAGGGCGGTATCGTGCAAATGATTTCGCACGGCTTCGTGTCCGGCGCAATGTTCTTGTGTATCGGTGTGTTGTACGACCGTATGCATACTCGTAACATCGCTGACTACGGCGGAGTTGTGAACACCATGCCTAAGTTCGCTGCATTCTTCGTATTGTTCTCCATGGGTAATGCAGGCTTGCCGGCAACCTCTGGTTTCGTCGGTGAGTTCATGGTGATTTTGGGCGCAGTCAAATTCAATTTCTGGATAGGCTTGCTGGCAGCAACGGCTTTGATTCTGGGCGCAGCTTATTCGCTGTGGCTGGCCAAGCGCGTGATTTTTGGTGCTGTCGCCAACCATCATGTAGCTGAACTCAAAGACATCAACAAGCGTGAATTTCTGATGCTTGGTTTGCTTGCTATCGCTGTTCTCGCGATGGGCTTGTATCCAGCACCATTCACTGATGCGATGCAAACTTCCGTTACCGACTTGCTTAAGCATGTTTCGATTTCGAAATTGAATTAATGAACGCCGCGACCGCGCAACTGAACGCACACTAACTGCGACAAAATGAATAATTTGAATCTAATACCCGTCCTTCCTGAAATATTCCTGGCAATTGCGATCGTCGCAATTCTGCTGATTGATCTGTTTCTGTCGGACGCGAAACGCCACATCACTTATGTGCTGTCGATTATTGCATTGCTGGTGTGCGGTGTACTGAGCTGGTGTGACTTCAGCACAGGTGCGACGGTCTATACCTTCAACAATATGTTCGTCTCGGATCCGATGTCGAACCTGTTGAAAATCTGTTCCTACGTGGCAGTTGGCTTGACACTGGTTTACTCGCGTCAATATGGCCTGGATCGTGACATGGTCAATGGTCGTCTGGGTGGTGAGTTCTACATCCTCGCGCTGTTCTCGCTGTTGGGTCAGATGGTCATGATTTCGGCCAACAACTTCCTGATCATCTATCTTGGTCTGGAATTGATGTCCTTGTCGCTGTATGCACTGGTTGCGATGCGTCGTGATCACGCAGTATCGACTGAAGCCGCGATGAAATACTTCATCCTGGGCGCATTGGCTTCCGGTTTCCTGTTGTACGGTATTTCGATGTTGTACGGTGCAACCGGTTCGCTCGATCTGACAGAAGTTGCCAAAGCAACTGCTGCAGGTACGGTCAATAAACCGATCCTGATTTTCGGTCTGGTATTCCTGGTTTCCGGCCTGGCGTTCAAATTGGGTGTAGTACCGTTCCACATGTGGGTGCCTGACGTTTATCAAGGCGCGCCAACATCCGTCACTCTGTTGTTGGGTGGTGCACCTAAACTGGCTGCGTTTGCAATTACGATCCGTTTGCTGGTCGAAGGCTTGCCGGCACTGGCAGTTGATTGGCAGCAAATGCTGACTATTTTGGCTGTGCTGTCCATGGCTATCGGTAACATTACTGCGATCGTGCAGACGAATATCAAGCGCATGCTGGCGTATTCGACGATTTCGCAAATGGGCTTCATCCTGCTCGGTCTGTTGTCCGGTGTGGTTGTCGGTGCCGATGGCTCGACCACCAATGGCTACAGCGCAGCGATGTTCTACTCGATTACTTATGTGCTGACGACCCTCGGTATCTTCGGCGTCATCATGTTGTTGTCGCGTGCTGGTTTCGAAGCTGAAAACATCGACGATTTCAAAGGCCTGAACCAACGCAGCCCATGGTTTGCACTGGTTACCTTGATGTTGATGTTCTCGCTGGCGGGTGTACCACCAGTTGTCGGCTTCTACGCAAAACTGTCCGTGTTGCAAGCGGTATTGAGCACAGGTCAAATCTGGCTGGCTATCGTAGCCGTATTGTTCTCGCTGATCGGTGCTTACTACTATCTGCGCGTTGTTAAAGTCATGTACTTTGATGAGCCGCTGGATAATTCAAAGATCGTTGTGAGCAAGGACATGAGTGTGGCCTTGAGTATCAACGGTGGTGCATTGTTGGCGTTGGGTCTGGTACCAGGTCCATTGATGACCGCATGTGCTGCAGCAATCGTCAAGACGCTTGCGTCTTGATCGATGATTAGTTACTAACGAGTGGATGTCTCTCTGGTAAGTTGGTTTGTGATTCTGTTGGCGCTGTTCAGCGCCAACCTTCCATTCTTCAATGAACGCTTATTCGCCGTTATTCCCTTGTCCCTGAAGATCAAGCCGGTGTGGCTGCGCTTGATCGAATTATTCCTTTTGTATTTTGCAGTTGGGCTCATCGCGCGCGCGTTGGAATCGCGTATCGGTAGTGTTTTTCCACAAGGTTGGGAATTTTTCGCCGTAACCGGCTGTCTGTTTATCGTGCTGGCCTATCCAGGCTTTGTCATGCGCTATATGCGCAAGCGCCATCACTGAGCAAGGCTTAGTCTCTTCCGCCTCACCATTTCTGCCAAGTACGTCATCGGAGCTGGAATATGGATAATCACCTCAAAGAAATTCGTATCGACAGTACGCTGGCGTACGATGGGCATTTCTTGAAAGTTCAACGCGATACGGTGCGTTTGCCGAATGGTCAGCCAACGACACGCGAATACATCAAACATCCAGGCGCAGTAGTGATCCTGCCTTTGTTCGAAGATGGATCCGTGCTGATGGAGCGTCAGTTTCGTTACCCGATTGATCGCGTATTCATAGAATTCCCAGCAGGTAAAATCGATGCAGGCGAAGAGCCGCTGGCTTGCGCCAAGCGTGAACTGCTGGAAGAAACCGGTTATACCGCAACAGACTGGCAATTCGTTTGCACCATACACAATGCAATTGCCTATGCAGATGAACATCTGGATCTTTATCTTGCACGCGGCCTGACTGCAGGTGAGCGCAAGCTGGATGATGAAGAATTCTTGGACACTTTTAAAGTAGCTGCCAGCGAATTGCCGAGCTGGATCAGGGAAGGCAAGATCACTGACGTGAAAACGGTAATCGGTGCATTCTGGCTGGAGAAAATAATCAGCGGGGAATGGAAACTTTGAACGAAAGCTTTAATCCTCTGCTCAAGCAATTGATTATAAAAAAAGCCGCATAGCGGCTTTTTTGTTTTCTACATATTTGGATAATTCGGTCCACCGCCACCTTCAGGCGTAACCCACACAATATTCTGTGTAGGGTCTTTGATGTCGCAGGTTTTGCAATGCACGCAGTTCTGCGCATTGATCTGCAACTTATCTTCACCCGCATCGCCCTTGACGAATTCGTAGACACCAGCCGGGCAATAGCGTGCTTCCGGACCCGCATACTCGGCCAGATTGATTTGCACCGGTACGTTGGGATCTTTCAACGTCAAATGGATAGGCTGGTCTTCGCTATGATTGGTATTCGAGATAAACACCGATGACAAGCGATCAAATGTCAGCTTGTTATCAGGCTTCGGATACACGATAGGCTGGAACTCGGAAGCTGGTCGCAGATACGTATGATCAGCATGCGTAGTGCGCAAGGTCCATGGTGCTTTGCCGCGGAAGAGGATTTGATCAATGCCAACCATCAGTGAGCCGGTATACAGACCTTTGCTCATCCATGGTTTGAAGTTGCGGGCGACATGCAATTCTTCATGCAACCACGATTGTTTGAAGGCAATCGGATAGTCGCTCAATTCATCTGCCTGACGACCTTCGTTCAGCGCAGTGAAAGCGGCATCAGCGGCCATCATGCCGCTCTTCATGGCCGCATGGCTACCTTTGATGCGGCTAGCGTTCAGGAAGCCAGCATCGCAGCCTATCAGTGCACCACCGGCAAACACCAGTTTAGGCAAGGCTTGCAAGCCGCCTGCTGTAATGGCGCGCGCGCCGTAGGAGATACGCTTGCCGCCGACAAAGAAGCGGCTGATCTCAGGATGTGTCTTGTAACGCTGGAACTCTTCAAATGGCGACAGGTAAGGATTGCCATACGCCAGACCGACGACATAACCAACTGCAACCTGATTGTTTTCCAGGTGATACAGGAAGGAGCCGCCATAGGTATCACTAGCCAATGGCCAACCGGCGGTATGGATAACCAGACCGGGCTGATGCAAGGCAGGATCGATTTCCCACAGTTCCTTGATGCCAATGGCATAGGTTTGTGGCGCCTTGCCTTCATTAAGATTGAATTTCTCTAACAACTGCTTACCAAGGTTGCCGCGTGAACCTTCGGCGAACAACGTGTATTTGGCATGCAACTCCATGCCTAGCTGGAATGCTGCAGTCGGCTGGCCGGCTCTATCGACGCCCATATTGCCGGTTGCGACACCTTTGACGGAGCCGTCATCGTTGTACAGGATTTCAGCCGCAGGGAAACCTGGGAATATTTCTACACCTAAGGCTTCGGCTTGCTGACCCAGCCAGCGCACGACATTGGCCAGTGAGACGACATAGTTGCCGTGATTCTGGAAGCAGTCAGGCAACAGGAAATTAGGTGTCTTGTAAGCTTTTTTCTCGGTCAGGAACAGGAAGCGGTCTTCGCTGACAGCCGTGTTTAACGGTGCGCCTAGTTCTTTCCAGTTCGGGAATAGTTCAGTGATGGCTTGCGGGTCCATGACCGCGCCGGACAGGATGTGCGCACCTAGTTCGCCGCCTTTTTCCAGGATACAGACAGAGACTTCCTGGTTCTTTTCTGCAGCGAGTTGCTTGAGACGGATCGCTGCGGACAGGCCAGCAGGGCCGCCGCCGACGATCACGACGTCGTATTCCATCGCTTCGCGTGGGCCGTATTGTTCAAGCAGGCTGGAATTGGAGGTAGGAGTATTTGTCATTGTTTTAAAGCAGTCAAAATGATCTTCACGCAAGATTCGATATTGTCCCTTGTTTTAGCGGCAATACGAAGCGTAAAACGCGCATTCCTGCGCTTTCGTGTAATCATAACGCTTAAGCCATGCTTTTTATTTGCAGTGCGTTAATAAACGGGAGAATTCTGTGGGTATAGAAGTCAATTTTGAGGGCAAAGTGGCTCTCGTCACAGGTGCTTCCAGCGGCTTGGGCGCGCGGTTTGCGAAAGTGCTCGCTATGGCGGGTGCACAAGTCATTTTGGCGGCACGTCGGGTAGATAGACTCAAGGAGCTGCGTGCCGAGATTGAGGCCGAGGGTGGCGCCGCACATGTCATTAGCTTGGATGTGACCGATTACGCCAGTATCAAATCCGCCATTGCACATGCTGAAACCGAGGCCGGTGCGATCGATATTCTGGTCAATAATTCAGGTGTTTCGAGCAGTCAACGCTTAGTGGATGTGACGCCGGAAGATTATGCGTACATGATGGATACCAATCAACGTGGTGCATTTTTCGTGGCGCAAGAAGTCGCTAAACGCATGATCACGCGTTACAAGGGCGATGCGAAAAAACAGCATCGCATCATCAACATTGGATCAGTCGCTGGTTTACGTGTTGTGCCTGAGCTGGGCCTGTACTGCATGAGCAAGGCTGCTGTGGTGCACATGACCAAGGCGATGGCGGTGGAGTGGGGTAAGTTCGGCATCAACGTCAATGCCATCTGCCCCGGCTATATCGGCACCGAAATGAATCTGGAATATTTCAAAAGTGAACAAGGTCAGCAAGTGATGAACATGCTGCCGCGCAAACGTATAGGTAAGCCAGAAGATCTGGATGGCTTGCTGCTGTTATTGGCAGCTGAAGAATCGCACTTTATTAATGGCGCCATTATGACCGCTGATGATGGCTACAGTGCGCAGTAATTAAATCGTTTTCAGATTTGCCGCGCTACACCGAGCAAGCGATTTACCAATTCGCTCGATGTAGTTGCGGTAAATTTCCGCATCAACTTTGCTCTATGCATTTCTACTGTGCGTGGACTCAAGCCGATTTGCTTGGCGATTAACTTGCTGGTTTTTCCATCGACTAGCATGGCGGCAATTTCTCGTTCCCTCGGCGTCAATTCGGCTGTGACCGGACGTTTCTCACTTAAATCCTCAAAGGTCCAAATTCCCGCCGCATGTGGATCGTTGGCAATCAATGCGCGTCCGCTGACGTGACACCAGAATAGTTGCCCATCGGCGCGCTTCATGATGCGCTCGTCCGAATAGCAACCTTTGGTATTCATGATGGGGACGATGCGTGCACCGGTGCGTTCGAATTCTGCATACGTCGGATACAGCATCGCAAACGACAAGCCTGCTAGTGCGTCCTTGCTATACCCAAACATCGTAGTTAAGGCATGATTGCAGTCATGCATCACGCGATGCTGTGAGATGCACATGCCTATAGGAGCATGTCGAAAGATGGTTTCGTAGTCGATTTGTACTGGTTCGCTCATGCCTAGTCTCGTCTTCAGTCCTCGTAGTTCTACGGTATTGTGACTATTGCTGCAACGCCGTATGCTGGCAGATGCACTTTTTGCGATCTTGACTCGGTTTACTCTACACAAAGAAGGGTGGCTATGAACAAAGTTTATCCCGATGCAGCGACTGCGCTGGCGGATATTGTCAAAGATGGGCAAACCATCGCGGTAGGTGGCTTCGGCCTGTGCGGTATCCCAGAGGCATTGATTGCCGCCTTGCGCGATTCTGGCGTACAGAATTTAACGGCTATTTCCAATAATGCAGGCGTCGACGATGCGGGCTTGGGGCAATTGTTGGTAACGCGCCAGATCAAGAAAATGATTGCCTCCTATGTAGGTGAAAACAAGGAGTTCGAGCGGCAATATCTGGCTGGTGAACTGGAACTTGAATTTACCCCGCAAGGTACGCTGGCTGAGAAGTTACGTGCCGGCGGTTCTGGCATCCCTGCATTTTTCACTAAAACCGGTGTGGGTACTATCGTCGCAGAAGGCAAAGAAGTGCGCGAGTTCGATGGCGAACAATATGTGATGGAGCGCGCCTTGGTTGCCGATATCTCGATAGTCAAAGCGTATATGGCAGATAAGGCTGGCAACCTGGTGTACCGCCATACGGCGCGCAACTTCAATCCGAATGTGGCAATGGCTGGAAAAATTACCGTAGTCGAAGTAGAGAGGCTGGTTGAAATCGGCGAGATTGATCCGGACCAGGTGCATACGCCAGGTATTTTTATCCACCGCATCGTGCTCAATGCGCATCCGCAAAAACGGATAGAGCAACGCACGATACGGGCAAGCTAGTCGAAACTACGCGGAGAATAAAATGGCTTGGACACGAGAAGAAATGGCTGCGCGTGCAGCGCAGGAATTAGAGGATGGTGCTTACGTTAATCTTGGTATCGGCTTGCCGACGTTGGTTGCCAACTATGTGCCGGATGATATTCACGTTTGGCTGCAATCGGAGAACGGCTTACTCGGCATAGGTCCGTTTCCGACTGAAGATGAAATCGATCCAGACCTGATTAATGCTGGCAAGCAAACAGTGACCTCGTTGCCAGGTTCATCCTACTTCAGCTCGGCAGATTCTTTCGGCATGATACGCGGCGGTAAGATCGATATTGCATTGCTGGGAGCGATGCAAGTATCGGCGCAAGGCGATCTTGCGAATTGGATGATCCCGGGCAAGATGGTCAAAGGCATGGGTGGTGCGATGGATCTGGTTGCCGGCGTCAAGCGTATCGTGGTCTTGATGGAGCATGTGGCGCGGGCCAAGGATGGTTCCGTGTCACACAAGATACTGCCGCAATGTACTTTGCCATTGACCGGTGTTGCTGTGGTTGATCGCATCATTACCGATCTAGGCGTGATGGATATCACCCCGAATGGATTGAAACTGGTTGAGTTGGCGGCTGGTGTCACCGTCGATGAAATCCGCGCTGGCACCGGCGTGCCTTTGGATATCAGTGCCTTGCATTAATCGGATTAATACAAGACAGGGGTGGACGCACTGATTAATTACATTATTGTGCTGTCCACCCGCCATCCATATTCCATGCCGCACCACGTACCTGATTAGCGGCATCGCTGCAGAGAAAAACGGCTAATGCTCCTAGTTGTTCCGGGGTGACAAATTCTCCAGATGGCTGCTTCTCGGAGACCAAGTTTTTTTTCGCATCCTCATTCGACAAGCCATCTCTTGCTGCGCGTGCATCGACTTGTTTTTGCACCAGCGGTGTCAATACCCAACCCGGACAAATGGCATTGCAGGTCACGCCTGTATGCGCCATTTCCAATGCTGTCACTTTGGTCAAACCGACGACGCCGTGTTTTGCCGCAACGTAGGCGGATTTTTGTACGGATCCAACCAAGCCATGCACCGATGCAATATTGATGATGCGGCCCCAATTCTTGGCCTTCATTGCTGGTAGCGCGAGACGAGTGGTGTGGAAGGTAGAGGAGAGATTGATTGCGATGATGGCATCCCATTTTTCTATGGGAAAATCTTCTATCGTCTCTGTGTGTTGTATGCCTGCGTTATTGACCAGAATGTCGACGCTGCCGAATTGTTCTGCGGCAAACGCCATCATCGCTGCGATCTCTGCCGGTTTCGACATGTCGGCGGGATGATGTGTAGATTTGACGCCGTATTCTTTTGTCAGCGCAGCTTGCAGTGCCTTGATCTCATTTGCATCGCCGAAACCATTCAACACAATCTGCGCGCCTTGCTGCGCCAGCGCACGTGCAATTCCTAAACCTATGCCGGAAGTTGAGCCGGTTACCAGCGCCGTTTTACCGTGAAGAGTAGTGTTCTGCATGACATGCCTTTCAGTCTGAAAGTTTCGATGATGCGATCTTTGGTAAGATTCTACGCGTAAGACCACGAAAAATGTGGTCATCATCTACTGGCGACCTTCATGACCCAAGTTCAAATCAAAGAAGTGCAATGTCTTTCTCCTTCAGGTCTGCATCAGATGGCGTACAAGGAGTGGGGCGATAGTCGCAATCCGAATACATTGATTTGTGTGCATGGACTGACACGCGTATCGGATGATTTTGATGTACTGGCCAAGGAATTTGCGAACGACTATCGCGTGATTTGTCCGGACGTGGTGGGACGCGGACGCTCAGGGCGCTTGCGCGATCCGATGTATTACCAAGTGCCGCAGTATGTGAGCGATATGGTGACCTTGATTGCGCGTTTGAATGTGGAATCCGTGCACTGGTTTGGTACGTCTTTGGGCGGCATCATTGGTATGGGACTTGCGTCGCTACCGGGCAATCCAATACGCAAATTGATACTTAACGACATCGGTCCTTCGATGAATGCAGAAGCCTTGACGCGTATCGCAGAATATGTCGGTCAGGATGTGCGTTTCGCAACTTTCGATGAAGCATGGAATTACGTGCGTGCAATCTCGCTCTCATTCGGTCCGCATAGCGATGATCAATGGCGCAAGCTGGCAGCAGATGTCATGCATCAAAATACCGAGGGGCAATGGGTGTTTGGCTACGATCCGGGTATTGCTGTGCCATTCAAGGCGGCAACGCCGCAAAGTGTGCAATCAGATGAACAGCGTCTGTGGGCGGCCTATGACGCGATTACCTGTCCAACCTTGGTTGTGCATGGCGTAGAGTCAGATTTGCTGTCGAATCAGACAGTGCAAGCGATGTCACAACGCGGGCCGAAAGCGAGTTCTATTGAGTTGGTTGGGGTCGGTCATGCGCCGACTTTTTTACATGCAGAGCAAATTGCGCTCGCAAAGAAATTTTTTCTGGGTTGATATTTTCAACTTGGTTTTTATATTGGATACATGATGAACATTACACGCTTGCATATCGGCGACACCTTGTCTGAAGTGGCTATTCACAATGGCACTGTATACTTGGCGGGACAGATAGCAGAAGACACGGCCCAGAATATTCAAGGTCAAACGCGCGAAGTGCTGGGTCATATCGATCGTTTGTTGGCAGAATCGGATAGCGATAAAACACGTATTTTGTCCTGTCAGATATATATTGCTGACGTTAAAGATTTCGATGGCATGAATGATGCGTGGAATGAATGGGTGCCTGAAGGCCATACGCCGCCGCGCGCAACAGTGGCAGCGCGGTTCCCTGATCCGAAACGTTTGGTTGAAATAATAGTGGTTGCAGCAACTTCCTAGGTTCTACATGGTTTCCATAGCATCAGCACAGAGCGATGTGCATGAACTACTCCGCTCTGGTTTAACAGAACACGATAGTACCCGCGTGATGGATGCGCTCGCTTTCGTGAAACCGCTTTATACCGGCAAGAAAGTGTCTGCCGGACAGGATGCCTTTGAAAGCGGGCAAGATGCATTTGAATTCGCACAAGGCGTTGCCACCGTTCTTTCCCAACTGGAAACAGATGCCGATACGCGTATCGCTGCCTTATTGTTCGAGTTGGCGACGATAGATCCGGTTGCCGCTGAAAAAATAGAAGAACGATTCGGCAAGGACGTGTGCGATTTGGTCGCTGGTGTGCGTCAGTTGATGCGCTTGCACGAGACTACTTTTGTGCAACATGAGGCTGCGCGCGGCAAGAATGCCGCACAAGAGGCCGCAGCCCAATTGGAAGTAGTGCGCAAGATGTTGCTGGCGATGGCCTCCGATATGCGTGTCGTGCTAGTACGCCTTGGTACGCGCGTGACGACCTTGCGCTATTTTGCCGATAACAAATTACAGAATGAACGCTCGCAGCAATACGCACGTGAGACTTTTGATCTCTATGCGCCATTGGCGAATCGGCTCGGTGTCTGGCAACTGAAGTGGGAGCTGGAAGATTTATCTTTCCGCTTCCTGCAGCCGGAAGCTTACAAACGCATTGCCTCGCAGTTAGAAGAAAAGCGTGTTGAACGTGAGGCCTTCGTCGAGAACGCGATCAAGCGCTTAAAAGCAGAAATGGCCGCAGCAGGGATCAAGGCAGAAGTCTTTGGTCGCCCTAAACATATCTTCAGTATCTGGAGCAAGTTGCGCGGCAAGGACATTGAGTTCTCAGATCTTTATGATGTGCGCGCATTCCGTGTGATCGTTGAAGATGTGAAAACCTGCTACACAGTACTTGGGATTATTCACAACATCTGGGCACCGATTCCGGAAGAGTTTGACGATTACATCTCACGCCCCAAAGCTAACGGCTACCAATCGCTGCACACCATTGTCATCGCGGAAGATGGTCGTCCGCTGGAAGTGCAGGTGCGTACCAACGATATGCATGACTTCGCTGAATACGGCGTCGCTGCGCATTGGCGTTACAAAGAAGCAGGCAGCTCGAATTTCTCTGGACAAAAATATGACGAGAAAATTGCCTGGCTGCGCCAACTGCTGGCGTGGAAAAGCGAGGTCGTCGATACCGTAGTCGGACAAGAAGATGTGCATCGCGATTGGGTAGAGAAGCTCAAATCAGCGACGCTGGATGATCGTATCTATGTGTTGACGCCGCAGGCGCGTGTGATCGAGTTGCCGAACGGTGCAACGCCGATTGATTTTGCATATCACTTGCACAGCGATGTTGGTCATCGTTGCCGTGGTGCGCGTGTCGATGGTGCCTTGGTGCCGCTCAATACGGTTTTAAAGAATGGTCAAACGGTAGATATCATCACGGCCAAAGGTGTCAGCACTGTCACAGGCACAGTTGGTCCTTCGCGCGATTGGTTGGCGCCGGGTTATGCAGCCAGTGCGCGTACACGCGCCAAGGTGCGTGCATGGTTCAATGCGATTGATCAGCAAGAGACGCTTTCTAGCGGTCGTGCCTTGATTGAAAAAACCTTGCAACGTGAGGGCAAGACAGCCGTTAATCTGGAAGAACTTGCGCATAAGCTGGGTTTTTCCAAGCTCGACGATTTATTCCTCGCCGTTGGCAAAGACGAATTCAGTCTGCGTACAGTTGAACAGGCATTGCATGGTGATAGCGCCAGCGCTGCCAAACTGGCTGAGCTAGAAGATACCGTCATTCCACGCAAGAGTCGTGCATCCAGTGTTGTTCATGGTGCTAAATCAGGTGTGCTGGTAGTCGGTACCGATGGCTTGATGACGCAGCTGGCGAAATGCTGCAAACCGGCACCGCCGGATGACATTGTTGGTTTTATAACGCGCGGCAAAGGTGTGTCGATACATCGCGCCAACTGCAAGAATTTTGTCGAAATGCGGCACAAGGCGCCAGAGCGTGTGATTCAAACGGCATGGGGCGGCCCGCAATCGTCGACGGTTTATCCGGTAGATATTTTTGTATTGGCTGGGGATCGCCAGGGATTGTTGCGCGATATCTCGGATATTTTCTTGCGCGAGAAAATCAATGTCATTGGCGTTAGCACGCAAAGCGTCAAAGGGCAGGCGCGTATGGCCTTTACTGCAGAAATCGGTTCGACTGCACAATTGCTGAAAGCACTGGCTGTCATCCGCGAAGTCAATGGAGTATTGGAAGCGAAGCGGCATTGATTTGCATGAATTTCAATGCGAAGAATTGTCGCGCTTTGATTTTTTTGCAGTTAGTTCACACAAGCACTAGCTAAGTAGATAATTTGTCGCTATAATTTCGCTTCTTTAGGCGCGTAGCTCAGCTGGTTAGAGCACTACCTTGACATGGTAGGGGTCGTTGGTTCGAGTCCAATCGTGCCTACCAACGAAAAATTGGTAAAACCTGTAAGAGCGAGAAAGGCAAACCCGGTTATGACACCGCGAACGACAACCACATTGGTTTCTGAGCGACGCTAAGTCGGGTTCTTTTTCGTCATTACTATTTGAAAAAGCGCGGCTAGCCCGCGTTTTTTTTCGTCCGCATTTTTTGTTGTTCAATTTTAATCTAGCGTCAGCATGCAGGTCCCCGCTGAAACGGAGCGCAAAATGATTACAGTCCGCCTTCCCGATGGTTCGCAACGCGAATTCGATACGCCTGTCACCGTGGCACAAGTTGCTGCCAATATCGGTACTGGTCTTGCCAAAGCTGCGCTTGCCGGCAAGGTCAATGGCAATGTCGTGGATACCTCGTATCTGATCGAGCAGGATAGTGATCTGGCTATCATTACCGATAAAGATGCTGATGGCCTCGATGTAATTCGCCATTCGACGGCTCACTTGCTGGCGTATGCAGTGAAAGAATTGTTTCCTGACGCGCAAGTCACCATCGGTCCGGTGATCGACAACGGCTTTTATTACGATTTTTCGTACAAGCGTCCGTTCACACCGGACGATCTGGTCGCGATCGAAAAGAAAATGACCGAACTGGCGAAAAAAGACGAGCCAGTTACCCGTAAAGTCATGCCGCGCGACGAAGCCGTTGCCTATTTCAAATCGATAGGTGAGGCGTACAAAGCTGAAATTATCGAATCGATTCCTGCTGACCAGGAAGTCTCCCTGTATACCGAAGGCAAGTTCATTGACTTGTGCCGCGGACCACACGTGCCGTCGACCGGCAAGCTGAAAGTATTCAAGCTGATGAAGCTGGCCGGTGCCTACTGGCGTGGTGATTCCAAAAATGAAATGCTGCAGCGTATCTACGGCACTGCATGGGCGAAGAAAGAAGAGCAGGAAGCTTATCTGCACATGCTGGAAGAAGCCGAGAAACGCGATCACCGCAAACTGGGCAAGCAACTGGATTTCTTCCACTTTCAAGAAGAAGCGCCAGGCTTGATCTTTTGGCATCCAAAAGGCTGGTCGATCTGGCAACAAGTCGAGCAATACATGCGCAAGGTCTACCAGGACAACGATTATCAGGAAGTCAAAGCACCGCAAATCCTGGATCGTGGCCTGTGGGAAAAAACCGGCCACTGGGATAATTATCGCGAAAACATGTTCGTGACCGAGTCGGAAAACCGTTCATACGCGCTCAAGCCTATGAACTGCCCAGGGCATGTGCAAATTTACAATAGCGATATGCGTAGTTATCGCGATCTGCCTTTGCGCTACGGTGAATTCGGCCAGTGTCATCGTAATGAGCCGTCCGGCGCCTTGCACGGCATGATGCGCGTGCGTGGCTTTACGCAAGATGACGGCCATATTTTCTGTACAGAGGAACAAATTGCCGAAGAAGTAACGGCTTTCCATGCGCAGGCGATGGCTGTGTACGCTGCATTTGGCTTTGAAAACATCGACGTCAAGCTGGCTTTGCGTCCGGAAAGTCGCATCGGTACCGAGGAGAGCTGGGATATCGCTGAGGAATCGCTGCGTTCCGCACTGCGTGCCTGCGGTGTCAGCTGGACTGAATTGCCAGGCGAGGGCGCGTTTTACGGTCCTAAAATCGAATATCACCTGAAAGACAGCCTTGGACGTGCATGGCAAGTTGGTACCGTGCAGATTGATCCGTCGATGCCAGGTCGTCTGGGTGCAGAATATGTTGCGGTTGATAACACCCGTAAAACACCGATCATGTTGCACCGGGCTATCGTCGGTTCGCTTGAGCGTTTCATCGGTATTTTGATCGAGCACTACGCTGGTGCGTTGCCATTATGGCTAGCCCCAGTGCAAATCGCCGTACTGAACATTTCGGATGCACAGGCTGAATATGCGCAGGCTGTTGCACAAAACCTGAAAAAACAAGGGTTTAGGGTTCACCTTGATTTGCGTAATGAGAAAATAACCTATAAAATACGCGAGCATTCCGTTCAGAAGCTGCCGTACATCATTGTTATTGGCGATAAGGAACGGGACGCAGGTACAGTGGCCGTGCGAGCGCGAGGTAATGTCGATCTGGGTGTAATGCCTGTCGATTTGTTGGTGGAACGTCTCAATAACGAGACTGAAACCAAAGCCTAACGGGGCAACCCATAGCGCAAGAGCACGGCTTAATTATTTGATTTTAAAAGGAAATTGCAATAGCTACTGACAAGTCGCATCGGATCAACGGTGAAATTACAGCGCCTGAATTGCGTTTGAGTGGTGTCGAAAACGAGGCACTCGGTATCGTTACTCTGGCAGAAGCCTTCCGCTTGGCGGAAGAGGCTAACGTCGATCTGGTAGAGATTGCGCCAACTGCGCAACCACCGGTCGCACGCCTGATGGATTACGGCAAGTTCAAATACCAGGAACAAAAGAAGGCGCACGAAGCCAAGCTGAAACAGAAGATCATTCTGGTTAAGGAAGTTAAATTCCGGCCTGGTACCGATGATGGTGATTACAACATCAAGCTGCGCAATCTGATCAAATTTCTGGATGATGGCGATAAAACCAAGATCACACTGCGTTTCCGCGGTCGTGAGATGGCCCATCAGGATATCGGCTTCCGCATGTTGGAACGCTTGAAGGCAGACTTGGAGCCATACGGCCAAGTTGAGCAGTTTCCTAAGATGGAAGGCCGTCAGATGATTATGGTTCTGTCGCCTAAGAAGAAGAAGTAAGAATTTCGTGCGGATCGTCCGGTAACGGACGATTTACACAAAATAGCAGTGGACTTGATTCCGCTGCATAACAAGTGAGAGTAGGCATCCAAGTGTAGCGAAATTGCTGCCACCTGCAATCATGTTAAAAATGGAGCTGTCCCCAAAGGACAGATAGTGTCATGCCTAAAATGAAAACGAAAAGCAGCGCCAAAAAGCGCTTTCGTGTACGTCCAGGTGGAACCGTTAAACGCGGTCAAGCTTTCAAACGTCACATTCTGACCAAGAAAACTACCAAAAACAAACGTCAATTGCGCGGCTCTGTAGGTGTTCATGACACCAACATGAATTCCGTTCGTGCAATGATGCCGAACGCTTAACCTCACTCAATTAATCAGGAGCAATCATGCCTAGAGTAAAACGTGGGGTCACAGCACGGGCCCGTCATAAAAAAGTCCTCGATCAAGCTAAAGGCTATCGTGGTCGTCGCAGCAAAGTTTACCGTATTGCCAAGCAAGCAGTTATGCGCGCTGGTCAATATGCATACCGCGATCGTCGTAACAAGAAACGTGTTTTCCGCGCACTGTGGATCACCCGTATCAATGCAGCATCGCGTGAACATGGTCTGACATACAGCGTGTTCATGAATGGTCTGAAACGCGCATCCATCGAACTGGACCGTAAAGTCCTGGCCGATATGGCTGTGATGGACAAGCCAGCATTCGCGGCAATCGTGAATCAGGTGAAAACTACCATCGCTGCTTAAGTTGTGATCGTATGCACTGTCTTCGGACAGTGCAGCAATATCCGAGAGCGGGGCAGGGTTTATACCTATGTCCCGTTTTTATTTTTGCAGAGCCTTTTGGGCTTCTTTTTCGGCTTCCTTGTTAAGGACGAAAACATACCGCATGAATCCCCTAGAACAACTTGTTATTCAAGCCCAGACCGATTTCGCCGCCGCAGATGATGCCGCCGCGCTGGAAAACGCGAAAGCGAAGTACCTCGGTAAAACGGGACAGATCACCGAACAAATGAAGAGCCTCGGCAAGCTTGCGCCGGATGAGCGCAAAGCACAGGGCGCTGTCATTAATTCCGCCAAAGAAAAAATCGAAGCTGCGCTGACCGCACGTCGTGATGCATTATCGAATGCACAGATGGAAACGCGTCTGAACGCAGAAGCGATCGACATTACTCTGCCAGGTCGCGGTCGTGGTACCGGTGGCATACATCCAGTGATGCGCACATGGCAGCGCGTCGAAGAAATTTTCGGTTCGATAGGCTTCGATGTTGCCGACGGCCCGGAAATTGAAAACGACTGGACCAATTTCACAGCATTGAACAGCCCGGAGAATCATCCAGCGCGTTCGATGCAAGACACTTTCTACATCGACGGCAACGATACGCAAGGCAAGCCATTGCTGTTGCGTACGCACACCAGTCCGATGCAAGTGCGTTATGCACGAATGAACAAACCACCGATCCGCGTGATTGCGCCGGGCCGTACTTATCGCGTCGATAGCGATGCAACGCACTCACCGATGTTCCATCAGGTTGAAGGTTTGTGGATCGATGAAAACATCAGCTTCGCTGATCTGAAAGGTGTCTACCTTAATTTCGTCAAAGCCTTCTTTGAAACCGACGATTTGCAAGTGCGTTTCCGTCCATCGTATTTCCCGTTCACAGAACCGTCGGCCGAGATCGATATCGCTTTCGGTAGTGGCCCATTGAAAGGTCGCTGGCTGGAAGTCTCAGGCGCTGGTCAAGTGCATCCGACCGTGCTGCGCAATATGGGTATCGATCCCGAGCAATACATTGGTTTCGCGTTTGGCTCCGGTCTGGAACGCTTGACGATGCTGCGTTACGGCATCAACGATCTGCGCCTGTTCTACGAAGGCGATTTGCGGTTTCTCAAACAATTCAACTAAAAGCAGTGACAAGCCGGAGCGCGTTCATAGAGCGCCTGCTCTGATTCTTTCTGTATTTTTGTGACGTCTGTGGCAAAAGGTTTTAATCATGCAATTTTCCGAAAGCTGGCTCCGTACGATGGTCGATCCGAATATGACTTCGGACGAATTGGCACACTTGTTGACGATGTCTGGCCTCGAGGTCGAAGAGGTTGAACCGGTCGCGCCACCATTCTCGAATGTGGTGGTGGCAGAAATACTGGAAGTCGCCAAGCATCCAAACGCTGATCGTTTGAATGTGTGTCAAGTCAATGCTGGTACCGGCACCATGCTCAACATTGTCTGCGGTGCGCCGAATGTGCGCGTCGGCATGAAGGTTGTCTGTGCAATGGCAGGTGCAATCTTGCCGCCAGGTGAAGACGGCAAGCCATTCGAAATCAAGGTCGGTGCATTGCGCGGCGTGGAATCGCAAGGCATGTTGTGTTCGGCAAAAGAATTGAAACTGTCGGACGAGCAGGGCGGCTTGATGGATTTGCCAGCCGACGCACCGATCGGTCAAAATTTCCGTGATTACTATCAATTGAACGATCTGAAGTTCACGATCAAGCTGACCCCGAACAAGGCAGATTGTCTGTCGGTATTGGGCGTCGCGCGCGAAGTATCTGCGTTGACCGGTACGCCATTGAAAGCGCCGACCTATCAGACAGTTGCCGCAACGATTACTGATGTATTGCCAGTGACGGTTTCTGCACCTGATTTATGTGGTCGTTTCTCCGGTCGTATCATTCGTGGCTTGAATGCTAAAGCACAAACACCTGACTGGATGAAGCAGCGTCTGGAACGTAGTGGTCAACGTCCGATCTCGGCGCTGGTTGATATTTCCAATTACGTGATGTTGGAACTCGGTCGTCCTACGCATGTGTTCGATCTGAGCAAGATCCACGGCGGTTTGGATATTCGTTGGGGTAAGGCAGGTGAATCGCTGAAACTGTTGAATGGCAATACCGTTGCTGTCGATGAGTGGATAGGCGTGATCGCTGACGAAAAAGAAATCGAATCGCTGGCCGGCATCATGGGCGGCGATGCAAGTGCCGTATCGCTGGATACGCAAGACATCTACCTTGAAGCAGCATTCTGGTATCCAAATGCGATTCAAGGTCGTGGACGTCGTTTCAACTTCTCTACAGATGCAGCACATCGTTTCGAGCGTGGTGTTGATTTCGCGACGACGGTTGAGCACATGGAACGCATCACGGCATTGATCGTTGAAATTTGCGGCCAGAAAGATCAAACCGCTGTTGGCCCTATCGACGATCACATCGTCAATTTGCCTAAGCGCGAAGCTGTCAGTGTACGTACGGCACGCGCAGTCAAAGTCATTGGTGTGCCGTTGACGGATGAATTGATTGCGGACATCTTTACGCGACTCGGTTTGAGTTTCACGCAAAAAGACGGCGTGTTCTCTGTAACGCCGCCATCGTATCGCTTCGATATCGAGATTGAAGAAGATCTGATCGAAGAGATTGCACGCGTTTATGGTTTTGAGAATATTCCAGCCTTGCCGCCAGTCGCTGCTAGCGCAATGCGCATTCGTCCAGAGAATACACGTTCCTTGTTTACTGTTCGTCGTCAGTTGGCCGATGCGGATTATCAGGAAGTGGTTAACTTCAGCTTTGTCGAACAAACGTGGGAAGCCGATTTTGCCGGCAATACCAATCCGATCAAATTGTTGAATCCAATCGCTAGCCAGATGAGCGTCATGCGTTCATCGATGATCGGTAGTTTGATCGCGAATGTGCGTTACAACCTGAATCGTAAAGTCAGCCGTATTCGATTGTTTGAAATTGGCGCTGTGTATCTGCGCAACAATGAAAAACAAGATGGGCCATTATCGGTCGCTGGTTACGATCAACCTAAGCGTGTTGCTGCGATGGCTTACGGCTCGATTGCTGAAGAGCAATGGGGACAAGCGTCACGCAATGTCGATTACTTCGATGTCAAAGCTGATCTGGAAGCATTGTTCGCACCGAAAAAGCTGACCTTTATCAAAGTAGAGCACCCAGCATTGCATCCAGGACGCTCTGCCAACGTTTTGCTCGAAGGTAAAGTAGTCGGCTTTATTGGTGAATTGCATCCACGTTGGCAACAAAAATACGATCTGCCACTTGCACCTGTTTTGTTCGAGGTTGATGCAGATGCCTTGCAGCAAGTGGATGTACCTTCTTACAAAGAGATTTCCAAGTTCCCGGCAGTAACACGGGATCTGGCTTTGGTCGTCAAACAAACAGTCTCGATGCAGGATTTGATGGACAGCTTTATTGCCGAAAAGCAAGCTAATCCAGTTTGTCATATTCTGCAAGTGGTTGTTTTATTTGATGAATATCGTGGAAAGGGATTGGAGTTGGATGAAAAAAGCCTTGCTTTCCGCTTCACCTTACAAGATACTCAATTAACCCTGCAAGATGATTTGGTCGATGCCGCAATGGCTGCATTTGTTGCCGCCGCCAGTACAAAGCATGGGGCTAAATTGCGTGCATAAAGAGGCAGGGAATAATAATATGAACGACGTGAATTCAGCCGAACTCCAATCAGTATTAGCTGCCGATCTCAACCGTGCGATGTTAGAGGCGCAGGTGCGTTCGCAAGCTGAAAAAGACTTGCCAACTTTGACCAAGGCGGAGTTGGCTGAGTTGCTGTTTGAGCAAGTTGGTTTGAACAAGCGCGAAGCCAAAGATATGGTCGAGACGTTTTTCGATGAAATTCGTAACGCACTGGAACGTGGCGAAGCGGTCAAATTGTCCGGCTTCGGCAATTTTCAGTTGCGTGACAAACCGCAGCGTCCGGGACGTAATCCAAAGACCGGGGAAGAAATTCCAATCACGGCGCGTCGCGTCGTCACCTTCCATGCGAGCCAAAAGCTTAAGGGCATGGTAGAGGATTCCAGCCAAAAACCGCTCGCGCATACAGCCTGAATTAAATGAACGAACGGATCCAGAAACCAGAATTGGTTGCATTGCCACCGATTCCTGCAAAACGTTATTTCACCATCGGTGAAGTCAGCGAATTGTGTGGCGTGAAGCCGCACGTCCTGCGTTATTGGGAGCAGGAATTTACGCAGTTGAAACCAGTGAAGCGTCGCGGTAACCGCCGCTACTATCAGCATCATGAAGTACTGCTGATTCGTCGTATTCGTGAACTGCTGTACGAACAAGGTTTCACCATCAGTGGCGCACGCAATAAGTTGGATAGCCGTATTCTGGATGCGCATTTGGACGATGATGCTCCACCTGCTGCAACAGTCGATTCCGGTCAGTTGTCTGCCATCCGCAATGAACTGATCGAGATTTTGGCACTGCTGAAATAAGTACTGTGTAGCGCAAGAATTTCACGCTGGTGCATGACGAAAATACATTCCTGCTCTGGTATAATTTTTCGCTTGTCGGGGCGTAGCGCAGCCTGGTAGCGTACTTGCATGGGGTGCAAGGGGTCGAGTGTTCGAATCACTCCGTCCCGACCAATAAAATCAAAAATAAAAAGGCCAATCAACTGATTGGCCTTTTTGTTTTTGAAGGTTTCACTTCGTTACTGCGCTCTTGGGCCCACTCTCAATAATCACTCAGTAGCGAGATTGAGTGTTACAGCCATCCGTTGAGTTCACAGTGTAGGTTTTCCTATCCTCCAACTTGATACAACGATTTTCCCAGCTAATTAGACAGGATGGAAATTAATGAGCTCATCTTTGCAAATCGGTTCGCTTGCGATTCCATACTCACTTATTTTGATTGCAGTTGCCGTCTTGCTCGGCAACGTCATTGCAAAGCGTGTGGATAAGGGTACTGAAAAGACGATCGAGAATCATTTTTTTAAGATTCTTATTGTCGCGGTATTAGCGGCTCGTATTGCATTTGTCATTCAGTACAGAGCAGCTTATTTCTCCAGTCCATTGGACATTCTTGATATACGAGATGGTGGGTGGAATGCGCAGGCGGGTGCTATAGCTGCATGGGCATACGCGCTTCTACTGATTAAGGGGAAAACTTATTTAAGGAAGCCGCTACTCCTCGTGATGTTCTGCTCCAGTTTGGTGTGGATAGCTGGGACTGTCGCCTTGGCAATGCTGATAAAAGATGCACGGCCTATGCCGGATTTGAAGCTCCACTCAATGAATGGCGATGAGGTCTATTTAGTAAAGCTTAAGGGCAAGCCTACGGTCATCAATTTTTGGGCAACCTGGTGTCCTCCTTGTCAGAGAGAAATGCCAGTTCTTGAGAAGGCACAGCAACAGAATCCTAGTATTAATTTTGTGTTTATTAATCAGGGGGAATCAAAGCAGCAGGTTGAGCAGTTCCTTGCATCAAATCGCCTAAGGATACGAAATGTACTCATGGATACTGGAGTTACCAGGATTTAGTAGACAGGAGTAGCATTCGACCTGTAACTAAAGG
>JAZJXV010000071.1:0-9141 GCA_040390795.1 Pseudomonadota bacterium | reverse complement strand
TTCATGGCTCCATTCTCTCAGATAAAGAAGCCTCCACAATTTCCGGGGCGGTTCAAATCAACTGCATAGTGCGTCTTAATATCTCACCATATTGGTGAAATCATCTGTTTTCCATTTCAAAATTAAATACTTTGCGAGAATTTTTTAAAACTGCTATAAAATAAGCCCAATTATGCGACGCTTACTAGTTATCCTTATGCTTTTGATCGTTCCGCTCCAGATAAGCTGGGCAGCGGCAGCGGTTTATTGTCAGCATGAAAGTAACCCGGTAACCGTGCATTTCGGTCACCATGAGCATAAGCATATTGCATCGTTGAGTGATCAAAAAAGTGATGTGCCGAAGTCTAGTTCGGCATCTGATATAGATTGCGCATTTTGTCATCTTGGTGGCATTGCTATTGCAGAAATTCCTGCAGCTATTCTGATTTCTGACATCGTCAGCGTAACACCACGTATACCTGACACTTCTATACTTGCTTCAATTCTCCCTCCGCGTCCAGAACGTCCAAAGTGGGTCTACGCCGCTTCCTAATCCGGCACCCGCTCGTTCTATTTTTTCCTCGTTCTTGATGTAGTTCATAGCGTTGGCTGCTGGATTCCCTTTGTCTATTACTAAGGAAATTCGATGCAAAAGCCGTTATTGCCGCTTCTATTTGCGGCATCTCTAACATTACAAATTCCTGCTTACGCGCAGGTAATATCGTCATATGGTGGCGAAACCACTCAGAGTGGACAGATGAAGGCAGCAAATATCTCGCTGCTCACACTTGCTGCCGCTCTAGACCTGGCATATGGTGCCAACTCCGAAATTTCTGCTGCTCGTCGTGAAGTAGAAGCTACGGAAGGGATGATTCAACAAGCTGGAATCATTCCTAATCCTGAGCTTTCTACTACGATAGAAGACCTCAAACGTGACACGCGTACGACGACGGTTCAGATCAGCCAGCCCATTGAACTTGGGGGCAAACGGAGTGCACGTATCGCAGCCGCCGAACGTGCCCGAGATCTTGCGTTAGCAGATCTTTCAGCCAAACAAGCCGACATACGAGCGCTCGTAGTCGCTGCATTCTATGACGTAGTTATCGGTCAAGAGCGTTATCGGCTGGCCTTAAGCACAGTTGAACTAGCACAGCGAGCAACGACCATTGCCTCGAAACGTGTATTGGCAGGGAAGATTTCTCCCGTTGAAGAAACAAGAGCACGTGTCGCCGAAGCCGGCGTACGTATCGAACTTGCCCAAGCCTTAAATGATTTGGGGACAGCACGACGCGAGCTGGCCGCTACCTGGGGAGCTCGTACTCCAGACTTCGACAAGGTACAAGAACCTGCTGAAGATCTGCCTCCTCTTATTCCTCTGCCTGCTTTGATGCAGCGCCTCGAGCAATCTCCGCTTTTGGCACGTGCCAGGATAGAAGTTGAGCGAAGAAAAGCTATGACTGCGGTAGAGCGCTCACGCAGAATCCCTAATGTCACGCTCACTCTAGGTTCTAAGCGAGATGAGCAAGTGGGGCGTAATACAGCAGTAGTTGGTCTATCTATCCCGTTGCCTCTATTCGATCGCAATCAAGGGAATATTCTCGAAGCCCTACGTAGGACTGACAAAGCACGTGACGATTTGACCACCACCGAAGTGAGTTTGAATCGTGAACTTGGGCAAACGCACGGACGTTTAAGTACTTCAATTACTGAAGCAGAAATGTTGAAGTCGGAAGTCGTGCCTGCCGCGCAACGCGCGTATGAAGCAACGACCAAAGGTTTTGAACTAGGTAAATTTAGTTTCCTAGAGGTCCTTGATGCTCAACGTACTTTCTTCCAAGCCAAGTCGCAGTACTTGCGCTCATTAGCTGACACACACAGAGCCGCAGCCGCAATTGACCGTCTGCTTGGCGAACAATTTTCTGCCACAAAGAACTAGAGGCCACGATGAAAAACATTCCCCGTAACAAACAAACCACCTTCATCATAATCGTAATAGCTATCGGCCTTCTTTTAGGAGGCTTGATCTTAGTCTCGGATCCGAAAGGCGCGCAAAATGAAGAGTCCGGCAAAGGACATGCGGAAACTAAGGAGCACGCTGACACTGAGCATCATGGGAAAAAAAGTGCGACAAAACATGATGATGCGGGTGGGCATGAAGACAATGAGCATCACGCCGAATCAACACCTCAAAGTGGTCCTAAGGGCGGAAAATTATTCACTAAAGATGGATACGGCCTTGAGCTGACTATTTCTGAAAATGAGGGCAAGCCTCAATTTCGTGTTTATACCTACCAAGATGGAAAACCAGTCGATCCAGCCGGGACTAAGGTCGTCGTAACTCTGGAGCGGCTTGGTCGAAGCCCTCAAAGTATTTCATTCTCAAAGGAGAATGACTATTTAAAAAGTAACTCAATCATCGAAGAACCTCACTCATTTAAGGTTCAGATCAAGGCCACCAAAGGCGACCAATCATATGAGTTCTCATATGCGCAAGAAGAAGGCCAAGTTGCTATGAGCGACGAGCAATTAACAAAAAACGGCGTAAAAATCCTCAAGGCAGGGCCTGTCCGCATCAAAACAGAGTTGCAACTAATCGGAGAAATTCGTCTTAATGAAGACCGCACCGTCCAAGTGGTACCTAGACTAGCGGGCATTGTTGAGTCGGTCCGTGCAAACGCTGGGGATCGTGTACGTAAAGGCCAGATACTTGCAGTGATATCTAGCCAAGCGCTTTCCGATCAACGTAGCGAACTTCTTGCAGCTCAAAAACGTCTTGCGTTAGCTCGTACTACCTATGAGCGCGAAAAAACACTGTGGGAAGAAAAAATATCTGCTGAACAGGATTATTTGCAGGCTCGCACCACAATGCAGGAAGCACAAATCATTGCACAAAGTGCGCAACAGAAGCTCGCTGCTTTAGGCGCGTCACCATCCTCGACAAATCTGACTCAATACGAAATTCGATCACCAATTGATGGCGTCATCACTGAGAAGCGTATTTCTGCCGGAACAGTTGCGAAAGAAGACGCAAATATCTTTGATATTTCGGACTTGTCCACAGTGTGGGTTGATCTGACCGTCCGCGCTCAAGATATCAATGCCGTAAAAACCGGTCAAAAAGCGACTGTGAAGGCGACAGCATTTGATGCCGAAGGCACTGGAACGGTTTCCTATATAGGTTCCCTCGTAGGCGAACAAACGCGCGCTGCTAAAGCACGGATAGTGATGGCGAACCCTAAAGGTACTTGGCGTCCGGGTTTAGCAGTTAACGTTGCGTTGGTGTCTGATGAAGTCGACGTTCCTGTGGCAGTGACGACAGATTCTATCCAAACGTTAGGCAATGCAACCGTTGTTTTCGGTCGCTATGGTGAACTCTTTGAGGCACGACCGCTTGAGCTTGGCCGTCGTGGCGCGAAGTACGTTGAGGTTCTGAAAGGGCTAGAGACTGGAGAGGACTATGCAGGGACAAACAGCTTCCTTATCAAAGCTGAATTAGGCAAAGCGTCCGCTAGCCACGCCCATTAAGGATATCGATATGAAACAGATCATCGCGATTATTCAGCCGCATAGGCTTGACGCTGTCGAACATGCCCTGCAAAGCCTTAGTCATTTGCCTGGTTTTACCTTGTTTCAAGTACGGGGTCACGCAAGAGGTCGTGGAGTAGGGCATCTATTCGCAGCGGATGAATGGAATCCAGATATGCATGAGCACACTGCGTTGCTGATGTTTTGTTCTGACGACATCGCCCAAGAAGTTGTTGAAGCTATACGAAGCGCGTCGCGCACCGGCAATACAGGAGACGGTCTAATTGCCGTTTCCACGGTTGATGACATTGTGCGCATACAAAGTGGCGAACGCGGTAACGCAGCCCTCTAGCTCAAGGAAAATTCATGTTTGAGAAAATCATTCGCTTTGCCATCGACCAGCGATGGCTGGTCATGTTAATGACATTAGGTATTGCAGCATTTGGTATCTATAGTTACCAGAAACTGCCTATCGATGCTGTACCAGACATCACCAATGTCCAGGTTCAGATTAACACCAGCGCTCCAGGCTATTCCCCATTGGAGTCTGAACAACGGATTACCTATCCAATCGAAACCGTTATGGCAGGTCTGCCTAAATTGGAGCAAACGCGCTCCATTTCGCGGTATGGCCTGTCCCAAGTAACGGTCATCTTTAAGGAAGGGACCGACATCTATTTTGCTCGACAACTGGTCAACGAACGAATTCAAGAAGCAAAAGATAAGTTGCCTCCAGGTGTTGTCCCTGCGCTAGGCCCAATTTCGACTGGCCTCGGTGAAATCTATATGTGGACAGTCGAGGCTGAAGAAGGTGCATTGAAACCGGATGGAAAGCCCTACACGCCGACCGATCTGAGAGAGATCCAGGACTGGATTATCAAACCGCAATTACGTAATGTCCCTGGCGTCACAGAAATTAATACTATTGGCGGCAACGCAAAGGAATTTCAAGTCGCACCATACCCCGGGAAATTGATGTCTTACGGGCTCTCCTTAGCGGATTTAGTTACAGCCCTGGAGCGCAATAACAACAACGTCGGTGCCGGTTACATTGAGAACCGTGGCGAACAGTACTTGATTAGAGCTCCAGGACAGGTAACTGACTTGAACGATATTTCAAATATTGTCATCGGTACTAAACAGAGTATTCCTGTGCGAATCAAGGATGTCGCTGAAGTTATGCTCGGTTCTCAATTGAGAACAGGTGCTGCCATAGAAAATTCTCGTGAAATAGTCTTAGGTACAGTGTTCATGCTGATTGGTGAAAATAGCCGTTCGGTGGCTGAAGCCGTAGACAAAAAAATGGAAGAAATTCGCCGCACATTACCGGAAGGTGTGGTGGCGGCTACTGTCTATGACCGCACGGTTTTAGTTGATAAGGCAATTGCAACAGTTAAAAAGAATTTGATGGAGGGGGCATTACTTGTCATCGCGATTCTCTTTCTTTTCTTAGGCAACATTCGCGCTGCAATTATTACCGCGATGGTAATTCCATTGGCCATGCTTTTTACATTCACCGGCATGGTCAATAACAAGGTAAGCGCCAATCTTATGAGTCTGGGGGCGCTAGATTTCGGAATCATCATTGATGGTGCCGTTGTTATCGTAGAAAACTGTATTAGGCGGCTATCACACGCCCAAGCGCACGCTGGAAGGTCTTTGACACGAAACGAACGCTTCCACGAAGTCTTTGAAGCTTCAAAAGAAGCGCGTCGTCCACTGATTTTCGGGCAACTGATCATCATGGTTGTGTATCTCCCGATCTTTGCCCTATCAGGGGTCGAGGGGAAAATGTTCCATCCGATGGCATTTACGGTGGTGGTGGCCTTATTTGGCGCGATGATTCTTTCGCTTACCTTTATCCCCGCGGCTGTGGCGCTTCTCATCGGTGACAAAGTTTCTGAAAAAGAGAATCGTCTGATTGGCTGGTCCAAACGTCGCTATGAACCGATGCTGGATTGGGTCATGGATAGGAAACCGCTCGTTCTTACAACTGTTGGCGTTGCGGTAGTGCTTTGTGGCTTGTTGTTGACACGTATGGGAAGTGAATTCATCCCGAGCCTCAATGAGGGCGATATTGCTCTGCAAGCGATGCGGATACCTGGGACCAGTTTGACGCAATCGATTGAAATGCAGAAGGAACTCGAGCGCAATCTTCGAACTTTCCCTGAAGTAAAACGCGTTTTCGCCAAGATTGGTACGGCAGAAATTGCGACAGATCCGATGCCGCCGAATGTCGCCGACACTTTCATTATTTTGAAACCTGAATCTGAATGGCCTTCTCCGAAACGCACCAAAGAAGAGTTAGTCACGGCTATGCAGAAGGTCGTAGCCGCTGTTCCGGGCAATAACTATGAGTTTACCCAGCCGATCCAAATGCGTTTCAATGAGCTGATTTCAGGTGTACGTGCCGATGTTGCCGTGAAAGTATTTGGTGACAACATGGACGTCATGAATGCCACTGCAGATCAGATTTCAGACGCACTATCTAGTGTGTCAGGTTCTGCTGACGTAAAAGTAGAACAAACTACTGGCTTGCCTATGCTCACAGTTCAGATCGATAGGGATAAGGCCGCAAGACTTGGAATTAACGTCTCAGATATTCAGGACGCTCTTTCTATTGCTGTGGGCGGTCGAGAGGCCGGGATCTTGTTTCAAGGTGATCGCCGATTCGACATCCTTGTTCGTTTGCCTGATGACTTACGTAACGATATTGACTCTATAAAGCGCATACCGATTCGTTTGCCTATTGCTGAAGGTGCTACGCCAGGTCAGGTTGGCTATACGCAGCTCGGCGAAGTTGCAGACCTCAACCTCGCACCAGGTCCTAATCAGGTAAGTCGCGAGAATGGGAAACGTCTCGTTATTGTGACAGCCAATGTGCGGGGACGTGATATCGGTTCGTTCGTAATGGACGCTCAGAAGAAAATTCAAGAGACCGTCAAAATACCTTCAGGCAACTGGATCAGTTGGGGCGGCACGTTTGAGCAACTGGAATCCGCCACAAAACGTCTGCAGATCGTTGTGCCAATTGCTCTATTGTTGGTATTCCTGCTGCTCTTCGTTATGTTTGGAAATGCCAAGGACGGGATGCTTGTCTTCACCGGCGTTCCTTTCGCACTAACCGGTGGCATCGCAGCGCTTTGGCTGCGAGACATTCCTCTTTCAATTTCGGCGGGGATCGGCTTTATCGCGCTTTCAGGTGTCGCCGTTCTTAACGGTCTGGTGATGATTTCATTTATCCGAAGTTTGCGAGAAGAGGGCAGAACGCTTGATGTCGCAATACACGAGGGCGCATTAACACGACTGCGGCCAGTATTGATGACGGCGTTGGTTGCGTCCCTAGGTTTTGTGCCGATGGCGCTGGCAACGGGTACTGGCGCAGAAGTTCAGCGACCACTCGCCACTGTCGTGATCGGCGGAATTATTTCTTCGACGATATTGACCTTATTGGTGTTGCCATTGCTGTACAAAATGGCGCATAGCCGAGACGAGGAAGGGCCTGCCGATTCGGAAAACGCACAACCAAGTTTCATGCAAAAACTCGCATTCTGGAAAAAATGGGGCAATTTAAGCTCTAAAAGTATCTAGGTGAGGGTGGGTGTCGGGGCTAAGTATGCTCCGACGCCCCTATTCAAGAAGGTATTGAATAGTACGAACGTATTAGTACTAAGAAGAGGACTAATGTGGACTGGAAAATGGAATTGCTATTTGCCGCCAGGATCGTGCTTTCAGGTCTGTTAGGCGCAATCATTGGCCTTGATCGAGAGCGTCAAGGAAGCGATGCAGGCGTGCGTACTTGTATGGCTATTTCGATCGGCTCTTGTGCATTTAGTCTTATCTCGCTTCATGTCGTTAATGGCGAGCCAACCAGGATTGCTGCACAAGTTGTGAGTGGAATCGGCTTCCTTGGCGCAGGCGTGATTCTCCAAGTTCGAGGAAGAATAGAAGGACTAACGACAGCAGCTACCTTATGGGCGACCGCATCTGTGGGTATGGCAAGTGCGTTCGGTATGTATGTGCTCGCAATACTAACTACTGCACTCATCTATGGCATGTTAGTGCTTCACCATTTCCCTGGATGGAAACGTTTTACGCGCAGTAAATGCAGGTCTAAAAATGAAACTGAGTAGTCTGGTAGTGGAAAGTTGATTTGTATCTTATGGCAGTTAACAAAGGAAAAAGGAAAACATCATGGGCATCTTTGAACGACTTTTAGGTGGCGGACATCATCGTCGGGATGGCGGTGGTCATCACGGTCGATATGACAATTCTTATCCGAGAAATCAGGACGAAAACTGGGGTAGATCACAGCCCACGGCAGCACCATCGACTCCGTGCAATGCGTGTGGCAGTTCAAATAGCAGTGCCGCCCGGTTTTGCCAACAATGCGGCACGTCGATGACTCCACATAAATGTACGGGGTGTAATGCAGATATGGCTCAGGGAATGAAATTCTGCGGAAAGTGTGGCAAGGAACGTTGACAAGAGTTGGCTGGAAGGTTGCACGTTAAACGTATATTCAACGAGACAGATAATCTATTTGAGGAATCTCATGAGCGCCGGTCATAACCATGCACTACCAAAAGGGCAGAATCAGAAGTATCTGTTGATAGCGTTCGTATTAACGTCAACTTTTCTGGTCGCTGAAGTAATAGGCGGGTTGGTAACAGGAAGCCTGGCATTGCTGTCTGATGCCGCACACATGCTGACGGATGCCAGCGCACTAGCTATTGCGCTGATAGCGATTCAAATAGCCAAACGTGCTGCCGACTCACGACGCACGTTTGGCTATCATCGCTTCGAAATATTAGCTGCGTCATTCAACGCGATCATGCTGTTTTTCGTGGCCATGTACATTCTCTACGAAGCATATCGCCGCTTTAAGTCACCGATAGAAATCCAATCGATGGGGATGCTGATTATTGCGTCTCTGGGACTGATCATTAATCTGATCAGTATGAAATTGCTGAGCTCAGGCAAGGATGCAAGTCTCAATATTAAGGGAGCCTATCTTGAGGTCTGGAGCGATATGTTGGGCTCGGTGGGCGTTATTGCTGGTGCGTTGATCATCCGATTCACTGGATGGACATGGGTTGATTCAGTAATTGCGGTCGGAATCGGATTTTGGGTTCTTCCAAGAACATGGATTCTATTAAGGGAAAGTATAAATGTCCTGCTGGAGGGGGTGCCTGAACATATAGATCTAGAAAAATTGCGCAAATCGGTGTCCGATATTGCAGGCGTCCGAAGTATTCACGACTTGCACGTTTGGTCCATTACTAGCGGGAAAATTAGTTTGACCATGCATGTCGTTGGCGATCTCGAGGCCTTTAACAGAGACCGCTTGTTGACGGAAATTCAAACGACACTGGCCGAGCAATGGGAAATTCACCATACAACAATACAGATGGAAGCAGAAGCATGTGATCAAGCGACGAACGATCATACATTTGGGCCACCTGGTGATTCTGAAAAAGATCATCCCCCAGAAAAATCAAGCTGATCCATTAATGCATTGATTCAATTTGCATACAAATTATGTTTGTAGAAAATAAATGGGTGCCGATGGATTTGGCCAATATGAGGTTGGTCGTGAATTTCGGATACCGACGGTAACAGTTTAAACTGATTACT
>JAZJXV010000070.1:0-8252 GCA_040390795.1 Pseudomonadota bacterium | reverse complement strand
CAGTTTGGAGACTGCATAAGATCAAATTGAATTAATCTTTGGCGGAAGAGGCGTCATCCGAATCAAGTCAAAATTGCCAGTATTTATAAGGATTCTACCGAAAATTTATCTGTCTGTTCCCCCACAAGTTCCCCCAAAATTAAGGTTCACTTGGTGCCTCTTGCTTATAAGGTTCACTTCACAAGCTAGCCTTTCTGGGAATGCTGATAATCAGCGCCATGGATCATAACCAGACCTTGCCAAGCGTTTTGTACAAGTATCGAGCGGATTCAGAATGGACTGAGGGTATTCTGCTTAAAAAAAGCGTTTGGCTAAGCAAGGCGGCGAATCTAAACGATCCTCTTGAGTGCAGAACTGGCGCGATTCAAAACGCCTGGAAGCAAGAAACTATCCGTGAGCTAGAAGAGGGTCAAATTCTCGGCGTCGTTGCTGCTCCTCCGAACTTCATGCCTCCCGAGACGCTTTTTTCCCTAACGCCAAGGGACACCCGCAGATGGGTCAAAACATTCTTGGCAATGTCACATTCCGAGCGAATGAAAGCAATGCGAAAGCTCTATTCCGCTCACGGTATTGATTTGTCTAGACCCGATAAATTAATGGACAATTTGTCCAGACAGCTTGCCGAGGTCGGGATATTTAGCATGTCTACAAATCCCGTAAGTCAACTGATGTGGTCACACTACGGTGGGATCCACTCCGGGATAGCTCTGGGTTTTGCGGTAACCGCGGAATGTAAGTTCGCTGATCCCCTTCATCTGATTAAGGTGACATATCAGGATCAAAAGCCCGTTTTCGACAAGGGCTTTATGAATCAAGTGGACATAGGCTACGACTCGAAAGGTCGCCAGTGGTCAAGACAGAAATTTTCCCTGGAAGACCCGGTTCTTCGAGCAGCGTTCAGTACCAAACCTGTAGACTGGAGCTACGAGAGCGAGTGGCGTTACATAGAGGAAGAGGAGGGTGAGTTCTCTTGGCCAGCCCCCCTTGCTGAGGTCGTTTTTGGGTTGAGGATGCCGGTGGAAAGAAGACGTAAATACACTGACATGGCACGACGCGCGGCAGGAGAGGGAGTCAAATTCTTTGAGATTGCGATTTCTCAGGATGGCAGCAGCTTCGAACGCCTGCAGCTAAATTAGCCATCCACACGAATAGACCTTGGCAACTTAACTAAGCTGACGGAGAACGTGACTGTTCAGCGTTATCGTGAGCTCGATGCCGCTGATGATCGTCGCGCTTGTGGGGAGTTTCTAGTTGAACGCTTTGATGAGCGTTATTTTTCGCCTGCTCTTCAAGCTAGCACTCGCCATGGTTTCACGCTGATGGCGGTAAGTTGCCTGGTGATCGAAGCGTTGGAATGTTTCTATCAAGGTCGGCAGAATTCCAGGAATCATTCCCAAGAGATGTTTGCAACTTTCTTCGGAAGAAAAACCGGGTTGGAAGTTTTTGCTCCGGAAGCCGGATGGTTCTACCAGCATATTCGCTGCGGGATTCTCCACCAAGCGGAGACTACTGGGGGGTGGCGTGTTCGACGCGATGGTGAATTGCTTGATCGTGCAGCTCGAAGCATCAACGCGTATTTGTTTGTCGTGCACCTTCGAAACGCTGTCGCGGCCTATGCTCAAGAACTTGAGAGGGATGATGCGCTATGGAAGAACTTCCAAAAAAAGATGGATGCAGTGTGCCGCAACTGCGAGCCTGTTGGCTAGAGCCCTAGCGACAAGCTTCAAACATTAGCGAGACCTGCGTTTTTTAAAGAATAAACGACAGTTGGCCGTCAATCAGCTCTAAAAGCGCGCATGTCCAATAACGCCATTACCGTCGGACAGGTAAAGGTAACTGCTCGCTAAGCCGACAATAATGCTCACCACATTCGTCTTATTGCGTCGTGCGATCGCGGTGCTTGACTGTAAATCTAGACTAGACGGGTTTGCGTGTTCTTCTGGGTGACTGTGCCATTCACCAAGGTAGCCAACTAAGCCATTCGACTCTTTCCAAGCGTCGCGTGCTATAGCCAGGTGACCCGATCGGGACCTTACGTAGCCGGTTCGATGTCGAAGGTCGTGTTTTTGAGGATGCGTGGCCACCGTGACTTGCACTAGGTTGTCCCAATGCATCCCCAACAACACACCGCAGGCCTCAAGTGCCGTACCGGTCTGCCGATGCGACAACAGAGTCTCCAGGGCGCTAGAGTCAATAACTGTCGTCAGTTGGCTCATTTTAATGATCAGCCGTTGCATCCTGGACAACCCTTTGTGGCAACCAAGTCTTTGGCAACCGATGGATTGATTCCATCACCTTCCGAACTTCGTGATCGAAAGCGAGGCGAACAGGTTCCGGCACGCCATGAAAGCACTGCGTCCGTTGCCAGCGCCGCCGCAGCCATTGGGGCAGAGACGGCAAACGGGGTCATAGTTGCATATCCATCATCGCCGTGAATATTCCATGCGGCGTCGCTGTACGCAGGAAATCGATGTCGCGGCTCGATCGAAGGGGCATAGATCATCATGCAGGAGTAGCATGCACATGAAGGTTTGTCCTGTGAAAGACACCGAACCACTCCGCCACGACCTTCCAGCCACACGTGAAGTAGTAGCCGAGACGGTTTCAGCCAATTGGCGGCTCTTACAAGCTTAGAGATGTGGCGGCCGAACGTTTCATAGCCGGTTGCATCAATGATCAAGTCGTAGGCGGCTAGGTCGTTTTCAACAGTCTCAAAGCCACGTGGGATGGCATTAATAGAGACGCCAAATCGTTGTTTTTGAAGATGCTCCCTAACGGCGTCGGCTTTCAATTCTCCGATACTTTGCGTTCCGAGTATGTGTCGCCCGACATTCGCATTCGTGAAAATGTCCCGGTCGCAAATATGTAAAGTACCAACCTTTTTAGATGGTTCGGATGTGTTGCGTCGACGACCCTCAGCGTTAGTGGGCGACTGCTGCGATTTACTCGATACCAAACTCCCGCCGGCACCAAGTTGAACCAAGGTCTGCGCCAAAAATCCCCCTATTGCTCCAGCCCCAATCAAAAGCACTTGCAAGCCTCGAAGATCTGGAGTGTCACTTTCCAAATTACGTCTTACCAGGTACTCCTCATCCATGCGCTGTGCATACAGCCGCTTTATAGGAAGCGGGACCCCGTACACGTGCGCCGCTAAAAATTCCCGTATATCTTTGGCACTTCGGACGCGGCGCGCGGTTGTTGGCAGGGCCACGAAGTAGCCAATGAACTGCGTGCCGCACTTGAAAAAATGATATGCAGCTCGGGTTTTATAAAGAGAAGCCGACAGCATTTGAGCGTGCCAAAGTGCAAACGTTTTAGGTGCAACGGTTTTCAGCCACCGGGCAAACATGCCCAAATCCTTGGGCGGTCCGTCTGAAGTCAGATAAATATCTTCCCCGGCCACTTGAGGGTAGACGACAGCATCGTGACTGAGTGTGAGTGCCGTAGTTATGCCGAGCTTTTTTGCAAGTGCAGAAGGATCGAAGCCAACGAGAAGGCGAGGAGACCGCCCGTTTCCCGCAGCCATCAGCGTTTTGCATTGCACGGGCGTATCCAGGGGTGCGGCATCAAGAAAAACTGTAGCTGCTCCATCCGATTGCCATAGCCTGGTCATCTCTCGCTTGCTGTCCTCCAACACGGTGTCAGGCTGTGCGATTCGATTTAGTGTCTCGCCTGCATCCTCAATCATTCTAAAAATTGCCGCACTAGGGGAGTGAGCAAGCAACTGAAATTTTTCGTGGTCGCTGAAACATAGAGATTCGATTCCAGCACCGTCTATTTCCCTCAAATGCGGTCGCCATCCTGCTAACCAAGATGGTCTTTCGGGGACTAAGACATGCGGAGGGTCGACGAAATTTAGGTCTGGGATAAACAGGTACGCGCCCACTGGTCCACGTGCAGTAGGAATACTTCCAAAATACCAGAGATCCTCTCGACCGTTAGCTCCTGTGAGCAACGCCGCAGCTTTAAATACTGCTGGGCGCGTCGTTCGTACAAATCCTTCAATAGCTAAATGGGATGTCAATGACTCGACTAGTGTCAAACTGCCTCCCAAATTTCAACAAGAAGACTCAGGCGCCCGTGGTTCGGTGAATGCGTTGTTGCGGATCGGGATGGCTCTTTGGCGTTGCGGCCAGGAAGGGCACTGCCGCCCTGGCAATTTTTATCAGCGACTCATCTCGTGGAATTCTCGCGCCAAAACGCTCAAGCACTAGGCTGATTACTTGCCCCGCAGTCAACTGCGCATCCCCGCCTGCGCGAGTAAGGTTTGCTCCACATTGACGAGCGAGTTCGCGCCATTGCGCCTTGGCATCCGACGTACCACGATTTAAATCTTCAGGTTCGCGCCCCCAGTGAACGATAACGGGCACCGAGAGCTGAGCAGGAAGTCTCTCGAAGATAAACTGCAAAAGAATATCTTCCCGGCCCGACCCAAGCAAATCGCGAATCTCCTTTTGAGTGGGGTCCAAGATCCGATTTACGGCCTCCATTATCAAGATTGAAGAGGGGCCGCCACCATCTTTCCAATTTTGGTCTCGCCAAGCCTTTACGTAACGCCACAGTTTGCGTAAAACGAACGGATGACCTGAGTCGTTCATCGCGTCTTTGAAATGCTTGATGGTGACTTGAACATCGCTTTCGTTCCATTCGCCGTCCCGCGTCGCCATAACCACCACCTTCAGTTCATCCCAACCATCCCTGTCAAGCTCAGACGACAAGTCTGCTTTTGCCGCTGTGAATTGAACGCTGTCCATCGTCATTCGACGAAACATGAGCGCCGCCCGTTCAAACTGCTCGTTGGGGGCGGCATAAAGCGGCACATCGATATGGGCATGGACCCCCTCTGAGGTTAGGTCAATTCGGCAGCATGTATCTTTCTTTGCTTCGCCTTCTGCATAGCGCCATCCTTCAACATTACAAAGGCCTCTAAGGGCTTTATCTACCAGCGCGAAGTACGCTTTCGCCAGAGCACCGGCCGGCAAGCTTCTCCTAACGGCACCCCGTGCTGAGTCCAAAGTAATGGTTGCCTCAAAAAAAGCAGCAGCGATGTAGACGCCAAGGTCCATGTCGACTTGTTGTTCGGGCGTGTGAGCGGGAGCGTTTTGTGTTTTGTAAACGCTGGACCCCTGTGGCCTGAATTGCGGCTCGGTCAGAGGCCATTGCAGACCATTTTTTTCAGCCAACTGCTTTAGCAAAGGTCTGAGCGTATTCTGAACTTTTGTTGACGCGTCTTTAAGCACCCGTTCGGTCTTTGCATCAAGTGCCAACCGATGGACAAATGCTTTCTCAGTCGGGTTTTGAAAAAGCGCGTGATAGTTGATGACGGGTTCCATAGTTCCCTTTTCAGTTGGTAAAGGTTGATCTGACCTCGGCGAGGTTTTTGGCTTTGTGATCAAAGAGTGCACGAAATTCATCGGTTCCAAAAGCGTTTTGCGCAAGGCTCTTTGCAGACGCTCTAAGAATCTCCGATGACACAGACGTCGCCTCTGCGAGCCCAGGTGCCTTTTCTGGTCGTGCATCTGTCGACGGCAAACGTATGACCTTTCCGGCAAGCATGTGCTTGTCGATCATGTATGCGGACATGGACTCTTGCGCCGACATCGCCAGGTCGAACGCTCCCGTTCCCCACCCTATTAGGCCTTGATTGAGTGAGCGTGATGGGTCAGCAAAATGACGAGGTGACAGCGTACCGATCGAGAGCACTCGCAGATCGTCAAGGCCGGTTGAAGGATCACCGTACAAAGTAGGGCGAACACCAAAATACAGCATTGCCTCGTGAACTGCAACTTGAGTTGGATCGTTCGCAATGAGGCCGCCATCGACGATGCGCTGGTCGTCAATCTGATGTACCGGAAAGTAGATTGGTGCTGCCGATGTACCAAGCGCCACATCTCGGATCATCAAGTCCTCATCAAATGTGAGCGCAGGAGCGTGGCTGGTTTTAAAAAATTTAGGGCTGCCGGAGCTGTAGTTGACTGCGGGGACAATGACAGGATGAAGAAGCTCACGCATTCTTCGGTCACCAAAATACTTTTCAGATGTAAGTGTCTCTGCCAGCGGTGTTGCGGAATACCAAGCGGAATTCGCGAGGGCAGCGTCCGAGGCTATAAGCGATCTGTTCTTTATCGCATGAAAGAATTTGCTCCAACCGCCTTTGCATGCCAAAAGCTGGCGTACGGCATTGAATGCTGGAGGGGGTTGCGGAAAAAGTCTCGGACCTAGTTCTTCCAGGGTTTCGCGGATTGTTGTGGCTGGGATTCTCGAGGCAAGACCCAATGCGATGATTCCCCCGATAGATGTTCCCGCAATTAAATCGAAGTGATCGGCGATCCGGTTACCAGTCTTCTTTTCGATAATTTCGAGAATTTGAGCTACATGAAGTCCTCGATACCCTCCGCCGCTAAGCGAGAGGATCTGGAAAACCCGTGGTTTTATCTGGTTCATGGCACAGCCTTTGATGGAGCAGGGGAGCGCAGGTCATGAAATATCAGAGTTTTATCGCCGCATACTGGAAAATCGGAATCAGGAATGCCCAGCAAAAGTCGTTCATATTTTTCTAGGGCCGGCGTATTTTCGGCACTTTTCAACAGTGCTGGCTTGATCAAAGACATTGGAAATTTGTTCGATCGCGAGCCTTCCAATGTCTGGCTTCTTTCGAGTTGTGGCAGAATTCGCATACCCAATTATAGTCATAGTTTTTTAATTGGATAAAGAAAGTATCTTCGTTAGCTGTATGGAAACACATAATCAGCCGTCAAGATGGGAAGCGGGCCAAGAGCCCGAAGGTTTGAAATGGAGCCAACAACGGCGACTGAAATTTATTGATTTCAGGTTGCGATGGGACGGCCGCATAAATCGGAACGATCTAGTCGAATTCTTCGAAATCTCGATGCCTCAGGCGTCAGCAGACTTATCGCGCTACAGCGAAGCTGCGCCTGACAATATGGAGTACGACCGCAGTGCAAAGGCATTTTTGAGAACGAAGTTTTTCGAACCAGCCTTTGAGAGAAGCGCATCGAAGGCCTATTTGACTGAGCTTTTGGCTCTGGTGACTGAAGTCGTAGAGCCGCGGTCGAGTTTTGTGAATTGGCACCCGCCAGTCGCGACTCTGCCCGTAATCGGGCGCCAAGTCGATGGCGGAATTCTGATGTGCCTTTTGCAAGCCATCAAAGAAAAGAGAATGGTTAACGTTGAATACCAGAGCGTGCAGCGCCCGGCCTCCACGCAGCGGGTCTTGTCCCCTCACGCTCTAGCGCATGATGGTTTCCGATGGCATGTTCGAGCTTTTTGCCATACGCGAAAGAAATTCCTGGATTACGTAATTGCGAGGATGACGAATGCGATCGTTGGTGCCCAGAGCTCAATCGCTTTTTCAGAAGATCAGGAGTGGCATACGGAGGTAGTTTTGAAGATCGGTCCTAATCCGCATTTGGCTGATGCAAGCAGGAGGGCACTGGAGTTTGACTACAGCATGTCACAAGGGGTGCTAGAGGTTCGAAGTCGACACGCGATGCTGTTTTACGTTCTTTTGAAATTCGGATTGCTTAGCGAGCGTCATGCTCCGCCGGTTACAAATCAATTGGTGCTGCTCAATAGGGACGAACTACAGCCATATTTGGAGATGCTCTTTTCAGGTCAAACCGAACTACCAGACAGTCAACGGCTGTTGTAGGCATGTCCATGTCTCGCTAGCCACGGCCTGGAAACTCAGGTTCTCCAAGCGGCTTATTAGGCTGTGAAAATGATCGTTGAATTCAAAAGCTGGCGATGGTCAATCGAGAAAATTTCAGCGACATATAACCCTTAGGTAACCAGCCCTAGATCGCCCTCCATCGTTCGCTTGTGCAATAAGCCGACTTGCCCATTTTGGGTAGGTCGGCTTTTTTATGCCCTTGTGCTTGAGGAGACTGAACTAAGCGCTTGGCTGCAGATACTCGATTTTGAGATCGACCCATCCATCTTGATTTATAGGAGCATTAATGCCTACTAGTACTTCGCCGCTGGAAACCCTTGCGGCGTTTTTCATTGTGTTTGCCACCGGAGCCTTATCTGCCATTGGTCTGAGGCTTTATGCCGAAAAGATCAGGAGGGAGAGCCGTTAATCCACCCACCAGACCAAACAACACCGCGTCACCTTACTCCTTCCCATCAAACCCAAATTCCATACCTCAAAAGGAACCTTCATTTGTCCTTAAACCATTGCCCCAAATGCAAATCTGACCATATCCTTCCCCGCAACATCGCCGCTCGTG
>JAZJXV010000069.1:0-4612 GCA_040390795.1 Pseudomonadota bacterium | reverse complement strand
GGTTTCACCTGGCTTTATTTCGTCTTCTACAAATAAAATTTTCATAGGCCCTTTCCATACGAGTGAATAGCGATCGTCTGGTGATTGACTGTTGGCACGTCATTACAAATTTGTAATGGCGCTGTCATGTTTCTGTGCGCAACCATTTTCTAAAATCTATACATCGATAAGTTGAATGACTCCCTAGGAAAAACAATTTATCGCAGACGTTTTACGAATTTACTTAACTTACTTTTGGAGAAAAAAATGAAATCAAAAATCAAAAATTCCATTTTTGTCATTGCTACTTCACTTGCTTCGGCAGCATTCTTTTCGCAAACGGCAACCGCCGGTGAATCTGGCTATCCTGTGCTTCAATCAATATCTGAAAAGACCACTGCCCAAGTGAAAGAAGAGCTCCGCAAAGCGAAAGAGTCAGGCGAGCTATCGACCTCAGACAGCGCTTACCCGATTCTGGAGTCAGCAGAAGCTCCAAAAACACGATCCGAAGTAAAGGCGGAGCTGAAACAGGCTAGAACTAGCGAAGAGCTGCGCAAATTCGAACAAATATACGGTGGCTAGACATCTCCGTTTGACATGCAAAACCTGGCCCTTTAGGGCCATTTTTTTAGTCGATCATCGTTGAGCAATGCCTCAATAAAATCCAATAAATGTCCCTATGTTAGATTTTTGAAAAGATCACTTAATTCTTTGTATGTACTAACTGCCTGTTCCATTGCGAACTCATAGCGGATTGCAGTAGTAGTAAATACCGCTCTTTCCGTATCAAGCTCAACGGTATTGCCATCGACACTCTGCTGATAGGGAGTGCGATACAAAAGCTTGGGCAATACATCATTCACTGCAGACGATTGTGGCAAAGTGCCTTTTGGCACAATCTTGTCTGGTGCTGCCAGCGCTCGATTTAGGGCTGTCTTAAAGTCGATGTCTCGTGCTTTATAGTTTGGCGTATCCGCATTAGCTATATTCGAAGCGACAACCTCCAATCGCTTGCTGAACAATCGTACCGATGTCTCCCAGAAACGATCATCAGAACTCTGATTTCCAATAGGTATGTGACCTTTGTTTGTAACGTTGTCCATTCAATCGCTCCTTATAAACGACGGCATTGTTTCAACATGTCCAGCTTTGGTGTGTAGACGGCATTTTCAATTTCTGTCATGCCAAGAACTGTGTGATAAATGTTGTCATGGCTAAACGCCTTGGTTTGTAATGACTTCACGCAATCGGAATCAACCGACATCCTGTTGCGATACCCTTCCGACATCCACAACAACAGTGGAATGTTTTTCTGAACATCTGGCGCAAAGAAATACGGTGCTCCGTGCAGGAATAATCCATTTTCACCAAGAGACTCACCGTGGTCGGATACATAGAGAAAAGCAGTGTCGTATCTGTCTGACAGATCACGAAGCATGGTGATCATTTGGCTGAGAACGTGATCCGTATAAAGAATGGTGTTGTCGTAGGCGTTATGTATCTCGTCTAAAGAACAAGCGCCTAGATCAGTGGTTCGACATGTCGGTTTGAATATCTCGAAAGATGCGGGATAGCGACGCCAATACGCTGGTCCGTGACTTCCAATGTTATGCAAGACAAGCAGTTGATCTGTCGATTTTTTTGTAATGGACTCGGACAATCCGGCAAGTAAAACTTCATCGTGACAGTAATCCTGTCCACACAATGATGGTGCCATCGCAGGTTGCATAGCCACAGTTTGAACTCTGGCACAAATTCCTTTACAGCCGCTGTTATTGTCACGCCACTCTACAGCGACTCCGTTTTTCGACAACGTATCAAGTAGGTTTGTCCTACTACGTTCCTTAGCAACATCGAATTCATCTCTTCCTGATCCGGAAAAAATACAAGGCAACGAAACAGCTGTAGACGTTCCGCAGCTCTTCATGTCCGTAAAGCGATAGAGATCGTTGATCGCGCTAAGTTGCGGGTTCGTTTGGCGTGAATGCCCCATTAGCTGGAAATCGGCTGCTCTGGCCGTCTCTCCAATAACAAGGAAAATGAGCAATGGCTTCGAACTGGAGGTTGTAATCACACGATGTGTATTTCCATCGATATCCGTTAAAGCGGTATCTAATGGTCGGACTTCATGGCGAGCATAATTCCAAGCGGCGTACATCAGATTGCCTGGATTCATCATGTATCGTACTGACTTTTGCTCTCTAACAAATGTGGCAAATTTCCCTGATTGAGGAAGTATCGCCAGAAGTACAAAGATGGCTCCAAGCCAAATAAATACGATCCGTTGAAGGGCGTACCTTCGAAATGAAATGGGCTGGAATTTAATTTTCCAAAGTATCCAGGATGGAGCAAAACCGAATACCAAAATGTACGCAAGAAGACGCACATTGAACAAACCAAATGCTTCTGTGGAGTCTGTTTGCGCGACATTGCGAAACATGTCCAAGTCGATGCCAATGCCAAAATTATCGACGAAATAAGCGCTGGAAGAAGCCAATATAATTAAGATTACGCCTAGTAATCTCATTGCAGTACGGCCTGGAATTAGCAAAAGCAAGACAGCGTACAACCAGGTAAAAAGCAAAGACAATGCAAAAATGAAGGCCACCCCGGAAAATCCCGATAACGACATATTTTTGACTAGTGTTGTCCAAAACTGCCAGTTACAAAGGCCGACTAAGATAATAGCGGTCGCCGATGCAAATAGAATGTCTGGATAGGACTTAAGTAATTTGTTCACGGGTGTATGTGGTGCTCAATGTTTATTCGCCGACATGACGGATTCTTTATAGGAAGCGATCACAGGATTTGTGCCATCTTCAGGTTGAGATGGCGGCTCATATTGCTCCAGCAGATAGAGGGGACGTCGCTTACTCTCTATAAATAGGCGCCCTAGGTACTCACCGATAATTCCAATCGCCATCAACTGCAGTCCACCTAAAATCATCACGGTGACAATCAACGTTGGAAATCCCCTCACCGACTCACCGATGAGCAGTGTCTTTATCAAAAAGTACAGGGCATAAAGAAATGCCATGCCAGAAAACAGCAAACCTAGATAGGTTGCGATTTTTAACGGGGCGACCGAAAAGCCAGTAATTCCCTCGAGTGCAAAGTTCCAAAGCCGCCAATAACGCCATTTGGTGGTGCCGGCAGCACGTGCATCACGGTCGTAATCAAGTGTCACATGTCTATAACCGACCCAGGCAAACAGGCCTTTCATAAAGCGATTTCGTTCTTCTAGGAGATTGAGAGCGTCTACGGCGCGTCTGCTCAATAGGCGAAAATCGCCGACATCTGCGGGAACTGGCACGTCACTTAAGCGATTGATAACCCGATAGAAGGCGTGAGCAGTCGCCTTTTTGAGCCATGACTCGCCACTGCGGAAACGTCTGCGCATGTTCACAATGTCCGCACCGCCTAACCATGCTGCGAGCATCTCTGGAATCAGCTCCGGAGGATCTTGAAGGTCCGCATCGATAATGATCACGGCATCGCCAGTTGCCAAACGCAAACCGGCGCTCATGGCCTCTTCTTTCCCGAAATTTCTAGTGAATCGAGCTACCCCAATCTTTGGATTAGCTAAGCGCAGCTGCGTCAATAGAAAATGTGATTTGTCTGTACTGCCATCATCTACGTAGATAATTTCGCAATCTTGATGAAGGCCTGAAAGTGCATTTTTTAAGCGTTCATGAAATATAGGCAAAACACTTTCTTCATTAAACAGAGGAACAATCACGGACAATTTGTATGAAGAAGTCTTGACTTCATCAAAACGAGAGATCGAATATAGTTTTTCCATCGCACTTCTCTTTGCGTTAACAACAAATTGCAGGCATGCACGGACGGTGAATAAATGATGGATCATTCATTCATTTGAAAACTCGTCTAGCAAAACCTAAACAAGAGTGTTCGAACGCAGCGACTTAAAGCGGCTGCGAAACCTCTTAGCAAGATGTATTTTTTATTAAAAGTGAACTGACAGCTCGCTACGGAAAAGTGGCGAGCTGTTAGATTGCGAGAGAAGTGAATCGAGGGGGACGAAAAGGTGCGTCAAATGACGCAAGAGGAATGGCCGTAAAGTGGAGGTATGTCTTTATGATCGTCGAGATAGGAACAAACGAAATTTTTTGTTCTGTTCCTAAAAAGAACTGTAAATGGTTTGCTGCATGAAGTAATTCGTGCTCGACTGCTAATGAGCTGGTGGCACTAATATCATTGGGTGACTCAACATCATGTAATGCAACATAATCTGCCGTCGCTCGATCGGGAATGACATTTACGTTGTGTTCGAGATCATGAGTAAGCCAGTTCGAATGATTACTCCATATGCCAACGTTGGTCATAAATGCAAATATGACCAACGTTGCCAATGCGAAGTATTTCGAAAATGATATACCCATGATTTCGTAATCTAATGCCTCTACAGGCGTTCTGAAAGAAAGAATAACACTTAAATATAGGTCCAATAAATTAGCACATGCTAATTTTTCTTACGCAATTTACGCCTTTTCCTCGGAGTTTTGTGTTGTTTTTCATTTCGTTGTTTAGAAGATTTCGTCCCCGAACGACCAAACCAAATCAATGCACCAAAAATGATCGCGGCGATGATTATCGATACGCCAATAAGCGT
>JAZJXV010000068.1:1957-5664 GCA_040390795.1 Pseudomonadota bacterium | reverse complement strand
GCGCCGTCAGCCAGCACGTCACCTTTGGCAACCATGTCGCCTACCTGGACGATAGGACGCTGGTTGATGTTGGTGTTCTGGTTGGAACGGGTGTACTTGATCAGGTTGTAGATATCTACACCGACTTCACCGGCTTGCGCTTCAGCGTCATTCACACGAATAACGATACGGCCCGCATCGATGTAATCGACCTTACCGCCGCGCAATGCCTGCACTGTGGTGCCGGAATCGACTGCCACGGTACGTTCGATACCGGTACCGACGAATGCTTTCTCTGGGCGCAGGCAAGGAACTGCCTGGCGCTGCATGTTGGCACCCATCAACGCACGGTTCGCATCATCGTGTTCCAGGAACGGAATCAGCGAAGCCGCAACGGATACCACCTGGCCTGTGGCCACGTCCATGTACTGCACGCGCTCCGGGGATACCAGGATGGTTTCACCGGCTTCACGCGCGGATACCAGCTCGTCAACCAGGGTACCGGAACCGTCGATGGTCGCATTCGCCTGGGCGATGATGTAGCGGCCTTCTTCAATTGCGGATAGGTAATCGATTTGCGTAGTGATCTTGCTGTCGACCACCTTGCGGTACGGTGTTTCCAGGAAGCCGTATTCATTCAAGCGGGCATACAAGGCCAGCGAGTTGATCAGGCCGATGTTCGGGCCTTCAGGCGTTTCGATCGGACATACACGGCCATAGTGGGTCGGATGCACGTCGCGGACTTCAAAGCCGGCGCGTTCGCGGGTCAAGCCGCCAGGTCCCAGTGCGGAGATACGACGCTTGTGCGTGATCTCGGACAATGGGTTGGTCTGATCCATAAACTGCGACAACTGGGAAGAACCGAAGAACTCGCGGATTGCAGCGGAAATAGGCTTGGAGTTGATCAGGTCGTGCGGCATCAGGTTGTCGGCTTCAGCCTGACCCAGACGCTCTTTCACGGCACGTTCCACGCGGACCAGGCCGGCACGGAACTGGTTCTCGGCCAATTCGCCGACGCAACGTACGCGACGGTTACCCAAGTGATCGATATCGTCGACTTCGCCGCGGCCATTGCGCAGCTCTACCAGGATCTTGATCACAGCCAGCACGTCTTCGTTGGACAAGGTCATCTGACCTGTCAGCTCGTCGCGACCGATACGGCGGTTGAACTTCATACGGCCCACTGCGGACAGATCGTAGCGATCTTCGCTGTAGAACAGGCCGTTGAACAGCGCTTCCACGGAATCTTCGGTCGGCGGTTCGCCAGGACGCATCATGCGGTAGATCGCTACACGCGCAGCCATCTGATCCACTGTGTCGTCGGTACGCAAGGTCTGGGAGATGTAAGCACCCTGGTCCAGATCGTTGGTGTACAGAGTCTGAATGTCCTTGATGCCGCCTTCACGCAAGCGACCCAGCAAGTCTTCTGTCAGCTCGTCGTTGGCGTTGGCAATCACTTCACCGGTATCGGTATCGACGATGTTTTTCGCCAATACACGGCCCAGCAGGTAGTCTTCCGGCACGGAGATGTGCTTGATGCCGGCAGTTTCGATATCGCGCACGTGACGCGCATTGATGCGCTTGTCTTTGGCAACCAGGACCTTGCCTGATTTATCGCTGATATCGAAACGCGCAACTTCGCCGCGCAGACGTTCGGAAACGAATTCCATTTCTGCGCCGTCATTGTGCAGGTTGAAATTGTCGAAAACGAAGAAATTGGCCAGGATCTGCTCGTTGGTCATGCCGATGGCACGCAACAGTATTGTTACCGGCATCTTGCGACGGCGGTCAATACGGAAGAACAGGATGTCTTTAGGATCGAATTCGAAATCCAGCCAGGAGCCGCGGTAAGGAATGATCCTTGCCGAGAACAGCAATTTGCCGGAGGAATGCGTCTTGCCCCTGTCATGCTCGAAGAACACGCCAGGCGAACGGTGTAACTGGGACACGATGACGCGCTCAGTACCGTTGATGACAAAAGAACCAGTAGTCGTCATGAGCGGCAATTCGCCCATGTAGACTTCCTGTTCTTTCATTTCTTTGACAACCGGCTTGGTTGGAGATTCTTTATCCAGAATGACCAAACGCACTTTTGCACGCAGAGGAGATGCAAAAGTGAGGCCACGCTGTTGACATTCCTTGACGTCAAAAGCAGGATCACCTAAAACGTAGGATAGGAATTCGAGACGAGCGAACCCGTTATGCGACACGATCGGGAAAATGGACGTGAAGGCTGACTGCAAGCCCTCGTTTTTGCGGGTCGACGGTGCTTTGTCGGCTTGCAAAAAGCCCAGATATGACTCGAGCTGGGTCGCCAGCAGGAACGGAACGTTGTGAACGTTAGCGCGTTTCGCAAAAGATTTACGAATACGCTTCTTCTCAGTAAATGAGTAGTGCATGGACACTCCGTGAGTGACAAGGAAGGATGGAGAATTCAGGATTCAATTGCAATATCAAGTCCGGGAACCCGATAATCACATGATGAAACCTCAAGTCTCAGCCCTTGCAATGTTAAAACTAAGCTTCGAGCCGACAAACTGGGGCAGATGAATTTGCCGCAGAACTTACTAATACTACCGAACCAGAACCAAATTGGAACGACGAAGAAGCCAAAGAGGAACCCTCTCTTTTGAGAGGATTCCAATCTTTGACTTTGGCGAATCCTGAAATCCGCCCTGTAACATCAATATTACTTGATGTCTGCTTTCGCGCCAGCTTCTTCCAGTTTTTTCTTGGCTGCTTCAGCATCAGCTTTAGCAACTGCTTCTTTAACTGCTTTAGGTGCGCCGTCAACCAGGTCTTTAGCTTCTTTCAAGCCCAGGCCAGTCAATTCGCGAACTGCTTTAATAACGCCAACTTTGTTTGCGCCGACTTCAGACAGGATTACGTTGAATTCTGTTTGTTCTTCAACAGCAGCGGCGCCAGCACCACCACCAGCTGCAGGTGCAGCCATTGCAGCAGCGGAAACGCCGAATTTTTCTTCGAATGCCTTAACCAGGTCGTTCAGGTCCATTACGGACATCGCGCCTACGGCTTCCAGGATATCGTCTTTGCTAATTGCCATTTGAAACTCCAATTATTTAGTATTACATCTATTCGGTATTGACGAAATTACGTGAAACAGCAATTAAGCTGCTTCCGCTTCTTTCTTTGCTGCCAGAGCTGCGAGGCCACGTGCGAAGCCGGATACAGGAGCCTGCATCATGCCCAACACTTGTGACAACAGAACTTCACGGCTAGGAATGCTTGCCAATGCGACAACGCCAGCTTTATCCAGCGATTTACCAGCATAATTACCTGCTTTAACAACCAGCTTGTCGTTGGTTTTTGCAAAGTCTTGAACGACTTTAGCAGCAGCAACAGCATCTTCCGAGATCGCATAGATCAACGGACCGGTCATTGCGGAAGCCAGGCTTGCAAATGCAGTTCCCTCAACAGCGCGACGTGCGAGTGTGTTTTTCAACACGCGCATGTATACGCCTTGAGCACGTGCCGAAGCACGCAATTGCGTCAAATGACCGACCTGGATGCCACGGTATTCGGCCACGACGATAGTCTGTGCTTTAGCTACTTTTGCAGAGACTTCGGCGACTACGGCCTTTTTGTCATTCAGATTGAGACTCACGGTCAACCTCCAATTATGATATTCGGTCATCGCATCGGGATGATGCCACTTCCTTATATCGTTTCGAACACGGCGTCCGAAGTTAGGAGTCCCACACTGGCGG
>JAZJXV010000068.1:0-1857 GCA_040390795.1 Pseudomonadota bacterium | reverse complement strand
TTGCTGGACGCTGGTTTGGCTTTGTTCAGAGCTTCGATCAAAGCAACCAGGTTGGATTTCAAATCTGCGTCGCCAAAGGACTTGCGGCCGATGGTCGAGTGGATGATACCAGCCTTGTCAGTACGATATTGAACTTGACCGGCTTTCGCGTTTTTAACCGCGTTAGCAACGTCAGGAGTCACAGTACCGACTTTCGGATTTGGCATCAGGCCACGTGGTCCCAGGATCTGGCCCAGGGTACCAACGATACGCATAGTGTCTGGAGAAGCGATAACGATATCAAACGGCATGTCGCCGGCTTTGATACGTTCAGCCAAATCGTCCATACCGACGATATCTGCACCGGCTGCTTTAGCTTGTTCGGCTTTTTCGCCAGTTGCGAATACCGCAACGCGCACAGTTTTACCTGTGCCTGCTGGCAACACAACGGAACCACGAACAACCTGGTCGGATTTCTTAGGATCAACGCCCAGTTGAACGGATACGTCGATGGATTCGTTGAATTTTGCAGTTGCGCATTCCTTGATCAACGCGATAGCGCTGTCAAAAGGATATACCTTCAGGCGGTCAACTTTGGATTTGAGCAATTTTGCCCGTTTGGATAACTTAGCCATTACAGACCCTCTACCGTGATGCCCATGGAGCGTGCCGAACCAGCGATGGTGCGTACTGCTGCATCCATATCCGCTGCTGTCAGATCAGCGCGTTTGACAGTCGCGATCTCTTCAGCTTGCTTACGAGTGATTTTGCCAACTTTATCAGTATGTGGTTTTGGAGAACCTTTAGTGATGCCAGCTGCTTTTTTGATCATGTAAGTTGCAGGAGGAGTCTTCATCACGAAAGTGAAAGACTTGTCTGCAAATGCAGTGATCACGACAGGGATAGGCATGCCTGGTTCTACACCTTGAGTCTGCGCGTTGAACGCTTTGCAGAATTCCATGATGTTCAAACCACGTTGACCCAATGCTGGACCAATCGGTGGGGATGGATTTGCCTTACCAGCTGGTACTTGCAGCTTGATAAAGCCTATGATTTTCTTTGCCATGATGGCTCCTTCATAAGTTGAGTGTTAGCGCCCACTAGCACAAATAAAGTATTAACGGGCTCCTCTGTTTACTACTCGCCGGTTTCCGTAAAATTTCTTTTACTGCGCACCGGCCGGCGCTAATCTTTGCAATACCGCTTAAACTTTTTCTACCTGGCCGAATTCCAGTTCAACCGGAGTGGCGCGGCCGAAGATGGTAACCGTAACGCGGACTTTGGATTTCTCGTAATTCACTTCTTCCACGTTGCCGTTAAAGTCAGTAAATGGACCATCCTTGATGCGCACAACTTCACCCACTTCGTACAAGACCTTAGGCCTTGGTTTTTCAACGCCTTCTTGCATCTGTTGCAAGATCTTGTCGACTTCGTGCTGAGGAATCGGCGACGGCTTGTTGGACTTGCCGCCGATGAAACCGGTTACCTTATTGGTGTTCTTGACCAGATGCCAGGTATCGTCGGTCATTTCCATTTCGACGAACACATAGCTTGGGAATAAACGTCTTTCGGTAACGGCTTTCTTGCCGTTCTTTACTTCTATCACTTCTTCGGTCGGCACCAGAATCTGGCCGAACTTGTCTTGCATTTCTGCGCGTTCGATACGCTCAGTCAGCGCGCGCTGTACGCTTTTTTCCATGCCGGAATAAGCGTGCACTGCATACCATCTTTTAGCGCTTTTAGGTACAGACACTGCTGGCTCTGTACCGTTTTCGTTATCCTGATTGTTTTCGTTCATTATTTCTTCCATCCGAGAACCAGTTCCAATAACACGAATTCAAGAATCTTGTCCGTGCCCCAGAGGAAAATTGACATAAG
>JAZJXV010000067.1:0-10715 GCA_040390795.1 Pseudomonadota bacterium | reverse complement strand
AGTAATCAGTTTAAACTGTTACCGTCGGTATCCGAAATTCACGACCAACCTCAATCACCTCTGCTTAAAACATTGCATTCATCGTCGAAAAGACTGCTATCCAGCAGCACTCAGGTATTTGAAATAATTACCAACCCTCTTCTCGATTAGACTGCACACACCGGTATATGCCGGTGTCCATTGAATTGGGGAGACAATGAAACTAGCCATTGCAGCCATAGCGCTAAGTATTGTTGGGATAAGCGCACACGCATCACCATTAGAAAACGCCATCCAATCTGTACGTGAAACGCTGGCATTCAATACCGGAGGCTCATTCGCGACGCCGTTAGAAATCAAGGGAAGAAAAGGCAGTTCGAGGAGAGGTGGCTATACAAGCAAAGGCAAAGGTAGCCACTACGTTGGCGGTCGAAAATAACACTCTGGCTAACAATCAGAACAAAAATCCCATGTACATGGGATCGTCACACGAAAAAGAATAGGTAATACTCGACCTGCATCTTTTCCTTCAATACTCTTTTGGGCGGCCCTTTTACAGGGGTCGCCTTATTTTTATCCCGCAAGTGAAATTGATTCCGCTATAAGCGAACATTTTCATATCCTGTTACCACCAGCAAACTCTCCAACAAAAACAATATTGCTATATGTGAGATGACGCACAGAGGTATGAACGACGATAAGCCACCATAGCTTTCCCGCCATTGGTCTTCTTTCGCATCTGACTGATGGCGTCATTCATCTTTACAGGAGACACTCTCATGAACAAAGAACAAGTAGAAGGCGCACTTAAAGATGCCGCTGGCAAAGTACAGCAAGAAATTGGCAAGCTTGTCGGCAGCACAGAGCAACAAGCCAAAGGTCTGGCAAAACAGGTAGAAGGAAAGGCAGAGAAAGCCGTCGGTGATGCCAAGGACGCTTTCAAGAAATAGTCAGTAAGCTGGAGCTACCTGCTCCATACAATCACTAAAGCCCATTTTCATATGGGCTTTTTATTTGTCGTTCACTGAATACCCACAGAAAAATCGGACGTAGGTAAACGTACAACGATCAAATAACAAAAAACCCGCATCAGCACTGAGCTTGATACGGGTTCCTGCACATTCTTGAGGCTTTATTCTGGCGGAAAAGGTAATCGCCTACATGCTGCAACACGCAATAAAAAAGCCCGCTTGCGCGGGCTTTTTTATTAATTCTGGAGGAGAGAGAGGGATTCGAACCCTCGGTACGTTCGCACGTACGCCTGATTTCGAGTCAGGTACATTCGACCACTCTGCCACCTCTCCTAATATGGTCTATCTCTGCGGTTTAATGCAGTGAAGCGAAAGATTATATCAGAGTCTTTCGCGATGGGAAACCCTCCCCGCAGATAGATTGAATCAACCCAGTATGTTTTCTCAAACATGCCTTCAAGGACAATGCCAAGCGCATTAATTTAATTATTAATAATGCAATATTTCTTATCATCATCCTGTCATAAATCATCAGTAACATTCCGCTGAGATCAATCCGTCAGCCCTGCCCATCACTACGTAAAGAGTCATTTTGATGTCCTTTTCTCCTGTACAGCCAAGCAAATCAAGAAGAAACACGCTCACTGAAAAGACACTGAACACATCAGCAATTTCGCTCGTTCAACCTTTGCGGTTCAGAACCCAAGAGGCCCACATGTCAGCTGCTGCCAATGATGTCGCAATGAGCGAGAGCACAGATCAACCGGCCGATCATCTTGTGCAACGCTTGAAAGAAATTATCGAGCATCGCCAGTTGACGCCTTTGTTCCAACCCATCATCCGCATGCAAAGTGGTGAGATCATCGGTTACGAAGGATTGATACGCGGCCCATCCGATAGCCCATTGCATTCGCCTTTGAATCTGTTCAAAGTTGCGCGCTCATGCAATCTAAGCGTTGAGGTCGAACATCTATGCCGCCGCATCACACTGGAAAAATTTGCGGAGCTGCACCTGCCGGGAAAATTATTCCTCAACGTCAGTCCTGAATGCCTGATTCAACCTGACGTCAAACACGGCGAGACGCTTGGTTATATCCATGAAGTCGGCATCAATCCAGAACGCGTCATCATCGAGCTGACCGAGAGTCAGCCAACTTACGACTACGATCTGCTGCGCGAAGCAGTCACGCATTACCGTGCGATGGGATTCCGTATTGCGATTGACGATCTGGGCGAAGGCTTCTCCAGTTTGCGCCTGTGGTCAGAACTACGTCCTGAATACGTCAAGATCGATATGCACTTTGTGCAAGGCATCAATCAAGATCCGATCAAACTTCAATTCGTACGTTCCATACAAGAGATCGCAGAAAAATCCGGCACCATCGTTATCGCAGAAGGCATAGAAACCGATGCCGAATTGCTGATGATTCGTGATCTTGGTGTGGCCTACGGTCAAGGCTACAAAATCGCACGCCCGCATGCCAATCCTGCGACGACACTGTCTGCAGACCTGCGCACTCTATTGCGCCACAATGGCGTCGCCGTGTACCCACATGAAAACGGCCGCGGTCACAAGATGTTGACGGCGATGAAGCTGCTACGCAGCGTGAAAGCGGTCGCACCTGAAGTGCATAACAACCGCATCTATGAAATGTTCAACAACGATCCGACGCTGGAAGTCATCCCGGTCGTATCGAACGGCATACCAGTCGGTCTGATTACACGCGCCAATCTGATCGACCGCTTCGCCCGTCCTTATCTGCGCGAGCTGCATGGCAAGAAGTCCTGCACGCTATTCATGGATTCCAATCCGCTGATCACGGATAAAAATACCGCACTGCATGCGCTAAGTCAGATCATCGTCGATGCCGATCGCCACCACTTGTTCAATGGCTTCATCATCACCGACAACGGCCAGTATATGGGCATGGGCAATGCACACGATCTGATGCGTGAGATCACGCAGATGCAGATCAATGCCGCGCGCTATGCGAATCCGCTCACGCTATTGCCGGGCAACGTCCCTATCGATGAACACATAGACCGACTGCTGGAAAATGGCACACGCTTCTGCGCCTGCTATGTCGATCTGGATCACTTCAAACCATATAACGATGTATACGGTTATCGCAAAGGCGATGACATGTTGCGTCTGACTGGAAAAATTCTCAGCGGGCATTGCGATCCGCAAAAGGATTTCGTCGGCCACATCGGCGGCGACGATTTCATCATCCTGTTCCAGAGTGAAGATTGGGAGCAACGCTGCCGCGCCATCATCGATGCTTTTGTAGCAGCAGTACCCGATTTTTACTGCGTCGAAGATCGCAAGAAAGGCGGCTACATCAGTGAAGACCGCCGCGGCAAGCAAGTCTTCCACACACTTGCCACCATCTCATTAGGTTTAGTCAAGGTAGAGCCAGGACATTATGGTTCTCACCACCAGATTGCGACCGCCACCGCTGATGCGAAAAAGCAGGCGAAAAAAATCCCGGGAAACAGTCTGTTTATAGACCGTCGCCTGGGACCTTATGCGATGGAAAAGAATGACGACGATGCAGCGCAGGAGCTGGCTACACCTGTCGCCTAAGCTTCCATCAGGCTTGTGGTGTCAAACGCTGCAAGCCACCCATATACGGATGCAATACTTCCGGGATCGTGACGCTGCCGTCAGCTTGCTGATAGTTTTCCAGCAAGGCAACCAGGGTGCGACCAACCGCCAAGCCTGAACCATTCAGCGTATGTACCGATTCCGTCTTGCCTTGCACATTACGGAAACGTGCTTGCATACGACGCGCCTGGAAGGCTTCGCAATTTGATACTGACGAAATTTCACGGTAAGTATTTTGCGCTGGCAACCATACTTCCAGATCGTAAGTCTTGGTCGCACCAAAACCCATATCACCAGTACACAAAGTGATCACGCGATACGGCAAGCCCAGTTTCTTCAAGATGTTTTCAGCGTGGCCGCACATCTCATCCAACGCTTCGTAAGATTTCTCAGGATGTACTACCTGCACCATTTCGACTTTGTCGAATTGATGCTGGCGTATCATGCCGCGCGTATCGCGACCATAGCTGCCAGCTTCGGAGCGGAAGCATGGTGAATGTGCCGTCATACGGATAGGCAAAGCATCACCAGCGACGATTTCATCACGCACGATATTGGTCAGTGGCACTTCAGCGGTAGGAATCAGGTACAAGGATTCGCCCTCACCTTCCTGGCCGCCTTTTTTAACCGCGAACAGATCAGCTTCGAATTTCGGCAACTGGCCGGTGCCCTGCAGTGAATCTGCATTCACGATATATGGTGTGTAGCACTCGGTATAACCGTGCTCTGCGGTATGAGTATCCAGCATGAATTGCGCCAATGCGCGGTGCAAGCGTGCGATGCCACCTTTCATGACTGAGAAACGTGAACCGGTAATTTTGGCTGCAACATCGAAATCCAGGCCGAGTGCTGCGCCAATATCGACGTGATCACGAACTTCAAAATCGAATGCGCGCGGTGTACCGACTTTACGCAATTCGACATTGCCTTCTTCATCCGCGCCAACCGGGACAGATTCGTGCGGCAAGTTGGGGATAGCCAGCATGAATGTACTGATCTGCGCTTGCAAGGCATCCAGACGTGCCGCCGATGCCTTCAGTTCATCGCCAATACCAGCTACTTCCGCCATCACTGCCGACGTATCTTCGCCCTTGCCTTTCAAGGCACCGATTTGCTTGGACAGCGTATTGCGCTTGTTTTGCAAATCTTCGGTACTGAACTGAATCTGCTTGCGCTCCGCTTCCATTGCATTGAAGGCGGCGACATCGAGCTTGAATTTGCGACCGGCCAGGCGGGCAGCAACGTTGTCGATGTCTTTACGAAGAAGTTGAATATCTATCATGAGAAGAGGCAAAAAGATGAGTTAAGTAGAGATTGTACCAAGGCGCAAGCCGATTCCAACGTAGCCGGAAAAATTCATCCCGGATAAGCCCTCGCCGCCCAGCCTGCGTTACCATTGCCTTACTTTTCAAACCAAGCAAGCAGAATCATGGAAGATCAAAACACACCACGTCCCGTTTCCCTCATTGCTCTGATCGTAGGATTGGTCATTGCACTCGGCGTTGCGATCTGGGGCGGCATCCAGTTCCTGAACTCCGGCCACAGCCTCGGCTATGGGATCGTAGCGGGTGTCAGCATCGGTGCCGCTTATGCCTTCCTGAACCAGATCAGAGTCCGGCGCACCGAAAAATAGAAAACCAGCGATTACTCAGAACAGGCAGCAAGCGACTTACTTTTTGCTTCGTTTCGCAGCCTGATCCAGTGAACGCAAATACGCCAGTTTTTCAGAAATCTTGCCTTCCAGTCCACGTGGCGTCGGCTGATACCAATGCGGCTCAGACATGCCGTCCGGCAGATAAACTTCATCCGCCGCATAGGCATCCGGCTCGTCATGCGCATAACGGTAGAGCTTGCCGTAACCCAGTTCCTTCATTAGCTTGGTCGGCGCATTGCGCAAATGTTCAGGTACTGGTCGCGACTTGTCTTTAGCCACATGCGCCCGTGCCGCGTTGTACGCCTTGTAGGCTGCATTTGATTTAGCTGCACACGCCAGGTAAATCACAGCTTGTGCCAGTGCCAGCTCACCTTCCGGCGAACCGAGACGCTCATAAGTCTCAGCAGCATCCAATGTCAGACGCAAGGCACGCGGATCGGCCAAACCGATATCCTCACTCGCCATACGTACGATACGACGCGCCAGATAACGTGGATCAGCGCCACCATCCAACATACGAACAAACCAGTACAGCGAAGCATCAGGATTCGAGCCGCGCACCGATTTATGTAAAGCGGAAATCTGATCGTAAAATGCATCGCCACCTTTATCGAAGCGACGCAAGGCATCGCCCAGACACGCTTTCAATAACTCAGCATCGACTTCATTGAGTTTTTTCGCTTGCGCTGCGCGCGCGACAATTTCAAGATTGTTCAGTAATTTGCGGCCGTCGCCATCGGCACTGCCTATCAGCGTCGCTTTCGCATCTGGTGTAAAGCTGATGCCATCCAGTTCATTCACAGATGCACGATCCACCATCGCGCCTAGATCATCTTCATCCAGTGATTTCAATACATAGACGGAAGCGCGCGACAGCAATGCGCCATTGACCTCAAACGATGGATTCTCAGTCGTTGCACCAATGAAGGTGAACAAGCCGTTTTCCACATGCGGCAGGAAAGCATCTTGCTGGCTTTTGTTAAAGCGATGCACTTCATCGACGAACAGTATCGTGCGGCGTCCCATCGCGCCACGCGACAATTCAGCACGTTCTACCGCTTCGCGTATATCTTTGACGCCGGAGAGAACTGCAGAAAGTGCGATGAAATCAGCATTGAAGCTATCTGCCATCAAGCGCGCCAGCGTCGTCTTGCCAACGCCAGGCGGTCCCCACAAAATCATCGAATGTGGCTCACCCGATTCAAACGCCACGCGCAAAGGTTTGCCTGCACCGAGTATGTGCTGCTGCCCGATGACTTCATCGAGAGTATGCGGGCGGAGTCGTTCGGCAAGAGGGATGAAACTCATGGATAGCTTGATTCTGAAAAGTCGAGAGTGCGAATGAAATCGACGCCAGTCGAAGAATCAAACTGGCGTCGCGCTATAACTGTGGCCTTGCATGCGCACCGTCAAACCGGTGTGCAACAGCGTGTATTTTTACTGAAAAACGTCCGCACCTTTCGGTACAACAAACTTGAATTGATTCGCAGGCATAGGCGGATTTTTCTCGAATTTAGTAAAGGTCAGCAAAGATACCTGGCCGAAAGAATCACGCAGCTCCATCGCTTCCGGCACGCCGTTACGCAAACCGATACCAATGTGATCAAAGGTCGTGTCTTTGGCTTTCGGCGTAGCTTCCAGCCATTCCAGGCCATTCTTCGTGCCCGCTTCTTTCAGCGTGAAATTCTTTTCCAGATCATTGCTACCGAACAGAATCGCAGCAGGCGAAGAACCGAGCGCATCACCCAGTTTCTTGATCGTGACTTGATTCAAGTCTTTGTCATAAATGTAGAGCTTATCGCCATCTGCCTGCAGCAACTGCTCATACGGTTTTTGATAGGTCCAGATGAATTTACCAGGACGCGCGAAGATAAACGTGCCTGTCGATTTATTCGATACCTTGGCCGTGCCGCTATCGATCTTCACCAATTGCTGTGAGAATTCACCGCGCGCTGATTGTGTGGATGCGACAAATGATTTGAACTGATCCAGTGCAGCTGCCTGAGCGAAGCGCGGCACTACCAAAGCAGCCGCTACCAGCAAGGCACTCACAAGCAAGGTGCGCGGCGCGAATATTTTTGTAACCAGAGATTGCTGTTGTTTCATATGATCTTTCAATTCTGCTGCGCTATTCTGCTGCATTACCGGCAGGTACCAAGATTTCTCGATTGCCGTTGGATTGCATAGTTGAAACCAAACCGCTTTGCTCCATCTGTTCCAACAGACGCGCAGCACGGTTGTAGCCTATGCGCAAATGACGCTGCACCAGCGAGATCGATGCACGACGATTCTTCAAGACAATGGCAACAGCTTGATCATAAAGCGCATCAGCCTCGCCGCCACCAGCACCACCTTCAGCGCCCAGCGTCAGATCACCATCCTCTACAACGCCTCCTTCTAGGATGCCTTCGATGTAGTTTGGTTCACCTTGCGCCTTCAGATGATCGACCACGCGATGTACTTCTTCGTCAGAAACAAACGCACCGTGCACGCGTACCGGCAAGCCGGTACCTGGCGGCATATACAACATGTCACCCATGCCCAGCAATGCTTCGGCACCCATTTGATCCAGAATCGTACGGGAGTCGATTTTGCTGCTGACCTGGAATGCGATACGCGTTGGAATATTCGCCTTGATCAAGCCTGTAATCACATCTACAGATGGGCGCTGTGTCGCCAGAATCAAGTGGATGCCGGCGGCACGTGCTTTTTGTGCAATACGTGCAATCAACTCTTCTACCTTCTTGCCGACGACCATCATCAGATCGGCCAACTCGTCGATGATGATGACGATGGTAGGCAATTTCTCTAACGGTTCCGGCGCATCCGGTGTCAGGCTGAATGGATTCGGAATCTTCTGTTCGTTCTTTTCCGCTTCTGCGATCTTGGTGTTGTAACCGGCCAGATTACGTACGCCGAGCTTACTCATCAATTTGTAGCGGCGTTCCATCTCATTGACGCCCCAGTTCAGCGCATGACCGGCTTGACGCATATCAGTCACGACTGGTGCCAACAGATGTGGAATACCTTCGTAAATCGACAACTCCAGCATCTTCGGATCGATCAAGATCAGACGCACTTGATGCGGATCAGATTTATAAAGCAGTGACAGAATCGTGGCGTTAATACCAACCGATTTACCAGAACCAGTCGTACCAGCCACCAGCAAATGCGGCATCTTCGCCAAATCGGCGACCACCGGATTACCGGCGATGTCCTTGCCGAGCGCAATAGTCAGACTAGAGGAACTGTCGTTATAAACCTTGGAGCTGACGATCTCGGTCAGGCGCACAATCTGACGCTTCGGATTCGGCAGTTCCAGCGCCATGTAGTTTTTGCCGGGTATGGTTTCCACTACGCGTATCGATGTCAGCGACAGAGAACGCGCCAAGTCACGTGCCAGGCCAACGATCTGGCTACCTTTGACGCCGGTCGCCGGTTCGATTTCATAGCGCGTGACTACTGGGCCGGGATACGCGGCGACGACTTTGACCACAATGCCGAAGTCGGAGAGTTTTTTCTCGATCAAGCGACTGGTGAATTCCAGTGTTTCTATGCTGACGGTTTCCTGCGACTGTGGCGCCTCATCCAGAAGGGACAGCGGCGGCAAATTGGTATCCGGCATGTCGTTGAACAGCGAAACCTGACGCTCTTTTTCTACGCGTTCCGATTTCGGCACGGCGACAATTTGCGGCTCGATACGGATAGGCGGTGCATCGACGATTTTTGCACGCTCATTGACGACAACTTCTTCGCGCTTGACTGCTGCAACTACACCGACCTTACGATCTTCACGTGCACCATACAGATTACGGATAGCCTGGAACGCAAGTTCTATCGACCCTCCTATGCGTTCGGCCACACCCAACCACGAAACGTGGAAGAACAAGCTGAAACCTAAACCAAATATCAGCAACAGCAGCAAGGTCGCGCCCATGAAGCCGAAGGTATTTTGTGCGGCATTACCTATCAATTCACCCAATACGCCACCCGGTGCACGCGGCAAATCAGCTTTCAAGGAATGCATGCGCAGATATTCGAGCGCCACGCTGCCTATCATCAGCAGGAAGAAGCCTATGCCGCGAATCAAACCTTCTTGATGATGCTCAGGCTCCGGTTCTGTCTTCAGCAAAAACCGTTGTGACAAGCGGCGATAACCAACCCACACCAGACGCAGAAAAAATACGCACATCCACCATGCAGACAAGCCGAAAATAAACAGCAGCAAATCAGCCAGCCACGCGCCGGCACGACCGCCGACATTATTCAATTTCGACACAACATTGGCGTGCGACCAACCTGGATCAACCGGGGAATATGTCAGGAAAATCAGAATCAGATAAAGCGTGACGGCGGCAAGAATCAACCAGCGTGCTTCGGACAACAGCCGCACGAGTCTGCCCGGTAATGGAGGGGCTTTTGTGGCGTCGGTCTTGCGGGTATAGGCTGGGCTTGTTTTTGTCATAAATCCAGACGCGGTAGCGTCAATAATCAACATGCACAAATGCCGTGCTTGTAACACGGCAAACGGCGTAAATATTGCAAAAAGCACAGAATAAAAGCTGAAGTAAGCGCCGTTTCTGGCTGCCGCCCCTGCTGGAACGGCTGGTTCGTCTATAATCTTAACCAGTTTGTGCGACATGCTGTCGCTAAATCTCCGCTTCGCGGAAAAAAAGTTGAATCGTTACACCCGCAAACATGCGCTAAGTCTTTGAATTTTTTAAGGATGTTAGCGTGGGCTTCATAATTTCGCCTTGCGAAGATATGCAGCAAAATCTCAATCACTCCACACCAAAATTAGCTCGTCCCGGTCCGAACACATTCAGGTTTTCCTGCAATATGGTCGCTAACCGGTCGAATTTTGCCCAAAAAGCTTGTGTGAACGTTGCAAATATACGACGAGACGAAATTATTTTTTTTTCGTAGCGTCTTACTACTTCTTTACCGAGAAGTAGCTAAAGCAGCCAGAAATGGTACTGAGGTTTGAAAAATGTGAGTAACGAAAGACTGAGCGGCAACGCTCTTTGATGTCTTGTCGTACCCGTTAATCCCTTCTTTTGGAGGGGCAAGCGGTGCTGCGACCGGATGTACGACCATTCGTCACCTACTCGGACATGCGTCACTGGCAACGGTGAGGTGTGAAGCTCCGACGACAATGTACCCCCGCTTCGGCGGTGCCACTCTCATGCGAATGAGATAGCAGAAACTGCCAGCAGCAAGGCGGTAGAGGGGCTAGGTGAGTGCTGCATGGGTAACGTAAAGTGAACTGTCGCCTGAACCCTCGTTATAAGAACAAGGCCTAAGCTGCTGCTGGCCTTAACCAAAACGGTGTGTGATTAGATATTCCTGTGGACTGTGGGAATACGTCGTTACTAAATCACCGGGGGAAAGACAGACCCTAAACAGCTAGTTGCGACGTGGTTAGTCGCATCGACATCATAGGGAACATGGTAAGCCCAACTCGCCGCCTTCCAGAACATCGGAAGGCAAGTAGACCGCAAGG
>JAZJXV010000066.1:0-4679 GCA_040390795.1 Pseudomonadota bacterium | reverse complement strand
GAACCGGTGCCAGCGCGCTATAGCCAACGACGCCCAGGCCACCGATGGCAAAACAAAAAATGAGGCTCTCGATATCAAAGCCCGTACGTTGGGCCAAATTGAATAGGCTAGGCGGGTTCCAATATGCGGGCACGAAAAGGGGTTCGGTCAGACCGAAGGGCGCGGTCAGGAAGCCGGCCCACAGCATGCGACGGCGCAGTGACGATCGTGCATAAAAAACAATCGCCCACAGTACAAGGAAGGCCCCGGCCCACAACAGCCACGTGTATCTGAATCCAGGGTCAATCAATGGCACGTTGTAGTCTCCAATGCATGGCTATTGGTTTTGACGTGGCCAGAAAGTCCATTACACAGGGTGCTCTGGCTGGCTGGACGCACCCAGCTTCGGAAAAAAGCGCGGTGTACGTACCGCGTAGGCATCAAACTCAGCACCGAATTTCTTGCGCATTTCCGCTTCTTCCGTGATAGCAAGCCGACCGTACATGACCAGCAGGACGGGGAACATTACTAGCGTCAGAAGCGTGGGCCATTGCAACAGAAAGCCCAGCAGAATAAGTACAAAGGCGACGTACTGCGGGTGGCGGATGCGCGCATAAGGCCCGGATGTGGCTAACGCACTGTGGCGTTGCGCGTGATACAAAACGTTCCAGGCACCGGACAACAGGTAGAAGCCAAAGCCCAGAAATACATAGCTTGCGATGTGCAACGGTCCGAAGTGCGGATCCCCCTTCTCGCCCAGCAACGTCGACCATAAATGCCCTGTGTTATGAGACATGAGATCCAAATTCGGGTACTTCGTCTGCAGCCAGCCCGACATTAGGTAAATGCTCAACGGAAAACCATACATCTCGACGAAAAGCGCAATGATGAAGGCTGCAAATGCGCCAAAAGTGCGCCAGTCGCGTGCAGTCTGTGGCTTGAAGAAGCTGAACGCGAACATCAGGAAGATTGCCGAATTGAGGATGACAAGCGTCCACAATCCATAGGCCGGGACATCGTGAGTCATGACTGCTCTCCAGTCTTTGGGGTCGGAGGTGTTGCCGAGGCGGTCGATGCTGAGTCACTCCCGTGACGGTGATCGTTATCGTGACCATCACCGTGTCCGCCATGGCCGTTGTGCATGAAAACGTGCATCAGTGGACACGCCAACAGCAGCAGTGGCAACGCACCAAGGAAGTGGGCGCGATGCTCACTCATGAGAAAGTATGTAGCGATGGCACCCATAACCAGCAAGCCAATGGCATAGCGAGTCCGCCAGAAGCTCACGGGTTCTGGGTCTTGTAGGGAAGGATCGTGATGCATATATTCCTCTAAAAGTTGAGGGAAATCATCGGGTCAGGCGATTGAGAACCCAACTAAAGAACGCCCCTGCAAACAGCGCCCAGACGCTAAGGATGATCAGCGCCGTGAGAAACCCCGTCCACGCAAATGGCTGCGGCTGGACCATGGCGCTGAAATCCATGCCATGGAAAAGGCTGTTCATGAAGCCCAAAAATGGACCGGGCGCTAGAAACCAGACCAGCGCGCATAAAGCGTAGAAAACCGCGACGGTGATGGCGAGAGCGATGCCTGTTCGAATGGGGGTCATGATCAATTCCCCGCTGGAACCGGCATGCGATCCATCATCATCTGCATCATGGATTGCATCATGTCCATGCGTTTTTCCATCGCTTGGTGGTGCGTAGCCATGTCGCTCTTTTGCATGCCCTTCATGTCACCCGTGGCGCCTGCAGACATTCCGGTCATCATGGCCATGCCGTCCTGCATGGTCTTCATGTGTTCAGCCATTAAGGCGTTACGATCTTCTGGCGTTTTCGCGGCCATCATCTTGTCGTGCATCTCTCCCATGGCCTTCATCTGGGTATTCATGGCAGGCATGTCGGAAGAGGCCTTCCCGGGCATGACTTTGGACGTTGAGGAAGACGCGGCAGGGTGATGCGCGTCTTGTTGGGAAGGCTGAGCGGACCATGCGAGCGAACCGCAACTGGTAATAGCAAGTGCAAGTGAGATTGAATGAACGAGTTTCATATTGGAATCCTGGGTAAATGAAAGAAGTGAATGCCGGTTCCGACGCGGATCACCGATAACAGGCACGCGTGTAAGGAGCCCGTTTACTTGACGAACGGAAATCGGTGGGTCAGAGAAATTGGCGGAGACCGAAAGCCGCGAGCCCTTGATCGGGCGTCAGAAGCGGCTAAAGCGCCATGCGAGAGTAGCGGACCCGCAAGGGCAAAGGAAGCGGCAAAGGCCGCATGGAGTCCATGCGAACGGGCGTTTGGCCTGACAGTTCGGGTACGACCCAAAGCACTACGACCAGTGGCACCTGACCTGGATCCGGCTGGTCCAGGCCGAAGTGCTGCTTCGTTATGATTTCCGACTCTTCGCTGCAGAATTTCTGGCAGGGAACCTTGGAACCATCTGCGGCGGCGTGGTCGCCGTCTATTGGTGCATGCTCATGCTCATGCTCATGCTCATGATGTGAGTCAAGCGCGGGAGCGGCTTTAGCGGCATCCACCATGTGTACATGCACGTGCGTGTCGTGTGCCTCCAGCAGACAGGCATTGGCAGCACTGGAAGCCATCGCAAACGTCCATAGCATCAAAACCACGAATGCGGTGTTGCGCTGGTTACGTTTGCTTGAGAATAGCTTCATATGTCGCGGGTGTCTAGTTCGATCAATAGTAGGGCGAAGCCTTTGAGATGTATTGATCCAGATCAACCACATCGTTAAAACTTCAGAAATAACAATAGCTGCGGACTGTCATCTCGTCTGTGCGTTGTCGAACGTATTGCTGCAACTTGAGATGATGGTCAGTCTTTCTCTCGGGTATTTGTAGGGGTAGTCCCTGCCCTTACGACGTCTCTAAAACCGAAGTTTTGTAGCAATACATCATCCTCACTGGACGGATTGGTACGTTTATCGATGCCAATTTCACCAATTGAAGTGACACGGTCATAGTTGCTGAAAAGACTGTGACTTTGGTAACTCTGCTTGAGTGAGGTTCGTCTTTCTAAAGTCAGATACAGTCAATAAGGCGATTTATGGGAATGATTGATGCACGATTCGGTTTCTCTATTAATTGATCATTGGAAAAATGACCCACATGGAACATACAACACCTGGTTTCTTTGGGAAGAACGCCTCAAGAACTTTCGTTCGATTCGCCGGGGAATCGGTGAGGTCGTTCGAGACATTGACGCTGGAACGTTTGGGAATGCGTATCGAGGCTCGTCCTTGCAGACAGTCGTCGGCTCCGTCGCGGAGCAGCGGCAAATATTCAAGGGCGCAGACCACGCTTTTTTGTGGAAGCCAAAACTGCGCATCCCGGATATCTATGAACATGAAGCCAACCAGCGCGCCTTCGCGAGGCTCCTGAACGCGTGCGACTGCTGCGATACCGCGGAGGCGGTCATTGAAGCTATCCAGAAAATTGACGCGCTCAAGATCAAGGGCCTGGGACCCGCCGTTGCCAATCTGGTCTATTTCATCCACCCAACTCTTGTCTGTCCTTTCAACACGGCCATCGTCAATGGTTTTAATGCCGTGACCGGCAGCAACGTGAAGTTGGGCCGATGGGATCACTACCTGTCTATGCGAGAAGGTTTGATTCGTCTCAATGAGCAACATCGCCACAAGCTGTCCAATGACTTGGGGGCCATTGCCGGCTTGATGTTTGATGTGGGCAGTGGCCGCTACGCGGCACCGCCTCGGCTTGAAGACCCTGGGGTCATTGCACTGTGGGAGAGCGATTTGCAACGCGTCCGCGAAGAGTCGTCGGCAGCTCAGAAGCAGTGGCTGTTGGCCAGGGAGAGTGATGCCACCCACACCCAGATTCAGGGCTGGTTACGCGATATGGGCAAGTCGCTGGGCTTTGACGTCTGGATTGCTTCGAATGATCGGGGACGCGAGCATGCTGACGGATTTTTGGGAGACGGTTGCCTGCAGCAGTGGCCCGGAGGGAATGGGCAAGGACTGGATTCGGTGCGGCTGATTGACGTCATCTGGCTCGAACGGGGAAGCGCGCAGGTTGCAGCCGCCTTTGAAGTGGAACACTCCACGTCGATTTATTCGGGGATTGTGCGCATGCTAGACCTTGCCCTGGGTACACAGGTCGGCGCCGCCAGCACCTTGTTTCTGGTCGCACCCGACAATCGCCGCGATGAGGTTGCGCAACAGCTCAAGCGACCTGCATTCTCGCGAGTATCCGAACTGGGCATTCGTTACCTGCCCTACAGCCAGCTTAAAGAGCATCGGGAAACCATTGGACGATTCGGCTCCAGTCTCAAACCCTTGATGGAGATTTCCCAGCTGCTCTAGTTTGGTCTGCTTGATGTTTGGTGGACTGCATTGAAAGCAGGAAAAACCAATGTGAACGTCGTTTTGCCGTCCTTTTGGCTTTGGACCCGAACCTGTCCACCATGCGCTGCCATGATGGACCGCACGATGGCCAGACCCAAACCCGTACCGCCACTGGAGCGTGCACGGCCAGCATCCACGCGGTAAAAGCGGTCAAAGATGCGTTCAAGATGTGCTGGGGCGATTTCCTCACCAAGATTACTCACTGCCAGGGTGACGTTCAGACCTTCTGCTGCAATAGCTACAGTGACCTTTGAATGGGTCGAGGCGTGCCGGATGGCGTTGGACACCAGATTCGTAATTGCGCGCTGAACCAGCAAGC
>JAZJXV010000065.1:0-16878 GCA_040390795.1 Pseudomonadota bacterium | reverse complement strand
GTGCCTGTTCCGGCAGACGTTGGCGATTTTCGTTTGTTGAGCAGACGGGCCATAAGGGGAGAATAGGGAAAACGGAAAAAATCGGGCGCTAAGCCCTGTTACCGATTCTTGAAGTCCGCAGCGGCCGATATTTTTCTCATCAACCTTCTTGCTCTTCCTTCAAATGTAATATCCGGTCCCGTAGATGTGCTCCCAGGCCAACGAGGACACGAAACTGCAGCATACTGGCGTCGGGGAGCTGCCAGGACCGCGCGCAACCTGTGTCGCCCGCTCCAGAAACACCGCATGCCAAAGAACGATGGCGCCCGTCACCAGGTTTAAGCCGCGGTCGCACATATCACCTAAGCGATGAATCAAGACCGCTCTGGCAAGCGCATTGGGCGACTGCTTGCCAAGCGTATCAGACTGTAACTTTCTGCAATACCACCAAGTTTCTCGTATTAAAAAAATACAGATCCTCGATTTCTAACGGTAGCCGCTAATCGGGCAGTGCTTCAAACGATGCCGAGCATTTTTATCAGGAAAAAACTGATGACTGCCAACGCCAGCAGCGACAACACGACAACTGCGGCGACCCGGCAACCGGCCCGCATGACTGAGCGCGCATCGACGCCGAGTCCGAGTGCGGCCATCGACATAATGGTGAGGAAATTCGCCGTCACGTGCATCGGCGCAATTGCCGCCTCTGGAATGGCGCCGAACGAGCGCAAGGTCAGCAGTAGCAAAAAGCCGACGATGAACCACGGGACCATATGCGACAGCGCAGGACGACGACCACCTTCGCGCCGACCAATCAGCGACAGTACCAGCACGACTGGGCCCAGCATCAGCACCCGCACCAGTTTCACCAAGGTGCCGATGTGGACGCTGCTAAGCGATATCGATGAGGTCGCGGCCAGCACCTGAGGCACCGCGTAGACGGTCAGCCCGGCAAAGACACCGAACTGCGTTGGTGAAAACGACAACAGTGACACCATTAGCGGCAGCACCAGCACCACGACAACGCCAAGCACGGCAGTGAAGGCGATCGCCGCAGCGACGTCCTTTCCATCCGCATCGATAACCGGGGCCACCGCGGCAATGGCAGAGTTACCGCAAATCGAATTGCCGCAGGCAATCAAGATGGCCATCTTGCGCGGCAGACCAAAAGCACGGCCAAGGGCAAAGCTGAGCGCAATCGCGATGGCGACCACTGCCGCGATGCCGCTCATCAGACCGATGCCGTTTTCGAGCAGCGCACCGGCGCTGACCGAAGCGCCCAGCAGCACGACCGCGATTTCCAGCAATAATTTCGCACCGACTTGGATGCCGTCTTCGAAGCGAGTATCGAGCCGATGCACCGTCCGCACGGCGGTGCCTAGAAGAATGGCCAGCACCAGGCTTTCGAGCCATGCGTGGCCAAATAAAGCGCTTTCGATGTTTTCCATTGCGTAAGCTATCGCAGTAACCACAGCGCAAAGTGCCAAGCCTGGCAGCGCGTTGCGAACGAGTTTTAGTGGTTGCTTGACCATTTGCCGCTCCTGATTCTCGAATTCAATAGAACGATTATCAAGTCGACAGATTGTTATGTCCATCTTACAATATCGAATATATCGTTCAATAGAATTGAACAATCAGATGACACTAGAACAATTGCGGATTTTTGTTGAAGTCGCCGAGCGACAGCATTTGACCCAGGCCGCCGCAGTGTTGGCGCTCACCCCTTCAGCGGTAAGTGCTTCGATCAAGGTGCTGGAAGAACGCTATGGTACTGCCCTATTCAATCGCGTCGGCCGCGGCATCGAGATCAGCGAAGCGGGCCGTATTTTCCTGATAGAAGCACGCCGCACGATCGCCAGCGCGCGCGCCGCCGAACTGACATTGGCCGAGCTGGGTGGAATGAAACGTGGCACGCTGACCATTCATGCGAGTCAGACTATCGCCAGCTATTGGCTACCCGAGTACCTCGTGCAATTTCGCCAAGCGCATCCGGCGATCGCACTGAGCGTGACCATCGATAACACCCATAATGTCGCCCAAGCAGTGCTTCAGGGGGGCGCCGACCTTGGCTTTGTCGAGGGCGCCATCGACGAGCCGACACTATCGGTCGATGCCATCGCATCCGACCAGATCGTCGCTGTAGTCGCAGCGCACCATCCATGGGCTTCAGGGAGGAGGCTGCTGCACGCGGATCTTCTTGAGGCACAGTGGATCTTGCGCGAAAAGGGGTCCGGCACGCGCTCGGCGCTCGAGTGCGCACTTCAGGCGATGCATGTCGACTTCGATGCACTCGATATCGCACTCACATTGCCGTCCAACGAAGCGGTCCGCTCCGCTGTGATGGCCGGCAAGTTCGCCACCGCCATGTCGGAACTGGTAGTAGCCTCGCATCTGCGGGCAGGTTTGCTGGCGAAAGCAAACATCGACTTGCCGGAGCGCGCGTTCTACATGTTGCGCCATCCCGAACGGTACAAGACAAAGGCATCTCTGGCGCTGGAAGCGATGATCCGCCTCTCCCAAATAGCGCGCGACGAAACGCCTGCGAAAATTAATTTGAAATAGATGGAATAAATCATCCGCAGATCCGTTCACCTCGATAACACCGGTTTTTTCCGTCCGACTGACCCAACCAGGGAGAATTTGAGGGTCGGCCGGGATTCATGCAAAATTTGTCAAAAATCGACCTAACCGTATGAATTCAAAGGAATTTGCGGACAGTATTTAATCCGTTTGGCATCCCGCTCCAAATAAGACTTCAGCCCACTGGAGAGCGCTTGAGGGGTATAAGTTTGGCCTGCAACGTAACCAGTTCTATTTGATGTCGTAACGTTTGACAGAAGTAGAATGGCTATTAATACCCATCCCCTCGAAAAGGTAAAAGTTCTTAAAGGCAACGTCGAGAATTTTGTCGCCATCCGCACCTTGGGCGTCATCGTCCGTACCGGCATCCTCGAAAAGATAACGCTGCAAGCTCTTGGGAATCACTTCGGTCGAGAACAAGGACAGTTTTACCTGGCGCGGCGACTTGCCGCTACGCAGCAGATCCTGCAAGACCAGCACCGCGTCCAGGAGCGGCGCCTCTTCCACGCGCCCGGCGAAGTCCAGTTCGCAAAACAAGTGGCGCAGGTTGCGCTTGAACTGGTGCGACAAGGTCGTGTAGTACGCCCACTCGAATCCTGTCTTGTCAAAGGCGATATTACGCAAATAGTTCGCTACGATCGGAAATTGCTCCGGCTCCAACAGATGGAACGCCTGCATTTTGACGGTCGAGAATGGCGCGTTCTCGAGAATGGCGCGTTCTCGAGAATGGCGCGTTCTCGGGAATGGCGCGTTCTCGGGAATGGCGGTGTCAGTGAACAGGTTGAGTACTTGGCCTGCCGCTTGCAAGTGCTCTGCCACATCCTCCATCGCTTTGTGCATGGCTTCGTCGGCGGCTCGCCGAGCCAGTTTCTCGTATTTATGGACCAGATGGATGAAGGCTTCGATCAGGTTGTCGTTAATCTGGCGTAAGCGATGGTATGCAAAACACAGCAGGTAGAGCCGTGTCGTTTTTTCCGCCATGCGCTGCAGCTTGACAGTATAGAATTTGACCAGCGAAGCATAATATTTTCCGCTCTCGGCCGACAGTCCAGCGGTGGCCAGGAAGATGCGCGCCGTTTCATGAAGCGGCTGGAAGAAGCGGTGCCGTTCGACTTCCCGGCGAAGCTCCTTATAGGGGTTCTAGGTACTTAGCCGCAAAATATACCACAGACCTGCTCCAGCCCAGACGTGGCAAGGCCTCCAGCTCGATTTCACTTTTCAAAAACAGTGTCGATCATGCCAATGATACGGCCCATCCAACCGACCATCGATGAACCTTCCAACCTTGTCTTTCGGGTTTTGTGCTAAATCAAATGACGGTATTCAGATAGGTGCGCAACGGTCTTGCTGAGCCCCTGCCGCAGCAGGTTCTCAAGGTATTCCTCGACTGTGTACTGTGGGTTCCTGTAGTGAGTCCTGTCTTCCTTGAAACAGGTCAGCACGAGGGGCGGCTTCAAGTCGATCAGATCCAGGATGAAGTCATCCGGATGCTGGGCAATGACCTTGTAAGGTTTCAGCGTTGTCTGTGGAAAGTCCTTCAGGTTGGCCGTAACGATGATTTCCGCATTGGCGCGCAATGCAGCCGCCAGCACATGACGATCATCCGGGTCCGGTAACTCCAGACCGTCAATCGCGGGTTCATAACCCGTGACCAGTGAATCCGGAACGGCTTCGATCATCATATCCCGCAGCCATTCCAGTTTTTTTCGGCTCAAATCCGGACGTTTGAGCAGTAGGTTCCGAATCCATTCTTCGTGAATGTCCAACGTCCAGCGGGCGCGAAACAGATCGGTTTGCGCCAGGAACATGAGCACACTGCGCAACGGCGCCGGGTACAGCACATTGGCGTCGTAGATGACCGTGAAGGTTGCCATTTATTCCATCAGGCCCATTTCTTGTGACAGTTGCGCCAGCCGCGCCATGGTTTTTTTGCTCTCGGCCTTTTGCTGGGCTTTGTATTCCATCAGATCCTTGAAATAGATTTTGCGGCGATTGCCCGCCATGTGGAATGGCAGTTTGCCGGTATCCAGAACCTGGCTGATCAGATACGGCCGGGAGATATTCAGAAAATCCGCCGCTTGCTGTGTGGTCAGTTCCGCATGAATCGGAATGATGGAAATGGCATTGCCCAGCGCCATCTGGTTCAGAATATCCGCCAGCATGTGGATGGCCTTGATGGGCACCGTGATTTCCTGGTTGTCATCGATTAGTCGCAATTTGGCTTGGTCGCCCTGGCCTGTGCAGGCTGCCAGAATGCGTCCACTAGCCGCCGCCAGCTCGGCTTCCTGTTCACTGGGCATGTCGTAAAAATGGTTCTGTTGTGTCGCCATGGCGGACACCTCACGTTGCTGTGTGCTCATTACTTAATTATACTCTTCAGGCACTTATTCGCAATATTCGACCATGCACGAAACATTAGAAACAAAACGACACAGGAACGCCCTGTAACGTAACGCTCGAAAAATCAGCCACTTGGTAAACTCGCCCGCTTTCCGACCAACTGGGGAGTATGAAGATGGCGACGACCAACAAAGGCAAGCGACGGCAACTACTGACGGACGCCCAGTATGACGCGCTGTATGGGGTGCCCGCATTCAGCCCCGAGGAACAGGATCATTACTTTAGCCTCAATGACCTGGAGCAGGAGGCCTTTGACAGTTTTCGTGTCCCCGGCATCCAGGTCTATTTTGTCCTGCTACTGGGGTATACCCGCCACAGCAATGTGATGCGGGATATTGAATGGGATGCCTGCAAGGCCGACATCGCCTACATCCTGCAGCGGCATTGCCAGGGCAAAAAGGTTCGCAGGATTGCCCTGACGGCCAACCGCAAAAAGCGGCTCTATGACCGGGTACTGGACTTGTTGGGATTGAGTCCCTTCACGGACAAAGTGGAATCCAAGCTGCAAAAAGAAGCCATCCAGATCGCCGCCCGCCAGGCGGATCAACTGGCGATCTTTGATGAACTGATCGACTATCTGCAGCACCTGAATGCGGTGATTCCACCGCTATACAAGTTTCAGAAACTGATTTCACACGCCACCGACGTAGAAGCCAACCGCCTCACCACCCTGCTGCGGTGCCATCTTTCCCCAACACTCAACACCAAGCTGCAGCAATTGCTGGCCGCCACGGGACCACAGTCGCTGGCTAGTCTCAAAAAGCTGCCCAGGGATTTCAGCAAATCTGAGATCGGTCAGGAAATCAAGCTGTTCGAATGGGTACGGGATATTGCGGCGGATACTCAATCCGTGGTGGGCGCGCTGAATCTGTCGCAGGGGAATGTGGCCTATTACGCCTCCATGGTGGAGTATTACAGCATTACCCAATTGCGCGCCAAGACCTTCGAAACTGTCGCACTGTACCTGGTTTGCTACCTGCAATCCCGCCTCTGCCAGATTCAGAATACGCTGGTGGCGGCGTTCATTTTTCAGGTGCGCAAGCTGGCCGCCGAGGCCAAAGCCGCCAGCCGGGACAAGGTATTCGAAGCCCTGGCCTCCATCGAGGAAAAAGTGAAACAGGCCGGTCCTGTGCTACGGCTGTTCGTGGATGACAAGATTGCCGGTGACACGCCGTTCCAGAAAGTCCGCAAACGCGCTTACCAGTTGCTGGATGAGCAAGATATTCCGGTGGTCAGCGACTATCTGGTGGATCTCACCATCGACCAGCACCGCTTTGAATGGGAGTGCATCGATCAGCACAAAGCCAAAATCACCGGCTTGCTGCGCCGCCTGTTCCTGTGTCTGCGCTTTTCCCAGGATGAACCTGATAGCACGTTGCTGCGGCAGATCGAAAAGACCCAGGCCGACCTGCGGGATCACCGTCAGGTGGTCAGTTTCAGCAAGCACCTGATTGCACCCCGCTTGCGAGTGCATCTGTACCTGGATGAACACCACCCGCAATTAAATCCGCTCCGGGCCGAATGGCTGCTCTACCGAAAAATCAAGGACCAGCTGGAAAAACGTGCGCTGTTTGTTGAAGGCAGTCAGGCGTATGAATCCATCCGCATCGATTTGGTCAGCGATGAACAATGGCTGGATAAAGACCGCCTGATTCGGGAAGCCCGTCTGCCCGCACTGCAAATGCCGGTGGAGGTACTGTTGCAGCAAAAACGGGACGCGCTCAATGACAAACTGGCGCTGGTGTCCGACCGCATCAACAGCGGTGCCAACGAATCGGTGGTATTGAAGACCAAGGGCAGCCAGACCCGCTGGGTCATCAAGTACACCCACAAAAAGGAAGAAGTGAACAATCCCTTCTTTGCCCGCATGACCCAGACCCATATTGCGGATCTGCTGAACTATGTGAATCATCAAACCGGCTTTTTCCAGCAGTTCCGCCATGTACGGCCACGGGGCAAGGTGGAGGACAGCGACTTTACCGCGCTGGTGGCCTGCATCATCGCCAATGCCACCCGATTCGGGCACTACAAAATGGCGGAAATCTGTAATATCAAACTGGATAAACTGAATTCCATTCAGTCCAACCTGCTGCGCATGGAAACCCTGCAAGAAGCCAACGATGTGATCAGCAATGCCATCGCCCAGTTATCAATTTTTCAGCATTACGCGATCCAGCCCGACAAGATCCACGGCAGCTACGACGGCCAGAAATTCGAAAGCCGCCGCAATACGATCCGCACCCGCTTTTCCACCAAATACATCAAGACCGGCCCCGGCGTGTCGGGCGTGACACTGAACGTCCATCATGTTCCCGCCAATGCCCAGGTGATTGGCTTGAATGAGCACGAATCCCACTACGTGTTCGATCTGCTGCACAACAATACGTCCGACCTGCAGCCGGATGTTCTGTCCACCGATACCCACGGCGTCAACCGTTTCAATTTTGCCCTGTTGGATCTGGCGGGCTGGACCTTCGCCCCACGATATGCCCGCTTTGCTGATGTGGTGGATGATCTGTTTGAAACCAAGGACGTCCGAGGTAAATGGCAACTCAAGCTGCGCACCCCGATCAAACACGACCTGATCATCAAGGACTGGGATTTTATTCAGCGGGTGATGATTTCCTTGCACCGGCGCGAAACTTCGCAGGCCTCGATCGTGCGTAAATTGTCTGGTTCACCCCAGTCCCATCGCCAGTTCAAGGCCCTGGCAGAATACAATCGCCTGATCAAATGCCTGTATGTGCTGGACTACCTGGATGACGATCGGCTGCGCCACTATGTGCAGCGGGCCTTGAATCGGGGTGAAGCCTACCACCAGCTACAACGTCATATTGAGCAAGTGAACGGTGCCAAGTTCCGCGGCGAATCCGACCGCCAGATCGATGAGTGGTATGAATGTGCCCGCCTGGTGGCCAACGCCATGATTTATTTTAATTCGGTGATTCTGTCCAAACTGCTGCAAGCCTTCGAGCGCGATGGCCGCGCCGACTACGCGGATCTTTGCAAACGGGTGTCGCCGGTGGCCTGGGTCAATATCAATTTGAACGGCACGTATCTTTTTAATTTAGGCAGTGATGGACCGCTGGACATGGACGCCTTGATAGCGGGCGCCATCGACCGACTCTGAAAGCAGCGTTAAAAATTACTCTTCTTCGAGCAGGGGCAAATCACAATCATCGCAGCGAATATTCAATTCCGGCTTGCCCCACACCTTCAGGTGACAACCCTTACAGTAGTATTTGTGGCGGTTGGATTTGTTGAGGGGCCGGGTGGACGGAATGTGCTGAATGTTCTGAATAGCATCGTCCTCGGGAGGCTGGAATGGCAGGGATTCCAGAAAGGCTTGTTGCAGCTGGGCCAGGCTGAAGGGAAAGCGAGGGTCTTCTGGTTCTGCATCCGACTGGTTCAGGTTTTGTACGACCGGTCGGACGATCGACGCAACGGGCTTTGCCTCCGCCGCCGTTTTAGCCTGGGCTGAATAGACCGGTGTGGTGGGTGTCCGGCGCTCCACAGGGAACGCATCCACCCAATCCAGTTGCAGACCGGTGGCCATGATGCCCGCGCAGGCCTGCAAAAATGCGCCGTCCTCCAGAATATAATCTGACATGGTCTGGCCTACGATGTCCCCGCCTGGTTCGCCGGTGGTGGATGGCATCAGGCCGATGTCGATCATCTTGCGGGCCCATTCCGCGTTGTGATACCCCCGGCGACTAGGCTGACCACTGTGGGCCTGCCAGATATGGACCATCTCATGGCATAATGTCTGGAAAATCTCGATCAGCGGATAATGAGCGAAGTATTCGGGATTGATCGCCAGCTCATCGATATAGCGCTGTTCCGACCGATTGAACCAGCGCTTGAAAGACACATACCCCATCAGCCGTTTTTGGCGCTGAAAGGTGATTAGGCACGGTGGCAATACCCCCTCAAACAGGGTGCGATTGAAGTAATCGTACGCCTGCTGGAAGAAGTGGTAGGTTTCCGGAGTGGGTGCCTGGGTCATTGATCAATTTTTATCTGTTTTGTGCAATACAGAAAAATGCATTTTAGGTTATAAAAAATAGTATTTATATTTCTAAATGGAATTACACTTGTTATCGTATTGTACACTAATCCAAATCAGTGCCCCTTAGAAAACGTTGTATCCTGAAGTCCCTCTCCCGAACGCTCTTCTTTTGTAAACCCATACAATTTTCAATCCCCAGAATCCCTGGTGCATCGTGATGAATGTCTCAATGCCCAGAGACCTCATAGCTACAATAAGTGCCAACATTCCGTATAGATTCTGAACGCTTCGCTTCACATCACTTTCCAAATCAACATTGCCGCTTGGCGGCCACGGATATGCCTGCCGTGTTATCTGTACCAGGAACCATCTTTGGGGCAGGGTCTATCAAACGTACAGAAAAGTGGCGTAAGCGATTTTTAAGGAAGGAAAATCAATGAGGTGGAAAACTTTAGAGCAAATAACGCTAATTCATAAATTTACAGAATTGAATGCCAGGGTTCGCCTTTGCCTTCTGCACGGTCAGCCCGATAGATAAAGGTGGATTTCAACGATCCCCTGAAAATCGGCATCGGTGAAATTTGTTCAGGGTACTTCAGCTTCAAGCTGGAAGGAGACATTGGCGGCTAACTGACGCAGCGGGTACGGTTCAGCAATTGCGGACTTTCGAAAAGGGTATCTGGATTAGGACTTTCAACCTCTAAAAAGGCCCGTTGGGGATCTTTTAGGGAGGGCTCGATCAAGCGTTGATCAACCGTTATACTGTATGCATTTACAGTATTATGGATTGATTCATGTCATTGGCCAGGATGGCCGAACCCGCGACTACGCCGCGCTACGAGCGTCATCGGCCAGAGCAAACTCTGCTCTATCAGCTCGTGCAAACCCATTACCCCGAATTTTGTGCCCAACTCGACGCGCAGGGGCGCAGACTGCCTGCCTATGTCCGGCAGGAGTTTGAGGACTTCCTCCTCTGTGGTCGTCTTGAGCACGGCTTTTTGCGCGTGCGCTGTGAAGACTGCAAGCATGAGCGCCTGGTTGCTTTCAGTTGCAAGCGAAGGGGGTTCTGCCCGAGTTGCGGTGCCAGGCGCATGGCCGAGAGTGCGGCGCTGCTGGTGGACGAGGTGTTGCCGGCCGTTCCCATCCGGCAGTGGGTGCTGAGTTTCCCTTATCAACTGCGCCTGCTGCTGGCCCAGCAACCGGACATGATGGGGAAGGTGCTGGAAATAGTCTATCGCACCCTGGCCACGCACTTGATCAGGAAAGCTGGGTTCAACAAGCACAGCGCACAAACCGGAGCCGTCACCCTGATTCAGCGCTTTGGCTCGGCTTTGAACCTGAATTTACACTTTCACATGCTGTTTCTCGACGGCGTTTATGCCGAGGATCAATACGGTGCCATGCGCTTTCACCGCGTCAAGGCTCCCACACGGGAAGAATTGGGTGCCTTGGTGCATCAACTCAGCCAGCGTGTCAGCCGGTATCTGGAAAAGAAAGGCTGGTTGCAACGAGATATGGAAAACACCTATCTGCTATTGGATGGTGATGATGATGCGCTGCTTCAATTTCAGGGATATTCCGTTACCTACAGGATTGCCTTCGGGCCACAGGCCGGGCGCAAGGTGCTCAGCCTGCAAAGTATTCCACCAGCACCTGCCAAAGAATCAGATCGGGTGGCCAAACAGGCGGGCTTTTCCCTCCATGCCGGTGTCATGGCCGACAGCCAGCAGAAAGAGTTGCGTGAACGGCTATGCCGCTATATTTCCCGGCCTGCGGTGTCGGAAAAGCGGTTGGCGCTCACGAGTCAAGGCAAGGTTCGCTATGAACTCAAAACTCCTTACCGTGATGGCACCACCCATGTGTTTTTTGAGCCTCTGGACTTCATTGCACGCCTGGCCGCCTTGGTTCCCAAGCCGCGGGTGAATCTGACGCGGTTCCACGGCCTTTTCGCACCCAACAACAAGCATCGCGCCTTGGTTACGCCGGGGAAGCGGGGTAAGGGAAGAAAGCCGACGGAAGTGGAGTGCACACAGGAAAAAACTATTGAGGAGCGCCGTAATGCGATGACCTGGATGCAGCGGCTCAAGCGTGTCTTCAACATTGATATCGAGCAATGTGAACACTGCGGTGGCCACGTCAAAGTCGTTGCATGCATCGAAGACCCTGCCGTGATCGAGAAGATCCTGCAACATCTGGCACTGAAAGAATCACCATCGCTGGCACGCGTCAATGATGCGAGAGGGCCACCGGATCAGTCGGTTCTGTTTCAGTGCTAAATCACTCATCGATTGGATGGCCAACGACTTGCTGAGGAAACACGGCAAGATGAGCCGTGCCTATCAGGTGCTTCTTTCCGGAGAATTGCTGAAAAAGCGGGCGCTGGTGGCTCCGCAATCCAATGGAAATGGCGGAAGTTTGGCACCGCAAGGACAATTGAGCAGGTTGAGCTTCGATTAACTATGATAGGATTTCAGCGAAAAGGGGCTTTGTTCTTCCTATCCTTGGAGATCTCGCGCAGCGATTGAATATTTTTTGAGGTCTGCCGCTCAAGCCAATGGCATGTATTACGTCGCTTGAAAAAACGATTCTCAATTGCGATTCAGGAAGTATTTTATGCAAGGGCAGTGGCGCACACGTGAGCTTGCTCATGCAAGCACCACTGTTCTTAAGCTTATTTTATTGAGTAATCCATCCCCATTTTTTGAAGATAGCCGCACCGTCGTCGGATTGTAAGAACGAAACGAATTGTTTCGCTGCTGTGATCTGTTCACCTTTGTTGGTTAGCACCACACCGGTATCACGATAGATAACATAATCTTTTTCAATGGGCACAACTTCCGCCAAGGTGGGGTTCGCAACTTGCCAAATGTTCCAGATTAGCCAGGCATCCAAAGAAGTGTCATCAGTCCATTCCTGTTTTGCGATGGCGCTGTTTTTGGCGTATTTGGCAATATTTTTTCGGAACGCTTTCACCGACTCAATACTTCCTTTACGGCCCGCTGCGTCCTCCCATACACCATTTTGTCCAGCACCATTGACCACCAAAATTCTGTGTCCAGGTTTGAACAAATCGGAAAGTCCCTTGATATTTTTAGGATTGCCCGGGCGTACAAGTATTGCCAATGGCCTCAGGTAGAGCGGCTTAACCTTGGTTTCATCAAATCCGCCCTCCATAGCCTGGGCGAAGTCGGTCATCATCGTTTCAGATCCGCTGTAGATAATGTGAGCATCGTCTTTTGCGTTTTGAATCCATTTTGGTGTGGGGCCAGCGGTAACTATTACTGGTGTGCCAGTTTTTTCCTCAAATGTCTTCGCGGCTTCTTTCATCGCGGGAGCTGGGCCGCCCGGGCCATAAACTCGTACCTCTTGAGCCGCATGAGAAATTGCTGGAATGACAGCGGACATGCCTAACAGACATGATGTAAGTACGGGAATTAGATGCTTTAGCGATTTCATGGTTACTATCCTAAAAAGAATTCTTTTGATAACAATATTGCTGAAAGGACATTTTTAAGTGTCTTGTCGTGCAACCGAAGCATACTGTTGAGTGATCTTGATTAATCTATTTCACGAAGTACTCAATACCTGTCTCAGACATCAACTTGTCGAGGAAAGTTCTCTCCTTTCTATAGAAGTGAACCGCCCCGGATTTTGAGGAGGCTCCGTTATTTGAGACAATGGAGTCATCATGAGCAAAATCCGAACCAAATTTACCCCCGAAGTGCGCGAGCTGTCAACGCCGGTTGAATTTTGTCCGCATCCCCTAGTGGGTCATTTTTACATTGGCGGGGCTTTGTTGCACAAACCTGAATCCGTGTTGTCTTCAGCGCGTACCCGCTCCGCGAGCCCCAGCGTATGATTTTTCCGCTGTCTGACTCCCGATCTCAGCTCACCGCAGCCCCGAGCGCCGTTCTTTCACGGCCCGGAGCCCCGGCGAGCCGGGCTTGTGGCGGGTGCGCTACGTCATTTTCCTGCTCCCGCGCGGCCGTCGCCCTTTCGCCGCAGCGAAATGGCCTCGATTCGGAGAATTCGGCCGCCGGATTTGCATCACGGCGAAGCCACCGCGCACAGTCGTGCCTGGACCGTGGTGAACACCTTCACATGCGCGGCCGCGCCGCGCCCGAAGTCCAGCACCAGGCGGCGGGCGTGTTCGACGAACTTCGCCGCGCGGTACATCACCTCCTGCAGCACCGTCCTGATGCGCCGGCGCTTGGCCGGGTGGCGGATCGGCGAGAGCTCGCCGGTCAGCCCGAGCTGGCCGATCAGGCGCAGGCAGTTGTAGGCGAACGCGGCCAGATGCACGACCGCGTCGTTGGTGTCGAACTTGCCCGAGGGCAGGCGCTCGAGGTCCAGGTCAGTCTTGATCTCGGAATGGAACTGCTCGTGGGTGCCGTGGTGCTTGTAGAGCTCGATCACGTTGGCCATCGCCACATCGAGGCTGGTCCACCAGCCTTCGATCTCGATCTCGGGGGTGAGCAGGTGCTGGCCCTTCTTGTCGATCGTGCGCTCGGTCACCCGCACCACCAGACGCAGCGTGCGCTTGGCCTTCTTCCAGGCACGGTCGATCTTCAGGTCCAGCAGCCCCACCCGCTTGCCCGCGCGCACTTCCTCGAAGGCGCCGGCGGCCTCGGCGCGGGCGACCCAGGCGGCCTTGTCCTGGCGGCGCGGATTCCACTTGGTGAGGTAGTCGAACGAACGCCCCAGCGCCGCCCAGCGATCGCGCTCGTCGGCCAGCGCGAACAGCAGCCGGGCGCTGTCGAAACCGCTGTCGGCCCGCCACAGCAGCTTCGCATCGGCCGCGCACACCCGGCGCAGGCGCGGGAACGCTCGCTCGAAGAAATACTCGGTCTCCAGCGCCGAGTGGTGCGACCCCGCGCGCAGCTCCAGGCCGAGGTTCCAGCCCTCGTTGCCCAGGTACAGCGCGATCGGCGTGTAGCCATCGACGCCCTGGTAAGTGCGGCTGACCGCCTCCTTCTTGGTGTCGGAGTTGTCCATCACGAAGGTGTCCAGGTCGGCGCAGACGTAGCCCTTGTGCGCCGTGATCGGCGCCTCGGTGCGCTCGAGCAGGCGCAGGCTCAGCTCGTCGGTCAGCTCGCGCAGCTCGGCCGCGCGGGCATCGAGCCGTTGGCGCATCCACACGCTGCCGGGCACCTTGGCGAGCCCGAGCGCTTCCTTGAAGAAGCGGTCGCCGCGAAACGGCTCGATCGCCTCGAAGTCGCTCTTGCCCAGGCTCAGCAGCCCCACCACCGACTTGACCAGGTCCGATCTCCGCATGCCCTGCGACACCGGCAGCCTCGGGTCGATCACCGCCTCGACCTGTGCCGCCTGGCAGCACTGCCCGATCAACGCCAGGCCCGAGTAGGAGGTCAGGTTGAGCTTGGCGGATTGCTTGACTTCGAAGCGCGGCATGGTCGATTGGGTGAAGGAGTTGGAAGCGTAATTTTACAATTGCATCAATGCGTTAGGCTGGATTTCCGGCTAAGCGAACACGGATTCAGGTCTATATAGATTAATCGTTGCCCACAACAACCTCCTTATTTATAGATAGGGTAATTACGATTTATCCTATCGGTGTCCGGTTTTTCCCGGTAAACTTGGGCTCAGCCATTATGAATCCCGGTTTTCCAGCGCCTGATCAGGAGGCCCTATGCCAACTCGTGCCCAGTACATCGAGGCCGCCACGCGGGACAACACCCGGCGCAGTTATCGGGCCGCACTTCGGCATTACGAAGAAGAATGGGGCGGGCTGTTGCCCGCGACCGCTGACAGCATCAGCAGCTACCTGACCGATCACGCGGACACGCTGTCCGTCAACACGCTCAAACAGCGGATGGCGGCGCTGGCCAAATGGCATAACGATCAAGGGTTCCCTGATCCCACCAAAGCACCATTGGTGAAGACCATACTCAAGGGCATTCGGCGCCTGCACCCCGCCGTTGAGAAACAGGCCAAACCCTTGCAGCTTGAGCAGCTGGAGATCGTCGATACATGGTTACGTCACCAGGCGGAGAACTTGGAAAACGATGCGGTGACGCAGTTGCGGTGTGTCCGAGATCGGGCACTGTTGTTGCTGGGTTTCTGGCGGGGCTTTCGCAGCGACGAGCTGTGTCGCCTGCGGATAGAACATGTGAAGCTGACACCAAGTGAAGGATTGACTCTCTTTCTCCCGTCCAGCAAGGGCGATCGAGACAACCTGGGTCGCACCTTTCGAGTACCAGCATTGCGAGCGCTGTGTCCGGTTGAGGCGGTCAATACCTGGCTGACAGTGATCGGAAGAACTGAGGGGCCAATGTTTCCACGCATCGATCGTTGGGGGCGCTTATCGGAAGTTCCAATGAATCCCGGCAGCATCAATAAATGGCTGCGTGAGTTGCTGTCCAAGGCAGGATTACCTGAGTCCGAGCAGTACAGCAGCCACTCGCTCCGGCGCGGGTTTGCCGGATGGGCCAATGCCAATCAGTGGGATGTGAAGACGTTGATGCAATACGTTGGGTGGCGCGATGTGCAGTCAGCGCTGCGCTATATCGATGGCGCCGATCCGTTTGCGGCCTTTCGTTCCACCACGTCGACGATCGGTATTCTCGGCGGGGATTTAGAAAAGTGAAATCGGGCTGGAGGCCTTGCCGCACCTGGGCTGGCGGGGTGCTGTGGTATATTTTGCGGCTAAGTACCTAGAACCCCTAATTGAAAAAATAAGGGGCTAGTCATGGCAACTAAAAAACGAGCAACAAAGCGCACTACCAAACGCAAAACGACAGCGAAAAAAAAGCCAGTGCGTAGTAAGAGCACTGGCCGTTTCCTGAAAAAATAATCAGGCTTCGCACTTAAAAATAACCTGCTTTTTGTAGGCGGTGAAATTGCCGCCACGGTTATCGTAATTCGATTCGATCTTCAATATGACGTGCCGCTGACCTTTGGCGGCACATTCCGCTTGCGCTTGCTCTAACGGCAATTTCAACGCGTCCTCATCATTCCAGCCGCTACCAGTAATCGAATACACGCCGTTCGGGCCGGGTATTACTGGCCCCTTGGTTGCGCATGCACTAAGCGCGATCACGCAAAACATAATCATCCATTTTTTCATTGTTATTCGTCCCTTGAATTAAAACGTCGATTCTAGCAGGTGGTTTGAATGGCAAAACGCCGCCGCGATGGTCAACGATGCCAAGTTTTTTGCGTTGCTCCCATAATCCCATTTCGCGCATTCGCTGGTAGTGTTCCATGCGCCGCAATCGCAATAATTCTGGAACCCAAAAGGGTATTTTTGCCTTGCCGTTTCGCCAAGCAATAATGGTTTCTTCTGACCGGCGTAATTGCTTGGATAATTCTTTCAATGGCACGCCGAGAGAATAATGCTCAAACTCGACCGGGTTGCCGTACCGTAGATTTGGATATTTCATAATCGCCCGCTATTAAAAAGGCCCGGCAGTGTGTGCCGGGCCTGTCTGTTGCGTATCCCATATTCATGGGAGATTTTGTAAACGATAGTGACATTCGGCGGGTAGTGTTCTATTTGACATAATATAAATTATACGAAGTTGTGCATCGCGCAGATAGCCATTGTAAACACTCTAAAACCGGCCTACCTTGGTCGGTTTTTTGTTGTCCAAAGGAAATGCAAAATGCGCTACCCGAACACGCGATACGGAAATCCTGAAGAGATGAAATATTACACGCAAGGACTCAAGATTGAAGACATTTGCAGGCGTTTGAAGCGATCAAAAAAATCTGTACAAGCGTGGCTAAATGGCGACAGAAAAGTCCCCTGGTGGGTTCCTGAACTGCTCAGATTGCAGCGAATGGAGCACGTCGAACGATTGCGACAAATGGGAATGGGCGATCATCGAAGGCAATTAGAGGGCCGGCCGGGATTCATGCAAAATTTGTCAGAATCCAACCTAACCTTTTGA
>JAZJXV010000064.1:0-5538 GCA_040390795.1 Pseudomonadota bacterium | reverse complement strand
CAGCGTAATTTGCCAATTTGGGGCATTTATCTGGAAAAGATTTGACGAAATTGTCCGTAACGTGGTGCTATGGAAATCCGTCTATCTGGCACGACGGTCAATACTTCAGCGGCGCTGGGGAATATTGACGCCTTTGCTTCGCACCTAGCCCAAGCCAAGGTCGCGCCAGGTCACGCCCTTTGCCTTTGCACAGCACCGCCTCGAAAATTGGTCATACGGGCTGTCAGGACCAGACTCTTTTTGGCAGTCTGGCCCCACGATGGCCATAACCATCATTACGCTTGCCCGTTTTACCGTGAAGAGGAAGACGCCGCAAGCGTATCGAGCGGCGCGCTCCCGGCCGTCAAGGAAACAGCAGACGGCTTTGAAATAGCCACGGACTTCCAGCTCGAACGCATTCGGAGCCAACCGGGGTCGATACCCCTGGTCGAGCATGAGAATGCCCAAGAGGCAATTCCGACAGGGCAAAGGCCATCCCGCACACGAATGGGGCTGCTTGGAATCGTTCAGCACTTATGGAAAGAAAGCAACCTGAACACTTGGGGCTCAAACTGGAGGCGTGACTGGTGGCGGGTGACTCAGGCATTGTTACCGGTCATTGAACACGGCAAGCTTGGCCGCCGCGAAATGCGTGAGTGCCTGTATCTGGTGCCTGAACTGAACTCTGGCCGGCAGCGGGCGATTGAAGCAGCCTGGGCCAGATTCAAGGATTCCCTGATGCCCAGCGATTGTGCAACCCCCCTTGGCGTTATTTTGGGCGAGGCGATGCGGATTGAACAGTCGCGGTTTGGGTATCGCCTGACCTTGCGCCACTTTTCACCATTTTTGTACATGACGGAGGATCTTCGAAACAAACTCGCCACGTCGTTTCCCAAGGGGTATCACCGCATCGGCAATCGTGATCAGCAACGTGTGATCGCTATATGCCTGGTTGAGTTGACCGCCAACGGAAACATTTCGGTAACAGACGCGGCGCTGATGCCAACATCGAGGCACTTCATCCCCATCGACTCAAGCTACGAGGCAACGCTCGCGGACTTGCTTGTCGAGAAGAAGCGCAGTTTTATCAAACCACTCAGCGTGCGAACCGGCGAAAGCACGTTGCCGGATTTCATTTTGACCGACACGCGGCCAGAGTACGTTCTGGAGGTGTTCGGCATGAACACGCACGAATATATTGAGCGGAAAATCGCCAAGAAGGCCATCTACAAAGCGGAAGGAAAACCGGTTTGGTCATGGGAGCCTGAAATTACCCATACGCCGCCTCCACTGCCAAGCGCTTCGGAAGGAAAGCATCGGCCTCAACTTGCTCACAATGGACTCCAGGGTGAAGGCCCATGAGTCAGTACTCCCGACTCACAACAAGCGCGAAGACCCAGCAGCCATGCTTTGGGAGTTATGGGGTTCCTTTCGAAGTAGATGTGGCGGTGACGTCACTGATCGAGAAAACCCGGGACGGATGTCCACCGTCAAGCAGGGCGATGCGTAGAAGTGCCGAACAAATCGCACTGAGATATCCATCCTTTTTGTGCGCTCAGTATGCGCTGGCCTCAGTTATCCTGAACAGCCCAGGACCCCATTCAGCTGCAAGTGTTGCATTGAACAGGGCCTGGTCCATCGGAACCACTGCCTTGATGGAAAAAAGGATTGTGGATGTCCACTACAGCGCATCTCAAGGAAACGCATCCTTTCTCAATGCCGGCGCCGGTCTAGCCAAACAAAAGGTTTTGCAGTCGGATCTGATCGGAGCACTTACGCTTGTCAATCGTGTCATCCGGCTGGATGTGGAAGATGCGAGTGACGGTAGGTTTGTGAAGGCCCATATCGAACAGCTTATGGGCGACAAGACGGCAGCGACATCACTGGCTAAGGTGGCTTCCAGTCATGATCCGAAAGCCTTTTATGCACTAGGCCTTGAATATCTCAGGGTACACAGAGCGCAAGATGCCGCCTTGTCATTTCGGGAAGGCATTGAAGGAGCGCCTGAAGTAGCAGAAATTCTGCTCGGGCTAGACCATTCACACAAGGGTAAAAAAAACCGCAGCCCCCTATCAGCCCAGCAGTATGTGGAGACCTTTTGCCTGGCTGAGTGGACGTCCACAGAATTGGCCGCACTGGGCAAGGTTGCGACCCTCACACTTCGGGCCGGAACGTGATTCAAGTCATTACCGGCTCCCCACGTCAGCTTACAGTGGCACCTTACCAGCCCATGGACCCCTTGGGTTTGATGAACCGGCGAGGCTTCTTGCAAGCTGCGTTCGGTGCAGCGGCTGGCGCTACTACGCTTGGCGCATTTGCCACGACTCCAGAATGGGGCGCAGCGGCGACAACGCCCCCGGAAGGTTTTTGGTCGCAACCCCGATGGGTGTGGTTGAGGAGGAACTCAACCGGCGAGGAAATAAAAATCCAGTATTGGGCCGATGGGCAACTAAACAGGCAGGCTCACGAACAGATCTCCTGGTTTCTGCGCGACCGACGGTTTGAGAACCTTTTGAGCAATCAAAGTCCTGTTCTGACAAATGCTCTGAAACGCGGGGAATTGAGCACAGCCCAAATGACACCATGGGCCTTGATGGATCCCATCGTCATCGACATCCTTTATGCGTACTGCAGCTGGCTAAGAGTCTACGGGTTGCTCCGCCCGCTTGAGGTGACGAGTGGCTTCAGACACTTTCTGACAAATCTGATGACAGAGGGTGCTGCGCGAGACAGTTGGCACACAAAAGCTGGGGCTGTTGATTTTGTCGTACCTGGCGTGCCAGTTGAGCAGGTTGCTCGTTTCGGGCAGTGGCTTGCAGGTGGAGGGGTGGGACTCTATCGAAGCAAAAATTTTACTCACGTTGACCGCGGGCGGGTTCGTTCGTGGGTTACCGCTTGAAAAGTATGGAAGGCTCAGGCAATCATGATTAAAACTATCCTTGGGAAAAAGCTGGGGGATTTAGTCAGCAGGATAGGTTCAAGACCATCGCTTGGCGACGATCTGGTTTCAACCCAAGTGCTTGACACAGGGCCAGCCGTGGAAGATGCCGGTGAACTGCTAAGAAGTTGCGGCCGTATGGTTTGCAGGGTCATGGCTCAAGTCGTCAGGCGCGCAGGTTTTGATGCTTCCCTATTTCTGATGACGGTGGAGTTTCACGACCAAAAGACCCTGTCATTTCGTGTTCTCACGGAAATGCCGACTTCATCGGCGCTCACGCATTTGCAGTGCAAGGAAATTGAACACACAGCGAGAATCGAACTGGAGATGCGTTACGAGATACAGCTCAGAACGATTTACTGGAGGATAGAGGACACAGATCCGCTGAGTTTGCCGTTGTCAGGGCTGAAAAGCAAGTTGCAGAAAGATGCGACGACGGACTCTTCTTTAGCAAGAAAAACACGGTCAGGACAGAATGGATATCCAGCCCCTGTGCGCATGATGATGGACCCCGTTCAAGATGGACTTCTGGTGACCCATGACCGAGAAGGAACACCGTCAGAAATTGAAGAGTTTCACGGGCTGCTCGCGCAATCGTCAACCCCGACTGCTCCATAAAAAAAGCCCCTGGTACCGAACTTTATGTTCAGGCCAGGGGCTTTTTGGTTGCTAATCAGGCTGTAACAGCCTCGCTTGTTTGTGCTGTGACTCGCATCTCACCGATACGGTGATGCTCATCTGGAAAGAGCAGGCGGAACGCGTCTTTGCCGCTGGCAACGTTCTGCTCAAGCAAATGGGCAACCAAGTTGCGGTCCAACTTGAGCTTGATCTCCTCTGCGTCCCATGGACTCACCATGGAGCAGTACAGGTCGCCGTCCAGGCTTGAGTCACTGATGTTGCTGTGCAAGCTATCTGCAGCAGCTTCACTGTCTAAACAGCCTTTTTCATCTGCCAGATCAGCTGGCACAACACAGTTTGCAACGCAGGTCACGTCAGTTACGGTAGAGCTGATGGAGCGGTAATAGTCCCCTTCATCGCCATACTCATATGACGCCGTGAGACGAATGGTCGCAGATTGCAACCATGGGCGCTCCTGAAACAATGCCAGCATAGTCGCACCGACGAATGTGGCTTCCATGATTTCGTATTGTTTCTTTAGTTCGTGGTATTCAACTTCGAGGCGTTGAGCTTCGTTGTTACGTAAGGCCTTGCCCTCAACTACGGTCCACTCAGCTGGAGCTTGTGCGCTTTCGGTTTGTGTGTTTGCTTTCATGCTTTCCTTTTACGGAGGTGATTGCCTTCGGTGAAGACAACCGCGTTGTGATTGATGTAATTGAGCATGGGAAACCACCATGGCTGCTTCTCGCAGACCTGGTGTGCATCCCCTCGCCCATCGTTGTCGCTGACGTGCACTTCGATGCAGCGCTCGCAATTCAACATTTCCTTGACCAGGTTGTCCTCGCGGCGTCCGCTCTTGTGGGCAACGATGTTCAAGTGGCTCAAATCCAGGGCGTATGGCACCCCGGATTCCAAAACTTGCTGATACTCATCCCATGACGAGACCAGCAATTTGTTTCCGGCCGTGGGGTATTGCCCCTCGACCCCAACTGAGCAGCCAAACAATTCGGCTGCACGCTGGGCGTTGGTCAGCATGCTGTCCATGGTCGCGTTTTCACGGTACCCGCTGTGAGCCGTATAAGCTGGCGCACGAAGTCGTTGGCTGATGGCTGCAGCTTGAATGAACCATTCCTGATAGCTGCCAAAGTTCGAAAGATCCGCAACGCGCTGACTTGGCAGTACGCGCGTATTGGCATGCAGCCTGAACTGGGCTTCTGGATAGGCCGTCATCAGGCCGTCCACCAGAGTTTCAGACAACAGCCCAAAATTCTGTGGAACGAGCTGAATATGGGCCACCGAGATAGACCCCAATACGCCTTCTTCAAGCGTGCCTAACCTGGCTTCTGAAACGGCCCTTTCAGCCGACTGCTCATGGCGCATGCCGGGAAAGGCGGCCAGAGAGATGTGGACTGTTGGCCGACGATCAGAGTTCATTGATGTCGTGCACCGTCTCGATGACGTTGTCAAAGTGATCGTGCGCGACTGAATCCCCTTCAACGTCAAAAGTGACGTCACCACCGCCGCCGTCTTGATCGCCATACGCGGAATGCCCATGAAACTCGATCAAATCTTCTGCGAAATCTCTGATGGCAGTATCGAGGTCCACTGTCTTTTCTGAAACCTGGTGTGTCCACTCCCGGCTATCGCCGTCAAAGGAACTGGAAAGTGCCTTCATGATGACTATGCTCGTCAGTGCAGGAGTATCAGCTGGGGTCAGCTCTATACCTACGATGCTTCCTTCATCACCTTCCCCGTAGTACGACACTACGGCTGTGACGACGCCAAACTCCCTGAGTGCGGCGAGGATGGCGGTCTTGTTTTGCAGAACGACGAGTTTCTTGTCCACTGAGCCGTCAGCGAGAAGAAACGAGTCTGGTTGGGCGACATGATTCGCACTTTCGCCAATGGCGATTACTTCTTGATTCATGGAATTTCTTTCTTGAATATGCCGAGCTTTCGCGCGGCAAGGATGTCCCTGTCGGGACGCTGCAAACCGCAGCTGG
>JAZJXV010000063.1:0-5278 GCA_040390795.1 Pseudomonadota bacterium | reverse complement strand
AGTAATCAGTTTAAACTGTTACCGTCGGTATCCGAAATTCACGACCAACCTCATACTTCATGGGGGAAAACTGTCAAACGCACCCACTCTATCCCAGGGAAAATGGTTCAGCTTGAATCAGTAGCGCTTGAACATAGTGTTCATCCGATTCGGCCTGACGTTGTCGCTATGTCTGGCGGAAAACGTCTATTCATAGAAGTAACTGTCACTCACGGCACTGATCAAAAAAAATTAAAGCATATCCAAAAAATTAACACTTCAGCGATTGAATTTAATTTGCGAGACTATTCAAGAACGATCGATTGGGAGATGCTGCGCGACTTACTCGTTAGCGCCTCCCCATTGAAAACTTGGATTTTTAACCGCCGCCAGGCAGAGATTGAAACCAAATTATTGGACGAAGTCGTGGCAGAGATTGCCATACTTGAAGAAGATAGGAGAAAGAGTCCGTCCGAAACATTGCTACTGAACAGCGCAACGGGCGCGGCAGATCAGTTAATTGATAACTGCAACATGGAGTGGCAATCTAACTCTAGAAAAGGTGTTGATGAACTGACTGAGAAAATGAAAATCAGTGGTAAAGCCATTTGTTTTAGCCTAAAAAATGGTGGTGAGATTTTCGTTCACAGTATTGATAAAAATATTGTGTTACTGCACATACCAGAACAAGCGGAATGGCTTTTATCTGCTCTTTCAAAATTTTCTGTTGCTAAAAAGTCTGACTCTATATGGGTGATGCCTAAAAATAGAGAGCATCAGTTATTTATATATCTGAATTCGATTTCTTCTGTGACAAGAAGTGTCCAAAGCCATACCTTCTGAGTTCTTTTTCATAATAGGAATTCGTTCTTAGGCACTCGTATATGAGAAGGCTAGCTATTTAATCTTAATAAATTTATTATTTTTGAAAGCCTTCTTAAACTCCTTGGCCATCTCTACCATCAACTTCTGCGCATAATCATTCGCAATAGATAATCCGTTAGCCTTTGCTACGACGAGCAACGAAGTAATGTCATTTTCTCTGCCGCAATTAGCACAAACGACAAAACTTCCAGCCGGCGGGGAATAGTCTTCCCGAGGTAAAGCAAATTCAATTGAGCGACAGAAAGTGCAGCGCAGTCTGACTGTTTCTCTGAAATCGTCCATAACTAAGCAAGACCAGTTAGTGAGCCAGCTAGCCCCCCGACGATTGAGCCCACCAGTGGATGCTCTAGGAATTTAGATAGCCGACTTTTGGCTTCCTTTTTATCTTCCTCTTCAGCGTCGGAATCATCAATTTTTTGAAGTAGCTGATTGAATACATTATAGATATTTTGCACATTCCCATTTCCTACCTGCGCAGGACCGTGAACATTCAGCGTTGCGATTTGCATGCTAGCTCCCAGCTCATATGAGCGTTTTTTACCATGCTTTACAGAGATTGCTCTGCTTTGTCCTTCCTCTGTTAAAGAGATGTATGAGAAGTCTCCATTATTTTTCGTCAACAGCGTTCGCGAATGGCAGATGTTAATTATTTTATAAAGGTAATCTTCGGACCAGTTAAATTTTTCAACCGCAGTGCGGTCGGCAGTACCTAGATCAAATGAAAATGTTACGGAGTTAATAGTTTCGCCCAAATTTTCCATATCATCATTCATATAGGTCAACAGCAGATCTATATCTGATTGTATTTTTTCTGCGTCCATATTTTTTCCTTAAATCTAGGGATGATGTCTGTAGTCTGAGCCTTCTCAGGGATGGCTAAAGACATTTTAAATTCTTGCTTCAATTTGTGCGATACAACTTCTGCAAGGGTCAATTTGTATGCAAATTTTCACTTGAAACCGGAGGGTAGCTAATAAGAATAGCGTAGACAGCCAAAAATCCGGCCACTTCCTCACGGTTTGTCCTAAGTCCGCCATGCAAAAAATATCAACATCCGCTTTATTGTGAGGCGCGAAATTTCTCACATAGTCTGACAGTCCTAGATTATCCTCAGATAACATCTGACGGCGTAGCATTTAAGAAGCACAGAAATGGAACAGACTATTGGAGGTATCGACGGCGAAACCAGTCCGCCATTCGGTTAGCCACGTATCGCCCTAGCTGAGGGATGCTTTTTTAATATGAAGTTACTGTACCCTTTTGTCGTAAAATTAAAATAATAATACTTATCATTCTTTCAAACATGTTAATCGCACCAATTTTCTCTCAAGAGCGGCCGCAAATTGTCTTGGACGGAGAGCGCGTCTCTGTGCTGCGGATCATCGAAAACCACAGCTCAATACCGCTTGAGGAATTGAAAAATTTAGTGGTGCGTCAATTGTCTTCGCCAGATGCATTTCATACAATTCTTGAGAGTCTTTCAGACTCCAAGTTGGTAGATAAGGACGACCAGACAATTTCTATGACTCCGGAAGGAGTTCTTTGGCTCGAAAAATTTAGAGTCGAAATGACGGTGGAGGAAGAAGATGTCAGCAGTGACGGCACTCCCAATGAGCCATATGAGGTTTCGAAACTCAAAATGGAAGCGAAGCATTTAAGCGTTTTCCAAGCACTTAGAAAAATTGAAAAAAAGGAAATTGATCTTCGGCCTGAATTTCAACGGGCTTTTGTGTGGGATATAGTGCGTCAAAGTAGATTGATCGAATCTCTTTTAATTCGAATCCCACTACCTGCTTTTTATCTTGATGCAACGGATCAAATAAATTGGAGTGTTGTAGATGGTTTGCAACGCTTAACTACTTTGTATAAATACTGTAGAGAAGAATCTTTCGCTCTTAAAGGTCTCCAGTTTCTTCACGAACTCGAAGGAAAAACTTTTACAGAATTACCTCCGCAATACAAAGTACTTGTAGAAGATGATACACAGCTCCTCTTTTACAATCTCATGCCAGGAACCCCAGTCCAAGCAAAATTTACGATTTTCTCAAGGGTTAATACAGGGGGAATGCAATTAACTACGCAAGAAATTCGCCACGCTTTGAATCAAGGGAAAGTAACCGACACTCTTGGCATCGTTGCAAGCAATCCTAAATTCCAAAAAGCAACCAGCGGCGTCGTAGAAAGCCTTCGTATGAGTGATCGAGAACTCATTCTAAGAGCGCTTGCTTTCATGCATATCAACTATAGTGAATATCGGATCTACAACGAACAGGATGCTTTTCTACTGCATGCTATGGCCGAACTAAACTCATGCACCGATGATGTTCTGTCCATGTTGTCTGAGAAGTTTCTGTCGTCGCTCGAAAAGGTTGAGGCAATTTTTGGACGATATGCTTATCGAAAATATTCTCAACTGAATGGTAGACGTTCTCCTTTTAACAAAGCCTTGTTTGAAGTATGGACAGTCAGTGTCAACCCATATAGCTTGAGTGAATTGATATTAAAACGTGATGAAATCGTCAAAGAATTTTTAGGCCTATTAAATACCGATTCTTTTTCTCGATCGATCAGTTCAAGCACGGGCAGTTCTACTGCTGTCTCAACTAGATTTTATGGCATCGAACAGTTGTTAAAGCGAATAATGAGATGATAAATAAGTTGCACATACGAGGTTACAAATCCCTGCAAGATACAGGAGAACTTTTCGTAGGAAATTTAAATGTCCTTGTAGGAGCTAATGCGTCAGGAAAGTCCAGTTTTCTACAAAGCTTACTGTTATTACGACAGTCGTCAGAAGGTGATAAAAACGTTACAGACTTGCATCTATCTGGTCCGCTTTATGAAGCTGGAACAGTACTAGACGTATTGCATCCTGCAGCGGAACACAGTCTTTCATTTGAGATTGGGACTGTAACTGGCTCTACAAGACACGATTTTGTTCACGATCGTGATCATCCGCTTGGCACGTCGTCACGATTATTGAAATCAGTCAGGCCATATATGGTCCCGCGAGGGCTGGCACACCGTGGCAATCATTTTGCCTACTTAAATGCTGAGCGTGTGGGGCCGAGAGTGACATATGAACTACCTTCAGACGATGCAAATCTAAGTGGACTAGTTGGAAAGTATGGCCAATTCACCGCAGCAGTGTTAGCGCGTTCACAGAATGGGTCTAACAACAATATGCAGGACTGGCCCGACAAACAAAATCTTCTTTTTCCCCCAGACAAAGATTTGCGTGACCTCTTGGCAGAGGGGCCTGCACGCCTGGATGGTCACGATCTCGCTAAGCAAATCAGAGACACGGACGGGAGGATTGATCTCCTATCCAACATTATGCTTGGCTGGGTAATACCGGGAGCTACATTTCAAGCCGACGAGCTAGCTCAAGCAGATGCAGCATCTTTACGTTTCATTAGAGATCCTAATGGTACCAAATCATCCGTGCGATCTACTCACATTGGATTTGGTCTTTCGTATGCTCTTCCGATCATCGTTGCTGCTTTGTCGTTACACCGAGATGGAATTATCCTTGTAGAAAATCCTGAAGCCCATCTACATCCCTATAGCCAATCACGTATGGGAAGCTTTTTGGCCTTGTTAGCAGGAACTGGTCGTCAAATCTTTATAGAAACTCATAGTGATCATCTGGTAAATGGCATTCGATTGGCGATTAAAAAAGGTTTGGTTTCGCCTACAACAGTTGTCTTTAACTTTTTCCAGAAGACTCACGATTCAGATGCTTCGTCGATACAGCAAATTCGACCTGATCCTAACGGGAAGTTGAGCACATGGCCAGAAGGTTTTTTTGATCAAATCGAAAATGATTTGGCGCAGTTGTAATAAAAAAGCATGCATACATTTTTCCTTAATTCTGCGTCCGTTGCAGCTCAGTGCTCTTCGTCAGTAGAGATATATATTGTAGTCAAACAATTAGTCGAGGCTCTTGATTATATAAAACCTGCCCTCTCTAAAAAACGGGCTGAGCTTCTGTTCGATTCTTCGTTGGAAACCAATTGTCTCTTAGCTGGCCAAGAATTCTCTGCGAGTATTGCAAGGGTTAAATCAATTGATGCGGATTTGGTGAAGAAATGGTATCTCTATACTCGAAATCATTCAATTTCTGTCCAATCAGATCTCATGGTTTCATTGAGCAAAGCTGATGGAAGCTCGGATTCCCCCCTTAATATTCCAAGTGCGTTGGTAGGCAAAGAATTTTGTTGGATCAGTTTTGGAAGTTGCTTACTTGGTGAGTCGCCGCATATATTAATTAAAAGTGCCGGAGCAAGTTTCACAAACACTAATGCGTTCAACCAAGCCACTTTGGCAGGCACTCTTCCGACGTATCAAAGCTCAGACTGGACTTAACCCGCTTTACTAGACGATTTTCAGGTTCCACTTTGTAAATTTTCGA
>JAZJXV010000062.1:0-5851 GCA_040390795.1 Pseudomonadota bacterium | reverse complement strand
GCAGAACCCGTTTTACTTTAACCAACCAGCCTCCGTGAAACTCGGTGTGATTCAGTCGGCCATGATTAAACAGGCTTGGTGTAGTGCATTGGGGTTGCCATTCGCTGACTTTAATCAGCTGGTACATTTCCCTCGTGGGGGAGTTCTGCACATGGATGCGAACTCGCCTGAATTCATGCAGCAATTGCAAATAGTTTTAGACAGAGCGAAATACTTGGCTAAAGAATTCACCAAACAGTACGGAGACGGTCAACGCTCCTTTGGCTGTAGTCGCTGATCGAATAGTTTTTTACTGTGGCGCACATCGTGTAGAGAAGTGATCGGCGATTCGTTACCGGCAACCACTTCTGCCTTTTCACCAAGACAGGAGCACACGATGTCAACCACCATTCCCCTTTTGGAAGATCAGTTTGTCGATATGGCTTTCATAACCGACTTCACCGGCTTGACAGACAAATGGTTCTACAAGTTGATCAAGGATGGCGAGTTCGCACGTCCGATCAAATTCGGACGCAGTTCGCGTTGGTTAAAAAGCGAAGTGGAGGCATGGGTTCTAGTACGTGTCCAGCAATCACGGCAAGCATGAATTCCCAGACTTTTCTTGTAACGGTCTTGCGGCATTGTTATACGTAGACCCAACAACTTATCTACACTTCTTCCCTGCGCTGATGCCAGTAGGCGTTTTCATTCTGCAGTTTTATAAACTTAACGTAGTGTTGATAGGTTTGGCGAATTACGACGGCCAAGCCAATGACTGCGAGCAGGTTTTTGATCATGACGACATCCCGTGGTGTGTTGTGAATACAAGTGCTGCATTAGCCTGGCAAACATGAAGGTTGTTTTGTAACGCATTGATTTATAAAGTAAAAGACGCTTCTGTGCGCAACGGTCGGATGCTTTGCACGTAAAGTGATTGGAGTTAGCCATCATTAGGCAAGACGAAATGCGTTGATATTGCTTTCTCTCGGCGGAGTGCCGACATCTATACATATTAGCCAGCTAATGAAATTGATTTGAAGTAATGCAAGCAGGCTGCCAGGTGCGGATGTACTACATGTCTCCGCGCTCGGCCAGCGAGGCACAGCCTTGAGTGCTGACGACGATGTGATCAAGGACTTTCACGCCAATCAAGGCCAAAGACTCCTTTAAAACTTTGGTCAGTGTGATATCTGCCTGACTCGGTGTCGGCTCTCCCGATGGATGGTTGTGGGTCAGGATGACGGCGGCAGCATTGTGCTCCAGGGCGAGTTTGGCGACTTCACGTGGGTACACAGAAGTAGAATCTATGGTGCCGCGAAACAGTTCATGAAAACCAATGATTTTGTGCTGCGTGTCGAGCAGCAAGACCGCAAAGACTTCATGCGGATAGTCTTGAAGCAGTGTGCGCAAATGCTCTTTGACGTCGCCCGGATTGCTTAACGCTCTGCCTTTGATTAAGCGTTTGCGGGAAAGCTGCTTTGCCATGGTTAAAATATCTTCCTCCGTCACAAGCGTGGATTCCATGACGTAGGTGCCCGGTTCAGATCCGGCTTTCAGTTTGTGGTAACGCATGTGTATTCCTTCACAATCAAAAATACCGCTTCAAAGAGCGGCATGGGGAGAGCGATGGGGCTATTAGCATTTCACGTAATTACTGCGTAGTTAAGATCCAACATTCGCCACTTTTGCATTGAGCTTTTCACGCAATCCGACTTTCTCTTCCGTACTCGGTTTCAATGAGCTGTTCCCAGTGCTCGTGTCGGTTTCAGTAAAGAACTCCTCAATGATCTCCGACGTTTCTTCTTCCGAGTCTTCGAATGCGCCGTTTCCGAATCCTTCTCTAGCAACGACATCCAACGCAGTCTGGTCATAGCCACTTGATTGACGCCGCTCATTGAGCTGCCTGGCCTGTGCAAATGCTTCTTCCATCGTGAGTCCTTCGCGGGTGGTGACATCTGCGTAGTAAATGGTTGAGCGGTGACTCAGGGTCGTACTCTTGCCACGCAGTCGTAGCTCTAAGGGAAGACATGCCAGCAGATTGCCGGATGCAGCCTGGTAATAGCTGAGTCTTGCTGCCAGCGTACGAATACTGTTGAAACCCGTTGTCCTAAAAATGAACGTTCCCATTTCTTCCGCATCGCCGATCATCACGTTCAGTCGGCCATACGGTTTGCACGCTCCGCCTTTGGCAAGATCACAGCCATCTGGTGAAGGGCAGGGTAGTGTCTGCATGCCGGTGGCGGTATAACGCTTACACGTCTCACCGTTGCCGACACACAGTGGTCGTCCGCTTTGACGATCAAACATGCTGTACTCCGCACGCAGATTCAAATCCGGTTCATTGAACAGAAAGCGAATCGGAATCGAGCGCAGCTTGTCGCTGCCAGATCCCTTGCGCAACGCTTCGTCCAAGGGATGATTGACCCAGCCGTCACGGTTCTGCACTTGCGACGTAATGGTGAACTGGTCATCTTTTTCTGGAAGACGTTTGCCGTTCTTCTCCACGACCTTGCCGATGGAGATCCGTCCGATGACGGGTGGGGTAATGGCGAGTCCTTTGATCATGCTGTATTCCTCAATAAAAAAGCCCAGCCTCAAGAAGAGGCTAGGCGGCATAAAAAGCCATCCGACCTGAGAGCAGAGGATGGAGAGTGGCGTTGCAGGGAATGTGTGAATTACGTGGTAACGAGAAAGCGGCGGCTGCCGGGTTTTGTTATGGGATAACGGGTGGGGAGATCGGGTTGGTCCAGCAGTAGTGCGGCCATATCCAAGGCTTGGCTATCCTTCGAGCGCTTCCAACTGATGCTGCCAGTCTCGAATACGGCATTGCTTGCGTCACCCATGCGTTGCTGGATTTTCTGTTTCAGCTGGGATTCCAGTAGTTGGCGCTGGACGATCTCTTCTCGTATCAACACCAGATCGGCAAAGGTACTGGAGAAGTCCCTGTCGTCTGTCAGATCAAGACGTTGACCTGCATCAGCTGGATACAAACAGCGCAATGCCGTATCAGCTGAATCCGAACCATCTGCCGGTGGTGGTGTATCCGACTCCACGTACTGCCAGAAGCGACGTTCCAGTTCAATGAGCCCGGCAATCAGCACATCGTCGCGTTCTATCCGATGTACGCGGATTTCCTGGCCGCATACCAGCACGCAGACGTCAGCAGATGCTTTGCCCGTGACAGCCAATTGATGCTGCACCTGACAGACTACATATTCAGGTACGCCATCGCGCCATAGGCGAGCACCGAATTCACCAGCAGTTTTGCATTCAAGGATCTGGACGTCTGGTGCGCCCACTACTTCACGATCAATATTGGCCAGCATCCAAGCCTTGTCTGGATCTGAATGCTGCAGTACGGCATTGATCTTGCGTACCCGGTTGCCGGTGCGACGGGTGTAGTGGGCTGCGACGATGGGTTCCAGCAGCGTGCCCCAATACATCGGACTGGTTTCATCGTTCGGGTCGACTTTAGGTAAGCCGCCATCTCGCCCCGTCTTGATCATCCATAACTCAAGCTGGGACTGATAGGGATTCAAACCAACGGCAGCAGCGGCATCGCTGCTGCCTATGCCGCCTTTACGTACTGCCAGCCAGTTGTCACGGCTCAATTCCTTGGTGGATACCAGCCGTAATGCTGGCGGCTTTCTTTTAGGTGCAATTGCAGGATGGTTCATGAAGTGACTCCTCAAATAAAAAGCCCGACTACGGGGTAGCGCAGTCGGGCAGGGGTGTGAGACGGACAGGGTGACTAACTAAAGTAAGGCACAGCAAAGACAAAGCCTCTAGGCAATCATCAGCAATGCCTGATCGAGTGCCTTTTGTTTCAGATTAGCTCCTTGGCCAAACCAGGCGGAGTCCAGCCGGTAGTCGCTGTTACGCGCACGACGTTCGTGATCGACAAACTCGGTGATTGAATTGAGTAGTCCCAGTGCGGTGCCATTCGAGGATCCCAGCTCGGCACCACGACCCCGTCCGTTATAAATGTTCAAGGTCTTGGCCATGGCGTGTTCATTGGGCTTGTTGGAGGAAGACTGTTGCGGATCGGTAAACAGTTCCCTGAAAAACGTTTCAGCATCTGCGTGTTTTACCTTGCGGTCACCGAGTAGTTTCATGCGGTACATGAACGTATCCCAGTTGGAGACCGAAATGCCGAGTTCACGTTTCACTGCATCCGCATTGAACGCCGTGCTGTGCGGCACCTTGACGGCTCCCTTACTGCCATCAAGAGCCACTGCCAATGTGTTGTTGCAGACCACCCGTATTGCGGTGAACTGCGCCGTGGTGGCCAAGGTGCCGTCGCAAGCGGTAGCCAACAGCACATAGCCATTCGTCACATCGTTACCCTTGATGGTGGACGACTGTCCGGTACGCGCCAGTGCCCAGATCTTCTTGCCACCCTTCAATACGCCAGCGGTTTCCAACTGAAACCCCGACACCTCGGTCAGATCGCGGTAAAACTCCAGAATTTCACGCGGTTGTACAACCTGATAGCGCTGGCTGACTACGGATAAGGGAGCCTGGGTGTCGGATCGGTACAAGACCTTGCTTTGTGGATAGGTGATCAGACGGCTTTGTGTTTCATCAACCGCATCCATGAATTGCACAGGAGCTTCCTTGATCGCCCAATTCATCCCCGCTTGCTGCTCCCACACTTCGATAGGCTGATTTGCAGAGAGCTGATTACCTAGACCATGCCAGGGTGTTTGGCCGACATAGGCGATGGTTTCGATTGCGTGTGACATAGGTAATGTTCCCAACATAAAAGCCCATGTCCTATCGAAACAAATCGACGGACGACATGGGCAGCGGTGAAATAAAGGAGGAAGAGAGCGTTAAGTCATCAGCAAAGCGACTTAATTTGCAGAGACAGGATTCAGTGGGTATTGAACGTATGCCCACAGTGATGACATTTGTGATTGAGGAGAATCGTGCGATCGATGATCTGGCCTAAGGTGATGCCGGTGGCGCAACCTGCAGCACCGCTGGCCAAGGCATCAAGTACAGCGCCAGCGATGCCACCTATCGTTGCGCCAATCGGACCGCCGATCAACCCGATCGACGCACCAATGCGTGCTCCCCTGACACAGCCAGCAATACTGACACCTATGCCAGCCAGTGCGCCGATCGCACAACCGGCCTTGGTGGCGTAATTCCTGGATTCGATGTGATGTGATTGACACTGCGGACAAGCTTCAGATGCAGAGTACGGTGGAAAAGCCTCGATGGGCTCGTCGGGGTCGTAAGAATAGAGGGGGGTGTTTTCCATGAAATTCTTTCAGTGGTTTGAAATGAACGTGCTGCAGCGAAAGGCTGGCTGTCGCTCATGGAGGTGATATGTGGTTGAAAAAATCTGGATTGATGTGCGGTTCGACAGCAAATATCAGTTTGGCTTTGCCAAGGTACGCTGCTGAGGCTATTAGGAATACACGTAGCTGAAAAAGCTATTGCTGTTGCGATAACCGTTGAGCTTATCCCAATGTAAAGATGAGAATTTGCAGGCACCTTCTCAAGGCAGAAAGCATCGCATGTTGCATGAACAGAGCAGACGACTTCTAGGTGTTGCGCCGCAGAAGGCCATTTTTTGTATTAGGTGTGCCATAAGTGTTGTTCCTTTTTTTGGTATGCACGTGCAAATGCCGCTGAGTGGCAGCAGGGTTAACGTGACGTTGGGAGTTGATTTAGAGGTACTTCGACAACTCAGCTGAGAGCTGAGGTAGGGGAGTTTGCTTACGAATTGGTAGGCGTATTGCTATCGCTGGGTGAGCGGGGAGGTAAGTCTTCAACCTGTTGGCCAAAAGTAGTCCCGCAAGATAGGAGCCTGTCAGTATTTTTGTGTGGAAAGGTCATGAAATAATAGCGAAAGCGATAC
>JAZJXV010000061.1:0-7976 GCA_040390795.1 Pseudomonadota bacterium | reverse complement strand
TTCATGGCTCCATTCTCTCAGATAAAGAAGCCTCCACAATTTCCGGGGCGGTTCAGTTCTGCTGGTAGAGGATGAGCCATTGATTTGCCGCCGACTGGAGGGATTGCTGCTGCAGTTGGGCTATACATCGGATGCCTTGGTGATTGTCGGTTCACTTGCAGAGGCGAGGGCACGCCTTGCCGATCAGCCGATTGCGCTTGCCTTGATCGATCTTGGCTTGCCCGATGGTAGCGGGATTGATCTGATCACCGAGATGCACGCTGTCGATCCGGGCTTGGCAATCCTAGTCATTTCGGCGTGGTGTACCGAGGATGCGATTCTTGCCGCATTGCGCGCAGGTGCGACTGGTTACGTGCTCAAGGAGCGTGACGATCTGGAAGTCTTGCTTTCCATACGCAGTGTCTTGCGCGGTGGCGCACCGATTGATCCATTTGTTGCTCGACGCATCATTGAAGAATTGCGACCTAAGACAGCGCAGTTGGAAGACAACACCAATAATGAGAGCTTGAGTCCTCGTGAAAGTGAGATTCTCGGCTTGGTAGCGCAAGGTATGGGCAATCGCGAAATCGCTGAGCAACTGTTTATCTCACGCTCCACCGTCGAATGCCACGTTAAACACATCTACCGCAAACTCGCCGTCTCCTCACGGATGCGTGCAATTAATGAGGCCCGCGCGCGTGGTTTGATCGCTTGAAGTGGCTCGCGGTTCTATGCTGGATGGCACTGCTAGTACCTGCTTGGGCGCAATCGGTCGAGCCTGCGGCTTGCACTGTGCGTGTGTTGAACGTTCACTCTGCACAGGGCGATGCCGATGGTGTCAGACCCGATGCAAGCCAGTGGCAACGCGTCACACTTCCCGATGACTGGAGTGCACGCTGGCCTGGCTATAGCGGCACAGCTTGGTACCGTGTCGACTGGCAGCGCGATTGCGCGCACGCAGAAACAAGGGGCGTTGCGCTAACGCTTGAATCGGTAGTCATGGCGGGGGAAGTCTACGTTAACGACAGCTTGATCTGGCGCGATGCGCAACTGACTGAGCCGCTATCGCGTAGTTGGAATATGCCGCGCTACTGGCATCTTCCCGAAGCAATATTAAAAGAAGGTGTCAACACACTGTGGGTGCGCGTTGTCGGCGTTGCTGGACAGAGCCCAGGGCTGGGTCCTGTACATTTGGGCGAAGCGCAAGCCATGCTACAGAAGTATGACGATTTGTGGTGGCGCAACAGAACTCTGTTCGTCGTGAACATCGTTGTTTCCGCCGTCATGGGTGGTTTGTTCTTCTGTATCTGGTTGAGTAATCGCAAGCAGAGTGCCTATGGCTGGTATGCGTTGATGGTCTTGTTTTGGGTGCTGTTTATTTCCAACGTATTGGCTACCAGCCCATGGCCATTCGCCAACAGTGTGATGGTCGCAAGAGCGAACATCATGGCGCTGGTGCTGTATGTCGCTTGTTTTTGCATCTTTACGTGGCGCTTTGGTGAGCAATCGTTGCCGCGCATCGAAAAAGCATTGTGGCTGGTATCGGCAGCATTGTTGATCATGCTGGCATGTACACCTGATGCGCTGCTGGCAGAAACGCTGGCAGTTGGTGCGCTGGTTTCCGCCGCCATCTTTTTTCTCAATTGCTTGCAATTCCCGATACATGCGCTGCGCACTCGTCAGGTCGAGCAGCTCATTCTGGCAGGCGGCTTGTTGATCTTTTTTGCGGTCGCACTTTACGATCTATTGCTGATGCAGAAGATGGTGAGCGGCACACGTACTTACACCTCATTGAGCAGCGTGGTGGCCATGCTGTGCATGTCCGGCGTACTAGGTCTTAGGCATGCACGCAATATGCGGCGTATCGAGGACTTCAATCATGAATTGGCACAAGGCATAGAACAAGCGCGTACGGAGCTCGGCGACACGATGGCACGTGAGCACGCGTTGGTACTGGCGAATATGCGTTTGCAGGATCGCTTGCAGATATCCCACGATTTGCATGACGGCTTGGGCGGTTCTCTGGTGCGCATGATGGCGATGGTGGAGCAGGCTGACGCGCCATTACAGAACCAGCAATTTCTCTCACTGCTCAAACTCATCCGTGACGATTTGCGTCAAACCATCGATAGTGGTTCCAGCGCCGGTGTCAAAGTACCAGCGACGCCGAATGAATGGATTGCTCCATTGCGTCATCGCTTTATGCAACTGTTCGACGAACTCGATATTGAGGCCACATGGCAATTCCCTCTTGAATGGCATCTCTCTCCCAACGCCATGCAGTGTCTGGCGCTGACGCGTCTGATGGAAGAATCGCTGGTTAACATCATCAAGCACAGTCGCGCACGGCATGTACAGATCAGCTTGCAGCAACCGTCAGCTGATCGTCTGGTGCTAAGCATTGAGGATAATGGTGTTGGCTTCGACGTGGCGGCGGTGCGGCAGGCCGGCATCAGTGTCGGTATGCGCAGCATGCATGCGCGCATTGCCGCGGTGAACGGCATGTTGTTTGTGAGTTCTGTGCCGGGACAAACGCTCTTGAAAGCCACTCTTCAGTTACAACAAGTTCAGCAGTAAATCGAACTTATCGGCAGCACATTCTTCCAGTTTGCCTCTCTTTATTTTTCCCAAATAAGCGTCGAATGCCAGTTTTCAGTGATATGCAAAATTGGCTGCGTCCTATCTACAGATGTGGATACACATTTAAGTGCGCTTGCACTTTCTTCCCATTACTGGAGTGGTTAGAAGAAACATAAATCTGCGTACTGCGCATGAATTCATTCTGAATGTAAATGTTTCTATGGCTTACGTGCGTCATCGCACGGACGGCGGGGCATTTAGGGACTATCGTCGATAACGGTTGCAGGTATTTCCCTGTGATCGTCTGTGTATAACGAGGGTATTGCAATGAAAACGATACAAAAATGTGTGTTCGCTGTCATGGCTTCTGCAGTGTTGTTGAGTGCAGTTGGTTGTGAAAACATGTCCAGACGCGACAAGAATATGGCCGTTGGTGCTGGTGTAGGTGCCGTCGGTGGTGCAGTTCTTACAGGCGGTAGCGCACTTGGCACCGTTGGTGGCGCTGCTGTTGGTGGCGTTATCGGTAACGAAGTTGGCAAGGGTAATCGGTAAAAATTCGATAATCTATTTTAAGGAGATGGAATGATTAAATATAAAAGCAGTGCAGTTGCCGTGCTGGCGATCGGGATGTTGGCTTTGACTCTGTCCGCATGCCAAAAAGAAGGTCCGGCAGAAAAGGCTGGAAAAGAAGTTGATCAGACGATGAATAAAGCCGGCCAGCAAATTGAAAAAGCTGGCGACAAAATTCAAGATGCGGCAAAAGACGCTCAAAAATAGAGCGTCTAAGCGGTATCTGCGATTGTAATTGGCAGCTGCCTGGATCGATGATAGTTATGCTCAAATACATACCCGTCATCAGTCTCAACTTATAAAGTAGGCAGTGCTGAGCGCCATCGAAAGCGAGTCCATTTATTGAGTAAATCCCTGGGCTAGGGATAAGTACAACTCAATAAATTGGACTGTTGCGATACGAGGGATTGCAGCTTAATGCTGCGATGCAGATTTTGACGTACGTGCGTCGGATTGGTCGTTGCCAATGCCGAGAGCCATCAGTGCCTGGATTTCAGGACTTTTTGAGTGATCTGCGGACTGCTTGCTATATGTCTTTGCAAAAGCTTCTTCAGCATCGCTACGTTTAATACCATTGTGTATCAAAGCACCGATCCAACGGTTACGCCAATAATTTGCACTCATGCCTTCCATTTTCCTTTCTAAAAATAGCTAGTTAAATATGCAGTCGCTTATGCTCTGCGATCAATAAAATCCCGCGCGATGGCTATGCCGCCTTGCAAACATTGTTTAGCCGTCGGAAAGCAGCGCTCAGTCGGCACTTGTAGTTCTCTGAAACCGATGGAAAGCTGCTCAGTCGCGACGATGCGGGGCACATAAACGCAAGCACCATCATCAAAGCGCGAGCTTCCGGAAATTTCGACCAATATCTTCCAGCCTTTATAGGCTTCACGATGTGATTCCATGATCGTTTGATCTGTAGGTGTCGGCAGATAGTGTGTGGTGTTCATGACGCCAATTCGAAAGCGGTGATGGGGGAAGATTATATCTCGCTATGTTTAATGAGATACAGCGAAATTACATTCCCCGATGGAATTGTTTGTAAAGCAGTAGCGCAAATCAGTACTTCCTCCTCGGTTCCTGCGCAAATGGAAAACAAGCTTTCCGACGGCGGAGGAAAGTCAGGCTCAGGCCGTCGTAGTCATTAGTCGACTTGTTTGCTGCCGGCAACGATTTGTATTTGATACGAATTGTCGGGAATTTTTCTATCCTCTTTACGGTCAGTGGCAGGTATCCCGCTATTAACCAAGAGAGGTAGTTGTAATGAAAATGATGCAAAGAGTTGCGTGCACAGCAATGATCACAGTGGTACTGCTGAGTGTCGCTGGTTGTGGCGGTATGAGCAGACGCGATAAGAATATGGCTGTTGGCGCTGGTATAGGCGCGGTCGGCGGCGCGATTCTGACAGGCGGCAGCACACTGGGAACAGTCGGTGGTGCTGCGGTTGGCGGCATTATCGGTAATGAGGTTGGTAGAGGTAGAAGGTAGGGGCCAAACCGGTGATGGTCATATATAAACTGCATGTCGATCACCGGTTTCATTCTGTAAGGCAAGATCGCATGTTTCTGAAAAGAACCATGATTTTTGCTAATTTCAGAGGTATTTCCCTATGCGGTGGCAATCAAAACCCCATAAAAACGAGCATGCATAAAAGAAATGCATTTATAGCAAGATAACAATTGGTTTCAACTCAAAAGCTCAATGCCTGCTAAAGTTGCGACGCACAAGACTTCATAGGGGATCGCGTTGCGGTTTTTCTCGTTTATTTCATCACACATAGTTGCCTGGTCCGAACGACCTACCAATATAAAGCTCCGGCAAGCGGCCATCGCTGCCTTCATCGCTTCCATCTTCGTAGCCATCCTGGGTGTCGCTTACACGCTGCTGTTTATCGTGCCGAATCTGCCGTCCATTGATGCGCTGACTGATTACAAGCCCAAGATTCCTCTGCGCGTCTATACCGCGGATAACGTACTGATAGGTGAGTTCGGCGAAGAGCGCCGTGACTTCGTCTCGGTGGCTGATATTCCTGCCAGCATGAAGAACGCAATCATCGCGATTGAAGATAACAACTTCTATGAGCATGGCGGCGTCGATATTCTCGGCGTGGTTCGCGCTGGCTTGGCGAATATGATCCGCAGCCGCTCGCAAGGTGCATCGACCATCACGATGCAGGTTGCGCGTACTTTCCTGCTGACACGCAAAAAGACTTACAGCCGTAAATTGCAGGAAGTCATCCTCGCATATCGCATCGAACAAAACCTGACCAAAGATCAGATTCTTGAGCTGTATATGAATCAGATCTATTTGGGTCAACGCGCTTACGGCTTCGGTAGTGCTTCACGTATTTACTTCGGCAAGCCGATCAAGGATTTAACGATTGCAGAATCGGCGATGTTGGCCGGCATACCGAAGGCACCTGCAAGCGCCAATCCTGTTGTTAACATCAAGCGTGCAACCGAGCGCCAGCAATACATCCTCAAGCGCATGCACGAGCTGAAGTTCATCACCGATGCGCAGTACAAACAGGCTGCAGCTGAGAAACTCAATGTGCTGCCGGACGGTAATCGTTTCCGTACACATGCAGAACATGCGGCAGAAACCGTGCGCCAGTTCATGTACGCACAATATAAAGACGAGATTTATACCAGCGGCTTTAGCGTCTACACCACGCTCACCAAGGCTGATCAGGATGCGGCCTACGATGCAGTGCGACGCGGCGTGCTCGACTACGATAAACGCCACGGCTATCGCGGCCCGGAAGCAATGATCGATTTGCCGACCGATGCAGAAGATCGCCAACAAGCAATCGACGACACGCTGGTCAAATATCCCGATAGCGACGATTTGCGCGCTGCTGTTGTGACGGACGCTTCAGCTAAATTGGTAAAGGCAGAGTTGCTCTCTGGTGAAAGCATAGAAATCACCGGCGATGGTTTGCGTTTTGCCGCAGCTTATTTGTCCGACAAGGCCGCTGCGCAAAAGAAATTGAAGTCAGGTGCAGTCATCCGCGTGGTGCAAGATTCCAAGAAAAGATGGGCTATCTCGCAATTGCCGGAAGTAGCTGCTGCTTTTGTCGCAGTGAACGGGCAGGACGGTTCTATACGCGCATTGGTTGGTGGTTTCGACTTTGCGATGAACCAGTTTGACCACGTGACGCAAGCATGGCGTCAACCTGGCTCGACGATCAAACCTTTCGTCTATTCCGCGGCACTGGAAAAAGGTTTCTCGCCTGGCACCATGATCAACGATGCGCCTTTGGCTGAAGACAGCGATTCGGAGCAGGGCAGCAAGGCGTGGAATCCGGGTAATGATAACGGCAAATACGATGGCCCTGTCACCATGCGTACCGGTTTGAAAAGGTCGAAGAATCTGGTCTCTATCCGCATCCTGCGCAAGATTACCCCCGCGTATGCGAAAGAGCATTTGGAGCATTTTGGCTTTGATCCAGACAAGCAACCGTCGAATCTGACCTTAACGCTCGGTACCGGCTCGGTTACACCACTGGGCATGGCTGGCGCTTATTCGGTATTCGCCAATGGTGGCTTCAAGGTCACGCCTTATCTGATCCAGAAAGTCGTCGATGCACGCGGCAAGGTCTTGATGGAAGCAGAGCATCCGCAAGCAGGGGATGAAACCGCACGCGCAATCGATCCGCGCAATGCCTTCCTCACCGATTCGATGTTGCGGGATGTCGTACGTTCCGGCACCGGTTATATGGCGAGCCAGAAGTTAGGTCGTAGCGATCTAGCTGGTAAAACCGGTACCACCGATAACGCAATGGATGGCTGGTTTGCCGGCTACGGTCGCGACATCGTCGCAGTTGCCTGGATGGGCTACGACAAACCGCGTTCACTCGGCACACGCGAATTCGGCGGCACGCTCGCTTTACCTATCTGGATCGACTACATGCGTACCGCCTTGCGCGGAAAACCTGAGTTGGCCAGCATTGTTCCACCGGGCGTGACGCAGGTTGATGGCGATTGGATGTATGACGAATACGTCAATGGCGATTCGGTCAAATCGCTGGATATCGATGAGCAGAAGAGTTTCTGGGAACGGATGTTCAATACCGCTCCGAACACAGAACCGCAACTGCAAACACCACCAGCGAACATCACGCCGGAAGACAAAGATAAAAAACGTCTGGACGATTTATATCGCGGCTAACAGATAAGCTCGCCATCCTTGGTCGCAAGAAATTGTAGACCTTGGATGGCGATGCTGTAGTGAGTGGTGGCAAGAAAGTTTACCAACTACACACCGTAATTGCTTCCTTGTTATTACGGAAGGAACGGTAAAGATAGCAGGCGCAAGCCGATCGAGAACCAGCGTTCTTCGCTACCGCTACCCAGACGATTGCCGTAAGTAGTATCGATCTGCACGTGATTCGGCACCAGCCAATGGCGCACGCCTATCTGGAAGAAAGGGCGTCCCGCACTTTGATCAAAGGTTTCTGCAATCAGCCATGTGCGATCAGTGAGCTGTGTCTCTGAACCAATACCCCATGTCGCACGATCACGATTATTCGGTTTGTCATGCAGCCAGCCGACATTGGTATGCAGCACGAAGCGATCATCTAGGAATGAAAAACTGGCCGGAATATAAGCGTAAGGCGAGCTGATCAAATGTCTATCCGTATTCGACACAGGCTGAAAGCTGTTGCCGAAGGCGAGGCCGATGCCCCAACCATTCGGCTCCAGCGTTTTGAACAAGGTTTTACCCTGAACGACCATGCTCTGAGTCTGTGTGCCGAAGGTGTTGTCGTGTACGCGGGATCCACCCAGACTGACTTTGGAATTACCAGCATTTAGTAGACAGCTGATTTCCGTCTACGATGTGCGGTT
>JAZJXV010000060.1:5093-11569 GCA_040390795.1 Pseudomonadota bacterium | reverse complement strand
GCAACTGTTCACCTCTGCACGAGGAACTAGGCAGCTACCCCGAACGGAAGCCTGTGTATCCAGAAATGGATGCAACCCTTGGCGCAAGCCATCCTGAGTGTTTTTTCACTCATGCCTCTTCAATGAGGCTCACTACCTGGACCTTCGGTCCATGGCTCCAAAGCTGAATCCCGCCCGAACACTGGCTGCTGCTTTATGCGCGTCTTTTTGTTCGGGCGGGAGGGACCGGAATTTCTGGGTCGCATGATTCTCTAAGCACTTTCTCACGAGAGTGCTTAGAGGGTCATGTGGCCTGCCTCGTGCAAAGGAAATTTCGATGTCTCCAGATCAATCTACCCCCCGTGCGGCGGTGCAAGTAGCTCCAGTGGATGCTTGCACGCCAGCCGCCATGCGCAGTGCGGGAGTCCCCTTCCGCGCCGCCCACTGGTTTCAGTGTCATGCCCGCCGTCGTGGCGTCAGGAATGAAACTGAACTGACCGTCTTTCAGATGGTGCGAAAACTCGTTGGTTCGGCCCGCTTGGTTCACTAAATGGGCAGAGCGCAAAGCGGAGGTTCTTCATGGACCTCCGCTTTTATTTTTTGCGCGGCCTTCCTGTGCGCAACCGAACAACCGGTACTCAGTTGTCAAATTACACCCACCCAAAAGGCAAGACTTTCCACTCATTGAAATCTGTTCACTGACTGGTACGCTACCCAATTGTTTCTACTGCGAAAGCAGTGCCGCAGCTGACGGCTTCACTTCAGCCTGACCCGAAAGGGCAACACTCACTCCAACTGGAGATTCATATGTCATGGAGAAAAGATCTCGAGGCCATCCAAAGCCTCGGGAGTCAAGACCAGGGAGCTACCTCTCTGGCAGGACTGCACGAAGCGCGAAAGCGTCACCTCGCGCAGTTCTTTACACCCCTTGCAGTCGTTGAAATCATGTGGGCAATTGCCCAGCAAAGTTTTCATCATCGCGAGGCGTCGCGTATCAGCCTGTTGGACTCCTCCATCGGAACTGCCCGCCTCATGCATTTTGCTGATCCTGAGCGTCATCACATCGGCGGCGTTGACATCCACGAGGATGTCGTCAGCCAGGTCATGCAGCAGGCAGAAGCACAAAACCTCTCCGCAGAAGTGCTCTGTGCAGGTATGCAAGACATCCGGCCTACAGGCTTCGACGTTGCGCTTCTAAATCCACCCTTCAGCATTGCGCTGGAGTCGGCGGGTTTGACCGCCTTTCCCTGTACCAAGCATGGGCGTCTCGGTCCCAACACATCAACCCAAAGTGATGAGTACGCAGTCGCTCAAAGTTTGACGGCTGCCGATGTGGTCGTGGCCGTGGTGCCCCAAAGTCTCGCACGTGATCTTCGGGATCGAGGTGCGGACATTGTGGGCGAGGATGCCGGTAAACGGTTGCGCGCCGTCGTCAAACTCGGTACAAAAGCCTTTCTGGAAGAAGGCGCCTCGGTTGGTACATGCATCGTGGTCTACGGACATGATGAAGGGCCTTTCCTGGGTGAGTTTGAACCAATGAACCCCTCAGATTTGCCAGATTTCGGTCTGGTAATCCGTAAGGTGGGACTCAAACCACGCCTGCGGCCAGTTTCGTATGACACCGATAAGCCGGTGATCACCATGCCGATTACAGGCAATCCGACAGTACGGGTGACGCATTCCGGTCGACAAATCAACCTTCACTTCCAATGCGGAGGTTTCCAGGCGCGTGTGCTCAACGCCGTCTATCGAAAGCGAGTCTATTCGAGTGAGAATCATCGATTGCCAAAGGGCGTGAAATACGCGGGGCAAGGGCAGCTTGATATTGAGTCAATCTTGATGACCGACGATCCTCAGCAAACATTTGCTGAGCTGGTGCAGACCATTCGCGACGCGGGCGGCGAGCCAGCAGTTGATCCAACGTTAGCTAACTACCTTCGAAAGAAAATCCGGGCGCTGCCGCGGCTCCTGACGCCGCTGGGACACTGGGTATTCCGAAGTGACCATGCCGACAAGGTAACCGCAACAGCCAAATGCCGCGTTCCAAGCGAGCCCAAACTCATGATGGCGCCAGCCGTCAAGACCGGCGAGCAAATCGAGCTGGTACGCAACAGCGAAGGTTGGGAGTTCACGCTGAAGGCGTGGACCCGAAAACTGTGTGACGAAGAGGCCAGGCGACTTTTTGAAATGCCGGCGACGTCGACAGGATGGGTGGAGGCTCACAAACCTCTGCAGACCCACTTCCCGGTCATGGCCGCACAACTGGAAAAGGAAGCGCGAGCCCTGGGGATCGATAAATTTCTGAACTGGTCCTTCCAGTTTCAGGATTTGATTGAAGTGTGCATCCGCCCTGCGGGTACCGTCATAGCCTTCAAACAGGGCTTGGGCAAATCACGCATTGCTGCAGGGTTAATTCTGCTCAAACGCGTAAAGCACGGGCTGGTAACCATGCCAGCGAATCTGCTGGATGAATTTGGCAATCGTCTGAAAGATGCAGGTCTTCCTTCATCAATGTGGAAGATGATCGAATGCGCGGAGGATCTTCGGGAACTTCGCACCATCAACATCATTTCGAATGAACGCTTGCGCATGCCGATTTCATCGGATAGCGTTGAAGTTCTGGAGGAGGAAGAAACTGAAGGCGGCAAGAAACTTGCGGTTCGAAGCCAAAAGCGCAGCCGCAACACCTACGCCAAGAAATTGCGTGGGCGCATAGGTGTTCTCATTTGTGATGAGGGAGACTTTCTTGCAAACCCGGATAGCGCCCAAAGTCGCGCTGTGGCGCAGGTGTCGGCAAAGTCGGTGTTTCCACTTTCTGGAACACCGATAGCTAACGTGCCTAGAAACATGATCAACCTGGCTGTTCAGTCAGTCGGAGATGGCGTTGCTGGACAAGTCTACGGTGTTCATGCGCCGTTGCTCCAGGGGGCCAATGCGAAATCCATGGAGTTCGCAACACGCGGAGTGGAATCATTCGCCGATAGGTTCGTCACTTTGGAGTGGGTGACGTCAGAATTCAAGGAAGATTTGGTGAAAGGAGCCAAACGCGAAGTGCCAAAACTTCGCAATCTTCCAGAGTTCCGGTCCTGGCTGGCCCCATTTGTGAAGCGTCGCTTGCAGACAGAACCAGAGGTTCGCAAGGACGTTCAGATACCTGTGCCGACAACCAACGTGACAACGCTGGATTGGCAAGATGATCACCTCGGGTACTACCTCCGCGTGGCAGATGAGTTTGCCACATGGTTTATGAAGCAAAGGGACCGCCCACAAGGCACTAACCTGATCGCTTTATTGGCCCGAATAGGCGCTGTGGAGCAGGCTGCTTCATTCCCACAACGCTCACGCAGTGGTGTGAACTGGTCGGGAGGCTTGACCAATCACCAGCAGTATGTGGTGGACAGGACAGTAGAGAAAGTTCTGGAGGGCCACAAAGTCGTGTTGTTCGCTACCTGGCCAGAGTTGCTGGAGATTTACCGCAAGGAGATCGACAGGCACATTGGCGTAGAGGCCGTTTGCTACCACGGCGCTCTGAGCAAAACACAGCGTCGGGAAAACCTTCGGGGATTCCGTCATGGGACAGCAGATGTTCTTTGCGCCAGTTTTGGTATTACCGATGCAGGCTTGGATCTGTATGAGGCGGACTACGCGATATTTCCGCATCGCCTTTGGAATTCCAGAGGCGAAGACCAGTCTATCTACCGGTTGCTTCGGCCTCAACAAACCAGGCCGGTGCATGTGGAAATGGTGCATCTGGAAGGCTCAATTCACGAGTATCAGATGCAGATGGTTGATTGGAAAAAATCGACTGCAGATGCAGGACTCGACTGGGGCACTCCGCTACCAGATGATGTGGAGTTCTTGCACCTGGATACCGTCCTCGGGCGGTTTTTGGAAAATCTCGCGAAGTTGCGTGGCATGAAAGGCTACGAATTACGCGATTCGATAAAGGCATTGGCATGAAGATTCAGATCAACGATGTGGAAGCAGTGGTGCTAATAGGCGAGGGCGTCGTCAGTATCAAACGAAAAGGCTCCGCGCAGATCGTGCAGGCCAAAGTGGTTGCAACCGTACCCGCCACGGTGGGGTTACCCACAAGGCTATGGCTGGACCGACTTGTCCATGCGGAGCACGAGACCAGCCTCGGTCAGTACCCTGTGAAGGGTGCGTTAGTTACCGAGATTTCACTCAAGGACTGAGTGCTTGAACGTATAAGGACTCCCTCGCGGGAGTCCTTTTTTTTGCCTGTACGCTTTGATTTTGTTTGGGTCGTTGACAGAAAAAAAGCATTCACCATAAAATCGGTTCATTGAGGCGACAAGCCACATTCACCAGCTGGGTGTTTTCCAGCCAGTTCAAGCGTCAGCTTGAAATCAACCGGGTTAGCCCGTTTTCAGACGAAAGTAAATAATGAGCTCAAGCATCATGAGTTTTCCACAGCGTGGCCCATGGGGAAACGCTGCATGGCGCGGCAACTGCAGTGGCTATGTTTTGCAGGCCCTGTTCGAACAAACACAGCCTGCGACCTTTGTCGACTGCATGGCCGGCAGCGGCACTTCTATTGAAGTCGCGCGCGAGATGGGCATCAAAGCGTGGGGCCTTGATATTCATCATGGCTTCAATGCTGTCAGTGACAGCATCCTTGAGGCCGTGGGACAAGAGGTCGACCTGGCCTTTTCACATCCCCCGTACGGCGAGATTGTGAAGTATTTCGACAGTCCTGATGACCTGTCGCGATGCGTAAGCGATGCGGATTTTCACGAGAGGCTTCAGATGGTGCTGCTCAACCAGCGCCATGCCACGCGTCCTGGTGGGTTTTATGCAACCCTCATAGGTGACAAGCGCCTGAACGGACAATACGTCTCCTATCAAGCAGAGGCGATAGCGCGAATGCCAGCCGATGAGCTCGTGTCGGTGCAGATTAAAGTGCAGCACAACTGTGTTTCCGATTCACGCACTTACGCCAAAATGTCGTTCCCCCGGATTGCCCATGAGTTCATTCTTGTGTGGCAAAAGCGAGAAAGCCCATTGCTCGTGCTTCTCGGCAACATCGCGCGGGAGCAGCAAGCACGCCTTACTGGAACGTGGAAGAACATGGTCCGCCTGGTCGTTCAACGACTTGGGGGGAAAGCAACGCTCTCGGACATTTATGCGGCCATATCGAAGGACGCACCCGAAAAGTTGGCCACCAACCCCAACTGGCAGGCCAAAATCCGACAAGTCCTCAACTCCAACCAGGCGCTATTCGCACCAGTTGAAAGAGGCGTCTGGTCACTCGCCTGAGATTTTTGCCTCACACGTGCCATCAGTTCCTCGCGGGCTGATGGCATTTTTTTTTGAGAATTCGTTCAGGCTTCTTTACACGGAATGTCCGATTTGGTAAATTGCAAGTGTTCAATTTGAATCCGCCATTGCCCGGTTAGTGCAGTCTGTGTCGCTCTCCAAGCGATAGTTCGCCTGAAAAGGCATTCCTTCGGAAAAATAATCATGCCCCACACGTTATTCAAGGCGCGTGCGCGTTCGGCACAGCCGCGCGCCAAACGCGTCCCTCTTTGCAAAAAGAATATTGCCATCGGCGTTCGTTGTTACGACAACGGCGGGCCCGAAGCACCTGGTGGTACTGTCGACCGCTTTACCGTGGTCTACACGGGCCGGTATCGTCGCTATACAGGCGGCGAGCAGCTCTATGTGGGAATGGATGCCCATCCCTTCCACCCGCAAGGCTTCGGGCAGCACGGTGCTTCCAGGACCGCCATCGACATGCCGGCCTACTCGCACCTCGGCAAGCGGATCGAGTTCGCGGATTTGCCGCAAGACTGCAAACTGCTGGTGCTTCGTGACTGCCAGGAGCTGGCTGATGGTGACGCGAATGTCTGACCGGTTCATACCCTTGGGGGATCCGCGCCGCAACAAGCGCGGCAACCGGACAGTTCGCATATCGCTCGCCACATGGACAGCCCTGCAGGGCAAACGGTGCTGGCCATCTGCAAATGAAAAGCTGCGAGACATATGCCGTGTCTCACACCTTCATTTGCCAGATGAGCATCACATGCGCTGGACAGGACCTCGCGGTTGTCCTGCCACAAGTGAAGTCATTGCTTCGCTCATCCATGGCAGCCATTGGCTGTCTACGCCAATGCTGCAGCGCAAAAAGTATGCTGGCGCCATCAGGGCACTCATCACACTCCAGCGTGATGCCCACGAGCGCCGGCACAGCTTCCTCATGCCAGGTCAGTCAGGTAGCCGCATCCCCTGATGCCCTGAGCAGTATTCTCCGACGCCGCCTTTTGCAGACATCCTGCAAAAAGGCGGCGTCTTTTTCTTGCCCAGAATTCGGACGTTCTTTTCATAAAACCCCATATCCACCTTACAAAAGCGCCGGAATTTGGTATATTTAGGTTGTTCATTTTTGAATCGGCTGTTAGCCCGTTAGCTAGCCTGTGTCGTGTCAAAGCGACTTACTCCCGAAAGGGAAAACTACAACTGGAGTTTTTATGGTG
>JAZJXV010000060.1:0-4993 GCA_040390795.1 Pseudomonadota bacterium | reverse complement strand
GCCGAGACCTACCAACGTGTCGAAATCGTCCGTCAGGGCGACAACTTTTCTGTCATCAAGCTTGTTGTCGAAGGCACCAAGGGTGTTGGCGAGGAACAGGGCAAGGCCTGCCGCGGTTGTGCCAACTTCGGCGCCGCCATCAGCGCTGTGCCTGGCAAGGAAGGCAACGTTTATGAAGACCAGTGTTTCGACACGGGTTGCAACACGCGGATGGTCGCCAAGCAACTCAAGGCTTCTGCTGCTGCTGCAACTGCTGCCAATCCGGCCCCGGCCAAAAGCACGGGCAAACCTGCCGCCAAGCCCGCTGACAAGAAGCAGGCTGTCGCCAAACCGTCGGCTGTCAGTGCCGGCGTGGTGCAATTTCGAAAGAAAGTGTGGCGCGATGCGCTGCGTGCAGACCTGCTCCCAAATCCACGGCGCTGCATTGAACTGCTGATCGCTTTGGCGTTGGCCCGGTCTGCCCGGGAAATCGCACCTGACAAGGTTGTGAAAGACGCGGTTGCGGGACTGAAAGGCGACTCCATTCTGGATGACCTCAAAGCGCTGATGGCCGCAGATGGCAGCAGCATCACCCAAACGGTGGCGTCACTGTCCGTCACGACACTCGACCAGCTCAGCGATGACCAGGTCAAACAGGCGCTCAACGCCTTCTCGGTGGACTTGACGAAGACCTTTGCCATTGACGCCGACTACCTCAAGCTTCTTACCAAGACTGAGATTGACGCGGTCGCCAAGGAAGTCGGACTCGACCAGGCCTATGGCTCGGGCTTTTCCAAGCTCCTGAGCGGCAAAAAAGACGATGCCATCAAGGCACTCATGGCTACTCAAGGTTTCAACTTCCACGTTGTTCCTTCGCAGCTGACCTACCTGTAAAACAGGCACCCGCTTCGGCGGGTTGCCTTTTGCCAAGAAAGCAAACGAAAAATGATCAAACAGATCCTGAATATTGCCCAGTCCTGCGCCAGCCTCAACATCATGGTTGTGGCCACCGCAGACGGTGGGTTCAGCCTTACCTTCATCCCGAAGTTGAAGGATGGCGCAAGCCCGCTTCTGGCCACGCCACTGACCCTCAAGGGCACAGAGGCCGAACTGGAAGCTGGCATCGCTACTGCGCTCGATGGGATTCAGTCCACGCGGGAAACCCTCGCTGAAACAGTTGAAGCGGCCCAGGCAGTACTCGCCCATGCCACCAAGGACGCTGCTGCGCAAGCAACAGCGAAAAAGACAGGGAAGCCCAAACCGGCTGAAACTGGTAAATCTGCGCCATCCTCGCTGCCGGTCAAGCCCGACGGCGAAGAAGATGAAGATCTGGATGATGTCGGCGGCACCACCGCCGCATCTGCAGCTGCGGGTTCACCCACAGCATCAACCACTACAGCGACCGCTGCAAAGGAGTTGAACCTTTTCGCATAGGCGCAAGCCTGTTCGAAGAGAGCACCCCTACGGGTGCTTTCTCATGCGCGTATGCACACGCATGAGAAAGTACCCTGAGAAATCAGGACACATGAGCTGCCATCTGCAGCCTAACGTGGCGAAAGCCACAGGACCATAGGAGCGACGCTTGAAAAGGCTGAACTTTACTTTTGCGAGCAGCGTAGCCGCTGGTGTGGAAACACCCGGCGCCACTGCATTTATTGAACTGACGGAAAAGCAGTTCGAAAACTTTTTCCAGATGCGAGAAATCGCGGTGGAAAAGAATCTGACGGCCGTTGAATTATTCATTCACGGCGTTCAGTGGGACGCAAGCCCACCGCCCATTGAGACCGCCGACTTCGTGATCAGCCGCAACATGGGCGTGGCGCTGAAGGCGTACCCACTTGGATGGCGCGGCCGCCCGGCACAGAGCGGCTGGATAGACTGGGGAACACTGGACTTACTCTACGTCCTGGGTAACTCAGTCGAAATGACCGACATCGCTGGCAATGTTACGAAAGTCGGAGGCCTTCAGGTCAAGGATCACGGCAAGGGAGTCAGAAATGGCCTTCAGCTTGTTTGAGGAACCGGCAGTTAATGGCGAATCTGGGCAATCTGCTCACAGTGCACAGCCCGGACAGCCAGAATATGAAGACGATGCATCAAGCACACTGTGCACTTCTTCTGTGACAGCCCTCAGCCTGGTCGAGGAGGTAGCAGCGAGCTATCGGCGTGGTCTTGAAGCAGCAACTGCGGCTTTAAGCTCCCTGTCTACATCCCTCGGCGATCAGTATGGTCAAGGATTTGATCCATTTGAGGAAGCCAGGCGTAAGTTGCCATCCACAAATGAGCTCCACCAAATGCTCTTTAAGACAATCGTCCGCAAAGCAAAGGAAACTGGTCTCGCCTCCCCAGGCGTCTATGCCTTCGACCGGGACTTCGGCGAATTCATCTCAGGCCAAGAGCGCTACGGGGGTTTCTCCCGACACGATAAGGTGACCGTCGATATCGATGGCTTGTGCAATGCCCTTTTCAACGCCTACGGTGGTGATGCCGGCAAGAAGGTAGAACACAAGCGCGTAGCAATTGCCTTGATCAGGAAGTTCCAACTGAAAGATCAGGTAATCCAGGTGAAAGCCGGTATCGTGGAACTCAAGTGCCATTGCTACCTGGAAAATCGCTACAAAGGCGGCTATGAATTTTCCTACTCATCCAGTAACGAGTTTAGGAACGTCCTAGATCACTTCGCTCACGTCTTCGAGACGAACGGCATGAACTTCCAAATGGACTCGTTCAGGTCGGCCATTAGTGACCATACCTTCCGTCCTGAACCGAACAAAACGACCTTCGTGGGCAAAATTGATGAGTTTCCAATGGTGGTGAAGGTTTTTAAAACTGAACTGCGATGGAAATTCACAGAACAGTGCATCGCCGTCTTAAGCGACTTCGTCACTGACTACGGCACCGAGGATTAAGTCCTCAAAAGCAATTCTTGCTTTGTCACTCAAAACGCCCTCTGCAACATCACGTTGAAGGGGGCGTTTTTCTTTGGTAGGATCATTGCATTGCCAAGTGCAGTCGTGTGAAGCGCCACCCGTCAACAGTCCCGCCCTGAGAAGTGCTATCAAGCCAACTTCTACGCCCATTCGGGCATCACTGCAGAGCCCTATCGGCTCACCACCTACAGACCCTTTGAGCCTGGTTTAAACCAGCTTCAAGGCGTTTGTGCGCCAGTGACATTTACAGCATGAGCTGTCGATCCGAGATGCCGGTTTGCATCCATGTCCACAAGGAGAACGTATGAAGGAATTCGTACCCATCGTTGTGGCTTTAGCCCCCGCCATTGTTTGCGCTTTGGTCGGGTTCGTTGTCGAGGTAGTACCTTTGCTGCAAGCGTTCATAGTTCGCGAGATCTATAGTTCGGTTGCGAAATTGGAATGGCTGAAGGAAATCGTTTCCCACGCCTCCTTCTACGGTGTAGCAGTAACTGGTCTGACTGGCATTGGCCATGAAGCTCCAGGCTTTTACTACTTGGCCGCTGGATGGTTCTTTGCCTGCCAAATGTTCACCCTTTTCCTGGTCAAAAGACTGGAAAGGCTGGAATTGTTGGATGAGGACAAAGCCAAAGTGAGATGGCGCAAGACGGCCGGGATGATCCGGTCGATTGTGAAAGATGAGTTGTCAAAGTCTGCCTCGAAGAATTGGAGTGACAACGGCGGTTGAAAAACCGTCGTCGAACCCATAGAATCAAGGTTTACAGGCCATGGGAACCATCATCATGTTCGATTCACCACTTACCATCGCGCTTTCCGTTGTAATGTTTATCGGCTTTTTGCTGATTGCCATTGCGACGCCGCCGTTGATAAAGGGCAATAAGGAACTCGAAGCCAAGATCGCCAGGAAAAGAAAGTTACACCTCGACGACGGCTATTAGCCACAGGGATCCAGTTCGCTGGATTTATAAAACGCTCACCCCTAAAAAGGTGGGCGTTTTGCTTTCCGTCTTGGCTCCATTGACGCTAAACAGGGCACCAACTAAACTGTAGCCTTCGGAGCAATCCAAACACCAGCTGGGTGTATCCAGCCAGGCCCGACGTCTAGACATCGGGTACCGCTTTCAACACGTTCGTTGTTGAAGCATATTTTCCAAAGGACTCTCATGCAGAGCTGTCTCAAAAGCCAGGTGGGCTTCTACCTGCCTGGCATGCTGCACTGTTCAAGTTGCAGCGAATCTGGAGGACACACCAATGCAAGTCATTGAGATGTTCTCACAGTCGGAGATGGCAGCGATGACGCTGACCATTGAAGAAAAAATCGCAAAGGCCAAAGCTGCCTTGACGCGGTTGTTTGAAAATGGAGTGCCTTGTGTTCTGGCCTACAGCGCCGGCAAGGATTCGAGCTGCTGCGCTTTGCTACTACTGAATACCGCGAAGGAATTTGCTGCAATAGGTGGGACCCCATTCGTTGTGATCAGCAACGGCCAGACACTTGTTGAAAATCCAGAAGTTACGCTTCACGTGGAGAGTGAGCTTCGCAAGATGAAACGCTATGCGCAAAAACATGGCATCCGATTGATTACGAACGTTGCGACACCAGGGCTTGCATCAACCTTTCAAATTAAGATCTTGTCAGGACGAGGTATCCCGTCATATGCCGGCGGCAGCAACGACTGCTCGATTGATTTAAAGGTTCAGCCAATGATTGGCGCTCGCAGAAAAATCTTTCGCTTACTCAAATCGGAAGGTCTTCCTGAACCGGTCACGATTCTTGGTACACGCTTTGATGAAAGCGAAGAACGGAAATCCAAGATGCTCGCGCGCCGTGACGACGCTGATCACCCGGTGCTCAATAAAGATGGTGATCTGGTGCTGTGTCCTATTGCTACTTGGTCGACCGACGATGTCTGGGAAGCAATTGGAATGGCAGCTTCGGAATTGATCGACACCTACTCCGATTTCGCAGAAACAAAACGCATCTATGGTGCAAGCATGGGCACATCCTGCGCAGTAGTTGCAGATGCTCTCTACGAAGGAACCAATCGACCGAAAGGCGGAGGTTGTGGGGCCAGGTTGGTTATCTT
>JAZJXV010000059.1:0-10712 GCA_040390795.1 Pseudomonadota bacterium | reverse complement strand
CATCCTCAATGGTCCGAGGGCTGTGGACGTTCTTCAGCCATTCTGAAAGGCTATTAACGCCCATTTGCTGGGCTAGTTGGTGCTCCGCAATGCCGACTGTGGCGCTGATGTGTGTTGACATCAGACGGAGTGCGTTGGGCCTTGCTAGGCGGTTTCTGACAGCTTGCGTCACAGCCTTTGGTGTGAGCTTTTTTTGTTCACCCCCAGTTGTGTGGAGCACCGGGCTGTAAACAGGTTCGACATGAGCTGAGTCGTTAAGCAACACTGGACTCACCAGTACAGGTTTACCTGCATAGATTGCCTTTTTGGCACGTACTTGGACAAGGGCTCCGACCTGAATGTCTTTCCAGCGCCAGAACTCTGCATATACCGTGCCGTCTACCGCTTGCCCAATGCTGTCAACGCATTTGATCGACACGCACTTCCGCGGGAACTGTTTCAGGATTTTGGAGGTAATCGACAACTCTATAACGACCAGCTGATCCTCTGGGCAGTCGTATAGGCGGGTGTATTTCTCGGACAGGTCGATATACGTCCGGGGAAGGGCTAAAAGGATTTCATCGTCAGAGTAGTTCTGGGCCATGGTTAGCCCAGTCTTTCACAATTCTCTCAAAATTCAAGCTCTGCTGAGTTGTGACGCACTAAACCATTTGGTCAATGCTTGTTTTAGGCACGTTGGTCAGAGTAAAGATTCCGCTTCACATAAACCATGTCATTTTTGATGTTGAATGAACTCAAGAACTCAATCTCGATGAGAGTTTCCAAGGAGGTCCGCAGACGTGCCTTGAAATTCGTGATGCGCTTCTCGTCAGATCGGCAGAGCTCATGAATCTTTTCTACTTGATACGGGATGGGCTCTCTATGTGTCGAATAAAAGGTGTGAAGCCAGAGCGTCAGTGTGGCCCGTGTGCCAATCAACTTTCGCTGCTCCCACTCTATGAGCGTCGTGTTGTCATTGATAAACAACTTGACGATGCTGGGTTCCAAACGAACTTGCCATTTTGGCTTGCCTTCATCAGATACCGCATCGAACGTGTAATCTCGAATCAAAGAACCAGCGTATGCCGCCTTATCGTCCTTCGAGGCCACTTTCACACTGGTGACCTTGAGGCGTTCAATGCACTCCCGAAGCCTGTTGTAACTTTCGACATGCATGCGCCACTTCATGTCCTTTATCAGCTCATAAGCTGTGAACATGATCGGGGAACCAGAAGGAAGATTACGTCCCTTGTTAACAATTGACATCCACACTGAGAGATCATCCTGGCGGAGCTCTTCTCCCGTGTAAATCACATTGGAGTTTGAAAGCGAAGCAATTTTTTCAGCTTTGAAGGACTGGCGTTTGGTGGAAAGTCGTGTTCCAAACAGACCACCCCGGATTAGTGGATTGGGTACGCCACGTCGATCACTGGTCCACTGGACTATTCCAAATGCCAATTCTTGCTGAGCAGATTCGTTGGTGCGTGCAAGAGCTGCAGCTGTACGCTTTTGGAGAATCTCTATGCTGGTTGATTTAAGCGTGGTGACCCTCCCCCCTTTACCAACCTTGACTGGAGTAGCCACCACCTCGAAAGTAGGGGCCAATGAGTCAGGAATAATGATATCTGTGGGGACCGCTGTCACCTCTGTTTTGCGTGCCAGGAAATCGTCCTCACCACCAAGCGGAGATGTTGAGAGGATGTCGGCAATGTTTTTCATGGTGTAAACGTTGAGTGAGTGTCCTTGCACCTCTTACCGCTTGTCAATGCCTTCTATTAGCTGAACGCATGCAGTTTTCGGTTCGTTGGTCTTTTGTCTTTTCTCTTCACTTCCTTTTCAAAAATGCCTTTGATTAAAAAAGAAGATTAGAGAAGGGGATTAAAAGAAAAGATTAAAGCGGCCCAATCATCAAGCCAGGCGCGGGTTTGCAGTCATTGTTCGCCTCTGTACCGCTAATAGCGCTGCATTCGTTTGGACATTAGCTCTGCATGTCTATAGCTACTAGCGCTGCAGGCGTTTGGCCTATTAGCGCTGCACGCGTTCAGCTAGTAATTTGTGGATAACTCCTGGCAGCGAACATTGCACGTGTTCCGACAATAATTTTGGCCCATTTTGAGACAGCTTTTGGGTTGCATGCGTTCAGCTAATACTCTGGAACTCATGTTGCCACCTGGACATTCGTTGTCAGCTGTGACATTGGCTGCATCCGTACCGCTAATAGCTATCCGATAACTGGCTTTGACTTGGAACCTCAAATCGGACCAATTTGCATGCGTTCCGCCAACGATTGCCTATGTCAATGGCAGTTTCTACATCAACGGCTGGCCTGGATAACACGCAGAGAGGTACCAGGGAAGCTCGCATGTGTTCCGACAATAGTCTTGAGTGAGTTAAGCCCTTCCATTCAAGCAAACTCAGCTGCTCTTTTCATCTTCCCCTGTACGTAAACCATCAATACCGACTTGCAGTTAACCCGTGAAGCTGAACCGTTTTCTTTTATTAGCGGATCGCATGCAGAGATTCTGTTCAAATTAAATGATAGTAGGTGCTAACTGTCGCTGATAACCGCTTTAAATAAGGATAGTGCTATACATCTGTTGTGATTCGCACCTGTTTAGCTAATACCTTATTTCGAAGTAGCTTTTTTCCAGATAAATCCCTGAAATCGAGGATTTATCTGGATTGCTCATCAAAGTGCCATCTGGCCGGCAAGCATCTTTTCCACCGACTCACGCAATTGGACAAGCTTGTCCTCCGGCAAACCCTTGAAAGAGAGATCCAGCTGTCCGCGAGATGGAAAAATCTTCAAAGTCCCTTTCCTATCGGCATATTTGACGGGCAAGGTTTCAGCGCGAACGCGGGTTTTGGGCCCTTTCAGCTTTGAAGCGATAAGGGTCTTGGACTGTTCTTTGCCCAGCTGTTTGAGCTGGATTTCGTCGATAACGTCTTCGGCCAGTTGGTCATACTTCTCTGGTTCTTCTGCATACCCTGGTGCCTGGAAGATTCCGCTGATTTCATAGGCAATGGTGAAAGTGGACGTTTGGTCGTTCACACTCATCTTCTGTAGAAGTCGTTCTGGTATCCGGGCGATGCGGAGATACATGCTGACCTGGGATTTTGAAAGCGGGTTGCCGTTGGGCCCAGGAACGTTTGCAGCAACATCGTCGTTCGAGGAGTAAATGCCCTCCTGCATCATCTGATGCATCCGATAAGCGAGATCAAGGCTCGAATGTGCCGAACGCTGGTCATTCAGCAATGCCGAGCGTTTGAACTGGTCCTTGGGATCTGTCAGTGGTGCCTCGATCTTCACTTCAAGGCTCAGCAAACCAAGTGACCTCGCAGCACGAAGTCGAGTGCCGCCGTCGATCAATTTGATTCTGTTGTCTTTTACGAATCCATTGGCTGCGACATCCTGCCCACCGTTTTGCATTGTTTTGCCGATGTCATCGACATCGTTTGGCCGGTAGAAGTGCCTGGCTCCGTATTGATTTTCATCAATATATTTCAGGGGTACTTGGTAAACGCTGCCCACCTGGCAATTGTTAGGGTCAAACGTGGCCAGTTCACCGGCAATGCTGGCCGATGAAGGTAAGCGGTGTTCAGGGTTATCCGTTTTGCTCCCGCCGCTTAGTGCCGTTGGTTGAGAGTTGGTCACTTGCCTTGCGATAGCAAACCGGTTGTCGGCTACTTCGTTGGATGCTGTTTGAAGCCTGCTCATTGAAGCGCCAAGATCAAGGGCTGGTTTTGGCCGCTTGGCTGAGGCTGTATTTTTTTTGGCAGTGCTCACAAAACACCTACTTTCTTTGCGCGTAGAGGGAGACCGAGAAGTTTTAGTACAGAGTCAGCAAGGGCTTCGATTTCTTTGACAGCTTCTTCGCCATGACGAACGCTGTGAGCTGTTGCCCCGATCAGCATCGAGCGGGTGAATGCCTTTCGGTCTCCGAGGGTGACCCCAATTGGAGGGAATTCGGTGTCGCTCTTCAGAAGCTTCATAGCCTCTTTGTCGTCAGCCATATGGAGGCGTGTTGCATTTGCCACCACACGCACCGGGAAGTCGCGCCCCGCCTGTTGCTGGGCTTTCTTGGCCATGCGTTTTGCAGCTGAAAGAGCTGCAAGATCTGGTGGATTTAACTTCGTCGGAATCAATGCGACGTCGCTGACAAGGAGCGTGCCCCACGTTGATGGTTGTTCAACGGATGGCGCGCAGTCAGCAATGATGATGTCGTACTTCTTCGTGAGCTTCTCAATTTCGCTGGTGATATTGGAGCCATAGCGGTAGCCAGGCCAAATCGTTGCTGGAAATTGAGAGTCCCCTGCGGCAGCCAACCAGGTGGCGCTGGTTTGCTGTGAATCCAGGTCTGCCACAAGTACGTCGTACCCGCGCAGGCCGAGAGTGCCGGCAAGTTGACAGGCAGTTGTCGTTTTGCCGCTGCCGCCTTTTTCATTAAAAACTGTTAAGACCTTGCTTGTCATTGTTTAGATCCTTGAGCGCGTTAGCTGCGATGAATTAATAGTAGTCGTGTGGTCAACCAGTCTCAGGGCATTCTAGGTTGCACACACGCCTCGGTCTAGTGGTTATCTGAGACTTATTTAAATCATGGCAGAGTAGCAACAATATTCAAGCCGTTGCTTGTCACTGATCCATTTTCCTTTACAAGTATTTTTGCTCGATGATTCAACTTAGTCATAACAGGCGGTAATTTTTGTGGAGCATGTTCAACCGGTTGAACCATCTTTAACTTCCAATTGCTTTTCAATCTAGAGCACAAAACTGCATTATGGCTAAGGAGTGCTTTATCCAAACTGATGGATGATGCTGACCAGTTCAACCGGTTGAACTATCCATTCTTCTGTTTCCAACCCCCCCATCAAGAGATCGTCCTTTTAATGCCTGGTGAATAGTTCAACCGGTTGAACTCTATTCGGGGTGCCGTTGGCCTGATCGATTTCTTTTTCCCACAGGGCAGAAAATTTTAAGGAAAGCGGATGGTGATTGACAGTGAAAACATCAGAATGCCTTTGTGATTTGTTCCGCAACCCGCTTTTCTGAGGCCTTGGCATAGGTGTTCATGGTGGTGTCGATTGACTCGTGTCCCATTTGCGATTGGATAACTTCTGGTGGGACATCGCGTGCAATCGCGCGAGTTCCAAAAGTATGACGAAGCCAATGAGTCGATGCATTCTTCAAGTGGTCAAGCTCACGTTGGTCTAAATCGACTGAGGCAATTGCACAATTTAGCCACTTCTTGACGGTGGCATATAAGGCCGAATAAGAGATGGGTTTTTCATTGTCTTTCAGGCTTGAGATCAGGGGAATTTCGCCTGATACTTGAGCGATAGAGGGGAGTCCTCTCGCAAAAAGGTAGGCCTCAAGCGACTGAATGGCCTGAGGAGGCAAGAAAAGGTTTCTCAGCTTTCCGCCTTTGCCTTTTACGATGAGGAACAGGGCTCCATCTCGGCGCACAAGTTCCTTGAGCCTGGCTTCGATCAGCTCGCTGGAGCGCATGCCGACAGCTTCCACAAACCGCAGAATGAACTTAAACCTTGCCGCATCAAGATTTTGGGGCGCTTTATCAACATACTTTTCGATTGCGTCCATAAGATCTTCACTAAATGCTTTGGAAGTTGCCCCCTTGGCTGATTTGCTGTTTGCCACTCGTTTGTTGACAACTGCCCAAGGGTTCCGATTTAAATAACCTGCGGCAGCAAGCCAGGTATACATCGCTGCAACGATCACGATTGCTTGTTTTTGGCTGGATGCATCGAGCTGGCCGCGAAAAGGCGCCCAATCAGCATCCACAACTTTAGGCCGAAGCTTTGGGTCGCTGATGTAGGTGGTTGGTATCCTCTCTAAAAATTGCATGTAGGCCTTGCAGTCCAATGCTTTAAGGTCATTCAGTGATTTGAGATTTCTCTCACGAGAGAGCCATATAACGAAACGCGCCGCTTCACGAAGGTAAGTTCTCTTTGTGGCCGGGGAGGTCGCCCTAGATGCAACCCATTCAAAGATGGCCTCACCGTCATTGGCCGCCCGTAAGTCACAGTCTGAATGAGGAATGTACGTCCCAGTAGCGATGGCGGTAATATGACCTTCGACAGTCTTATTAGCGACTATCTGCCATGATTCAGGTGCAGATGGCTTGGAGTCAACATCAGCAATGCCTTGGATTTCAAAGGGGGAGGGCGCCGATGCTTCAAGCTTGGCGGGCGAGACGAGTGGGCCTCCAGGGAAATTTACATTGAGCTGTTGTGCCGGTCTACATTGCAACGGTATCAAAGCCGCCAGGTGCTGCTCGATACGTTCGGCCTTGACCGCTCCGATGGCTTTGGCCGGGGTATGCCATGACGTTGAGGACGCGATCAAAGTATTGAGTTGGGCCAAGGTCTTTGCCCCGAGTGTGGCCAAACGCGAAGAGGTATCTTCATCAAACCAGCCTGCTATTGCATCCTGAGGCTTTGGAGGCTCTACAGAAAGCTTTTCCATGCGTTCAAGGGTGGACATCAGGCTCTCACGTAAACGGAGCCTACGGGTTGGTTTCTTGCCCGTGGGATACCTCTCCAAATAGGCTTCCAGAAGCTCTTGTTCGCTGAAGTCTGAAGCCCAGCTGGTAGTTTCCGCAAATTCTTCTAAAGTCGGGTTTTTGGATTCGGCCCCTAACGGGATGGCCAGGCCGACCAAGCGCCAGGCCTTTTCGCCATGTCTCAGGGCGAGTGCGCGTACGGCTTCTACGGTCTCCCTATGAGCCGTAACCGCCTGATTTCCATGATGAATGCCTAAGTATTGAAATGCCGAAGTGGAGACAGGAACACCTTCGGCAATCGCGCGAAGATGCGCGAAATGGTGTGTACCAAGTGAATGAACGAAAAGCGGTGCAGATTCAAATTCACTCATGGGGCACCTCAAAGTTCAAAGTTAAATGAAACAGATTTTTGGCACGTCAAATTTATGTTGTGAATCAACAGCTTAGCCGAGCATTGAGTTTTTACGGGCGTTTAACCTAGAAATCTATATTAATGATTATAAGGTTAATCACTTGTCACGTTCGCGGCGTCGTAGGGCAGGGTGAAGAATTAAAAAATGCAAGGGAGATTTCGTGAATCCCTGAAGCTTGGGCTCCGTATTTCCCTGCCTGACCTAAGCGGCCGTCTCCGTTATCACCTGGTTATCTCCATGTCGCGAGGCATGGTTGCTTCCGCCAGTCAGGCGGCTGCTGTCCTCAGAGATGGGTTTCGCTGGCGATTATTGTGGATTGCTATTCATTTTTTGAATGTGTACCTGTTAGCGTCAGTTGGTTCTTGCGCTGGTTCCACGCTTGCCTAACGAAAGGATCCGTCACGGCATATTCTCCGTGTCGTATTCTCATAATGATGTTGGCGTCGCGCATTTCCTCTGTCATTCTTTGAACTTGGATCGCCGTCACGTCGCCACCAACGGTTTGGCCGTATTCAACTAAAGCTTCTGCCCCGAAAAGGCCTGAAGCTGCTTGGTCTGCACTGGCCACCCGGTCGAAAATAGCCTCGGCAAGCGTCCCAAGATCTTCCAGCTTTCGCAACTCAGTGTCCGAAGCACTGGTTTTAAGGGCTTGGGCAATAGCCGGAAATACAACGTCGGCCTGCTTCGGATCCTCATTTTGAAGAATTCGGAGCGCTCGAACAAGTTCCTCTGGACGGTATCCCAAAGTTTCAAAGGCTTTCGTAGCCACCGTGATGCTTGGGATGGCCTTCGCTTTTTGCGCAGACAACTCTTGCAGCAGATATTCCACGTAACTGCCGTCGAGTGTTGGATATGGGATAGAAGTCGCACCTACAAATGCTTGGTTGCGGCCGCGCGTAAGTTCCGCCACCTGGGCACGATGTGATCCAGTGCCAATAAAGATAAATGAGCCTGGCGTGTTCGGGCGCGGGTTTATGGCATCGCGAGCAGCCTTTATCGCAAGCATCATTTGAGCGCCGCTATCGACAGCGAGGGTCTGTTGGACCTCGTCAATAATCAGTACCACACTGGTTTTTGCCCGGTCGACGAGCTCTGCCAATGCCTGTGCGAGCGTTGTACCCCCCGGCTCACCTACATCACCAAGATTAAACGCAAACTTGAATCCGGCTGCTCCTACATCGACGCCCTTAAGCCGCTTGACTCGCTCCCACAGACCGGAACCAGGTAATTGAAGGTCTTCCAGGGTGCGCCGTATAGCAGCATTTACCAAGGCGGCTGGGTCAGCCTTGGTGTCGCTCCATAGATCGACGTAGACCACAATCGCTCCACGTGCTTCAAGTGCAGGAATTAGGTCCTGTCGAAGGAAAGTTGTTTTACCTGTGCGTCGCTGGCCAGCGATAAATAGTCCGGATCGCAGACCTTGGTCCAATACTCCAGGGTTGAGCAGTTGGTCAGCCATTTGCGCAGCCAACTCTTCACGTTTAAAGAATGCCATCTTTATCTCCAATTATTTGTAGATGATAATTATCATTATTGGATAATTCAAGATATAAGACCGATTTCTTCAAAGAATTGCAGACTGGAGACGGGAATATGGTGGAAAAACTATGGGCAATTAGATGTCATAGCCAATTTACGCCAGCATCATTTCTACTCATGGTTGTAGCAATGCCGAGGTAGTTATAGTTAATTTTCCATCACAAGCATCCACCAACAGAGGAAACGGTGTGTCCCAGGCAAGACAAGAATCAGTCACTATTGAGACTTTAGATCTTCTGCAAAAGACGGTTGACTATCTCAAACGTTTGCCAAAGGTGCCCATTACTCATGACCTCATCCGGGAAATTGACTCGCATCTTGCAAATCCAGGCGTCTCGGCAGCACGACGCGAGGCCGAGACACAAGAATTGCTCGCCTCGATGCGAGTGGCCCAGCAGTTTTCCCCTGCAGGACTGGTTTTGTTTGAAGTAGTAGTAGAAGCGAGTCAAGTTACTGTGAAGGTGCCGGCCCTGCCATCTGGCGTTGTAGAAAGAATGGGGGATAGGCGAGTGGACCGGCTCAGAGATGGCATCACCATGGTTCTTAAGCCGACTTCTCAGAAGAAATAGATTTAGCTCGATTTACTATTGAAACAACTGGAAGGATTCCAAATGAAATCGGCAATGAACGGAGAGACTGAATTTTGGGAGGCCGCCCTTTCACAGCGATTACGTAAAGTTTGATCTAAATGTGACGTAATCCTTCTCTTTTGGCCGTTTTGTAAGCTTCGGAGAAAATTGGGTGAATTACGTTTTAACTTGGCCGTCCGCTGGGAAGTGAAACCCTCAGTGGGCGTCTGCTGAGAACGACCCTCCTCAGCGCTGTAACGCTAGCTCGAACGGCCTTCAGGTAACTCGCATAGCAACTTAGGGTCAGCACGTCATCAACGACCACTACGATTTGGGTAGGCTCAGCACGAGACTTGGCATCCATGGCAAAAATAGACGTTTTGAACATTTTTGATTAAAATGGACAAAATTCATCTGTGGATTCGATATGGAACAAATCTCCTCAAGCATCGCGAAGCAAAAATTCGGGCATGTCGTCAAAGCGGCAGGGAGCGCGCCGGTCGCCATTGAAAAGCACGGCCAGGTTGTGGCTTATGTGATTTCGCCAGCGAGGTTCAACCAGGCGCAAAGCGGCGAACCCCAAGCTTCAGCGCGTCAACTCGCGCGTGCAAATCAGGCCATCGTTGAAAAAGACCGCCTAAACAGGCATCACCGAATCGCGCTCGATTTGGTTACGATGCCTGCGGCCAAGCGTGATCAGCTCATCAAGAACGCGCGTTCGATGGTCAATCGCTGGCGAAATGAAAGTCTTTGCAGCGCGGACTATATCCAGAGGTGGGAGCAAATCCTCAATTTGAACCCAGTAGAAATGGCGAACGTCATGGTTTCCGATGCCGATGGATGGGGGCCTTCTCTGCGGCAGAATTCGCCGTGGGTTGGGGTTCGCGCTTGAATCTGGACGCCATATTTGCGCTATTCAAAGAGGCGCGGATGCTATCGGGTCACACCGATTTTGTGGTGATTGGCAGCCTGTCGATCCTGGGCTTAGAGCAGAGTTTCAAGATTCCAGACTCCATGACGCTGTCGAATGACGTCGATTGCTACACGCAGACTGATCCTGGTCGTATCTTTGACATTGTTGAATCGCTGGGCGAAAACTCTGCCTATCATGAGAAGTCCGGATACTTTCTCGACGCGGTCTCACCCGATCTGCCGGCGTTGCCTGAAGGGTGGCGCGATCGCCTCATCAAGATTGAGCAGGATGGCTTGAGGGCGTGGTTTCTCGATCCGAATGACGCCGCCCTTTCCAAGTACGCGCGCGGCGAACCCCGTGATCGCCGGTGGATTCAGGCAGGAATACTTGCAGGAGTCGTTTCAATGCCTATCGTGAAATCGAGAATCGGCAGTACAAGTTTTATCGATAAAGCTGAAGAGCGACGAGCGAGCGCGCTCGTTGAAGAAGATCGCGCCTGGTTCGATCTTGTCAAGGACTCCCGCTCGGACGCGCTACGTCCGCCCACTGATGCCAACAGTTCTAAACGGCGACTACGTAAAGTTTGATGCGATCGTGAAGGAATCGGACGGGGGAGTTAGCTACAGGGATTCGTGGCCAATGCGGGGAGTAGTCGCCTAGTTAGCAGTTGCCATGCAGTGGGGAGACGCTTTCAGCATTGTCAGAAACTTAGAAATCCGCGGCGTCGCTGCCTTCTATGCCCTGCCCCTTTTGAGATAAAAGACCATCAATTGCGGTA
>JAZJXV010000058.1:0-16716 GCA_040390795.1 Pseudomonadota bacterium | reverse complement strand
GAAACCGCACATCGTAGACGGAAATCAGCTGTCTACTAAATGCTGGTAATTCCATAGACAGCAAAACAATTTGGTCATAACTGGGCCAACCGGTACTGGTAAGACGTGGCTTGCGTGCGCATTGGCCAACTACGCGTGCAGACTTGGTCTCTCTGCTCATTTTGTGCGTGTGCCGATGCTGATGGAAAACCTGCTGTCGGCACGCGCTTCCGGTTCGTTTAGTTTGCGTTTGGAACAATTAAAGAAAATTGACCTACTGATACTGGATGACTGGGGAATCGAGACTTTCTCTAAGCGAGCTCAAAACGATTTGCTTGAGCTTGTCGATAGCCGTCTAGGAATACGATCTATGATCATTACTAGCCAATTTCCAATGAGCCATTGGCATGATGCGTTGGATAATAAAACTGTCGCCGACGCAATCATGGACCGTATCGCGCACAGCTCTTACACTTTGCAGTTAAGCGGGGAGTCGCTCAGAAAAATTAAGGGAGCAACAACAAAGAAATCTAATAAAGCGATCATTCCCTGAGCTTTAAGAGGCTCGCTCAAGTACCCGAAAGTTCTCACCTAATTTGAACAATTCGATCACAAGTACGGGGTGGTACCAACCAGCATGATGTCGATTCGACTGGAAACGTCGAATCGACATCAGATCCAGTATGTCTATTTTTTCGCCGAGCGAACGTTATAAATCACGCTGGCGATAATTACAGTAAGAATAAAAAGTTGCGAGACGACTGTCTGCATGGTCGGATAAATACCTAAAAGATCAATCTGTGGAAATGCGATCGGTGTGATCTCAAAAACACCTACTTTTTGCAACGCAGCGACACCTTTGCCCACCATCACGAACGCCAGGATAGCAACCAAGGCCGAGCTAGCGGCAAAGAACTGACTGATCGGCAAGCGTGCTGAAGTCCGCAATAAAATCACAGCAACAATTGCCAATATGACGATGCCGGCACCCATGCCAAGCAACATATAGCCGCCATTGCCACCCGTCCAAAGCGCTGCGTAAAACAGGACAGTTTCAAATACTTCACGATAGACGGTCACGAACGAAAGGACGAAAAGCATCAGCGCAGATCGGCGATTCAGTGCAGACGACAACTTTTCTTTCACATAGGCTTGCCAGCGACCGGCCATGCTCTTTTGGTGCATCCAAATGCCGACGGCAAGCAGAACAACCGCAGCAAATATTGCAGAAAATCCTTCGGTCATTTCTCTGCTGGCACCGCTGAAGTCCACTAAGTAGGTCGCAACTGCCCACGTCACGCCACCTCCTGCAAGTGCAGTGACCCAACCAGCGTGAACATATTTCAAGACGTCGCGCCGGTCGGCTTTTTTCAAGAATGCAACCATCGCGACAACAACCAACAGTGCTTCCAAGCCCTCGCGTAACAGGATCGCAAATGCGCCAAGGAATGTGGCAAGTGGATCATCGGTTGCGTTGACCAAGGCGTCTTGTGCTTGACTCAAAAGGCCCTGCAGATTTTGTTCCGCCACTTTTGCTTCATCAATTTGGCCGCGATTGACGATGGCACGGAAGGCACCCATTCCTTTTTCAAGGTCGTCAAAGAGCTGTTTGTTTTTGGCCGCCAAGGCTGGCTCGGCAATTTCAAATCCGTCCAGATAGGCTGACAGCGCCAATCTGGACGCATTCCCTTTGTCACCGGACTCCAATGCCCGAATGCTTTCAGATAACTTCGACTTTGCCAGAGCCAAGCTGTCTTCATCAGATGCGACGACGATATTTGGCTCACTCCTCAGATAAGCGAGAACGGGACCGGCAGTCGATGGCAGTTGCTTGGACAACGCTGTTTCTGAGACTTGCGTTAATGCGCTCAAATTTGGTAAAACGCCGCGTATAGCAGCATCCGACGCCCATGCTGCTTTGCCTTTCTTACGATCTGCGTCGCTGTAGGACAAAGTCGAAGCAAAGAATGCAATGGCCCATCGATCATCTTCAGACAACTGTGCAAAGCTTGGCATGGATGTCCCGGCCACACCATGAGAAATAATCTGCTGTAGCGAGAATACGCTCCGTTCTTTTGCTCGGTCATGTCCCGATAGGGCAATCGGGGGTGGATTGAGTTGCGCAGCTAACGGGCCATCGCCATGACCTTGTGCGCCGTGGCAGGAAGCACAATTGGCCTGATAGAGAGCAGAGCCCCTTCCCAAATCAGGTGCTTTTGAAGGAGACAAAGGGACGGGATAGACCTGCAGCACCTGAGTTGCTAATGCGCGCGATAAAGATGCCACCTCGTCTGCCGAAGCTTTGTTGGCGATAAGTTTGCGTAGCTTTCCAGCCTTTAGCAATAAATCGGAACTCGCTGCCGTCTTCGGGAGGCTGGCTAACTGTTTCTCGGCATTTTCGGAAAACTCCTGCATTTCTGCATACTCGTTTTTACTAACGACCAAGCCGCCTTGTACTGCCGCTCCGTAATCTACTGCCAGGTAATCCAAGACCTGCCAGACTTGTTTCGCCTTGTCTTGGGTGGCTGCGTCTTGAGCAATAGCGCTTTGGGTCGAGAGCGTACTGAATAGTAGGAAAGAAATTGCAATGCCAATTTTTTGAAATGCGAACATGGTTCTGTAAATGTAAATAAGAATTATTGTATTTTACAGTCATTACTACGCTCGCAAAGTGATCTCTGCCCGACTGCAGCGGACCGAACAATGCGGCGAGTTTCAAGACTGCTTCTAAGATAAAGTTGGTTCTGCGCCGAGCTGCCGTAACCTCGGCCTAGGGCTTCTCCTTTGATATCTCGCCAATTCCACGCAGGCTTGCCATTACTAGCAACGCGGCTCCGCACACGATCCCGATATCGGCTGCGTTGAACGCTGGCCAGTGCCAGCCACCTAAATGAAAATCGAGATAATCAACCACGTGTCCACGAATTAAACGATCGATGGCATTGCCGAGTGCCCCTCCCAAAATTAAGCTGTAAGCCCATGCCGATAATGCGGGTAGTGGTTTGCGCAGTTCAAAAGCCAGCCACAAGGAAACACCAAACGCGATCGCAATGAAGAAATACCGCTGCCAGCCTCCGCTATCGGCCAAAAAACTGAATGCTGCACCGGTATTCCAGACATGCACCAAGTTGAAATAGCCAGTAACAGGAATAGCTTCGCCATATGCCATTAAAGTGGATATGGCAGCCTTGGAGGAAACATCAAGCATGAGTACCATCATCGCAACAGACCACCAGCGCCAGGGACGAACATAAAACAGAGAGCGCTCACCATGCTGAATGATCTTATCGGTCATATTGTTTTTCTATAATATTTTTAAGACGAATTGGTGTTGGCATCGACTTGAATACACTCACGTTCGTGTTTCCTGGATTACCTAAAGGTAGCCATCCCATGACGTTGCCCACCGGGACCAGCGCAAGCCTTAGTAGTTGTCCGCGCATTTCTCGCCAATCTCGTCGAACATATGCGATGCGCAGCATCCAAAGATGGCTCAAAAAATGAGGCCAAAAGAGGCACTGTCCAAGCACGTGCGCATCCTGCAATAACGTGTTCGCACGGGTCAATTTTCCAGTAGAAAACACGTGCTTCGCTTGCTGCAATACTCGATTAAATGCACGTCGTATAGATGTCGAATTACCGTCCCCTAGTACCGGCAGAACAAATCGATTCGCAAGCATTCCTGACAGTGCCCCAATCAAACTACCCGCTATCACGTCAGCTGGAAAATGAGCGCCTGCCGCGATCCTTGACCACCCCACCCACACAATAAAAACCAAGAGGGCAGGACGAAATATGGATGTCACGAGACGCCAAAGCACTACCGCGACAAGGGCTGCATAAACCGCGTGACCACTGGGGAAGCTGTAAAGATCATGTGGAGACCCGATCATCTGTACGCTTGAACCAAGCACTGTCAAAGGTCGCGGAAAAACGAGCCAGATTTTCAGCAGTCCCGCGATCAACCACGCAACTAGAAAGCCCACGAGAAAACGTCTGGCTTGCAGTCGCAACAATGCCGCTGAGAGCACGTCTTCGCGTAGCGCACGGCGGTGTGCCAAGAGCAAAAGCACCCAAAGCAAAAGCGGCATGCTCCAGTAGTCCCCAGCGATACTGCCGACATAAGCCAAGTGACTTAAAAACTCACCGCTGGAATGATTAATTACCTGGAACAACGAAACGTTTAAACCGTCCCAATCGTACAAAATATGTTTGAAGGTCATTTTCGCAATAAGCGCAAACCGTTAAACACCACAAGCAAACTGGCTCCCATATCTGCAAAAACGGCCATCCACATGGTCGCTTGACCGGTAAAGGTCAGCACCAAGAACACCGCTTTAATCCCGAGTGCCAGTACGATGTTTTGGGTAAGGATGGCAGCAGTACTGCGCGAGAGACGCACGAACGCTGGTACTTTGCGCAGATCATCATCCATCAGGGCCACGTCAGCTGTTTCAATAGCAGTGTCGGTGCCAGCCGCACCCATTGCGAAACCAATATGAGCCTTCGCTAGTGCAGGTGCATCGTTGATGCCGTCGCCAACCATGCCAATAGTCGCGCCTTGTGCCGCAAGAGCTTCAATGACCTGTAGTTTGTCTTCTGGAAGTTGGTTGCCCCGTGCATCGTCAATTCCTACTTCGGTAGCAATGGCTTGTGCGGTATGCACGTTGTCGCCGGTCAGCATCACCGTCTTCACGTTCAGTTCATGTAATTCCGCAATCGCCTGCCGACTGGTTTCACGCAGAGTGTCGGCCACACCAAAGATCGCCAGGACGTGCTCCGCAGATCCCAACATAACCGCCGTGCGTCCTTGGCGTTCCAGCGCTTCCAATTGACCCGCCAGCTCTGGCGTAATCTGTTCGCGCTCGGTTGCTAGTCTATGGTTGCCCAGCCAATATAGCTGGCCGTTGATATGTCCCTCAACGCCACGTCCGAGCAAGGCGCGGAAGTTGTCGACTTCATTACGCGCTGTTATATGCGCATCGCCATACACCGAAATCGCGCGAGAGACTGGGTGATCGGAACGTCCCGCAAGGCTGGTGGCGATTTCAAGGGTGTTTGATTGAGAAACGGCACTCGGCAGATAATCGGTAACGCTTGGCTTGCCGAGGGTGAGAGTGCCCGTTTTATCCAACGCCAACCAACTGAGCTTGCGCCCTTGTTCCAAATACACGCCACCCTTGATTAGTATGCCCTTGCGTGCCGCCGCCGCGAGGCCGCTGACAATCGTAACCGGTGTCGATATGACCAGCGCGCATGGACAGGCAACTACCAATAAGACTAATGCCTTATAGATCCAGTCATACCAAGGCTGCCCAAACGCCAGCGGTGGCACCAATGCAACCAAGACTGCAACAACGAACACTGCCGGTGTATAAATCTTAGCGAACTGATCGACAAAACGCTGTGTCGGTGCGCGACTGCCTTGGGCTTCTTCAACCGCATGAATTATGCGAGCTAAGGTCGTGCTTTCAGACCGAGCGGTGACTTCAAATTCAAAAGAACCCGCGTCATTGATTGTTCCGGCAAACACTGTATCGCCAATGCTTTTTTCAACCGGCACGCTTTCACCGGTAATAGGCGCTTGGTTGATGGTTGACTGCCCATTAATTAGCTTACCGTCCAGAGCAATGCGCTCGCCAGGGCGAACCCGAATTATTGCGCCGAGTGCAATCGTCTTGGCCTCTATGTCTGCCCAAGAGCCGTCCGCCTGTCGCACTGTCGCAGTTTCCGGCGTCATATCCATCAGCCCACGAATCGCGTTACGCGCACGGTCCAGTGATTTCTGTTCAATCAGCTCTGCCAGCGCAAACAAGAACATGACCATCGCAGCTTCAGGCCACTGTCCGATTGCGAGAGCACCGGTCACGGCGATTGTCATCAAGGCATTCATGTTGAGATTGCCATGCCGCACCGCAATCCAACCTTTCTTGTATGTATCCAGTCCGCCTAATAGGATTGCCCCCAGTGCGAGCGTGATTACCATCCAATTATTGCCACCGTTGTACCAATGCACGACCTCTGCAGATAATGCGGTGATGCCGGAAAGCGCCAGCGGTAGCCATGAAGCATTCGATGTAGGCTGGGATTTTGCGCCGTCTTGAGTGCTTTCCTGAGTTTCTGCCCCAAGGCCAATTTCCTGCAATGCCACCAGCACTGGTGCCAACGCTTCAGGCGCATGAGTGAATGTCAGGGTGCGCTGCATCAAGTTGAACTGCAGGTCCTCAATGCTCGCCATGCCATGCAGTTTCTTGCGGATCAATCCCTCTTCGGTTGGACAATCCATCTTGGAGATGAGCAGTGTCGTGCGGCGAGCGCTCAGTTCTTGCGCCTGCATGCCGATTGACGACAACGCCGCCACCAACGGTGCGGTAGATGTCAGTGCATGAGTGACTGTAAGTTTGCGTTGCATAAGGTTGAAATCGAGGGCGGTGACCCCTTCAATCTTTTGCAAACTGTTTCGAATTAAGCCCTCTTCAGTTGGGCAGTCCATATTCTCGATGCGAAACAGCGTCTGTGTACCTTTGGGTTCGGTGTCATTATTTGCTACATCGACAGCGTTGCTGGTAACGCTGCATTCTTTGGAGCAGCAGTTGCTCATGATGAACTCCTCATTTTGACAATAGAAGCATTTAAAACTATAAAGCCACTTGAGGGTCAAGAAGTGTTTTACTTAATATTTGAATAATATGAAGGTACTGGAATGTTTAGGAGATACCGTTGAACAATGAAAAACTGAAGATCGGTGAATTGGCCAAACATGCCCACTGTCAGATAGCCACTATTCGTTATTACGAACAGGAAGGTCTGCTATCCGCACCGACGCGTAATGAAGCGAACTATCGCATTTATGGTAGAGAGCATGTAGAGCGTTTGTCCCTTATACGACATTGCCGTTCGCTTGACATGACATTGAACGAAATCCGTACCTTGCTTCGCTTCCGCGACGCACCTGAAGACAACTGCGGCGAGGTCAACACATTAATCGATGCACACATCGGTCATGTTGCCCAGCGTATCGCCAGTTTAAAGGCGTTGGAAAAGCAGTTGAAAGAACTGCGCCAGCTATGCAATACGACACGAGCAGCCAAAAACTGCGGGATATTGAATGATCTGGCAGTTGAGGCCAACACGGCCATAGATGCGAATGATGCGATTACTGAATAGTGGCAACTTTGAAATGCGGATGGGTAGCAAGTTTCAAATGCGATTACGCGTGCGCAGCATGAAATATAAATTTCAAGCCGACGCTTCAGGAGTTTGGTTTGATTGGTCGCTTGAAAGTCGAGCTACTGCACTATGCTTTTAATAAATGAATCATCATTCCATTGGTCGAACGGTTTTTGGTTGATTCGGTCGGTATGCGTGCCTATTCGCTTGTGCGTCGTAAAGCGCATGATGTTCTGGTAAACCTGAGTGTTTTAAAAAATCATAAAGCATCAGCTCCACAATCTCGTTGTTCACCAGCTTGTAATGGCACCATGATGGCACCCGATCATCCAGGGCTTTACAAAATAAATCCCAATCAGTCTGATAATCTACACAGATATAAACATCCTCTTTGTTACGACGGACGATTTCTAGCCATTTGATAATTTCTAGGTGAAGATTATCTTTAGTAAAGTATGAGTTCGGAATTGTCCGCAGTAACGGAACCACGACTTCTCGCACGAACGCCGAGCAAGCATGATCAGGGTATGGAACTTCAGCATAGAAATCTTCGCCGTATTCTGATGCCATGCCTAAACTGATGAGATGAGAATCACGAAAATCGGTGAATTCAGTATCTAAAAATACATTCATGCAATTTCCCTAGTCAATCTCATTGAAATGGATAAATCAGTACTTTGGGAGTAATGGAAATGAAAAGTAAAAATTATAAGCGACGACTGTACGGAAGATTGATACAACAAGTGCACAAGCGCACTGCTGAAGAACAAGCATGGCTTGAAATTGCGCCCGTAGGTCGTGAGTTTGGTAGTAAGGATTATGAGCAGTTACTTGAGTTAGATGCTCAAGCTGTTAACCGCTAGACACTCTAGATAGTGGCAACTTTGAAATGCGAATGAGTGGCAAGTTTCAAATGCGGGTATATGGCAATTTTAGTGCGCGAATGAGCGGCAAGTTTTATGCGAATACTCAGTCGGAAAAGAACAGATTTCACGTTCCGCTTGTGCGGAAATATCTCAATGTCGATCCAATTGCATGTAGCTATGCGTTGCGAATCGACTTTTTTTTGCAATCACAAACGCAATAGATTGAAACAGAGAGTGTCGAGCATAGCCAAGCGCATCAACGGCTACCAGACAGTTACGAACAGAGAAACGACAGAGAACTTAAAAATTCTAAGTCGAATCCGAGTATAAAACGGCTCTAGGTTCATCCAACCCTGGTTCAGGCACTACCCGCATCGAAAATACCTCCACGAAACGAAGTAAGAAACAACAGCTCATACCGGCGTTACCCGGTACTGCATATTTATATGTGGAATTGAGAGGGGCAGCTACGAGCTGTCGGGGCAATAAATCATGGTGAGTGCGTCACCAAGACCTAGCGTGTAAAAAGCTAGGGAACGCACCGCGAGAACCGCGTAACCAGATCCGAGCTTGGCAGTATCAAGTCAAGTAACTGCGCACCGTGAGGTGTACGGCGTTGTACCTAGTGGCATGAAGATTGGTACTTCGAAACATTCTGTTCTTAAGTCTTGGGTTCTTCACCCCGCCAGCATTAAAAGATTGTAAGTCGCTAATACAAGCGGAACGCGCCGCGCGCATGCGCAGAGTACATAGCCTTGGCCATCGTCAAAGCTATGTGTTTTGTGTGGTTGTGATTGATTTGATTGATAGGGTGAAGAAGATGGAAAAAGGTACAGGCTCATCGAAAGTGCAGTGTGACGCTGCGTTGAACGACTTATTGAATAAGCACGTAGGAAAGCGTGTAAATGGGAAGGTGGCCTCCGGCAAGACGCAGAGAACGCACAGCGAGATATTACGGACTTGTTTTAACAACCTGTGGAAATTGAATTACAGGATAGCCAATCCAAGCAACCTGGAAGGGAAGCACCTTAAAGCTTTGTGCCAATACTGGTACGAGTCAGGTATTGCGAACAAGACGATGCAAAGCCGGTTGTCTACGCTGCGCATCATGTGTGGCTGGATAGGCAAGCCGAACTTAGTAAAGAGCCTGCCTGAGTATTTGCCTGATGTAGACAAGGCCGATCTAAAGGTAAAAACAGCTGCGCAAAAGAGCAAGAGTTGGGCAGAAAACGGCGTTGATTTGATTGATATGTTTAGAAAGGCAGATGCATTAGACATACGGTTTGGAGTCATGTTGCGATTGGAGCTTGCATTCGGGCTTAGACGCGATGAAGCATTGAGTTTCAAACCGAACAAGTCTGATTTTGGAAGCTATATTTCGGTGTACGAAGCCAAGGGTGGTCGGATGCGAAATGTACCGGTGCATACAGAAGGGCAAAGAAACGCAGTCAACATAGCGAAAGAACTTTGTCATAGCAAACTGGAAGCGATTGGATGGGCAGAAACTAAAAGAGGGAAAAAGGCAGGCATAAAGCAAAACGAGGGGCGCTATAACCGATGCATGCAAAGCATCGGCATAACGATGAAAGATTCAGGCGTAACCGGCCATGGCCTAAGAGCGCAGTTTGCAGAGAATGCGGCACTCCATGCAAAACTGATACCTCCGACACTTGGCGGGACCGGTGGGCAAATGGCGAAGGGCGATCTTGATGTAAAACGAGCGCAGATTAGTGAACAGCTTGGGCATAGCCGGATCAGCGTCACGCCGGCGTACTACGGTACATTTGGTCGGAATGTCACGCTGGACGAAGTAAATCGATGCCGCGACAACATTGAATCTTGTTTGAAGCACTGCCATCCTGGTGTCACAGTACCGGTGCCGGAAGAACGGAAGGCTGACTGTATGGCGATTATCTCGGAGTTAGACAACCTAGGCGTAGAGCTGTCGTTACGGCAAGCACATATGGTTTGGTCAATCAACAGCCGGAATCGCCACGCGAGTGATTGGGTGAAACCTGAACTTGGGATTGCAGAAGCGATTGAAGTCGTCGCGTTGAATCTTGTGAAGCAAAATTAATTTTTATTACGGAAGTATCAGTAGTGGTATCGGCACGAGATGATTGATATCTCGGCGTCCGATACCTCGTAGACCAAGCGATTTTTATCATCAATACGGCGGGACCAAAAGCCTGAGAGGTTTTCTTTCAGACCTTCTGGCTTACCGATGCCTTCAAATGGTGTACGTACAGCGGACTTGATTAGCTCGTTGATGCGCTTGAGCGTTTTCTTGTCTTGCGTTTGCCAGTAGATGTAGTCTTCCCACGCATCAGGCGTGAACAACGTGTTTCTCATCCTGGCATTCTATTCTTCGATCAACTGGCGACTGGCAGCTTTACCAGCGCGCAATTGCTCGATTGAACGTGCCAAGTGCGCAGCATTTGCCGGCGAGCTCAACAAGTGAACAGTCTCAATTAAGCTGCTGTAGTGGTCAAACGACATGACAACAGCATCAGGCGCGTCACGGCGCGAGATAACGGTTACATCGGCATCGGCAACGGCTTGATCGATAACGGCCTTCAGGCTGTTGCGAGCTTCAGAAAAATTAACGACTCTCATGATTTATTCTTTCTTGCCGGTGCGCTAAATCGCTTTGGCTTATACATGCTCAATAAGTTGTACAAGTATAGGGCATGGATGTCGTAAGTCAAGCAAATTGCGCCATGTCGTTGGCGAGACATGAATATGAGAAACAGTTGTCATTGAAACAAAAAGCCCGCCACCATTCAGTTTGCGGGCTTTGTTGTTTTCGATTGTTTATTTTGATCATCGTTACTGTTTTTTTAACTCTTCCCACTCGTCATGACGCAGAGCTGAGTGCTGAGTATTTTTATAATTCTATCTGATTCATCAGCGCTTGAAGGCTAGCAAGAGAACGCCACCGGCAACCATCGCAATACCCGACCACTCGCGAAGTGATGGCCGTTCGCCCAGAAATGCGAACGCGAACACAGCTACAAGAACGAGGCTAAGCTTGTCTACTGGCGCTACCTTGGATGCGTCTCCTAACTTGAGTGCCCGGAAGTAGCATACCCAAGACGCGCCAGTGGCTAGACCGGACAACCCGAGGAACAACCAGGTCTTCGACGACAGCTCGAAGGGGTTGGACCACTTGCCCGTGTAAGCCACAAACATCGAAAGTACGACGATGATGATCGCCGTTCGGATCAAGGTCGCCAGATCAGAGTCGATGCCCTGAATGCCTATTTTGGCAAAAATGGCTGTCAGTGCTGCAAATACGGCAGACAGAATTGCCCAATAGAACCAGCCGTTTGATGTCGCCATATATTTCCTTTAGTGAATTCCTGATTTTTGGCTGATTAAGATTTTCAGTTCAGACTTAATTCAATTGGTAGCTTGACGTAAAATATACTGATTGTCCGTGTTCTGAGGTGCGCCTTGAAGGAGCATAGCCACGGGTACGAGCACGCAGACACACAGACCGGAATGCTTCACTTCGTCTGAGAATTTCAGTTCGATCTCAGCACCAATCCTTTTCGTGACTGCCTTGACGATGGAAAGGCCCAAGCCTGATCCAATTTGATCCCCCCCAAGAGTGCGATAGAACGGGTCAAACACCCGCTCTCGTTCAGAGACTTGAATACCTGGCCCTGAGTCTTGGATTCGCAGTATTGCGCGGCCATCCTTCGTAGTGACAGAAAGATCGACCTTACCTTCATTTGGCGTGTAACGAATAGCGTTATCAACTAAGTTCTTGACTACGGCAATCAGATCAGGTTCGCTAACCCAAAGTTCGGCGTCTAGCTCTCCGTCGATGCCAATGTCAATATGTTTGGCTTCTGCCAATGGCAAAAGGTCTTCCAATACCAGGCGATAGATGTGCTGTACCGATACTGACGACTTGGGCTGCTCGAATGCTGCTTCAGCTTTGGCCAAGGAGAGAAGTTGATCCAACAGGTTGCGGCCGCGTTCTATTCCACGTTGCAGTACCATCAGACGTTCATGCGCAAGGTCACACATATCTGCCTGAGCCAACCGCTCCGCTTGTAGTGACAAGGCAGTAAAAGGTGACCGAAGTTCATGTGCCGCATCCGCGACAAACCGACGCTGTCTTTCCATTGATTGATCAACCCGGACAAGCAGACGGTTGATTGCCATCACGAACGGGCGAACTTCAGCAGGAATACGGCATTCAGAGACAGGATGTAGCTCCTGTTCGGCGCGCTGATTGATTTCTTCCGACAACGAAGCGATAGGCTGGAAAATTTTTCGCACGAGGTCCGCCACTATCAAAAGTAGAATGGGCACCAAGACCAGAAACGGCATCAAGGTGCGCAATGCGCTTTCGCGTGCAATTTCATCGCGCATACCAGTCTCTTGCGCCACGGCGATCTGCTCACCACTGGATGTTGTTTTGACCAACACACGGAAAGGTTCTCCGTTGAGTTCTAGCGTATGAAGACCATCTGGTAGTGTGGTCGGTAGTGGCAACGGTGCTTTCCCATCTCCTGTGCCTGTACCTTTGAGGCCGTCTGTTAGATACTGAACGATGACGCGGGATTTTTCATCGCTGTCTTTGGCGTGTGTATCGTCACCAAGTTTTGCAAGTGGCAGGTGTTGCCGATCAAACAGCGCCGCAATTTGGCGCAGCGTGTCGTCTTGTAACTCGTGCGCTTCGTCGAATGCGGATGTGAAAGAAAAGATGCCCGCTACCACAGCAATTACCAAAATGGCCAACGACAGTGAAAAGGATAGCTTGAGTTGAACCGATTCGTTCAGGCGTTTTTTGAAACCGTCCATCCCGCTCCCCTGACATTTTTGATGACTTCGCTGCCCAGTTTTCGCCGCAATACATAGATCAGGTATTCGACGGCGTTGCTCTCAACTTCATCGCCCCATCCATAAATTCGGTCCTCCAGATCGCTGCGAGAGAGAATGGCTCCGGGGCGTACCAACAAGGCTTGCAACAAGGCAAACTCACGATTGGAGAGTTGCACAGGAGTAGTGCCGTTGACCGTTGCCTCCCGTGTTGACTGATCAAGCCATACAACACCGTTGCTAAGTATCGGCGTTGCGTTGCCTCCCTTGCGCCTCAGCACAGCGCGCATGCGGGCCAGTAACTCTACCATCGCAAAGGGCTTGAGGACGTAATCATCGGCCCCACCATCTAAGCCCAACAGTCGACTATCAAGGCCATCTCGAGCGGTGATGATCAGTAGTGGAACCGGATTGTCATTGGCGCGAATGCTGGTCAGTACCTCGAGCCCATCCTTACCGGGAAGGCCAAGATCGAGCAGCACTAGGTCGTAGTGCTGGCAACCCAGTGTCGTGAGGGCAGTCTGGCCGTTCTTTACCCAGTCGGTAGCGTACGAGGCGTCTTTTAGCGCCCCTTGGATAGCTTCGCCTATCATCGCGTCGTCTTCGACTAGCAATACTCGCATTCTCCCTCCTGTTATTATTTCCGCATTCCCCGTCCTAAATGCATTCCATCTTTCAAGGCAGCATTGAAGTAAGGACGTCATCCTTTAGTTTGATGTGGTGATACACGGCAGCTAAAGCATGACCCCCTGCTAGCCACATGATGGCATCTCCAAGAAACTTGTGTACGTCCCCCCAATCCGCAAGTCCGGATAAGAACGAGCTTGCTATGAAAGGCAGTTTATCGATCCGAAATCCACCCAACAACGTCAACGGGTGTGCCTCCGTTCCCAGTGCTAACAGAGCAGTAATCGGCAACGCAAACAGCAAAAACCACAATACAAAATGCACCAGTTGAGATAGGTGTCGCATCCATGCAGTCATCTGAGGCTTAGGTGCAACTGGTCGCACTGCAACCCAGACCAAGCGTAGAAATGTAAGCGTAAATACAGTGATGCCCAAGGTCTCATGCCAAACGATGTCGATTCGTGTACCTGGGTCGATCCCGTCATGCAACAATCGGCCAAAGTCACCTGGACCCAAAACGAATGCTATCGTGACGGTGATTGCTGTAATCCAATGGAAGGCTTTGCTGAGTTTGTCGTACTGATTAAGATTGTTTTTTTTCATGTTTTCATTCGATTAAAAAGTTTCTGCTCGCCAAATGTACCCGTATATTCAATGCCCAGATTTAGCTGCACGCTGTTTGAACAGCAGGATAGCGGTCAACATAAAAGCAAAAAGCGCTGCCGATGCTGAATAACGGTTCAGAGCCAGCCCGCCTGCACTGAGCGGCTTATCCAGAAAGTCACCCAGAACGGCACCGAGAGGGCGGGTCAATATGAATGCAGCCCAAAAAAGCAGGGTTCGCGATACTTTTGTCCAATTGTAGGCTGCAACAACCAAGGCCAACAAAGCGCTGAACAAAATGGCGCCACCGGTGTAACCCAATCCTGCCGTATCAGCTATCCAATCGCCCAGTGCCGTTCCCAAGGTCTGAGAAAACATGATGGTTACCCAATAGAACATCTCGGCCTTCGGTGAGCTAACCGAACTGACCGAAACTGAGCCTAACGTTCGATGCCATATAAATAGAGAGCCGAACAATAAAATTAAAAGTAAGGTCGAGCCACCAGCGTATCCAATACCAATGGATCGGTCGGCAAAATCAGCCAGCGTCGTGCCGACCGTAGTGGTTGCAATGATCGTTGCCCAGTATAGGAATGGATGAAATGTCTTGGCCTTGATTTGCGCAAAGACCGCAGCCAAAAATACGACTGAGAAAATAAGCGTACCAATCAGGTAGCCCAAATTCATTGACATCGAAACGGCATCGCCGCCTGTTTCCCCAAGCGTGGTGGCCGCGATTTTGATTACCCAAAACAATAAAGTAACTTCTGGCACTTTACTCAAAGCTGTTTCCGTTGAAGTATTCATATCCATTCTCTCTATCTATTTATAGTTTCCCTTGGAGGGAGTCGAAAGTCGTCAGTAGGTCAGTCATGGCTTTTATGCAATTAGTTTGGTTAGGTATCTCTGCACGTATAGCTATAATTGCATGGTCAATCGACTTGTCAAGTATGTGCCAATCATCCGCTGCACGGGGCTTCAAGCCTGCCTCCGCCGAATCCCATGTGATCTCCAGATCTTTGATACGCCTTTGGGCTGCTGGTAAATCGCCCCTATTCACGATGGTGGTAATGTCTGTTGCGATATTCCGAAATTCAGACAAGTCGCCCAATTTGGACGCGGCCTTCCCCTGCGACGCAGAGTTGGCTTGACTTGTTGCTAATGAGGGAGCGCCTGCCGTGCCGATGTCTATGGATTTGGAGCATCCCGCCGCAAGAGACAAGATAGCGATGGTCGATAGTGCGACGACGGAGCGGGTCAGTGAATGCATGATTTTTCCTTGAATTATGGTATTGAAGTTATTCAGAGGCTTGTGTGTTTCTGCGCCTGCCAACGCTGAACTGCGCAACGGTGACCAGTATGGCAATCACTGTCAGAAACAATGCGCTGGTCCATATTGCCCCCATGCCGAGGCCTCCATAAGTTTTGGCCTGTGTCAGCATGTCACCGAGTGCGGCCCCAAAAGGGCGTGTCAGGATGTAGCCAATCCAGAAGGTCAGTACGGCGTTGCCGCCTATGCGCGATGCAGCATAGGTGATAGCGATCAGTAAGCCGAACGACAAAGCTCCCCAGGTGAAGCCAAGGCCGAGCGCTTCGGTCGTCAAGTCACCTGCGGCTGTACCCAGTGCAAACGTGCATAGGATGGCAGACCAGTAAAACAGCTCCCTGCGCTTCGTGGAAATCTCGTGAATAGATAAGCTGCGCTCCACCCAAAACCAAATCGCAAAAATTGCTGCAAGCGTCACGGCAAATGCAAACGTACTTATATAGAGGCTAACGCCAAGTCCATCCGTGAGTAGATCGGTGATTTGGGTGCCGACTACACTGACCAACACGACCGTAAGCCAGTAGGTCCAAGGCGTGTAGCGCCGTGTGCGTAACTGTATGGAAAGTGCAAGAGCCAACAGCGTAACCATTACTGCGCAAGTCACACCTTGGCCGAAGCCTGCGTCGGCAGCTAGAAAGTCGGCCCCTGTTTCTCCGACTGTTGTGGACATGATTTTGATGACCCAGAAAGAGAGTGTCACTTCTGGAACTTTATTGAGCCAGTTTGATGCGGAAGGCGTGGTCAGTGTATTCATGAGGACATTTTCTCCAATGGCGGGTTGTTCTTGGAGCAAGTCTGACCAGCCATACTTAGGCAGGCCATAGGCCCACCACTTGCGCACCGATCCAATTTGGTTGGGTTTTCTGAAGAGAACTCGATGAACAATGAAGGCAACGCTGTGATACCCACGCTATATGTGGCGTGAAAAAGAAAAACGCATCCCACGGAAGACCAACCAGGCATTCAACAATGCGACTAACGCCGTGCCAACCATGACGAACGGAAATCGAACACGGAGATACATTCAAACTCATGCAACAGGTACTTACCTACCCAATGGATGTCACCGCACCGCGCTCTTGATGGATCGAACGTACATGATAATCGACAAAGTTTGCCGCAACGATACTGTCGAACTGGTCTGTGCATTGTTCGAAGTGCCACGGTCATGCCTGTACGCATATCGCGAACGATCTCGGCAGCCCAACACCAAGCGCATGGCGCTGCGCAGCCGTGTTCAGGAGTTGTTCGTTGAGAGCCGAAGTTCGGCTGGTAGCCGCAGCATCATGGGAATGATGCGGGAAGATG
>JAZJXV010000057.1:0-14154 GCA_040390795.1 Pseudomonadota bacterium | reverse complement strand
AAAAAATGGCGGCTTGAGAATGCCGTTGGTATCCGGAAAACACATCCAAGCTCAGCATGCATCGGCAACCATACCCATGGATGTGCGAGATGTGACAAAAACCTTTGGTTATCCCGAAGATATTGCACAACATATTGCAAGCTTTTCACTCGAGGTCACCGAATATTCACAGCAGGCCGACCCGACTCCCTTGAAGGATCCTCATCCTTTGCAGTCATTAGAAATCGGAGATCCAACTGCCGAAAATGAAATGACAACCTTGGCCAATTATTTTCTGGCTACTGATCAATATAGTAGGGCGTTGCGGGGGGAGGTTAATTTAGTCGTTGGTCGTAAAGGTGCTGGAAAAACAGCACTCTTTATTCAAGTTCGCGATCGAACACGATCAGACAAACGTAATATTGTCGCCGACCTAAAACCAGAGGGATATCAACTCTTAAAATTAAAAGAAGATATTCTTGCGCATCTAAGTCAAGGAGCTAGTCATCACCTGGTTACAGCTTTTTGGGAATATCTTATTCTTTTAGAAGTTACATACAAGCTTCTAGAGAAAGATAAAACTGTACACAAATTTAACCATGAAATAAGAGATCTATATATACAACTCGAGAAAACTTATCGAGTTGAGAACTTCTCTGCTGAAGGGGATTTTTCAGAGAGATTGCTATCCTTGTCACAAAGAATTGCGCAAGATTACAGCCATAGATTTGGGACAACTGACTCGACCAAGCTCACAACGGAACAGGTAACTCAACTAGTTTATGCTCATGATGTGGGCGAATTGAGAAAGCAAGTTTCAGAGTACTTAACGCACAAGGAAAGCGTCTGGGTTCTCTTCGATAATCTTGATAAAGGCTGGAGCACACATGGTGTCGACGCCGTCGATGCGATGGTTTTACGTTGTTTAATTGACGCGGGAAGAAAAGTTGAGCGCGACATGCGCAAGACTGGCCATGTCTTTCATTGCATTGTATTTATTCGCAACGACGTCTATGAATATTTAATGCGTCAAAGTGCGGACTATGGAAAAGAAATGCGCGCAACGTTGGATTGGACAGATCCAGACATGCTTAGAGAAATTCTTCGTTTACGATTGGCGGCTGGACTCGGACAAGAAGCGCACGAACTTACATTTGAGCAGATTTGGCCAAAGCTTTGCGTTTCTCACTACAAAGGCGAAGAGACATCTTCATACATCATTGAAAGGGCGTTGATGCGCCCTCGAAACGTAATTAAGATTTTTTCGCATGCACGCGGATTTGCCAGCAATCTTAATCATCCAAAGATCACCGAGCGCGACTTAGAAAAAGGTGTGCTCGCTTATTCGCAAGATTTGTTGGTAGAACTTGATCACGAGCTTACTGACGTTTTTCCTGTCGCTGAGCAATTGCTGTACTACTTCATTGATTCTAAGGCCGAACTAACCAGCGCCGAGATACATGAGCTTATCAAAAGTGCGGGTATAGAAGACCATGAAATTCCGAAGGTAATTGAGTTCCTACTTTATTACGGAATTTTTGGAGTCAAAACCAATGCTGAGGACACTCATTACATATTTGGAGTCAACTACGACTTAAAAGTACTGCAGATAAGGGCGCAACGCACCGGAGCTAATGTGTTGTATGTTATGAATCCCGCCTTCAGGCCGGCATTAGCCATTCAAGACTAAGCATGCAAGACCTTGGTCGATTGGAAATGGCCAAGGCATGTCCAACAAATGAGAAATATGGGTATCAGTCAAAAAATTCGGTCGTTACATTGCGGTCTTCAGCAAGGTCTTGGGTTCGAAGTCATTGCTGATGAAAGCGTTGTTTTAATCAAAAATGTGCCATTTGAATTAGAAGACATAATTGCAAAATGGATTGTTGCATTACCACCTGAATTGATGGACGGCCGGGCAGCCTTCGTAAGGTTATACCCAGCCGAAGGATTGGCCTTGACTGAATCTGGATGGAGTGCCTTTGTAAGTTGGATGACTGAAACGCTAAACAGCGCGCAATCCGAGGCAGAATTTCCTCAAAAAGTACAACGATCAGCTAAAAATTCTACTGAATAAATCTTACGAGTCCTATTGAGTAGCCTAGGGCACTTTTCTAAAATAACACTTTTACTTCCTGTAATCGTTCACTTTTACTTCAACGGACGACTTGGATTTTCAGTCATCAATTCAGCCGCCTACTTAATTTAACATAATATAAAGAACACTACCCTAAAGCCTCATGTCACCGCGTCGCGTACTGCTTTCTACGGCGCGGGGTAGTGCGTGACATGAGGTAATTAAAAGACGCGGAAACTTTCTGCATCAAACCAGTCCAGCGGGCGCGCATTTCAGGCGTCCGGGCGCGTTCTGCATTCGCAGAGGCGATAACTTCCAACGGGTTAATTTCCAGAATTTCGGCAAGCTTTAATGCAACGTCGTCGTCAATGCGGCTGCGTTCTGCTCGGTAGTTGCTGATTGCTGATGTAGTCACGCCCAAAATTTTAGACAGTGCGTAATCAGAATCTATTTTGAGGCGCTGTTTTGCAGCGTCTAGGTAGGCCAGTGTTTTCATCGGGATATCTCCTTGGTCAGTTGATGAGCAGAATATACGTCAAGACCTTCATTCGTTCAAGCCCATGAAATATATTTACACAAAGGCCTTGACGTACCTCAAGGCCTTGAAATATATTTCGGTTGCCGCCCGTCAATTCCTCTATTTCTCCTTGGTCGGCAGTTTGCGAGTGTGCCGGGCGGCATCTCTGACCAAGGGACAAGACCAAGGAAAATGCTATGTCAACAGTTACAAACCGTAACAAAACAGCACCACATTTACTCAAATGCAATGCATCCGGTCTGTTGTTGTCGGACGCAACTCCGCAATTCGAAATTATCTCAATCACGCAGCAGCCGAAATTAGCGCTGATTTTCCCGACGCTTGAAGCGGTAGAGAAGGCGCAGAAAATTATCACTGCGCTGTACGGTTCGTTTGATTGGCAACCTGTAGCGGCCTGATCGTGTTTAATCGTCACTTATTGCAGCCGCCGCCAGCGCCGCCTTTGCCACGTTTGCCGATTGAAAATAATCCGCTACGCGATCATTTTGCGGGTCTGGCATTGATGGGCGCATTGGCGTATCCCGGCACTAAGATTGCAGCTAAAAATACGCCACAAGATTACGCAGAGCTTGCGTATCAAATGGCTGACGCGATGCTTTCAGAGAGGGCCAAATAATGGGCGCTCGTCTACCTTCCAGCGATTCAGGCGACATTGACGGCGGCGATTTTGACGCTGGCGATCACTGCTCGACCGAGGTCATTAAAAAGCCGTTGAACGTTTGGCATCCGTCGTTTAAGGGTGGGCAATTGCCGCCTTTGCCGTCTGGAAAAACAAGCGTCGGCGTGGAATATCTGGCGCAGATCAAAGCGCAATCAGCGAAAACGAACCCGGTTAAACGCGATCTGCGCAGGCCAGTAATGCTCACGTGTTGGAAGGATACCCCGCAGCTATATCGGCGCATGGTCGTGGCGGCTGCGGGTCTATCTGCTGACGTTGTGAATAAGATCGATCGTGATTTGTCCGAGACTGAAAAGGTCATGATTCGTGCTGCTGTAACTGACTTGCGCGATCACCTAAATATGTTGGTGTCGCTGTAAATGCTTGCGCCTGAACTTCACCCTGCACAGCCTGAATGGGCGCATCGGCTTACCGCCGATTTGCCTATTCGCTGGAAGCGGCGATTGTTCAATAAATGGGATGCAACGCGCCGGGCGTTTGATGCTGACATTCTCACGTCGCGCGGCGATGCTACTCGCACGGCTGCGCACTGGTTACTGGGAACCCTGGACAAACTGCGGACAGTCAATATCCCGCTTGACGCAACGGATGCTGATATCTGCGCGCGTGCTGAAACGCTGGCGAAGCACTGTCTGGAATTGGCTGGTGTATTCCGTGAATGGGAATTGCGCGCGGCAATGGAAACGGTCTGTGCACATAACCACGTCACGCCGCCATACATCAAGGGCCGCACCACTGCTGAAACTGAAGTCAACCGCATGGCGTGTGCGCTGTGGTGGCGGCGTCAACTGCGCAAGGCTCATGCGCGCTCGGTTGAGTCGGCAGCTATCAGCATCGGCTATGTGAACAAGACGCGAGATATCTATGTGTCGAATGAAAGCCTTGCGCGTCGTCGGCAACAGGTGCGCCGCAATAACGCGATGCTGGAAGCAACAAAGATTCGTAATGAAGACGGATTTGAGCAAACGCTGGCTGAGGCTTCAGCAAAAAGCACATCTAACAAGGCAATCAAGCGCGGCGAATTGATGACGCGAATTGCCGGTTTTGAGCGCATCGCGGTTGACTGTGGGCATGTTGGTTTGTTCCTGACGATGACATGTCCGAGTCGCATGCATAAGTGGCGTACCGTCGCAGATGGGAAGGTTATCGAGAATGCTAAATATGATGGAACGACTCCTAAAGAGGCTCAAGCGCATCTGTCGAAAACGTGGTCAAGACAAAGGGCAGCACTTGCACGTTGTGGCGTCCGTTGGTACGGATTCCGTATCGCTGAGCCTAACCATGACGGCACACCACACTGGCACATCTTGGTTTTCTTTGACAGTAGATGGAATGGACTTACTGAGCGTGCCGCTCTCCCAAGAATTTGCGCAATTTTACGTTCCTACGCACTTAGAGATTCCGGTAACGAAAAGGGAGCAAAAAAGCACCGCGTAGATTTTCGCGTGATGGATCCGGCCAAAGGTACGGCGGCGGGTTATATCGCTAAGTACGTTGCGAAAAATATCGACGGTTACGCTATCGAAAAAGACTTATTCGGCAATGAGGCAATCACGGCATCCATGCGCGTTGAGGCTTGGGCGGCAACGCACGGCATCCGACAATTCCAACAAATCGGCGGGCCTCCTGTAACGGTATGGCGCGAAATGCGCCGGGTAAAAGAATTGCCTTCGGATGCCCCGGCGCATCTGATCGAAGCGCACAAGGCCTGTAACAAACGAGTGATATCTGAAGACGAAACCGAGTCGGCAGCATGGGATAAATACTGTCTGGCGCAGGGTGGCGTTTTCTGCGGTCGTGATTACCGTATCCGTCTTGCATTGGAAGATCAGGCCGGGGAAGGGCGTTACGGCGAACCCATGGGGCAGCGTCCGGTTGGTGTTGAAACGGCAGTCTCATACCGTGACGGAATCGTCATAAGCTTCAAGAATTTTGTTGTTCGGTCTGTGCGCCATATATGGGAAATTTTGCGCCGGGTAGGTGAATCGAAAACCGGGGGCATCGCCCCCGCTTGGACTCGTGTCAATAACTGTACGCGGGAAGACTTCGCGGACATTGCAAAAAAGTTTGAAGCTGTACCGCGTTTGATGGGGCCGATGCCAAAAACATCGAATTTAGAAGTTTTCGGGCCGTTCAATTGGCCCGAATTGAATAAAGAGGTGAGTAAGTGAAGAAATTCGCAAAATGGTTATTCAAAAAAACGCATCGCGTCGAATTGTCGCGCCTTGATAGCGACATTCGCCACGCGAAAAGCCTTGGCATATCGAAGCGCCAAGGCTTGGCCGTCGCGCTTGCGTTCTTGGGTCTGCGTTGATGGACTTCTTCAGCGTATGGCTTATGTGTGCTGTCGTGACAATGCTGATTGATTTTGTCATGGAAGTTTCTGGATTTAATGAACCAATAAAAAACGAACTGCGCGATATGCGAATAGAACCGGCAACCCCGGCAGATCGGGTTTTATTGAATGTTTTGATTTGGCCGCTGATCTTGATTTGTTTCATTTGTGAGTTTTGGGAACGTTGGGATGAAAGCCGTGGATGAACTAGAAAATGAGGCGTGCGCCGTGGTACGCAAATATGCATTTGCGTTGACTATGGCCGCGCCTGTGCGGGTGTTGTTGTGGAAAATCGCTGATCGTTTGGATTGGCAAAACTTAAAGGAGGAACTGAAAAAATGAACCGCGATGAATTTAAAGAATTGGCACAAAACAGCCCGGCAGATGCATTGATGCATTTGCATGACCAGCTGGAAGCCGCCGAACTGAATCAGGCCGTCATTTTGGGCGGCGACGGTACAGCATCGGACGTACAGGAATAAAAGTAGTTTTTTGAATCGCGGCGACTGCTCACAAGGCAGGAAACCGCACCAAAGCGGGCGCACCTTACCGGGTGCGTCTGCATGGAGATTGACTTGGAAAAACCAGTTTTAGGGCATATCGATTGCCCGGCTTGCGGTGCGCCGCAAGGCATGCGATTTATTCACGATAAGAACGGCAAGCCGTTCGGTCATTGCGATGACTGCAATGGACAATTGCGCATCGGTGGTAACGGTTACAGGGAGAAAAAATTTGCGGCGCTCCATCCGTGGGCATCGGCAAAACCTGCTGAAATTCCTGTAACGGTAACAGAGACAAAAACGGCTGAAGTTGCGCCGGTCGCTCCTGTACAGGTATCCGTACCGACTCCAAAAATAGAAGCTCCAATTAAACCGCGCTCGTCATTTGTCGATGCCGTCGCCTTCCTATCAGGGGGAAATAATGGCGCCAGATAACGAGCAACAAACCGCGCCGGATATGTCCGGTGAACAGCTTTCGGCGTTCGCGTCGTTGCAAGCCAAGGCTGACGGCCAGATCGTGCCGGGCGACCCTGTAGAGGAAATAGAGGAGGTAGCGCCGCCTGTACCGCTTGCCGAACAGATATCCGGCATGTTGGGAATGATTGTCGGTGTCGCCGGGCCTATGTTCCCGTCGCTGCAATTGATCTACACGCCGGAAGCGATCGAGCGTGTAGGCGTCGCGATGCAACCGCTTTGCGAAAAGCACGGCTGGTTACAGGATGGCATCGCCGGTAAGTACGGTGAGGAACTCATGGCGTTGATAGTCGTCGGCCCGCTGGCCTATGCGACCTACACCGGCATATCGAACGACATAGCAAGCCGGAAGCCACAAAAGCAAATAAAACCGCTAGAAAGCCCGGTTTCGCCTATTGGCGGGGCGGCTGAAAAGCGCGAGGGCGATAGCAATCCGGGCGCGCTCACAATGGGCGCGGTGATACCAGCATGAAGACGGTAGACGGGCGTTTGATTGTGGTGTCCGGCGCGTCGCGTTGCGGCAAGTCTACCCAGGTCACAAAGATGACAAAGGCAGAAAGACGCATTGTCGTTTGGGATCCGGAAGCGCAATGGTGCGACCAGCCGGGCTATCGAAAAATCACGCGGCAAAAGGACTTGCTGGCGGCTATCGTCACGCCGGGGCACATGAAGCTGGCATACGTTGCCGGTGGCGATCTGAAGGCAGAGTTTGATTTCCTCTGTGAGGCGGTCATGTACGCATGCCGGTTTATCGCGCCGCTGGTCTACGTTGCCGAGGAACTAGCCGACGTGTCCAGCCCGGCAAAAGCGCCGATGAATTGGGGCATTGTCGTGCGTCGTGGATTGAAACGCGGCATGACCATCTATGCGATATCGCAACGGTGGGCAGAGGCCGATAAAACGGCAATGGGAAACGCGTCGGAATACCTTTGTTTTCTGTCGCGGCCAGCGGATACGAAATACGTCAGCGAAAAAACCGGTATCAAGTATGAGGAACTCGTGGCGTTAAAACCATTTGAATTCGTGCAATTTGACCCTGTAACGAAATTTAAAGTGAAAAAAATGTTGCGTTTTGGTGCTTGAAAACGGCGATTTCCTGTAACGGTAACGGGGCTTTGATATTTAAAAAATAGTGGATAAATTGCAGTCTTAGTTTTTCCTAATTACAAATTTTTTGGAGTATCAAAAATGACTCAAGCTGATTTGATGAAACTCGCCATTGCTGGCGGCATCCTGTTTGCAGGTTACAAGTTCGGCCCCGGCTTCGTTAAAGCTGGTTGCTTGGCTATCGGTGCTGTCGCCGTTGCAAAACGTATTCCTTACGTTTCCGCTGTACTGTAATTCGACACAAAAAGATTTAATTTAAACCTGCGCCAACTACCCACAAGGTAGGTAACGCACCGAACGGCAAAGCCTTACCGGGCTAGTCGAAAAGGATAGAAAATGGCAATTGGCAGCGTAGTAAATTATGGCCTCCCGTTTAGCAACGTCGTTGCATCCGGCACGGCTACAAACCAAATCACACGCGGTAAAACGCTCAATCGTTTTCAATTGAAACTCGGTGGCACGCTCACAAAAGCGATGATTACCCGCTTCAAGCTGAAGGCAAACGGCGGCGTCGTAATTGATGCAACTGGCACGCAGATTGACAAGATCAATGCGTATCGCGGCGCGAACGTAACCAACGCAAGTTTCCTCGATATCTTCTTCAAAGATTTTTCTTTGAATAACGAATTTGATCGCGGCGTCGGTGCATTCGATACGACTATGGGTATCGCAGATTTGACAACTGAAGTCACGATTGCCGGTGCAACTGCTCCGGTGCTGACTCCGATTCTGTTTCAGACTGCGGCGCAGAAACTGAAGACCGGCGAAGCGGCTCCTTATGCTGCGCTGATCTGCAAACTGCTGAACTATCCATACAGCGTTTCGACCGGTGGCGTGTTGCCTATCGCCTTGCCATTCGGCGCGGTACGCGGCTCGGTTATCAAACGCATCCACATCTTCCACACTGGTCAATTGACAGGCGTGACGATGAAACAGGACAGCACGATTTTTTACGAATCGACAAAAACCGAAAACGAGTTTATTCAAACAAGCTTCGGACGTGTCCCGCAAACCAACATGTACACGATTGATTTCGTGGTCGATGGCGACATTAAAAACGCACTCGATACCCGCGACGCAAAATCGCTGGAACTGTTGTGCACCTTCTCCGGTGCTGACGTTGGCGAAGTGTTGGTTGAATACATCGACCCACTCAACAACCTGTAACAGCAACGGCAAGAAAAAGCCCGGCGACGCCTAGCGCGCTGGCCGGGCTTTTTTATAACGAATAGAAGGGTGGGCACATGTCGGATTTTTCACTGGGCAGCGATTACGACTCGCCCGCATACGACTACAACGTTAGCGTACCTATTGCCAGTTCGGGTTCATCGTCTGGCGGTTGGGAATCGTGGGCGCAAAACATCAGCGGCAGTCTGTTAAAGGGCTACGCAAATTCGCAATTCCAGCAACCGTTCGAACTGCAAAAGATGCAGCTTCAAGCGTACGGAAACGGCGCGTATGGCTTGCCATACATTCAGGGTCAACCATTGGGCGCGGGCTTAGGTATTCCTACCGGCTGGCTGTTGATCGGCGGCGCTCTGGTGCTGGCTATGGTGATGATTAAGTCATGAGTTTCAACACTGGTGGTGCGGCAGCGGGCGCGGCGGCAGGTTCTGCGGCGGGGCCGTGGGGTGCTGCTATCGGTGGTCTTGTCGGTGGTTTCAGCGGTGGCGGCGGTGGTGGTGCGGGTAATTCTGCGCCGTCAAATGCTTCCAACATGGGGCAAATCGAAGGGCCGAAACTCGATAGTAGCGGCTGGAATATCACATTCGGAAACGATAGCGCAATCAAGACAGACCGGGTTGAAACCGTAGCCGGGCAATTTTCACAATACTTGCCTTACGTGCTGGCTGTGGGCGGGATTCTGATTGCTTGGCGTTATCTGAAAAAAAGTAAATGAAAATTTGTCGTGCGATCTGGACGCCAGAAATTGAAGCTTTGATTCAACTGGCAATCAATACAAATCCGATTGCGACGGGCGGCATTGATCGAATTAAACGCCAGGTCAAAAACGGTTCGGAATTGTGGGCCGTTCTTGATGATGACTATGAGGCGGTCGGCGCTTTCGTCTTGCGAATTGATACGTCAGACGGAATCAATGAGGGCGTGTTGGTAGTCGGCGCTGGTCGGATTGACGGCGTTGATTGCACGCTTTTAATGCTCCCGATTGTTGAAAAAATGTTTATCGGTTGTCAGTCGATGCGTATTCATACGAATAGACCGGGCCTGATAAAAAAGCTTGCGAAAGATGGCTACACGGCCAGTGAAGTGATTATGCGAAAGGTTCTCTAATGGGTGGCGGCGGCGGCGGCGGTACAGAGGCAAATCAAGAAACGACGACGACAAGCATTGATAGCCGCATCGTTAATGAAAGCGGCGTTGTCGCAACTGGTGGGTCAACCATCATTGCCAGCATCGAACACATGGACGGCGATATCGTCAAGGCGGCGCTTGATTTCGCTACAGGTGCGAACGAAACAAATTCGGCTGCATTGGACAAGCTGGTTGATTTTGCGGCTGATGTTTTCACCAAGGGCGCAACGATGCTACAGACCGGGCAAGACACCGTTTTATCGGCAATGCAAACGGCAGAGAACGATAAAAAAGGTGCGATCGATCAAAAAACAATCATGGTAATTGCTGGCATTGGTGCGATTGCTTACGCCGTGTCGAAGGGAAAAAACTAGCATGAACATTATTCAGCAACTGCAAGCCGGTATCCGTGTTCCGTTCAATGAAACAGGGCGCTTCTTTCGCATTCTGGCATCGGATTTGCAGGACAAAATAACAGTCCAGTTCTACCGCAATGGCGCGCTGATTTGCGAAGCGCAGCAAGTCGGTCGGGGCTTCTCGGAAACGATGGAAGACGGCGTTTTTGACGCCTTCGCGGTGACTTCATCGGTAACGCAAAACGTCAACATCGTGACGCGTGCCGGTAGTCGAATTCTCTACGATACGCCGCCTGTAGGCGATGTAAACGTGCTTAGTTTGCCGCCTGTGGTTATCGCAAATCCTGATGCGCAAAAGCTGTACATGGAATATGCAAGTAGCTGGAAAAGCAATGTTGCAAAAGGTGCTAACGGCGTTGATGTAATTTTTACGCCTGCGGCAAATGTCAACGGTGCAATTCTAAAGAGTGGTCAAGTTCATTCAAGCGGGGCTAGTTTTACTCTACCTGCATTTATCGCTAAAACATCGTCGCCAGCAAGCAATATAGACGGTGACGTTTTGTCTGTGGGGATTGCTGGATGGAATAGCGGGTCGGCAATTTGCACTTACATAAATATCGATAGGGAAATAAAAATTCCAGCGGGTTACGGTTTGTATTACATAGCTGGGGTCGCAGAGGGTAATTCGCATCGAAGTGTTTTGTACACATTGCTATAAGGCAGCGGAATGAAGACATTTATTTTTGATGAAGCAGGAAACATGACTGTTACTGAGAAGACAGTTGGAAAAAATGATGCGGGCGAAGTTGTTGATTATTTCACGCAACACGACATTCAAGCATCGCAAGTTGAGCGTCATTTCCCTATGTTCAAAGCCAGCATGAGTACGGCAGAAAAAGCGGAAGCGGCGGCAATCATCGCAGAGCAAAACGCCGAATGACACCGGCTGTAAAAATCGCGGCAGCAACGCTACTGGCGGGGGCCGCGTACTACTTTTATCGCAGTCGTTTGGTGCAATCCGGCGAAGTCGGATACGAAACGGCGGGCGATCAGGAATCAACCTTTATTGAGGATGGGATAGACACCATGACAGGAACACTTAGCGGTTGGCCTCCCGGCTCTGCACCATACCGCACCATGATCGAAGCGGCGGCGGCACAGCATGGCGTGCAAACGTCAATCCTTGCTTGGTTGCTCTGGAAAGAATCGCGCTACACCTTAGCAATCGTCAACGGCACAAAGCGGTCGCCGGTCGGTGCTATGGGCATCGCTCAATTTATGCCAGCAACAGCACGCGAAGAACTCGGCAGCGAAGCGGCGGCGCTGAATCCAGCGGTAGCGATTCCCGGCGCGGCTCGTTACCTGCGCAAACTCTATAACTCGCTCGGCACATGGGAAAAAGCACTTGCCGCTTACAACTGGGGTATCGGCAACGTGCAACGCAAAGGGCTTGAAAAAGCGCCGGCTGAAACACGCGATTACTACTCAACGATTCTCGCGCGCGCCGGTGGTATCGGCGGCGTGTTCGCATAGGCGGCAACATGAAAAAAGACGACATGATTGTTTTGGCTTTGGCCGGTGGCGCTGCGCTACTGGTCGCAAAAGCTGCGGGCCTTACCTTGCCGTCACTCTCTGGCCTGATGAGTCCGCAATCATTCCAAAGTTCGATTTATCGCCCGTTGTCACCGTTCGCCGGTACAGCGTATGACCCGGTAGACCCAGGTGATTACATCTGGAATAAGAGCCTGATTGCAGGATCTATTCACGACTACTACAGCGGCGATGTATCCAGCTACGGCACGCCTACAGTGCAGGAATTATTCGGCGACGTGTTGAGCGAAACATACGGCACAAAGCCGAAAAGCGTGGTGATGGTAGACGGCATTTGGTGGTGATGACGCATGAAAAATATTTACTTGGTAGCGGGTGGGGCGGTTCTGGCGGCGGTGGTATACGCCTACTGGAAAACGTCATTGCCCGGTGTAGTGAAGGAGGGGTGGGAAGCCGCTGGAATCTTGGGCGGCTTGGGCCTCGACATGATTACAGAGCCGCTAGATACGTTCGGCATATCGCCGGGAAATAACGTCTACGGCGTCCCAAAATGGCAACCTACCGCGCCGTGGTGGAATCCGGCAGATGTAGTCAGCAATAACGACTCCGGCATAAATTTTAACTACTTTTAAAACTATGGCTATCAATCTCAAATCAATTATTCCGGCCCCTGAAGCGGTATTACGCGAAGGCGTGATTGTGCTTGGCGGGCTTCTCATCGCGGCGTTCATCATCAGCCGTTTTCCAAAGCTGCAATCGTTCGTTACCGGTAACAGTCTGACGGTCAAGACTGAAGCTGGCGACATTATTTATTAAACAGGGGTCAACATGAATCGAATCAAAGAACCATCGACGTGGGCGGGTATTGGAGGGTGAGCCGGGATAAGGCCAGAAATGACACATAATCCTAGAAGTAATCTAAATATAGTTATTTATACTATTTTTAATATAAGCAAGAATGAAATCGGTTCGTCATAAATTGTGGCGCCAACCCTGTTATCACACTGTCAGTGTCCAGCTTCGAGCTTTTCTAGCGGCTCAATCCGCCTGACCCATTTTTGCAATGTAAAAATCATTTCCTGGACTTCGGATATCACGTCAGCCGCCAGTTCCGGCAAACTGTCCCCGTCTGTCGCTACCGACAATCCGGCGCCGTTGATGACTGAGTGCGCCATCCCATGCAAACGCAACAGCATTTCTCGAAGGCCATCACTCTCTCCTGCTGTCAAGATCATCTCATGCAATTCGTCGACGATATTCAGTATTGCGCTTGTGTCGTAAGTGGTCTGAGCTTCTTCTAACGCGGCTTTATCTAAACGTCCATAGGCGGTTGCGACCGTACTTTCGGCGCCACTCATGCGGTATCTCCTGGTTTTTCGGTGCGTTTGTTTTCTGCTGCCGCGGCCTTCGCACGTTTTGCCGCATCTCGAAACTGTGACTCTTTCAACCAAGGCTCAGGCGGCCGTTTCAAATCGAGATGGTAATTGCCAAATCGCTTGACGCCGTGAGTCCCATACGGACTCATAAATTCTGCGTCGGCGGCAGCGATCGGTTCGCCAGCGGCATACATATCTTGCATAATTTTCATCATATCCACCGTGTTTTGCAAGATCACTGCCGACGCTACCAGATCGATATACCTCAGCCGTTTTTGCTGCTCGTTTGGATCGTTCTCACCGATGACGTCTCCCCCGAAATCGAGCCACTTGGTGAAGGCATGATAGGACTCTATCTTATTAGTTGTGGCAGTCACTTCTTGTCGCATTTCTTTACGTGAAATCCAACGCAGCAGATAGACGGTGCGTAGCACTCGTCCCAGTTCGCGCGCTGCCGCGAAAAGACGGTTATGTCGTCCTTCATGGCTGAGTTTGCGCAATAACATCGGTGACGGGATGCGCCCCATCTGGATCGAAATGGCGACTTGCATCAAATCTTTCCAATGATCGCGGATCAGCTTCCAATCGACTACATCGGTAAATAAACGGTCGATGTGACGATAACGCGTGCCTTTCTCAGGGCGATAGAACTTCAAATCTTTCCAATTACGGATACGAGGCATCAGTTGAATGCCCTGCAGATACGTAAAAGCGAAGACGGTTTCTGACTGGCCGTGGGTATCAGAGTAGACGGTATCGGCCTGCACGCTCAGGCCGGCTTTCATCAAGCCCTCGATCACATAGACGGCTTCGAGTACTGGACTTCACCCGTTCTACTAGACAATTGATAATGTCTAAAACAGAACGAA
>JAZJXV010000056.1:0-14255 GCA_040390795.1 Pseudomonadota bacterium | reverse complement strand
GATGCGCCAGACTTGCATTCAACCAAGGCCGATACATTCGTATCAATACGCGATTAATCGGATTCGATGCTTCGCTTGGAATACGTCCACGTATCATGTACCCCATCAATACCGGTATCAACGTAATCGCCAAACCGGCTGCGGCTGCCAGCGTGTAGGTTTTGGTATATGCCAGCGGCGCAAACAGCTTGCCCTCCTGCGCTTCCAAGGCGAAGACAGGAATGAAGGATAAAGTGACGATGAGTAATGAGAAAAACAGCGCCGGCCCAACTTCAATCGCCGATTCTGCAATCAAGTTCCATCGCTCTTTCCCACTAATTTCCTGATTCGGATGTGAATGTGAATAGGCTTCCAGATGCTTGTGCGCGTTCTCAATCATGACAATCGCCGCATCGACCATCGCACCGACGGCAATGGCGATACCACCCAGGGACATCAGATTGGCGTTGACGCCTTGATAGCGCATCACAATGAAGGCTGCAAGCACGCCTAAAGGAAGCGAGATGATGGCGACCAAGGCACTGCGCAAATGAAACAAAAAGATGGCGCAGACCAAGGCGACCACAACAAACTCTTCAATCAGCTTGTCTCTAAGATTGGTTACTGCGGCCGTAATCAGTTTGGAGCGGTCGTAGGTGGTGACCACCTCCACACCTTTGGGAAGCGAGCTTTGCAAGGTAGCTAGTTTTGCCTTGACCGCTTTGATGGTTTCCAGCGCATTCTTACCGGAACGCATGACAACCACGCCACCGGCGACTTCACCTTCACCATTCAATTCTGCTATCCCACGACGCATTTCGGGGCCAATGCGAACTGTCGCTACATCCCTGAGTAATACGGGCGTACCAGCATCATTTGCGTTGAGAAGAACATTACGAAAATCTTCCAGTGAGCGCAGGTAACCGTGCGAGCGAACCATATATTCGGTCTCGGCCATTTCGACGACCGAACCACCCGATTCCTGGTTTGCCTTCGCCAATGCATCGAGTACCTTTGCATGCGAGATACCGAAAGCACGCAGCTTGTCCGGGTCCAGGATGACTTGGTACTGCTTCACCATGCCGCCGATGCTGGCGACCTCGGCTACATCTGGAACGGTTTTAAGCTCGAACTTCAAAAACCAGTCGTTCAATGTCCGCAACTGACTGAGGTCGTTGTGTCCAGTACGGTCAACCAGCGCATATTCAAATACCCAGCCGACTCCCGTTCCATCCGGCCCAAGTTCGGCACGCACACCTTGCGGTAAACGGCTTTGCACTTGACTGATGTATTCCAGGACTCTGGAGCGAGCCCAGTATTGGTCCGTCGCATCGTCGAAAAGAACATAAACGAACGAGTCGCCAAAAAAGGAATACCCACGAACGGTTTTGGCACCTGGAACAGCCAACAACGCCGTGGTCAGTGGGTAAGTAACCTGGTCCTCAACTATCTGAGGTGCCTTACCGGGATATTGGGCGCGAATGATGACCTGCGTATCCGATAGGTCTGGTAGCGCATCTAATGGTGTTTTGTTCAATGACCATAGGCCCCATCCTGCGATGACGACCGCAGCAAGCAGCACCCAGAATCGGTTAGCAATGGACCAGCGAATAATTCGCGCAATCATTGCTTGCCTCCGACTGGTTTAACGCTTTCAAGTAGGTAGCCGTCGTCATTTTCCTTGAATGAAAATTCAACTTCCTGCCCTGCTTTTATCTCGCTGAATAGCTCGGGACGCGACTTGTTAAAGTCCATCGTCATCGCGCCCCATTCAAGTTCCGGAATGGGCTTGTGCGAAAGAGTCAGTGCTTTTGGCGTTACTTTCTCTACAGTGCCAACTCCCCGGTGAACAGGGGACGCTGCTGGTTGCATTGTTTGGTTATTGCCAGAAAACTTGGGCAATACCGACTTCAGGCTTGCTTCCGAATCAATGAGGAATTGCCCCGAGGCGACTACCTTCTGCCCTTCACTCAAGCCACTCAAAATCTCGGTATCGTTTCCGCTATCACGACCCGTCGTTACAACCACTGGTTGCATGCTGTTGTTCTCGCCAACTACCAGAACGATGGATTGCTTGCCGCTTGCAATCACGGCTTCACTCGGGACCAGAAGTCGCGAAACTGGCTTTTCGGCATCCAGACGAATACGCATGAGCATGCCCGGTGTGAGACTGCCGTCACGATTATCCAGCTCCAGTCGAGCCTGCAAGGTCCGTGTCGCAGTACTGATGCCCGGCAAGATTTCACGAACCTTGCCACTGTATTTTCTATTCGCGTCACCGGAGAACGTGGCTTCCACCGTCATGCCGGAGCGGACTGCATTGCTCAATGCTTCGGGTACTTCTGCTACTAACCAGACCTTGCTCAGCCCAGCGACTTTTGCAATGGTCATACCGGGCGATACCATCGCGCCATCGCGCACGGATAGCTCGGTGATGACGCCGGCTACTGGAGATGTCAGCGTAAAGTGCTTTTGCGATTGTCCGGTACGGTCTGCTTGGTTTATCAATCCGTCCGGAATAGACATCGCCCGCATTCTTTGTCGTGCAGCCAATGCCAGTTCAGTATTGCCACCACGTTTGAGTGCCAGGTATTCCTCTTGCGGTGCAATCCAGTCTGGAACGAAAATCGAAGCGATTGCTTCGCCACGCTTGATGCGTTGCTGAGGTGAGCGAGCATATAGTTTGTCGATATATCCCGTCACACGGCTTTGTGCAACTTCTGATGCGCTCTCATCAAACTGCGTTGTGCCGACCATTTCAAATGCATCCCGTACTTCTTCCCGCCTTACAGTTGCGAATCTGATACCTAGATTCTGTTGAAGTGTCGGACTGATTTTTACACCACCATCTTCCGAACCTTCATCCGCATAAACTGGAACCAACTGCATATCCATGAAAGGACTTTTACCAGGCTTGTCGAACTTGTTTCCTGGAACCATGGGGTCGTGCCAGTACAGGACTTTGCGGCCCGTCTTCGGGTCAACTTTTTTGGTCGCCGCGCCAAATGTCGCAGCGTTATCCATACTTCTTTGCGTACCGACCCAATAGCCGCCAAACACGAGGCCAGCACCTGCTAATACCAGCACTATCGTTTTCAATGCGAACTTTGATTTCATTTCATTTCTCCTGCAGATACCATGTCATGTGGAACCACGTGATACTCAAGCGCCGCCCAGGTCAGCGCCGCTTCTCTCTCAAGCTCGGCTATTTGCAGGCGTCGTTCCAACAACATTTTTTTCGCATTGAAGACAGCACTCAGACTGCCGCTACCGGAACGGTAGGCAACAGTTGCCAGCTCCACCTGCTGCGATGCTGCCGGCAGTAACTGCGCATTGAGTTGTGTGACACGGGATTTAAGACTTTCCAGAGTGGACGACTGATTCTCGATTTCAGTCTGCAATTCACGCAATGCTTCTTCGTACTGCATCCTGGCCTTGGTGCCTAAGGCAGATTTTTCAGCGATGTCGCGATTCTGTTTTTGTGCACGATTAACGGCTAGTGGAATGCTGATGCCAAAGGAAACCATGTTTGAGTACTGGCTGCCGCGCTGGCTGTAAGAGGCTTCAACCGACCAGTCGGGGTTACTTTCGCGGGTTGCCACAGTGCTGTCGGCATCAGCCAGATTGATTGCGCGACGAGCCGTCAATAACATCGGGTGATATTTTTCGAGTTCTTCTATGGGCAATCCAGGCACATGTGAATTCAGCTTTGGCGTCTCATCAGCGACAGTGGCGGCTGGCATACCGGTCCAGCGACTTAACGCTAGACGTGCATTCTTCAAATCCTGTGTGTTCTTGCGCGTTGCATCTTGCGCCTGCGAGAGTGTCAATTGCGCTTGCATTACATCTGAGGCGTTTGCCTTGGCACCTCGATGTGCTGCATTCATTGCGTTCAGGTCTTCGGCAGCTTCTTTTTCCATCGCACTGACCAATGCCAATGTGCGCTGTCCATAAAGCACATTGACCCATGCCTTGGCTGCTTCTTCCCGCACCTTGGCAATGGTTTCTAAATAGGTACTTTCTTCCATTTCGACGGCGCGCTGTGCACGCTCGGACCGTGCGATACGCTTGTCGGAAGATACCCATTGCTGTTCGATACCAACCCGACGCATGGTCATGAAGTCGCTCGTGGTGCTGTAACGGTCGCTACCCGTCACTGGTAAATTGTCGATACCAACTTTCAGCATCGGGTCAGGCAATTGGTCGGCTTTCGCTGCCGATTCGCGGCTGGCCAAGACAGATGCATTAGCGGCTTTGGTCAACGACGACCGCTGCAATGAAAGCTGTAATGCTTCGTTTAATGTGAGCCCATTGGATTGGGCGTGAACAAAAGATGTGCCAAAAGTCAGCGCCAGTAAGACGCTGATTCGGCATAGAGTGCGCGACTGATAATTCAGTAGCGCGTGGATACGCAAAAACATATAACCCCCGGTAATGAAGACGAACGCCAACCACGGCACAATGCCGGTCAGCGAAACAACTGGGGGTTAAATCAAATACGGAGTCGTTGCGTTCGGAGATAAGGCGGGTCTACGCCTAATTCCAGGGGAGCGTCTGTCCAGGCTGAAGCCAGAACGGCAGGAACAACCGGCAGAGGTGCCGGCATGATGAATGAAACGATGGTTGGTGCCAGCAATGGTGTTGCTGCAAAATGCTCAAGTGCCAACTTGGCACCTGACTGTTGCTCAGCGCAATGAACTGGCTTCTCGATGTCTATTCCTGCGCATGGCATGTCGCCCATAGCCATTTCCTGCATAGGCACCATTGTCTGCGGACAGACGTAAGCAGCCATTGCTACTCCTGAAGTCAGAACGGTCATGACTAGGAAGCAAGCAATTAAGCGGCAAAAAGATGAAAAGGAGTGTCGGCGCATTTGGCGGTATTTATAAAACTTTTTACAGTTTTGCGCAATTCATTTATGAGCTAGGTCATGTTGTACCGACAGATTACATCTTTGTAATACCGTTGTCATGTTTGTGTAACCGCCAAATTTCTACAATTCATCCATTGATACATTAGATCGATAAGCAACTGAAACAATGTATCTCATCGATTTCGTTTTTGAATTTGCTTAGACGAATCAACCCTAACTTTGGAGAATTGAAATGAACAGCCAACACAAAAAACTCATTGCGGTTATTGCTATATCCATAGCATCAGGCACTACTTTTGCGCACACTGCGAATACTAATACCTTACAACTTGCCCAAGCCGATGAATCTAACTATCCAATCCTTCCATCATTTGCATCGACCAAAACTCGCGCAGAAGTAAAGGCGGAATTACAGCAGGCTCGCGAAAAAGGACTACTCGCAACTACTGATAGCGACTATCCAAAGTTGCCTGTAGTTACTAGCAGCAAAACACGAGCCCAAGTTAAAACCGAACTTGAACAAAGCAAGGCAAGTGGCAAATTCAAACGACTTGAGAAAGAGCAATACAGCGGCTAATCATTCGTCAACCTAATAAGTTCTTCCCTAGTACTGCCTATTGTCGAAAGATAACCTATCCCAGTCTATGCGGGGATGCGGAGCGGCAGTACTAGAATTTCCTATCCTTGATGGCCCTGCAATCGGACAGTTCATGGCTAGGTAAATACCTGCACTAAATACAAGTCAGACGGCAACACACTAATGCATCCGCGGCGCTCTTCAATAGTTCGTTTTCATCTGGCCTTATTGCTGTATCCGGCACGCTGTAGACCGGCGAGAATCCTCCGCCTACCGTACGAAAATTCGTAGTTTGTCCCTGATACAAACGAGCTGCCGTCCATTGAAGCTGGCCGTCATAAACATAGGCGCGAATATCAAATTTAAGCATTTCCGGGCTCTCTTTGCTTCCACTGACTCGTTCCCCTGGCGCCATGATTGCTTGCGCCACGTAATCTCCCGCTAAAATTTCTGTCCATACTCGCTTGGTTAGCTTGTCTCCCCGATACGTCGCGCGCGAACCAAAGCCTGCGCGTGGTTTGAAAAACAAATGACGGCGATCTTTCCATAGTTGCTCGGCATTGATAGCTTTCACAACTGAGGTCCGTGGAGTATTCGATAACAAAATTTCCTGAACGTCGAGAGGAACGCCAAGCTCTTGCAACATTTCAACATCGCCAAGTAACGCGAGATTATATTTGTCGGCATAGAGCGCATGCGCTTGCGGATGTGGCGTCAATACCACTGCATTGGCCAGATAGGCTGCGCGTAAGGCGGCACACTCATCAGTTTCCAGCATGAAATCAGTTAGCCGGTTATAAACCAGATCGATGAGCGTATCGCCGAACCATAACTTCCCTTGACGCCACTCCAAATCGGACGGATCGACTATGACGGACTGTATCTCGTGCCGCTTGAATAACTGCTGGAACAACAGAAACTCAGGGTACATATATTGTTGCTGCGGATGCGTGTCGACAATCGCGATTGTATTGAGCGATGTTTCTTTAGCAGATAAGCTCCATTCGCTTTGAAACATATCGACAAAAGTTTTTTCAAGCGCTGCAGCCGATTCATTGGCTAATGCCATGCTCTTCGGATCCAAGCAGCAGGATTGATGAACACGTGCCATGACAGCATTGAACATCGCGCCACCAGCGTTGGTGTTGATTTCAATGAGTCCCAAACCATCGTTACTTAAATGAAAGTCATAACCAAAAAAAACGCCTTTTGCCCCGCCCGGATCGTGTCGAACAACCTCCGATGCATTGGCAAAAATATGTGCTCTATAAGCTGGCAGAGCAATGACCGATTCAATCGCCCGGATCACGCTTACCATGCGCTTGATCTGGCTATCGGAAGCGAATACGGGGCGCGCAGAAAATAAATACGGGCAACGTTCTTCGACCAGAGCCACTAATTCAGGAGAATTAAGTTCAATGGCAAGCGCATGCTTTAGTGCGTCGCTATCCAGACTTATGCAAAAGCATGCGTGATTGAACTGCTCGCTAAACTGGCCGACGATCTTTTTTCTCTGAAGTGTATGCGTCATTGATTTCCGTCTTAGGGTATCTGTAAAAAAATCATTTGGTTGTGCCACGCAGCCGCAACGCATTGGTAATCACTGATACCGAGCTCAGGCTCATCGCAAGTGCGGCAGCCATGGGAGACAGTAGCTGTCCAGTGAAAGGGTAAAGTAGGCCGGCAGCCAACGGAATACCCAACGCGTTATAGAGGAATGCGAAGCCAAGGTTTTGATGCATATTCCGTACCGTATTCAGTGAAAGTGTTCTGGCTTTTGCAATGACGCGCAGATCTCCCTTTACCAAGGTCAGATGCGCACTATTAATCGCGACATCAGTTCCCGTCCCCATGGCAATGCCGACATCCGCCTTGGCAAGTGCAGGTGCGTCGTTGATGCCATCCCCTGCCATTGCTACGACTTTTCCTTCTTTCTGCAGTCGTTCTACCAATGCCAATTTGTCTTGCGGTTTAACTTCGCCATACACTTCGCTAATCCCAAGTTTTCCAGCCACTGATTTTGCAGTGGTAACCCCGTCCCCGGTTGCCATAATTACGTTGATGCCAGCTTCCCTCAACGCACTGAGCGCCCCCATCGTTGTTGCTTTAATCGGGTCTGACACTGCGACTAGCCCGATCAACTTTCCATCTACAGCCACGTGCATCACACTTGCCCCTTCACTCCGTAACTCTTCGGCTTGCGCCGACAAGCTAATCCACTCAATCTTTTCTTCATCCATGAGCGCCGTATTACCTACTGCTATTCGTTGGCCAGCAACAATCCCGCGCACACCAATTCCACTGGATGATTCAAAGCTTTCCGGTTTATCCAGAATCAAGTCCCGCTTACGCGCTTCAGTCACAATCGCTTGAGCAAGTGGATGTTCGCTGCCTTGGTCGATACTGGCCGCGATCTGAAGTACCGATGTCTCTGTTTGACCCTGTGCAGCGACAACACGATCAAATGCAGGCTTGCCTTCCGTCAGAGTGCCGGTTTTATCCACAATTAAAGTATTTACCTTACGCATGCCCTCAATGGCAGCAGCATCACGAAATAGCATCCCTTGTGTTGCTGCGCGTCCTGTTGCTGCCATGATTGACATCGGCGTGGCTAAACCAAGTGCGCAAGGACACGCAATGATCAAGACTGCGACCGCATTGACGAAGCCAAAGACCCAACTCGGTTCCGGGCCAAACAGACCCCATCCTAATAGCGTTAGAAAAGCGATGCCAACGACAACCAATACAAAATATCCGGCAACGACGTCGGCCAGACGTTGCATAGGTGCGCGCGAACGTTGAGCCTGAGCCACCATTTGTACAATCTGTGAAAGCATCGTTTGAGAGCCGACTTTTTCTGAGTGAATGACAAGACTGCCACTAGTATTAAGAGTCGCACCGATAACTTTATCTCCTTGTCGCTTGGTCACGGGCATAGGCTCGCCAGTCAACATGGATTCATCTACTGCGCTTTCTCCTTCTGCGACGACACCATCCACCGGCACTTTTTCACCGGGACGCACCCTTAGCGCGTCACCAATGTGTATGTGTGTGAGTGGCACATCTTCTTCAGTCCCATCCTTGTTAATTCGACGCGCAGTCTTTGGTGCAAGTCCCAATAGAGATTTAATAGCAGCTGACGTTTGTGAACGAGCCCTTAGCTCAAGAATTTGCCCAAGCAAGGTCAGCGAAACGATGACCGCAGCAGCCTCGTAATAAACACCGACGCGTCCATGCTCCATGAAGGTCGACGGAAATAATCCAGGTGCAAGTGTCGCCACCACACTGTAACCATATGCCGCTGTCACACCGGATCCGATTAACGTCCACATGTTAGGACTACGTCGCACGATGGATTGATAACAGCGTTCAAAGAAAGGCCAACCCGCCCATAACACCACAGGTGTACTTAATATTAGTTCGATCCAGTTTTGGTAAGGGATGCCCTCTGGAAAGAAACGGTGCGCGCCCATCGCTAAAGAAGTAACAATGATAGTTAGCGGCAATGTCCACCAGAAGCGGCGACGAAAATCTAGGAGCTCGGGATTTTCTTCATCCTCAAGCGAAGGCATGAGAGGCTCAAGTGACATGCCGCATATCGGACAATTGCCAGGATTCGGCTGTTGAATCTCGGGGTGCATCGGGCACGTATATATTGTTCCCTTCGGCAGATCAGGTTGCGGTGCCGAGATGTTTTTATCTATATAGATTTGTGGATTGACCTCAAATTTATGAATGCATTTGGTACTGCAGAAATAATATTTATTTCCTTCGTATTCAATTTCCATTTGCGGGTCGGCAGCAACCTTCATTCCACATACGGGGTCAGTAAAAGATTTATCCGAACCTTCTATTTTTTCATGGGAATTTACTGATTCGGAGGCAGCAACTGGATCGCCATGAATGTGGTCGTGAGGAGCGTTACTGTTCATTTGCCGGTCCTTTTTTGAAAGTCGATGCAATATGTCACGAATACGCGAGTGATTTTTAGCTTACCATCCGAGCGCAAGAAATAATAGATATCTCAAGCTATTATCTTGGCGGTTCCCACCGTGACAATGTCAAGAACGGTTGGTATTTAGTAATAAACGCGATGAATTTATGATCGGTCCTTCATTGACTTTGAAACACCTCATAGGCAGTGTATCAACTTTTTGAAACTCGACTGCGTACGACGGGAGCACAGTTTTGACCAGCATCCATGAAACAGCATACCCACGCTTTAAGCCTGATCTGACGCAGCGTGAATTAGACGAAATCTATACACCAAATGAGACTGAACAGCGTTTTGCACGCCGGGTAGGTCGTGGCAATGCATCACGGCTTTATTTGATGATCTTGTTGAAAACCGTCCAGCGACTGGGGTATTTTCCGATGCTCGCGGAAGTGCCCGCATCCATCGTGTCTTTTGTCACTAAAGCGCTCGGCGTAAATTCGGTACCGCTGCGCATGCTCGTAGAAGAAGAAAAGTCACGCGCTAGGCGCGACTTCATCGACGCCATTCGTGCGCATCTTAAAATACAGCCCATTACAAAGGATACCGACAAGGTAATCGAGTTAGCCGCCACGCAGGCCGCACAAACCAAGCAGGAACTAGCTGACATTATCAACGTCGTTATCGAAGAGTTGATCCGGCAACGCTATGAATTGCCAGCGTTCAGCCGCTTGAATCGAACGGCGTTTCGGATCCGGAATCTAGTCAATGAACAGTATTTTCACACCTTAACTGATCCGCTTCCCACAGCAGTCACCAGCCAATTCGACGCAATGCTCACGCTTTCTGCAGGTCAGCTAGTAACCGGCTGGCAGCAAATAAAACAAGATCCGAAGAAGCCAACTAATACTGAGGTCCGCCAATATCTCGAACGTGTAAAGTGGCTTAAAAGCTGGGCCTGCGAATTGCCGCAAGTGGATCATATTCCAGTCGTCAAACGCGGACAGTATGTGTATGAGGCACGCGCACTCGACGCAGCAGACCTAAAGGCCATGCAGCAGAACAAGCGTTATGCACTGATGGTGCTGTTATTCCACGCACAATTGAGTAAAGCGCTAGACGATGCTGTCGACATATTTGTCCGCAAAATGAGGAAACTCCATAGCGGCGCTGTAGAACAACTGCAACTGTATTATCAGGAGCATCAAAAGCGTGCAGAAAAGCTAGTTTCGCAATTACGTGATGTGCTTGAAGCGTTTCAAGAAAGTGAGACCGATCAGGAGCGTGGCAAACGGATTGCGAATGCCATGCATGACAACCCGGAAAATCTTCTCGCCGAGTGCGAAGAGCACATGGCCTATGCCGGGAATAACTATCTCCCGTTTATGCTGGTTCCATACCAGACGCAGCGGCCTTTATTGCTGAACTGCCTGGGCCTACTCGATCTGGAGTCTACATCAGCTGACTTGTCACTCATTGAATCGATCCGGTTTGTGCTGGCAAATCGGCAGAGCCACAAGGAATGGTTGTCGATCGTTGATACGAATATCAATTTGAAATGGCTACCGGAAAAATGGCGGCGACTGGTGACTGGGAAACGGTCTGGGCCCGTCAGCGAAGTTAACCGCAAGTACTTTGAACTCTGTGTATTGACCGAGGCAATGCAAGAACTGCAATCGGGGGATCTGTATGTGGCCAATAGCGATCAATATAGCGACTACCGAGTTCAACTAGTCGACTGGGATACCTATGAGGCACAGGTAGCGGAATATGGTGCAATGCTTGATTTTCCTACTGATCCCAAAGATTTTGTCTCTAATCTCAGGAAATGGCTTGCTGACACAGCGTCTCGCACGGATGAGGGCATGCCAGATAACGAGCATGTGGATTTAAACGGGACTGAAATCGTTTTGAGAAAGCACAGTAAGGATATCAAGCCTGCCGCACTGGACCGTATCGACAAAGAGCTTACCGCGCGACTTCCCGAAAAGAATATCCTTGACATCCTAGTGGAAGCAGAGACTTGGCTTGATCTTCATAAGCAGTTCGGTACCTTATCAGGCTTCGAATCTAAAATTGACGATCCGCGCAAACGATTCGTTACCACGTTGTTTTGTTATGGATGCAATCTCGGCCCGACTCAAACCGCACGGTCGGTCAAAGGGCTGAGCCGCAAGCAAGTCGCCTGGTTAAATTTGCACCACGTGACGGAAGAAAGATTGGAAAAGGCGACTGTTCAGGTCATCAATGCCTATAACAAATTCTCACTACCCAAGTTTTGGGGAACAGGTAAAAGCGCTTCGGCTGATGGCACCAAATGGAATATGTATGAGCAAAACTTACTTTCCGAATACCACATTCGTTATGGCGGTTATGGTGGAATCGGGTATTACCACGTCTCAGACATGTACATTGCCTTATTCAGCCACTTTATTCCCTGTGGCGTCTATGAAGCCATCTATATCTTGGACGGCCTGATCAAGAACGAGTCCGAGATTCAACCTGACACGCTGCATGGTGATACGCATGCACAGAGTGCGCCGGTCTTTGGGTTGGCTTATCTGCTGGGTATCAATTTAATGCCACGAATCCGTCAGTTGAAAAAACTGGTGTTTTACAAGCCAGAGCGAGGCATACGATATGAACATATCAATGGGTTATTCAGCGAGGCAGTGAATTGGGAAATCATTGAGACACATCTGCCGGACATGCTACGCATCGCTTTATCGATCAAAGCAGGCAAAATCACGCCATCGACAATCCTGCGACGGCTCGGCACCGCTAGCAGAAAAAATAAGCTGTATTTTGCTTTCCGAGAACTGGGCCGCGTAGTCAGAACTGAGTTTTTGCTGAAATATATCGGCGACACGGATCTGCGCAAGACCATCAACGCGGCCACAAATAAGAGTGAGGAATTCAATCAGTTCATCAAATGGCTATTTTTTGGCAACCAAGGCGTGATTGCTGAAAATGTCCGTCATGAGCAGAGAAAGGTAGTGAAATACAATCAGCTCGTAGCGAACCTCGCTATCTTGCACAACGTTGAGGCAATGACGGGGGTGTTGAAAGAAATGCAGGAAGAGGGTCTGTCTGTAAATGAGGAGGTACTGGCCGGTTTGGCACCATACCGTACAGAACACATTAACCGATTCGGCGATTACACACTAGATTTTGATCGCGTGGTGCCGCCGATGAATTACAAAACACAAATTATTTTAAAATCAAAAGGTTAGGCCGAATTTTGACAAATTTTGCATGAATCCCGGCCGACCCTCGACTAGTAACCGACTTATCGCACGCGCAAAAATCTATTTATGAGCTCAAAAACCACGAAAGAGAAACCGAACAAAAAGTAGAAAAATTGCATGAGGCTCTGCAGCGAAACGCGTTGCTTGAACTTCAAATTAGCGAAAAAGACGTGCGCATACAGGAACTAGTGACGCAAGTATCCGATACATTGTTGCAGACAAATGAAGTAGGCAAAGAGGCGCACCGCTTAGAATTAGCCCTGGCCGCATCCAACGCGGCGCTCGTAGCTCAAGAAAAAGCGCATGAACAGATCAGGAAGCACTGGACCCAATCGGTGCACCGTGATTGAGCTAGCCTAGCTTGCGATCGCACGTATAAGCGGCAATCCTCGATGCCACCAGATATCCAAACAAAGCTGCCAATAGCGTTCCGGCAATGGCCGCCTTCCATACGTCTGCTCGATACGAATTCAATAACTCCATGCGATCGGACATAGTTCGCGCCACGATAATGTCGAGTTGCTCACCGTTTTTCAGTTTGGCTTTCACGGCGATCGCGCGCGCAGTTAAGCCGATTGAGGTCAATAGTGATTTGATGAACCTTCGGTCTGCATCCACATTGAGTGGAGGAGAATAAATCTGAGGGAATTTCCCGAGTCCTGCATTTGTATGAAGGACAATATCTCCGCGAGAATCCTTTAGTAAGACAATCAGTTTTTCATGGCTGGTGGATACATCCAAAAAGTAATGTGGATCTTTCCGAATTGAATCAATTGTCTCCGCCTCTTCCGCAATGTGTCGCATCAATCCAATCTTCCCAACCAATTCTTGGTCATCACGTGATTCAAGTTCACTTGATAGTGTGAGGTACAAATAAGTCCCAACACCGGCGAAAATGAGAATCGACACCATAAAGAATAGAAATCCAAACCGTGTAGTTAAAGACATTCTTCGCAGGACATTCATTTTTTGTCCTCTAGTACATATCCCATACCTCGGACTGTTCGGATCAATTGCTGAGGATAATGGTCATCCAACTTCGCCCTTAGACGACACACTGCAACATCAACGACGTTTGTATCACCATCAAAATTAGCACCCCACACTTGCGCGGCAATGAGTGATCGAGAAAGAGCTTCTCCGGAGCGCTTCGCCAAAAGATGGAGCAATGAAAATTGTTTTCTGGTCAGATCTATATACCGCCCATTTCGCAACACACAACGTTTAGAAACATCAATCAGTATGTCGGAAATCTCGATTATCTTTGGCTCCTGCTCACATTCTCTTCGCAATAAAATTCTTACACGCTCCATGAGTTCCATGAACGAAAATGACTTAATCATATAATCATCAACACCAAGCTTTGCGTCACTTACTTGATTATCCATCGCCTCACGTGCAGTGAGAAAAAGCAAGGGGGCATCATGAGCCGCTCTCAGCTCCAACAGTAATTTCCAACCGTTGAGATGAGGTTTCTTTACGTCTAAAACGATCAGATCATATGCTCCACGAAGTGCTCTTGTCAGACCATTACTTCCCGCTTTTACGCAATCAACAATAAACCCTGCATCCTTCAAACCATGGTGCATGTGAGGTTGGTCGTGAATTTCGGATACCGACGGTAACAGTTTAAACTGATTACTG
>JAZJXV010000055.1:0-21545 GCA_040390795.1 Pseudomonadota bacterium | reverse complement strand
TCATATGGTTATGTCGATTTTTGACAAATTTTGCAAGAATCCCGGCCGACCCTCAATAAGAACAATCCAGCGGATAAGGAAATTCTGGAGCTGCAACGCGCAACGCGTTTCATCCCAACCAAGCCAGAGAATTACATAGCAATCGAAGCGGCTGCACGTAACGCCGGTTTGCTGAAATAATAGCGTTGCTTGATACGCCACCTTCAGACTGAAGGTGGCGTTGACCACACTAAATCTGATTGGTCAGCATGACATTCCATCTGCAAAAAATATCTGTCCATCATAGTGGCGCAGCCAAATCTTCTTTGGCTTTGCGTGAATTGACACTCTCTATCCAGCAAGGCGAACAAATCGCCTTGATAGGTCCATCTGGCGCTGGCAAAACCAGCTTGCTGCACACGCTCGCCTGCGCATTGACGCCAGAGTCCGGCGACATCGAAATATTCGGCAAAAATCCGTGGCAGATGACGAATAGCGCGCGGCATGCGATGCGCTCTCGTCTCTTCCTCGCACCGCAAACACCACCCTTGCCGCCGCGCCAACGCGTAGTGAATGCCGTATTGGCCGGTTTGTTGCCGCAATGGAGCGTGTGGCAAGCCATGCGTTCGCTGGTTAGACCGATCAAACCTGAGACGGCGTTCCATGCCTTGGCTCGCTTCAACCTGCAGGACAAGTTGTACGCACGCGTGGATCGCTTATCCGGCGGTGAGCGTCAACGTTGCGGCATGGCACGCGCATTGGTATCCAGCGCGGAAGTTTTTCTGGTGGACGAACCTCTGTCAGCGCTCGATCCAACTTTAGCGCTGCAAACATTGGCCGTATTGCAGCAAGAAGCCGCTAAGCGACAGGCAACATTGATTTGCAGTCTGCATCAGGTTGAACTGGCGCGTGCCAATTTCCCGCGCATCATTGGTTTGCGTGATGGCCGTATTGTGTTTGATGCAGCAAAGGAAAATATCAGCGATGCGATGATTGAAGCCTTGTATCGCAATAGCGATAGCCATATCTGCGAACCTGCCGATATTGGTCTGATTCCTGTTGCCATCCCGCCGCGTTGCTGATGGCTCGCCGTACATATTTATCAGACGCACATCTATGACATCGCCCTCCTCTCTCTCCATGCCAGATCGCGATCCTGCATGGCGCGGTCGCATCATGGGATTGGCTGTTGTCATCATCGTGTTGTGGCCGATGCTGGTGATGGCGGAATTCAAGCCGTGGATATTGTTCGATGCGCAGAGCTTGCAAGCTACCGGAAAGTTTTTGGCCAGCTTCTTCCCGCCGGCGCATTCACTCGAATTCCTACAAATGGTCGCCATCTCGACCTGGGAAACAATTGCCATGGCGACTGCCGGTATGACTTTGGCATTGCTCGGCGCGATTCCATTGACCTTGCTGGCAACGGAACGATTGTCGATTTCTCGTCTGGGTACAGGACGGGCTTCGCCTGTGGCAAAGATCTTTCGTCAAATCGTGCGCTGGTTGCTGGTCTTGCTACGCAGTGTGCCGGAACTGGTCTGGGCCTTGTTACTGGTACGTATTGTTGGCCTTGGTCCGACTGCGGGCGTGATTGCGATTGCGCTGACTTATTGCGGCATGCTGGGCAAAGTGTATGCAGATATTCTTGAATCTTCCGATCCTTCCGCTTGCGACACACTTTTGCAGAATGGCAGCAGTCGTTTAGGCGCGTTTCTGTTCGGTGCGTTGCCCTCATCCGCATCTGAGTTGGTGTCTTATACCGTCTATCGTTGGGAATGCGCGATTCGCGGTTCGGTGGTCATGGGCTTTGTCGGTGCTGGCGGTCTTGGTCAGCGTATGGATGAGTCGATGAAGATGCTGGCTGGTGATGAACTATCAACGATGTTGATCGTTTTCATTCTTCTGGTTGCTTGTGCCGATGGTGTGTCGGCCATGTTGCGCCGGAGGCTGGAATGAAATCCACCTTGAACGCTGAATTGCCTATCCCGCCAAAAACGAGTTGGTCAACTATTACGCTTTTAGTTGGCATCTTGTTGCTGGTATTTGCCAGTTTCATTTCATTGCCATTGAAATGGCGCGACTTCTTTAGTCAAGATGCGGTCCGAACCAGCCTAGAATTCCTGCGCGGATTTTCGCCGCCAGAACTTGCTCCAACTTTCCTAGAAAGAATCGGTATTGCTACCTTGGAGACATTGGCAATGTCCGTCATCGGCACTTTGCTGGCGGCATTTTTTGGCATGTTATTGAGCTTGCCGGCCAGTGGACGATTCGGCATGACTGCACGGCTGGTAACGCGTGGGATCTTGAATGTGCTGCGCTCGATTCCAGAATTGGTCTGGGCTTCCATCTTGCTGATCGCAGCCGGGCTTGGCCCATTTGCCGGTACTTTGGCACTCACAATTCATACGATAGGCGTACTCGGCCGCCTCTTCGCCGATACGTTGGAGAACTGCCCGCCTTTGCCTGAAGCTACGTTACGCATCAATGGCACACATCCGGTCGCAGCATTCTTTTACGCGACGCTGCCACAAAGCAGCCCGCAAATGATGTCCTACGTTTTATATCGATGGGAAAACAATATCCGCGCGGCCGCTATTCTCGGTGTGGTTGGCGCGGGTGGCTTGGGCCAGATGCTGAAGTACCATCTGTCGCTGTTTCAAATGCAGCAAGCCGCTAGTGTGATTATTGCGATGTTGTTGATGGTGTGTGCTGTCGATGCCATCAGCTTTGGACTCAGACGCATTATGACGCGCTGAACGTTCTTGATATGCACGCATTCATTTGCATGCATGGCGAATAATGGCGGAAGGAAGCGGGAGTCGAACCCACCCAGCGACGCATGGCGCCACCAACTGGGTTTGAAGCCCAGCCGCCCCACCAGGGACGATTTCCTTCCTTATTTCTACTCACTTCCCTTCGGGAAATAATACAGTTCCTGGTCGCAGCAGATGCTTGTCATCGACACGCCTCAGGAAACCGATTCTGTCAAAAAATTCCAATATTTGAATCGCGCGTTTGCGGCCCAATCCGGTCGCATCGCGAAAATTTGCTGCCGTTACTTCGCCATCATGCTTATTAATACTACGTACCAGCGCTGCCAGCTTACGTACTACCTGTGGATGGTAATACAGATCTTTCACGATCTGGAACACATCACCCGCTTTAGCCAAACGAATAAAGACATGGCGAACTTGCGTCTCTGGTTGCTTGATCGCATCGGCAATATCACGTATCCACGGCGGATCAAAACTGCCTTCCAACAGCAAAGGCAAGGCGCGTTCTGCAACGATTTTTTCTGCAGCCTGCAATTGCACACCATGTTCAGCCAGATGCAGGAAGCCATTACGTTTCGCCAGCACGCCATTTTCTGCCATGCGAGTGATCAACTGCTGCCATAAAGCTTCCGGCATACGCGGTGCTGCCAGTCGTCGTGCACGCTGCAAATCCGGACCGATATCCTCTGGGTATTTTGCGTGAAAAGCGTGCAAGGCATGGATGACTGACGCTTCGTTTTCCTGCAAACGTTCCTGCGAAATCGCCCATTCCCTGCCCTGCCCAAAGACAATATTGTCCAAGGCATCGGGAGTGAATGGCCAGTCGCGCAGACCGGCGCTACGCAACCATTCCGTGCTATTCAAGCCAAAAGGCGCATGTGCCAATGCGCCTTGCAAACGTGTTGCTGAATCTTCGCTCCGTTGCGTTTGCAGATAAGCGAGGCGTTGTGGTGTCTGGCGATAACGCGCTGGTGCATTCGTATCCAAAACACTGCCACCAGCCACGGTGCGATTGGCGGAGGCATCGCGCAAAATGAATCTGTCGCCATGCCAGGCATTGACGGGTTGTTGCACGACCAACTGTGCCAAACCGGATTCGCCAGGCGCGATTGATGACGATCCAAGTATCGCAACAGAAGCCATGCATTCTTGTGTCGCCAGATGCAAATGCACCAAGGTGCCAGAGCGCAAAGGTGATGCTTCCGTAGCTGCCACCTGCAGGAATACATCCATGCGCAATGAACTCTGCGCAATCGCAGGGTCACATAACATGTGCCCGCGTTCGACTACGTTACGTTCAAGCCCAACTAGGCCAACTGCACAACGCTGACCAGCGTGTGCAGTTTCCACGTTTTTATTGTGCACGTGCAGACTGCGTACTCGATACGATTTATCCGACGCATGTGCCAAACATAAAGAGTCGCCGACATTCACTGTCCCGGTGGCTATGCTACCTGCCACCACCGTGCCAACACCATCCAGTGTAAATGCTCTATCCAGTCCCATGCGGAAAGCTGTTTCGGCAATCACGTCAGTTTTCGCTTGTTCCGCTTCGCGTTGCAACAAGCTGCGCAAATCATCTACACCATCTCCACGCAAAGCAGATGCGCACAAGATCGGATAATCGTGGAGACCAGCTTCCGTCAGCAAGGCTTGCACCTGCGCTATTCGTTCATGTTTAACGCTCTCGTCAACGCGGTCTATCTTGGTGATCACAGCAGCGCCACGACGCACATTCAGTAGCGACAAGATGCTCAAATGTTCTATGGTTTGCGGCATGATGCCGTCGTCGGCAGCAATCAACAGCAAGGCAAAATCGATACCGCTGGCACCTGCAACCATGGTGCGTACCAATTTTTCGTGACCAGGCATATCGACGAAACCGATCAAGCTGCCATTCGTAGCAGGCATGAAGGCATAACCCAATTCGATCGTAATGCCACGGCGCTTTTCTTCCGGCAATCGATCGGCCTCTATGCCGGTCAATGCGCGTACCAGCGCAGTCTTGCCGTGATCGATATGTCCAGCCGTGCCGACTATCATGGATGATTGATTGAAGACATCATGCGAGTCTTTCGCGCAAAGTAGTTAACTGCGCTAAAACATCCGTCACATCATCGAGGCAACGGCAATCCAGCAGCAAGCTGTCATCGGCGACACGACCTATGATGGGTAATGGCAAACTACGTAACGCCGTAGCGAGATTGTCCAGCGCAGTCCCTGTGCCACGCTTGCCGGATAACACCGGAGAAATTACCAGACCAGCAGACGGCAATCTATCTACTGGCAGCGATCCAGAACCAATTTGACTCAACATGGCTTGAACAGCAACCGTATAACGTGGTGCCAATACTGCAGTCATCGGTGCCAGCAAGACATTCGCGGTTTCAGTAGCCTGTTCCGGCGTGCGCGTTAACCAACGCAAGGTAGGCAGATCACGCGTCAATAATTCAGGTTGAAGGTATAACGTCAGCGTAGCTTCCAGTGCAGCCAAAGGTAATTTGGAAAGACGCAAGGCGCGCTTCATAGGGAACTTGCGTATCTTTGTAATCAGATCGCGTTCACCTACGATCAATCCAGCTTGCGGGCCGCCAAGTAATTTGTCGCCAGAGAAAGTAACCACACCGCAGCCATCTGCCAGCATCTGTTGTGGCGTCGGCTCTTGTGGCAAGCCGAGTTGTCCCATATCGATTAGTGAGCCACTTCCCAGATCGGTTACCAGCGCGACGCCGCGTTCGCGTGCTAGTACGGCAAGTTGTGATTCGAATACGGAGGAAGTAAAACCTTCAACTGCGTAATTGCTGGTATGTACCTTCATCAACATCGCAGTGCGCGCTGTAATTGCACGCTCGTAATCAGCAAGGTGTGTGCGGTTGGTCGTGCCAACTTCAACCATGATTGCGCCAGCGCTGGCCATCACATCCGGCATGCGAAAGGCGCCACCGATTTCCACCAACTCACCGCGAGAAACCACAACCTCGCGTCCGCCAGCCAATGCGGCTATCGACAGTAATACCGCAGCGGCATTATTGTTGACGACGGTCGCAGCTTCTGCACCGGTGATGTCGCACAACAATCCTTCAACAATACTGTCGCGATCACCACGGCCACCGTCGATCAAATCATATTCAAGATTGTTTGGCCCTTCCATCATCGCTGTGAGATGGCGGATTGCTGCCTGAGGCAACACGGAACGTCCTAGATTGGTATGGATGACGGTGCCGGTGAGGTTGAGCACGCGACGTAGACGAGGTGTCAAACGCTCTTCGATACTCAAGGCTAACGCAGTACTCAAGACATCGTTCTGAATATCGGATTGTTGCAGGTTGTCGGACAAGGCTTGCACACGCAAGCTATCGAGCAAAACACGCGCTTGCGTTGCAACGAGTGTATGCCCATGCGCTTCCAGCAAAGGCTGGACTGCTGTCAGTCGCAGCAGTTTATCTATCGAAGGCAGATCCTGGGGCCTGGCCTTCGAGCCGTGAACCACGGACTCTCCGGTCTCTGCCATTAGCCGCCTCCACCATCATTGATATCGGGACCATCCGGATCGCCAAACAACAACATCAAATTGACGCCATGACGTTGATATCCTGCTTCTGACACTAAGAGATCGAGCGTTACTGATGCAAGATCATCTGCAATAGGCTCGACGGCGATATCGCGTTCCATACGGACTATCTTGAGATAGTGATTACATTCATCGCAGGTTTCTACCTCGATGGCTTCTTTCCTTGCTGAGCTAGAACCAGCGGGGGCTATATCTTCAACTGCTTGCAAGGAATGATAATGAATACCTTTTGTGCTTTCGCAATGACTGCATTTAATGCGCACCATGTGCCATTGCAATGAACACAGCGAGCAATGCAAATAACGATAATGACCATCTGCATCAACACGCGATATGGATGCCGTTGGACGGCTGCCGCAACAAGGGCATTGTGTGGAATCTGCTATACGTCCGAACGGCGCTAATTGATCATTGCCACGCGCTTTCAAGGTCGCAAGCAACATGTGTGTCCAGTACGCCTGCAAGCCGGCAGCGATCAATGATGCTGTTGCCAGATTTAAACCGAACATGATGTTATTGAGCAAACGATCCGCCTGAAGCTCCAGCTCTTGATCGCTCATCTGCTGCACTTCGTGCACAGCAGCTTGTGCTGGATTGCCAGCCAGTCGCAGCGCCAAACCATCCAGCATGCGGTGGAATGCCGTACGCCATTTTGGATCGCGCGGCCACAACGTAGCTGGTATAGGTGCTTGACCTAAATTTGCTGCCGCATCCAAGGCCGCAGCATCGGGTAAGACGACATCAGGATAGGACTGCAGAATGCTGTGCTGAGCGCGCACCAGCTCGGCAGCAAAGAGAAGAAAATCCTGCATAGAGTTCGATGCAGCACGTTGCCTCAATCGCGCTTCGCGTGAAGAAAACACATCGAAGCGTTCAGGAAAGCGCAGATGCTGCACCTGCTGTCCGGCGCGGACAGCGATCTCTTCAGGGCTAAGTAGTGGGCTTACTTGGCTGATCGTCATGAATTGATTGTGCCCTCAAACATTACTTTTCGCCACTGATTTTCCGATACCAAAGGAGATGGTGTTTGCGCGCCCATTTTTCGCTGACTGTGCCGCGCGTCATCGCTTGAACAGACCCTTTTACCCAGATCGCCGCATAGACGTGAATGATGACACTCAAGATCAACACTGTCGCAGATATCGCATGCACTAATACCGCAACGCGACGCAAACCTATAGGGAAAATATCTGCAAACCATGGACGCCAGAACATGAATCCGGTGACCAGCAGCAACACCAGACTGATGCCGAAAAGCCAGAATACGACCTTTTGCCCGGCATTGTATTTGCCAACTGGTGGCATGCCTTCTTCATTGCCCTTGAGCAGTTCTGGTGCTTTTTTTACCCACTCGCTATCTTCGCGTGTCCAGAAGTTGTCGCGCCAGACCTGCAGGAACAGGAAGACAAAACCCAGCACCATCAACACACCGAAAAATGGATGCAAAATACGCGTCCAAGAACCACCGCCAAAAAGTGCGCTGAAAAAGAACATCGATGGATGGAAAATGGCGAGACCTGATAATCCTGCGCAGATAAACAGCAAAGCAACTGCCCAGTGATTAAGTCGCATGCGGTCGGCATAACGTTCGATAATTTTTGCCATGTCGGTTCTCCTCAGACAATATCTGCGTTGTGCTTCTCAGCCCTGCCGTCGCGCTCATCCTGGCTTGGTGGCTTAGGTGAGGACGGATTAACAACATCATCTTCTTCAGCATCCGCATCAAGTGGACCGACCTTGATGTAATGGAAGAAGCCGGCGACTGCGGCACCTATCATCGCAGCGACTGCGAGTGGTTTTGCAGCGCCCTTCCATAACGATACCAATGGGCTGATGCTCGGATTGTCTGGCAGACCGTGATACAAGCCAGGTTTGTCGGCATGTTGAAGAACATACATGACATGTGTGCCGCCTACGCCTTGCGGATCGTAAACCCCGGCCTTGTCGTAGCCGCGTTCTTTCAGATCGACCACGCGTTCAGCAGCGAAGTGATGCATGTCTTCCTTGCTGCCGAAACGAATCGCACCTGTCGGGCAAGCTTTAACACAAGCTGGTTCCAAACCGACACCTACGCGATCGGAACAGAGCGAACACTTGTAGGCTTTGTCGTCTTTTTTGCTGATGCGCGGTACGTCGAATGGGCAACCGATCACGCAATTACCGCAACCTATGCAGTTTTCGCTGATGAAATCTACAATGCCATTCTCGTACTTGACGATGGCACCCGGTGCTGGACAAGCCTTCAGACAGCCAGGCTCGTCGCAATGCATACAGCCATCTTTGCGTATCAGCCATTCAAGACGCATACCCTCGTCTTTGGTTGGCATCTCGACTTCGGAAAAGCGCATGACGGTCCATGACTCCGGCGTCAGATCACGTGGATTGTCGTAAGTGCCGATCGTGTCGCCAACCGTATCGCGCAAATCATTCCATTGCATACACGCGACCTGGCAAGCCTTGCAACCGATACAGCTACTGACATCGATCAGCTTGGCAACTTCGACCACATGATTACGTACTTGCGGACTTGGCGTTGTGGTGGCCGAGCGTAAGGCGATATCAAGAGATTGTAGTGAGGACATAATTATTCCTTCAAGCCTTCTCGATGTTGACGAGGAACGCCTTGTACTCTGGCGTTTGTGTGTTGGCATCACCGACGAATGGGGTCAGCGTATTCACTAGATAACCGGGCTTGGCTACGCCTACAAATCCCCAGTGATTTGGCAATCCCACCGTGTCCACTTTCTTGCCATCGCAATCCAGCTGCGGAATGCGCTTGCTGACCAAAGCCACACACTTGATAAATCCTCGTTTAGACGAGACCTTCACCCAATCTCCATTTGCAATACCTTTGGCCTTCGCTAATTCCTCGCCAATTTCTACGAACTGTTGCGGCTGGATAATGGCCGAAGTCAGTACGTTCTTGGTCCAGTAGTGGAAATGCTCGGTCAAACGATAGCTGGTTGCTGCATAAGGGAAATCCTTGGCAGTGCCAAAGGTATCTATATCGCTTTTGAAAACACGCGCCGCCGGATTAGCTCTTGCCTTCGGATTGTTCGGATGCATCGGATTGTTATCCAATGGTGATTCGAACGGTTCGTAATGTTCAGGCAAAGGTCCTTCTGCCATGCCGGTCGGTGCAAACAAGCGAGCAACACCTTCCGCGGTCATGATGAAAGGTTCGACGCGATCCGGATCATCTGGATTCGCATCAGGCCGGATATCAGGTACGTCTGCTCCACCCCAACTTGTGCCGTTCCATTGAACCAGCTTGCGTTTAGGATCCCAAGGCTTGCCGTTCGGTGCACTCGATGCTGCGTTGTACAGAATGCGCCTGTTAGCCGGCCATGCCCATGCCCAGTTTAGCGTTTGCCCTATGCCCCACGGATCGGCATTGTCGCGTCGCGCCATTTGATTGCCGGCTTGCGTCCATGCGCCTGCATAGATCCAGCAACCGCATGCGGTACTACCATCGTCGCGTAGCAAACCGAAGCCGGACACTTGTTCACCAGCCTTGGCCAGCGTCTTGGTTGCATCTTTCGGATCGACCAGATCGGTTAATGCCTTACCGTTGTATTCCATCGCCAGTTCTTGTGCTGATGGGCTGTGCGGTATTTTGTACGGCCAAGTCAGGTTAACAATCGGGTCAGGGAAAGCACCGCCATCTTTTACGTAAGCAGTCTTCATCCGATGGAACAAGTCAGCGATGATTTCTGCATCGCCACGTGCTTCAGCGATAGGTTCCGCACCCTTCCAGTGCCATTGCAACCAGCGACCGGAATTGGTGAGCGAACCATCTTCCTCAGCAAAACAGGTAGATGGGAAGCGGAATACCGTCGTTTGAATATCCTTGCTGCTTACCTCGTTATGGTCAGGATAGTTTTTCCAGAACTCGGCTGTTTCCGTATTCAGCGGATCGATGATGGCGAGGAACTTGAGCTTGGACAAACCATCGATGATTTTCTTCTTGTTAGGGAAGGAACCGACCGGATTGAAGCCTTGGCAAATATAACCATTCATCTTGCCTTGATTCATCAATTCAAAAGCCTGCAATACGTCGTAGACCTTGTCGAGCTTAGGCAGATAGTGGAAGGCCCAGGAGTTTTCTGCCGTGGCCGCATTGCCCCACCACGCTTTTTGCAGACTGACGAAGAACTTCGGATAGTTCTGCCAGTAGCTCATTTGATTCGGCCGCAAAGCCTTGAGCGCACGTGGTTTGTAATAGGTGTCGAGGTCCTGTTCTGCTTCGTTTGCCAGCGACAGATAGCCTGGCAATGAATTCGATAGCAGTCCGAGGTCCGTCAAGCCCTGAATATTACTGTGACCACGTAAGGCATTCATGCCGCCGCCTGCAATACCAATATTGCCGAGCAAGAGTTGCATGATCGCGCCAGTACGTATGATCTGTGAGCCTTGGCTATGTTGCGTCCAGCCGAGCGCATACATCACTGTCATTGCCTTGTTAGGCACTGCAGTCGTCGCAATCATTTCACACACTTTCAGGAATTTATCCTTGGGCGTGCCCGTGATTTTGCTGACCATTTCCGGCGTGTAGCGTGCGTAGTGACGCTTCATCACCTGCAATACGCAACGTTGGTGTTCCATAGTCGGATCGACTTTGGCAAAGCCTTTGTCGTCTAACTCGTAACCCCAGCTCTTGTTGTTGTAGCGGCGTTTGGCTTCGTCGTAACCAGTAAACAAGCCTTCTTCAAAGCCGTAATCTTCGCCGACGATGAATGAGGCATTGGTATAGTTTTTGACGTATTCCTGCTGGATTTTATTGTTGCTCAGCAGGTAGTTCAGCACACCGCCGAGGAAGGCGATATCACTGCCGGCGCGGATAGGCGCGTAGTAGTCGCTCATGGCAGCCGAACGCGTAAAACGCGGATCGACAACGATCAACTTGGCTTTGTTGTGATGCTTGGCTTCGATTACCCATTTGAAGCCGCATGGATGTGCTTCAGCGGCATTGCCACCCATGATTAAAACAAGATCAGCGTTTTTGATGTCCACCCAGTGGTTGGTCATCGCACCTCGTCCAAACGTCGGAGCCAGACTGGCTACCGTAGGACCGTGTCAAACCCTCGCCTGATTGTCGAAGACGAGCATCCCCATCGATCTCATCACCTTGTGCGTGATGTAGCCGGTTTCATTGGAGGATGCAGATGCTGCCAACATACCAGTGCTGGTCCAGCGATTGACGACCTTGCCGTCAGCATTGTTGGCGAGGAAGTTTGCGTCGCGATCTTCCTTCATCATTTTGGCCAGTCGAGACATCGCGATGTCCCATGAAACGCGCTTCCATTCGGTGCTGCCTGGCTCGCGTATCTCCGGATATTTCAGACGATTCGAGCTGTGTACAAAGTCGAGCAGGCCTGCGCCTTTCGGACACAAGGTGCCACGATTAACTGGATGATCAGGATCACCTTCGATATGAATGATCTCGGACGTCACATTCTTGGCTTTGTCGCCCAAGCTGTACATGATGATGCCGCAACCGACTGAGCAATACGGACAGGTATTACGCGTCTCGGTTGCACGTGCCAGTTTGAAAGCGCGCGTCTCTGCCAACGCTAGCGTCGGCGAGAAGCCAAGTGCGACCAGGCTGGATGCCATCAGCCCTGCACCGCTCACGCGGAAAAACTGCCTTCGATTCATATCCATTGGGTTACCTCCTGCCGCGTTTTAACTGCACGCTTTAATGGGATTAAAAACAAATGGGAAACACGCTTCGTTTGCTTTTCGGTACAGCCTAGTAATAAGAAGGATGGAGCCATGTCTGACTCCTAATATGCTGAAGATGCTGGTTTAGGCGTCGAGCCATCGCCGCCGGTTGGCGCAGGAGTATCGGGCGTGTTACTCGGTTTTGCGCCATCTTTTCCTTGATGTCCGACCATGCCTCCGATGGCTGTACCGCCTTCGGCTGGCCCTGTTCCTGGAACAGAGCTAGGCATATCGCTTGGTGGTGTGGGCGTGACAGCGGGAGCGGAATTACTGGTAACTGGTGGATTTGCGGCTGGCGCAGATGTCGATGAAGAAGATTTCCCATCGCAGCCTGACAAGGCTATGAGCGCGACTACGAGACTGGCAGATGTTTGCAGCAGTTTCATGGCTATCCCGAACGATGATGACATCAAATTCGACCCGGTATGGGTTGGCTTTTTTTAATATAACAGCCACAACAGCAAGCTTCAAACACCTTATTGCTTTTTCAAATAGGCTTTAAATAGCACTATTTTAATAGTTCAAATTAATCGTTTTAAGAAATTGATAGTCAAATAAAAAACACCTCTATAAAGAGGTGTTTTTTATTACGCTTGTATCAACCTGCATCACCACCGCTCACGAAATGTCTTTCTCCTTGCAAGTAATGAACTAGCCATTGCAGTAGTGCGACGGCATCGCCAAACTCCATGAATCCTTCCGTTACGCCATCGCCGAATAAGGGCGTGCCATTCAACTTGCTGTCGATGACCAAACCATCAAACGTCGCCATGGGTATGTAGCCAGGCTCGATATGGAAAGTGTTTGCGTTGAGAATCGCATCAAGAACATGATCCAGAAATTGAATCTCCGGCGTGCGCATGGATGCCAGCTCATGTTCTTTCAGGAACATCCCAATTGCCAATAAGGCGTTGCTGATGACTACGCGCAAATACGTTGCTTGTTGCTTCGGATTATCGGACAGCACATGATTCGATGCCTCGAAGTCCAGTACCGTAGCTGCATGCGCATTACCTACTACGATATTCCCGGCTGATCCGGTTTTGGCTGTCTTGTTCTTTCTTGGCAAGACCAGAATAGGTCCGTTACTTGGTGCTGCATTGCTAGTTTTCACTGGCCGCAAGATCATTGCTATCGATATCGGCAATACCCGCAGTTGCTCTTCGATCAGGTCTATGGCTAACAGGGAGGTTTTATTTCTGACCGCGTTACTCATATAAGCTCCTTTATGAATCCTGGACGGGAAATTCATTGTAGACAATGTAGCGCAATCGAAATGTACGTTAGTACACATCGTGCTTTGATTGTGAGCTTAATTTGTTGGAGATGTAAAGATGAAGTGGAAGATACTTATCTTGCTTTAATCGTCAGATAACGCGCATTGAACAACATGGCAACTGCAGTAACCCAGGCAAACGACAGCATCCAGCCAGCCAGAATATCTGTTGGGTAATGGTAGCCAAGGTACATACGCGATGCACCAACCAGCAAAACGAATCCAACTCCAGCAGCGACAGCCATAGGAGCCCAATTCTTGCCGCGCAATAAAATCACCGAAGCCAGCGCGATGGCCATCGACTGCGTTGCATGCCCGCTAGGGAAACCAAAAGAAGTATGTGGGAAAACCGCCAGCCATAAATCTGGCCGAGTGCGTTGAATGACTGTTTTGATGAGGGAGCCGAGAATAGCTGCGCCTCCTATTGCGACCAACCAAAAGAACGCTACGCGCCACATGCGCAGGTACATCAAATAAGCCAGTATGCAAATACTGATGACCGTTACCAATGTCGAGACTTCGTCTGCGATCTCTCCGATCATCGGCTCTGCATACGTGCGCAGAGACCACAAGAAAGCACGTTCCGCTGTGAGGAATGAAATATTGTTGATGTTATCCACTAAGACAAAAAACAGAATTAATGGCAGAACAATACCTAATAAAAATAAAGCGCCTTTGAAGCGCTGAATATGTCTCTCGACGCCAAAAAGCGTCTTGTCAGCCGGTGTGTCTAAATACTCTTGTACGGAATGTTTCATGTACTGCCCAATTGTGATCAGGTAAAGAGAGTCATCGCACCGATCGCCGCTAAAAATTTTCGCGACTGACCGTGCGTACAACATACCGGCATATACCGGCTTGAAAAATAGTGCTGAAAAAAGGAAGGACAATGTTAGGCAGCAAGCATTACTTGTTCATGACAGCATCGACTCAAACAAAAAATTGTTCAGCGCACTGTCATCTCAATCAGCCCACATTGATTTGAACATCTCCCTCAATGGCTCTGTGGCCACTATTTAGAAGCTCTCTTTTCAAGAATCCCCGACTCATTTCATCTTCAGGGAATTCCTGCAGTTTTCAAGAAAATTTCCTTCCGGCGATCATATATCAAGCAAACGCATACGGGTGTCGCTCTGCGCTGTAGACGATAAATATTTTCCATGACCGCAGCAAAACCATTGCCTTACTGACATCAAACCATCCTCGCCCGTCACCTTATCTCTCGAAAATTGAGGCAAGAGTCTTACTGCGCAGGATTTTCGTTATCTCTTTACGCATAAAAAACGGCTTACCTCGTTAAAACGAGACAAGCCGAAATTTGAATAACTTAAAGCTGTTGCTCAATCACCCGCACTAATCAGCGTGCAGATGCATGCGACTCAAACAGCGGAATCCCGCGTTTAATCCTGTTTTGCATATCTTCCAGGAAAGCAGCCGGTCCATAACCCAAGGTCTGACCGTTCTGCTCATAGAAAAACGGACGATTAGTTTGTTGGCTGAAGTTCATCATCCACTCCAGTTCGGCCTTGTCCAGATCGCGACCGCCGTATGCCAAGCGATACGCCGGCTTACCTTGCCAGGTTGTCTTCACGATAATCACGCCCAACTTCGTTGGCTTAAAGGCATCTGGGAATGGACTTTCTGGATCGACCCAACCGCATTCGAATTGACGGCATGGCGAATCCGGTCGCGTTTCATAAATACTGCAGCCTCCGTCGCGCACGAAGTGGCAACGCACGCCTGGACGCATTTCATGTCCGTAAATGGTCGACTTCAGCCAGCCGTCGCAACATGCTGTGCAATCACCGCACTCGCGTGCGACATCACTGGCACGTGCCGGGCGCACTGGCTCAATTTGTATGACCTTGCCACAGCATTTCTTGTATTTGTTGCCGCTGCCGCAAGGACAAGGATCGTTTCTGCTCGGTTTCACTGCTGGAACTGCCTTTCATGCGATGGACCGGATGCTGCGGGGTACTCAACTTGCCTGCATGCATCCACGGTGTGATCTGTCTTGCAAAACAACTTTGATCAAGTCCTAGATTATGCACCACCCGGCCATTTTCATGTGCGCGCTCAGGCATCCGCGGCAGTTTGCTCCTCATCTTCCTTGCGGTATGCCATCCGGTACAACAAAGGCAGCACCATCAGCGTCAGGAAGGTCGAAGACAGAATCCCGCCTATGACGACCGTTGCCAGCGGACGCTGCACTTCCGCGCCGGTTCCAGTCGCAATTGCCATCGGAACAAAACCTAACGAAGCAACCAGTGCTGTCATCAATACCGGACGCAAACGCGTCAGCGCACCTTCATGCACTGCATCTGCCAGCGTACGCCCTTCTTCCCGCAAGCTGCGTATGAATGAAATCATTACCAATCCATTCAACACCGCCACACCTGACAAGGCGATAAAGCCAATCGCTGCTGAAATCGAGATCGGTATATCACGCAGCCAAAGCGCAATAATCCCGCCGGTTAGCGCAAACGGGATCCCGCTAAAGACCAGCAAGCCATCCTTCATATTGCCGAACATGACGAACAACAAGGTGAACACCATCAGCAAGGCGACCGGGATCACGATCTGCAGACGTTTGGTTGCGGATTGCAGTTGCTCGAATTGTCCACCCCAGGTCATCCAATAGCCGGATGGAATTTTTACCTGCTGCTCGATTTGCTGTTCTGCATCGGCAACAAAGGAACCGATATCGCGTCCACGGACATTCGAGCTGATGACGATGCGGCGCTTACCGTTTTCACGGCTGACCTGATTCGGTCCGGGTGCCAGATCCAGCGTCGCCACTTCTCCGAGTGGAATGTAGCTGGCTCTGTTCTCACCGCTCTGCCCTCGCGGTAGTGGTAGCGGCAAGCGCTTGAGCGCTTCCAGATCGTTACGAACGTTTTCCGGCAAACGCACCAGGATGTCGAAACGCCTGTCACCTTTAAACAAGGTGCCGGCTTCCTTCCCGCCGATTGCGATCGCCACCGTATCCTGCACATCGGCCACATTCAAACCGTAGCGTGCAGTCTTGTCTCGGTCGATATTGACGGTCAGCATAGGTAAACCTGTGGTTTGCTCTACCTTCACTTCGGCTGCACCGGGGATTTTCCCCATCACAGTCGCAATCTTGGCTGCCGTATCGTTGAGCACTTCCATATCGTCACCGAACAATTTGACGGCGACATCGCTGCGTACGCCGGAAATCAATTCATTGAAACGCAATTGGATAGGCTGCGAAAACTCGTAATTATTACCAGGCAGTTGCGCCACAGTTTTCTGTATCGCGGCCAGCAATTCATCACGTGTTTTCTTGGGCTCCGGCCAATTCTTCTCCGGCTTCAACATGACCAAGCCATCTGAAATATTCGGCGGCATGGGATCGGATGCAATTTCGGCTGTGCCGGTTCTGGAAACCACGCGTTCAATTTCCGGGTGCGCCTTGGTCAATGCGATTTCCAACTGCTGTTGCATCGCAACGGATTGCGTCAGACTGGTGCCGGGTATACGCAAGGACTGAATAGCGATATCGCCTTCGTTCAAGCTGGGAACAAATTCACTGCCCATGCGCGTCGCCAGCAAGCCGGACAACACAACCAAGACGGCAGCAAAGGTCAACACCACCGGTTTATTGAGCATGACGCTATCCAGCGCTGGCCCGTACCAACGCTTGGCGGTCAGCATCAAGGCGTTCTCTTTTTCAGAGACTTTGTCACCGATGAACAAGGCGACGGCTGCCGGAATGAAAGTGATCGACAGGATCATCGCCCCGACCAAGGCAATCACGACAGTGAAGGCCATAGGATGGAACATGCGCCCTTCAACGCCGGTTAGCGCGAAGATAGGCAGATACACCACCATGATGATCAATTGGCCGAAGATCAATGGACGGCGTGCTTCCTTCGCCGCTGCAAAGACTTCCTGAAACCGCTCTTTTCTGGTCAATGGCCTGCCGTGATGAGCTTGCGCATGCGCCAATCTACGTACGCAGTTCTCGACGATGACGACTGCACCATCAACGATGATGCCGAAATCAAGCGCACCCAGACTCATCAGATTGGCGCTGACCTGATACGTAACCATGCCGGTGAAGGTAAACAACATCGACAAGGGAATGACCATCGCAGTGATCAAGGCTGCGCGGAAGTTGTCGAGAAAGAGGAAGAGCACCACGATGACCAGTACCGCACCTTCGAGCAGATTCTTCTTCACCGTATTGATGGCTTTATCGACCAGCACAGTACGGTCGTAGACCGTGACTGCATGTACGCCTTCGGGCAAGGTCTTATTGATTTCAACCATCTTCTTGTCGACGGCTTGCGATACGGTGCGGCTGTTCTGTCCTATCAGCATGAAAACAGTGCCCAACACCACTTCACGACCATTTTCGGTTGCAGCACCGGTACGCAATTCACGACCGATTTCAACTTCACCGACATCGCGTATGCGTATAGGCACACCCTGTACATTGCCGAGGATGATGTTGCCTATATCTTCCATCGATTGCACCTGACCCGGTGCTCGTATCAATAACTGCTCGCCACGTTTTTCGATATAGCCCGCACCTACATTGCCGTTATTACGTTCCAGCGCGGTTACGATGTCTTGCAAGGTCAGACCGTAAGAAGCCAGCCGTTCGGCTACCGGCGCAATCTGATACTCCTTGGCAAAACCACCTATCGAATTGATCTCCGTCACGCCAGGTACATTGCGCAATTGCGGCTTGATGATCCAATCCTGTATCTCGCGCAAATCGGTCGGCGTGTAGAGCGACCCATCTGGTTTCTTCGCGCCCTCTTTCGCTTCGACCGTCCACAGATAAATCTCTCCGAGGCCGGTCGAAATCGGCCCCATGGAAGGCGTAATACCAGCCGGCAGATTCTGACGCGCTTCCTGTATCCGCTCGCTGATCATCTGACGCGCAAAGTAAATATCGGTGCCGTCTTTGAAAATGACTGTGATCTGCGACAGGCCATAGCGCGAGAGCGAACGCGTTTGCTCCAGATGCGGCAGGCCAGCCATTACTGTTTCTATCGGATAGGTAATGCGTTGTTCAGTTTCCAGCGGTGAATAGCCAGGTGCCGAGGTATTGATCTGCACCTGCACATTGGTAATGTCTGGCACTGCATCAATCGGCAGCTGCTGATAGTTGTAGATGCCAAGCGCGGCCATGCCGGCCACAGCCAGCATCACCAGCCAACGCTGCTCGATGGCAAAGCGTATGAGACGTTCAAACATGATCGTTATCCCTTCGCATCAATGTGTGTGTGTTCGGCGCTGGCTTTACCCAGTTCCGATTTGATGACGAAGCTGCCGGCCGCCGCGTATTCCACGCCGGCCTTCAATCCTTTGACGATCTCGACCAACTTACCGTCGCTACGACCTGTGGTCACTTCCTGCGCGATAAATCCATCCGCCACTTTGACGAAAACGACAGGCTTGTCATTGATGCTCTGAATTGCATCAGAGACAACGGCAACCGGTACCTCGACCTCGTTGGCAACAATCTCGACGTTGACGAACAGACCCGGACGCCAGGTTCCTTGCGGATTAGCCAAGGTAACGCGTGCCTTGGCAGTACGCGTTTGTATGCCTAATAAAGAGCCAACGTAAGCAATCGTGCCGCTAGCGCTGGAATCAAATGCACTGGCCGTCACTTTCACTTTTTCGCCTACGCGCACAGCATTCAAATCCTTGGCTGGTACTGCAATCTCTGCCCACACCGACGACAGATCGGACAGCGTGAAGATGTTGGCGTCTTCCTTGACCGCTTCTCCTAGTGCGATGTGCTTCTCGACGACGATGCCATCGAATGGTGCGCGGATTTCATAGCGATTGAATGCACCGGAAGAACCAGCATCGGCACCGAGCGCAGCCAATTTCTGGCGTGCGTTTTGTACGGCGATTTCGGTTTCATGCAAGGTCTGCTGCGCTTGCAGGTAATCCTGTTCGGCAGAAATTTTCTCTTGCCATAATTTCTTTTCACGGTCGAAAGTCAGCTTGGCCAGCGTCAAACGTTTTTGCGCGGCGAACAACTCACTGCGCTGCTCTGATAAACCGGTGCTGGCAATCACGGCCAGAACCTGCCCCTTCTTCACCTGCTGCCCCAGATTGGCTGGCACGCTTTGCACCACACCTGCCAGACGCGGCACCACGTGTGCGGTACGGTCTTCGTTGAATTGGATTTCACCCGGCAATATCAGCGCTGTCTTGATGTGCGCGGCATTGGCAGACAATAGCGTTACGCCCGCAGTCTTGATTTGCGCATCCGTTAAAACAATCTTGTTTTCAGCATCGTGCGATTTGTCTTCTGCCTTTTTCTCATGATGTTCTCCATCCGCATGTTTATCGAAATCGTCATGCGCAGCTTTGCCCTGCTTTGTATTTCCATGATGTTCGGTATCAGCGTGCTCTGCGGCATGGCCATGGGCATCGCCACTCGATGAAGTGCTTTTTCCTGACAAGAGGATCAGCCCACCCAACAGGAAGCCGATAATGACGATCGCCGCAATGGCGATGGTTTGCTTTTTATTCAAGTTGATTTTCATGATGGATTCTTATGGCTTGTTAGCAAGAGTAGCTTCACCGAGGATGCGATCGATCTCGGCGGCGGCGTTGTGGGCTTCGGACAAGGTGCGCAGATATTGCGATCTGGCTTGCAGCAAGGTACGTTGCGCATCCAGTACATCGAGGAAATTGAACTTGCCGAACTCGAACCCGGTGGTGGCAGCATCGTAGGCACTTTGCGCTCCCGGCAAAATATCGCGTTGCAATGCTTCTGCTTCTTGCCGTGCCGTACTCAAGCGCTCGTAGGCTTGCGCCAGTTCGCCATCGAGGCGGATCTCGGTTGCGGCCAACTCATCGCGTGCCTTGTCGGTACGACGCAAGGCTTCAAGAATATTGCCCTGATTACGATCGAACATCGGAAATGGAATCGACAAACCTACGACCGCCTGATTGGATCCTGTCTCGCCATTCTTTTTGACGCCCATGCTGACCGTCACATCAGGAATACGGCGGCTCTTTTCCACTTCCGTGACTGCTAGGCGCCGTTCCAGCTCATGGCGTGCGCGTGTCAGTGCCGGTGACTGTGCCAGACGTGTATTCAACTCTGGCCACGGTGGCAAGACAGGCAAGCTCTCCACATTGCCTTGCGCCTGCTGGAAGCGTGGCAGCGGATTGCCCCAGGTTGCGGCCAGACGTTTGCGTGCAATCACGAGTTCGCTTTTGGCTTGGCTGAGTTCCAGTCGCACATTCGCTTCCGCTACACGTGCCTTGGTTTCTTCTACCGGCGACACCTTGCCAGCCGCAACGCGGCGCGATGCGACCAGGCTACCGCGTTGCGCCAGCAGCAGCGAAGCATCGGCCAGACGCAGACGTTCCTGCGCATTCAAAACATTGAAGAAAGCGGTAATAACAGCTGCGCGAATCTCGGCACGTTTGGTGTTGAGCTCAGCATAAGCGGTGTCGTAAGCACGGTTGGCAGCCCCTAGACGCGCCGCACGCTTACCGCCCAGTTCTATCGGCTGATTCAGCAGCCAGGTGGTGGTACGCGTATCGCGGCGTGCGTCTTCGACCTGCACTGACACTTCGGGATTCGGTATCAGTCCAGCTTGTTGTATCGTCGCGTCAACGGCAGCAGCTTCATTACGCGCAGCAGATAGATCTGCATTGCCGTCCAGCGCCAGCTTCAGCGCGGACTCCAGAGTAATGCTCTCAGCTGGTTCTACGACACGGTTCGCCGTTACACCGCTCGCAACCGGGCCGTAACTAGTGTTTTGAGTATTGTTTTGAGCCCACGCTGGCATCAGCGCAAGCGCCGCCAAGCCTAGCGGCAAGAAATACTTGTACATCGAATCCTCCTGTTGATAGCGAAAGAATTCGACGAGACGTCAGGATGCAGTTAAGTGCGGATGAAAAGATCGTCCCGTCGAGTCAAGCGACGGGGTGCCGATCAGGCCGTCTGGGGCCATCCGGTATATGGGAAGAAAAAGATGGTGGCTGTAGTTCTGCATGAACCGAACCGGTTGGAATCACAAGAAGCGCTGTCTGCATCAGAAACGATGCCTGGCTAACTGCGTGGCAGTAACCGCAATCCTTGTGCAGCTTCGACAAGGAACTCTTCTCGATTTGCTGATCAGCTTCAGCGTCGTGTTTGTGTTCGTGATGACCGGGACGTGTCCGAAATTTTGTGTGTGAAAGGTCGGGGTCAAAAATCAATTCAGTG
>JAZJXV010000054.1:0-4039 GCA_040390795.1 Pseudomonadota bacterium | reverse complement strand
GAAAATGACGCAAATTAAGCGCTAACCCGTGTCCGGTTATATAGGGGCAAGATCACTGCATGCGCCTTAAGCAGTAACGCGCTCGTCTGCCACTTCTGCTGCAGCGGCAACTTCTTTTGCCTGCATGCGTTTGCGCATTGGGCTCAAGATCAATTTAGCCGACAGACCCGAGAAGATCGTGATGATTGCTGCCACCACGAATACGCGGCTCCAGCCACCACCAACTGCCAACACCGATGCCAATGGCACCAGCAAAGCAGCCGTACCTTTAGCGGTGTACAAGGTACCGGAGTTACCAGCGGCATATTTGCTACCGAAGATATCTGCACAGATTGCTGGGAAGATCGAGAAAATTTCGCCCCAGAACAAGAAGATCAAGGCAGCGAAGAACATGAATGCATACATGTTGTGGCCCCAGGTCATCAAGCCCAGCAATGCCAAGCCTTCGCCGATAAAGACGATGAACATGGTGTTTTCACGGCCGATTTTGTCGGAGATGAAACCACACAGTGGACGTGTAATACCGTTTGCAACGTTGTCGATAGACAAGGTCATGGTCAGCAATGGCAAGGTGACGCCGAACAATGTCACTGGCAAGGAAGCAAGACCATAATCAGTTGCGATTGGGCCAAGCTGTGCTGTTGCCATCAAGCCGCCGGAAGCAACCAGAACGAACATCATGTACAGAACCCAGAACACAGGCGATTTGAGCATTTGCTTGGTTGTGTAATCAACCTTGGTTGCGGAACCAGCCTTAGCCAATGCAGCTTTAGGAGCAACTGGCTTGATCAGCAAGAGCGACAAGATGAAAATACTTACGCCTTGGATAATGCCAAAGGTGAAGAATGTATGTTGATAGCCCGAAGTTTGGATCATGTTCGCAATTGGAATCACGGTGATCGCAGCGCCTGCACCGAAACCGGCTGCAGTCAAACCAGCAGCCAAACCACGACGATCCGGGAACAGTTTCAAGGCGTTACCAACGCAGGTGCCATAAACGCAACCTGCACCAACACCAGAAACAACTGCTGCAAAATACAGCATAGGCAGAGTATCAGCGTAGCTGTTGAGTACCCAACCCAGACCGGCACAAACAGCGCCGATAGCAACAACAGGGCGTGGGCCGAATTTATCGACCAGATAACCTTCGATAGGAACCAACCAGGTTTCTGTCACGATGAAAATCGAAAATGCGAGTTGAATCGCTGCTTTACCCCAGTGATGCGCGTTGTCGATAGGCGTGACGAACAGTGTCCAGCCATATTGCAAGTTAGCCATAAAAGCCATACAGGCAATACCAATGATCAGCTGCATCCAGCGGTTTTTGTAACCTGTTGCGTTCTGCAAACCAGAAGCGCTTATTGTTTGATTGTTGCTCATTAACTACCTCTCAAGAAGTCATAAACGTTGAAACAGAGTCGATAGCCACTGTGGGCCGACTAGCTTGTTTCGAAATTGATTGTTTGACTGCAGGCATCCGAATAGGGAAACGTAAGGTTTCCGATGTAGGTCAAGACCATCCGACGATCTATGACTTATTCGCGTGATTGATGACGTTGACCAACATGGCCAGATGTGTGCAGATGAAAGCACACCCCATTACGTCAAATGCCTGCTAAACGAGAGGTGGTGCGCGAGAGCGGTATGGTAGCGAAGCTACCGAGAGGAATTGCTCGAAAGTGACTTCAAGCTGTGCCACGACCAACTGCGGCACATACGGCGTGATGGATAACGACGAAGCGCCGTCATCAAATTCATCTAATGCGAGATGCTTGGAAAGGTTGCCATCAGCAGAATCACCCTCTTCCAGGGTGCACTGATGATCGAAAGCCGTTTGTTGTACAAATGTCAGCGCACCGGCAAACGCAACGTGCTGCGAAAAGAGCAGCAAGAAGGCAAACCAGATATAGACAATTGAAGAACGGGATTTCATTTGTAGCAATGATCCTGACGGTTGCACTTGAACAAACAGCGCACGGGATCAATTGAGATAATTTGTTGCATCGGTGCACTGATTATAAATCCAATTAGAATTTCTCGTCCGGCAGTTATTCAATCGCCGACTGACAGATATTCCAAAGACAGATAATGGCACAATTTTGAGTACCCTTTTAGCCTTCATTGATAAGGGATAATACGTACGAAAAAAAACGCTCCCAGTGCGGGAGCGTTCAGAATAGTACTTTATAGAAACTATTAGTACACGCCTTGCGCCAGCATCGCGTCAGCCAACTTGACGAAACCGGCGATATTCGCGCCGTCAACATAGTTAACTGTGCCGTCGGCACGTTTGCCATAGTGCGCGCAATTGAGGTGGATCTCTTTCATGATGCTATGCAAGCGCTCATCCACTTCTGCGTGATGCCATGACAAACGCAAAGCATTCTGCGACATTTCCAGACCTGAGGTCGCGACACCACCTGCATTACTCGCCTTGCCCGGTGCGTAGAGTGTTCCCGCCTTCAGGAAAACATCAACAGCATCCAATGTGGACGGCATGTTGGCACCTTCTGCCACGCAGATAACGCCATTTTTGACCAACATCTCCGCATCCTTACCATCCAATTCATTTTGCGTTGCGCAAGGCAATGCGATCTGTACCGGGATATGCCACGGTCTTTTGCCCGGTTCATATTGAAGTTTGAATTCCTTGGCGAAGTCTTCTATGCGACCACGCTGGACATTCTTCAAGTTCATCAGTGCAGCCAGCTTCTCTTCGTTGAAACCGTCTTTGTCATACACAGTACCGTTGGAATCCGACATCGCCACAACTTTGGCATTCAGCTCCATCGCTTTTTCAACTGCGTATTGCGCCACGTTACCGGAACCGGAAACGGAGACAGTCATACCATCGAAGGATTTGCCACTACGACGCAACATTTCTTCAGCGAAGTAAACCGTACCGTAGCCGGTTGCTTCTGGGCGCATCAAGCTACCGCCGTAGGCCAGACTCTTGCCGGTGAAAACAGCCGACGTATCGTTCGACAATTTCTTCATCATGCCGGCCATATAGCCAACTTCGCGCGCACCGACACCGATATCGCCGGCAGGAATATCTGTATCCGAGCCGAGGTGACGATACAGCTCAAACATCAACGCCTGACAGAAGCGCATGACTTCGCCATCGCTCTTGCCTTTAGGATCGAAGTCAGAACCGCCCTTGCCGCCGCCCATAGGCAGAGTCGTCAATGCGTTCTTGAACGTTTGTTCGAAAGCGAGGAATTTCAGGATCGATAAATTGACCGACGGATGAAAACGCATGCCACCTTTAAATGGACCAATCGACGAGCTATGCTGAATACGGAAAGCGCGATTAATTTGCACCTGGCCGCGATCATCTACCCATGACACACGGAATTGAATGACACGCTCAGCTTCTACCAAGCGTTCCAACAAACCTTCTTTTGCATACTTCGGATTGTTTTGAATAAAGGGCCACAAGCTGAGCATGACCTCTTTAACGGCTTGCTGGAATTCTGGTTGATGCGGGTCGCGCTTGGCGACCATGGCGAGAAAGCCATCCACATTGGCGTGAGTCAAAATTTCTCCTAATAAATGGGGGCGTACGCATTCGATCTGATTTCAGTATCGAATCACAATCTGTGTATAGCGTTGTTTACTGCGTGAAGGGACGAGCTGAATCTGCATCTTTTTTGCAGAGCGCACTATTTTAGTGCAATTTAACAAGTTTCGTCGACAAAAGATGAGCTGAAGCACAGATAAATACATGAAAAATATCAATGTCAGGCCACGGACACTTGCAACTGCGTCTTGTTTTTGATGAGTCGAAATAGAAAGCGCTTTCTTGAATCAACTCACATCAGTCTCAAACACATTATGTGTATGCGACGATCAATACAAAAAGATGTTGAGCACAGACGTTTTTAATAAAACGAATGTTTGGCATTGCATAACGAGAGGCAGAAGAGGAATAACAGAAAAGGCCTGATACGGTTTTCTGTAAAAAGGGAAAGCAGAATAGAAATGGAATTACCAGCATTTAGTAGACAGCTGATTTCCGTCTACGATGTGCGGTTTC
>JAZJXV010000053.1:0-4437 GCA_040390795.1 Pseudomonadota bacterium | reverse complement strand
GTTTTGAGGACATTGATGAGTTCAAGACGCTGGTGGATGAGGTGAGGCGGTAGTTCACCCGCCCATTCCTTTTCCCGACTATCTCCAGCACTCCTCAACTGTTACCGTGCCAGAGATGGTTCGACGGCCGGTGTTGTCCAGCAATAGAGAACCGCATTTGTCTGTTGCCATGGGCCCTCCCACAACAGGAACTGCCTGGACGGTAAATGTAGCTACCGTAGGCGTACCCGAGAAACTGATACTGTAAGTACCAGCACCTGCTGCTGCGGTCTTGGGCACCGTCGCCAGAGCAGTCGGTACTGCGACAGCATTTCCTGCACGATCCTGGCTAAAACTATCATTCTGCGAATAGAAGCGCTGCATGAACTGCGCGGTTTCAAGCAGCTGTCCGCGCGCCTCTGCACGCCGTGATTTGGCAATTGAGTTGTTGTAACTGGGCAGGGCCACCGCCGAAATGATAGCGACGATAGCCACAACAATCATTAATTCAATGAGGGTAAAACCGCGACTTCTCATATCCGCTCCATATTAAAACGCAATTTCAACCAAATAAACTAGGATGACGGAGGGCTGAATATCTGTCTCCAGGTGCGCCGAATTGAATTTTTGTTACCCTGAAATAACCTGCTGGTGTTAGGCGATACCGTCACGCCTTGTGAAGTGCCTCCACGTTTAATCAAGATGCCATCACTACCGTCTGCCCCAGTCTGATAACCAACAGCAGAAGTCAAGTCATTGTTGTCAATGAAACCATCCCCATTAGTATCAAACGTTGGCCCCGTCCCCGCCGCCCCAGAAAAGGGGTCCAAGACGAAATTGAATCCAATACCACTTGTAGCCTGGCAGGTTTGCACAGCAGCCCCCGGCACAATAGTCTCAAAAAATACTCGCCCCAAGGCTACTTGAGGATCGTAAATCATCCGCTCCCCTGCTTGAACCGTCATTGGCAAACGCCATCCACGCTTCGTTGCGTAATCCACCGTATTGTTTGTTGACGTGTAATAAGTGACTGATTGGGTGGGACTGCCAGCAGAAACCGTGACTGTGACAGATATTTGCTGCAAAACCAAGGTTGCGGTCCCGGCAATGGCATAGGTAGACGCACTCGAATCGTCGCCCACCTTGACTTGATCCCACAACCCATAGAGCGTCCGCTCCTGCGTGTTGTTAGTGTCTGCAGTCTCAAACAGTTTTCCGGTACCGGCCAACACCAAAGTCCCCCCTGCCGGATGTACAGCATATGTTGGCGCGGCAGTAAACGGTTCAGTCTGCCCATTTCTGTTGACGGCAGAAAATAGCGGCTTGGGAACTGATGCCGTACTACCAAATGCAACAGCCCAGTTAGCCGAAGAGGTGCTGGAGAAGTCGAACTTCCATAAATTGCCCATGAGATCGCCAGCATACGCAGCGACGATGCGTTGCTGCAAATCACGTATGACCCGCACACCACTTAAACCATTACCTCCTCCGGCAACAGGAATACCCGTATCGATCCGTTTAATAAGCGCCCCGGTCAATGCATCGATAACAAATAGCTGGGCCCTGCCACTGGCGCTTTCATAGCCATTACCAACAATGACAGCCCACTGGCCATTTCGCATTAATCCGACTTCCGCCGTTTGCATTAAATACCCAAGTTCGGCGAAAGTACCCGTATTGGTATTTTCCCAAAGAATATCGCTCGCGCCGGGTGGCATCAATGTCGTGGTCAACGTACCGCTTCCTGTTGGAGAACTCGGCACTGGCACATTTATGGCAAAAATGTTCTTGGCTCCCGCGCCACCGCTGGCAATCACCAGGTTTCGCCAGCCCCCTGTCGTCCCAAGGCTTGAGTCAAACACATCCGATTCAATAGTCGGTCCATCCACATAATATTGATGGTCATAGGGCGTCTGACTCAGTGCATTAACTTTGCCAAGTACCGCTCTCGGCATAAATGCGAAAGTCTCAGTTCCGTTGACATCGCTGAAAGCATGCAACATGCCGTCATTGGCCCCAACAAACACCTGTGCGACGCGGAATGATTTGTTTCTAAGGAATTCCCTGTAAGAATACTTTGCGACCGATGTTCCTGTTGTGCCAGTGGTAGAGGGCAGAAAATCGTACTGCATGTCCACCGTATCTTTTACCAGCGAGGGGGAGGAGTTAATAATATCGCCCAGCTTTTTTGCACGGACTCTATAAGTCGTGCCCTCGCCCGTCGCATCACCACGCAGGTAATTGACCAATCCCGGACCAGCCGCAGCACTAACACCAAGAGTTGCTGTCATGCTTTGCGCCGTCAAGCTGGCCCAGGTGAAGCTGATCCCCTTGGTTGTCGTGTCCTTAAAAGTAAAAATATTGCGCGCAGCCGCCGCAGGCAGATGCTCCGAGGCCCGCCATACGACCGTTGCGTCATTGCCATTCGAGTCCAGCGAAACGGCAGACAACTCGCCAGTCCAAGCATTAGTCCTGTATTCAGGAACATATTTTCTTGAGGTCGATGACAAGAAACGCCCAGACACCGCAACGCCAGCATCACTGCCATTACGCTCGTCAATGTTGCTGATAACAGCGCGTAGTGCATTGGCGTATGCCTGCTGGTCGGCCGCGCTTAAAGACAATCCCCGGCTATTGACCGCCGCATGCCACAAGTCATCGACCTTGTTGTTGTCATTACTGCCGGTGGGATCCCCCCATGACTTTGTACCAGCCGTTAAGGCCGCCAAATCATCCGGATTTACCAAATTCCCGTTGACGCCAAAACCGATGGTGTAATTCACCATGTGTTGCCAAAAAGCGGGGTCGCCTGCAGTCGGTTTAACTTCATTGGCCAAATCAGGTCTAAGGTCTTTACTCCAGTAATACATGGCGACATCTGCCAGAGTGCCTGAATAACTATCACGATAGGGAGCGGCCGCAGTATATGCATAACTTTGCCCGTTCGGCCCCGTAACAGGTGTAGTCAAACTGGTGTTATCTACATTACCGTTTGCCGCAGAATTTGATGCGGCATAAGCAGCCCCGTTAGTCCAGCTCCCGTCAGTCATCAAAAGATGAAATGACCTTCGACATGTCAATTGCGCAGTCGCGTCTGCGGTGCCAGGGACCGCCCCCCAAGGCCCCTTGCTGTCAGATCGACTGTAATACTCCCCCACATCCCCCATGGCACGACGCAACGGGGTACCTCCAGGGTCGGGTTGGAGTGTAAAGAGCCAAGTGTAAAAAGCGTCCCGATCCGCGCCGGTAAATGACCTGAGACCACGTACCAATGTCCCGCTGTTCGTGCCATCAATACTGTTTGAAGGCTGGTTGATACGCCCATAGCCCAATCGATAGGAAACCGGCAGGTTGTAAAAAGCCGTCGCTGTTCCGCCAATCGCCGCAACAAGCTTGTTGCGGTAATAAGTGAACCAGTTTGCGAAATTCTGCTGCTCTTGCGCAAGCGTGCATACCGTTATCGTGGCGACTCCGCAATCCGTCCGGTCTGTCCCCTTGGGAAAGGTTGTAGCTGCCGTGCCAGTAATCACCACCTGTGTAAAGTTGCCGACGACCGTACCGGAACCACTGGTCAAATTGAAATATTGAGCTGGGTAAAAACTTTGTGCCGAGTTAGAACAGTTCCCGCTCGACGGCCCCGTGCAAAAATTTGTGGTGAACGTTTGGGTTGAAATCAAATTGAGCGTTGTCCCAGGCACTCGAGGGTCAATCGGAGCTGCGTTGGCCGGATAAGTTGGATAACTGGTTCCATCTGACTTTAGCCAAGGAGAATATGTAATTGCCGGGTTGTAATACGTCACGTTAGTCGCAGCCGACCGCATTTGCCTATTGAAGAGGTTATTGGAGGTCGTGGTGGCCACACCATTCTTAAACGTACCAAAGCCGCCAGGCATGGTCCCTACGTAGCTAGTGCCAATGCAAAGCGCTTCAGGCAGGCATTCAAAAAACATTGACCCCGAATCATCAAAAGTAAAAACCAGATTAGGAGGGACGGATACTCCTCCTACAATCAGCGGCGTTTGCGCTACCTGAGCCTGCACAAGCCCCCCAGTCATGAAGACAAGCACACCAAATAAGAATCGAAAAATAATCTGTTTCATGATGTGTGCCTCATTGCCGCAATATAGACTGCAACCAGACCTCGCCGCCTGACGTAATCTGACCGCTTGAATTGACGCTGTAGTCCTGGCTATATCCACGAGCGGTAATCAGATAGGACTCTCTTGCAGGGCCACCCTGCATAGTGACGAGTGGATACCGCTCAATCATGCAGCCGGGCAATGTATTGGCGGCGCGGCCAGCAGCATTGGATGAATTTGAAATTGCTGCGGTCACCGTATTCGCCACACCAGTAGTCCAGTTTGTCCGCGAAGCCCATAAATTAGGAACAGTCTGGGTGCTATTAATCTTACTGTGTCATAAGAGTAGCTTCGCGCTTGCTCTGCCGCAACACGGGCA
>JAZJXV010000052.1:0-11630 GCA_040390795.1 Pseudomonadota bacterium | reverse complement strand
TGCAGAACCCGTTTTACTTTAACCAACCAGCCTCCGTGAAACTCGGTGTGATTCAAATCTGGCTTTTCATTTTGTGCTCCTGTTTCTCTATCAATATAAATTTTTTTCATTCAGCCAACACTCACTATTGAGCGGTCAGCCTCTTCGTTTTTAGCAATGTCGTTGATTCGTTCTCGATGTCGTACTCCTTTCTTCAAACGCAGCCTGTACTGTTAAAAGGAAAATCTCCCCATGTGACCATTTCGATTTTTTCAATGGTCTTTCTTGTTCTCTCAATCCATCTGGAATGAATAAGCAAAATTCAATCGTGGTGCGCGCCGGCTGGCATTGATGGGTATTTCGCCGACTGGTTGCGCGATGGATAAATCTAGTGAGTAATAACGTTGATCGGTAAAGCGCACGCCGAAGCCGGCCGATGCAATTTGACTGTGAGTCAGCGCGCCTGAATTTGAATACACTCTTGCAGAGTCAGCCAGGATGTAAGGCTGAATTCTTTTTAGATAAGTGCCGTTATAGGGAAACGCGCGATTGAATTCCAGCGAGAGTCCCCAACCTTGATCGCCTGCGATTTCACCGGCGGGATAGGCAAGACCAAATAGTCGTGCACCGAAACCAATCTGTTCTGATAACGGAAGAATACTGTTGCTGTATTGCCCGCTGCCGCTGAACGTAGCCCCATATCCATCAGAGAATTGTCTGCTGTGTGAGAAGCCACCTTTGATGCGCAGGAAATCGAGATCGATATTGCCGTTGATCTGATCTGCACCTAATGCGTTGAGACCTTGATACACACCCAGCGACCATTGCGTGCTGCTTCTGTCTGACAGTTCAGCCGAAGACAGCTCTAGACTCAAAGCGCGAATATCGGAGCTCAATTCAATACTTGGCGCTGGTGCCGCCACATTCAACGTGTAACGCGTGGCATTCTTTACGGCATATATGCCGCCGGAAATTGTCAAGTTACGACTAGGCTTCAAGATCAAGGGATAGCTGACGTTGGCACTCACCCGTTGCGTCTTTGTTTCATAATTTGCTTGCAGTTGCTGTGCGAGCAAAGCTTGATTCTGCGGTTGTCCCTTGTAGTCCGACAGCGTGACCTGCAGCAACATGCCTTGATGGCGTATCGGTTGCGTATAGTTCACGCCTACATATTTTTCATGTAATGGCCCTGGTGGTGCGAGTGCGCTCACAGTGAGTTGTTCACCCAATGGCGTCAATCCGTTAGTCGTTGCACTGAATATGCCGCGCAGATGCGAGGTTGCGGTGTCCAGACTGAATGCAGTCGTGATCGGTTTACGACTCACGTTCAATATCATTTCAGCCGCGCCATCTGTATTCACAGGGGGACTCACTGTCGCCTTGATGCTCATACCAGGTTGCAAACCGAGTACACCAGTGATGCGCTCGAAAGTTGCGCGACGGAGTGGACGATCTTCCTTGAGTTGTTCAGCAATCTCTTTCAGACGTTCTTCTGATGCGCCGGGATTGCCTTCGATCTTGACCGTGCTGACATAACCTTCCACCACATTGATGACGACAATATTGTTTTTGAAGTCTTGGGCGGGAACAAAAGCGAATGAGAGCGGATAGCCCGCATTCTGATAAAGCTGCGTGACTCTTTGCGCCGCTTGCAGCAACTCGGCAACGGTCACTTCGCGATTTGTGAGTGGAGCAAATTCGGCTGCAACAAGTTCAAAGGGAAGTGTTTCTACGCCAGCGATCTGGAAGCGCGATGGCACGATGCGGCTGGCGAGCAGACGTTGCATCGCAGGATCTTGCGCTTGCGGTTGAATATCAACGCTGACGGGCTGTGCCGGACTCTGTTCGAGTTTAGGCAGGCTATCAAGAGGATTACCCAGGCCCGGGCTGCGTGCATCCGCGGCACTGGCACATGGCATCAAAGCCAATTGCCCCAGCGCACTCGTCAGACAGACTGCAACCACTCTTTCTATGAATCTTTGCATACAGTCCCTTGTGTCAGCATGTTGCTTACATGCTTCCTTCCAGTACTACATATCCCGATGTCACAGCGCCTTATGCACAAAGTGCGTATGGGGCTTTAACCCTAGTTGATTTTTGGCAAGAGTCAAATTACCAATTTATGCTGACATCTTTTGTAAGTGCTTACTGACGGCCTTGCACTTTAAACAAGTGACTTTCGAGCAATGTCAATAAAAGACGTGCAGATTGTTAATCAAGTGAAGTTGCCTCAAAGAATGAGCTTGTCCGATCAGTCTGAACATCCCATAAATGCGGTATTTTTGGATAAAAACGACAAACAATGTTTCTAAGAATCAACAATTTAGAATTCGAAGCTGACAACTTGGACAAGCTTTGTTTACGCTTGTGAAAATTGCATTTCTGGGAATTCATACTTTCCTAAAACCGACATGCATTATTGACATCTTTGTTCTTAGTGCACTGTTTGTCAGTCTGGTACGCACTCATGTAGAAGACATTTGCTGACAATTTAACTTCTACTATTGCCATTGCTCGAAAATCTCTTCGGTACTACGTGTCATCAACTGCTCTTCCATTCGTACAAAATCCCGACCGTTAAGATCGGGATTTTGCTGATGGAAAGAATGACGCTCTTATTTTTTACCGAGCAATCCGTTCACCAAAGCGCTAACGGTATTGGTCACAGGTGACAGAACATTGTTAGTGCCATTAGTGCTTCCACTATTACCGCTAGCCGTATTACCAGCGATTAATGGAGCAACGATAGGGTTGAGGATATTGGTGACTGGCGACAACAAGTTTGTCGTACCGGCACCGCTAGCCAAACCGCCGCCAAGCAATGGATTGATGATGTTCGTCACTGGTGTCAACAAGTTCGTTGTACCTGTGCCGCCAGCTAAACCACCACCGAGCAATGGATTAAGCAAACCTGTAACTGGTGCCAACAAATTACCTGTACCGCTGCCACCGGCCAGACCACCTCCAAGCAATGGGTTGATGATGTTGGTCACTGGTGACAACAAGTCTGTTGTGCCTGCGCCTCCAGCCAAGCCACCACCGAGCAATGGATTGAGCAAGCCTGTGATCGGTGTCAACAGATTGCCGACATTGCCGCTACCTGGCGTGCCACCCAAGCTGCCACCCAATAACGGATCCAGGATGGCCACTACTGGTGTCAAGATATTGGTCGTACCGCCTGTACCGCCACCTATGCCACCCAAACCGCCAAGCAATGGATTAACAACGGTGAAGACTGGCGACAAGATGTTGGTCGTACCACCTGTACCACCCAAGCCACCAAGCAATGGATCGACGATGTTGAAGACTGGAGCGAGGATGTTGGTCGTACCGCCAATTCCACCGATACCGCCCAAACCGCCACCCAACAATGGATTCACGATCGCGATGACTGGCGACAGGATATTAGTCGTGCCACCTATTCCGCCGATACCACCCAAGCCACCACCGAACAGTGGATTCACGATAGGCGACAACAAAGCGAGCAAGTCACCACTTCCAGAGACATTGGAAGGGTTGGCAAGATTGCCCAGATTCGTGAACAAGATGCCCAATCCAAGCGATTGTGAATCTTTTTCGTGAACCAGAATGCCAGTCGATGTCACCACATTACCGAGTGCAACGACTACACCGCCCAGATTGTTCACGACAGGTACGCCGCTTTTTGTCAGAGTGCCGCCAACATTACCGAGAACGTTGTCGCCCACAGTGCCGACGATGTTATTGACTGGTACGCCTAGACCGGTCGTTTTACCGACAGCTTGCGTCAAGGTCGTGACGTTGTTGGTGAGTGGAACGATGGTATGGCTGAGCGTCTGTGTAATTCTTTCGACAGGACCGGTAGCAAGCAAGGTTGTCAACGGCACAGAGATGTTGGAAACAGTCTGACCGACGTTGGTGACCAAGCCACCTACAGGTGTTGTCACTGGTGCCAGCACCGATAGTTCACCGCTACCTAAGTTGGTGACCAGGTTCCCTGCGCTACGCACAGTCACCCCGGTTTGATCAACGACATTGCCGGTATTGGCCAACGTCACACCGACTGGATTGTCGATCAACCCCATCTGACCCAGGCCACTGCTGATGCCATTGCCGAGTACGGTAACGATGCCACCGCCGTCAACAACCACCTTGCCCAAATCTGTTTGCGTTTGTTTAGGAACAATTGGCAGATTCAAGTTTCCAACTGTTGTACCGACGCCAGATACTGCGCCACCGACCGCCGAAACCAGATTGCCGGTCTTATCGACGATGACACCTGTTGTTGTTACCTTGGCTGGTGTGCTGTTATCGCCTGAACTGGCAGAGCCGCTACCAACCGTTTTAGTGGTGCTGCAACCGCTCATCAACACAATGGCTGAAAGGAGCGCGGTGCTCATCATTGTTTTCTGTAAGTTGTTCATCCTCGTTCCCCTCGTTTTAATTCAAATATGAAGACCCGTACTTTCCAAGTCGCAAATTGCATGCCAATCGGGAAAACGCGTTTTACATTTCTTTTGTTTTTAAAAAACCATTTAAAAATCAAATACTTGAATTGAAAATTAGAGGAATGTCATCGCTATTCTTAGGGGCTGAAATAGCGTGTTCCGTGTTACTTGTAACGTAACGTTCGGAACAAAATGTTCTGTATTTCAAGATTTATGCTGTCGTGAACTTTCTTTGGAAGAGAACTGTCACCTGTAATTGGTACTTATTTTTTTGTAGCCGTTTCATTCAAAAATCTGACAGCTATGCATGACGTGTTGAAGCACATCACGCCAGATTTCCCGCAACACGTGCTGAAGAAATCACGGCAGTGACTAACCAGGTACTAGTAGAAGAGGGATAGAACGGAGGAGATATTTGAAGGAGATGCAAACGCCGAGTGATAAAGGCGAATAACTATCGAGACTCACATAGATGCGCACATGGGCGCATTAAGAAGCATTGAAAATCCAGGCGATAAGCCCTGCTCTCAACACTGTAGAACAAAAGTCCGTTACACGAAAATCATGCAACGGACTCTGTGATTAGATTTTCATTTCAAAATAAGTGTAGAGGTAATTCGAACCACCATTGACGCTACCAAGCAAACGGGATGAACCGAAGATGCCTGAACGGTGCGATACACCGACACCAACATACGCATCCTTCAATGCTCGCGAACCTATCAAATCACCCAGACTCACGTCTATCGTCGGATCCAGATAATTCAACAAGCGCGAGGTAGGCCGATCACGCGCAGCCTGACTACTCGCTTCGGTGTAAGGTACGCGGTTGGCGAATGATGCACCCAAGCCCCAACCAAGACGCGTCTTGACTCTATCGTTCCATGGTAAGCCGTAGTAATACGCCTTCATGAACAGATCGACCTGCACGCCGTTGGCCTGCAAGTTTCTATCGTCGTGATACACCACACCGGCATAACCGACAAAATCAAGCGGCCAGCCATTGAGCTTCTCGATAAACGGTTTACCAATGTGCACACCCATGATGCTGGTTGGATTCGTCTTATCCAGATCGGCACATTTGAAGGTCAGGATTTTCGCCAAGTGGCAGCTATCAGCGCCAGCTCTGCCATACAGGACACGTACATACGTCGGCGTTTTTTCATCTGCCCACAATTTCTTGTAGCTACCAAAATCGTAAGCAGCACCGATGAAGAACGATGGTTGCAAGCCTTTGCGCACAATTGGGCTATCTTTTATATCGCTGCTTAAGGATGTAAGCGACACACCTGCCAACAAGCGCCAGCGTTCGGTCATATCGTAAGAGCTATACAAATTCAGTGAAACATTGGTGCCGGCACCCGACTTATAAGCGGGTCTGCTTGCAGTCGCTTCACTAGGTAGCACACCGTAGTAATAGTTATTGAGCTTGGAGTCGCGCATGGAAATGCCCACGCTGGGACGCAAAGTCAACCGACCCGAACGCCAATCATAGGCATATTCAAGTTCAAGCTCATTACCATTCGAAGTGCCACTGACATCATGCAAGAGAGACGCATAGAGCGTGCCCCACGGTTGTTGATAACGATAAGTAAATCCCAGATCAACACCGGTGCTACGCGCCGCCATCCCATTCAAGACAGGAATTTTTCCATCTTCCGGAAATCCTTCCAGACGTCGGCGAAAGAAAACATCAAAGCGTTGTTCTGCATCCGGCACGTATTTGATACCGATACGATTCGCCTGCACAGAAACATGTTCGCCCTCATATAGATAAAGCGGCAGCAAGTCTCGTCGCACACCACCACCGATATAAGGGGATTTTTCCATGCGCATGACAGCGCCCAGTCCAGCACCACCAGGCTCTGTAATCAAATCACTGAATGGACTGGATGCCGTCTGCGCATGCGCCGTCACGGCGGTAGACAATGCAAAAACCGACAGCGCGATTTTGCGAGTGACTTTATTGCGTTGAAATAAGGATATTGCCATCAAGAGTTCTCTTTTTAAATTGTTCTTATAGGAAGACTGAAGCGTCTTGTTTGGATACCGGATAAAGAATCATGCACGGATTACTAGCCCATGGCAATTTTGCATCGATATACCTGATTTAATCTGTGCGGTAACAAACATGTGGGCACTTATTTATTGCTGTGCAATCTCGCCTTACTCAACGTTATCCACGACATTGCCAAGGCTACCAGTGAGCAAACTGCGATACCCACCACCATCGGCCTTGCGCTACCGTCTACAAATAAGCCCACGAAGGCCATAACCAAAGCACCAGTCACGAATTGCAGCGTGCCCATCAACGCCGAAGCCGTACCAGCGATGGCACCGTGCTCTTCCAACGCAAGCACCGATGTCGTTGGCACCACCAAGCCCAGGAAGCCATAGCCGACAAACAACATCACTAGCATCACATCCAAACGATCTATGCCTATCAGATTGATTGCAAGTAGCAAGCTCATCACTAACGCATAACCGACTACCGCCACTTTTACCACCGGCACCAAACCAAAACGCGCACTTAAGCGTCCGGTAAATTGCGACACGCCGATAAAGGCAGCCGCATTGGCAGCAAAGGCAATGCTGTATTGCCGTGGCGTCAGACCATAGTGATCAATCAGCACAAACGATGAATTGGCCAGATAAGCAAAGAAGCTGGAAATGCCAAAAGCACCGATGAATACCAAACCCAAGAAGTGACGATCACGCAATAACAAGCCATAACCCTGAAGCGCGCTGCGCACACTGCTATCCACGCGCTGTTCAGGTGGGCGTGTCTCTTCTTGACTGGTCGCGAGCAATACCAAAGCCATCACGGCAGCCACCGTCACTGCCCAAAACACACTGCGCCAACCAGCCCATTCAATCAAAAAACTACCGGCGAGCGGTGCAAGAATAGGCGACACACTGAACACCAGCATCAACAGCGACATTAATCGTGCGGCATCATGACCTGTATGCAAATCACGCACTACCGCGCGCGGAATCACCATGCCCGCACTCGCACCCAATCCTTGCAGGAAGCGCAAAACAATCAAGGTTTGAATGTCCGGTGCGAGCGCACAACCGACACTGCAAACAGCAAAAAGTATCAAACCAAAATAAAGCGGCAGCTTGCGCCCCATCATGTCCGAGATCGGACCATAGATGATCTGACCAATACCAAGCGAGATGAAAAACGCCATCAGACTTGCCTGCACGCCACTCGTGGATGCACCCAAGGTTTGCCCTATCGATGGCAAAGCAGGCAAATACATATCAATGGCGAAAGGACCGATGGCGGACAGCAAACCCAGCACCAGCGCATTTTTAAAGAAAGGCGTATTCATTATTTGATCTTATTCAGGAAACAGCATCATGCAAGCGATGATCTCTTGCGCTACAGCGCATCAGCGTCGATACGCTAGCGATCATGGCGATGATAGAAAAACTTAGGCAAGTGTGATTTGCCTGCGCGCAACAATCGTTCCGCAATGAAAAACGGAGCCCACATAGGCTCCTTAGAAGTCTTTGCAAAAAGCAAGCAATCGTCGCCAAGTGTCGTTAGGTGAGATTTTACGGGAATTAAGTTGATGTCGATGCAAAATGCTATCGAACGAAGACAATCAAACAACATTAGCAACATCGCGCGCAGAGTTCAGTACGCGCTCCGTCAAATGTTTGCAGACATACTGAAACCAGACATTGCTTCATCAGGGCAGAATATGTGAACTGCCCTGATGACTACATTAGAAGCGCTGACGTATGCCCACGCCAAAACTGATGCCACTGGATTGCTCTGTCAGCTTGTCGTAACTGACAACGCTATACACATCAGTACGTTTGGAGAAAAAGTAGTCATATCCCAATGAAGCTGTATTGCGGATGATCGACGACTTTACACCTGAGTTACCCAACACAGCACTGAAATTACCATCGGCCTTCACATTGGTGCGTGCCCAGGAGAACAACACCGAACCTTTACTCATAGGCACGCTGGTACCCAGTTGTACCGTATTCGATTTCAGATCATATTGGCTGTCGTCCGCCGCCCCAATCAAGCGGGTCGTCCCATAGTTCAGTGTTCCAAAGAGCTTCATGAATTGCAGATCATAAGCACCGCCAACAAACCAGGTGTCATTCTTGGATGCCGCCAGAGTATGGGTCGCTCCAGTCACCTGGTTGTACGGAGTAAACGTGAAAACCTGGGAAGCTCCATTGGTGACGGGATCGAGCGGATTGTTAACCTTTACAGATTGAAAGTAGGCACCGAAAGAAAGCGGCCCACTCTCATACATCGTATTCGCGCCGTAGTTGTTCTTGCCCGAATTCCCTGCCTGCTCGCCAAATTGAAAGAACAGGCTGGTGGTAAATCCGCCGAGTTTCGGTGTGGCGTACATGATCTGGTTACTCCAACCCGTATCGCCGGACACGGTTGGTGACCAGGCCTGACCACGATAGCGGCCCGAGGGCGTCTGTGTATGCAGTTCAAGTGGAGAGAATGCGAATGAGCCGCCGAATGGACTGAAGCTCAAAGTAGGAATAAAGTTGGGTGCCACATCGCGTCCCAGAGACACACGCCCAAATGAACCGGAAAGCCCCACGTTGGCATCCCGCGCGAACGCTGAGTCAGAATTAAAGCGTCCCAGAGCACCGACGTCAGGCCGCAAGAAACCGGTCAGCGCAAAATGCGCCCGCAAGCCACCACCCAACTCCTCCGTCCCCTTGACACCCCACCATGAGGTTTCCATGCCGCTGCTGTTCACGCCTGATGTGCTCCGCGCATCACCACTATTCTTGGTGGCCCCGGCATAGACATCGATCGTGCCGCCTACCTGCACAGAAGTCTGTGCAAAAGCACTCATGGGAAATACCGATGCGGCCAAGCCTAGTACGCTACCTATGGCAGCATGCTTTACCAACTTTATTGAACACTCTCTCTTTAAAGTAAATTGCGCAACTTTCTTCATTGTCTCTCCTCGATATTTTTATATCTACGTGCTTGAACACACGACTAAACAAACCAGAATGTCAGCCCCTGATTTGATTTAGCGATACTAGGAGAGAAGAGTGATGCGATCTTGTTCAACAACGAACAACTCATTGTCGAAATCAGTATTTGAAAAACACGGACAGTTCTTGGCGATAAGCCAAGCTCTGATCGAGCAAGCCCAAGATACATGCGGGCGGCTCATGATGAGCCGCGAACCGAGAGATGATTTTTGACGGCCCAAACAAAAAATGCGAAGCCTCAGAGAGAGCTTCGCATTTTTATTGATACATTCAGCACAGGCAGATTAAAGCAGCAGTTCACATAAGCGGCTATTCAAAAAATCCCTTCAGCATTCGATAACATTGACCGCAAGGCCGCCACGTGAGGTTTCCTTGTACTTCGTTTTCATGTCTGCGCCGGTCTCGCGCATCGTTTTAATCACATTATCAAGCGACACAAAATGGCGCCCGTCACCGTGCAAGGACATGCGCACCGCATTGATGGCTTTGACCGATCCCATTGCGTTACGCTCAATGCAGGGCACTTGCACAAGTCCTCCAATCGGATCGCAGGTCAGGCCGAGGTTGTGCTCCATACCAATTTCAGCTGCGTTTTCAACTTGCTCCGGTGTGCCGCCCATTACTTCAGCCAGTCCTCCTGCAGCCATCGAACATGCCACCCCAACTTCTCCCTGGCACCCGACTTCTGCCCCGGAAATCGAAGCGTTCTCTTTGTACAGAATACCGATCGCTGCTGCTGTCAGCAAAAATCGTACGATGCCATCCTCGTTCGCTCCCGGCACAAAACGATGGTAGTAGTGCAGCACCGCAGGAATAATGCCAGCCGCTCCGTTGGTCGGCGCGGTGACGACACGGCCACCCGTGGCGTTTTCTTCATTTACTGCAAGTGCGTATAGATTGACCCAATCGAGCGTGGTCAGAGGATCACTCAAGCCACTTTCCGACTGCGTCAGCAGCCTCTGATGCAAAGCAGCTGCACGACGTCGAACCTGCATGGGCCCAGGCAAGGTACCTTCCTGCTCGCAACCGCGCGTGACGCAATCCTGCATCACCTGCCAGATTTTTAGCAGGCCGCTGCGAATTTCTTCTTCGGAACGCCAAACTTTTTCGTTCTCCATCATCAGTTGGCTGATCGAGATTTTGTTGGCTGCGCAAAGCCTCAACAGATCTGCACCACTGTTAAATGGATAAGGCTGATTCGTGCTATCGGGTACGAGACGGTCTTCTGCGGCAGCATTTTCATTGACTACAAAGCCGCCACCGATCGAGTAATACACTTTGCTGACAAGCTCAGCCTGATTCGCATCGTAGGCAGTGAAACACATGCCGTTGGTGTGATACGGCAATATGCGCCGCCGGTAAAACAGCAAGTGTTCCTTTTCAATGAAAGCGACTTCTCGCTCCCCCAGCAGCTTGATACTGGCGCTGCTCCTGATCTGGGCAAGCTTGGCCGCTATCGTATCAATATCGACTAGATCGGGAGCTTCGCCCAGCAGTCCGAGCAGCACCGCCTTGTCACTACCATGACCTTTTCCGGTCGCACCCAGTGAACCAAACAACTCGGCCTTAATACTGTGCGTGGAATCCAGCAGGCCGTTCTCTTTCAAACCGTTGGCAAAGGTGGCTGCGGCCCGCATAGGCCCCACCGTATGGGAGCTGGAGGGACCTATGCCTATCTTGAACAGTTCGAATACGCTGATTGCCATGCTGTTTCCTTCTCAAGTGCAGTAATTACGCGGCAACTGCAGCTGTTACGCTTGCATCGGCGGTCGTGACACTAGTGCCCATCGTATCGCGCACCAGTTCGATCCAAAACGATGCCCCGAGTTCGATAGTCTCGTCGTTGAAATCATAGTGAGGGTTGTGCAAAGGAATCGTTTCGTCGCGATCGACACCCATCCATATGTAAGCACCTGGCTTGCTGTTGAGCATAAAGGAAAAGTCTTCCGACGCCATCGACGGTACACAATCCCACTCGACTTTATCTTTTCCAACCACCGCGCTCGCAGCACGAATGGCGATATCGGTCTCGTTATGAGAGTTAATCGTCGCTGGATAGGCATAACGGTAAGACACCGTTGCGCTTGCACCGTTGGATTGCGCAATGCCGCTGCTAATCTCTGTCAGTAGATCATGAATACGCTGCTGGGTACTCGCGGAAAAGCAACGTACTGGACTTCACCCGTTCTACTAGACAATTGATAATGTCTAAAACAGAACGAA
>JAZJXV010000051.1:0-13316 GCA_040390795.1 Pseudomonadota bacterium | reverse complement strand
TGAACAGCAAGCTCAGTTAGCTTAATGCGGTGTCTTTCAGTTTGGGGACAGGCCAATCCGACTTAGGACAGATACTCTCTGCAAAGGGAAAAGCGGCTACAAAAAATCAAGACATCGATAGCAGCAATCTTCCTGACACGATTAAAGATCTGCTCAAGCGAATTCGACAGCTTAAAGAACAAATACAAGAACAACAGCAAAAGTTGAATGCCATCATGGCGAATCAAAAACTGAGCCCAGAAGAAAAGCAGAAACAATTACTTCAAGTGCAAGCTACGATCAGCTCGTTGAGCGGCGCACTTACCTCAGCTTATGGTCAATTAGAAAAAACGATGCGTGACCAGGATTTGACCCAGGATCAGCAGATTGCTGCGGCGTCTTTGCTTGCATCTTAGTGATAGAACAACAGTGCTAGCTGATAGTATTTTCAACGCATATACGCAACGAATGCGACAGATAAAAAACCCGCGTAAGGGATTTTATTAAGCATCATTTCGCTGTCCAAGCACGTCTGCTATCGCCCTAAAGCAGACATTGAGTGGAGTCGGTACTTTTGAAAAATTGCCTACTCTTGAAATGTATGGTGATGGTTATTGAGCAAGAAAATGGACGGCTTGCCTACTAGTTTGCAAAGTCATCCACGCAGCAAGTATCAGCACAAGCGCACTGAAAATAATCGTTGCTTGATAGCCAATTGAATCGAACATCACCCCACCCATAGTGGAACCAAGGGCAATTGACAGTTGGACGACCGCCACCATCAACCCACCACCGGCTTCAGCACTTTCTGGCATCGACTTGGCCACCCAGCTCCACCAACCTACCGGTGCTGCAGTCGCAATCAATCCCCAAAATCCCAACAAGGCTGCAGCAGCAGGCTCGATATCACCGACCATTATTAATGCCACAGCTATGACTGCCATCATGATGGGGATAAAAATGAGCGTGCGATAGAAGCCCATTTTGAGGAACGTGCCGATAATCATCGTTCCAACCAAGCCTCCCAATCCCATCAGAAGCAAAATCAGTGACAGACTTGAGACATTCACCTTTGTGACTGTTTCCAGAAATGGTCGCAGGTAGGTGAACAAGGCAAATTGACCCATAAAAAACAAACCAACGGCCAACATGCCTGTCGCCACGAATCGGTTTTTGAGCAGAGAAAGAACATTGCTAGAGTCATGCTGTCGTCGCTGGGATGTCATTGAAGGTAGTCCAAAGTATTGCCACACAAAAGCGATGACGGCGACCGGTATCAAGCAAAAGAAAGCACCACGCCAGCCAATGACCGCACCGAGATAGCTACCCAAGGGAGCTGCGATTACGGTAGCGAGTGCATTGCCGCCATTAAAGATAGCGAGCGCGCGAGGCACTTTCGAAGCAGGCACGAGCCGCATAGCCGTTGCCGCAGATAGCGACCAGAATCCGCCCACAACGACGCCAATCAACGCGCGCCCCACCATGTAGATGGTGTAGTTCGGTGCCAGTGCGATGACCAATCCCGAGAGCGCCATCAATCCGGTTAATGCCAGCAACAGTGTTTTACGATTGAGATTGCCTGCGATTCTTGATATGAACAAGCTGATCAAAACAGCGAACGCACCTGAGATGGCAATACCTTGTCCAGCTAATCCCTCACTCACATGTAAGTCGGCAGCTATAGGAGTAAGCAAGCTCACAGGCATGAATTCAGAGGCAATCAGCGCAAATACACACAAGGTCATTGCAAACACTCCGCCCCAGTATGCTGGCGCTAGCGTCGGAGCTGCCATGAGTTCAAGTTCATCCAGCGTATTTACGGTTTTAATCTCTGAGTTCATTATTGATGAGTAGTTATTAGAGTGACGGTTCAATCTTTGCCGATTTGGTCCATCTGCTTGGCATCCATACGGCCGCCGTGGACAGTAATTTTTGCCAAGGCCGCTTCAATCTCGCGTAAGTCTTCCTGTGTGAGATTGATGTTGATGGAACTGAGATTTTCGCGGGCATGGTCGAGCTTAGTCGTACCAGGGATGGAAACAATCCAGGGCTTCTGCGCTGCCAGCCAAGCAAGCGCGATTTGTGCACGCGTTGCGCCTTTCTTTTCTCCGAAAGCTTTCAAGAAATCGAGGAGAGGTTGGTTGTCTTTCATCACGTCACGACTAAATCGCGGGAAAGTCTTGCGCAAGTCAGTCTTTGCATCGAACTTGGCTTGCGAATCGAGGGGGAGTTTGCCTGGTAGGAAGCCTTGACCGAGTGGTCCCCATGGAACAAAGCCAATGCCTAGGTCCTGACATGCTTGCAACACACCGTTGCGCTCTACACTGCGTTCCATAATCGAATACTCTGACTGGATAGCGGCCACAGGTTGTACAGCGTGTGCGCGGCGAATAGTACGGGCGCTAGCCTCTGACAAACCGAAGTGCAAAACTTTGCCTTCTTTAATGAGGTCCTTGATAGTTCCGGCTACATCTTCAATCGGCACAGTCAAATCGACGCGATGCTGGTAGTACAGGTCGATACGGTCGGTCTTTAAACGTTTGAGCGATTCTTCGACCACGCGGCGAATTCGTTCCGGGCGACTGTCCAAGCCATTCGTGCCATCGATTTTGAAACCAAACTTGGTAGCAATAGCCACATGATTTCGCACCGAACCCAATGCTTCTGCGACCAGCTCTTCATTCACATACGGGCCATACACTTCTGCCGTGTCAAAGAACGTGATACCGCGCTCGTAAGCATCGCGGATAATTCGAATACTTGTGGCACGGTCTACGCCTGGTCCGTAATGACCCGAGCTATTACTCATGCAGCCAAAACCAAGTTCTGAGACTTCTAACGCACCTAGTTTGCGGGTTCTCATTTTGTAAGATTGCCCATCGTTTTGCTTTGTGCCTGCCTGCTGGGCGTGTGCTTGGGTAGTTAATCCGAATGGCAGTGCTGCGGCGGCAGTTCCTGCAGTTTGCAGAAAGCGACGGCGACTGGGCGCTTGTTCGTGAGTATTTATAAGGCTGGTGTCTTGAGATGCATTCATACGTCTATTCCTTAGTATCTGATGGATAAGAAAGACCTAGCTGACTGGTCAGCGGTCGATACGAACTATGCGCACTTTGTATGGAGCTTTTCTCTCTAGCGCAGAAAGCCCGGAGTCAATTGTTCCAAGCTTGACAAGGCCGCGCGCATAAGCAGCCTCACCTAGAAAAATTGCTAAATTTCCCCACGGGGCGTAATAGTTGATATCTCCCCTTTTCGGCTTCATGCCAGCGGGGGCGTCTGTCGTATCCAGCTTGCGTGGCAGATAGAAAATACGTTCGATGTCGGCATAGTTTTCGAGCGTCATTTCCATTGGAAGCATGGACGCGAAGTCACGGGCTGCTACAGAATTCTCTAAAGTAGCAGTCGCTACTTCTCCATTTATTTCGATACGTATCATCATCGTTCGACTCCCGACGTTTGGTTGTGCTGACGCCGCATACGCTGGCGACTGCACTGGCATGAACAGAATGACTCCTAAGATTGCTAAGTTAAGCGCCAACAATCTGGATAGAGAGCGGGTAAGCGTTTTCATGCATCCATTGTTACCGCTTCTAACAACATTGACTAGCTAATGAATTGTGATTACAGTTATAAGAAATACTTATCAATGACTTGGATTACACTGCGGATATGGCAAAGCGAAACCTCAACGATTTGATGGCATTTATCACCGTGGCACGTGAAGGCAGCTTCACTCGCGCTGCTGCGCAATTGGGTGTATCGCAGTCAGCTCTCAGTCAATCAGTCAGTGGCCTGGAAGCATCATTGAACATTCGCCTTTTAACGCGAACTACGCGCAGCGTTTCCCCCACTGCTGCGGGCGACAAGCTCTTGAAATCAATCGGACATAACTTCGATGAGATTGAGGCACAGCTTAATGAACTCACTGAGATGCAAGGAAAGCCCGCTGGCACGGTACGCATCACTTGCGGCGACAATGTGATTGAAACCACGTTGTTGCCAAGACTGACACCGCTGCTACTTACCTATCCCGATATCCATGTCGAATTCAATGTGAATTATGGATTTTGCGACATCGTTGCAGAGCGCTTCGATGCTGGGGTTCGGTTAGGCGACACCATCGACAAAGATATGATTGCCGTTCCTATCGGCGGCCAAATGCGCATGGCTGCAGTCGCTACCCCTGATTACATTAATAAACACGGCACCCCTGCGCATCCTCGCGACCTGACAGACCACGTTTGTATCAATATGCGCTTCCCGACACATGGTGGATTGTACGTTTGGGAATTTGAGAAGGATGGCCAGAAATTGAACGTACGGGTGGACGGTCAGTTGACCTGCAACAGTTCACCGCACATCGTGCGAGCAGCATTGGCGGGATTGGGTATTGCTTTTTTGCCCGATGTTGAGTTCGCGCCGCATATCGACGATGGAAAGTTGCAACGTGTGCTAGATGACTGGTGCGCACCTTTCGATGGATATTACCTTTACTACCCTAGCCGAAAGCAACCGTCTCCAGCTTTTTCACTAGTGTTAGATGCTCTACGTCTTAAATGATGGGGCGGTGTCACTATCTGCATACTTGGAGAAATTATCTAACATTACCACTGTCTGCTTTTGGCCGAAAGCCTGCAACAAAGAATTTGAATCGCATCTCGAAGACAATAAAAAGGCCCGCATAAGCGGGCCTTTTTTCAACCAGTAACAAGCAGTGATGCTTACTTGTTCACCAGCGAACGTGGTTGCAACAATGCCAGGCATGCGCCCAGTATCAAAGCGCCAGCCACGAAGTACATACCAGCGTTGGTGCTGCCTGTAACGTCTTTCAACCAACCAACGATAGTTGGGCTGACGAAACCAGCCAGGTTACCAACCGAGTTGATCAAGCCGATACCAGCAGCAGCTGCAGCACCACCCAAGATTGCGCTTGGATAGGTCCAGAACACAGGCATAGTCGACAACATACCAGCAGTACCCAAGGACAATGCCATCAGAGCCAATACGACGTTGTCGCCATAGATGGTGCTGAGGAACAAGCCTACGCCACCCAATGCACTTGCAATCGCAAAGTGCCAGCGACGCTCACGCGTACGATCGGCGCTGCGTGCAACCAGCAAGGTAGCGATGACGCCGCAGGTGTATGGAATCGCGGTCAACAAGCCAACGTCCAATGCATCCTTAACGCCCGACGCTTTTACCAAAGTTGGCAAGTAGAAGCTGATGCCATACAGACCCATCATGCAGCAGAAGTAGATTGCAGCCATCAACCAAACTTTTGGATTGGTGAAGACGCCCGCTACCGAATGCGTTTTGGAACCGCCAGCATTGTCTTTAGCGATGTTTTCTTCAAGGATTGCTTTTTCGCTATCCGACAACCAGGAAGACAAACGAATGCTGTTAGGCAGGTAGAACAAAGTCATGATGCCGAGTGCCAGCGAAGGAATCGCTTCCAACAGGAACAGCCATTGCCAGCCGTGCCAGCCATTTACACCAGCGAAGGCATTCATGATCCAGCCCGACAAAGGACCACCAACCACACCAGCGATAGGAATACCAATCATGAACAATGCGTTCATGCGGCCGCGACGCGAAGTCGGGAACCAGTAGGTCAGGTACAACACGATGCCTGGGAAGAAGCCGGCTTCTGCTACACCCAACAGGAAGCGGATCACGTAGAACATGGTCGGCGTAGTGACGAACATGGTCGCTGCAGACAAGATGGACCATGTGATCATGATGCGAGCGATCCAGCGGCGCGCACCAACTTTATGCATGATGATGTTACTTGGTACTTCAAACAGGAAGTAACCGATAAAGAAGATACCAGCGCCCAAGCCATAAATTGTTTCGCTGAACTGCAAGTCGTTCAACATGCTGAGCTTGGCGAAGCCCACGTTGACGCGATCAAGATAAGCCGCAACGTAACAAAGGAACAAGAAAGGCAGCAACCGTAAGGTTACCTTGGCGTAAATACTATCTTCCAGCTTTTCGCGCGTGCTGGAGGTACTGCTAAGAGGAATGGAGCTCATATTTAATGTGTTAATTCAGAATTGTCAGGCCGAAAGCACAGAAAGCAAAATTTCGCCTTCTGCTCATGCCGGATGGTGCAGTGCCTCATAAAAAGACAATACGCATACTAAATTGCTACATGTGCTGGATTGGCAGACGTTTGCGACAGCCGGTGCAGGATAAATACCGGTCAAATAAGAGCCAGTTTTGCTGGCTCCGGGATCATAGCATTCGACATTTAGCACCACACATGCAAAAAATTCATCCTTAGATGAAAATAATGCTGCGAAGCAGCAATGTCAAATCTTACCGGTTCCCGATTAAAAAAGCGCGCTATTTCGTCCGCTGGTCAGATTGATTTATCCCAAGCTGGCTCATCCGTAAAACGCTCGGCCAGAAAATCCAGCATCGTGCGCAAAGTTGCCGGCATATGCTTGCGTGATGCATAGACGCCAAATATGCCAAATTCTTGCGGATGATATTCTGGCAATAACGCAATCAGTCGGCCAGATTGAATGAAAGGTGCGGCCAAATACGTTGGCAACATAGTGATGCCAGCTCCAGCCAGCGCAGCCTGCACCAAAGAAGTTGCATCATTGGCACTGATATTGCCTTTTACTGCGATATTCACCGGCATACCGTCGCGCTCAAGCAACCATACGCTGCCGTAATAGGAGTGCGTCAGGCAGTTATGCAGCGCCAATTGTTCTGCCTGCATTGGTGTACCGTGTTCGCGCAAATAATCAGGTGCCGCGCACACTACCGAACGGCAGACAGTCAGTCTGCGGGCAATCAGATTCGGATCCAGTTCCTTGCTGATGCGTATCGCCAGATCGATGCGCTCTTCCACCAGATTGACCACACGATCCAGCAACAGCATATCGACCGTCACACCCGGATAACGCCGCACATACGCCGCCACCGCTTCTGCCAGATGCGACTGCCCAAAGGAATTACTGACCGTAATCCTGAGCAAACCCTGCGGCGCATCTTCCGGTATTGCCACTACTGTTTTCATATCCGTTGCCAATTCCAGCATCTGGCGACAGCGCGGCAACATTTCTGCCCCGGCCGCAGTCAAACTAAGCTTGCGCGTCGTTCTATGCAACAAACGTGCACCGGCCCACTCTTCCAGTTCGGCCAGATAACGCGACACGACCGGGCGTGACAAATCGAGTTGATCTGCTGCAGCCGACTGACTGCCGCTATCGACGACTGTGACAAACACTTGCATTGCGGTGATGCGATCCATGATTTGACCGTTTTTAGAAACAAACTATGTCAAATAATACGCTTTTTATATCCAATTTAAGCAACTAAGCTACGAGTGTCATTCAACCTTTTAGGAGAAATACATGAGCAACATCGCAATCATCGGTGCAACCGGTCGTGCTGGTAGCCAATTATTGGAAGAAGCACTGCGTCGTGGCCACACTGTTACTGCCATCGCACGTGACACATCCAAACTCGCAGCGCGCCCTGGCCTCACTACAAAAAATGTAGACGTACTTGATGCGGCAGCATTGGAACAAGCCGTCGCTGGACACGATGCTGTATTCAGCGCAGCGCACTTCTCCACCATCCCAGCCGATGCCATCATCAATCCGGTCAAGAAAGCTGGCGTTAAACGTTTGCTGGTTGTTGGTGGTGCCGGCAGCCTGTTCGTCGCACCTGGCGTACGCGTAATCGAGACACCAGACTTTCCAGAAGCCTATAAGGCAGAAGCTACCGCAGGCGGCGTTTTCCTCAATGCACTGTTGAAGGAAAAAGAACTGGATTGGACCTTCCTGTCACCATCCGCAGAATTCGTCGAAGAAGCACGCACCGGCACATTCCGTTTGGGCAAAGACGACTTGCTGATCGATGCCAAAGGTAGAAGCTGGATTTCGTTCAAGGATTTTGCTATCGCCTTTATCGATGAATTGGAAAAACCTGCGCATACGCGTCAACGCTTTACCATCGGCTATTGAAGCAAGCAAACATAAAAAAACGGTGGTAGACCGCGATTGGTCTGCCACCGTTTTTTTACAAGCGCGACATGATCAACTGATCATGCGATACCAAGTGCCTTACTTTTGTGCCTGCTCCAATTTCCAGTACATCGTAGCTGCAACCACACCAAAAATGACATGAGCCAGCAGTGTGATGTAACCACGCATCTCGGCAAACCATGAGAAGAAATGCACCATACCGTAAAAGTTAAACAAATAAACCGCTATGCCGAATACCGCACCAGTCAGCATCACCATACCTATGCTTGAATCAAAATGAAATGGCACAATAATCGCAGCCAGAATCAAGGTCAGAACGATACCCAATACATAGTGTGTCATCAGTGCTGCCACCACCACGCTCACGCTGAAGTCAGTGGATTCCAGTACATCTCGTCCCATGACGATTGCGGCCACCATGTGTGATGTAGCCCAAGGGCTATCACCCATAATAATCGTCGCCCAAAGTAATTCCAGCACCATCAAAACCGCACCTGCGGCAAATCCGGAAACCGCTGCCACAGTCCAATCTGGCATGCGTTGCTCCCACCGATGCGAATGCATGTGAAGTTCCATAGCAACCTCCGTAAAGAAAACAGTCACCGATCGTCATACTTGCGGACTCGGTAACACCCCGCATAAGCGACCGGCCGTCTTAACGTCCGCACCACCAACAGCCAAGTCTTTCCATCACATTTTTATTGCAAAGAATCTGTTCGCAAAACCTCATCAAGGGAAAACCGGAATATGTGGTTCTTCGCCTCTAAAGTGCATCTCTGGATGACGCTCTGCGAGCATTTTTTCAATCTCGCCTACGCGACGAGAAGGAACATCTGCAATCATCAAAATTTTGCCTTTTTCCAGCTCTGGATAAAATTTTCTTAGCTGAGAATTCGGCATAGCCGCTGCCGCCATACTCGATGCCCAACCACCAAACAAGACTCCCATAATCGTCGTCACCAGCACCGTTGCCGGCCCCAGATCGTAATACCCAATCAATAAGCCACCAAATGCCATACCAAGCAAAGCGCCGATAATCATCCCGGCAGCAGCGCCGTGCAAGACATCTGTTTTAAGCAAGAAGTTCGCTTCCGGCATATCGTGTGGAAGGGATGCACTACCAGAAATAAAACTGATATGTCTTATCTCAATACGATTGAGCAACATGTCATCAAGTGCGCGATGCGCACTGTTTACATCTGGAAGGAAGTAATAAAGTCTGTGTCTCATGATGTCTCCTTTACTGACCGCTCCAAATTCAGTATAGGCAGTTTGTCTAGACTTACAATGTATAAACCAGTCACTTTCTTACCGCATCGCAACGTATGCCGTCGCCGTTTTCAGCAACTATTTCGCCTCTGCAATTCAGAGCGTCATCTAACGCAAGAACCGTTACGGCGTTCTGCGCGACAATACGGGAGACGATGCGATCTGCCAATTTCAACTAGTATGTGAAAAAAGCGCCGCAATATGATTACCTATCCGATACCGGCGAACACATCGCCTGAATGCATAAAATGAAAAAAACACCTTTTCCTGAAGAACACCCATCGAATGAAGCGGCACTGGTGCACAGCACAACGACAACGGATATCGAACACGAGAACTTTTCAACACACGATTGGCGTCGACTATTAAGCCATCTGGGCGAAAACCCTGATCGCCAAGGCTTGCTCGAAACGCCTAAACGCGTAGAGAAAGCATGGAAGCACTGGACCTCAGGCTACGATCAAGACCCGGCAGAAATCCTCAAGGTCTTTGAAGATGGTGCTGAGCAGTACAACGAATTAATCGTTGTACGAGGCATTCCTGTGTACAGTCATTGCGAACATCACCTTGCACCCTTCTTCGGCACCGCAACTATCGGCTACACACCGAACGGCAAAATTGTCGGCCTCTCCAAACTGACACGACTGGTCGATTGCTTTGCCAAGCGCTTGCAAGTACAGGAACGTCTGACCATACAAATTGCCGACACGCTGATGGAACACGTGCAACCTTTATCCGTCGGCGTCGTCATTCGTTGCCGCCACATGTGCATGGAAAGCCGCGGCATCCGCACACCGGGTGAAGAAACCATCACATCGGCGCTACTAGGTGAAATGCGTACCAACCTAGGACTCAGAAATGAGTTCCTGATGCTGGCTAGAGAAAAAGATTGATTCTGTAATACAAGTAATTAATTAGTATTTGACGCAATAATCCTCAGTACTAAAACAGACACGGGCACCTTGGGTGTCCGTGCTCCTAATCTCCCTATGCCCTCCCACCAGTAATAGATGTCATCGCGCAATAGCCAGCAGCGAGTAGTCCGTCATGCGGTGTACCTGCAACAGATGGCATTAAATTACTTTCCGCAAAACCTTAAATAAACGATAATGAGAATCATTATTAATTAATTGAGCTTTTGAATGTACGTTTCTAACCTGCAGCTTCGCCCATCTGTCACAGCAATTCGGCTCGCACTTTTCCTTCTTTCTACTACTGGCGTCATTTCTTCGGCAAATTCTCAGGAGAGCAATGCTCAGCCATCCGAGGCAGAACATTCTGTTCTCCCGCAGATTCAGGTAGTGGGAAGTAATCAGGATGGGTTTTCTACTCAGACTGTTTCAACCACCAAATCTGACAAGCCGCTGTTTGAAACACCGCAATCGATTTCGGTCGTGACGCGCGAACTCATGGATGCCAGACAGGCCACAACCTTGGACGAGGCAATTGAAACTGTCGCTGGCGTGACCTCATCCATACTTGGCCGTCGTGGCTGGGATGACTTCATGATCCGCGGACAAAATGCTGCCGATACGATGTATCTCGACGGACTTAGAATTGGGCAATCCAATTGGGTGGCCCAGGAAATATATGGAGCAGAACGTATTGAAGTGATTAAAGGTCCTGCTTCCATTTACTTTGGACAAGTTACACCAGGTGGAACCGTCAACGTCATCAGCAAGCGCCCGCGCGCTGAAGCGTTTAATCAGGTGGGATTTACAGTCGGAAGTTATGGATACCGGCAAGGCACCTTTGATTTTGGACGACCGTTGAATTCCGAAAATGGGAAGGCGGCATTCCGCGTCAATGGTATGGCGATGAACTCTGATGATCCGACCGACGGAGTGTGGTCTAAGAATCGCTACATCGCGCCGTCTATTTCTCTCGATCTCGGTGCAAGAACAGACTTCACTATTCTGGCAGCGATCAATCAACGTAACTACGTACGTCAACAGGGACTTCCCGTTGCAGCCACGTCATTGGTAAAAAATGGCGTATCCGTGCCAACCAGCTTTTTTACTGGTGATTACACCATTGCTCCCTATGATGCAGAACAAAAATCTATTGGCTATGCGTTAACTCATCGCTTTGACAGTGGATGGACGCTTAATCAGACCTACCGTCATTTAGAAATAGACATGATGGGACAACTTGCCAACATCCGCACTGCTTTGACAGCAGCTGGAGATTTCAACAGGGATGTATTGAGCCAAGATTTTTCTGGACGCTCTGACGGCCTCGACACGAATATCGCGAAAACATTCAATTGGGGCGGGCTCACACATAATGTAATGGTTGGCGTTGATGTAATGTACGACAAACTCTACAAAGATAGCCGACGGTGCACAATCGTTAAACAGAATATCTATAATCCTGTTTTCGGTCAGCCTGTTACTGCATGCGGCATCACATCTATCGTTGATACGACGCTTGCACAGAATGGGTTTTATGTTCGTGACTACATCGATTTCTCTGAGCGACTGAGTATGAGTATGTCGCTGCGTCACGATAGCACCAGCTTAAAAACAGTCAATGTGCAAAACGGTTCATCGACAACTACCGACAAAAGTGCGAATACTGGTCATGTCGGTTTTGTGTATAAAGCCACAAAAAATGTCGCACCATACATCAGCTATGCCACTTCATTCCTGCCGCAGACCGATACCACTTTCGGCGGAAATCCAATCAAACCCGAAGAAGGCAAACAATCGGAGATTGGCGTGAAGTTTCTGTCTGACGACAAACGACTCAGTGCCAGTCTTGCTTACTATGACTTGAAGCGCCGGAATGTAGCTCAGACTGACGATGCCAATCCTTTATATAAAATCGCCATCGGCGAGCAAACAACCAAAGGATACGAAGCAGAGATTGCCGCAGATCTCAAGAATGGATGGCAATTATCAGGCGCATTGTCCATTTTAGATGCAGTTATCACCGAGGCATCACCGGGACAAGTTGGAACCGTTGGGCAACGTCTTCCAAACGTAGCGCGTAAAACAGCCAACTTGCTGGCGAACTATCGCTTTACTGGTGCGCTTGAAGGTTGGGGAGCAGGATTTGGTGTGCGATATGTCGGTTCAAAGACACCTACCAGTCTTACCTATGTTGTCCCGTCTTATACTGTTGCTGATGCCAACGTTTCCTATCAAGGGCAAGGTTACCGCGTACAGTTGAACATCAAAAATGTCTTCGATAAGGAATACTTTGCAGGCGCTTCCAATGCCAATTGGGTCCCTGTTGGCAATCCACGCACAGTGATGTTGAAGACTGTATTCGACTTCTAAATATCGACTCTTCGTACAGTTCTTGTTCTTGAAAAAGGCGTGTCATTCACGCCTTTTTTCTTTTTCAAGAAAAGTTCGAATAAGACCTAATAGCCAAGCTACTAATAGTTATACTTTCGAAACGATTTTTGAACTAACAATGCTGTCAAAAGAAAGGTAAGTTGCATGAGAAGTGACTTCTTAACTGTAGTACTCTTCGCGGCCTTATCCGGCCTGCCAGCATTTGCAACTGGCGCGAATAATGCTATTTCGCACCCTATTATCGAAAGCGCTTTTTCACCAGATCAAGGTGCTGAGAAGCTCGTGTTGAAAAACATCGCATCCGCTGAACGCACTCTGCGTGTCGCCGCCTATTCATTCACATCGCCAATAATTGCCAAAGCATTGATTGCAGCGAAGCGACGAGGTGTCGATGTCAAGGTTCTGGTTGACGATAAACGTAATCAAGGGAAGTCGAGTATTGCGGCACTGAATTTACTGTTAATGGCCGATATTCCAACACGAACGATATCCACCTATGCCATGCATCATGACAAGTACATCATTTCTGATGCCACGAACGTGCAAACCGGCTCATACAACTACAGTCCAACAGCCGCCACATCCAATAGTGAAAACGTTTTAGTAATCTGGAACAATCCCGACCTCGCGGCCGCATATACCAATCATTGGAACTCGCGTTGGAATCAGGGCACTCAAGTACAAGTAAGCACATATCATCATGACACCCTGAACCGCCCCGGGTTTCGTGGAGGCTGGTTGGTTTAAGTTAAGTCTGCACGGT
>JAZJXV010000050.1:0-73518 GCA_040390795.1 Pseudomonadota bacterium | reverse complement strand
TATCGCTTTCGCTATTATTTCATGACCTTTCCACACAAAAATACTGACAGGCTCGTGGGCCTGCCGCCAGTTTTTTGAACTTCTCGGCGCAACCAGTCGTACTCGATGAGTACTTCAGCAGCTTTTCGTACTGCTTCGGGTGTGTTGAGGCTAGACCAACCTTTTTGTGCCACCAATCTAGGTGTAAAGTCTGATCCCAAATCTCCAGACTTGATTTTTTTCAGTAATGTAGCTGCACCAGCGGTTTCTGGGATTGTGGCAGCAGAATAAAGCCGATTCGCATGGCTACGAAGATAACTACCCCATGAGATTGCTCTGAGAAGGTCCGTTTCGGTGATCACGCCACTTTGCTCTGGCGCGTCGATTAAGGCGAATATTAATGCCAAAGCCGGTATCAGCTTGCGATATTTTGCTAGATGCGATTCCATAGCTGGGTGTAAATCGCCCTTTTTTAATTCTAGTTCAAACGGCACGCGCCATTCTACAAACATAGCTTGTGCTGCCGTGTCGAATCGCCAAATTTTCGGCACTGTTTCGTTTTCGTTTTCGGATTGGAGTGCTGCTAGGCGTTCAAAAACGGCCCACGCGGTTTTTTTTGCTGAGGCGTTACTCTCTTGATCAACGTGTATAAATTCACTGCTTACGTCAGGCCATACAGTTAAGCCGAATCGCTGTAGCAGCCCATCATCGGCGCCGTTTCCAGATACAGCGTTACGAACATACTCTTGAACGCGACCAGGTTGAATACCTCCTATCATTGATAGACATACCCTATCAATATGCACCGTACCACGGCCGATACGATCGAACGTGTAACTTTGATTTCCGTCATAGCTTTGCAGATAGAAAGCACGAGACCCTTCTTGGCCCTGCTTGTCCATACTGGTCAACAGTCCATAGAGCTCGTCCCGATAAGACAACATGCCCCAAGTATTGCTTTGTAATAGCTCACCCAGTTTTTCGACAGTTGCATCGTTGACGATGAAGCGACGTGCGGCAGGCTCATCCTGCAATTCGATTGCTTGTAACAATGCTCGGGCAGCTGTCGGATTGGTACTTGCAAGTTTTTTGGCTTGACTTTCATTGCTAGCATATTGAAGTTCAACCAGTTTCGCTTCAATTGTCCAATTTTCATGGGCGGCCTGCCATTTCTCAAACTCAGAGGTTTGTAGTTGACATAGCGGTTTCAATGCTTCATTCAAGGCCGGGCTTTTCATGACGCCCGGTCTGCCAATGATCAGACCCCATAGGTTGGGAACTACCTGCCATTCATCTTGCGACTTGGGTTGGACTACGGCACGTGCACCAATCAAGCTTGATAGTGCAGCGATTGCGCCAACGGCGGCAAAATCTGGAGGGCATTGCATCCGATAGGAAATATCCATCACCCAGTCGCGCAATGCGACTGGTAATAGATCGGCATTGAATGGTTGTACTGGTGGAAGCGCAGTTGGCAGGGGCGTCGGTTCTTGCCAAATCTCAGTAAGTATAGCTTGTGGCAGTTTTGCTGATTCGACACAGATTTTGGTATTTTCAGCATAAATCATTCCAAGTTACCCTCGGAACGTTTGCTGATGAATGCATCCACTTCGGCTGCATTCCAAACAGTTACAGAATCACTCAATTTGAATGGTTTGGGAAACTTGCCCTCGCGAACCCAGCGCCATATCGTTGCCGGACTGACGGGTAATTTACCTGGTTTGGATGGCGTGCTTGCCAATTCGCTGATGCGAATTACTTTGTGTGACATTGAATACCCCTAGAAAATACGCCTTAGCGCGATAGGGGTACTGTCAATTAATCAGCGTATCAAAAGTGGTTGTTACTAAAGAAAATAAGTAATTACCAAAAAAAAAATTACTTTGATCGTGCTTCCAGCGCATCAGGAATTTTTTTTAAATGGTTTGAAATTCCCTGAAGACCTGTTGGGCAACCTAGTAATTCGCAATCATTGAAAATTTTCAGAGAAGTTTTGGAGTGATCTTTGTAGTCATATCCCGACTTTTTGCAAAGCGCCGCAATAATGATTAGCAATGTATTCCGTTCTCTTGTTTCAATTGGCTTTTCTAGACCTTTATCAGATTTGAAATTTTCATTAGCGAATGTATATGCGGACTGAAAATTACTTTCCTTAATCCATTTTTGTAGACTTCTACGGCTGAATTTTTGGTCATGAAAAGGAAAATATTTCTCCATTTCATAATCAATATCTATATATTCTGAATCTTGTGGGAATTTTTCTTGTTCTTCTTCTTGTGCCCTTTTAGCCGCATAAAATTCAAGCAAATCCATGTTGTTGTTATCAGTAGCAACGTCGGAAATCAATTCATCTATCACATTGCTTAGCAGGCCTTTATCACTATATTTTCTTAGTGTCTCAGATGCTTCTCCATCATAAGCAGCGCATAAAACAGTCCAGCAAGTGGTATCGAAATCTTTTCGCATGCGGTCAATAATTGGCTTCAACCTCTTTTCATCTATAGCTGGATCATCGTTAGGGTTGATGCCCTTGATTAAACATGCTGCTTCGATTGCTGTAAAAGTATCAGCGTAGTTCCAGTGATCAAGGTTTTCCATAATTTTCCTTTCGTTGGGTAATGAATCAGTCGGTAGAATTAGTGAGGAATGCGATTTCAAAAAATAAAATTTCTAGGTGCACGCTCTTAATGGCAAAACGTCTGCGCCCTTGCAAAGCTTGTCTAGGTAATCCGCCCAACGCTGCATCATGACGCGCCGTGAACGTAGGTGGGTTGTACGGTTATATGCACGTCCGTTTGGATCTTTCACTGCATGAGCAAGTTGATGCTCGATCAAATGCGCCGGCTCTTCCAATACTTCATCCATGATGGTGCGGGCCATCGCCCTAAATCCATGAGCAGTCATGACTTCCTTGCTATAGCCCATACTGCGCAACGCGGCGTTTATCGTGTTTTCGCTCATGCATCGTTCGCCGGTCCGAATGCTGGGGAAAACATACTGTCCGTGTCCAGTCATAGGCTCCATTGCTCTTAATATTTCCAACGCTTGATCCGACAATGGTACTAAGTGGTCGGTTTTCATCTTCATTTTTTTACCTGGGATTCGCCACTCTGCGGCGTCGAGGTCAATTTCCGCCCACTCCGCTGATCGTAATTCTCCAGGGCGTAAAAATACCAATGGTGATAATTTCAATGCGGCGCACGCATATGGATGGCCGTCATAAGCATGAATGGAGCGCATTAACTCCGCGACCTTTTTGGGCTCAGTGATGGCGGCGTAATGTGTTTTTTCTGGGGTGGAAAGAGCGCCTTTTAGATCTGCTGTTATGTCGCGTTCTATCAGTTCTGCTGCTACGGCATAACGAAAGATTTGCCCACAAATTTGCTTAACTCGGTGGGCAGAGTCGATTGCACCACGAGTTTCCATTTTTTGAACAGTAACTAATACGTCACGTGGTTTAATTTCGGAAATAGGCATCTTGCCTAAATAGGGGAAAACGTCGTGCTCAAGCCAGTTCGTCACTTTTTGTTGGGTACTGGCTGCACGATCCGCTGAGGATTTTTTCAGCCAAGCGCGTGCCACTTTCTCGAAAGTGTGTGAAGCCTCAATAAGTTTTTTCTGCTTGTCGAGGTATTTGGCTTGAACTGGATCAATCCCATCCGCTAATAATTTCTGCGCTTCATCTCGGCGATTTCTTGCTTTTGCAAGAGAGACCGCAGGATATACACCTAAAGCGAGTGTCTTGCGTTTTCCGGCATGTGTGTAATCCATGCGCCAATATTTACCAGCAGCTTTGACTAGCAGATGAAGCGCTTGACTATCGGTATATTTTTCACCAGCTGGCTTTCCGCTGTGTTTGATTTGGCGAACGAAGGTGTCTGTCAGTGCCATTTTCTCCCCTTTACGGTATCTCGTTTTCGAGATTTTAAAAGTACCGTTAAAAATACCGTTAATTCGACGGTATCCCATGTTATCGGGTGAAATTGCTTGAGACAACAAAAAACCCGCTATGCCAGGAGACATGCGGGTTTCTGATACGACCTGATACTTCTTGAAATGACCTACTGGTGCCGAGAGCCGGAATCGAACCGGCACGCCTTGCGGCGCGGGATTTTGAGTCCCGTGCGTCTACCTATTCCGCCATCTCGGCAACGCAAGCTGAGCATTATGCTCGATTTGGACGATTTGAGCAAGACTGATTGTGCTTGTTTGTAGAAGATAAATGCATATTTTTTGCATTTTTCACTACTAAAGCAGTATCCCCTTTGCCCGCGAGCAGTCGTGGATCGTTATTGCTTCTGTTCGGTTTGCGTATTGTAGATACGTTGATAAAGACGGAAGCGTTCGTCGCGATCAGCTGGGCGGCGGCCGTGCCAGATTAATTGCCATTGCTGGTTGGAGCGTGTGATGAACTGTGCCGCATCGTTGCCGCGATGGCTATCTTGCAGCAACAAATAATCACAATTTTTCTCGCCAGGCTGAGCAAACTCGACTTCTCCGAAATAAGCAAACGATGCGCGCTGCGCTGGGCCGACGTTCGTTGCGACACAACGCTTGACGGTTGGTAATGCGATCTCGATTTGTTTGGCAACGCTGACGTAGCTCTTGATGTAATTGCCCCATGGTAGCCACAGTGTCATGAGCAGCAACCAGCACAGGATAATCCCGCCCGAAGACAGTACGACTGCGCGCCACAAAACGGAAGGGCGACGTGAGATGCGCCAGTACACAATCCAGATCCAGCCTGCCGATGCCGCGGCAGCGATGAGGAAGGCGAATAGGCCGAATTCAGGTTTGAAGCCAGGAGCGATCTTGAATGCGTTCTTGGCCAGTTGTGCCGGCCAGCCGGTTTGTTTTGCAATCCAACCCAGCCAGATGAAGGCAGCGCAAGTGGTCAGCATCATGACCGAGAACCAGTCGACTGCATTGATGGCACCGCGTTTCATTGTTGGCAAACCGAATGCAGCGAGAATCGCGAGCATAGGCAGTAGCGGCAACAGGCTAGCTTCTTCTGCATGAGAATTCAAGAAGGCGAGTACCAGCAGCGCAGCAAAAAAGGTCAGTGGCAGCGTAATGTGCAGTGCTGCATGCTGTCTGCGCCATGCATACACGGCCCAGATGGCGAAAGGCCATGCCGGCCATGCAAACCAGACTGCGTTCTTGAAGAAATATTGTGCGGTGGACCATGATGGCGCGCTGATCTGGCGGTAATTCCACGCCATCCATGCATCAGTTGATGCGCTACTAGCTTGCACCAATTGATTTGCCCATATCCATGAACCTGTGATGACAGCGGCCAATGGCAGTACGATGAGTATCAAACGCGGTAACAGTGCGCGATCGCGTACGGATGCGAGGGTAATGATGCCTAGCCACAATGCGAGTGGGACAACCCAGCCGCGCGTCAATGCCAATGCCCCTAAGGCCAGACCTAAAACGATGGTGCGACGTAAAGAGTTTTTTTCAAACAAACGCGTTGTGGCGTATAAGGCGCAGGCGACTAGCGATACCTGTAATGCCTCAGAAGTTGTGCCGTGACTGTGTACCAGCAAGCCAAGACAGCCCAGATAAATCAGCAACGCACCATCGGCCAATGTGCGGCCGAAGTCTTTTGGTTCAGGTTGTCCGCCGAATGCGAGTTTGTGCGGTTGTGCCTCAGTACGGCGGCCTAACAGGTAAGTGGTGTACCACACCGCAAGCGAGCCAAGCAGGAAGAAACAGATCGGCGCAATGCGCGCAGCCATCGGGTCGCCTAGCAGCCAGCCGAATAATTTGATGCAGATTGCGCCCAGCCAGAATGCCAGTGGGCCTTCTTCGAACATTGGCAAGCCAGCGATATTGGGCGCCAGCCAATCGACTAGCGAGCCGTGTGCCATCGTCCACATGATGCCGAAGCCGGCAGCGTCGTCCGGCTTCCATGGATCACGGCCAAGCAGGCCGGGCAGGATATATAACAAACACAGTGCGAACAACGCCCCGCGCGGGAGTGCAAGCGTAGCGGAGGCGGGGAGGCGGACTGGCTTCATGAAAGGAGAAAGTTGTTTTTATTTGATCCGGCGTTATTGTGCCGTAAAAATTCTGCGTCAGTGCAGCGATTCTCTATTGATGGTGTGAAAAGACTGATTTTCAAGTCGCAACAGGAATAGACGTACGGTGAGCTTGCAACAAAAAAGGCAGCCGTGGCTGCCTTTTTTGAAACGCTGTGACGAAATTATTCTGCCACAGATGTTTTTGAACCGACGGTACCGAACTTCTTGCGGAATTTATCCACGCGACCTGCGGTATCAACGATTTTGTGTTTGCCGGTGTAGAACGGATGCGATTCCGAGGAAACCTCGATCTTTACCAGTGGGTATTTTTCGCCTTCAAATTCGATAGTTTCACGAGTTTGAATGGTCGAACGGGTAATGAATTTGAAATCGTTCGACATGTCTTGGAACACGACGTTACGATAATCTGGGTGAATGCCATCTTTCATTTTTTTGCCTTAGATAGTTTTGGTAGCCAATCGTCACTTCGTCGGTCGCACAGCTTCTTGACCCGATTGTCGATCACTTTCCTAGGTTGGAACGAGTCGCGAATTATACATGGAAAATTCAATAAAATCATGGATTTGCGACAAGCTTACCGGGATGAATGCTACAGTCGCAACAGTTCATTTAAAGGAGTCTTTGTGACAATTGGTTTGCAGAATGGCATGAGTACGCTGCTGCAGGTAGTTGAGGCATGCGGCATAGTCGCATTTGCCTGCTCCGGCTTTGTCGAGGCGCGGCGCAAAGAGATGGACTTGGTTGGTGTCTTTATTGTTGCTTTTATTACAGCATTTGGCGGTGGCACCCTGCGCGATATGTTGCTGGATCGACGCCCCTTGTTTTGGGTGGAGCATCAGGAATATGCCATTCTTGTCTTCATTCTGGCCTTGATTGCAGGGCCATTCCTGCCGCATTTGCGTTCGGCCGTGGCAGAAAAAACCATCGTTGTTGCTGATGCTTTCGGTTTGGGTTTGTTTAGCGCAGTCGGTACTTCCTTGGCGCTGGAAGCGCAAATGCCGATTTTTATCTGCGTGATGATGGGTGTGACGACCGGGATTTTCGGTGGCATCTTGCGCGATGTGTTGTGCAATCAAATCCCTATGGTGTTCCGGCGTGGACAGCTTTATGCGACCTGTTCATTCATCGGGTGCTGGGTTTATATGGGGCTGGAGTGGCTGAATGTGTCGTCGGCCGTGGCCTTGATTTCAAGCATTATCGTGACCTCGGCATTGCGTCTGTTGGCGGTCAGATGGGATTGGAAGCTGCCGGGTTGAGTGTTGTGCCACATAGTAAAAAAGCCCGTTTTCATTTGCAGCGTATGCAAGGAAAACGGGCTTTTTGATTTCAGCCATGTGCATGGCTGAATATTCTATGATCAGGAGTTGCCGCGGCGCATCATGTCGAAGAATTCGGCGTTGTTTTTGGTCGACTTCATCTTGTCGAGGATGAACTCCATCGCTTCGATTTCGTCCATGCCGTACAGCAATTTGCGCAGTACCCAGATTTTTTGCAGCTGGTCTGGTTTGATCAGCAACTCTTCACGACGTGTGCCGGACTTGTTCAGGTTGATCGCAGGGTAGACGCGTTTCTCGGCCAGGCGGCGTTCGAGATGCACTTCCATATTGCCGGTACCTTTGAATTCTTCAAAGATCACGTCATCCATACGGCTGCCGGTTTCGATCAGTGCAGTAGCGATGATGGTCAGCGAACCGCCTTCTTCAACATTACGTGCAGCACCGAAGAAACGTTTCGGGCGTTGCAATGCGTTGGCATCGACACCACCGGTCAGTACTTTGCCGGATGCCGGGATCACGGTGTTGTAGGCGCGTGCCAGACGGGTGATCGAGTCGAGCAGAATCACGACGTCTTTTTTCATTTCGACCAGGCGCTTGGCTTTTTCCAGCACCATTTCGGCAACTTGCACGTGGCGTGTAGCTGGTTCGTCGAAAGTGGAAGCAACGACTTCGCCGCGTACCGAACGCTGCATCTCGGTCACTTCTTCTGGACGTTCGTCGATCAGCAACACGATCATGACGACATCAGGATGATTGGTGGTAATCGCGTGTGCAATGTGTTGCAGAATGACGGACTTACCTGACTTAGGCGAAGCGACCAGCAAGCCGCGTTGGCCTTTACCGATAGGCGCGATCAAATCGATGACGCGGCCGGTGATGTTTTCTTCGCCACGCATGTCACGTTCAAGCAGCAAAGGCTTGTTCGGATGCAGCGGCGTCAGATTTTCAAACAGAATGCGGTGTTTCGATGCTTCCGGCGGTTCGCCGTTGACCTTGTCGACCTTGACCAATGCAAAGTAGCGTTCGCCATCTTTAGGCGTGCGGACTTCACCTTCGATCGAGTCACCTGTGTGCAGGTTGAAGCGGCGGATCTGCGACGGGGAAATATAGATGTCGTCGGTGGACGCCATGTAGCTGGCGTCGGGCGAGCGCAGGAAGCCAAAGCCGTCAGGCAATACTTCGAGGGCGCCATCGCCAAAAATTTGTTCTCCTGATTTCGCGCGTTTCTTGAGAATCGCGAACATCAGTTCTTGTTTGCGCAAGCGCGCTGCGTTGTCGATGTCCAGGCCAATTGCCATTTCTAGCAGGGCGGAGACGTGTAACGCCTTTAATTCGGATAAATGCATATGTTTGAGTTTCCCAGGAAGGGAGATAAAAAGGTGGGGGAGGGAACGACGTGATGAAGTTGGTAATCAAGCAGCGATGCGGGCGCATCGCTGCAATTTTTTATTTATATTAAATGTTGCTGTCGATGAAGGCGGTCAATTGACCTTTTGCCAGCGCGCCTACTTTTTGCGCTGCTGGTACGCCATTCTTGAACAAAATCAAGGTTGGAATGCCGCGAATACCGAATTTAGCCGGGATTGCCTGATTGGCATCGACGTCCATTTTTGTGATCTGGATCTTGCCTGCGTATTCCTTGGCAACATCTTCCAGGATCGGTGCAATCATTTTGCACGGACCGCACCACTCTGCCCAGAAGTCGACCAGAACAGGTTTGTCGGATTTCAGTACGTCTGTATCAAAAGACGCATCGGTAATATGTTTGATGTTTTCGCTCATGTTTGCCTCAATGTGAGGAGAAAAGGATAAATCAGCGCCTTGGCAATAACCACTCTTTAACGGTGCTTACCTGCAGCGTCTCCGCTTACTGGATAAAGATGGAGACATTGCGATGTAATTCAAGTTTTTTTGAAGGTGCAACCAGAGGTAATCAGGCGGGGTCTGGACAAATCATAACCTATTTTATAAAAAGTGGGGCATTGCTCATAAAATTTCACAAAGCCTCGCATAAAATGCAAAACTGACCAGCCCATCGCTGCACTTTTCCCGTTTCCATCTTTCACCTGAGCCCTTGATGCTGCATAGCGCCGTACTGATTCCACCTTCCGCTGCCTTTTGGGATGATGCCGCGCGCGCATTGCTGCAAAGCGATTTGTTGGCGCGCGCTGAACAGGCGTCGGTCAAGGATCTATCGTCGGTGCGTGTAGTGGTATCGACTTTTGCACATATACAGTTGTTGAAGACGGCATTGGGCAAGCAACTCGATGGCGCGTTCATTCCGCCAGTCATCACTTCGCTGTCTGAATATATACGGTTATTGCCACCGCAAACTGGTGCGACAGTCACCGCGCCTAGCGAACGCTTGATGTCCTTGTATGCCACTTTGCGTCAGCATGCGTGGCTCAAAAAATTATTCAGTGCGCGCCGCAATACGGATTTATTACCGCTGGCGGAAATTCTGTTGGCGCTTTCTGATGAACTGACACAGGCGATGTTACCCGCGCTGAATGTGTCGTCGGATGCGGCCGATACGCGCTGGCAAGCTGCGCTTGAGCAATTGTCACCGGTAGCGCGCAATCTGTTATCGGATGAAACGCAACTGGTGTGGACTATCTGGAAGAGTCAGCTCGATGCCAACGATGCAATCGTGACGCGCTACGCGCAGATGATGCGATTGGTGCAGCAAGCGCAGTTGCCCTTGTTCTGGATCAGCCCGGTCGAGCCGGATGCGATGGAGCAAGCCTTCCTCGATGCATATAGCGAACAGCGCGCGGTCGTATCGATGACACTGGATTGGCAAGCCCATCATATTAATAGTACTTACGCTGCCGCATGGTCGGAGATGTTGACGGATGAAACGGTAGACGCTGCCTTACCGACGGCGACGCCGGCAGGTTTGTATTTATATGCAGCACAGAATCTGGAAGCAGAAGCCAAGGCCGGTGCACAAACCATTATCGATTGGCTGCAGCAAGGTAAAACCAATATCGCCATCGTTGCGCAAGATCGCGTAGTCGCACGACGCATACGCGCCTTGCTCGAACGTGCGCAAGTAATCGTTGCCGATGAAACCGGCTGGAAATTATCGACCACGCGTGCAGCAGCGGCGCTGGCATCCTGGCTTGAACTAGTTGCTGCACGGGCCGAGACAATAGGCTTGCTGGATTTTTTGAAGTCGCCATTTGTTTTTGCCAATGTAGAAGACAAAGCCGATTTGGTGATGACAAGCGAGATAGCTTTGCGACGCGGGAATGTGTTGGGTGGTTGGGATGCGGTCAGTGATGCCTTGACGGCAATTCCTGCTGCACAAAAGATGATGCGCTTGTTGGCACAACAGTCTTCAGCATTTAGTAAAGCCAAAACTCTGCACGAATGGATAGCAGCAATTCAGCAAACTTTAGATGTGCTGGGCATGCGCGCAGCCTTGCAAGAAGATGGTGCTGGTGCGCAAGTGATTCAATTGTTGCAGGATATTGCGCAGGATTGCGAACAGGTCGGTCATACGTTTTCATTTGCCGAATGGCGCGCATTCATTAACCTGCAATTGGAAGCGACTGCCTTCGTACAGCTTAATTGCGACAAGCGAGTCGTGATGTTGCCGCTGAACGGCGCACGTTTGCGCAGCTTCGATGCGGTCTTGATGGTCGGTGCAGATGCTGAACATCTACCGTCGCAGCCAGCAGAAACCTTGTTCTTTGCTAATGTCGTGCGTCGTGAACTTGGACTGGCGACGCGTGAAAGTCGTCAGCGCCAGCAATTGCGCGATGTAACGGAATTGTTATCTGCCAATGATTGTGTTGTGTTGTCGTGGCAGGCACACAAGAATGGCGAGCCGAATCCGGTCAGCCCGTGGATAGAACGTTTGCAACTCAGCTTGGCACGCGCTGGTTTGCCGGCATTGGCTGAACACAATGTGCAGATTGCACCGCGCCATTTATTACCGTTGCCAGCGACGATGCCGGCACCGAGTGCATCTTCTCTTTCGCCCAAAAAACTTTCCGCCAGCGGTTACAACAGTCTGGTTGCTTGTCCTTACCAATTCTTCGCTACGCGTATGTTGGGTTTGTCAGGTATCGACGAATTATCTGATATGCCGGAGAAACGCGACTACGGTGATTGGCTGCATCAAATCCTGGCCATGTTCCATACGCAATTGCATGAACATGCAGTTGTAGATAGAGCGGCATTGTTGCGCGAGATTTCTGATCAAGTGTTTGGGCAAGCGCTCGATAAAAGCGCCGCAGCACTCGGCTATTACGCGCGTTGGCAAAAAGCGATGCCAGCTTATCTGGAATGGCTAACCGAACGCGAAGCGCAGGGTTGGCACTTTGTCCTCGGTGAAGAAAAATTCGAGAAGGTATTGCGTTGGGAAGATGGCGAAATCATCTTGCACGGTCGTGTCGATCGCATGGATGAAAATGCATCCGGCGAGCGTATCGTGCTGGATTACAAAAGCACGAATCAAACCGCATTGCGCGACAAACTCAAGCAGGGCGAAGACCATCAATTGCCGTTCTACGGTTTGCTCTCTGATGTACCGCTGGCCGCTGCCTTGTACATTCCACTGGAAGCAACGAAGGACAAGATCAAGGAAGTGGAATCCACCGAATATGAAACCTGGCAGCAGACTTTGAGCGCACAGATTACAAACACGATGAGTGCGATTGCACACGATGCGCCGTTGCCTGCTACCGGACCAGAATCAGTGTGCCAATACTGCGATGTGCGTGGACTCTGCCGCAAGGGAGCATGGTGATGGATGATCCTCGCATGACGCCGCGCGCTTATGAAATCAATGGCACACACGCCGATGCTGCACACTTTGTTGCGAGCGCTTGCGACCCGTCGCGCTCGGTCGTGGTGGAAGCCTGTGCTGGTAGCGGCAAGACCTGGCTACTGGTCGCGCGCGTATTGCGTCTGCTCTTGTCCGGTACTGAGCCGGCCGCGATATTGGCGATTACGTTTACCCGTAAGGCCGCGCAGGAAATGCGCGAGCGCTTGATGCAACTGCTGCATGAGTTGACGCTGAAGTCAGATGCAGAAGTCTTGGCCTTGTTAAGAGAACGTGGCGTTGCCGAGCAGGCTTTGCCGGCAATGTTGCCGATTGCGCGTGGTTTGTATGAGCGCGTCTTGCGCAGTCCGCAATCGCTGTCTATCGACACTTTCCATAGCTGGTTTGCGCGCCTGATCCAGATTGCACCGTTGGCATCCGGTGTGCCGCACGGTTATACCTTGACGGAAGCAACCGGCGAATTATTGTCGGATGCGTATAGCCGTTTCATGCAAGCGGTGAATGAAAAAGACAATCAACATGTCAAGGAAGCACTGACTGACTTGTACTCACAAGTCGGTGATTTCAGTACGCGTAATTTAATCAATTCCTTTGTCGCGAAGCGTGCGGAATGGTGGGCTTCGGTGCAGGGCGGTGATCCCATAGCGTGGCTGCAAGAGTTATGCGGCGCTGATGGTGAAGTTGATGCACGCTTGTCTTTATGGTCGGATGAAAAACTGGCCGCACGCATAGGACAGATTGCATGGCTGCTGGGACAAGGCACCGCCGTCAATCAAGAGCGAGCAACGTCTATAGAAAAAGCGATGTCCGATGGTGCGACGCTGGAAAATTTCGAGACGCTGACGAATGAGTTTTTCGATGGCGGCGGCAAGTTCCGCAAGAACCGCGCGACCAAGAATTTGACCAAGGCTTTGCTGGACAATTTGGGCGAAGATGGCGTTTATGCGTTTGAAGTAGAGTTCGAAAGTGTGGGCGAAGCACTGAAGAAGATTTTACGCCGCAGTATGGAACCCAAGGTCATCGCACTCAACCGTGCATTGTTTACAGTCGGTGCTGCCTATCTGGAAATTTACCAGGCAGTCAAAGCCGAGCAACGCGTCTTCGATTTCGCTGATCTGGAGTGGCAAGCTTATCGTCTGCTGACGAATGAAGAGCACGCCGCTTATCTACAGAGCCGTCTTGATGCACGCTACAAGCATGTATTGCTGGATGAATTTCAGGATACCAATCCGCTGCAGTGGAGCATCGTGCAGGCATGGTTGAATGCGTATGGCGACGATAGCGACAAGCCCAGCATGTTTGTCGTCGGTGATCCCAAGCAATCCATCTATCGTTTCCGTCGTGCTGAGCCGCGCGTGTTTTCTGCTGCGCGTGCAGTATTGGTGGCGCAAGGCGCAGATTTCTTGCGCACCAATCAGACGCGACGTAATGCCATCAGCATAGTTGAAGTACTGAATGCCAGCTTTGTTGCTAATCCGATTTATACCGCGCAAACCACCTTGGCTAATGAGCAAGGCGCAGTGTGGCGTTTGCCGTTAGTACAACAGGAAAAGACCGAGAAAGTCGTTTGGTCGCCGTCGCATTTGCGTGATCCACTCACTACGCCGCGTGAGGAAGAAGAGGATGCGCGTCGCTTGGAAGAAGGGCGTGCAGTCGCACAAGCCATCTTGCATGCGCGCGCAGAGGCCAAAGATGCACGGTGGTCGGATGTGATGCTGCTGGTGAAGAAACGTACGCATCTGGGCGCTTATGAGCGTGCCTTGCGCGAAGCTGGCATCCCGTTCGCATCTGACCGGCGCGGTGGTTTGCTGGAATCGCTGGAAGTAGCGGACTTGATTGCCTTGCTGACCTTCCTCATCACGCCGCACGACAATCTCGCGCTGGCGCATGTACTCAAGTCACCAATTATCGGCGCGACAGATGAGGATTTGATCGCACTCGCGTTGCGCACAGAAAAAACATGGTGGAGCAGATTGCATCAAGCTGCGGAATCATCATCACCCGTTCTGCAGCGCGCTGTAACGCTGTTGGAAAAATGGCTGGAGCTGGCAGCACATTTGCCAGTACATGATTTACTCGACCGGATATTGCACGATGGCGATGTGGTGGCACGTTATGCGCAATCGGCATCGCCACTGGTGCGCGGACAAGTGCTCGGCAATATTGAAGCCTTTACCGAACTGGCCTTGAATCTGGATGCGGGACGTTATCCTAGCTTGCCAAAATTCATCGATGCTTTACGTCGCTTGCAGAAATCTGCAGAAAGCGATGCACCGGATGAAGCCGATATCGATGCAGCCATGGACGCGGTGCGTATCTTGACGATACATGGCGCAAAAGGTTTGGAAGCGGATATCGTGGTTTTACTGGATGCGAACCACAGCGATCCGGCACGCGACGATTACGGCGTGTTGTGTGAGTGGAAGCAGGAAGCGGATGCACCTAATCACTTCTCCGTTTTTGGTCGTCAAGCCGAACGCGGCGCGGCACGTGATTATCTGTTCGCCGAAGAAGAGCAACTGAAAACGCAGGAAGACTGGAATCTCTTGTATGTAGCAACGACGCGTGCGAAGAAGCTGTTGATCGTCAGTGGCGTGGCGGACGCGCGCAGTGCTTCTGTGAATGGTGTGGCAGACGGCTGCTGGTATTCACGGTTCCAGGGTGCGCTGGAGATGGAACTGGGCGATAGTTTGCTGGTATCCGATGTAGAGCAAGAAGCGGAGTTTTCTCTGCCTATATTCAGTCCGCCAGCTTTGCCTGCACCGCAGATTGAAGTCGAAGCAGCTTATTCCAGCGCAGAGATCGAAGAAGGCATAGCGCTGCACGCATTGATGGAACGTCTGACGCAAACATCGACGTGGCCATTAGAAATGTATGAGCCGGCACAAATCGCTAAATGGCTGCCATGTTCACGCGAGATGGCAACGATAGTGCGGGAGCAAGCCCATGCAATTCTGGCGCAGCCGGAACTTGAGCGCTTCTTCGATCCTGCGCAACATCGTTTTGCACGCAATGAAATGGAAGTTATCACCAGTGCCGGCGTCGCACGCTTCGATCGCATCGTGATGTTCGACAATGAATTGTGGATACTTGATTACAAACGTAATTTGTTTGATAGCGAGCGCGCTGCCTATGCATTGCAATTACAGCGATATCGCATCGCAGCACAGACGGTTTTCCCTGATGCGACGATACGGACCGGCTTGATTACGGCGGATGGGAAATTGACGGAAATGATGTAACACACGGGATTTGCGTATGATTTTGGCAATCTGCCAGGACTAATTGTCGCTATCAGTGTGCAGTGCACGATAAATTTGTACGCATGCGCTGGAAAAGCAGCGCTCCGTTCATGCAATCTATTGACGGTCATTCCTTTGCACATCTATAGTGGCGAGATGATTACAGACTTTCACAATCTTTCCGAAAAAATCGGCCAATTGGCTGATTTGACCCAATCGCTACGCAGCGAAAATGCAGATTTGCGTCTTAAAGCGGTTTCTTTGGCCGCTGAAAATGCTGAACTGACACGTCGTATGCAAGAAGCACATGACCGCGTTGCAGCATTGCTGGAACAAATCCCCGCACAAGAAAAAGATGAGGAGACAGCATGATTCAGCTCGACGTATCGATCATGGGGCAGCCTTACAAGCTGGCGTGCAAGGAAGGCGAAGAGGGCGCCTTGCAGGAGGCGGTTGCCTATCTTGACGGGAAAATGTGCGCCATCCGTGACGCAGGCAAGCTGAAGGGGAACGATCGTATTGCCGTTATGGCAGCGCTCGGCGTCGCCGCAGAGTTGCTTGCAACCAAATCACCGGATGGTCCTTTGTCCGAGATGTCGATGTCCGAAGTGAAGCAAAAAATCACGTCTATGCACGAGACGCTGGATGCTGCACTTGCACCACAAGAAAATCTTTTCTGAGATTTCTTTTCCTTCCCGACTGATTGGAGTAAACTAAGCGCTCCTGCCGTGTTCGCCATTGCCATAATTCCTTGAACCATTTATGCGCAGCGGCTGCGGAATTTTGTTCGACGGGAGTGCGCGTCGCTAGTCCGATGAACCCGAAGTTGAACTAACTGTGGCCAACTTGAACCTCTTGGTTCAGGATGCCGGCAAAGCGGCACTGGCGGGACTTGAATACTGAAAACGGCTGCATGAAAATGCAGCCGTTTTTTTATTTCCGCATCTTGTTTTGGACAATCGCTGGCGAGTGCTTCAAAATAAGCCTGTAGTTCCTACTTTTCCAAAAAACATCTTCCTGGCATCTTCAAAAAATTATGCGCTATTGGCTCATGAAATCCGAACCGCGCGAAGTCAGCATCGACGATGCACTGGCTGCACCGAATCAGACTGTTCCATGGACTGGTGTGCGTAATTATCAGGCGCGCAATTTCATGCGTGATGCGATGCAGGTTGGTGACGGCGTATTTTTCTATCACTCCAGTTGCGCAGAGCCAGGTATTGTCGGTCTGGCCGAGGTTGCGAGCACCGCCTATCCTGACGATACGCAATTTGATCCCAAGAGCCATTACTACGATCCGAAAGCGACGCCAGAAACGCCGCGTTGGATGATGGTCGATGTGCGCATACGTAAAAAAACGCGACTCATTCCTTTATCGGAGTTGCGCACAATACCTGAACTGAACAGTATGGTGCTTCTGCAGCGCGGTAGTCGCTTATCGATTACGCCGGTTACACCGGATGAGTGGAAGTTCATTTGCGAGCGTCTGCTTTAATTTCAATTCCCTGATCTCTCCTCCAAGTCTTTCCTGTTTCTCTCACTTCATATATTGCGTCAGCGGAATATCTGTTGCGCTATCTGCTGTTCATCTCGTCTTGATGTGCTGAAAATATTTTCTTCGATGAAAAATTTCGGCTCATTTATTTGATTCAATCCGAAAAATATTCAAAATATTTTTATGACTGTTTGATGAAATATGCGCGTGAAATTTTGCATATCTTTATACGGTAAATAATTCAAATATAAGTGGCTGCCTAATATTTAAGCAGTTATCTTCATCGCTCACGCAATATGTACACGCATTGCCGGTAATTTTTACAAAGCTACACATCTTATTTTCCTCTCGAAAACAAATCAATTTCCTTTCATTATTTTTCCGAAATCAAGAATGGAAATGACTCATATTTTTTATCGCAACCGGTCTTTTTTGTCGCGGAACTAATTCATGTTGTCCTTCTCTTAACGAGCACTTCGCATCGACAAGATTGTGAAGATGTGCAGTTGCAAGACAGATTGTTTTGTCTTGTCGCAATTTAAAAGTTTCTCTGAAATTTTTGCATGGGCGTATTTCTACGATTGCCTTGTTCGTTGAAACAGTAAGTTGAGAATGGTGAAAATAATGATGTCGTTGATTTCGAATGATTGCAAAACGCAAGGTACTGCACAGCATGTGGCGCATAAATTTGTTCGCGACATGTATTGCGTCGCCACAGGTTGATGATGACTAAATTTTTCGTAATGAATTTGCGTCGCGAAATGTCAGGCGCAGGCGAATGTGCATGGGTGCCGCTTTTGTTTGTTGCTGGAGCGTTGGTTTGCGTCCCAGCGAGAGCAGTAGAAGGTGACACGTTTACGCCTTACGCCACGTATGGCGTGAACTACGACGACAATCTTTTGCGCCAGCCGGATTACGTGCGAGATAGCGGTACAGCGGTTTCCGATAGATGGACACGTGCAGCAGTGGGCGTGCGCATGGACAAGGAAATAGGTCGACAGAAATTGACGGCTGATCTGTCTGCCAATCACTCCGATTACGACCGCTTCAATCAATTCAATAACGACGGACAAGAGCTGAAGGCGAACTGGAACTGGGTACTTGGCAATCAGTTTTCCGGCAATGTGGGTACCAGTTACTCGAAGGCGCTAACGCCATTTGAAGATTTCCGTAGTCTGGAACCGAATATGCGGGTTCAGCAGAGAAACTATATTGATGCCTCGTGGCGTCTCCATCCTAGCTGGCAAATCAACACCGCATACAGTCGCTACGATTTGCGTTACGAGCTGGAGTCACAACAACCGGCCGAACGTACGCTCAATACTGCTGATATCGGACTCGATTATCTGGCGAGCAGCGGTAATAAAATCGGTATCGTCTTCCGCCATTCCGAGGGCGAATATGCGTATGCACCTATCAATACGTACAGCCAGAATGAAGTCAAGGCCAAGGTCGATTGGCAAGTCACGGGCAAGACTTTTGTGCAATTTCTTGGCGGCTGGGCCAAGCGTGAATACACGACTAATCCACAACGCGATTCCAGTGTGCCGAGCGCACGATTGACTGCTTATTGGCAGGCAACAACCAAGACTGCAGTTTCACTCGGTATCTGGCGCGAAATCGGTGCGACCGACGACCTTGCCGCCAATTACGCCAGCAATCGAGGAATCAGTCTGGCATCGACCTGGGATGCCACTAGCAAGATACGCGTTGATGCTTTGCTGACTTCAGAGAAGCGTGATTACAACGGTGTATCGGTAATCCAGGGATTGGCACCGCTGGATAGATCGGATGATTATCGCAAGGCCTTGCTCGGTGTTACTTACAAGCCGACGCGGCATTTAGGTATTCGTGCCTCTGTTTATCGGGCGCAATTGGATTCGAATATTACGTCGGCAACTTATCGTACCGATGGCGTCCAGCTGAGTACGCGCTATGAATTCTGACATTAGCCATATCAAATATCCGGCGGATATTCCTGCACGTCGATTTTATCGGCGCTTGTTCGATCCCCTGGTTGCGATCTGTCTGCTCTATCTGATTACGATACTCGCAGGCAAGGAATTCAGTGCCCATCATGTAGTGCTGGCTGTGCTCGCTTTCTTTATCAGTTCCACCGTGTTTGGCTGGGCTGATCCCTGGTGCGATGCGTCGCAGTCTAATTTCTGGGCTTTGGGTAAATCTATTTTTCTGGTGTGGTCGCTTGCTGTCGCCTTGCTGGTGTTCTTCGCTTACGTGGCGGGCTTGTTCTTGTTATTCGCGCATACAGAAATATTGATCTGGCTGGTGGCGACGCCATTGACTTTATTGAGTGGTCAGCTGCTATTGCAAAAGGCTGGTGCCAGTATGCGCAAGACAGGCGTGCGCTCGGTGGTGTTGGTAGGTGTGAATGAGTTGAGTGTGCAATTGGCGGGGCGCATCAATGAGAGTCCTGATCTGCGCATGGAGGTCAGTGGATTTTTCGATGACAGGGATGAGTCGCGTCAACCAGATGACAAGAAGATGCCATTGCTGGGTGGCATGGCCGATATTCCGGCTTATGTGCGTACTCACAATATCAATACGATATTCATCAGTCAGCCTATTTCTGCACAACCGCGCATACGAAAATTGCTGAATGAGTTGCAGGACACCACGGCATCGATTTACTTCTTGCCTGACATTTATGTTTTCGACTTGATCCAGGCGCGCTTCGATAGCGTTGCCGGTTTGCCGGTGGTGGCTATTTGCGAATCGCCGTTTACCGGTATTAACAGCATGGTCAAACGCGCCAGCGATATTGTGCTGGCATCGATTATCCAGATCATGTTGCTGCCGGTGATGCTGGGCATTGCGATTGCGATCAAGATGAATTCGCCCGGCCCGGTTATTTTCAAGCAGCGTCGTTACGGCCTGGATGGTGAAGAAATCATCGTCTACAAATTCCGCTCGATGACGGTATGCGAAGACGGCGCACGTGTAGTGCAGGCGACCAAGGGTGATCAGCGGATTACCAAAATAGGTGCTTTCCTGCGCAAGACTTCTCTCGATGAATTGCCGCAATTTTTCAACGTGCTGCAAGGGCGGATGAGCATCGTCGGTCCGCGCCCGCATGCAGTCGCGCACAACGAGCTGTATCGCAAGCAGATCAAAGGCTACATGTTGCGCCACAAGGTCAGACCCGGCATTACCGGTTGGGCGCAGGTGAATGGTTTCCGTGGTGAGACCAATACGCTGGACAAGATGGAGGCGCGTATTGCCTACGATCTGGATTATCTGAAGCGCTGGTCGCTGGCGCTTGATCTATGGATTATTTTGCGCACCTTCAAGGTCGTTTTGATGCGTGACAACGCGTATTGATGACGAATCGCGCAGTACCGAACAATTGATGTACATGGAGTGAAAAATGAAAAAAATAAGACAGGCAATGTTAATGATTTTGATGGTCACGCTGGGTAGCTGGGCATCTGCTTCTGATGTGCCGCTAGGACCGGGCGATGTGTTGAAGATCACTGTGTTCGGCAATAACGATTTAACGCTGGAAACCAGAGTGAGCGAAGCCGGCAGCATTTCCTTTCCATTGGTAGGTGAAGTGAAAGTCGGTGGCTTGTCTTCAGGTCAGGCCGAAAAGAAGATTGCCGATCTGCTGGACAAAGGCGGCTTCATACGCAACCCGCAAGTCAATCTGATGGTGACTGATATGCAGAGCCAGCAAGTTTCGGTGCTGGGGCAAGTCAATAAGCCGGGGCGTTATCCGGTCGATGGCAAGCGCAGCCTGACCGACATTCTGGCGATGGCTGGTGGTGCCAATGAAGAAGCGGCCGATACCGTCATCCTCACCCATACACGCAATGGAAAAACCACCAAGGAAATGATAGACATGCTGGAACTCGTGCGGTCCGGCGACCCGGCCAAGAATCGTGAACTGGTGGCAGGTGACTCTGTGTTTGTCGAACGCGCACCACGCTTTTATATCTACGGTGAAGTGCAGAAGCCAGGTTCCTACAAATTGGAACGCAACATGATGGTGCTGCAGGCGCTCTCGACCGGCGGTGGCTTGAGTCCACGCGGTACCGAACGCGGTGTACGTATCAAGCGGCGTGATGCCAACGGTGTATTACAGATCATGAGCGTCAAGCATGACGATCTGTTGAGGCCGGACGACATTGTCTATGTAAAAGAAAGCCTGTTCTGAGCGAGATCCGAAAATGACTTTGACCCAAATCCTGCGTACCTTGCGTGCGCGCTACAAGATTATTTTTCTATTGCTGACGGTGACCTTGGTCGTTACCTTCGTCGTCAGTCTGGTCATGCCCAAGACATACAAGGCAACGACGGCAGTGGTATTGAATAACAAAGGTATCGATCCGGTGACCGGTATGAATGTACCGGTGCAGCTGACGCCAGGCTATATGCCGACGCAGGTTGATATCGTCAACAGCAAGGTCGTTGCATTAAAGGTGATCGCCGATCTGAAACTGGCAGACGATCCGGCCATCAAGGAACGCTTTGCAAAAATGGATACGGAGCAGGGAACGATACAAGATTGGCTGGCAGATGGCTTGCGCAGCAATCTGACGGTGGAACCGGCGCGTGAAAGTAGTGTGTTGAATATCAGCTTCAAAGGTGACGATGCGGATTATGTCGCGCGAGTGGCGAATGCCTTCGCATTGGCATATCAACAGATCAGTGTGGATCTGAAAGTCGCACCGGCGCAAAAGGCGAGCGGTTACATCAATGATCAGATCAAGATCTTGCGTGAGAAATTCGAAGATGCGCAAAACAAGATGTCGGCCTATCAGAAGGAAAACAATATTTTCAGCAGTGATAACAAGCTGGATGTCGAGACTGCACGTCTGAATGAGTTGTCCAGCCAATTGGTGGTGGCACAAGGTCAATCGATAGAAGCGTCATCACGTCAACGACAAGTGCAAAGCAATGCAGGTGGCTCGCCCGATGTATTGGCCAATCCCTTGATACAGACGCTCAAGTCCAGATTGTCGGAAGCAGAGGCAAAGTTTGCCGACACTGCGCAAAAACTCAACGTCAATCACCCGCAATACATCGCCGCCAAATCTGAAGTGGATCAACTGCGCGCCAATCTGAATCAGCAAATCGGCCTGGCATCGACCGGCATAGTGAGCAATGCCCGCATTCTGCAGCAACGCGAGGCAGAAGTACGTGCTGCATTGAATGCGCAAAAAACAAAAGTGCTGGCGCTCAATAGTGCACGCGATGAATTGAGTGTGTTGTCCAACGAAATGGAAAACGCCAAGCGTGCGTATGAAACGGCATCGCAACGACTGACGCAGACGAACCTGGAAGGCAAGTCCATGCAGTCGGATATTTCAGTACTGACGGTAGCGACAGCGCCGCGCAATCCTGCCAGCCCTCGTCTTTTCCTGAATCTATTGGTCGCATTAGTGGTTGGCACCATGCTCGGTATAGGCGCTGCGATTGCGATGGAATTGCTGGATCACCGTGTTCGTTCGGCGGAAGACCTGACGCAATTGTTCGGCTTGCCGCTAATAGGTGTGATCGAGAAAACCAAAAAAATCAGCAACAGACATGCGCCACCTCGTTTAGGGCGTGGTGTACCGGCATGACGAAATGGGCTTGAGATTGGAAGTCACTGTAGCAACAAGCAGATTGGAAAAATCATGATCAGAACAGCAACGCAGATTCAAGATGCTGCAACACTGCAGTTTCGCGAAGAACCAAGCATTACGCACAGCCAGATCGGCAGCATTCTTGAAAAAAGCGGCCGTCTAAGCGTAGACGGTACGGAACGCATTTTGCAGGAGCAGCGTGTACGCCGGCAGCGCTTTGGCGATGCTGGGATTGCGCTCGGTTTGTTGACAGAAGCTGATATCGAATTTGCCTTGTCGAGCCAGTTTGCTTATCCGTATCTGCTTAAAGGGCAGAGCACCGTGAGCGAAGAGTTGATTGCTGCTTACGATCCTTTCAGCAAACAGGTCGAGGCCTTGCGCGCCTTGCGCAGCCAGCTGGTGATGCGTTGGTTCGGGACTGGTTCACAACGCTCGGCCCTGGCGATTACCAGCGCTGAGCAAGGCGATGGTCGCAGCTATATTGCGGCGAATCTGGCCATTCTGTTTTCACAACTGGGGCAACGCACCTTGCTGATCGATGCCGATATGCGCAATCCGCGTCAGCACCAGCTATTCGGTATCGAGAACCGCAGCGGGCTTTCAGCCATTTTGGCCGGCCGTAAGGGCGTTGCGGATGTGCAGCGTATTCCTTCCCTCATGGATCTGTCTGTGTTGCCAACGGGTGTGTTGCCGCCGAATCCACAAGAGTTGCTGGGACGTGCTGCATTCCCGCAACTATTGCGTGATTTCGGCAATGAGTTCGACGTAGTCCTGATCGATACGCCGCCTGATTACGATTATGCCGATGGCCAGATGGCTGCGGCGCGCGCCGGTGCGGCATTGGTGGTCGCACGCAAAGACATCAGTCATACCGGTGCAATCGGCAATCTGGTTGACTCCATGAAGCAGAGTGGTGTGCTGGTGGTGGGCGCAGTGCTCAACGAATATTGAGTTGACGAGATCGCATGCAGACTGACAAGAGACACGAAGAACTGTGCATGGATTTGATGACCAAACACGATGTGCTGGTCGATCTGATAGGCGATGCACCATTTCATTACGTGGATATTCCGACGCACGGTAATGTCGGTGATTTGTTGATCATGCATGGCACTCTGGCTTTCTTCCACAAGAAAGGTTTGGTGCCCAAGTTGATCGCACCTTATTTTGCATACGACACGCGATGGATAGCGCGTGACGATGTGATCGTGTTTCACGGTGGCGGTAACTTCGGTGACCTCTATCCTTATTTTCAAAACCTGCGCGAAGACATCGTGCAGACGCAAAAGCGCAACCGCATCATTGTTCTGCCGCAGTCGCTGCATTTTTCTTCGGAAGAAAAGATGGCGGCGTCGGCAAAACTGTTCCGTACGCATGGTGATGTGCATATCTGCGTACGTGACCATGTGTCCTTCAAGATGGCGCAGGAATTTACCGATCACGTTTATCTGCTGCCGGATATGGCGCATCAGCTTTATCCGATGAGCGCAGCCGCGAGCAATCCAGCACAACAAACATTACGTATCAGTCGTGTCGATGATGAAGGTGGCGCTCAGGAAGCATTGCCGGATATCGATGTGGCGACAGTAACCGACTGGCCTGAATTCGTTGGTGAACGCGAAGAGAACATCAATCTGTTCCGGCGTGCGATCGGTGCTTTCTTCCGCAGAGGCATGGGGCGTTACGCCAACAAGATGCTGGTGCGGCTGTGGATAGCGTATTCCGCACGGCTGGTGGCAGATGCTGCGCAGCTATTCGCGCGTCACGATCTGATCGTCACTGATCGCTTGCATGGCCACATTCTGGCTTGTCTTCTGCGTCGAAAAAATATCGTGCTCGACAACAGCTATGGAAAAAATTCCCGTTACGTCGAGGCGTGGACGAGTGACAGCGAACAGGTCACCTTGCAGAAACCAGATAGAGAAATACACATTGCACGATCCGACGCGATGTCGGCAGTCATTTAAGGGAGCATTATTTTGGCGACGATAGACGTTTTACTACCAGTCAAGAATGGCATCGATTATCTGGCGGCATCGCTGGATAGCATTTGTGTGCAGACGTTCAAGGATTGGCGTGTGCTGGTACTGGATCATGGTTCGACCGATGGCAGCCTGGAATTGGCCGAAGATTACCATCAGCGCGATCCACGCATCGAGGTGTACAGCTTTCCCGATGCGGAAGGCTTGGCTGGTTTGCTTAATCGCGGTCTGGATATCAGCGATTGCAAATACGTGATGCGTCATGATGCCGACGATGTGTGTTTTCCCGACAGGATGGATGTTGTGCTGGCTGCATTCAAGCGGCAACCGGAATGCATAGCCATCAGCGGGCAATCTGCTGTAATTGACGGCGCAGGCCTTGTGACCGGCAATATCAAGATGCCTATCGGCCGTCATCGCGTTGCCGCTGCCAGCTTCTTCCGTAACCCAATCACCCATCCGGCAGCGATGATGGATTTTTCTGCTGTAAAGAATCTGGGTGTGCGTTACGGCGTTGATTTCTTGAATGTGATGCCGGCCGACAAACGTCTTGAAGTCAACAGCCTCGCTGAGGATTACTTCATGTTCGGGCAACTGGCGATTCTGGGGAAATGCAGCAATGTACCGTCGGAACTGATTCAATACCGCTGGCACGGCAGCAATGTCAGTGCGACCCGCTTCCGTGAACAGGTAGAAGTATCGCTGACGATATCGCGTTATCTGACGCGTTCCTTTTGCACCATGCATGGCTTGCCTTACTTCGATCCTGCACCTTTCTGTAATCACGGCGGCATTCTGTTTGATGTTGCCGGACAAACGGATTTCTCCGATGAGTTTGAGCAGATGGCTTATACGCTGCGACGTGGTCTGGGTGCATCAGAGGAGTTGGAGCGTGAGCTGATATTCCGCAAAGCAGCATCGACGCGTCAGGATGCACGCCTGCTGTGGCGTTACTTCCAGTTCCAGTCGCGTAATGCACCGGAAACCGGCGAATGGAATGCGATCCGTTCGTGGTTGATCCGTCGCTTCCCTGGCAAAACCAGCATGAGCGTCGCGCAAGAGTTGGCGGCGTAACAAGCATGTATTCCACCATCTATCGCGATACGTTCTGTATGCATGCGCTGCTGATCCAGCGTCAGGAGTCGTCGCATGTTGAGTGAGCCGACCATGAATATAGATACTGTGCATACGCGCTGGCTTCCGGGAAGCAGCGATAAATATGCTGTGCTGGTGGTCATGTTGCTTGCCTTGGTGGCCGGTATCGCCGTGCCTTTCTATGCGGATGTGATGGATTACAAGTTGGCACGTTTGCTGGCGTTACCTGCGTTTCTGCTGTTCGGCTTTCTCCTGTTATTCAATCGCATGTTGTTGCTGACGCTGATCATCGTTTTCAGATCTGCTGGCGATGTGATACTCGATTCGACGCGCTTTTCTATCGGTTCTTATACAACCGGCCTGGGTGGAGTCATCAATCTGTGCGTGATTCTGCTGGCTTGCATCTTGGTCATAGAGAAGCCGTCCTACTTGCCGAAGAAAACGGCAATGGCATGGTTGCCATTTTTGCTGGTCGCTTTTTTCGGTCTGGTGATCTCACCGGAAAAAGGCGATGCGATCCGCACCTATCTGACCTTGCTGTCTTATTTCGCTGTATTCGTCAGTGCCTTCTATTTCGTACGATCGGCGAAAGACTTCAGACATTGCGTCAAGTTGGTGCTGTGGTCGTCTGTCTTACCGGCACTTTATTCTCTGGTCGATATTGCATTGAATGGTAGAGCAGGCGGGCCGGAAGGATTCCGTCTGCAATCGACTTTTACACATCCAAATATCTTTGCGTTCTATCTGATGCTGGTCATTCCTTTGACCTTGTTCACGCTCAAGGACAAGATGACACAACTCAGTAGTGGCGCGCGTGTTGTTCTGACGCTTTATTTTGTATACCTGCTGGCACTGCTGGTGTTGACGCAGACGCGTAGCGCGTGGATCGCCTGTCTGTTCGTATTTATTGGTTATGCGCTGTTCTTCGAAAGACGTTATCTGCTGTATCTGATGCTGTTGCCGGTTGTGGCCTTGCTGGTTCCGGAAATCCGCGATCGTCTGCTTGATCTAGGTAGTGGTACCGAAGCGGTGGGCTATGCCAAATTGAATTCGTTTGCATGGCGACTTTCGATCTGGGAAAGTGGCTTGCAATGGATGCGACCTAGTCATTATCTATTCGGTTATGGTCTGGAGGGATTCCGCCATTTCTCGCAAACCTTCTTCCCGGCTGCCAACAAGATTAGCTGGGGTGCGCACAATGTGTACGTGCAATGGTTTTTCGATGCAGGTGTGATTGGTTTGTGCGCCTATCTCTTCCTGTATGCACGCATGGTGGTGATACTCAAATCGCTGGCACGTATCGACAAGCTGGCTGCATTCATCACGATTTCGATAGTGATCGTTTATCTGGTGGTTTCGTCTTCGGACAATATGTTCGGCTATCTGGTCTTCAACTGGTATTTCTGGTTTGTCGTAGGTGCCGGTTGCGCATTGGTTGCCATGACAGTGCCGCCTATCGCTAGCAAGCATGCAGGCCGCAATGAGCGTCCTGTACAAGCGCCGAGGTCGATATGAGTAGCACTACTCAACGACTGGAAGTATTGGATGGATGGCGCGGCATCAGTATTCTATGCGTGCTGGCGGCGCACTTGCTGCCTATGGGGCCTAAGGTGTTGCAATTGAATTCGATGTTCGGATTGTTGGGGATGGCATTGTTTTTTACGCTGTCCGGCTTTCTGATCACATCTTTTTTATTGAAGGATCCACCGGTATCTGATTTTGTGGTGCGACGTTTCTTTCGCATCATTCCGCTGGCCTGGTTGTATCTGGCCATTGCATTGACGATAGCGGGTGCATCTTCAGGAACGTGGTTCGCCCATTACTTCTTCTACGCCAATCTGCCACCCAAACATCTGGTCACGCTGACGGATCACATTTGGAGCTTGTGCATGGAGATGCAGTTCTATGTGGGCATCGCCTTGATGTTTGCCTTGTTCGGCGTACGCAGTTTGCTCGCTTTGCCTGTGATGGCCTTGATGTTCACCATGTTGCGTGTAGCGGATGGTGTGTATGCATCTAGCGTCAGTTATTACCGCATGGATGAAATCCTGGCCGGCTGCACGCTGGCACTGATCGTTCATCAGCGTGTTGATTTGCGTCTGCTGGAATGGCTTAAAAAAATTCCGCAATGGCCGCTGCTGCTATTGCTACTGGTTTCCTGTCATGAGCAAGGCGCTGCGCTGAATTATCTGCGTCCTTATCTCGCGGCTTTGCTGGTCGGTACAACTATTGTTAATCAGGAAAGCACGATAGCCACTCTGCTGAATCATCGCGTGCTGGTTTATCTGGCGACCATTTCATACGCGCTGTATGTGATTCATCCCTTGCTGGCCGGTACCTGGCTGGGCAGCGGTGATGTAGTGATTAAATATTTGAAGCGTCCTTTGCTGTTCGTCGTCTTGTTCATCCTTGCGCATATTTCCACCTTCTATTACGAGCATTGGTGGATCGCGAGTGGCAAGACGCTGGCAAAGAAACTGAGATTTAAAACAGCCTAGGGCTTGTTAACAATTAAGGAAATAAAACATGCATAGTCGTTATCCGAAAACAGCGATTGTTTCTGCTTTTGGTTTGTTCGCAACGATACTGATTGCCAGCGCACCAGCGCAGGCGGCGGATAGCTGGGGTACTTATCGCAAACCATTTGCGGCAACGTCACCGTGGAATAGTCGTCCGGTTGCGCCTGCATTGGGCGATTTCGTGATTCCAAAATCGACTTACTTTCCTGGTGTGGCTGGTGGTGAATGGTCGACAGGCGTCTTTCTCGCCAATGCGAATGACAGTGCGGTCACGGTCAGCGGCTTGCCGAACACCAAAGGCTTGTGGGATCCGGATGCATCCACCTTTCATGACGTGACGATTCCACGCTGGCCAGCCGATGTTGCTGCTGCAACGGCCAGCGATGGTCATGCCGATATCGTTGATCCTGTGACCGGCATCATGCATTCGTTCTGGCAACTCAAGAAGAAGGATGGCAAATGGATAGCCGCGCAATATGCGTGGACCAAACTGAATGGTCGTGGCTGGGGCGACCCTGCGCATTATTTCCAGGGTTCACGTGCGGCCGGTGTGCCGACTGCTGGCGGTTTGATACGCAAGCATGAAGTCAACGATGGCGACACCATGTATCGCCACGCGCTGGCCTTGTCGCTGACTTATAACGCACTGTCGCCCAATCCTACTTATGTATTCCCGGCGACATCGGCGGATACCAATGCTGCGACGACCAATACCGGCAAGATCCCGGAAGGCGCTTTGCTGATGCTGCCAGCTTCTTACGATACGCAAAAAATCGTCAATCCGGCTTTGCGCAAGGTGGCTGAAACCTTGAAAACCTACGGTGCTTATGTGGTGGATCGCAACTTCGGTACGCCGTTCTTTATCTACGTTGAAAACGGTGCCGGCTTCGATTTGCACAAAGGTGGCTGGGATAAATCGGTGGCCGATGATCTGGAGCGCATGCGAGCTGCATTACGGCCTGTGGTGTCTACACAGGGTTGGCTGGACGGCAACGGCAAGCCTGTCGTGTTGCAGAAAAATATGAATCTGCTTTCCATGCGTGGTCCGTGGCAGCTGCAATCGGGTAGCCCACTTGCCAATTTCGATACCTGGAAGCAGGCAGTGGTTTTCCCAGCCAGCGATACCCCGGTGGTACAAGTGAATTATTCATCGCGTGGTTTGCATCCGGTTTCCTGGGCTTTGCCGCAAGAAGGGAAGGCATATCGAGTGAAGGCGATAACGACAGGTGGCGCCAAGCTGCGCTTGCAGGTACGTGATCCATCCGGCACGCCTATGTACTTCGATAGTGGTGAACTGACGAATGGCGAAACCAAAAGTTTTGCATGGCCGAACAAGAACGCGATTGTGACGGTGTATGCGATCAGCGCTGTCGGTGTGCCTTCGACCGTGAGCGGTGAATTGTTGGTGCAGGACTAATGAGTAGCGCGTCACACGATGCTGATTGGGCTGCGGATGTGCACCGTTATGGTTTATCGCGTCCTTTTTTAAAGGAGCAGTCGATCTGGGCCGTGTGGACGTATCGCTTCGGGCGGCGTATCGATAAACGTCCTGATGGCATCGTCCGACGCCTGCTGACATCGATTTACTGGCTGTGGTTTCGCCTGGTGGAAACGGTAGTTGGCATCAGTCTGCCGAAATCGGCAGTGATAGGGCCGGGTTTGCGGATATGGCACTTCGGTGGAATTTTTGTACACCCTGCGGCGCAGATAGGTGCGAACTGCACGCTGCGACAAGGTGTGACGATAGGCAATCGCGTTGCCGATGGTGCCGTGCCTGTCATTGGTGACGATGTCGATTTTGGTGCTTATGCGCAAGTGCTGGGCGGTGTGCGTATCGGTAATGGTTGTCGCATAGGCGCGATGTCGGTGGTTTTGTGCGATGTACCGGATGGCGCGACGGCAGTCGGTGTGCCGGCCAAAATCATCCGATTACAAGAAGTAAGCGATGTGCAATTCGAGATGGATAGTCGAAAGGAAGTAGTTTGAATTCAATACGTGTTGCCTACCTGATCAATCAGTATCCCAAGGTGAGCCATAGCTTTATTCGCCGGGAAATTCTGGCGCTGGAACGTCAGGGCATGAATGTGCAAAGAATCGCTTTGCGCGGCTGGCATGGCGATCTGGTGGATACAGAAGATTTCACCGAGCGTGCGCGTACCCGTTATGTTTTGCAGAAAGGCTTGACGGGCTTGTTGCGTTCGACTTTGGAAATCGTGATGTCAACACCTAGCCGTTTCTTCAAAGGCTTACATCTGGCATGCAGGATGAGCCGAGGCTCGGATCGCTCCTTGCCGTATCACTTGATCTATCTGGCGGAAGCATGTCGCGTCGCATTGTGGCTCAAGCGCGAGGGAGCAACACATCTGCATGCGCACTTCGGTACCAATTCGGCAGAGGTAGCGATGCTGGCGAGCGAATTGAGCGACGTGCCTTACAGCCTGACTATTCATGGTTCAGAAGAATTTGATAAGGCAGAGGCGATTGGTCTGTCAGAAAAACTCAAGCGCGCCACCTTTGTGGCGGCAGTCAGTTCCTTTTGTCGCAGTCAGTTGTATCGCAGTGTTGCGTATGCGTACTGGGCCAAGATGCACATCGTGCATTGCGGCGTCGATCCTGATTTTTATAGCATTGAGACAACAACAGCGTCGGAGCGGCCGCGCTTTGTTTGCGTAGGTCGTTTATGCGAACAAAAAGGGCAACAAATCCTGATCGAAGCAGTCGCACAGCTTGCCCGCAAGGGCATAGATTTTGAACTGGTACTGGCGGGTGATGGCGAGATGCGACCTGAGGTGGAAGCATTGATAGCCAAGCATGAACTGGGTTCGCGTGTGCGTATCACCGGCTGGATCAGTGGTGAACAGGTCAAGCAAGAACTGTTGGCAGCACGTGCCTTGGTAATGGCAAGTTTTGCCGAAGGCTTGCCAGTCGTGATTATGGAAGCGATGTCTGTGCAGCGTCCGGTACTGACGACCTGGATAGCCGGCATACCGGAACTGGTGATTGAGGGCGAGAACGGCTGGCTGTATCCGCCTGGTTCGGTGGATGAACTGGCGTCGGCGATGGAACGTTGCCTGAATACGCCAGCGGATGAACTTGCTCGTATGGGAGCGCGTGCACGCACACGTGTACTGGCGCGTCACGATATAGATCATGAAGCGGCGAAGCTGATCGCATTGTTTTATCAAGTTGCGGACAGCGATCGCTGGCTGCTTGGAGTGCAACGATGATGACGCTAGTACAGATGGTTTTGTTGTTATTGCTGGTCATGATGTTGATCCCGGTGGCGATCTTGCTGGTGCAGGCTATATACGCATACCGGGGTGTGCAGACTACGGCTATCGACATTGGTCGACGTCCCAGCGTGGTGGTTCTGGTGCCCGCACATAACGAAGCGCAAGGTATCGCCGACACGATTGCTTCCATACGCGAGCAGTTGCGTGAAGAAGACAGGATTCTGGTTGTTGCCGATAATTGTTCTGACGAGACGGCAGCGCTGGCATTGGCAGCAGGTGCGCCGGTGCTGGAACGACACAACATGGAAGAGCGCGGCAAAGGCTATGCGCTGGATTTCGGTGTGCGTCAGTTGGAACTTAGTCCGCCGGAAGTAGTAATCGTCATCGATGCCGATTGCAAGATGACGCCGGGATCAATTACACGACTGGCTTGTTTGGCCGTATCTGAACAACGTCCGATACAAGCGCTGGATCTGATGCGTGCACCGCAACGCGCAGGATTGAAAACACGCATTGCTGAATTTGCCTGGATCGTCAAAAACAAGGTGAGGCCGCTAGGTTTTCATCATCTGGGTTTGCCTTGCCAGTTGATGGGAACCGGCATGGCTTTTCCGTGGGATTTGATTGCTAGCGCATCGCTGGCGAACGGACATCTGGCGGAAGACATGAAATTGGGCATAGAAATGGCGAGAGCCGGTGCCGCGCCCTTGTTCTGCCCCGAGGCATGTGTGATCAGTTATTTCCCGATAGGTGAAGAAGCGACGCGCATGCAACGTACACGCTGGGAGCATGGCCACATGGGCATGATCATCAGCGATGGATGGCGCATGCTGGTGCAAGGCATAGCTCAGCGTAATCGTGTATTGCTCGCGATGGCGCTAGATATGTGTGTGCCACCGCTAGCCTTGTTGACACTGCTTGCTCTCGCCGCATTTGTCATCACCTTGTTGAATTACGCTGTCTTCACCTTCATGGCTCCGCTCTTGCTGAGCACTGTAATTTTGGGCGCTTTGTCGTTGGCGATACTGTTGTCGTGGCAACGCTTTGCTCAGGACGTTTTGAGTTTGAAGGATTTGTTTTCCGCACTCGGCTATGCCTTCTGGAAAGTGCCTTTGTACATGAAGTTCTTTGTGAATCGGCAGCTTGAGTGGGTGAGGGCGAAGCGCGATGCAGAGTAATCATTCCGCACAGTTATCGTCATTCGATGTAGATGCAATGACTGGCTATCCGATCAAGACTGATTTTCAGCGCAAGGTGGTGTGCATACTCGGCCTGCCGTTTGATGTCGTCAGCATGCAGAAGGCGGTTGATAAAGTTGTAGACGCTGCACAAAACGGTGAGCGTTGTTTTCTATCGACACCAAATTTGAATTTCGCCGTTGCCAGTTTGGATGGCGGAAATTTTCGTGACTCGGTAATACGCAGTGATTTGTCGTTAGTGGATGGCATGCCGCTGGTATGGATAGCACGATTGCTCGGTTTGCCGGTACGTGAACGTGTTGCCGGCTCCAGCCTATTTGAAAAACTGCGCGAGCAAACCAAGACGAAGCTGCGCGTGTATTTTTTCGGTGGACCAGATGGTGTGGCAGAAACAGCCGAAGAGAAATTGAATATAGTTCCGTCCGGCCTGACCTGTGTCGGTCATGATGCGCCCGGCTTCGGCAGCGTAGAACAAATGAGTAGCAGGGAAATCATTAATCGCATCAATGCCAGCCAACCGGATTTTTTGGTGGTGGCGTTGGGTGCAAAAAAAGGACAGGCGTGGATAGAACACAATCTGTCTACTTTGCATGTACCTGTCATCAGTCATCTTGGTGCAGTGGTGAACTTCGTTGCGGGAACCGTCGTTCGTGCACCGATCTGGGTGAGACGTCTGGGGTTCGAATGGTTGTGGCGCATCAAGGAAGAACCTGCATTGTGGCGGCGTTATTTTCATGATGGTTTGAGGCTGTTCAAACTCATGGCGCTGCACGTCATACCGTGTGCGGTTTCATTGCGTCTGCGCAAGTCAGACATGCTTGCAATATCAGAGTCGAAGATAGCGCTTATTAAACATGGTAGTCATTGCACGATCACCGCAAGTGGTGCGTGGAGTGATGAAAATTTATCGCAGATGCGACAAGTGTTCTCCGAAGCAACAGCATCACGATGCGATATTCGCATCGATTTCTCTGAAGTGACGCAGATCGATAGTGCATGCATAGCGTTATTGATGCTGCTGTATGGACATCAATCAAAAATAAATCGTGATTTTATTTTGAGCAATGTGCAGCCTGATATCAGACGCTTGTTGCGCATGGTTTGTGCTGATTATCTTGTCGCTGTCGATCAAACAGTGTTGGCAACGTGTTGATCATGTAAAAAGTGCGCGTTTAACTTGTATAAACCGTGCATATTTTTCAAATTCAAACGGCATAAATTTCCGAGAAAAAATATTTCATTTGTGTGACTTTTTCCTATGAAAATGACGCGCAAAAATTTTTATCTTTATCGTTAAATCTTCTAAAGTAAAAGTGAACTTTGTAGTCATTCAACTATCTTTGTAAGGGTGCAAACTTGCCGCTTCCTGGATGAATGAAATGCAAATACTGGTAACAGGAGGAGCTGGTTACATCGGCTCACATACTTGTGTAGAACTGATCAAGGCAGGTTATCAAGTAGTTGTTGTCGATAACCTGTGCAACAGCAAAATATCGGTGCTGGATCGCGTTGCTACCATTACAGGTACATCGCTACCTTTCATACAAATTGATTTGCGTGACAGAGAATCTCTCGAGAAAGTATTTTCTGAATATCAATTTGATGCGGTGATACATTTTGCCGGACTGAAAGCTGTGGGTGAATCGGTGGCAGAGCCACTGCGGTATTACGACAACAATGTCGAAGGTAGCCTCGTCCTGTTTCAAGTGATGGCTGAGCATGGCGTGAAGAATCTGGTGTTCAGTTCTTCCGCGACTGTCTATGGCGATCCTGCGACGGTGCCTATACTCGAAGACTTCCCATTGGCGGCAACAAATCCTTACGGCCGCAGCAAATTGATGATCGAAGAAATGTTGCGCGATGTAGCGACATCCGATCCTGCATGGCGCATCGCCTTGCTGCGTTACTTCAATCCGGCAGGTGCGCATGAGAGCGGCTTGATCGGTGAAGATCCAAACGATATCCCGAATAATTTATTTCCTTATGTAGCGCAGGTTGCTACTGGCAGACGCGAGTTGCTGTCGGTTTATGGTGACGATTATCCAACGGTCGATGGTACTGGCGTGCGCGATTACATACATGTAGTCGATTTAGCGATAGGACATGTCAAGACACTGGTCAGATTATTGAGCAAGGAAGCCGGTGTGATGGCTTACAACCTCGGTACCGGTTGCGGCAGCAGTGTGCTGCAAATGATCCAGGCGTTTGAGCAGGCGAGTGGACGACGGATTCCATATCGCATCGTTGCTCGTCGTCCCGGCGATATCGCTGTCTGTTACGCCGATGCTTCACTCGCGCAGCGTGAATTGAACTGGTGTGCGGAACGCAGCATAGAACAGATGTGTACGGATACCTGGCGCTGGCAGGCGATGTCGGAAGATCGTTTTGCCTACGCTTGAATTTTCAAGATTCTCATCAAGCCCATCAACATTCAATCAGTGAGTTCAAGGAAAACATGAAAGCAATGATTCTTGCCGCAGGCAAAGGGACACGCGTCCAACCTCTTACTTATGAATTGCCCAAGCCGATGATCCCGATACTGGGCAAGCCGGTGATGGAATATCTGGTCGAGCATCTGGTCAAGTACGGCATACACGAGATCATGGTCAACGTCAGTTACTTGCACCAGAAGATAGAAGACTATTTCGGTGAAGGCCAGCGCTTCGGTGCGCAGATCGGTTATTCGTTTGAAGGTTATATGACCGATGACGGTGAGGTGATGCCCAAGCCTATCGGCTCCGCCGGTGGTTTGAAGAAGATACAGGAGTTCGGTGGCTTCTTCGATGAAACGACTTTGGTCATCTGTGGCGATGCGCTCATCGATCTGGATATCAAATCAGCGCTGTTCGAGCACAGACAAAAAGGCGCGATGGTCAGCATCATCACCAAGGAAGTAGAGCGCTCCAAGGTATCTGATTACGGCATGGTGGTGACCGATGATGAAGGCCGTGTGCTTTCATTCCAGGAAAAACCGAAGCCGGAAGATGCGCTGTCGAATCTTGCCAGCACCGGTATTTATATTTTCGAGCCGGAAGTGCTGGATCTGATTCCATCCGGTGTGGAGTTTGATATCGGCTCACAACTGTTTCCCTTGCTGGTGGAAAAAGGTGTGCCTTTCTTTGCACAAAAGCGTTTCTTCAACTGGATAGATATCGGTAACGTAAAAGATTACTGGTCGGTATCGCAAAATGTGCTGAAGGGCGAACTGGCGCACATGACGATGCCGGGCACGCAGATCGCGGATGGTTTGTGGGTGGGTCTCAACACTAATATTGATTGGGAAGGAACGACAATAGAAGGGCCGGTCTATCTCGGCTCCGGTAGCACGATAGAAGCCGGCAGCACGATCATCGGCCCGACCTGGATAGGACACGGCAGCCAGATATGCAGCGGTTCGGAAGTGGTACGTAGCGTGCTGTTTGAATACACGCGCGTGTCGCCGCATTCCAAGATGTCGGAGCTGGTGGTGTGCAAGGATTACTGCGTTAGCCGTGAAGGCAAGATGCAGCATGTCTCTGAATGTGTGGAAGACTACTGGCGCGATGCGCGCGATAGACGCGGTAAAACACGCGTGCCGGAAGTGAAGACACGCAAGCTAGCCGGTGTCGCGTGAAGATTTATCCAGTCATTCTGTCTGGTGGTTCCGGTAGTCGATTATGGCCACTATCGCGTGCGGCATTGCCCAAGCAATTACTGCCGCTGGTGTCCGATCGCACGATGTTGCAGGACACCGTATTACGCGTCGCTACTTGGAAGGGTATCGCACCACCGCTAATCGTATGCGGTAACGACCATCGCTTCCTGGTAGCGGAGCAATTGCGCCAGATAGGCGTGACGCCGACGGCTATCTTGCTGGAAGCGCAAGGGCGTAATACGGCACCTGCGGTCGCAGCTGCAGCCAATTACCTGAGCACTGTCGATCCTGATGCGGTGATGCTGGTATTGCCGGCCGATCACATGATCAGCGATCCGGATGCCTTCCATCTTGCAGTGATGCTGGCGGCAGATGCGATCGGTACTACTGCGCTGGTGACTTTTGGCATCGTGCCGACTTCAGCAGAAACTGGTTATGGCTATATACGTCGCGGTACGGCGCTGGATGCGTCCGATACCTGCTTTGCCGTAGAACGCTTCGTCGAGAAACCAGATCGCGTCACTGCAGAAAAATTCGTCGCCGATAAAAGCTATTCATGGAATAGCGGCATGTTCATGTTCCGCGCTTCCGCTTATCTGGCCGAGTTGCAGCGCCTGCAACCAGAGATGGCGCAATGCTGCGCGCTTGCAGTACATGATGCGTATAGCGATTTATCTTTTTGCCGTCTGGATGAAACGGCTTATGCGGCTTGCCCGGCAGAGTCTATCGATTTTGCGGTGATGGAACATACCGTGCATGCGCTGGTAATTCCGGTCGATATAGGCTGGAGCGATGTCGGTTCATGGTCGGCTTTGGCAGAAATACAGCCCGGTGATAAAAACGGAAATATTGTGCACGGTGATGTGTATACGGATGGCGTGACAGATACGCTGATACGCTCCGAGAGCCGCTTCGTCGCAGCGATAGGAGTAGACAACCTGATCGTGGTGGAGACCAAGGATGCAGTCCTGATCGTGGCGAAAGATCAGGTGCAACGCGTCAAGCATGTGGTTGATCATCTGAAACTGGAGCAACGCAGCGAACATCTGAACCATACCCGCGTCTACCGGCCGTGGGGCTCCTATGAAGGTATCGATGCCGGCGAGCGCTTCCAGGTCAAGCGCATCACGGTTGATCCGGGCGAGAAATTGTCGCTGCAGATGCATCATCACAGGGCAGAGCACTGGGTCGTCGTGACTGGCACCGCGCGTATTACTTGCGGGGAGACAGTCAGACTGCTGACGGAAAATGAATCCATTTATATTCCGATAGGTACGACACACAGACTGGAGAATCCGGGCAAGATGCCGCTGCATTTGATCGAAGTACAGTCGGGTGCCTATCTTGGCGAAGATGACATCGTGCGCTTCGACGATGTCTATCAACGCGCGTGATATTGCGTAGAACGGTATTGCTATGAAAAACATGCGACGCGTGGTGCCGTGGGCAATCGTCGATAGTCTAGGCGTCGGTCTGCTGGGCTTTCTCACGTTAGGCATCATGACGCGCGTGCTGACGCCGGCTGATTTCGGCAGCGTTGCGTTCGCGCAAGCTATCGTCCTGATGACGCAATTGGTGATTGCACTTGGTATCAATGAGGCATTGATACAGAGACGACCGATCAATATGTTGCATATCGATAGCGCATTCTGGGTATCTGTTTGCCTCGGTATAGTCGGTTTTCTTTTTTGCCTCGGTGTTGGCCTTTATTTCATCTACTTCATGCAGCAATCTTTGGTCGGCACCATTTTGATCATCGAAGGCACCGCTTGCATGTTTACCGGTCTGAACCTATTGCCGTCAGCCATGCTGGATCGCAAGCTGCGCACCAAGGCGATTGCGAGACGTACTGTGGCCGGACGTTTGAGTTATTGCCTGGTTGCGATTGGGTTGGCGGTTGCGCATTTCGGTGTGTGGAGCATAGTGATTGCCGGTGTTGTGCAGAATCTCATTTTGACGGCGATCTTTTGGCGTGGGCAGAAGCGCTGGCCGCAGCGACGGTTTTCGATGCCGCATGCAAAACAGTTAGTCGCGTTTGGTTTTCCGGTCATGCTCGAAGGTGCGTTGTGGGCTTTTCTGACGCGCGGCTTCAATCTACTGATCGGTGCCATCCACGGTTTGAATGTGCTGGGTCTGGTCAGTGTCGCTTTCAAGGCGAGCGATGCCTTGTCGAATGTCGTTGGTAGCGTGGCGGGACGTATCGGCTTGCCGCTGTTCTCATCGATGCAGCAGGATAGAGCACGCTTGCAAGGTGCTTTCATGCAGGTGACACAGATTATGGCGTTTGTAGCGACACCGATTTTTGTCGGGCTGGCATTGACTGCGCAGCAATGGGTGCCGCTGCTGCTGGGCGAAAAATGGTCGGAAGCGATTCCAATGATCGTTGTCCTGTGTCTGGTTTGGGTAACGAGTTTCACGCGTATTTTCGTTAGCCCGTACCTGCGTGCGCTCGGTCATCCGCGTGCTTTGCTGATGCCGGGTGTGTTCGCAAGTATCTGCACGATAGCGGTGGTTTTTCTGACTGCAAATCATGCGCCTATCTACATCATCCTTGCATGGTCTTGCCGCGTTGCGGTGACGTACCCGCTGGGTCTTTATCTATTGCGTAAATATGCGGACATTCCGGTGCTGCAACAATTGCAGCCGCTGGCTACGCCGTTTTTCTGCACGGCGACGATGGCAGCGTGTGTGGTCGCGGTACAGCTTGCGCTTGCAGATCACGGTTTGTCGCTGCTGTCTGTATTGCTGGTGTCTATGCTTGCAGGGGCAGTCAGTTATGCGGCGATAGTATTTTTTCTCTATCGCAGAATGTTGCCTGGCATGTTGGCGAACTGGCGCAGCGGTGAGCTGCGCGGTGCCAGAAGTAGATAGATCTAGTCGTGTGCGGAATTGATTGGACTAGATCAATGTCCGCGCATGCGCTCAATGATTTCATGCGTATGTTCACTGCCGGCGAGAGCAACCGCAACACGTTGTATCCAGCTTTCTGTCGGTGCCGGGTTCATTGTCACGAGTGGTAACAGCAAGATCAAACCTGCGATCAGCAGACGACGATCGAATGTGGTTGCCGAACGCTGCGAACAAGTCCAAATAAAACAAAAGCTGATGAGCAGACCGAGCAGCAATCCGCTGATAGCTTCGGAGGCTGAATGTGCGCCGAGCACCAAGCGTGAGATGCAAATGGCGATAGAGAATCCGATTGCGAGCAGCAGGCCGGCCAGACGTATCTGTTGTCTCTGTCTTTGCAGAAGGATATAGATCAGCGGCGGCGCAATCGTGGCAGCGCGCATGGCGTGCCCGCTAAAGCCTTTGAAATCGACAGATGCGATGCCTATACCCCAGCCGACATAAGCGATCTTGGTCGCCGCCACTATCAACAGACCGAATCCGAACAGCAGGCACCACCAGAAGGCTGATTTCCATTCGCGTGCACAAGCCAGCCAAATGGCTAGCAGTGCAGCGAGAGGGAGAGTGAAGTTGGTATCAGCGAGTTTGGTAAATGCGAGCCAGGAAATCATAAGCCAGTCTGTAATCGATAAGAGAAGGTCATTACGCAGCTTTCTTGCGGTAAGCAATCAGCAGCATGACGATACCCAACACGATCAGCGGTACTGACAACATCTGTCCGGCAGAGATAGTGATATTAGCGAAGTGCACTTCGTAATCCGGTATGCGGAAGTATTCGGTGAAGAAACGTGCCGAGCCATATAACAAGCAGAACATGCCACCGACCGCCATGCGTGGACGCTCTTTGCGTGCGAACAGCCAGAGCAGGATAAACATCAATACACCGTCAACCAAGGCTTGATACAGAGGGGACGGATGACGCGGCAGATTATCGACATTTGGCCAGATCATTGCCCACGGCAATGATGCATCGGCAACGCGGCCCGGTAATTCTGCATTGATGAAATTGCCGAGACGACCAAAGGCATAACCGAGCGGCACCATAGGTGCGATGAAATCCCACACGTCGAGCACATTGCGTTTTTGTTTGTGCGCCCAAATACTCATCGCAAACAGTACACCGAGGAAGCCGCCGTGGAAGGACATGCCGCCTTTCCATACCTTGAAGATTTCCAGCGGATTCGAGAAGTAATAACTAGGATCGTAAAACAGAACTTCGCCCAACCGGCCGCCTATCACCACGCCAAGTACACCGTAGAACAGCATGTCCTCGATATCTTCCTTCTTCCAGCCAGCGCGGGCGATATGTGGTTGCTTGATGCGTACGCGTGCCAGCCAGATGAACTGGGCAAATGCAGCCAAATACATCAAACCGTACCAACGGATGGCGAGTGGTCCGATTGAGATGGCAATCGGATCGGGCATAGGATGAATCCACATGTTCTATTTCTTTCGCAATAATTCAAGAAAAGCGTTCAGCACCGGCGACGTATTATCGCGTCGCCATGCCAAACCGGTTTCGACTAAAGGCGTTTTATTTGTCAGCGCTTTATAGTCGACGCCAGGTCGTTTTAGGTTTGAGACGGATTGTGGCACAAGCGCGATACCCATGCCGGCAGACACCAAACCGATGATGGTTTGCATCTGTATTGCTTCCTGTCCGATATGTGGTGTCAAACCGGCGTCGCGGTAACAAGCCAGAATCGCGTCGTGAAAGGCAGGAGCAATCCGTCGCGGGAAAATAATCAGCGGCATCTCGGCTACAGCCTGCAATGCCACGGTCTGCTTTCCACGCAAAGCCTTCAATCCCTTAGGTGCAGCCAGAATCAAAGGTTCAGATAAAACCGGTAAATAATCCAGTTGTAGCTTGGCTTTGTCCGGCAAAGGCGGGATCAGCAGGCCGACATCGATGCGCCCTTGGGCCAAATCGTCGAGCTGAATGTCAGTGGTCGCTTCGCGCAGATCGATTTCCACGGCGGGATATGCTTCGCGGAATTCACGCAGGAAGGGCGGTAACACGCTGTAATCGGCGGTCGAAACAAATGCCAGCGACAAACGGCCGGATGCGCCCGATGCCGCACGTCGCATCAAATCAGGCAGGGCTGCAGTTTGTTGCAGGATGCGTCTTGCTTCTGGCAGCAGAGCGATACCGGCTGGCGTCAGCGCCACGCTGCGACTGGTGCGGCGGAATAACTGCACACCCAGCATGGCTTCCAGTGCTTGTATTGATTGCGATAAGGGCGGCTGCGTCATGTGCAGGCGTAGCGCAGCGCGGCCAAAGTGCATTTCCTCGGCGACGGTGACGAAGTAGCGTAGTTGTCTTAATTCGATATTCATAACGATAATTTACCTCATATCAATATATTTTACATATTGATCATGATGGAATCATATATTTGACACATGGCTCGACGCAAGGCAATCTAGGCGCTCTTTTCAAGGATTTGCCCTGTTACCGGGCAGGCAATCGTTGCAGCCTTTATTGCAACGTACCGATTTGCATTCTTTCTGGAGTCATCATGGCATTCAATCGCCGCTCGAAAAATATTACGCAGGGTATCTCCCGCAGCCCGAATCGCTCTATGTATTACGCAATGGGTTACGAAAAGGAAGATTTCGACAAACCTATGGTCGGTGTCGCCAACGGCCACTCGACGATCACGCCATGTAACTCTGGTTTGCAAAAACTGGCAGATATCGCCATCAAGACCATCAAGGATGAAGGCGGCAATCCACAAGTATTCGGCACACCGACGATTTCCGACGGTATGTCCATGGGTACCGAAGGCATGAAGTATTCGCTGATTTCGCGCGAAGTCATCGCCGACTGTATCGAAACCGCAGTCAACGGCCAATGGATGGACGGCGTGTTGGTTATCGGTGGTTGCGACAAGAATATGCCAGGCGGCATGATCGCGATGCTGCGCACGAATGTGCCTAGTATCTATGTCTACGGCGGCACCATCAAGCCAGGTAACTGGAAAGGTAAAGACCTGACCATCGTTTCCGCATTTGAAGCTGTCGGTGAATTTACCGCTGGTCGTATGTCGCAAGAAGATTTCGACGGTATCGAACGCAATGCTTGCCCATCGGCTGGTTCCTGCGGCGGTATGTACACCGCGAACACCATGTCGTCTTCGTTTGAAGCACTGGGTCTGGCATTGCCTTACTCATCGACCATGGCTAACCCTGACGATGAAAAAGTCGGCTCCGCAGCGGAATCCGCACGCGTGCTGATCCAAGCGATCAAGAACGACTTGAAGCCACGCGACATCGTGACACGCAAAGCAATCGAAAACGCAGTCGCCGTCATCATGGCAACCGGCGGCTCGACCAATGCCGTCTTGCACTTCCTGGCGATTGCACACGCAGCAGAAATCGATTGGACCATCGACGACTTCGAACGCATGCGTAAAAAAGTGCCTGTCATCTGCGATCTGAAGCCATCGGGTAAATACGTAGCAACCGATTTGCATAAAGCTGGCGGCATTCCACAAGTCATGAAAGTATTGCTCGATGCAGGTTTGCTGCACGGCGATTGCATGACGATCACCGGTCAAACTGTTGCAGAAGCACTGGCTAACATTCCATCGGTGCCACGTGCTGATCAAGACGTAATCCACACCATCGACAAAGCTTTGTACGCGCAAGGTCACTTGGCGATCTTGAAAGGCAATCTGTCACCTGAAGGTTGTGTAGCAAAAATTACCGGTTTGAAAAACCCAGTCATCACCGGTCCTGCACGCGTATTCGACGACGAATACACGGCTATGGACGCGATCATGGCGAACAAGATTGTCGCTGGCGACGTGCTCGTCATGCGCTATCTGGGACCAAAAGGCGGCCCAGGCATGCCTGAGATGTTGGCACCAACATCCGCACTGGTTGGTCAAGGTTTGGGTGAATCAGTCGGCTTGATTACCGATGGTCGTTTCTCTGGCGGTACCTGGGGCATGGTTGTTGGTCACGTATCACCAGAAGCATTTGTCGGCGGCCTCATTGGCTTGGTCGAAGAGGGCGATTCCGTCACTATCGATGCACATCAATTGCTGATCCAATTGAACGTGTCGGAAGAAGAAATCGCACGTCGTCGCGCTAACTGGAAGCAACCTGCACCGCGTTATACACGTGGCGTATTGGCAAAATATGCAGCCTTGGCATCGACTGCAAGTAAAGGTGCTGTTACGGGCTGATGCTTGTTTGATGAATGAAAAAAAGCCGGATTGTTATCCGGCTTTTTTTATTGCTGCGATCGTTTCATGCTGCTTGGGTAAGGACCATTTTTGAGCCGAGGTGGACGTAATTAATTCCAAATATCGAAGAGCTAAGTCTCTCGGATATCGCTCGCAATATAAAGTCGCATCAGCAGTATAAAATCATGACTCTGACGATAGGAGCTTCCATGTACGTACCCAGCCATTTTGAAGAATCGCGCCCAGAAGTGTTGCATGACTTTATCGCGACTCATCCATTCGGTGCGCTTATTACGCATAGTGCCGACGGCTTGGATGCAAACCATATTCCTTTCGAGCTGGATGCCCAAGTAGGGGAGCGAGGTTTGTTGCGTGCCCATGTGGCGCGTAACAATCCTGTTTGGCAGTCCATTCAGAACGGGGATGATGTGCTGATAATCTTTCGCTCCGAAGATGCCTATGTCTCCCCCAATTGGTATCCCAGTAAACATGAAGCGCATAAACAAGTTCCAACGTGGAATTATCGTGTGGTTCATGCTCATGGTCGTATTACCGTTCATGACGACGAAAAATATGTGCGTGGTGTCGTCGCGCGTTTGACCAGGAATTTTGAGGCTAGCGAAGCGATACCTTGGAAGATGGGCGATGCACCTCAAGACTACATAGACACGATGTTAAAAGCCATCGTGGGTATTGAAATCGACATTACTCGATTGATTGGAAAATTCAAACTAAGCCAGAACCGGGAAGACCGTGATCGACTGAGTGCTGGCAAAGTATTAGTCGATAAGGGAAGCAGCATCTTGGGTAACGCAATGCTGAATGCCAAGTAGTCATGAAAATTGTCTAAAATTTTTAGCCATTCACTGCATGTCTGCTTCTGCCAGGTTGCAGACACTTATGATTTTATCTGCGTGAACGCGCAAAGCTGTGCCAGAGTCCCACTACGATAGGTGCGGCCAGCCCGCACCATGCTACCCAGTGCCAGGTGCCTGTCTTAAGCAATGCAATGATCAAGCCGAACAAGGTGAGCGTGGCTAGCAGAATAGGCGTGCGCCAGACAAACCAGAAGTTGCTGTGCTTGATGGACTTGGTACGATTCATGATTGTTTTTTGTTGGTTGATATCAAGCGTAACAAGGCTGAGCTGGGATCGTCGAATGTGCTGAAGGTTAAACCTGATGTGCTTTAATCAGTTTCTCCATCCTTGCTTCATTGGTCTTTCTCCGAACTATCCACAGATACAAGCCACTTCCAAGCACGACTATAGACATCATGTCGAGGATCGCCCACATGATCTGCATTGGTCTGCCACCGTAATCACCGAAATGCAGTGGCTGAGAAACAAGCAGCGCTGTCAGATACCAAGGCAGCGTGCGACTGTCAGTAACTTCACCTGTGGTCGCGTCAACTAGCACTGGTTTGAACAAGCGAGAAGTCAATGCTTCAGTACCGCGCATGAAAATGCCGTAATGATGTGGGCTCGTAAAACTTGTTCCAGGGAATGCAATGAAACCCATTTTCATGTCTGGCTCCAACGCAATGGCAGCGTCTACTGCTTTTTGCAATGAACCCAATTCCGTTATTGGCGGCTTACCTTTGTAGGGTGCAACCATCTCCGCCATTTGATCGAATTGCCAGTACTTGACCAATAGATCGGCCCAGGTATTGATGACACCTGTCGCGCCTACTACCAATAACCACGCGAGCGTGACTATGCCCAACAAATTATGCAAGTCCAACCACTTCAGCCGCTTGGAACGTTCGGCGCGCACAGTACCAAACTCCAGCTTCTTCATGAACGGACCATACAACACGACACCGGATATGATCGCCACCAATAACAGTATTCCCATAAAACCGAGGAATAACATGCCTGCCAGACCGGCAAACAGATTTACATGCAGCGAAAACATGATGTACATGAAGCCGCTGCTGAGCGGAGGTTGGCCGAGGACTTCGCCGGTGCGTGCATCAACGGCGACTTGCTTCATATCGACTTCAGAAGTCGGCGTTGTCGCCAACGTGACGAACCAGATGCGATCGTCATCCGCTTCCTGCGAAGCGAACATGCCGACCTTGTCGGAATGCTGGGCCTTCGCAATTTCTATCACGCGATCCATGCTGATGCGCGGTGTATTCGCTGGCATCTCCGCCGCTTCAATCTCGGTGCCGAGCAAATGCCCGATCTCGTGATGGAAGATCAACGGCAATCCTGTCACGCATAGCAACAGCATGAATATGGTACACACCAGGCTGGACCATTTGTGGATCCAGGCCCAGCGGCGGAGCTTGTTTACATTCATTAGAAATCGACGGAGGCGGTCAGGCTAAAGGTGCGTGGATTACCCAATACCAGATAACCGCTACCGTCCGAACCACCCACTGACGCCCAGTAGTTACGGTCAGTTACGTTATCAAGACGTGCACGGATGGTTACCAATTTTCCTTGCACTTCCGTGAGATAACGCGCACCTACATCCAGACGCGCCCATCCAGGTACCTTCAGTGTGTTTGTTGCATCTGCATAGCTACTGCCTGTTGCTGTTACTCGTCCGTTCACAGAAAAACCCTGCACGCCTGTGATGTCCCATTCCGCGCCCAGACTGCCCTGTACTTTTGGTACGCCTATGACACGTTTACCGTCGGTTGTTGCACTACCGCTGGATTCTTGTTTTGCATCAAGGAAGGTTACGCCGCCAAGAATTTTCAGGCCACGCACGATTTCACCAAATGCAGAGACTTCAAATCCCTGATGCTTATCCGTTCCTTCCGCTCCATAAATTCCCGCAGCATTTGTGAAGACACGAGGTTTGTCCGTGGTAAACAAAACTGCAGAGGCACCGAGTTTTCCTCCGTCATATTTCACGCCGACTTCTTTTTGTTTTGCGACATAGGGAGCAAGAGTTTGACCCGCATTTTGTACAGGTCGTCCGCCGTCGAGTGCCGGCGCTGTTGAACCTGGACTAAGACTCTCTATGTAGTTGGCATAGATGGAGAGTTCTTTGGCCGCCTTGTAGACTATGCCTGCTGCAGGGCTTACTCGACTTGCCTTATACGAGTCGTTTAATACAGCGGTACCGTATGCGTACCCTTTGGTGTTAACCGTTTGATGACGGGCACCAACAGTCAACAGAACTTTGTCGTCGGCGAAAGACATGGTGTCGCCGATCGCATAGCTAGTCAGTTCCTTTTTTGCAGTCAAGGTGGGATTGTTCAGATCACCACCGCCAACTGCTGCGCCACTAAAGGCTGGCAATGTGCTTAGCACAGGGTTGTACAAGTTTGTATTTTGCGTATTGGTCGAGTCGAATATGTATGCATTCTTTCGTTCGGAACCAAAGTATGCGTAAGAAGCGACCAACGTATGCTTTACTGCACCAGTCGTGAGCTTGCCGCGTATGCCCAATTCTCCTGCCTTCACTGTTTCGTCAGCGGTATTGTCGAAGCGATAGGTGGTGCCCGCGCCTGTAATTGCGTTTGTTAAATTGAAGCCTCCTAATGAGTTTGCTTCCTTGCCCTTGCGCATACCGGCGGCAAACCAGGTAGTTACATTTTGGTTGATGTCGTATTCACCGCGAACTGTTCCAAAGGTATCGCGTTCATCAGAGTAACTTCCCGGCTGCGCCCAATTGCTCGATGCATCCGGCGCGCGCGGTACCGAAGTTACTCCAGCCATACCTACATTGGTGCGAGTTTCATTGAGTCGATGTTCCTGATGGCCGATATCAGCAGACAGACGGGCATTGCTACTACGCCAATCTAAGCCTACGGAAACCACATCAAGCTTTACATTTTCACGGTCTATGCCGGTTCCGCCATCTCGATGCGCAGCATTGATACGAATACCAGTGCTGTCATTCGGACCGAAGCGACGAGCGACGTCCGCAGCAAGATATGCCTGCGATCCACTTGCAGTACCTGCGGTTACTTGAGTAAGTGCTTCATTACCGGCCCGCTTAGGCAAAAGATTAATTGTTCCACCGATACCATCACCACTCGGCGTAATGCCGGTCAAGAATGTACTCGCACCATGTAACACTTCGACGCGCTCAAATAATTCGGAAGAGATGTATTGGCGGGGAAGCAAACTATAGAGCCCGTTGTAAGCGATATTGTCTGAACTCAAAAGGAAGCCGCGAATAAAGTACGACTCCTGGAAGTTACCGAAACCGCGTGCCACGCGTATAGATGGATCATTCTGCAAAACATCGCCAACGCTGCGCGCCTGCATATTCTGGATCAATTCATTTGTATAACTGGTGATGGAGAACGGCGTATCCATATTGTCTTGCGTACCCAAAATCCCAGCTCTTCCACCTCTCGCAACTTGACCACCCGCATACGGTTTTGACAATCCTTCTGCCGATGCATCGGCACTCGATGTCACCGTAATCGCTTCGAGTTGCGTGGTCGTAGTTGCCTCAGGTGTTTGTGCGTGAGCAACGCCAGTGAGCAAAGGAAGGGCCGCCTGCAGTGCGCACACGAGTAAAGTTGGTTTGAAAAATGAAGGCATACGGAGATGAGACGGCATGATGTTTCCTTTGTTTTCATTCAGGAAATGCGAGGGCATTTAATGTAGAAAATAGTTAAAATTACTAAATTAAAATAATTCTCATTATAATTTACACGTCAGGCAGCCGCAATTAAACAATGCACAGATCGCTTCTTTTGGCAGCCAGCTCCGAGTTATTAAAGTGAGTTACAGAGGAGATATGCGCTCTTTTTGCTGTGGCCGAGTCGCAACAGGATTGGCTACTAAGCAAGTGCTTATGCGCGATCTATAGGCCGAAATGAGCTATAGGGACAAAGAAGACTTAACGATATTCGTTTGACTCAAGGTGCTTGAGGTATTGCAAGTACCTTGATCGAACGCCCACTTGCGCTGGCGTCTATATGTGTTCAGCAGAAGTTAATTAATGGACGGCGCAGGCTTGATTTGGATCGCACGGCCCGCCAAGGATCCCATCCATGCCATGACTATTGACAGCAGTGCGCAGCCCACGAGTGGAATACTCCAGCTGGTGTAAGCATCGTATAGCGCACCTACACTAGGTGGTCCAACCGCTGCCAGCAGATAGCCTATGCACTGCGCCATGCCCGACAACGCCGCAGTCTGGTGCGCGTTGTTTGTGCGCAGGCTCACGAAGGTCAATCCAAGTATGAATGTGGCACCAGTGCCGAAGCCGAATAGCAGAGCCCAGAGCATGGCAAAACTTGGAAACCACAGCAGGCCCGCCAAGCTTGTTGCCGTCAGCAGAGACACACCAATTGCCAGGCCGCGTTGGTCGCGTGTGCGCCTCACGGCAATGCCTAGAACTAGCCCGGGAATTGCAGTAGCCAGTTGCAGCAGACCATGCAAGGTACCAGCCTCGGCGGCGGAGTATCCAGTTGCAGCCAGAATTGCTGGCAGCCAGCCGATCACTACATAGTAAATAAATGAATTCAGTCCCAGGAACAGCGCCACTTGCCAGGCCAGCGCAGAATGCCATACCCGGCCACCATGTGGCGGGATAGCCGTGTTGCTCGCTGGTGCCGTATGGCTACGCAACTGTGGCATCCATACGAGCAGAGCAGCCAGCGGCAGCACCATCAATGCGCCCAAGGCCCATGGCCAGCTGGAGCCGGAAACGTGTGCCAACGAGACCATTGCGGCCGAGGCAAGCGCAGCTGCCAAGCCCATCGATAGCGAGTAGGCTCCAGTCAGAGTAGCGATACGATCGGGGAAGTCACGCTTGAGTAAGCTGGGTAACAGCACATTACCTATGGCGATACCGACGCCGATGATGCAGGTACCAAGATAAAGACACCAGACGGCGTCCATGGACCGTAGAAAGATGCCACCCATAATCAGCAACAGGGCGCCGAACAGCGTGCGCTCCGTTCCGTATTCGCGTGCGACCAAAGAAGCGAAGGGGGACATCACTGCGAACACGAGTAGAGGCAAGGTCGTCAGCATACCTGCCGCTGCGGCGCTCAGCGCGAAGCTTTCGCGTATTAGATTGAGCAATGGCGCCAGGCTGGTGATGGGCGCGCGAAGGTTGGCGGCGATCAACAGGATGCCAAGTATCAACAGTGTCTTGCTGGCCGTCTTGGAGCGCCAATTGCTTGGCGAGAGAATGTTCATGGTAGGTTGGACCTGCAATGGTTCTATGAACTTCTCATGGTAGAGATTTTTATGTAAAAAATATTTAGTTATAATGACAAAAAATCGCTAAAAAAGGTCAATCATGAAAGTGTCACTGCAGGAGTCATATTGCACCTATGATCCCGACGTGATTGACCTTCCCGCCATGGCCTTAAACGTGGACGTCGCTGCAAACGAAAGTGAAATGCCGGTCCACCAACATCGCAAAGGTCAATTGGTGCTGGCTTTGCGCGGCGGCGTGACGTGTGAAGTGTCGGACGCGTTATGGATGGTGCCGCCACAGTGCGGGGTTTGGATACCGGGAGGCATGCTGCATAGTAATCACGCCACTCCCAATGCGCGCATCTGCTTTTTATTTGTCGAGCCTGGCGCGATCAATTTGCCGAACACTTGCTGCACGCTCTCGGTCTCGCCGCTGGTAAGAGAAATGATTCTGTATCTGGCCGGCATCGATCCGCAAGCTGGACAAGATTCTCATATACGTCGGTTGATGCGTGTTCTATTGGATGAGTTAGCACGGATGCCAGTGGAGCATCTCCATTGGGCCATATCGAGTGATCCTAAAATACGCCACATAGCTCAAGCCTTGGTACGTGATCCCGCAGACCGCAGCAACCTGGCGCAATGGGCAGATCGCGTAGCGATGAGTGAACGTTCGCTGGCACGCTTGATCGTGAAAGAAACAGGTTTGAGTTTTGGCCGCTGGCGGCAACAACTACATCTCATCGTTGCTTTGCGTGAGCTTGCCGCAGGCATGTCGGTACAGCAGGTATCTGCGGAGCTGGGCTATGAATCGGTCACGGCTTTTATCACCATGTTCAAAAAATCATTAGGCCGTCCGCCGGCGCAGTATTTTTCTGCGTTAAAAAACAGTGGGGAGTAAGACCGGGAAGAAGACACTCAGGCCAGTCGCTTTTGGTTGGCAAAGATGCTTCTTATTCATCTAGATAAACAACGCGGTCACCTTCGCCGGGTATGCATCCGTCTGCGATAGGAGACCAGCCGTGATGCACGACGACGCGCTTGCCATCGTGGCAAATCTCGACACGCTCACTAGCAGGGAATTTCTCTTGGACGAATGTTTCGACAGTGGCCGGTAAACTGATCTTCAGTTTCATTGCGTAGCGGTCATCCTCGGGATGATCATCAAGATGCAAGAGCGGTACAAAGCTTGATGCAAACATCAGCCAGTGCGAATTGACAGCGACCGGTTCCGGCGCATAGCCGGCCTGACGTAACCAAAGTTGCGCGCGCTCGCGCAGATCGTCACCATCGGCCAAGTCACCCCATGCCGCCGCAAGTATTTCCATTACCCACTGATTGCAATTCTGATAGCTCAAACCGTATGCGTAAGCGTTGGCACTATAGCTCGCTGCCAACAATCGCAGTGCACGTGCTTTATCGAGCGATGTGACTTTAAGCATCTGCGCCGGATCGGGTGGCAGCTTCACTATCGATATGTAGCCGAGCGCTGGATTGTCGATGCCCATCGCGAATCCAGCGACGCCCTGATCATAGATGCGTGGACGTTCTTCATCACAAGCATAGTAGAGCTGGCGTGCAGTCCATGTCGCGTCTTCATCGCGCCATGCGATGGCGGTATGCGAGTAACGGATATGAAAGCGCGACAAGTCCAGGCCGGAGCGGCTGATTAATGCAGCATCGCTATTTGTCGCAGCCAACTCATCACGCACGACAGCTGCAAAGCGCAACACGCGATCTTGCTGACTCGCGGTGAGTTGTTGCGTTCGATCACAAAAGTTCGATAGAGCAGAGGAACCAGAAGCAGCGTTTGCTGTGCCGATGACGGTAACGGTCGCGACTATCAGCAAGGATGCAAGTAGACGACAAACTCTCACAGACCAACTAAGCGCGGAGCAAGTTCGTCATGCCAATTGTCGGCGAGTACAAGGTAGAACGCTTCTCGCGTATCACCACGGGCGAATTCCAAACCGTATACACGGTTTTGCGCATAGACGAGATCACCGCGACCGAGAGCTTGTTTGTCCATCACTGCTGCTGGTAGATCCAGCACGATGCGTTGTTGCGTATCGTCGGCTTGCATAGTGACTCGGCGGAAATCAGCCTTGCCAGGTGCTTCAGCCACGTCGGTGATGCGGTAATCGCCATCAGCTCTTTTCTCATCTCTACTCGAACTGTTGCTCGAATCATGCAATGAACCAGACACACTGCCACTGGAGGCGGAGCCGGCACTCGAAGCCGACGATGCAAAACTCTCCGCATGTGCGTGAAACGCGGAGCCTGTCATTACAAGAAAGCAGGCGAGGCGAAGACTAGGGGGAAAGTTCATGGTGATGCTCCTTTTCTTATTACATAAAACCAATATGAGATGTCTGACTGCCAACCGGACGACAGAGTTCAAGGCATCACGTCAGCATCTCACATTGCTGCCAAACACACTAATGAGCAATCGGTTCTTGTTGTGTTCGGTGGTGCTATCTATCGTTTTCCTGTTAATATACGTTTTATATACATTTAACTACATTTCATATAAATAGGCATTACATGGGTATCGTCAAAATCACGGAGCAGATGCATACGAATCTGCGACTCACCAGCGGAGCAATGAGCCGCTCTATCAACTCGCAAGCAGAGCACTGGCTACGCGTCGGCATGATGGCAGAGTTAAATCCCGGTCTTTGTTATAACGACATTTGCCAAAAGCTAAGAGAAGCGGAACAGCAAGCTGCGGAATCGCCTCAAGATCTCACTCTGTCACTTGAGAAGGCATGATGGCTGCTCAAGTTGAAATCAAAACACCTGCCGACATTGCGATGCTACGGAAGTCCGGAGCATTGGCGGCACAAGTTCTCAGCATGATTGACGAACACGTCAGACCCGGAGTCACGACCAATGAGTTGGACCAGCTATGTCACGATTACATCGTTGATGTGCTGGATGCAGTGCCTATCAATATCGGCTATCACGGCTACCCTAAAACGATATGTGCATCGGTCAATCACGTCATCTGTCACGGTATCCCTTCCGACAAGCCCTTGAAGAATGGCGATATCGTCAACATCGACGTGGCATTGACGCAGGACGGATGGCACGGCGATACCAGTCGCATGTATTTTGTGGGGCAGCCCAGCATCCTGGCCAAACGCTTGGTTAATACAACTTACGAAGCGATGCGTGCGGGCATCCTCGCAGTAAAGCCGGGAGCGACCTTGGGCGATGTCGGTTATGCGATTCAATCGGTCGCGCATAAGGACGGTTTCAGCGTGGTCCGTGAATATTGTGGGCACGGTATAGGCAAGATTTACCATGAGGACTTGCAGGTGCTGCACTACGGTCAGCCGGGCACAGGTCTGAAGCTTCAAACCGGGATGGTCTTCACGATAGAACCGATGATTAACGCGGGTAAACGACATTCAAAAGAAATGCCCGACGGATGGACCGTCGTTACCAAGGATCATTCACTCTCTGCGCAATGGGAGCATATGGTGGCAGTGACAGAAACAGGCTTTGAAGTTCTCACGCTATGGCCTGATGGATACGGAGATTATTCCCCGCTCGTTCCCTGACTCGAGCACTACCTATGTTGTCCATGTCCTGCGCCATGATCTTCATCTAGCAACTTATCCGTATGCGCCAGCGTTAGTGGCAAGCATCGATGTATTACACGGCACCGGCGCGGTGACGGATAATAGCGCCTACCTCATTTTGAGCATCATTTTTGGAATTCCCCCATGGAAATTAAAGTCAACTTTCTCGACAAGCTGCGTCTTGAAGCCAAGTTCGATGACTTCACCGTAATCGCCGATCAGCCTATCCGCTATAAAGGCGATGGCTCGGCACCCGGCCCCTTCGATTACTTTCTGGCTTCATCGGCCTTATGTGCGGCTTACTTCGTGAAGTTGTACTGCAACACGCGCAATATCTCTACCGAAAATATCCGCCTGTCGCAGAACAATATTGTTGATCCAGAAAACCGTTACCAGCAAATTTTCAAAATTCAGGTTGAGTTGCCGGCTGATATCTCGGAGTCAGACCGTCGAGGTATCTTGCGTTCCATCGAACGTTGTACTGTGAAAAAAGTAGTGCAAGCCGGACCCGAGTTTGTGATTGAAGAAGTTGAGAACCTGGATGCCGATGCGCAGTCCTTGTTGACCTTGAAGCCGGATGCTGACGCCGCTACCTATATTCCGGGCAAGGATCTGCCGCTGGAGCAAACCATCGCCAATATGTCGGGCGTGTTGGCGAATCTGGGCATCAAGATTGAAATCGCTTCGTGGCGCAACATCATTCCGAATGTGTGGTCGCTGCATATCCGTGATGCGCATTCGCCTATGTGTTTTACCAACGGCAAGGGTGCGACCAAGGAAAGTGCGCTGGCATCGGCCTTGGGCGAGTATATCGAGCGCATCAGTAACAATCACTTCTATGCGGGATCGTTTTGGGGCGAAGACATCGCCAACGCGGAATTTGTACATTATCCAAACGAGCGCTGGTTCAAGCCTGGCCGCAAAGATGCGTTGCCGAAAGAAATTCTCGATGAATACTGTCTGGAAATTTACAACCCCGATGGCGAGTTGCGTGGCTCGCATCTGATTGATACCAATTCTGGCAATGCGCAGCGCGGTATCTGTTCGCTGCCGTACGTGCGGCAGTCGGACGGCGAGGTGGTGTATTTCCCATCCAACCTGATTGAAAATCTGTACGTCAGCAATGGCATGAGTGCCGGTAATACGCTGGTTGAAGCGCAAGTGCAATGCCTGTCGGAAATTTTTGAGCGCGCGGTAAAGCGCGAAATTCTGGAAGGTGAAATCGCCTTGCCCGATGTACCGCAAGAAGTGCTGGCGAAATATCCCGGCATTCTGGCTGGGATCAAGGGTTTGGAAGAGCAGGGCTTTCCGGTGCTGGTAAAAGATGCGTCGCTGGGCGGCACTTATCCCGTGATGTGTGTCACCTTGATGAACCCACGCACAGGTGGCGTGTTTGCCTCGTTCGGCGCACACCCAAGCCTGGAAGTAGCGCTGGAGCGTAGTCTGACAGAATTGCTGCAGGGGCGCAGTTTTGAAGGCTTGAACGATTTACCGCGGCCCACCTTTACAAGTGAAGCGGTGACTGAACCATATAACTTTGTCGAACATTTCATCGATTCCAGCGGCATCGTGTCATGGCGCTTCTTCAGTGCCAAATCCGATTACGATTTTGTTGAATGGGACTTTTCTGGTCACGGAGAAAACTCCAATGCCGACGAAGCCGCGACCTTGTTCAGCATACTCGAAGGCATGGGCAAAGAGGTGTACACAGCGGTGGTTGACCAGCTGGGCGCCACTGCCTGCCGGATTTTGGTGCCGGGTTATTCCGAAATTTATCCGGTAGATGATTTGATCTGGGATAACACCAACAAAGCACTGTTGTTCCGCGCCGATATTTTGAATCTGCATCAGCTGGACGATGACAGCCTGGAAGCACTGCTTGATCGTTTAGAGAACAATGAGCTCGATGATTACGGCGACATCGCTACATTGATCGGTATTGAATTTGACGAAAATACGGCCTGGGGACAACTGACTGTTCTCGAATTGAAGTTGCTGATCAATCTCGCCTTGCAGCAATTTGAAGAGGCGCATGACTTGGTAGGCGCATTCCTGCAATACAACGACAACTCGGCCGAGCGAGGATTGTTTTATCAAGCTTTGAATGTAGTGTTGGAAGTGCTGCTCGACGACGACATGGAACTGGATGACTACGTGGTCAACTTCCGCCGCATGTTTGGCAATCCTCGGATGGATGCGGTACTGGGTGCAGTGGACGGCAGCGTGCGCTTCTTCGGCTTAACGCCAACGAGTATGCAACTCGAAGGTCTAGACAGACACCATCGCTTGATCGACAGCTACAAAAAATTGCACAAGGCTAGAGCAAACGCGGCGGCTACAGCTAGTTAGGATTGCGAGTCATGGCTGGTGCGATGATGCCGGCTTACGACTCACATTCCAGCTGAGGAATATTGAAAGAGTTGGCCGGGCTGATCTCAGGTCGAGCGTACTACCATCGGCCAAGTCAGTACTATCTTCAAGCCACCCAAGGCGCTGTGTGTGAGCTGCATCTGGCCATTGGTTGCATCCACCAGTTCGCGCGCGATGATGAGGCCGAGTCCGTGATGACCGGGACCAGCCTCGTCTAGTTTGCCGCGATGTTGCAACGTATGCAGTGTGCCGGCATCGACACCCTTGCCATCATCTTCTATAAGCAACTCAATGTTGCCATCTGTAGTCATCTGCCCTTGCATGCAGACCCGGCGGCGGGCGAAGCGTGCGGCATTTTCCATCAGCGCACCCAGCAATTCCTTGAGATCATCGAGCGGCACTGGCACGCTCAGCGATGCAGGAATATCGATATCAAATACCAGTGATTCACCAATCGCGGTATGTTCAATAACACCGACGATTTGTTCCGCAGCTTGTTGCGGTGACGACGCGCTGGCGTAGAGGTTGTTGCGTACGGTATCCACACGCAAACGGCTGAGCTCAGCATTGACCGCCATGGTCATCGCACTGATTGCATGTTCGATACCATCGGCCGCCTCGCTTGCGCCGGCAGCCCGGGCGCGATTACTTTGCGCCTCCAGTGCGGCTAGTGGCGTCTTGAGTGAATGCGCCAGATCCGCAGCGCGACGTTTGGCGCGTGTCAGATCGGCTTCACGTGCATCTGCCAAGCGGTTGATGGCGTCTATCAATGGCGCTATTTCCTGAGGATGCGAATTGGTAAGACGCGACGCAGGATGATTCTGCAGGCGCAGCAATTCATGTCGCAATTTACTCAAAGGTTTGAGTCCGACGCTTACTTGCAAGGCGGCTGCGGCAACCAGTACCGCGCCGAGTATGGCGAGAAACAAACCGAGGTCATGACCAAATTCCTTGCGCGCTACATATTGCTGGACCTTGTCTTGCGCCAGCTGCAGCAGTATTGGTGGGGTATCAGCTGATAGCAGTATGCTGCGTTCCAACAAGAACAGTCGCTGACCGAAAGGGCCGTCGATGGTGCGTGTGCGCCAGTTGCTGAGCGGCGGTGCGGGAGTCGGTAGTGGCAGCGATTCATCCCAAAGTGAACGCGAACGTTGCATGCCTTTGGCATTGCTGACTTGCCAGTACAGTCCGCTAGACGGCAAGTTAAAGCGCGGATTGGCCGGTGCCTCGTCCACTTGTGGTTCCTGGCTGGGGCTCAGCTTCAGGTCAGATAAGAGAATGATGGCTTCGTTTTCTAACTCCACTGCCACGCGTCGTTCGATGTGACGGGCAAACAGCCAAGTCATGACGAACCAGGCAATCAGCATTGCAATCAGAACGGCGAAGGCCGCCGACAGCAACAGGCGTAAGCGAAGCGAGCGGGTGCTCAATCGCCTGATCCCGACAGCATGTAGCCGAAGCCGCGGCGAGTTTCAATCAGGTCAGCGCCGAACTTGCGACGCATACGCAACACCAGCGCCTCGATGGCGTTCGTATCGCTGCCTTCGTTGTCACCGTACAAATGCTCGGCCAGTTCACCAGCTGATACCGGTCGTCCGGGCTGATGCGCGAGGTAAGAGAAAAATCGGAATTCCAGCGGTGACAAGCGCACGGGTTGATTGTCTACGGTAGCCGTCATGCGCCGGGTATCCAGCGTCAGCGCGCCGCAAGTCAGGATGGGATCGGCGTGGCCGGCCGCACGACGTACCAAGGCCCGCGTGCGTGCAATTAATTCGGCAACTTCAAAAGGTTTGGCCAGATAGTCATCGGCACCGGTTTCTATGCCTTCGACCTTTTCCGCCCAATTGCTGCGAGCAGACAAGATCAAGACCGGGAAAGTACGCTTGGCTGCGCGCCAACGTTTGAGCACCGACAAGCCATCAAGCTGAGGCAGACCGAGATCGAGAATCGCGACATCGAACTCTTCAACGTCGCCTTTGAACCATGCGTCATTGCCATCGCGTGACCAGTCAACTACGAAGCCGGCTTCTTGCAGCGCCTGCAACACATGTTGACCAACGTCAGGATCATCTTCTACCAGTAAGGCTCTCATCAGTGATTTCTTTCAATCATCGTCTTTGATGCTTAGCAGTGTACCGTTGCGGGCATCCACACGCACTTTGCGAACCTGGCCATTGGCGCTTAACACTTTCAGTTTGTATTCCAGGCGTTTGCTATCGAGTTCTACCTTGATCACTTCACCAGAAACCTGCGTTGCAGTCCGCGACAGTATGGTCGACAGCGGCAAAATCTGCCCGCGTTGCAAGGCTTCATAAGCGACGTCGTGATCCTTGTCTTTACCCGACACGAGCAAGGGCAGCCCTATCGGGATGAGCAGGAGCAAGGAGATGAAAAGTTTTTTCAGCATGACGAACAAGTATACAGAACGGCTAGCTGACATTTACCTGACGCTACATGCGAGGCTGGTGTCAGCTTGCCTTGCGTATAACGGAAGCTGTCAATCCCGGCAGTCATACAACGAGGTTTCCAAATGGACAAAAATGTCATCAAATTTACAGTGGTCTTAGCCATCATAGCGGTCCTCGCCTTTGCGGTACAGGCTGGGCCGGCTGTAGCGCAACCCGCACCGATTGCTACATCTAGCACGCTGGCGCCGATTTCCACTGCGGGTACGCTCAGCTATGAAGAGCTGGAACGCCGTGTCACGGCGCAAGGATTGCAGATTAGGAAAGCAGAGGTACGCGATCTCTTGCTCAAGGTAACTGCTTACGACAATCAGCATCGTAAGGTGAAAATGATGCTGGATCGCCGTACCGGCGAAGTCCTGGCGCGCGAAATTTCATTCAAAAAAATGAAATAACGTTAAGAATAATGCCAAAACTGATCGATAGCGGTGACCGAGTGATGAGCAAAACAAAGCAAAAATTTGTTTTGCTTAATCATATAGTTGATAATTGTAGGCATGAACGATACTACACACCGCCCCTCGCTTCCTGACCGACTCTCAGTCGATCCTCGCAGCCCATACTACAATGCCGCCATATTTGAACACGATATAGGCATTAACTTTAACGATAAAGAGCGTACTCAAGTTGAGGAGTATTGCATCAGCGAAGGATGGATTAAAGTCCCGGCCGGTAAGGCACTCGATCGCAAGGGCAATCCCTTAATGATTAAAGTAAAAGGCAAGGTCGAACCTTTCTATAAGTAAGGACATGTCTGCTTTGGGTCATTGGTAGCTATACAGCCTGATGACCATGTCCGTCCTATGTAAAAACGCTCACATCTCATACAGACGATGTGGGCGTTTTCGTTATAAAGCTTAGAAGTGCCAGCGAGCCTATTGAATGACTATCGCTTGCTGACCTTCTAGTAATAAATTACGTCGCGTGATGTAGAACTAAACTACCTTTCAGCAAGACTTTTCTGACTGATTTGAAGGCGCAATTTGATAGCTTGTTTGTGCCCGATAGCAGTCTAGCGAAGGTATACTTGAGTGCTCATCTTCCCTCAGAATAAATGCGAATCGCATGAACAGTAAAGTCATCAAAGCAGCACTTCTAATCGCATTCATTGGATCATCAGCATTTGCAACTGCATCGAATATTTCAGCAGCTCCAGCCGTAGAGAACGCTTTCTCGCCGAAGCAAGGCGCAGAACAACTTGTATTGCGGCAAATTGTATCGGCTGATCGCACGCTTCGCGTTGCCGCATATTCCTTCACATCGCCGGTCATCGTGAAAGCGCTCTTGGCTGCCAAGAAGCGTGGGGTGGATGTCAAAGTCGTTGTCGATGAGCAAGGCAATAAAGGCAAAGCAAATATTGCTGCTTTAAATTTGCTGGTAAACGGCGGCATACCAACACGAACTGTCTCGGCCTATGCCATCCATCATGACAAGTACATTATTGCGGACAACCGACATGTACAAACCGGATCGTTCAATTACAGCCAGGCAGCAGCAAAGTCGAATAGTGAAAACGTGATTGTGGTTTGGAACAACCAAGAGCTCGCAACATCTTATTCAAAACACTGGTTGTCGAGATGGAATCAAGGCAAGAAATTTAGATCAAGCTATTGATAGATTCGATAGGCGATGCTGTTCGGCAGTGTCGCTCAGCAAACTGAATGTAAGCATTGCATAGCTCGCCTTAACTTAGTGAGTCGGTAGCAGAGATCAAACTGCGACGCTTGCGCGCATCCTGAATAACTTCAAGATTTGCCTCCCCCCAATTGCACATGGCCGTAATAATCGGTTCAAGAGATAAACCGAACTCCGTCACTTTGTATTCAACGCGCGGGGGAATTTCCGGATAAACGATGCGCTCGATGATGCCGTCGCTTTCGAGTTCGCGTAATTGCTCAGTCAATACTTTTTGCGAAATGTCTGCGATCGAACGGCGCAACTCTCCGGTTCTGTGGGGCTGTTCCAGTAGGTAACAAAGAATCGTACATTTCCATTTTCCGCCTATCAGATAAATCGTTGCATCGATGGGGAATTTGAAACCTGTGGCTTTCATAAAAATCACCTGTTGGTTAGTAAGGAACAAAAAAGTACCTACTTTTCAGGTACGAAATGCATCGCTAGTATGCCTGTTCACTTTCTTTCTTGAGTATCCATTATGAAGAGCAGCAAAATCCTGGTTATCGTGACACACCCTGACATACAAAATTCCATCGTTAACAAGAGATGGCTGGAGGAGTTAGAAAGAAATTCTGACCTCGTCACTATTCATCAATTGCATAAGCAATATCCCGATCACCAGATCGACGTCGAGGCTGAACAGACGTTATTGCTCAGTTACGACCACATCATTTTGCAGTTTCCTTTTTACTGGTTCAGTACGCCGCCACTACTGAAAAAATGGCTGGATGACGTACTGACGCAAGGCTTTGCTTACGGAAGTGAAAAGTCTGAGAGAAAACTGAGTGGAAAAAAGATAGGACTTGCGATTTCCGCAGGTATCAAGGAGACGGATTACGATCAGAACGGACGCTATCTTTTTACTTTGGAAGAACTGTTGCGACCGCTCAGACTTACTATTGAATACATCAGCGCAGAACCTTTGCCTGTTTTTGCAGCTTATGGCGCTGAATCAGGAATTGCCAAAGAAGATCTGGAGTCCAATGCAAGCCTATACATGCAATACATTAAACAAGTGTCGCAAACGCCTGCTTGAATGATTTCAGCGGAACACGGTTTTCAGAAACGGAATCCGCATGTAAAGAGGCGGAGCCTATCGAAATGCATATAGATGCATTTCGATAGGCTCCGCCATTTTTACAACGTAAATGAAAAATTAAAGTCTTTGCTCTCAGATTGCAGCGGCGATCGCTTTACCAACGTCGGTCGTGTTACCGCTGCCGCCAAGGTCGGGCGTATTTGGTCCTTGTACCAATACCGTTTCAATCGCTTTCATGATGGCATCGTGCGCTGCCTTGTAGTTCGCATCGCCATTACCAAGGAAGTCGAGCATCATCGCGCCGGACCAGATCATGCCGATAGGGTTTGCGATGTTTTTGCCGAAAATGTCGGGTGCCGAGCCGTGTACAGGTTCGAACAATGATGGGAATTTGCGTTCCGGATTCAGGTTGGCCGACGGTGCGATACCGATGGTGCCGGTACATGCCGGGCCAAGATCCGACAGAATGTCGCCGAACAGATTGGATGCCACCACCACGTCGAAGCGCTCCGGCGACAATACGAAACGGGCGCACAGAATATCGATGTGATATTTGTCCCAACGTACATCTGCATACGATGGTGCCATCGTTTCGACGCGGCTGTCCCAATAAGGCATGCTGATGGAAATGCCATTGGATTTAGTGGCAGAGGTTAGATGCTTCTTCGGACGGCTTTGCGCCAACTCAAATGCGTACTTCAGAATGCGGTCAGTACCTTTGCGCGAAAAAATCGCATTCTGAGTCACGAATTCATACTCAGTACCTTCAAACATTTTCCCACCCACTGCCGAATACTCGCCTTCGGTATTTTCGCGGACCACATAGAAATCGATATCGCCAGGCTTGCGATTCGCAAGAGGGCAGGGAACACCAGGCATCAGGCGTACCGGGCGCAAGTTGACGTACTGGTCGAAGTCGCGACGGAATTTGATCAAGGAGCCCCAAAGCGAAATATGGTCGGGAACCAGATCCGGCATACCGGCCGCACCGAAATAGATAGCCTCAAAACCCTCCAATTGCTGTTGCCAGTTATCCGGCATCATTTTTCCATGCTTGAGGTAATACTCGCAGTTGGCCCATTCCATAGTCGTGAATTCGAGGGCGATGTTGAATTTGCGTGCGGTGGCTTCCAGTACGCGCAAACCTTCTGGCATCACTTCATTGCCGATGCCGTCGCCGGCGATGACTGCAATTTTATGGACTTTCATGGCGGTAACCTTTCGTGTTTTTTATGGGGAGTTAAAGCACGGATTGATCTTACCGAATACAGATGAATATACAATCAGGCGATCTGTAATCTAAAAGAACACGTATCGTGAACAATGCCATCATGAAAACTGCTCGTCTGCGCTCCGACCTTAAAGTAAACCGCCCACTTTTGGAAGACCTCAGTCTGTTCTGTGTTGTCGTGCGCAAGCAGAGTTTTGCTGCGTCGGCGCTAGAGCTTGGCGTCTCCAATGCGCTCGTGAGCAAGCGCATCGCCATACTGGAAAAAACCTTGCAAGTGCGATTGCTGCATAGGACTACGCGCAAGGTTTCCTTGACCGACCATGGCAGTGTGGTCCACCAGTGGGCGCAACGTATCTTGGAGGACGTTGATCAACTGGAAGATGCGATATCCGATAAAGGGAGTTCGCCGCGTGGGCTTCTGCGTTTGTGCACCAGTTCAGGATTTGGGCGCAATCGGGTTTCGCCAGCCATGTCTGCGTTGGCACGTGAATATCCCGAATTAGAAATACAGCTTGAATTGTTGGACCGCCCGGTCGACCTGATCGCTGAAGGATTTCATCTTGATATTCGTGTAGGGCAGGTTGAAGAGTCGCATTTAATCGCGCGACGGATAGCAGAGAACTCACGCATCCTGTGCGCCTCGCCAGCATATTTGGAGCGCAATGGCACGCCGCAACAACTCACTGAATTACTGCAGCATGAATGCATAGTGATACGCGAGCGTGATCAGGATTTTGGCCGCTGGAAGCTGACCGGACCTCAAGGGCCGGAAGCCATACGGGTCAGTGGCGCGCTTTCAACCAACAATGGCGAACTGGTTCATCAATGGGCCATCGATGATCATGGAATTATCTTGCGCTCGATCTGGGACGTCGGACCGAGTCTTGCCGATGGACGTTTGGTCCGGGTACTGCCGGAATACAGTCAGGAGGCAGACGTGTGGGCTATCTATCCGACGCGATTAGGCATGACGGCGAATGTGCGGGTATGCGTGCAATTCCTGGAGAACTGGTTAGCATTACGCAAATAAGAAATGACCTAGTGCCCGCTTTTATTCTTTAAGCGGGCAGCTCACGTTCTTCGATAGAAGAAGATTCCATTCACTGAGCGCCGCGTGCCTCTGCGAGTGCAATGGTCAAATGCTGCACCTTCTTTTTCAATTGATCACGTTCTTCATTGAGTTCGGTAACCAATAGATTCAAACGATGGATGGTGATCTGATCAGGCGTGGCATCGTCCGGCGGTGGAGTTGGCTCCGGCTTAGGCGGCAGTTTGGCTTCGCGCACTTGACGTGCGACTTGGCGCAATTCTTTTTTGCCACCGGCAACTGCTTCTTTCTGCTGTTCGCTCGGCAAGGACGAGATGGTAGCTGCGGCATTAATCGACACTAGGCCTGTCTTCACCGCATTGACTAATTCGGGTGTCGCCGTCTTTTGAATTTTTTCAATTTGACCTAGCGTGACACTACTCACGCGTGCCGCACGAGCAATCACATCGCGCGTCAATGCTGGTTCTTCCGAAGGCTGTGTGACAGCGTCGGCAGATTCAGATGCGGCCGAGGATTCTTTGGCTTGTGCCACACGTGTGGACAAGATTTCTTTCTTGCGTAGCGCAAGCACGCCACGCTGAAAATCCGATACGCTGCGTCGTCCCAGATGATTGTCGATCATCCACAAGTGAACGTCATCCATCGATTTGAACGCTTCGTTTTGCACGGTGTTGAAAGTGATGCCATGCTTCTTGCAAATACCGTAGCGGTTGTGTCCATCGATCAGCAGATCGCCCCACAGCACAAGCGCATCGCGACAACCTTCTGTGAGCAGGCTGCGTTCAAGCGCAGCGTGTTCATCGCTAGTCAGTGGATCGATATACGCTTGCAGTTCTTCGTTGATGGTGATGGACATGATTCAGACAAAAAATAGTAAGGCGACAGTCTACACATAGGCATGGCTATGTCGCAAAATAAATCCGTGTTTGGAAAAATGAAGAGATTGAATCGGCTTAGGAGGTGAGGGCAGAATGTCTGGGGCCAACCTAAAGCAGGTATCAAATGTCGTCGAGGAATCGGTGCATTACATAGGCATCGACAAGTCCGAGCTCCTTGTGAGCAAACACTTTTGGAAGAGTGCCCACAATTGAGAATCCAAGTTTCTGCCAGAGTGAAACAGCGGCAGTATTCGTGCTGACTACGAAATTGAACTGAATGGCTAGATACCCAGCTTTCTTTGCCTCTTGGAGGCAGTGGGTTCCAAGCTTTCGACCTATCCCTTTGCCGCTACCGCTGGAATGCACCATGAAGGATGCATTCGCTACGTGCCCACCCAAATCACGCTGATTCTGAACGAGCTTATACATCGCAATAATTCGTCCCTCATCCTCAGCGACATAAGATGTAACACCTGGACCAAACCAGTATGCGTATGCGTCCTCGTAGCTGGTGTCTGCTGCAAACACATACGTTGATTCAGAAGAAACCACTTCTTGGAATATTGGCCACATTGCAGAGAAGTCTGATTCAACGGCTTGGCGGATATTCATATTTTTACTTTCGACATTGCAAAAGCAAAATCTTACCCGAATGCTTGCTTCTGGCCGTTAGTTGACTTTCGAAGCATGGTCATTTGGACGAACAGAGTAATTGGCAGGCGATAGTGCGTACTGACTTCTCGACGTGAATATGGTCGTGATAACAACTTTGCCAGCAGTCAGCGCCACTCTGCATGCCGTATTGCTTAGCCCTTTCTGGTATCCTTGCGCGCTACGTGATGCGAAATCACGAAAAAATTAAAGCGTATCCCGATGGCCTTAAAGCCCGTCACATGCCCCAACAAGGCGAGTCTGCAAAGTTAGTCGCCTCGGCATCACCGAACAGGGTTCCGCACGCCGCTTGTGTATAAATATAGGAATAGATAAAAATGAAATGTGCATTAGTAGGATCGCGTTTCTTCGGCGCCTTGGTGTTCGAGACATTACGCAAGGAAGAGGGCATCGAATTCACAAGCGTCGTCGCTCCGTCTGAAGACGACCGTCTGGCGCAAGCTGCACGTGCGGCTGGCGTTCCATTGCATGTGCTCGAGAATCCGCGCTTTGTGCCGGGCGAAGCGATTGCAGAAGGCACCGATATCATCCTCGCGGCACACACACATGCTCGCGTCAGCGACGAAGCCTTGGCACGTGCGCGTCTGGGCGGCATCGGTTATCACCCATCGTTATTGCCTAGACATCGTGGCATTGCAGCGGTTGAGTGGACCATTCTGGAAGGTGATCCTATTGCTGGCGGCTCTATCTATCACTTGGCTGACGGTTGGGATGCAGGCGCGATTGCCGCGCAGGATTGGTGCTTTGTCGAAAAAGGTGAAAGCGCGCGCGAATTGTGGGAACGCGCATTGGCACCGATGGGCTTGCAACTGTTGAGCAAAGTCATCCATCACGCTGCCGAACACGGCGCTTTGCCAGCCTTCCAGCAAGATGCACGCTTCGCTACCAAAGCGCCGATGATTCGTCGCTCTGTCGTGTTGGCAGAAGAAGTTGATTCGAACACAACCTCATTGGTTGTCTCCATCGTCGGCACCGATCGTCACGGCATCGTCAGATCGCTGGCCGAACGTGCAGAACGTTATGGCGCCAACTGGGCGGCGAGCCGTATGACTCGACTGGCCGGAGAATTTGCCGGCATGGTGCACTTTGAAGTGCCGCGTGAAAATGCAGAGGCGCTGACCAATGCGCTGCGCAGCCTGGATTCCAGCGGCTTGCAAGTAGTCGTTGCCAAGAGCGATGGCGCTAACGTTTCTGATTCGATCAAGAGTGTTGAGCTCGAACTGGTTGGTGACGACCGAGTCGGCATTGTTAGCAGCCTGACAAAAATGTTGGCAGAACGCAATATCAGCATCGAGAGCATTCACACCGAGATCGTTCGCAGCGGCGTATCCGGCAAGCAAACGTTCAAAATCGGCGCGCACTTGCTGGTTCCTGCCAAATTGTCCATGGATGACTTGCGACAAGAACTGGGTGCCTTGGCGCACGAGATGATCGTCGATATCGCCTTGGGCGAGAAGGCAACACCTGAGGCGCAAAGCCTGAAGTCTGCTTAAGTCAGAGTGCTCAAAAACGACATTTAAGCGGGCATTTGTAGCCTTACCCAAAGTTGGAAGGTCGACTTTGGTAAAATCTACCCTTTTCGGCATTTCATTGCCTTTTGTGGCCTGACCAAGCAATCCTTGATCAGGCCGAATTTCTTTATTATTGCTGGAGCAAACGTGCCAGGTCTATTACCAAACGTCGATCCCGACGGTCTTCTTGAATACTCCGTCGTCTATACCGATCGCGCGATTAACCATATGTCTAAACGCTTTCAAGGCGTGATGAATGACATTTCCAAAACTTTAAAACAGGTCTACAAGGCGCAGTCAGCCGTTGTCATGCCTGGTAGCGGCACTTTCGGTATGGAAGCAGTTGCGCGCCAGTTCGCGACCAACAATCCTTGCCTGATCCTCCGCAACGGCTGGTTTAGCTACCGCTGGACTCAGATTCTGGACGCCGGCAACATTCCTTCCTCGACTACCGTGCTGAAAGCACGTCAGTTGGAAGATGCAGCACAGTCACCTTTTGCACCTGCACCGATAGCTGAAGTCGTGGCTACGATCAAGGCGACCAAGCCTGCGGTGGTGTTTGCACCGCACGTGGAAACCGCTTCCGGCATCATGCTGCCAGATGACTACATGCGCCAAGTCTCCGACGCTGTGCATGAAGTGGGCGGCTTGTTCGTACTGGATTGCATCGCCTCTGGCACCATGTGGGTTGATATGCAAGCTACCGGCGTTGACGTGTTGATCAGCGCACCGCAAAAAGGCTGGAGCGCTTCCGCAGGTTGCGCCTTCATCATGTTGAGCGCACGTGCACGTGAAAAAATCGACTCGACCCAAAGCACCAGCTTCGCTTGCGATTTGCGCAAATGGTTGCAGATCATGGAATCGTACGAGCAAGGCAATGTCGCTTACCACACCACCATGCCTACGGACGCACTCACGGTTCTGCGCGGTGTAATGGACGAGACAGCTGCCTACGGCTTCGATAAAGTCCGTGCCGAGCAACAAGAGTTGGGCGACAAAGTGCGCGCGTTGCTGGTTTCAAAAGGATACAAGAGCGTTGCGGCAGAAGGCTTCCAAGCTCCAGGCGTGGTCGTCAGCTACACCAACGATGACGGCATACAATCTTCCAAGAAGTTTGTAGAAGCTGGCTTGCAAACAGCAGCCGGCGTGCCATTGCAATGCGATGAACGTCCTGACTTCAAGACCTTCCGTGTCGGTCTGTTTGGCTTGGACAAGCTGCACAACATCGAACGCACAGTAGCAAACCTGTCCAAAGCTTTGGACACGATAGTTTAAAAATTCTCGCAGCAATGAAGAGACAATGCGTGATGACCTGAAAAGGCATCACGCATTTTATTTATGTGGTCTGGATCAACTCAGACAGTTTTCATATCTATAAAAGTCATGACGCACGTGCGTCAACCTTTGCTCAGCTGCCGCTGATTAAGCGCACGCTGCAAGTATCCTCTGCAGTCTCTCTTCCGTAGAAATGTCTTCCTCTAGGTAAAGTACCGGGCACGTTCGACTCTTCAACCATAGTCGATGTCGCTCAAGACTGCGGCCTTCCGCTGTACCTTCGTCATATTGCGCAGCCCATGCAAGGAACTCCGGATTGGCTTTGCCAAACCTTAGCTCTTCCCGTGCTTGGAGGCGGGCAAGTCGGATCGTAGTTGGAAGATAAAGAAAAACCACCAGATCGAAAGCGCTCTCAAGATCTTGGCTCCAGCCGATCAATGAACCCGCGACAGCTGTATTTTGGTTTGCACGCAAATCTTGCAGCAACGCCAAACCGCGTTCTACTTCATCACGCTTGTGTTGATAAGGCGGTTCGCTCGGACGCCAGAAGTAGTCATCTGTTTCAAGAAATTTTGCATGGGTCGCATCGGCAAGCGCTGCTGCCAAGGTTGACGTACCGGAGCCAGCGGCACCTGTGATCAGAATATGCATAAGCTGTGAAAATTTTGAACGGATCGTATCGCAGGATTGAGTGACTGCTATTGGCCGAGAACGGACTATCGATCTCTGACACTGATCAACATCAAGCCTTGAGGCCTTTGATCAAAATTTCTGCAGTCACTTCGTTGAGATCAGTTCCGCGTTCTTTGGCCAGCGCTTGCAATTTCTGAATTAAATCGCTATTGAGTTTGACTGCAAATGGCACCAGTCCCAATGCTTGATCGCGCTTGCGTTGCTCACGACGGTCTATCACGACGGCTGCGTCGCTGCCAAAACTTGCTGCGCCGGGTGCTGCTATTTTACCCATCAGTTTTTTGGCGTCGCTCTTTGCCATTCCGGTCTTTTTCATGATTTGTGTACTCGTTGAGTGAAACCACGCATTCTACGCAGTGTGTGGAGTGTTACTGACACTTAAAACTGGTAAATACGCTTTAGCACGCACCGATAGCGTGTTTATTTGTCACATACACAATGTAGAGAACAAATTCTGGTGCCCGTTGAGGGTGCAACGAGTCAGAATCTGTTTCTTTGGCCAACATTGGTCGGCGTGTTGTTATGTCGTCTTGACAGCTCTGCCGATGAAGAGGATAGGCCCGGTTGGTTTGCCTGTTGGCGATCCTGTATCCGGTTCCAAGGTGATCTCAAACAATTGGTTTGCTTGTAGCGGTGGCAATTTATCCAAGGTGAGTTGGAGCGATTTTCCTGGTTGTACCAAGCCCAGTGATACTGGTTTCGTCCAGCCTTCGCCTTTGGTCCAGAATTGCAAGGCTTTTTGATTTGGCACGTCAACAGTGCGTAATGGCGTGAGCGTGATCTGACGATCAAGGCTGGCTTGTACGATCCAGCCTGGCGTCTGCGCTTTCGGCTCGACCAGTACCACCATGAACGTTGGCGCAGGTATCGGTGGACGGATGGTGAGCATCGTACCGAGAATGACGGCAGCGGCAACACCGCTTGCGGCCAGGCCGCGCCAGAAACGCAGATCATTCCACCAACGCGCCCAACTAGCTTGCGTTGTTGCTGATGGGCGACGTAGATCTTTCAGAATACGCGGCCACAATTGTGGTGACGGTTCTTCCGGATCAGCTAGTGAGGTTAGTGGCAACAGGCGTTGTTCCCATGCGTCGACAGCACTGCGCAGCACAGGTTCGTGTGGCAGACGTTGTTCAACTTCTTTGCGTTTTGCAGCAGCCAATGTACCCAGCACATATTCACCGGCCAGCTCTTGCAATTCGTCGAATGACTCGTTCATCCCATGCACTCCCGCAATGCGGCCAAACCACGTTTGACCCATGCTTTGACTGACCCTAGCGGCGCGTTCAGACGTTGCGCGATTTCGCTGTGGCTGCAACCATCGACGTACGCGCACAAGATGCTATTGCGTTTCGCACTATCGAGGTGGGACAAGCAGTCATGTAACTGCCCCAGGCTAGAATTCAATTCGAATTGGTCAGCGACCAATTCGCCATTTTCGTATTGCAGTGTTTCTATCGTCTCTTCGTCTGCGTATGTTTCGCGATCACGATCACGCACCATGTTCAAGGCTTGATGACGCACCACGCTGTATATCCAACCTCGACCTGTACCGCGCTTGGCATCGAAGCTGGCAGCTTTATTCCAGATATTGACGAATGCATCGTGCACGACATCTTCGGCAAGATGACGCTGTCGGACGATGCGTAATGCAACGCCGAGCAGATGTCTGCTGTCTTGCAGATAAATGCTTTTCAGCGCTTGCTGATCGCCCCGTGCGCAAGCACTGAGAGCAGCGTCATAGTCGAAGGAGTTCAAGTCGGCAGGCAAAATTGTCGGCAGCCTTTAAGTAATTGGGATGGACCGGAGCCATTGATTACCAATTAATTATACTGAGACATTTCACCTGCCGATACCCTCGGCTGACTTTACTTGCTTAAGCGGCTTTCCAGAAAATATAGTCGGCCTGATATTTAACAATGACCTTGCTGTCGAGATTGGCTGCACTGCAAGCCAATGCTGGTGCAACACCACCTTTAGTTGCTACGCGTTGGATGTATGTCACACCGCTCATAGCACCACTACCGACAGCTGGATTGGCTTTAACTAGTTGCAGTGGAATATGACCTGTACCGGCTGGCGCGACCGCGACCTGAGTAGCGGTTACTTTTGAGCCGTCATTGCTTTCCCAGGTTGCTGGTGGGCCGTAATATTTACCTACTGCGTTGCCGCTACGATCGGAAAGAACGGCATCTGGTCCGACAAACACCCATTCAAACTGGCCGGCCATATCCTTCTTGCCGCGGCATTGATAGGTGATATCGCCAGCACCAACGGTTTGCATCGCAACACGGTGGCCAGACGGGACTTGAACCGACGCTGGCAGTGTTTCCTGCGAATACATAGGTGTAGTCGAGCAGGCGGACAGTAATACAGCGGCAGAAGCGATTGCGACGGCTGAAATGGAAGCGTTCATGATGGTTTCCTTAGGAGTAGTTAAAGGTGATCAGCTTGAAGTACCCAGAGAATGGATATCTATGCACTGATACTGGTACTACCCGCCGGATGCCAATTTGGATGCAGTGTGATGAAAATAATTTTTAAATATCAGAACTCCAGCTGTATTTCGGCAGAAGGAGCGCTAGCCGGGGGAAGTTGCTAGTCGGTTTTGATTTCTTTCAAGCTCAGTCTATCCAGCATATAGACCGCTTTGGCGGGTTTGCTGGGGCAGCAAAATGGCTCGTTGTCACGATATTCCTTGGTGTCGAATTCGATGCGTCCATCCGTATAGCGCAAATGATTAAAGTCGACTGAGCGCCATGCCTTGCCGCCGACCGGTACTGCAGCAATCAGTCTGTAGCGTGAGCGTTGAGTCTTGCTATCTGGCGTATCGCTTCGTTTGAAGGCAGCGAGATAGTTGAAGTATTCATTACCACCGTCGAAGTACGACAACGTGAACGAGACCAGCGCATAGTCATCCGGTTCGCCATCATTCAAGCTGACGGTGCGTAAAAGGTGAGGGCTGCTGGCAACCGTATGGTTATCCGACAGGATAGTGATCAAGGATTTGACTGCGCTGCCCAATGCTGGAGGCAAGTTGGCCTTGGCCTGGGCAAGGACAAGTAAGGGCGAGGAGAAAAGTATGAAGGCGAGAAAGAGGCGTCTGATGAAATAGGATGTTGGCACTGGTTTGCCTTATTGTTTGCACTGCTCCACAGTCCGCATAAGCAGTGTCCGTTATGAGGCGTTTATCTCTTTGTTGATGCTAGCTGACTCTGTAGAAGGAGTGCCGTTTTCATCTTCGAAGAAGAGGAATTTTCCTTTCCCTCCGTGTTTGGCCTGATACATCGCAATGTCGGCTTTTTCCATCAGAGCAGATGGCGCGATGGCTGTTCCCGAGTGCAGGGCGATGCCGATTGATATACCTAGGGTGAATGATTTTCCATCCACATCAAAGGGGGCACTGATCGCGGTGAGACATTGTTGTGCCACATGACTGGCGGCAGCGCGCGCATCGCTGAGGCCGCTCAGCAAAATGATAAATTCATCGCCACCTAAACGTGCGACCGTATCAACGCGCCGCCGATCAACTGACAATCGCGTAGCAACCTGGCGCAAGATATCATCTCCAATATCATGCCCATGTTGATCGTTGATGGTCTTGAAGCCATCCAGATCGCAAAACAACAAGGCGACTTGCACATCGTCGCGTTCCGCGCGCGCAAGTGCTTGCTGCACGTGATCTTCCAGCATGACGCGGTTATATAGACCGGTTAAATAGTCATGATGCGCCATGAACTTTAAGCGTGCTTCACTGGCCTTGAGGGACGCTTCTTCTCTTCTTAATTTAGCTACGAGAAAGTTAAAGCCGCGCACGAGTTTTCCTACTTCGTCATCGCATTCCACCGGTAAAGCTGTCAACCTGGCCTTGCCATCAGCCATATTGTGTATTGCGCGTGATGCATCAGTAAGTGGGCGCAAAATGCGCGACAGCATTACCAATAGCGCGACGAGTATGCTGATCGATAAAATCGCATTGGCTTTCAGAACGAAGTCGCGCAGTGCGGTAACGGGTTGAAAAGCCTCTTCAGTCGGCATGCGTGCAACCACGAACCATCCCGAACTTGGCACAGACGCCATGGCAGATAGTTCTTCGACCCCCTTGGCATTGATCGTTACACCAGAACCACGATAGCCCAACATGGCGCGGTCATGTAGTAGATTGACGCCGGTAGGTGGCGTCGGCTTCATGATCATGTTGGGATCGCTTGCTGCGACAAATAATTTATCCGCAGGTGAAACCAGCAAGAAACCGCCGGTGGCGCCTAGCGTTGCTTTTTGCAGATGATCAAGAAAGCCAGGTGCATTGAGTGAGGCAATGCCAGCTAGTACAGCGATGATTTTTCCCTCTGCATCGTGAACCGGAGCTGAGAAAACGATAGCGGGATTGTTGTGTTGAAACGATGGGCGACCCATGACCGCTTTGTTGTCGCGTACGGTGTTCTTGAACCAGTCTGTTGCGGCAAAGTCCATGCGGTCATGGTCTGTTGAGGCAGGCGCCGCAGCTAAAAGCCCGTAGCCATCAGGTTTGATGACAAGTAATCCACCATCGAAGATGGGATTGATACGTTGTCGTTGATTAAGCCAGGTATTCAATTCATTCGGTTGGCTTGTCAATACCGGCGGCAGGTCGGCGGCAAAGCTTTCTACCAGTGCCAAGCGAGAAGCCAGGTTATGGTCTATATCTTGAGCGATATAGGATGCGACAGACATCTGCTGAGTTGCTGCCAAAGCTTGTACTCGTTCCTCAATCAGCGGAACTGCAAAAAAATGACGTACCAGTATGCCGACAATGACCAGCACGACACTGAGTGCAATAATTCGAAACTTTATGCTCTGGAAATTCAGCATCAGGCAATCACATCAGTTTTTTTGAAAACTATTATCGTGGATGAGAGAGCAGCAAATGATCTCGCACTGAATGGGCAGACGTTCTTTATAGATTACAGACGCTTGTATTTTCAGGCTGGTATTGGTTTTCAGCAAGCATTTAAAGGTGATGTGGGCTATTTGAACGTTTTTTTGATACGTTCCTTGCGCGCTTTGTCGAGCTGTTCATGCGCTTTGCGTTTATCGAGCCCGAGCATGCGCTCGATGAATTCAAACCAGATAAAGGAAACGGCGATGAGGCCGACGATCCACCACCATGAGATATCAGCGAGCGGTCCAACTTCAAAATATTTCAAGACCGTTAGCAATACGATCACGATAATGAGCGGCATGTTTTCTCCTTGACGACGCAGCATATTGTGAAAAATAGTAACGGTCAATTACAGTTGTCAACCTAGGTGCTATGTATACGTTGTATCGGTACAGCGCAATGTCTCGTGTAGGTGAAACACGGTAGAATAGCGGCGATCAATCCTTGGAGAAAAGCATGAAACGTTCCTTGTTGGTGTGTTTGTTTCTGGCTGCCGGCGTGTCAAATGTCGCGATGGCAAATGCCGATTTGGCGAAGGCAAAGAACTGCATGGCTTGCCATTCGGTGACAAATAAAGTGCTGGGTCCTTCCTTTAAAGATGTCGCGGCTAAGTACGCGGGTCAAAAAGGCGCGGAAGACAAGCTGGTACAGAAAGTATTGAAAGGCGGTAGCGGCGCATGGGGAACCGTGCCGATGCCAGCCAATGCACAAGTAAGCGAAGCGGAAGCACGCACGCTCGTCACATGGATCATGACGCTGAAATAATCAGCCTGTGATTGGAGGGTGTAAATAATTTTGTGTAAACGGTCATTTGGCAGGACACTGCCGCCATCA
>JAZJXV010000049.1:0-11228 GCA_040390795.1 Pseudomonadota bacterium | reverse complement strand
CTATGGCGAGTATTTTCGCCTAAATTGGTGTCCGGTTTCATTAGACCACTACAGAATCGAGGTTTTCTCTCTGGCTTGATTATCAATGAAACAGAGGGCATGCCTTCTACCTCGGTATATACGCATCGATTTGGCAGTCTGATCTCTGCTTATCAAACAGTCGGTTTCACCCCTGATCGCGACTATCAATATCTGGAAGATAATAAATTTCTACGTCGTTTTCATCCGGAAGTTGTCTCTCAAACTGAGAGCATGATCACCAGTCTAGGTGGCATCGTTCGTCGTGATCCAGCCACGGACTTACTAAAAATCAATGATGAATTCAACGTGTCACTGGTATTGGCTCGTTGTCAGGTCCGGGAAAATGGAGGAAATCGCTGGAAGATCCGATTTGATACTAGCTTGCAGCCGGACATTACGATTGCGGTGCGCCTTGACCAAAGTAATAAGGTGCCACTCGACTACTACTTGCTTCCACGGCTGGACTTTGGTCGTTCGCGAATCAATTTGAATGACCGCAATCCGATTGAGTTCGAGGCCTATCGGTTCGACACTCTGGATTATCTTTACGGAATGGTAGAGCGCACAAGATTAAGGAGGGTCGCTTGATGCTAGAGCAACGTCCAAGTGAGATGCGGATGATTCCCATCAATTGCATCGAGGTTCTCAATCCACGCGAACGTAATAACCGCGTGTTTGAAGAAATTGTCGCGAATATTCAGGCAATAGGTCTGAAGAAACCAATCACAGTCACTGCCCGTGAAAAAGTCGATGGGTCCGAGCACTATCTGTTGGTGTGCGGTGAAGGACGAGTAAAAGCATTCCGTGCATTGGGAGAGAAGACTATTCCCGCACTTGTTGTAACAGTAAGTGATGAAGATGCTTTCATCATGAGCCTCGCCGAGAATATCGCTCGCCGTCAATACCGGCCTTTGGAAATTCTAGAAGGAATCGAACGATTGCGCGATCAGGGATACGACAAAAAGGCCATAGCAACTAAAACAGGGCTGAAGCCAGAATATATTCAAGGCATTTTGATGTTGTTAAAAAATGGCGAGGAGCGATTACTGATTGCTGTTGCGAAAGGTCGGATTCCGATTACTGCGGCGCTTACCATCGCTAATGCGGGAGATGATGACAAAGCCATACAGGCCGCACTTCAAGACGCCTATGAGTCAGGCGCGCTTAGGGGGCAGCAGTTATTGCAAGCTAGAAGGGTGATTGAAAGTCGACAGCAATTAGGCCCCTCAGTAGCAGGAGGTGCGCGCCGCCGCAGGGTTGCTGTAACCAGTTCAAGTTTGATTAGGACATATCAGAAAGAGGTAGACCGCCAACGACTCATGGTTAAAAAAGCGGAATTCTCGCAGCAGCGGCTTCTTTTTATTACTGGCGCTCTCCGAGAGATCCTTGCCGATGAAAATTTTATTACCTTGTTGAGGGCGGAAGGCTTAGATACATTGCCGACCTATCTTAACGAGCGTGTCTGGCCGAAAGGACGTGCGGCATGAATAAAGTATCTCTTGGATTTTTACCGGAGCCGTTGATTGTACCGACCGATAAAATTCTGCCGTCACGAAAAATGCCGGAAGGCTTGGCAACCTCTAGAAAGTTTATGCAGATCCGGTCCTCAATTGAAGAGGTAGGATTAATTGAACCGCTCTCAGTTGCTCCGACCGACGGAAAATCGGGTCTCTATGTACTTCTCGATGGACATGTGCGTTTGTGTGCTCTACATGAACTTGAGTATTCAGAAGTATGCTGCCTGATAGCCACCGACGACGAGAGTTATACCTACAATAGTCGCATCAACCGGCTATCGACTATCCAAGAGCACTACATGATTCGACGCGCCATCGAACGTGGCGTTACGCCTGAACGTCTTGCCAAGGCCCTGAGCGTCGACATCAGTCAAATTTCTAAAAAAATGAATCTGCTAGATGGAATCTGTCCCGAAGCGGCAGAGCTTTTGACTGACCGCCAGTTTTCAGCCGACATTTCACGCTTCATCCGAAAGATGAAGCCGACCCGCCAAGTTGAATGTGTTGAACTGATGGTATCGGCCAATAATATTACGGTGTCGTACGCCGAGGCCATGCTGCTTGCAACACCTCTGACAATGTTGGTCGAGGGGAAAAAACCAGCAAAGCGCGCCGGAATGACTCAAGAACAGATTGGAAAAATGGAACGAGAGATGAACAACCTGCAGGGGCAATATAAGACGGTGGAACAAACATATGGTCAGGATGTACTTCAGTTGGTTCTTGCCAAAGGCTATCTATCCAAATTATTGGAAAATAAAACAGTCTCTCGATATTTGAAGCAACGGCAGCCAGAGGTTTTTTCTGAGTTCGAAGTTATTGTTCAAACAGTATCGATTGATCAATAGTTATTTTGCGAGATCGAAACCAACGGTCAACTCTACGAATAAATCAACATCATATGTACTGAACAGTAACGAGCTATGCACCGACCATACTTATCGTTATGCGAAGAGTTAGGAAATCACCCAAATTTCCCATAAAAGCTCATTGCTCAATGGTAAGGCCGTCTTTTAAGACTCCCAGCCATTTTCCATCGCATACAACACACCTAAACGCAGGGCATGAGCATCGTGCAGTGCATGGTGTTCTGGACGGCATGGCCCATAGTGATCCTTCATCAGCTTTTGCAGGACTGGTTGTTGGTCGTCACCCATCGACCATGCAGTAAATTGCATTGGCTGGTTGTTTAAGTTCTTCGGCCAATATGTTAGCAGTCGTTTTAGTTGAGTAAAATCGGCATCTGCACAGTCGGTAACAACCACCACTTCCTCTGGGATGCTCTCTATCCACGCCACGAGGCGCTCTCTAATCGACGCTTCGCTTTGCACATAAGCGCTACTGCGAGAAAGGTGTGGCAACACATTGAAATGAACCCACTCATTACACTGAACTGTCCAATGCGCTTCGGGAAGTTCCGCGTAAAATTCACGACCAGCCTCATCCACTAAACCGATCGAAATTAAATCCGGCTTGATCTGGTCCAGTCCCGTGAATTCGGTATCCAAAAAAATAAGCATTTATCTTGGTAGGTACCCTGCGCGTGAATTATGCCGTGCCGGGAAGCGGCGTCGGCTCGAATGATAGGGCTGCGTTATTAAAAATACTCACGTGAGAATTTACAAGAAAATTGATCTCTGCCTATGTGGAACAATAATGTCGTTTTGATGGATTGATGAACCCTTGGTGCGAATAACTCCTTTAGGTGAAACAACTTGAATTTCGCTTGTGAGTATCGCCTGATCCAAAGAGCTTCTGACTATATCTGCTGTTGCGTTAGTCTGATTTGCAATTCCCTCCATAACAGAACTGAAGGAAATGCCTTCTGTGCATCCATGAATAATCCGTGGAAGTTTGTCACTTAGCGTCTCTATACTTGCGGCAAGAAGCTCTGTATCGAAAGCCGCTGGCTGCGTAAATTCAAATCCACTTTGCCGGGTTACTGCCTCGTCTTGATTAGCTTTGTAGCCAATTTGGAAGTAACCGGGCTCTAAGCTGTGTCCAAAACTATTCCCATACTGCCAATGTACACTCTTCATCACATCATTGGCTTTGTAGGCATTGGAGAGATGTACGAGCCAATACGACCATGGCGCATCTCCCAGAGGTGTCACGAAAAATAATGTCATAAAGCGCGCACCACTTGCTTTCCAGATTCCATATGCGAGCTGACGTTGAATGATTTCCCTCCATCGGCCTTGCGCTTTTAGCGCAGCATAACCGTCCCAATCTATATATTCTTCTAGTCCGATTTTTTGCGTAATTTTATGAAATTGATCGCTGTCCGTTAGAAATGAAAGTAGTGAATCAAAATTAAAAGTCAAAATAATTTCAGCGCCTCGAAGATTGCTGAGTATATGCTGAACAGTTTTTAGTTTAATTTTGTCGTAGCTGTACTGATCCAACAAAAAGAGTGCTCGCTGTCCGCCTTTTCGATTTGCAGCAGATGCGACAATACTTTTGTATACCTCATCAAAATCATTCTGATAGATCGCAATGCTGCGTCCAATCTTTTCAGAATAACCTTCTGCTTTAAGTGCGTGCTTTAAGTAATCACAGGTAGGTTTATGAACTTCGACGAAATGGAACTGAGCATCAACTTTTCGCTGAACCACCGAGCGTTTCAAGTTAAGTAATGCTTCCGCCTCTTCGATTGTTTTTAGCAAGAGAAGCGGTGACCCGTATTTGGTGTCCGCTCCGTCTGTGTAGAGGCCTCCGCCGGAAAATCCGTCGACCAAAGTCAGTTTTAGATTGGGAATTTTTTCATTGGCCATCAATACACTTACGTATCGACGTAAATAATCGGTGACTACTTGGTGCTTGACCTTGCTGTGAGGGTCAAGTGGCGGTGGTGGCTGTCCAACTTCCCAATTCCATTTAGCTTTACTCTTTGCCAAGTGTCCGCCTTAGTCGGTGTTTGAACTTACTCTAATGCCAGTTCTGGAACTTGATCCCAAGTTTCGCCGCCTAAATTGCGCCCCCCTTTTACTTTCCCAACTTTTACCAGACTAATAACTTGCCCATCACGCCCTACAACATTGATACGTTGAGCTCGTGCAGAAATACCTTCGGCAATTAACTCTTCCGGCGCCCAATGGCCCCATTGTTTGAAATGGAATGGAACATTCGCGTCATTGCATTGATCACGTATATCTTCTGGCCAAGCAGGATTCATTGAGCGAGAATCGGGACCACTTTCACCGCCAGCAATAACCCAGTTAATTCCGCTTTCTATTGAACCAGGTGCCGCAAGCCATTGGCGTAAATCAAGGGGGCCAAGCAATGGCTCTGCTGAAATAAAACGTACGACTACATCATGTTCAAGTAAATGCTCAACACGTTTATCTAACCAATTCTGATTTTCGGTACTTGTACCCAGCCAAATGTTTGAAGGCCACTTGCCTTTCCAGGGTGATAACTTACGGACATGTCGAATGCGTTTGGTTAGAAGTAACCAATCTAAATGTGGAGTCGCCTCAATTAATCCCCACAAACGTTCTCGCGTTTGGTTGAGATCAGCGCGATCTTCAAATACGTCTGCCATGGATGCACAAAAAACGCGGCGTCTCTCACCAGCAAGCATCGCTTCGCGGTTCCATTTAAGAGGTTCCTTCCAATGGGCATCGGTAAAGAATCTTCTAGGCGCTTCTTTTCCCCAGAGCTCGTTCATACCGACTCGCTTGGCCCATGTTTCGGCATAGCAGTGTTTACACGCGGGCGAAATACGCACGCAACCCCACCAAGGATTAAACGTGTGGTGCGTCCATTCGATTTTGCTATTCATGCCCATATTTCAATACCTAACTTGATCTCACTCACCTCAATATACTGTATATAGATACAGCATAGAAGCAGTTTTACTGCGCATTCTGATACTTTGTTGGCTCGTATGCTGTTTGGCGTCGATTCCAGATAGCACATAGTTTAAGGTCAAAACAAGCCCGGTTGATTTTCACTTGGCAACTTTGACGCATGTAAGCTACCGATCTTTTTAGTTTTGAGCATGTTGAATAAATGTTCTGCCGCTTTTTTCGATAACTTCACCGCCGCTTCCGATGGATTTGAGACCGCAAAGAACAGCACAAACATTGGGGAGCCATTCTCAGGCAGAAAAATGGGCGGACTTACCCATCCTTTAAAAATCGCACTGAGCCTTATATGAACATAGGTAGCAATCTGGGTTGGATTTGCTATGCGCTGCATCGTGGGTAGCGCCCCCTCAATTAAACTATCTTGGTTAGACTTTTCGTAGAATGCCGTGCGCCATTCGGTTGTTCCCAGCACGTTGTCCAACGCTGCCGCTTTATGTTCATCAATTTTACTGAAATCGTTCGCTGCTTGACGACATACCGCACTGATAGGAAACAAATACCAAAGATCTAATGCCTCAGTCGCAGCAATTCTCTCCAGAGTTTGCCAACGAGCTGCCATGCCATATGGGTCTAGAAACAGGACCCCTCTTGTATTGCGCCATGTAATTTGAGAGATGATTTTTTCAAGAGCGGAGTTTGCATCTTCTTCGTGAATTTTTATTCGTGCGGCACCGTTACCTAATCGCTGAAGTTCCGCAACATGTTTAGGATTCAAATCGATCAAATGAATTTGATGAAATTCAGGTGACGTTTCAATAGCGATTTTTGCCGAGCCTGAAATGGTAGATGGGGTTCCATCATCAAGTTTTACTTCACATTCCCCTGTGCCAGCAAACGCGTCTATATAAACCCGTGAAAATGGATTGTTAGGATTCGGCTGATTTTGTAGTGCAGTGTTAAAAAATTCTAAATAACGCTTTAGCACCTCTAATTTTATGAATGTCCATTGTCCCCCGAAGGAATGTTTAGTCATAATTGCATCGCCTACCCATTAAGTCGTTTGATTTTTATGTCCTGCAGTGCCGTTACCTAAACCTCAAATACTTTGGGGAATAGCATCCCACGAAACCCTAGCAAGTTTGCCGTTGCTTTTCCCTAACGCCCGTCGATCAAGCATCCGGCCCTCAAAATTGAATTCCTGATCAATGCGAATGACTAGTAATTTATTAAAATTTCCCGCGCGTTTAACTTGGACTTGATGACTGTTTTTTTCAGGTGAGATCGTTTTTACTTCTACGAAATCGTTTCCAATCTTTCCGTCTGAGCCTTGCGTCATTGGCCGATGACGCTTAATGCCAAATTTGATTTCTGCATATAGCTCACCCAGCTCGCCCCAAACTTGAAGGTAATTCCCCGTTATTGCTTTGTGATCCATGGCTACCTCTACAAATCGCTGAAACAAATCAATTGCATCAAGATCTGCTGCAGGATATTCATTTTTCATGCCCTGTTCGTAGAGTTGATTGTTTATCCAATCCCAGCTTACCCATTCACCGTCATCCCAAACCCCTTGGGATGAATCACTTACGGCTTGACCAGTCATTGAGCAATACATTTTCACCTCACATTTATAAGTAATTGCTCGCGTAAGAATCGTTGAGCGTACCCGATGAGATCATTCAAGGCTGGCTAGGACGTATGCATGCCATCAACTGCATAAGTCCAAAAGAGAATATTGAAGAATTAATTGCAAACCATGTTCACAGCCTCGATAGGCAGACTGTTACTAGGGGCGATTTATTCCAAGATGTTGCAGACGTTCTCACGATGGAACGTGAGCAACTCTTAGAACAACATACCCTCACACAGTTTTTCAATTGTCTTTCCGGCTTAAAGGTTAGCGGAAAACCCGGAACTAAATCTATCAAGCACAAAGACGCAAGAAAGCGTTACGCCGCGTTTAGTTTTGGAGGAAAACATCCTCGTTACTGTTGGCAATGTGCTCAAGAAGATCTATCTTCGTTAGGATTCTCTTACTGGCGACGAGCCCATCAAATCCCTGGATTTCTTTGGTGCGCTAAACACAACAGCCATCTTGTAACTGCGACGCGACGTGACGCTTTTAATCAATGTCCGCATGAAATAACCGACACTGCATTAAATGAAAAAATTCATGACTTAAATTCCGACCAGACGAAATTATTAAAAAGGTATGCATTTATCGCGAATGAAATATTCGAGCAAATGCCAGAGATCGACAGCCGAACCGCAAGTATCACTCTTGGGAAAATGGCCAGGGCTGCAGACCTTCGCTTTTCCAAAATAGGAACGCGCTCGACTGTGAGTAATCACCTTATGGAACGGCTCCCGCTGTGGTGGCTAAAAGATATCTCACGAGTAACTTGGATTTCGAACAAATATATTTCATCCGTCGATGGCATATGCTCTCCTGATGCGACTCGGTACACCACCGTGATTTTAAGTTTGTTGGCAGCGCTATTTTATGAAGATGGTGAGCTAGCAGTTGCCGAAATACTCAAACCGCCGCCACTCGTGCAAACCAGAACCCTGGGCTCCACTTTTTGGGGAAGCAAAAAAGTGTTTGATGAATATGTTGCTCACAAGGGAGTGGTCAGTAATGTGGCTAAACAGCTTTCAATGCTGGCTAGTACTACGTCACTTGGATTATTGAATCAAGGATTGCCTGGTTTGGGCCGATCTTCCAGTGTAATTCATGCGGCTCATGCATTTTTATCAGGTGAGTCGCTGGATGATGCCTGCGCAAATCACAATGCCACAAGCCAGGAGGTGCAAGCATTTTTGCGCTTGTCTGGCACTAAACTAAAAACTGCTCTTGATAAGATTCAAGGAAAATCATGGCAGAATTCACAATCGGATACTTCCATTGTGAAACGCCAATGTCAGTAATATCGACATAAGGTCGCTACAAGGATTTAAATGGCTTATGCCAGGACATCCTAGACGGCAAAAATTAGCACGAGCCATATTTCCCCTGTGGCTCACTAAAATCTTTCCATCTGCTGATGATTGAAACGTAAGTGCGCCCCTTATTGCGTATATGCATTGAATTACGAAACACCAACTTACAGTTCTATCAATCTGTTGCACTCACCGGTTGAATCCACAGCCGATAGCGGACATTGACACCGCCCTGTTTTACGCATGAAACATGGTGGTACATTGACTATGCGAATAGGCGGTTACTTTAATGCGGCTGCGTGACTATTCGGTCATCAGCAGAGATGTCGAAGAAAATCTTCAATCTGCTGCTGATACCTCCATATGATCGTGCCAAGTGCTCCTATCGTCGGCACTATCGCCAACAATCGAAAAAAATTGAAAGTGAACTTCAATTTTTCAAGCTGAGATGCAAACCCAGTCTGTCGAGTTTCTATCAGCTTACGTAGAGCAGCAGGATAGGTGTTCAGTTTTGAAAAAAACGGTGAGAAGCTCAATTCAAAGCTATCGGCCAATCTGTCTACCTGGATTTTTTGATTGTCGAGAACAAGCCAAAAAATAGAGGTTATTACGAACAAGCTTATGCAACCTAGCCAGAACGCATAGTCAGTCTTAACCTCAACCAATACGACTAATGCTGCAAGCGAAACGGGTAGAGCCAGCAACTTTCCCGCTATGTCACCAAGAACGCCACTAAGCTTTGATGCGTATTCAATCTCTGCATCTGCAATCTTCTTACGGACTGCATCGAATGCGAATATGTTGATATAAGCTTGAAAATTGTGTCTATATTTTTTTAAAACTTCAGACCAATGTTGAACAAGATGGGTCAATAACTTGACATCATCACTTCTTGCAGACAATACATCTGCAATAGCACTACGCATCATCAGGCGGCGCTCTTCAATGTGAAGTTTGCTATCGTGTTTTTCTTCTGTAAGCCCTTGTAGTAAACGGAGATGCGATAGTGTATTTTTTAGCGCTGCCTCTTCCAACTCTATCGGCATCACTATTGTTTTTTGAGGAGTTTTTCCGTCTGGTGGAAGTACGAATATCAGGCGCTTCCCAGCATCATTGAATCCTGCACTATCTTCGGCAAAATTCGAGAGGTGTTTGATGAACTCCGCTATCTTCCAAACTTCTTTAATCGAGTCTGGTGGTTCATCTGCACCGGCATGATAGTCGATATCAATAACGTAGTATTCATTTGGGACTTCTCCACGGTATAGCGTTGGAGCCCCCTGCACAAAATCCCCTACTGACTTATAAAACTTGCCTACGTCTCCTACGGGGAGTTCCACTTCAATTGAATAATGTTCATGCTCTTCGCGTACGGTAATAGCGCCAAAAGCCGGGGGCAAATCCTCGTAATTTTGTACCAATTGTTGGATTTCAGGCGCGAGCCGTCCTTCAAACGAATATGTATTCGCTTGAGACACCTGTGGCTTCTGCAGCGCCCGATACAGCTGAACAACTAACGCGAACATCGTCTTATCCGTTTTGGAGCGTCTGGTCTAACTTAGCGATAAATTCTGGAGGAAGGTCTTTGATCGTTAGTGATCGATCATTTTTACGATAATGCACCTGTGACTCTGCAGTAATTCCCAATATCGAACGATCAAACTTAAGATTCATCCTTGGATTATCTAAACTGACCTTGATATATTTTTTCAGCACGTTCTCATTTACATCAAACTGGTCAGGAATTTTATATTTCGGACCATTTAAGAACTCAAACAGCGGATTGACTGATTCTGCCAGTTCGCCTGGCACGGCGCGCGCAACCTCTGCACATAGTGCTTCTAACGACGCGGCTTCATTACTTGCTAACTGGTCTTGAAGATACTTAATTACATTTTCTTTGGCTGCTTTTTTGTATTCTGACAGGTCTGCATTATCTGCAAAAAATTTCTCTACTGCTTTGACAACTTTGTCGGTCGCTCGCGCCGAAGAGATTCCGACGACACATCCAATAGCAGTTATAAAATATCCTGAAGTCTCGCCACTCGTCTTGGGTGAAAGAAACGACAGATAATCTCGGTCGATTGCTTCATCAATTACCTCCTCATCCAAGGCAACGTCGTCAAGATAATGCTGTACGTCAATGCTTGCTGCCTGTCTTAGTTTTGACATGTCGATTTCCACGATTCCTACTGGAACGTAATCTTCGTCGAGTGTCACCCCGCCTTTTTGTTTGATCATGGCAACCAACATCACTGGCCTACCAGCATCATTGTCATATAGCGAAAACAGGATGTGTCCACCAGTTGCCAATGGTTTCTTGTCGGCCTCTATAACCAATTGATCTACGATCAAATGAGTCATATCGAGGAACACTTGTGCATTGTTTAGGTTTGTAGAAAAATTCCCAAACACTCCCGGAACAGGTCCTTCTCGACCGTCGGAACCAAACCGGCCCCAAGCTTGGTTATTGGAGTGCTTCCCCAACAAAACACTAATGCCACCCACAAGCGCTTGCACAGCTTGTAAATCATTATCAAGAAGAGCTGTCTTCTTGATTACGTTATGTGAATCCCCTTGTTTTTCTTTGTCGAAGCTATGAATGATGCTATGGCGTACATTGAGTGGCATTAATCTCTCCCCGGCACAATTGCCGCAGCGAATGATAAAGCATTAGGGTTAGCTAATATCTCCCATAATTATGGGGGGACGGCATTCAAATATCTTTTACGAATGACGTCAGCGTGAATTTGTGACAGCTAATTCCAGTTTCTTGTGTGGCGAGGGCGTCTTCAAATAAAAACTAGCTTGTCTGCTCGATGCCTGAATAGGGAAAACAGGCGATGACAAGTAAGGCCATAAGGAATTAACTGTATATGCATACAGTGGACTTAACCCGCTTTACTAGACGATTTTCAGGTTCCACTTTGTAAATTTT
>JAZJXV010000048.1:0-63373 GCA_040390795.1 Pseudomonadota bacterium | reverse complement strand
TTCATGGCTCTATTCTCTCAAGAATTAGAGCCTCCTCAAAACTCGGTGTGATTCAATCAGACTTGCATCTGAGATTAAACGTGAAATTCGGCAAGGTATTTTCAAGTATGAAAGCTACTTTCCGAAATCTGCAAATGCGCTCGAAAATCAAGGCGGTAGCGTGGGAGAATTTATAGATAAATGGTTCGGTCAACTTGAATTGAAATCATCAACAATTTCCGAATACAGAAGGATGAAGGATAAATTCTGGAAACCCAATATCGGACATTTACAGGTTAAGTCCATCACACATTCTGACATTACTACTGCTTTGAAACTTGGGACATGGAAAAGCAACCGTACTCGCAATAACATGCTTTATATGCTGCGGTCTGTTTTCAATCTTGCGGTTGCCGACATGTTAATCGACAAAAATCCTTGTGAGGCCATTGAAAGTGCTTCGTGGCAAAAAAGGAAGCCTGAGCCATTCTCACTTGATGAAGCTGATCGCATTGTCACAAGCTTGTTTGAAAATTATGACCATCAAATTGGCAATTTCTATGAATTCATGTTCTTTAGCGGACTACGAACTGGAGAAGGAATCGGGCTTGAATGGAAAAATGTCGACTGTGACAAAAAAAATCTAGTCGTGAAGCAATCCTTCGTACGAGGCGAGATGGTTGACACCAAAACATCTAGTGAACGTACCGTAAAGCTCACAACGCGTGCATTAGAAGCATTGCGTCGACAGAAGGAAATGACCTTCGGATCGGAAAGTGGCCGAGTTTTTCATAATCCATCAACTGGGCGCCCATGGGTGAAGGAACAAAACATTCGTGAGCCATTCTGGGTACCGACTCTAAAGCTACTGGGTATTCGATATAGGCGACCGTACAGTACACGGGCGACCTACGCGACAATCGGACTTATGTCGGGTGCACGTCCAGCCTATATGGCAGCACAACTTGGCCATAGCCTAGAAGTTTTCTATCGGGATTATGCAGATTGGATTGCAGATCAAGATGATGATCGAGAAATGTTGAAAATAGAAGTGCAAATCGCTTCGAATATCCCCGGAAAATCCCTGACTCTGTAAATTCACTTGCTCGACAGAGTGGAATGATGGTGGGAAGTACAAGTTTCGAACTTGTGACCTATCGCGTGTGAGGCGATCGCTCTACCCCTGAGCTAACCTCCCGAAGCGGCGCAAATTATCTCACAAAAGCAACTAGGCATCAATTCGCCTCAGCCTTGCGCCACAGACATTGCCCTCTTACTTCTTTGTCCAGACTTTTCATCACGACTTCATGCTCGGCCAATTCCTCTTCCGTTGCAGGCTGCAGCAAAACATCAGCAATTGCCACCATTTCCAGCGCAAGGCCATCGCCATCAACCTCCGGCCCACCCAAATCCATCGTCAGACTGTTTTGACCACGCGTCATGGCCAAATACACTTCAGCCAATAACTCGGCATCCAGTAAAGCGCCGTGCAATGCGCGATGCGCATTCGAGATACCGTAGCGATCGCACAAGGCATCGAGTGAATTACGTTTGCCCGGATGCATTTCCTTCGCCTGCACCAAAGTATCGACGATGTCGCCTACATGTTCCTTGAAGCTAGGCGTATTCACACGCTTGAACTCGGCATCGAGAAAGCCAACGTCGAACGGTGCGTTATGAATGATGACTTCTGCGCCACTGATGTAATCGCGGAATTCATTGGCAATTTCCGCAAACTTCGGTTTATCGCTAAGAAACTCTGTCGTCAAACCGTGGACTGCCAACGCGCCCTCTTCCGAATCGCGCTCAGGATTGATATAGTGATGGAAGTTGTTACCAGTCAAACGTCGATTGACCAACTCGACGCAGCCGATTTCAATGATGCGATCACCGGAACGCGGATTCAAACCTGTGGTTTCGGTATCTAGAACAATTTGTCGCATGCTTAATCAGTATTCAAAAGGTGTGAGAAAAACGAGTACTTATCGAGCCGAAGTTTAGACTGCGACTTCGACACCGCGATTGGCAAGTGCATCGGCGCGTTCATTACCGGCATGGCCGTTATGTCCGCGCACCCAGCGCCATTCTATTTTGTGGCCCGCCTGAGCTGCATCTAGCGCCTGCCAAAGATCTACGTTCTTGACCGGTGCCTTGGCCGCGGTTTTCCAGCCGCGCGCCTTCCAGCCGTGTATCCATTCGCTGATGCCTTTTTGTACGTACTGACTATCTGTATGCACAACCACTTCACAGGGACGCGTCAGCACGTTCAACGCTTCTATCACTGCTTTCAATTCCATACGGTTATTCGTGGTATTCAGCTCGCCACCGAATATTTCTTTCTCGCGTTCGCCCATCACCAGCAAAGCACCCCAGCCACCGCGACCTGGATTGCCCTTGCAAGCACCATCGCTATAAATATCTATCTTGTCCATGCTCATGTTGAGTAATTTCTTATCTATGTATTTTGTTAGTTGCGGGTACGCCTTGTGGCGCACCTGCTTTTTGTTTCTTCAAGGCTGGGCCGATCAAATGCATGCCTTTGACACGCTTGATCGCCTGCACCACGTAGACCGCGCCCAAATAAGGCCACCAACGCTCGCCGATATTTTCCATGAAGGAAAAGCGATTCAGCCATTTCTCGCTTTCGCACGGCGGTGCGTAACAACCAAAATATCCGTTGCTGACTTCCATATTCAATAACTTCAGCCAATCTCTCATACGTGGCAGACTGATGAATTCGCCTTCCTGCGGTAAAAAATAAGATTCGCTCAAGCGTCCCAGCATCTGGCGCGCGCCCCAAAAACTGTAAGGGTTGAAACCGCAAATGATGAGCTGCCCTTCCGGAATCAAGACCCGCTCCACTTCGCGCAGTACTTGATGCGGCTCTGTAGCAAATTCCAGCACATGTGGCAGGACAATTAAATCGATACTGGCGGATGCATACGGCAACTCTTCAAAATCCTGCACCACAACAATCCGCCGCGCATCATTGTCATTGTCCGCTGATGGAATATTCGTATCTGTCAGCCATGTATGCGGCATCCGGTTCGCACGCAAGGCTTGAATCTGAGGCAAACCCAGCTGTGTCGCATTGAAGCCGAAAATATCCACAGTCAGCTCGTCCAGGCGCGCATGCTCCCAATTCCGCACGTAATTGCCGGTCGGCGTCTCTAGCCAGGGCCCGAGGGATATAATGGATTTTTCTGTAGAAAATGTTTCCATGCGTATGTTGAGTGTACTAACTGTTCCCGCGTTTAACGACAATTACCTTTGGATTATCCACGATGGCGTACATGCTGCCGTGGTGGACCCGGGCGATGCTGCGCCAATTCTTGCCGCGCTGGAAGCGCACAAGCTGTCGTTGGTCGCTATTCTACTGACTCATCACCATAGTGACCATGTCGGCGGTGTATCAACTCTCTTGCAACACTTTAAAGTGCCAGTTTTTGCACCGCGTCACGATCCGATTGCCAACGTGACCACAGCGCTGGATGAAGGCGATACCGTCAACATCCCCGAGCTAAGCTTGGATTTATCTGTGCTGCATGTGCCCGGCCATACGTTGGGCCACATCGCTTATGTAGCAAAAGAACAAGGCTGGCTGTTCTGCGGCGATACGCTGTTTGCCGGCGGCTGCGGTCGTTTGTTCGAAGGTACGCCTACGCAAATGTTGTCCTCGCTAGACAAGCTTGCCGCACTGCCAGATGACACCAAAGTCTACTGCGCGCACGAATATACGATCTCCAACCTGCGCTTTGCGCTCGCAGCAGAGCCAGACAATGCTGCACTTTCGGCACGATTCAAGGCTGAGCAGGCGAAACGTGATCAAGATATTCCGACCGTACCGTCAAATATTGGGCTGGAAAAATCAACCAATCCCTTTTTACGTGCACGTGAACCGGCCATTGCTCAACATTTGGTTGCCGAAGGACGGGTGAACAGCAAAGATCCTGTTGCTGTTTTTACCGCCTTGCGCGAGTGGAAGAACAACTTCCGCTAACCGCAGTCCTCATCTCAGACTTCAAAACCGATAGCCGTTTGCATGAAAATTGCTTCGCGGCATATTCCGATATGCGCGTTTTTCTCATTTCCCCACGAAAACGTTATGTCTTTGACACCCGTTTTTAGTGGAAATAGCCACGATAAACACTAGCTGTTGTGTAAATTGTCTTGACTCGGAAAATGCGCATTACTTACACTCGGCCATTATCCTTTTCAACCGGCTGCTCATGGGTCGGTCATTTTTGCGAGACCCCATGCCTATATCCGATTTTAAAGTGCCATTCAGAATTACTTCCGCCGCCGCTCTATTGAGCATCGCCGGCTTCGCCCACGCCGCCAGCGATCTCTCCTTACCAGCATACAACTGGGTAAAAGACGCCGCTCTCCAAGACAATCCCAGCCTCGCCAACGATCCACTCAGCGAATTTGTCGTTACCAGCGACGCAGACGTCTGGGCACGCATACGCAAGGGCTTTGCGATTCCCGATCTGGTTGATAACCAACTAGTCATCAACCAAACACTTTGGTACAGCTCGCGCCCTGACTATATCGGCCGCACTACCAAGCGCGCATCGCTCTACCTGTATCACGTGGTGGAAGAACTGGAAAAACGCAACATGCCGACCGAACTGGCATTGCTGCCATTCATCGAATCCGCATTCAACCCACAAGCCTATTCCACAGCCAAGGCCGCCGGCATGTGGCAATTCATTCCTTCCACCGGTCGCGACTTCAACCTGAAACAGAATATGTTCAAGGATGAACGTCGTAGCGTACTGGCCTCGACCGATGCCGCCCTGACTTATCTGCAAAAATTGTATGGCATGTTTGGTGATTGGCAACTGGCACTCGCTGCTTACAACTGGGGCGAAGGTTCGGTACAACGTGCGATCAAGAAAGCAGAAGCAGCAGGCGTAGGAACCGACTTCAACAGTCTCTCCGCCTATATGCCAGCGGAAACAAAGAATTACGTACCTAAACTGCAAGCCGTCAAAAATATCATCGCAACACCGGATGCCTACGGCATTACGCTGTTGAAGGTTGATAATCAACCTTACTTTGTCAGCGTTGCAAAAACACGCGATATCGACGTCAAGCTGGCAGCACAATTGGCAGAAATGCCTATGGATGAATTCAAGGCTTTGAATCCGCAATTCAATCGCCCTGTCATTACCGGCAGCAGCAATACACAAATTCTCCTGCCGCAAAGCAATGCCGATAAATTCAAGGCTAATTTGGCAAAATGGGGTCACGCACTGTCTTCATGGACGGCGCACCGCGTGACCAATGCACGTGAACGCATAGAAACGATCGCAGCCAAATTCCACACGACACCGCAGGTTATCCGCGAGGTAAACAATATCCCGCCGAAGATGTTGCTGAAGGCTGGCTCGACCATCCTGGTGCCACGCACAGAAGATTCTGCACAAAAGGATATTACGCAAGAAGTTGCCGACAACGCGACACTGGCAATGACGCCTGATGTGCCGGATACCAAACGCATCAATGTGACCGTCAAGAAAAAAGACACCATCAATTCGCTGGCGAGCCGTTACAAAGTCACTATCGCGCAGATCAAGAACTGGAATAATCTGCATCACGACAAACTGGCCAGCGGGCAGAAGCTGGAATTGCACGTCCCGTATCGCGCAGTGGCAAGCAAAACCAAAACTAATACCAAGCACAACATCAAGCAAGCTAGCCACACCGTCAAAACAAAAACGGTTGTCGCCAAATCTGGCAACAACCGTTCAAATAATAAAATCAGCGTAGCTTCCGCGAGCGGTAGCAACATCAAATAAGGTCAGTTCCTACGCAACGTTAGCTGATAGCCGCTGCAGCATTTTCACCGGGGCGAGCGTAGACCGAGGCCGCCAACAAGCGTTGTGTATAGGGTTCAAGCGGGTTCGACAACACGGACTCCGTCACGCCCTTCTCCACCACCTTGCCATCCTTCATCACCATCACACGATGCGCCATCGCGCGTATCACCGCCAAATCGTGGCTGATGAAAATGTAAGCCATGCCGTATTTGCGCTGCAATTCCGCCAGTAGCAACAAGACTTGATGTTGCACCGACACATCCAATGATGATGTCGGTTCATCCAACAAAATCAGATCCGGCTTCAATACCAGCGCACGTGCAATCGCAATCCGCTGACGCTGCCCGCCGGAGAACTCATGCGGATAACGCGTCATCATCTCCGGCGACAATCCGACTTCGAGCAAACCATCGGCCACCGCTTTGCGAATTCCTGCTGTACCCAACTTCGGTTGATGCAAGGCCAAACCTTCGCCTACGATTTGTTCTATCGTGCGGCGCGGTGACAGCGAGGCAAACGGATCCTGGAATACGATCTGCATACGCGCACGCAAAGGTCGCAGTGCATCACGACTCATATCCGCGATCGACTTACCTTCAAATGCGATTGCGCCCTTCACCTTCGCACTGGAGAGACGCAATAAGGCCAAACCTAGCGTTGACTTGCCGGAGCCTGATTCGCCGACTATGCCTAAAGTTTCACCAGGACGCACTTGCACTTCGACATCATCGACAGCAACAAATGGAATAGTTTTGAACCAGCCTTTTTTGATATCGAAGGTGCAACGCACATGCTCGGCATTCAGCAGTGGCGTGGCAGCCTCGTTCACGGCATTAACCAATTGATGCGGCTGACTTGCCAATAATTTCTGTGTGTACGCCTCACGTGGAGCGGTGAACAATTCTTGCGTGGCCGCTACTTCGATCAGCTTTCCTTTTTCCATCACGCCGACGCGATCGGCAAAATGACGTACCAGATTCAAGTCATGCGTAATCATCAGCACAGCCATGTTTTCTTCGCGCTGTAACTGATTCAATAATTCGACGATCTGTACCTGTATCGTCACATCAAGTGCAGTGGTCGGTTCATCGGCGATCAACAACTTCGGTTTGCACGCCAAAGCCATCGCAATCATTGCGCGCTGGCGCTGCCCGCCGGACAGTTGATGCGGATACGATAATGCACGTCGCTGCGGCTCTGGAATGCCTGTCTTGTCGAGTAATTCGACGGTACGTACAGCCGCCTTTTTTGCGCTGATGCCTTCATGCAGCATCAGTACTTCGGCAATCTGATTGCCTATCGTGAACAAGGGATTCAGTGCAGTCATCGGCTCCTGGAAGATCATCGCCACATCATTGCCGCGTACCGAGCGCATCGCCGCTTCGGTTTTTTGCAAGATGTCCTGACCTTCAAACAGAATCTTGCCGCCATACGTCGCATCCTGATTCAGACGTAATAGCGACAGCGCTGTGACGGTTTTGCCCGAGCCTGACTCGCCTACCAATGCAAACTTTTCACCGGCAGCAATGCTGAAGCTGACATCGTTGACGACTTTGCTGGTATCGAAGGACACCTGCAGGTTTTGAATATCCAGCAAACTCATGCTTTCCTCCGGACATCCAGCGAGTTACGCAAGGCATCTCCGATATTGGTCAACAACAGCAACATTACAGTCAGCACCACAAAGGTCGACAAAGCAATCCACCACGCATCCAAATTATTCTTCCCCTGTGCCAGCAATTCACCAAGGCTAGCAGTTGATGCCGGCACGCCCAAACCGAGAAAATCCAAACTGGTCAACGCCAAAATTGCACCACTCATGCGGAACGGCAAAAAGGTCACTACCGGCGTCAAACTATTCGGCAACACGTGACGCCAGATAATCTGCCCGTTGGACAAACCCATCGCGCGCGCCGCCTGTACATATTCCAGATTGCGATTGCGCAGGAAGTCGGCACGTACATAGTCAGACAAACTCATCCAGCCAAACAGTGAAAGCAGAATCAATAGCAAGCCTATGCTCGGTTGAAAAATAGAAGCAAAAATAATCAACAGATACAACTCAGGCATAGAGCCCCAGATTTCCATAAAGCGCTGGAAGAACAAATCCGTCTTGCCCGCAAAGTAACCCTGGATCGCACCTGTAATCACGCCTAGCAATACACCCGTGAAGGTCAGCGCTAATCCGAATAGCACGGAGACACGAAAGCCGTATAGCAAACGTGCAGCCACATCGCGACCTCTATCGTCGGTGCCCAGCCAATTCTCGGCAGAAGGCGGTGCCGGATTTGGTGAGGTGGCGAAATAATTCAGTGTGTCGTAGTGATAATGATTGAGCGGATAGATCGCCCAATTACCGTTCTTCTTGAATTGATCGCGTATGAAGGGATCAAGATAATCAGCAGGCGACTCGAAATCACCACCGAACTTTTTCTCCGAATACGTGCTGAAGATAGGGAATACCAATTCGCCGTTATAGCGTGCGATCAATGGCTTGTCGTTTGATACCAGCTCTGCCATCAAACTGATCACCACCAGAACACTGAAAATGATCAAACTCCAGTAGCCGCGACGATTCTTCTTGAAACGCAACCAAACGCGCCGTCCCGGCGATACCGACTCTGCGGCAGGCGATGAAGAAGTTGAAGATAAATTCATCGGTTAAGACTTTCAAACTGCAAACGTGGATCAGCCCAGACATAGCACAAGTCGCCCAGCAACTTGACCACCAAACCAATCAGCGTAAAGAGATAGAGCGTCCCCATCACAACCGGATAATCACGTCGAATCACCGATTCGTAAGACAACAGGCCCAAGCCATCCAGCGAGAATAAGGTTTCAATCAACAGACTACCGGCAAAGAACGCGCCTATGAATGCAGCGGGGAAACCGGTCACCAATGGAATCAATGCATTGCGGAATACATGCTTGTACAAAACTGCGTTTTCGCTCAAGCCCTTGGCCCGCGCAGTCAGCACATATTGCTTGCGAATTTCTTCAAGAAAGGTGTTCTTCGTCAGCATCGTCATCACGGCAAACGAACCTGCTACGGATGCAGTCACCGGTAGCGTGATGTGCCACAGATAATCAAGCACCTTGCCGATCAAGGACAATTGATCCCAGTTATCCGAGGTCAAACTGCGCAACGGAAACCACTGCACAAAACTGCCGCCGCCAAACATCACCAACAGGAAAACACCGAGGATGAAACCAGGGATCGAATAACCGACCAGCACCACGATGCTGGTGAGCGAATCGAAACGACTACCTTCGCGCACGGCTTTCGCAATACCGAGTGGTAGCGAAATGAAATAGGTCAGGAAAAAAGTCCACATCCCTATCGTGATAGAGACCGGCAATTTCGACACCACCAAATCCCACACATCTTTGTGATGATAAAAACTTTGTCCGAGGTCGAAGGTGGCAAAACCTTTCAGCATTTGCCAGAAACGTTCCACAGGAGGTTTGTCGAAACCGTATAGCGCCTTGATTTCAGCTACGCGCTCGGCATCCACACCCTGTCGGCCGCGATATTGCGATGTGCCACCGCCACCGGCTTCGCCACCTGCGCCAAACTGCCCTTTCAATTCCACCAAAGCCTGCTCAACCGGCCCGCCGGGTACGAACTGGATGACAGCAAAGGTAATCGCGATCACACCCAACAAGGTGGGCACCATCAGCAACACGCGTTTGATTATGTAAGACCACAGATTCATCTCGAGATCCTCATTTTTCTTTTTCTTGCCACCAGGTTGAAATCACATAAGGATCTGGCTGGTAATACAGCGGTAACTTGGCCGGCATGCCGAAACGGTTCCAGTAAGCGATCCTATGCGTAGATGAGTACCATTGCGGGATGACGATATGTTTGTTTAACAGTACGCGATCCAGTGCACGGGCTGCGCCTTGCAGCTCGGTCCGACTATCTGCAGCCACCAGCGCTTCGACTAGGCGATCGACGGCAGGATCTTTTAAGCCCCAAACATTGCTCGAACCTTTTTCATCCGCCGCCTTGGAACCAAACATATCGAACATCTCATTGCCAGGGGTGCTGACGTCCGAGAAGCGAATGCTGGTCATATCGTAATCAAAGTCTTCCATGCGCTTTTGTATCAATGCATAGTCAGCTGTGCGTTGTGTCACTTGAATACCTAGCTTTTGCAAGTTGCGTACGTAGATGCTGATCACGCGCGACATGGCGGATTGATCGTCCATGATTTCAAACGCAAATGGCTCACCTTTGGCATTACGCAAAGCACCGTCGCGATATTCCCAACCGGCCTGACGGAATAGTTCGACTGCTTTCAGCAAGTTGGTACGCAGCGAACCAGGTGGATTGGTATTCGGCGGGATTGGTGCAGGCCCGAATACAACGGGATCAAGCTTGCTGCGCAACGGTTCCAGTAATACCAGTTCGTCTGCTGAAGGCGAACCGGTGGCTGCCATCGGACTGTTATTGAAGAAGGAGTAAATGCGTTTGTAAGAGCCAAAGAATAGCTGGCGGTTCATCCATTCATAGTCGAGTGCCAAACCTAGGGCTTGCCGTACACGCACATCTTGAAATTGTGGGCGGCGCAGATTCATCATGAAACCTTGCATGCCAGCACCGTTGGAATGCGCCAGCTCACGTTTAATGATTGCGCCGCTATTGAATTTAGGTCCCTTGTAACTACGCGCCCAATTCTTGGCGCTGTTCTCCACTACCAGATCAAACTCACCTGCCTTGAACGCTTCCAGGCGCGCCACATCATCCTTGTAGAAGCGATAGTTGATACGTGCGAAATTGAACATGCCTTTGCGCGTAGCGAGATCTTTGCCCCAGTAATTCGGGTTCAGCTTGTAACTAATGGAGCGACCAGTATCGTACTTATCTATCAAATAGGGACCGGTGGTTATCGGCGGTGTCAGTCCTATCTTGTCGAAATCAGTACCCGCTGCCCACTTGCGCGAAAACACCGGCACACTACCAACTATCAAAGGCATTTCACGATTAAGCGTCTTGAAGTCGAAACGCACGGTGCGCTCATTCAGCACCACGCATTGCTTCACATTCGCTAGCAACGATTTGACCTGCGGTGCACCTTTGGCCACCAGCGTATCGAAAGAATACTTAACGTCGGCAGCCAGCACCGGATCACCATTATTGAAGCGTGCTTTCGGATTAAGGCGGAAAGTCATGGCCATACGATCCACTGACAATTCCATGTCTTCGGCCAGTAAGCCGTACATGGTCGCCACTTCATCTGTAATGGCTTCAGAGCCACTGGAAGAAGTCGTCAGGCTTTCAAACATCAGATTGGTAAGTCCTGCCGCCGATACACCCTTCATCGAGAAGGGATTGAATTTATCGAAGCTGGTCCGCCGATCCGGGTTAGCAAGGAATAACTCACCACCTTTAGGTGCGTCCGGATTCACAAAGTCAAAATGCGTGAAGTCAGCCGGATACTTGGGCGTGTCGTAGAGAGAGAAAGCATGCGCAGCAAAGACGCTACTGCTTTGAGAAATAAAACAGAACAGCAGAAGAGAAAAAAGTGATTTAGCCATTCGCCTGTCATTGGTGATAATTGCTTGCTAATCGCGCGATCCGCTCTCTGTTAAAGCGCAGCGCATATATTGACGTTCTGGCTATTCTACAGAATCGCATAGACGCAAGTACACTCTTACATACACCTGCGGCAAAGCAGGCAAAAACCGGAGAATTGTCACAAAAGTTGCCGTTGCGCCGACTAGCCCCTACAATCTTGCCCATTCCGCACTTATTCGCGCGCAGTTACTGTCGAAAATTCACTGGAGTCGTTCATGGCATTCTTGCAAGGCAAAAAAATCCTCATCACCGGTTTGTTATCGAACCGCTCCATCGCATACGGCATTGCTGCCGCCTGCAAACGCGAAGGCGCTGAACTCGCATTCACCTACGTCGGCGACCGCTTCAAGGATCGCATTACCGAATTCGCCAAAGAATTCGACAGCACACTGGTATTCGATTGCGACGTCGGTAGCGATGAACAAATCTCCGCACTGTTTGCCGATCTGGGCAAATCGTGGGATCACCTCGACGGTCTGGTTCACGCAATCGGCTTTGCACCACGCGAAGTCATTGCTGGAGACTTCCTCGACGGTATTTCACGCGAAGGCTTCAAGATCGCGCACGACATCTCTGCATACAGCTTCCCTGCGATGGCCAAAGCTGCGTTGCCGATGTTGCGTCCGAATGCAGCATTGCTGACCTTGACTTATCTCGGCTCGATGCGCGCCCTGCCTAACTACAACACCATGGGTCTGGCAAAAGCATCGTTGGAAGCCAGCGTACGTTACATGGCTGAATCGCTCGGCCCTAAAGGCGTGCGCGTCAACGGCATCTCCGCTGGCCCGATCAAAACCTTGGCTGCCAGCGGCATCAAAGACTTCAGCAAGATCCTCAACTTCGTCAAAGCGCATGCACCATTGCGTCGCAACGTCACGATCGAAGATGTCGGCAATGCAGCAGCCTTCCTCTTGTCCGATCTGTCGGGCGGCATCACTGGCGAAATCACTTACGTCGACGGCGGCTTCTCGCATGTGGTCGGCGGCATGAACGGCTTGGAATAAATGCCATGCATCGAGTCAAATAAACGACTCGATTCCAGTATATGAAAACGCGGCAGTACGCTTACTGCCGCGTTTTTTATTAGCATAGACACAAGTACAGTTTCAGCGCTCCTCAGAGGAGAAAAGCCTGTATTCCGCGACATGACTCGACAGCGAGCCCAATCTGTACTACAATGCGCGCTGTGCTTTGTAACAGACATCGCACTTTGCAGCATCGCGAACCGTTAGCATTAACGATAAAGCCCCCCGCCTTCAGGTGTTGAATTCCAGACACCGTCCCGGCGCAAAGCTTTTGTGCCGAAATCTCTCAGAGCTTTCTTAGCTGTTTCGTTGGTTGGCGTTGCATTTTTTGCGCACTCGCAGACATTCATCGTGGACACAATCCATGATGCGCGCTGTCGCGCTGATATATACGAAAGAAAAATAATGACTTTTGAATCACTAGGCCTCCACGCGTCCATCATCAAAGCACTGACCGAATCGGGCTACACAGCTCCAACAGGTGTGCAAGCCCAGGCGATCCCTGCAGGCATTGAAGGCCGCGACATGATGGTTTCATCACAAACTGGTTCCGGCAAGACAGCGGCATTCATGCTGCCTGCGCTGCATAAATTCGCAGTTCAGTCCGAACAGCAACAACCTGAATCTGGCAAAACACCTAATCAAGAAGCGCAATCGGCTCGCTCACGCGGCGATCGCCCACGTTTCAAAGCAGCACAACCGAAAATGCTGGTGTTGACCCCAACCCGCGAACTCGCACTGCAAGTAACTACCTCGACCGACAAATACGGCGCGTTCATGAAACGTGTCAAAGCTGTTTCGATTCTGGGCGGTATGCCTTACCCGAAACAAATGCAATTGCTGGCCAAGAATCCAGAGATTCTGGTAGCAACCCCAGGCCGTTTGATCGACCACATGGAATCGGGCAAGATCGATTTCTCGCAACTGCAAATCCTGGTATTGGATGAAGCGGATCGTATGCTGGATATGGGCTTTATCGACGACATCGAAAAAATCGTCGCAGCTACACCAGAAGGTCGTCAAACCATGTTGTTCTCGGCAACACTGGACGGCATGGTCGGCAACATGGCAAAACGCATCACCAAAGATGCACTGATCATTCAGATCGCCGGTTCCGCGACCAAGCATGAAAACATCAAGCAATGCGTCCACTTTGTCGACGATCTGTCGCACAAGAATCGCATGCTCGATCACCTGCTGCGTGACGAAACCATGGATCAAGCTGTTGTGTTCACCGCAACCAAACGTGATGCAGACACCATCGCTGACCGTTTGAACATCGCTGGCTTCGCTGCAGCTGCATTGCATGGCGACATGCACCAAGGTGCACGTAACCGTACATTGGACGGCTTGCGTCGCGGTCAGATTCGCGTATTGGTTGCAACTGACGTTGCAGCACGCGGTATCGACGTTCCAGCTATTACGCACGTCGTTAACTACGATCTGCCTAAGTTCCCAGAAGACTACGTCCACCGTATCGGTCGTACCGGTCGTGCAGGCCGTAACGGTATCGCGGTATCGCTGGTCAACCATGCTGAAAGCATGAACGTCAAACGTATCGAGCGTTTCATCAAGCAATTGATCCCGGTCGAAGTCATCGAAGGTTTCGAACCAAAACGCAGCGCTTCGGCACCGCGTTCGAACCACAAACCAGGTGGCTGGAAACCAGGCGACAACCGTGGCAACACGGCTAAGCCAGGTCAACGCACTTTCAGCAAGCCAAATGCACCACGCAAAGATGGCAGTAGCTTCAACAAAGGTCCACGTACCGGCGATGCAGGCGGCGCAACACGTCGTCCTTTCGGCGAGCGTTAATCGCTGACGTCTTCCAGACGTTGAACTAAAAAAGACCGGGCTATACCCGGTCTTTTTTTATGCGCCCACAGTTTTCAGCACAGTATCTTTATGTAAAGACGGAAATAACATACCGTAACAATTGTAAGCAGATGCATAAGTTGCTGAAGTAATTTATGCAAACGCTATAGTGAACTCATCATCACTTTCGAGACAAGAAATCATGAAACGATTACTTTTAGGTGTCGCAGCTCTTCTGCTCAGCGCAATTGCCGTTGTACCGATCCAAGCGATGGCACAACATACCAGCGTCAGCATCAATATCGGCACAGCGCCGCCACCACTGCGTTATGAACGTATGCCACCACCACGCCACGGTTATGTATGGGCACCGGGCTACTGGAATTGGAATGGCTATCAACATGTATGGGCACAAGGCCACTGGGTTCGCGCTCGTCCCGGCTATGCCTATCAGCGTCCGCAATGGCGTCAGGATCATGGCCACTGGAATCTGCATCAAGGCGGATGGCAGCAAAACAGAAATGACAAGCACTATCGCAAAGACAAACACCACAACAAGAATCACGGTTATCACTGTCCTCCCGGCCAAGCCAAGAAGGGCAACTGCTAATACCAACTCAGGAGGCGCTCAATATCGCCTCCTGAGTTGAAGTCTTTCCGCTACAAAGCACAGGTACGAAATCCAACCAGCATATCGCTGCGTTCCGGCAGATAGAAATTTCTGAATTTAGGTGCACGTATTCTTTGCCGTGTCGCAAACGAGGCACCGCGCAACACTTGATGCGTCATGAAATACGGCTCCGAATATTCACGATAAGCATCCACCGAGAATCCGGGGTACGGTTCGAATGGTGAACAAGTCCATTCCCACAGATCGCCCCAGCGCAATGCCGGATGCGCAGACATTGCAGCAAACTCCCATTCCGCCTCCGTCGGCAAACGTCGATGGGCCCACAGACAAAACGCTTGCGCTTCAAACAAACTGATGTGCCGTACAGGCTCATGGTCAGGTAACACGATCAATCGACCGAAACGTTCGGCACACCAACGATGACCATCGCGTTGCCAGCTCATCGGTGCTGAACGCTCTTGTTGCATCAACCACGCACGCCCTGCCTTGCTCCAGAAAGCTGGATTATCGTAACCGCCAGCGGCAACGAATTCGGCAAATTGCGCATTCGATACCAGCGTGGAATCCATCGTAAACGCCGGCACATACATCGCATGCGCATACTTCTCGTTATCGAAGATGAAGTCATCCGTTTTTTCACTACCAAGCTGTATCGTTCCACCGGGAAAACTAATCTCGCCTTGCGACCAGTTCGGCAAGGCCGGCGCTACCAGACGCGTCATAGGCATGACACGCAGCGTTTGCATTTGACAAACCAGTGATTCGGCACGCATGTCTTCATATACCAATGCCAAACGATACGGATACAGTGCAGCATCATCGTCTTCTGCACGCGAGAGTTTGTCCAGCACGCGATCCAGCACTTCATGACAATAGGTTTTCAAGGCGCCGGTGCGTGGCAAGTCTAAAGTCCAACGACCACGATGTGACAAGGTATTCGGATCGAACCAGTCATCGCCTTTGGTCAGCATCGAGGTACGCTGTGCAGCCGTCGGTGCACTCGATTCTGCCTCGCGCAAGATATACCACTCGGCAAACCATGCAATATGTCCCAAGGTCCACAAAGGGGGAGAAACGTTGAGCGATATCGGCACATTCGCGGGAACATCCAAGCCTGCGTCACAAAAACAATCAAAAAGCTGCAGCGTATAATCACGTGCATCTTGCAGCGCGTTGGTCAGCTCTTCAGACGTGGCATTGCGAAAAGATGAAGTCATTGAATAAACGCCGGTCACAGATGGATAAAAACATCTTTATTGATACGACATGATGCCATATCAAATCGACTAAAAGCCAAGCAGCAAAGAAGCAGCACGCACACTTTAAAAAGAGAAATTCATGAATGCACCAATCAAACTTACTTCGTTCTCGCATGGTGGCGGTTGCGGCTGCAAGATTGCACCTGGCGTGCTGGCTGACATTCTGAAGAACTCTAGCGGCTTCCCGGTACCGAAAGAATTGATGGTCGGCATTGAAACCTCCGATGATGCTGCCGTCTACAAGCTCAATGATGAGCAAGCGTTGATTGCGACTACCGATTTCTTCATGCCTATCGTCGATGATCCTTACGACTTCGGCCGCATCGCCGCCACCAATGCGATCTCTGATGTATATGCGATGGGCGGCACGCCTATCATGGCGCTGGCTTTGGTCGGCATGCCTATCAATCAATTACCAATAGAAACGATAGGCCAGATCATCAAAGGTGGTGAATCGATTTGTGCTGAAGCCGGCATCCCGATCGCGGGTGGCCACACTATTGATTCGGTCGAACCTATCTACGGTTTGGTGGTGCTTGGTCTGGTTCATCCGTCCAAGGTCAAACGCAATGCGGATGCCAAAGTCGGCGACAAACTGATACTCGGCAAACCCTTGGGCGTCGGCATCCTTTCCGCAGCGTTGAAAAAGAATGCACTGGATGCAGACGGTTACGCTGCGATGATTGCCAACACCACCAAATTAAATAAACCCGGCATGGCTTTATCCAAACTGGATGGTGTGCATGCACTGACCGATGTCACCGGCTTCGGCTTGCTTGGGCATTTGCTCGAACTCGCACGTGGTGCAAAATTAGGCGCAAAACTGAATATGCAAAACATTCCACTTTTGCCGAATGTTCAGCATCTGGCAGAGCAAGGCTGCATCACCGGCGCATCGGGACGTAACTGGGATGCGTATGGCCATGATGTATCACTGGCCGCAACCATCACACCGGTACAACGCGCATTACTGAGTGATCCACAAACCTCGGGCGGCTTGCTGGTCGCATGCGATCCGGGCAGCGTCGAGGAAGTGCTCACCCTGTTTCATCGTGAAGGTTTTGCCGATGCGCAAGTAATTGGAGAAATGGTCAATGGTGCGGCTAAAGTCGAGGTAGCTGCATGACAATCACGGTACGACGCGCAACAATCAAGGATCTACACGCAGTTGCATCGCTGTTCGACGTTTATCGCCAGTTTTACCGTGAAGCGGCAGATATCGATGTCGCGCGTGATTTCATACATGCGCGCATGACCCGGAATGAATCTGTCATTTTTCTGGCAGAAGATGCGGCATCTATACCGCTAGGCTTTACTCAGCTCTACCCGACCTTTTCATCGACTGCGGCAAAACGCATCTGGACCTTGAATGATCTGTTCGTTTCGACAACAGCACGAGGCCATGGCGTTGGTCGCGCCTTACTGGAAAAAGCCAAGGAATTTGCCATTGCGGACGGCGCAGCCCGATTGGAGCTGGCAACTGCACACACCAACCCAGCACAGAAACTGTATGAAGCAGCTGGTTATCAACGTGACAACGAATTCCTGCATTACACCCTGCCGCTGGATAAATGAAACTTGACAGCCACGTCCTTGTTCCCCTAAAGTTAGCCCCATGTCTTACGCAAACCACATTCCTTCCGCACCATCGCACATCGCTAGCGCATCGCTATCGACGCTGCTATCGCTACTACTAGCCTAGTATCGATCCCTTGTGTTGCACGCAACACACACGTTTTACCAGTCGTAGTCCATATCGCAGTACAACCGAGTTATCCGTAACCATCATGCCTATCAAGCCGATTTCAGCAGTACGCATCAATGGCGATTTGTTCGCCGAGATGACGTTCGCTCGTTCATTGGCTTTGCTATTGCTACCGATCGGTTACCTGACCTAGCGCACGTGGCAGTCAGGTAGCCCACATCGCCACTCCTGACGCTTTATCCCGATTACCGAATTAAAGGATTTATCATGATGTTGACCAACCCGGCTGCGAAATACCGCGCCTTCCCGCCCGTGCAACTCAAGGACCGTACCTGGCCTGACCAAGTCATCAGCAAACCGCCTATCTGGATGAGCACCGATTTGCGCGATGGCAACCAGTCCTTGATCGAACCGATGAACCACGAGAAGAAATTCCGTTTCTTCGACATGCTCTTGAAAATCGGCCTGAAAGAAATTGAAGTCGCCTTCCCTTCCGCTTCGCAAACCGATTTCGATTTCGTGCGCAAGCTCATCGATGGAAAACGCATCCCTGACGACGTCACGATTGAAGTCTTGACGCCAGCACGTGAAGACCTGATCCGTCGCACTGTCGAGTCCGTCATCGGTTCACGCCGCGCCATCGTGCACATGTATAACGCGACGGCACCTTCTTTCCGCCGCATCGTGTTCAATATGTCGAAAGAAGAAGTGAAAGCGCTGGCTGTCGCCGGCACCAAGCTGATCCGTGAATTGACCGATGCGCATCCAGAGACAGAATGGGTATTCCAGTATTCGCCAGAAACCTTCAGCATGACTGAACTCGATTTCGCGAAGGAAGTCTGCGACGCCGTTTCCGAAGCATGGCAACCGACGCCAGAACGCAAGATGATCTTTAATCTGCCAAGCACGGTAGAAGCCAGTACACCTAACGTCTACGCCGATCAAGTCGAATGGATGCACCGCAATCTGGCGCGTCGCGATTCGATCATCCTCAGCGTCCATCCACACAATGACCGTGGTTGTGGCGTCGCCGCAGCGGAATTGGCGGTAATGGCTGGTGCTGACCGTATCGAAGGCTGCTTGTTCGGCAATGGTGAACGTACCGGCAACGTTGATCTCGTCACACTCGCCTTGAATCTGTATTCGCAAGGCGTTAATCCGGGCCTGGATTTCTCCGACATCGATGAAGTCCGTCAATGCGTGGAAGAATGCAATCAGATTCCAGTTCATCCGCGTCATCCTTATGTCGGCGACTTGGTCTACACGGCCTTCTCCGGCTCACATCAAGATGCAATCAAGAAAGGCTTTGCCAAACAGAAAGCTGATGAGCTCTGGGAAGTGCCTTACATGCCCGTCGATCCAGCTGATCTCGGCCGCAGCTACGATGCCGTGATCCGCGTCAACAGCCAATCCGGCAAAGGCGGCATGACCTATTTGCTCGAACAGGAATACGGCCTCGTCTTGCCACGCCGCTTGCAGATCGAATTCAGCCGCGCCGTGCAACGCATCACCGATGAAACAGGTGGCGAAGTGGCTGCCGGCGATATACACAAGATTTTCAACAGTGAATATCTGACTGCCATCACGCCTTATCAATATCGCAGCCACCATATCGACGATTCGAAAGGCAATGAAATTCAAATCAAGGTCGAACTGGAAAAAGATGGCAAACCAGTGACGGTTAACGGCTCTGGCAACGGTCCGATTGATGCCTTCATCAATGCGATGGGATTGGATATCAAGCTGATGGATTTCCATGAACATGCGATCGGTGCTGGTGCTGGCGCCAATGCTGCCAGCTACATCGAGCTGCGCGTCAACAATGGGCCGACTCGTTTCGGCGTCGGCATCGACAGCAATATCATGACCGCTTCGTTCCGTGCTGTGCTGAGCGCAGTGAATCGGGATGCTGCATTGACCGTAAATGTAAAAGCTGCCTGATCTACGCAAACCTCAAAAAAAGCCGCTGAGTTTCAGCGGCTTTTTTACGCCTGAAAATGACCGCAATCATCGATCAAATTCCTCTTCGACAACAAAGTTGATACAAGGACTGCCTGCTGGTCTTGAAATTGATACGTATGGCAAAATACGGCAAGGTCACATTTACAGATTTTTCTTCAGGTATGTCGTATGCGTCGGATTATCCTATTACCCATCGTCATACTGATTGCTGCCTGCAGCACCCTGCTCAGCTCACGCATCGATAATTTGTATGGCCCATCGGATCCGACACGCTTTGATGTGCCGATGCTCCCATCCGCAGACAATTCCTATCTGCAAACGATACAACCGATACTCAATCAACGCTGCGTGGTTTGTCATGCCTGCTATGACGCGCCCTGTCAGCTAAAAACCACCAGTTGGGATGGTCTGGCACGTGGCGCCAACAAAACTGCGGTTTATGATGCGACACGTCTGTTGGCAGCTGAACCATCGCGTCTTTATATCGATGCGCAAAAACCTTCTGAATGGCGGCAGCACGATTTCTTTCCTGTTCTGAACGAACACATGTTTACGCCGGAAGCCAATCGCGCAGTCGGCTTGATTCATCGCATGCTGGCACTCAAGCAACAACATCCGTGGCCGTCCGAAGATAGCAAACTCGGCAAACTGGATCTGTCGGAAAACCGCGCCAATATGTGTCCGGTCGATTACGAAATGGATGCCTACGAGCACAGCACACCACTGGGCGGCATGCCTTTCGGCCTTCCCGCACTGTCGCCGGAAGAGCATCGCACAATGACGAATTGGCTGGAACGAGGTGCGCCTTATGAAGGAACAGCAGGATTGCCGGCAGCCGTGACGGCGAAAGTAATCCTGTGGGAAAAATTCTTCAATGGCGATTCATTGAAAGAACAGTTGTTTGCACGCTATGCCTATGAACACCTATTCCTCGCGCATTTGTATTTCAGCGATGATACAGAACGTCACTACTTCAAACTGGTGCGCTCGGCGACGCCACCTGGACAACCAATCGACATCATTACCACACCACGCCCGGTAGACGATCCCAAAGTCAGTCGCGTCTACTATCGCCTGACAGAAGAACTCGAAGCAATAGTCGCCAAAACGCACATGCCCTACCGCCTGGATGCACAACGCATGACGCGCTGGCGCAGCCTGTTTTTCGATGTTCCTTATCAGGTGAATAAACTCCCCGGCTATAGCGAAGAAACCGCTGCCAATCCTTTTGCCACTTTTGCCGCGCTGCCGGTTGGTGCGCGCTACCGCTTCATGCTGGACGAAGCCGAGTTCACCATCATGGGCTTCATCAAGGGCCCAGTATGTCGCGGCCAAGTTGCCCTCAATGTCATCCGCGATCAGTTCTGGGTGACTTTCCTCGCACCGTCCGAAACCTACGATAAAGAGGTTGACCTATTGTTGCAACGGAGCGCCGCTCTGGCACGCCTGCCTACCGGCAATCGCAGCAGCGGCATCCTCGTGCCCTGGCTCGAATATGGAAAGCTGGAAAACGACTACCTGAAGGCACGCACCACCTTGATGGCCAAGGTCATCAAGCAACCGGCTGATATCAACCTCAATCTGATCTGGGATGGTGACGGCAATAACGATAATGCAGCGCTGACCGTGTTCCGCCACTTTGACAATGCAAGTGTGGTCAAAGGCTTTGTCGGTGACACGCCAAAAACTGCCTGGGTCATAGGCTACCCATTGCTGGAACGCATCCACTATCTGCTGGTAGCCAATTACGATGTGTATGGCAACGTTGGCCATCAACTCAACTCACGGCTGTACATGGATTATCTGCGGGCAGAAGGTGAATCCACTTTCCTGCTGATGCTGCCTAAGTCACAACGCATCGCCACACGTGACTATTGGTACCGCGGCGATAGCCTGTCTGTGCGAGAACAAATTTATGGTGGCCCGGCCAGCACGCTGAACGTCGATAGCGGCATACGCTATGTCACGGACAATCCGAAAAAGGAATTGCTGGAGCTGATGCGCAAACGACTGGCTCCGGTCATAGCGACCAATCTGGATTGGGCCAAGCAAGCACCAACATACCTGCAAGCGCCGTTGACAACACTCGCTGCGACCAAAGGCACCGCATTGCAATGGCTGCCGGAAACCGCGCTGCTGGTGATCGAGACACCGGATGGTAAAACCAGAAACTTCAGTCTCGTCCGTAATACTGCACACGCCAGCGTGTCGCACCTGCTGGGTGAACGAAAAGAAGTGATACCGGAAGAAGATACCTTGACGCTGGCACCCGGTATCATCTTCAATTATCCGAATGCCTTTTATCGCGTCCGCTCTGCGGACTTGGCAGCCATGATCACCGCACTGCAAGGCCTGCGTTCAGAAAGCGACTATGCCGCCTTTACCAAACGCTGGGCCGTACGTCGTGACAATCAGGATTTCTGGGCATTCAGCGATGCGCTGCATCAACGCTACTTCAAGGAGCAATCATTGGAGGCAGGCATATTAGATTACAACCGTCTGGAGTTCCGTTAAGCAGTTGAGTAAAAACTACGACTATCCAACTCTAGCCATAAGTAAAAACACTCAGGCAATTCGATTGACTTGCTTCGCCGGCCAACCATACTATGGAGTCGTCTGAATATGGCTGTATACGCTTATGTCCGAGAAGAATCCAGAAGGCAATAACATCTTGCCCTTCACACGCGCTGTAAAACGCCCATCCCCCGAGGAAGTCGCTGCCATTGCAGCATCGGATCTGTACGAGCTATTGCCCGTCTACGATAGATTGATCGGGCTGTTACGAGAAACCTACGACTACGAACTGGATATGCTGACGGATGACATAGTACTTTCCGTCGTACGTTGTCGAGCAGCTTTGGCAAATGGGATGGACGATAAAACCAGTTTGAGGATGGTCAAGGAAATGCGCGAAGGATTGCGTGAAATGCCTAAAACCTTACGCTCGCTACTGCCTGGCCTGGGGCCGCGTCTGGGAGAAAGCATAGAACACAAACTGGGAATCCGGTTTTCAAAGTACTAGCTGAATAATCAAATGCGAGCTCAGCATCCATCCTGTAAAAGTATCTAGCGCGCTAAACGAATCCCGGAAAATTGCCAACGTGCCGTCGCCGGAAAGAAATTTCGATAACTGACGCGCTCATGCCCGCTCGGCGTCACAGCTGAAGAGCCACGTAGCACATACTGATTCGACATGAACTTGCCGTTGTATTCACCTAGCGCACCCGCAGCAGTTTGATAACCGGGATATGCTGCGTAACTACTGCTGGTCCATTGCCAGCAAGTACCAAACAACTGGATCAAGTCTCCCGCTTCACGCGCAGCATGCTCCCATTCAGCTTCAGTCGGCAAACGCACACCACTCCAGCGCGCATAAGCATCCGCTTCAAAATAAGAAACATGCGTCAACGCTGCATCCAAATCAAGCGGCCGCAAGCCATGCAGAGAAAAAGCATGCCAGCCTCTATCGTGCTGCCAGTACAACGGATGCAAAATTTGTTGTGTCTGCACCCAATCCCAACCTTCCGATAACCATAAAGCCGGATTCTCATAGCCGCCCGCTTCGACGAAAGCCAGATACTCACGATTCGTCACCAGTCGTGTCGCCAGCGCATAGGGTTCAACAAACTGCCGGTGACGTGGCAACTCATTATCAAAACAAAAATCTGTTCCCTCATGCCCCATTTGCACCACACCGCTATCGAAAGACAGCCATTGCAATGCCGGTGCCGTTTCGGCCAGCGAATAGAGTGAATCGGCATACGCCGGCTTGAGTGGATTGCGCGAGAACAGATGCAAGACGTCCGTCATCATCAATTCCTGATGCTGCTGTTCGTGTTGCAAACCCAATTCCAGCAAACCCACCATTTCCGACATAGTCTCTGCTGGTAATGCTTGCAATAACAAAACATGAATCCGTTCATCCACATCACGCCGATAGGCCAGCACTTCGTCAAACGGTGGACGCGTCAGCAAGCCGCGTTGCGCACGTGCATGCTTGTCACCCACACCGTTGTAATAGGAATTGAACAGGACGCGGAAGGCTGGATGATGAGGCTGGAAGTTTGCTTCGAAACGTTCAAGGATAAAGGTTTCGAAAAACCAGGTGGTATGTGCCAAATGCCATTTGATCGGACTGGCATCCGGCATCGATTGTGCACCACAATCCTCTTCCGACAGCGGCGCCGCCAAAGATAGCGAACGTGCGCGTATAGCCAGATAACGCGCCATGGGTGCAAGCAGATGTATATTTTCTGTCTGTGCGTTCATTGCAATCCGTCATGTTGTTGGTGAAACAGTTTCAGGATGTGGCTTTGTGCAGTTTACTGCGAATTAAATAAATACGAAATCAAGCTGTAAACAAGAACTGCAAAGCAACTATTTAGCTCAAACCGCATGTGCGTGACAGACCATAAACCACTGCTGCGGATCGGTCCAAAACGACAAGCGAAGGAAGCCCGCCTGCTCCAGCAAATCAGTAAAGCTGCGCTGCGTGTACTTATAACTATTTTCGGTATGTATGCGTTCGCCGCGTTCAAAGCGCCGCTCGCCTTGTGGCCAGCGCACGATTTGTTCTGACGCCGCTTCCAGATGCATTTCTATGCGACTGGCTTTGTCATTGAAAAAACCGCGATGTCGCCACGCCCGCACATCGAAGTCAGTACCTAACAAATGATTCAGATGTCGCAACAGGTTCAGGTTGAAAGCAGCCGTAACGCCCAGCGCATCATCGTAGGCTGCATCCAGTATGGATTTTTCCTTGATCAGATCGACACCTATCAGCAAGCCACCATCTTCACCGCAAGCTGCGCGGATACGCTGCAGGAAGGCCAGCGCTTCCTCCGGCGTGAAATTGCCGATAGAAGAACCGGGATAAAAGAACAGGCGCTTTTCCTCACGCACACTATCAGGCAATAGCAATTCGCTGGAAAAATCCATCCCCAGGCCGGTCATGACAATAGATGGAAATTGCTGCTGCAAACGCTGCAACGAATCACGCAGGAAACCTACTGAGATATCGACCGGTACATATTGTACCGGCTGCAAGGCAGGAAACAGGCGCGCCGCCTTGGCACAGTTACCAGCACCCAGATCGATCAGCGTCGCACCGCTGCCTATGGCTTGTGCAATCGCCCTGCCATGCGTTTTGAAGATAAGGGATTCAGTACGGGTTGGATAATATTCCGGCAACTCACAGATCGCCTCGAATAATTTGGAACCCAAGGCATCGTACAAATACTTTGGTGAGGTAAAAGCCTGTGCTGCGCTCAAGCCCGCGAGCAGCTCGTCACGGACACTCTGGTCATTCTGTTCGGTACACTGGATGAATTGCAGCAATCTGCTCCCCCGTGATGCGTGAATCTGAATGACCCCATTTCGGCGTGACAGTTCATTGCCGAGGCAAAGATAACAGTTGTGCTCTGCCTGCCCGCCCCCATATTGCCTGAGAACAAATGTGTTTTCTGCGTTTTTTAACGAAGTACGAGGAAAAATATGCTGCGTTGACTGGTGTTAAGCTACGCCTTCATGCCAGCCTTATGCCTTCATACCAGCAGTGCCTTAAATGCAAGAATCAGGCTGCCTCTGCCTCCTGACATCATCTTTTACCCAGAACACTGTATCCATGACCATCAAGACGTCCCGAGAATTGCAAAAAGGTAGCATCGCCACTTTACGCGGCCTGGTTAAATTTTTACTACCGTATAAAAAACAGTTTGCCCTGGCCGGCATCGCGCTGATCGTCGCGGCTGCCGCCACGTTGGCGATTCCGTATGCCTTCCGGCAAATGATCGATCTGGGCTTTGGTGCCAATGGCATGCACGACCCGTCCAGTATCAATACTTATTTCATCGCTTTGTTTGGCGTTGCCTGCGTGTTGGCGATCGCCACTGCGGCACGCTTTTACATGGTTTCCTGGCTGGGCGAACGTGTCACTGCCGATGTACGCAATGCGGTCTATTCACACGTGGTGACGCAAAGCCCACAATTCTTTGAAACCACGCAAAGTGGCGAAGTCTTGTCGCGCATCACGACCGATACAACGCTGATTCAGACGCTGATAGGCACCAGTATTTCGATGGCTTTGCGCAATGCGCTGCTGTTCGCAGGTGGTTTGGTGATGCTATTCATTACCAGCATCAAATTGTCGTCCATTATCTTGATCACTCTGGCTTTCGTCGTCTTGCCTATCGTTTGGTTTGGCCGTCGTGTACGTACCTTGTCGCGTGATTCGCAAGATCGTGTGGCAGATGCGTCTGCACTAGCAGGAGAAATCCTCAATGCAATGCCTACCGTGCAGGCTTACACACACGAAAAAATTGAGGCTCAACGTTTCGGCAAAACCGTAGAGAGCGCATTCAAAACGGCGATGCGTCGCATACGCGCACGTTCCTTATTGACGATGATCGCCATCCTGTTGATCTTCGGCGCCATCGTCTTTGTACTGTGGCTGGGCGCACATGCTGTCATCGACGGCACCATGAGCGGCGGCGTGCTCGGTCAATTCATTCTTTATTCGGCAATTGTTGCTGGCGCAATCGGTGCATTATCGGAAGTGTTAGGCGATGCACAACGCGCAGCCGGCGCGACCGAACGTTTGCTTGAGTTATTGGAAGAGAAATCACCCATTAAATCCCCAGCATCGCCTACTGCCTTGCCGCCACGGCGTGCCAATGGCGCATCGCTGACGCTGGACTTGGTGACCTTCCATTATCCATCTCGTCCATTGACGCCTGCGCTGTCCAATCTGTCGGTCGCGATTCAAGCGGGTGAAACTGTCGCCATCGTCGGCCCATCCGGTGCAGGCAAGACTTCATTGTTCCAGTTGCTATTGCGCTTCTATGATCCGCAGGAAGGCGTGATCGAACTGGATGGCATCGATATCCGCGACCTCGATTTGCATGACTTGCGCAATACGATAGGCATCGTGCCGCAAGACACCGTGATTTTCTCCGCCAATGCGATGGAGAACATACGCTATGGCCGTCCCGATGCGAGCGACGATGACGTGATTGCCGCTGCCCGCATGGCTGCTGCGCATGAGTTCATCGAGCGTCTGCCGGAAGGTTATAGCTCCTTCCTCGGCGAGCGTGGTGTGCGCTTATCTGGTGGCCAACGTCAGCGTATTGCGATTGCACGCGCGCTGCTGAAGAATCCACCACTGCTGTTACTCGACGAAGCAACCAGTGCACTCGATGCCGAATCCGAGCGTTTGGTGCAAAGCGCACTGGAAGCCGCCATGGTCGGCCGCACCACCTTGGTCATCGCGCATAGACTGGCGACAGTACAACGCGCCAATCGCATCATCGTGATGGAACACGGCAAGATAGTCGAAACCGGCACGCACGCTACACTGGTCGCTGCTGGCGGACTGTATGCCAGTCTGGCCGCCTTGCAATTCAACCAGCATTGATCGCCGATTCCGCTGCCTGCGGCTTAACCCGTTAAAATAGCGAATTCCCGGGAAATATAGCGAAAGTTATATTCCGACAACCTATATAAAAACGGACTACGCATGAAACAGTATCTTGACCTGGTGCGCACAGTACTCGATACCGGCACCTGGCAGGAAAATCGTACCGGCATCCGCACCATCAGTATTCCTGGTGCCATGCTGCGCTTCGATCTGCAAAAAGACGGCTTCCCAGCGATCACCACCAAGCGACTCGCATTCAAATCCGTGATCGGCGAATTGATAGGATTCCTGCGCGCGACTCGCAGCGCTGCCGACTTCCGCGCACTGGGTTGCAAGGTATGGGATCAAAATGCCAATGAAAATACCGAATGGCTGAACAATCCGTATCGCCAGGGCGAAGACGATCTCGGCCCGGTGTACGGCGTGCAATGGCGCCAATGGCCAGCCTACAAATTGCTGGACGCTGACAACACGGCGCAAATTGAAGATGCACAGAAGCACGGCTTCCGCGTGGTCTCCGCCGTCAACGACGAAGGCAAGGGCAAAGTCCTGCTGTACAAAGCCATCGATCAATTGCGCGACTGCCTCGACACCATCATCAAGAATCCAGGCAGCCGCCGTATCCTGTTCCACGGTTGGAACTGTGCCGATCTGGATGCGATTGCCTTGCCGGCTTGCCATTTGCTGTATCAGTTCATCCCGAATGCGACGACCAAAGAGATTTCGCTCTGCCTCTACATCCGCAGCAACGATATCGGCCTCGGTACGCCTTTCAATCTGGCCGAAGCTGCTGCCTTGCTGCATGTAGTTGGCCGCCTGACTGGCTATACACCAAAGTGGTTCACCTACTTCATCGGCGATGCGCATATCTATGAAAATCATCTGGATATGCTCAATGAGCAAATGATGCGCGAACCGCATGCCTCGCCCAAGCTGGTTTTGTCAGATCGCATTCCTGACTATGCCGTCACCGGCAAGTACGAACCTGAATGGCTGGAAAAACTTGAACCTAGCGATTTCAGCTTGGAAAAATACGAACATCACGCACCATTGAGTGCGCCGATGGCTGTTTAAAATTAAACGAACACTATGTCCGCACATCTGACCATCGTCGTCGCCACCGATACCAACAACGGCATCGGCATCAACAACACCCTGGCCTGGCACTTGCCGGAGGATCTGGCGCACTTCAAGCGCACGACGTCCGGCCATCCGATCATCATGGGTCGCAAGACTTTCGACTCCATTGGACGCCCTTTGCCAAATCGCCGCAATATCGTCATTACGCGTAATGCAGAGTGGCAACATGCTGGCGTCGAAGCCGTCACTTCGCTGGAAGCCGCCAAGGCACTGGTCGGCGACAACCCTGCTTTCATCATCGGTGGCGCGCAGATTTATGCCGACACACTGGCAGGCACTGACCGCCTGATCGTGACCAAAATAGACAAAGCCTTCGATTGCGATGCTTTTTTTCCAGCTATCGACCCAAAACAGTGGCAAGAAACCGCACGTGAAGAACATCATTCCGAGGCAAATGGCTTCGATTACGCCTACATTACCTACGACCGGATTAAATAGTCTGATCGTTTTTGCAACACTGGCGTCACACTGGTGACCCACTATGCCGCTGATCGACCAATCGGCGGCTTTTTTCTCCCCAAATCGCATACATATCTGCGAAAATTCGCTTTCCTTATCTGGCGCACAAATCAAGCCTGTGCGCCGCACTTTCCGTCTTGCTGGAGACCTCATGAAATTTCGCTTCCCCATCGTCATCATTGATGAAGATTTTCGTTCCGAGAACACGTCGGGACTAGGCATCCGCGCGCTGGCCGAAGCGATGGAAAAAGAAGGCATGGAAGTGCTGGGCGTCACCAGCTACGGCGATCTGTCGCAATTCGCGCAACAACAATCGCGCGCGTCCGCCTTCATCCTGTCTATCGACGATGAAGAGTTCGGTGCCGGCTCGTTTGAAGAAACTGATTACGCATTGAAATCGCTGCGCGCCTTCGTCGAAGAAATTCGCCACAAGAACGCCGACATTCCAATTTATCTGTACGGTGAAACGCGCACCTCGCGCCACATCCCGAATGACATCCTGCGCGAGCTGCACGGTTTCATTCACATGTTTGAAGACACGCCTGAGTTCGTCGCACGTCACATCATCCGCGAAGCGAAGTCCTACATGGATGGCCTGTCGCCTCCGTTCTTCCGCGCGCTAGTGCATTACGCACAGGATGGCTCCTACTCATGGCACTGCCCTGGCCACTCCGGCGGCGTCGCATTTTTGAAATCGCCTATCGGCCAAATGTTCCACCAATTCTTTGGCGAGAACATGTTGCGTGCCGACGTTTGTAACGCTGTAGAAGAACTCGGCCAGTTGCTTGACCACACGGGTCCAGTCGCTGCGTCTGAGCGCAATGCCGCGCGTATCTTCAATGCGGATCACTGCTACTTCGTCACCAACGGCACCTCGACCTCGAACAAAATGGTGTGGCACTCGACGGTTGCACCTGGCGATATCGTTGTGGTCGATCGCAACTGTCACAAATCGATCCTGCACTCGATCATCATGTGTGGCGCGATCCCTGTTTTCCTGATGCCGACACGTAATCACCTCGGCATCATCGGCCCGATTCCTTTGTCGGAATTCTCGATGGAGAATATCCGCAAGAAGATCGAAGCCAATCCATTTGCACGCGAAGCCGCGAACAAGAAGCCACGCATCCTGACCATCACGCAATCGACTTACGACGGCGTGATCTACAACGTGGAAACGCTGAAAGACATGCTCGACGGCGAAATCGACACGCTGCATTTCGATGAAGCATGGTTGCCACACGCGACCTTCCACGACTTCTACAAAAACATGCACGCGATCGGCAAAGACCGTCCGCGCGCCAAAGAGTCGATGATCTTCTCGACCCAATCGACACACAAATTGCTGGCTGGTTTGTCACAGGCATCCCAGATCCTGGTGCGCGAATCGGAGAGCGTCAAACTCGATCAGGACGCCTTCAATGAAGCCTACCTGATGCACACATCAACTTCGCCACAGTATTCGATCATCGCGTCATGCGACGTTGCTGCTGCGATGATGGAAGCGCCAGGCGGTACTGCACTGGTGGAAGAAAGTATTCTGGAAGCGCTGGACTTCCGTCGTGCGATGAAGAAGATTGATCAGGAATGGGGCCAGGATTGGTGGTTCCAGGTATGGGGTCCAAACACCTTCAGCGAAGAAGGCATAGGCACGCAAGACGATTGGATGATCCGCGCAGAAGACGACTGGCATGGCTTTGGCAATCTGGCTCCGGGCTTCAATATGCTCGATCCGATCAAGGCGACCATCGTCAATCCAGGTCTATCACTCGACGGCAAGTTCGGTGAGTCCGGTATCCCTGCGTCCATCGTAACCAAATACTTGGCTGAGCACGGCGTCATCATTGAAAAATGCGGCTTGTACTCGTTCTTCATCATGTTCACCATCGGCATTACCAAAGGCCGCTGGAACACGCTGCTGACCGCGCTGCAACAGTTCAAAGACGATTACGACAAGAACCAACCGATGTGGCGCATTCTGCCGGAATTTGCTGCTGCAAATCCGCGCTACGAGCGTATCGGCCTGCGCGATCTGTGCCAACAGATCCATGATTTCTACAAAGCTTATGACGTTGCGCGTCTAACGACAGAGATGTATCTGTCCGATATGCAGCCAGCGATGAAACCGTCTGACGCATTCTCGAAAATGGCGCATCGCGAAATCGACCGTGTCCCTATCGATGAACTGGAAGGCCGCGTCACATCGATCTTGCTGACGCCTTACCCACCGGGCATTCCTTTGTTGATTCCGGGCGAACGTTTCAACAAGACTATCGTTGACTACTTGCGCTTTGCACGTGACTTCAACGAAAAATTCCCAGGCTTTGAGACCGATGTACACGGTCTGGTCAAACGCGAAGTGGATGGCAAGCGCGATTACTTCGTCGATTGCGTACGTCAATAAATCGATAGTTATCTTGATGAAAGGAATGTGAAATGAAACCTCGCATTACCGTCATCACGCTAGGCGTTGATGATCTGGAGCAAGCACTCCCGTTTTATCGGGATGGCCTCGGTCTGCAAACACAAGGCATCATCGGTGCCGAATTTGAATACGGTGCAGTTGCCTTCTTCGATCTGCAGTCAGGATTGAAGTTGGCGCTGTGGCCGCGCAAAAGCATTTCTCAAGACACCGGCATTCCTGTCGCGCCTATCAGTTCAACCGAATTCACCATCGGGCATAACGTATCTTCGAAAGAAGAAGTCGATGCCGTCATGCTGCAAGCAAAAAATGCCGGAGCAAGCATCGTCAAACAGGCGCACGATACGTTTTGGGGCGGCTACGCAGGTTATTTCAAAGATCCCGATCAGCATCTATGGGAAGTTGTATGGAATCCAGCCTGGGACGCACCTAACTAAAACGCATGAAGGTGCAATGATCGGAGGCGGCCATGGTTGCACGTACCGTCAGACTGGGCAGTGAACGCATCACCGACGAAGGCGTACGCATCGGGACAGTACATCGCCCGCCACGCGGCGTAGCAAAAAGCGATTTCGCCTCGCATAACTGGTTCGATGTCTGGTTCCCCAACCTTGCTCCCAGCGCAGACACCGTCAAACTCGCACATAGCGCCACCACAGCGCAGGAATGGAATACCTTCTTCAAACACTATCGCGCTGAAATGGCGACACCTGAAAACGTACACACAATTGAACTACTCGCAGCACTTTCGCATCACAGCAACTTCTCGGTCGGATGCTACTGCGAAGACGAAGCGCACTGCCATCGCTCCGTGCTACGTAGCTTGTTAGTCGACAAAGGTGCCAAGGTCACGTGATTTGAAATTACTTTTTACATCGCAGTTACACATCCATTGCACGAGAGATATCACAATAAGTGTGTGAATCAGCACAACAGGAAACGTATCAATGAATAAAATCGCATTATTTTTCGCGGGCATAGCACTCTCCGCAACGGCTATCGGCGCAGACAACAATCACATCGTCAAGACAGGAATTTTTCCACAAACCAAAGGCATGGTAGTTGTCGCTGAAGGAGACTTCGAGCCGCGCGGCATAGGCAGTTATACGCTGCGCGTCTATGCGAAAAACGATCCGGCCTATCCTTACGATGAATTCATCACCGGCACCATACGCCCACGCAATGGCACGATAGAAAGCCTGAAGTTTGCCGACCTCGATCACGATGGCACGCAAGAAATTATCGTCACCACACGTTACATAGGTAGCGGCAATTACGTCACGGTAGATGCGTTCCGCCTGCGCAAGAAGAATTTGCAATTCGTCACATCGATCGCTGGCATGGACGCCAAGTTAGATGCGATACAGGCGCTGAAGAAAAAGTTAGGCAAGAGCCGTTAATTCACAAGGTGAGAAAGTATTACTGCCTCGCCTATCAAACCCAAGCATTACCCAGCAAGGCCACCAGACTGCCTACAAGCAATAGCCAGAGCGGATGTATCCGCGTTTTCCAGGCCAGCAAAGCGGTCACAATGGTAATCACCGTCAGCAGCCAATTGGTATCCGACGCATGCGCAATCACTGCCGCGCTGGCAGCAACGATGCCCGCAGTCACAGGCACCATGCCGGATTGTATATAGGCACGCCATGGCCTATCTTTGAAGCGCTCCCATGCATGTAGCGACATAATAGTCAGCAGCGATGAAGGACCAAACTTCGCGATGGCAGTCACCAGCATGCCCGCCCAGCCCGCTACCTGCCAGCCAACCAAATTGACTATCATCATGTTCGGCCCCGGTGCCGCCTGGCTCAAAGCAAACAAGGCACTGAATTCTTTTGCACTCATCCATTGATGCACTTCGACTACCTGACGCTGCATCTCAGGCAGGATCGCATTACCACCACCAAATGCCAGCAGCGACAACTGGGAAAAAATCAAAAATAAGGCAATCAGGGTCTGTGTCATTTCTTGCTCCTTGCCGTAACCCAGATGCTGAGCGGTGTCATCACCAGCATGACCCATAGCAATGGCAAGCGCAGTAAAGCAATCGCGATAAAACACATCACCGCAACGCCAGCCATCATGAATTTCTTGCGTAAAGGCAGCGCGATTTTGATCGCCATGGAAATCAGCAAACCAGCCGCCGCCGCGGCCAGACCGGCAAATACATGCGCTACTTGCGCATCGTTACGGAAGCGCTCATACAACATCCCCAGCATGATCAAGACAACGGATGGCATTGCAACCAAACCCATGATGGAAACGAAAGCGCCTTTGATTCCACGAAAACGCATACCGACTGCAACCGACAAATTAATCATATTGCCGCCCGGCAGGAACTGACACAGGCCAAGTAGTTCGGTGAATTCGGCTTCATTCAACCAACGCTTGTCCTCCACCAGCATCCTGTGCGCCAGTGGCAAGGCACCGCCAAAGGCCATCATGCCCAACGCCAGAAAACCCAGAAATAATTGCCGAATGGTTGGATGTGGCACTTCCACTTGCGCTATTGGCGTTTCCGCTATTTGTGTACTGCTTTCCATCTTCTTGCTTCCGTCATATCTGTTGATAGGCGAAAGCTTACGCGTGTAGCGTCATTCAGTCTAATATATGGAATCATAGTTAAGCATACTTAAAATATATGTCATCCATAGATCTACGCCTGCTGCGCTATTTTGTCGTCGTCGCCGAAGAAGGTCATTTGACCAAGGCTGCACAACGTATAGGCATACAGCAACCACCGCTGAGCCAGCAAATTCGCGCGCTTGAAAAAGAGCTGGGCGTCACACTGTTTCGACGCCTTCCGCGCGGCATGGAATTGACTGAAAGTGGACATGCCCTGTTGATCGATGCGCGCATCATTCTGGATCAGGTCAACACCACCATAGAAGGCGTGCGCCGTATCTCGCAAGGCGAACTAGGCCGCATTGCAGTCGGCTTTACCGAGTCAGCATCGCTGCATCCATTCATCCCAGCAGTCATACGCGCATTCCGACAGGTATCGCCGGGCGTTACGCTTGCGGTAGAAGAAAGCAATACATCCGATCTGGTCGAAGCCTTGCGTCAGAATCGTGTCGACGTCGCCTTCATACGCTCACCGATAGGCAATGCAGCAGGATTGAAAATGGAAACGATGCTGGTGGAAGAAATGATCGTCGCGCTGCCAGCAACACATCCACTGGCGCAAAACAAACGTCGCAAGAGTTTGCCGCTCACTGCTTTAGCAGAAGAATCCTTCATTCTGAACCGACGCCCCAGCGGCCCAGGTTTATACGATACCGTGATCGCAGCATGCCGCGTTGCAGGCTTCAGCCCAAAGGTGACGTTGGAAGCACGCAAGAATCTATCAACGTTAAGTTTGGTCGCTGCAGGACTAGGCATTTCCATCGTCCCGGCCTCGATACGGCATGTGCAACTGGAAGAAGTCGTCTATCTGAAATTAGATCAAGCACCCGGCCTACGCGCGCCTTTACATTTGGCATATCGCGATATGCCACAATCCGGCGCGGTGGAACGAATGATTATTGAGGCGAGGAAATTGACTAAGCTTGAATCATCTCGAGCTTACTAGATACGTCTGAGTTTGAATTTTTAACTAATAAAAAGTTAACCCAACCTACAGCCCTAGTTTTACTCGCCACTTAAAGCATAAATCAAATGCCATATCGGATTAGTTCTTGTCTCAGTCGCATGTAAGCAACTATGGTGTTTAACTGATTGCAACGTATCGTTGGTTTTAAATTCTGGACACATTCCCACCAGACTGGCGTAATGAAAGTTCTCAAGTCGAACAACAGTCACAGACAAATAACCTACACACAAAAGAAGAACCGCAATAGCAATGTTCTTAATCATGTGTGATTTCCCCATTATTGATTTGCTTTATGCGCTCAAAATGTCGGCATCTTAAGCATTATGCTTTCGGCAATGTCACGCCATGCTGCCCTTGGTACTTGCCGCCTCTGTCTTTGTACGACACTTCGCAGACTTCATCGCTTTCAAAGAACAACACTTGTGCACAACCCTCACCTGCGTAAATCTTGGCTGGCAATGGTGTCGTATTGGAAAACTCCAGCGTCACATAGCCTTCCCATTCAGGTTCGAACGGTGTCACGTTGACGATGATGCCGCAGCGCGCGTAAGTCGATTTACCTAGGCAAATCGTCAGCACATTACGTGGAATACGGAAATATTCGATCGTACGTGCGAGTGCAAAGGAGTTAGGCGGGATGATGCAAACGTCGCTTTTGACATCGACGAATGAGTTTTCATCGAAGTTCTTCGGATCAACGATGGTGCTATTGATGTTGGTAAAAATCTTGAATTCGTCAGCACAGCGAATATCGTAACCGTAGGAAGATGTCCCGTAGGAGACAATCTTCTGGCCGTTAGCCTGACGCACTTGACCAGGCTCGAATGGCTCGATCATGCCGGTTTCTGCTGCCATACGGCGTATCCATTTGTCGGATTTGATGGTCATATTCTTAGATTTAAGTGAGTGTTGTAAGGAATTTCCGCAATTTTACGCGAAATCGTTGCTCATCCGGCGGTAAGAAGCTTGCAAACAAGGCTGGGACGCAATCGCAGCAACGCTCCCCGCGTCTGGGAGCTATAGAACTTTCCATCGAAGGAAGGCATTCAAGGCAGTCGGCACCCCGAATATCAGCAGAAAAATCGGTAATTCTTCGCCAAACGAATAACCAGCCTGATCAATGCCTACCCACATATTGAAGGCAGCAATGCCAAACCATAGCGCGACAAATATAGTCGTGGCCCAGGTCATGGCAGCCGGATAATTCGCAGAAAACAGCCGCGCCAGTAAAACGAATGCCGCGAGTATCAATAAGCCTGCAAGCAGGAAACTCAATGTACGCATGGTTTTCCTTTAAGGTTTTTTTGCGCCTGTTTCGATCCGTCGTTCATAATCATTCAATTTCCTGATGACTTCCGGACGTCCTGCATATTTTTTCTTGAGTTGCGCCAGCTTGTTATCGGTACCCGGTGCAAAGCGTAGCAATATTATCCAGCAAGAACTTGCGTCGCTCTTCGTCATACGGTTCCTCGCCGCGGAAATGATCACAGCCGTCACGTCTTTCAATAAAGCGTGCGGCATCGGCAGGAAACTTCGCCTGCGCCCACAAAGGCACATAAATGCTAGTTAGAAACAGCAAACAGACGAGTTTCACACGCATGACTTATCCGATTCTGACAGCGACTTAACTCAGGATGAAAGCAAAGATCAGGAAGCTGGCCCCTGTATCACGCGTAAATAAACAGCCTTAGTCTCTCTGTTGAACAATGATGGCTGGTACATCACAATAGCCGCACTGCCCTTAGCTTTGATCGTGAACTTGAACAGGAAGGTCGAATTGCCACTGCTATAGAGCCAGGGTGAAGCGTCCCTAGTTGCCGGAACAGGCTTAGTCTTGCCTACCCAATTTTTGTTTTTCAAAACCGGCTGATTATCCTGTACGACCAATTGCAAACCGCCGTCAGTATCCACCTGTTCTATGCGCACATATTCCAGTTCAGCGTTCTTTTTAACCACGATAGAAAAGGTCTGCTGTATTTCGGATTGACTGGCACTACCAGCTTTCAAACTACCCATATAGCCGGCGCCGTCTATTTTGTATTCATCATTCTCAGCAGGTAAAGCGCCGCCGCGTACCATAGGTAAACTGAGACTCGTACCATCATCTATCTTGAACGGCACTTGCTGCACAACTTGTCCGCGATAAGTCGGTGCGACGGCACAACCAGCCAGGATTGCAGCGGTCAAAGCTGCGGATACCAGATACTTCATCTCAGACTATTCCTTTCAAAAAATATCGCTGATGCAATAGGCATCAGCGCTGCATCGTCTCCCACACCTTCTGCAATCGCTTGACCGATACCGGCATAGGCGTACGCAACTCTTGTGCAAACAAGGACACGCGTAATTCTTCCAACAACCAGCGGAATTCCGTCATTTTCGGATCGCCGTGACGTTCCTTCAATGCCCGTTGCCACGGTGCAGCGGCTTGCTGCCACTCAGTCATTGCCCGCGTATCGCGTGCAGGATCAGCGCGCAATTTATCGATACGCACATTGATCGCCTTCAGATAACGCGGGAAATGCGTGAGGTTGATGTAATCATTCTCTGCGATAAAACGCTTGCCGACCAAGCCTTGTAATTGCGACTGCATATCGGTCACGGCTTGCGCGTGCGCTTTCACTGTTTGCAGTTTTTTCGGCAAGGCGTGATATTCGGTCAAGATCAATCCGACCAATCGTGCGATTTCATTGACCAGCAAACCTAGCCGCGATTTGCCTTCGTCCTTGCGTGCATTGAACTCTTCTGCATTTTTTGGCAGCAGTTCTTGCAGGCAGGCGCGCTCTAGACCGGCGTGAATAATCTGCTCGCGCAACTCTTCCTGCGAACCGAGCGCCATGAACTGCATGCCCATTTGCTGCAAACCTGGAATGTTCTTTTCCAGATACTTCAATTGCTCTTTCAACTGCAATGCCAACAAGCGACGTAAGCCTATGCGATGCACACGTGCAGCTTCATTCGGATCATCAAAGACTTCCAGATCACAATACGCGCCTTTATCCACCAACGCGGGAAAGCCAATCAGCGTTTGCTTGCCTTGCTGGATTTCCAACAGCTCCGGCAATTCGCCAAAGGTCCAGCTAGTCAGGTTCTGATGCTTAGTTGCGTTTGCGACTTTGCCGCCAGCATGCGTTGCTGCGCCTGATTGTGTTTGAGTCGCAGAGCTAGCCACTTGCGTTTTACCGGTAACAGCAACCGGTTTAGCCGCGCTGGTCGATTGTCCTACCAGCGGCATTGCCGTTTGTTCAGCAATACGTTGAAAACTCTCTCTCGCTTGCCCACCGAACTCTGAACGCAAGGTGCCGAGATTGCGCCCCATCTCCAACTGGCGACCATGTTCATCAATAATCTTGAAGTTCATGAACTGATGCGAGGACAAGGTTTCCAGTTTGTAGTCTGTCGTCTTGGTAGCAATACCAGTTTGCTCACGTATATCTGCAATCACTGCATCCAGCAAACTGCCTTTACCGAAGGCATGTGTTTCTTGCACACGATCACAGAAACCTGCCGCGTAATCCGGCAACGGTACGCAATGACGGCGCAGTTTTTGCGGCAAAGACTTGATCAACAGATGGACTTTTTCTTTCAGCATGCCAGGTACCAGCCATTCGCAGCGATCCGCTGATACCTGATTCAATGCATACAAGGGAACAGTCAGCGTTACGCCATCGCGTGGCGTACCTGGTTCGAAGTGATACGACAGCACCATGTCGACACCAGCGACATTCATCACTTTAGGGAACAACTCTGTCGTTACGCCGGCGGCTTCGTGCCGCATCAAATCATCACGATTCAGATACAGCAGCTTCGGTTCTTTGGCTGTCGCTTCTTTGTGCCATTTCTCGAACGTGATGCCGTTATGAATATCTGCCGGAATCAGCTTGTCGTAGAAAGCTGCGATCAGTTCATCATCAACCAGCACATCAAGACGGCGCGACTTGTGTTCCAGATTCTCGATCTCGCGTATCAATTTATGGTTATGCGCAAAGAAAGGCCCACGCGTTTCAAAATCGCCACCGACCAGCGCATCGCGGATAAAAATTTCGCGCGCATCCGATGGATTGATCAAGCCATATTGAATCCGGCGCTGACTGTAGACAACGAGGCCGTACAAGGTAGCGCGCTCATACGCAGAAACTTGCGCAGTACGTTTTTCCCAACGCGGCTCACCGTAGGATTTTTTCAGCAAATGACCGGCAACACGTTCCAGCCATTCCGGCTGTATCTGCGCGATGCAGCGCGCATACAGGCGCGTCGTGTCGACCAGCTCGGCCGCCATGATCCATTTGCCGGCTTTTTTGATGAGCGACGAACCTGGCCAAATATGGAACTTGATCGCGCGTGCGCCCAGGTAATGCTGTTCTTCTTCGGACTTGAAACCGATATTGCCGAGCAAGCCAGTCAGCAAAGCCGTGTGCAATTGCTCATAGGTTGCTGGTGCTTCGTTCAAGCGCCATCCCTGCTCGCGCACGATAGTCAGCAATTGCGAGTGCACATCACGCCATTCACGCAGACGCAGTTGCGACAGAAAACTGGCGCGGCACTCTTCCTGCAGCAAACGATTCGACTTCTTGTGCGCGACTGCATCTTCAAACCATTTCCAGATTTTTAGATAGCTGGCGAACTCCGACTTTTCATCAGCGAATTTCTTGTGTGCGTTGTCAGCTGCTGTTTGCGCTTCCATTGGACGGTCGCGCGGATCCTGAACCGATAAGGCGGCAGCGATGATCAAGACTTCCGTCAGGCAGACATTATCTTTCGCGGCCAGAATCATGCGGCCTACGCGCGGGTCCAGCGGCAACTTGGCCAACTCACGACCCAGCTTGGTCAGCTTGTTTTCATCATCGACCGCGCCCAACTCTTGCAACAGTTGATAACCGTCGGCGATCGCGCGACCCAACGGTGGTTCGATGAAAGGGAAAGTTTCTACATCAGCCAGATGCAGCGACTTCATCCGCAAAATAACGGATGCCAATGAGGAACGCAGGATTTCCGGCTCGGTAAATTTAGGCCGCAGCAGATAATCTTGCTCGTCATACAAACGTATGCAGACGCCGGCAGAGACACGACCGCAACGACCGGCGCGTTGATTCGCCGCCGATTGCGCAATCGGTTCGATTTGCAATTGTTCGACTTTATTGCGATAGCTGTAGCGCTTAACACGTGCGAGGCCAGCATCTACAACGTAGCGTATGCCGGGCACAGTCAACGAAGTCTCTGCAACGTTGGTTGCCAGCACGATACGACGCGCATTCGATACCTTGAATACACGCTCCTGCTCTTGTGCGGACAAACGCGCAAACAGCGGCAGAATTTCCACGTGCGGCGGATGATGTTTACGCAAAGCTTCTGCGGCATCGCGTATCTCGCGTTCACCCGGCAGGAATACCAACACGTCGCCTGAACCTATGCGCGCCAGTTCATCAACCGCATCGACTACCGCATCCATCAGATCGCGCTGACCGCGTTCCTTGGCAGCCATAGCTGAACGGCGTGCCGCAGCAGCGTCCGAGGTGGCGTTTGAATTGTTCTCGGCATTCTTGTCGAAGGCTTCAACCGGGCGATAACGTACTTCGACCGGATACATACGGCCGGATACTTCGATCACCGGCGCCAGTTTTCCATTACTGCCGAAATGGCGTGCGAAACGATCGGCGTCGATGGTTGCCGATGTAATGATGACTTTCAGATCTGGACGCTTGAGCAGCAACTGCTTCAGGTAGCCAAGCAGGAAGTCGATGTTCAGACTGCGTTCATGCGCTTCATCGATGATGATGGTGTCGTACTGACGCAGCAGTGGATCGGTTTGTGTCTCCGCCAGCAAGATACCATCGGTCATCAACTTGATCCACGCGCCTTTGGTCAACGTGTCGTTGAAACGCACCTTAAAGCCGACGTGCTCGCCCAATGGCGAGCCGATTTCCTGCGCGATGCGCTTGGCGGTGGACGAAGCCGCGATCCGGCGCGGTTGCGTGTGGCCGATCAAGCCGTTCAGGCCGCGACCTAGTTCCAGACAGATTTTCGGCAGTTGCGTGGTTTTACCGGAACCGGTTTCGCCACTGACGATAATGACCTGATTGGTCTGAATCGAACGTGCAATATCCTCCCGCTTGCCGGAAACCGGCAGCTCTTCAGGGAAGGTAATTGCAGGCAGCGGGTTACGGACCGGCGGTGCGGATGAGGCTTGAGCGACGCGCGCGGGACGATTAGTCGCGGCTGGCTTAGTTTTTTGGTTGGATTCTGGAGCAGACATGTAGTGCGGAATTATACAGAGCAGTGTCGCATTTCGTCGTCAGATCGCACAATCGATACCGGTTGCCATGGTTATAATGCGTCTCATGGAAAATCAAGAACAATTCGTCCAGTGGCTGCGTTCCGTCGCGCCGTACATCCACGCCTTCCGCGGCAAGACCTTTGTCATCGCTTTCCCGGGTGAGTTGGTCAAGGCTGGCGCATTACCGGTGCTGGCACAGGATTTGTCTTTATTGCATGCTCTCGGCATCAAAGTCGTCATCGTGCACGGCTCGCGCCCGCAGGTGGAAGAACAGTTGGCGCTGCGAAATGTAGAAGCCCGCTTCCACGACGGTTTGCGCATTACTGACACCGCGGCGCTGGAATGCGCAAAAGAAGCGGCCGGCGAATTACGCCTCGACATCGAAGCTGCTTTCAGCCAGGGCTTGCCGAACACGCCTATGGCGCACGCTGCGATCCGTATCATTTCCGGCAACTTCGTCACTGCGCGCCCTATCGGCATCATCGACGGTGTTGATCTGGAACTGACCGGCGTGACCCGCAAGATTGCTTATGAAGCGATACACCCGATTTTGAATGCTGGCGGTTTGGTATTGCTGTCGCCGCTGGGATTCTCGCCTACCGGCGAAATCTTCAATCTGACGATGGAAGACGTCGCCGTCTCGGCAGCGGTTGCCTTGCGCGCCGACAAATTGATTTTCATCACTGAAACGCCCATGATCAAAGACATGGGCGGTGTGGAAATACATGAACTGTCATCGCACCAAGTCGATGCCGTGCTGAGCTACGATTGCGTCCCTGCTGATTCCGCCTTCTATTTGCAGCATGCGGTGCAAGCCTGTAACGGCGGCGTACCGCGCGCGCACATTATTCCATTCACCACCGATGGCTCGGCCTTGCTGGAATTGTTTACGCATGATGGCGTCGGCACCATGATCTCATTCGAGAATCTGGAAAGTCTGCGCGATGCCACGATTGAAGATGTCGGCGGCATTCTTAAATTGATCGAACCGCTGGAAGCCGACGGCACCTTAGTCAAACGCGGCCGCGAACTGATCGAACGCGAAATCGATTACTTCTCCGTCATCGAGCATGATGGCGTGATCTTCGGTTGCGCGGCGCTCTACCCTTTCCCTGCCGAAAAAATGGCAGAGATGGCATGTCTGATCGTCAATCCGGAAGTGCAAACACAAGGTGATGGCGAGCGTTTGTTGAAGCACATGGAGAATCGTGCGCGCGCCGCTGGCTTGAAAAAACTGTTTGTTCTGACCACACGTACCGCGCACTGGTTCTTGAAGCGCGGCTTTGTCCCGGCTACTGTCGACGACTTGCCGAAGAACCGGCAGCAAATGTACAACTGGCAGCGCAAATCACTGGTTTTCACAAAAAACCTATAATGTCGCCTCTTTACCCAATATGCGCCGTCGCTCCTTGCAGCGGCGGCATTTGATTTAACACCTGAGCCAGCCGCGCCATTTACGCAACAGCGCGGTATAGCGATAGAAAAGGATAGCAACATGACACGCATGATTCACTGCATCAAACTAGACAAGGAAGCGGAAGGACTGGACTTTCCTCCGTATCCGGGCGAACTCGGCAAACGTATTTATGAAACCGTATCGAAAGAAGCATGGGCTGCCTGGCTCAAGCATCAAACCATGCTGGTTAATGAAAACCGTCTGAACTTGGCCGATGTACGCGCACGCAAATATCTGGCAACACAAATGGAAAAACACTTCTTCGGCGACGGCGCCGATGCAGCACAAGGTTACGTACCACCAACCTACTGATCTGCCGCACCATAAAAAAGCCGACGTCTTATCGCGTCGGCTTTTTTACGTCTGGTGTTTTAATAAAACTTCACTTCACCTGTCTTCACATCCAGCATCGCACCCACAATCTTCACCTGATTATTCGTAGCCATCTCGCGCAAAATAGGGCTTCTGTCGTGCACGGCTTGCACCATCATCTTCACATTGTTTTCCGCTACTGCATCGACAAAGGCGTAATTGTGCGAAGAGCGATCCGCGCCTTTCGTATCGCCTGTAGCGTTGACGGCAGGACGTATCTTCGCCAGCAAGCCACTTAGATTCCCCAGCGCGATGTTGTCGCATGCACCTTTCACTGCGCCACAGGACGTATGACCGAGCACGACAATTAGTTTGGCGCCAGCCACTTTAGAACCGTATTCGAGGCTGCCGAGAATATCTTCGTTGATGACGTTGCCGGCAACACGCGCGTTGAAGGCGTCACCGATGCCAAGATCGAACACTAGCGATGGCGACGAGCGTGAATCGATACAACTGACTATGCTGACAAACGGGAATTGTCCATTCTTGCCAGTCGCCAGAACTTGCGCAGGCAGATCATGTGCCCCGCCCTTGCCCGACACGAAACGCGCATTGCCATCCTTCAGCAATTGCAAAGCTTGCTCCGCCGTCATGCTGCTCTGCACTTGCTGCGTCATCACTGCTGGATGAGCCGATGTCGATGGACTTCCCTGCTGGCTGGCACATGCCACCAAAACCAGACTTGCCATCAACACGCTTACTCTGCGTAACCATTTCCCGCTGCCGACATCCTGCATACTTTCTCTCCTATTTGCTAAATTGTAAAAATATTAATTTTATTAAATTAACAAATACTTGGGAAGTGAATATCGAAGCGTCAATAAGAAAAAAGCCCGCAGAATAATCTGCGAGCTTTTGTATTTCTTACTGTTTTAGATATCAATCAGGTCGGGCTATCGGTTCTATCCTTCGTTCATACAGAGAACTCGTGGCGGACAAGATTTCACGCAGGAGCATCACAAAACTCGATACCAGACACAACATCGCCAGAATAAAAAATATCGCAATAAATTTGGATAGCTCGACAGTCAGTGCATCGCCCACGAACAAGGAGATGATCACCATGCTGACCATCAAGGCGCAAGCTGTACTCAGCACAATGGCACGATTGATCAAATGCGCACGTGGATAAAGCGTGATCAGCTCGGCATTCAAGTCAGCATGATGTACCGGATCGGTCGTACGCAGTTTGTCTTCCAGCACACGCGAACGATCAGTAATCCGACCCAAACGATTGGTCAAGACCATCAAATTGGTACCGACACCCGTGAGCAAGAACACAGGTGCCACCGACAGCTGAATCATGTGACCGATATCACCGACTTGAATTTCCATGGCAGTATCTAAAAAAGTAAACGGCTTAAACGTAAAATAAGGCCTTGAGTATGCTCTGAGAAGCTGCTTACACAGCATACTCGCCTTTCTGCCAAATATCATGCCTGAAGTACTATGCGACAGGCAAGGCCATCACAACACCTCAGAACATCATTGCTTCTGGATTTCACCACCTAAAGCTTCCACCAAATCGGCCAACATACGGCTCAATTCACCTGTCATCAGCATGATGTCCGAGTCAAAACGCTCATCATCGTTCTGCGCACTGGTATCAGCGTTTTCCTTGATCACATCCAGCGGTGCAACGCGCTTGATCGTCAACGATTCGGTCAATACAAAGGAAATCTTGTCTGCCCAGGTCATCGCCAGACGTGTGCATTGCTTGCCGGATGCGATGTGGCGACGTACGTCATCAGCTTCCAGCGTATGGCGTACGTAGCGTACGGTTGCCTTGCCTTCGCCGTTGGCGCGCAATTCCGTATCTTGATCAACGGTAAAGCCGCTAGGTGCAGCATCGGCAACCAGCCATTCGGTCATGGCTGCGACCGGTGATTGCGTGACGTGCAGGGCTTCCATCGGCAACTTCTCGACAGACTTGATCAACAATTTGATAACTTCATCCGCTTTGGCCGGGCTGCCGGCATCGACTACCAACCAACCATTGACTGGATCAATCCAGACCCAAGTCTGACGCCAGACGCTGAAAGCGCGCGGCAACAGCTCGTCGGTGACGTCTTCCTTGATTTCCTTCATCTGCTTGCGACCAGGCTTGAAGCCTTGCTGCTCTTCAATCTCCGCCGCCTTGATCTTAGTGACTTGATTGATCACGGTAGTCGGCAGCAGTTTTTTCTCGGTACCAAGCAAGAGCAAAATCTGCTTGTTGAATGAATACACCAGTTCGCCATTTTCGCGCGGCGATACCCAACCCTGGCTTTGCATATCCAGGCTGCTACATGGCTGAAACGCGTGCGGCGCCAAATCTGTAGCCAACTGCTCGGTTGTAATAGCCCATGGTGCAGGAAGACGATATATCTGAAGATTCTTGAACCACATGGCTTGCCCCGAAAAAAAGGGGCTATTCTACACGCGACCCGATAGCTGACCACACACAAAATTGCATTGAATCCGCTTCAAATAAAATGCAGAAAAGGCTGGTATTGATGCGCAAAACCTTATATGGAAAAGAGTGTGTCTTATCCTGTCAAACCCCGCGGAAACACTCGCGGTAGCGGTTATAATACGCGTCACCTGTTATCTGAGCAGCGCATGTTTGTAAGCAACTGATCGCAAGCAACGTTACCTGCCAGAAATTGATCGAAGAAATTTAAAACGCATCTGCGTCACCATTTACCGTACTCATGTCCAAAAGCTCATCCCGCAAGCCGATCGAAATCAAGATTTCCACCGTCGTCGCCGTCTCCGCCATTCTGCGGGAAGCCAACCTTGCCGTACTCGATACCGCAATGCAGGAAATGACTGGCGGCAATGCCGACTTTTTCGATGATGAATTTGCTGTTATCGATGTCGGTTCGCTGGAACCCGCTGGGCAGACCATAGACTGGGCCGCCATCACTGCTCTGCTCAAATCGTATCGACTGAACGCGGTTGCCGTGCGCAACGCAACACCAGAGATGGTGTCCGAGATACTGGCGCAAGGTCTGAGCCTGGACGGCACGGTCAAGGCGCGGGAGCAAAACCAAGCCGCACCGGGACAAGCTGAAATCGAACTGGAACCACCGGTCGTGCAGATTGCACCAGAACCGGCACCAGTACAAACAGCAGCACCGGTGGCAACGCAATTTGCCGCCAACACCATGATCATCGATACGCCAGTGCGCGCAGGTCAGCGCATTTACGCACGCGGTGCCGACTTGATCATCACTGCCGCCGTCAACAACGGCGCAGAAGTCATCGCCGACGGCAGCATACATATTTACGCACCTTTGCGCGGTCGCGCGCTCGCAGGTGCAAGCGGCAATACAGAAGCACGTATTTTTACATTAAGCATGGAAGCGGAACTGGTATCGATCGCCGGCATGTATCGCACATTTGAAAACGGTTTTCCGGCAGATCGTGCGCAACAGGCAACCCAAGTTCGGCTGGTAGGCGATCGTATCGACATGCTGCCCCTCAAGGCAGCGGCATAAACTTATTATTTAACGAAAGGGGTTTCCTTTGGCAAAAATCATCGTTGTAACGTCGGGTAAAGGCGGCGTCGGCAAAACCACTTCGAGCGCGAGCTTTGCGTCCGGTCTGGCCATGCGCGGACATAAAACTGTCGTCATCGATTTCGACGTTGGCCTGCGCAATCTCGATTTGATCATGGGTTGCGAACGCCGCGTGGTGTACGACCTGATCAATGTCGTCAACAAGGAAGCAACGCTGAATCAAGCGCTGATCAAGGACAAGCACTGCGACAACCTGTTCGTACTGCCTGCATCGCAAACACGCGACAAGGATGCGCTGTCGGAAGAAGGCGTAGAACGCGTACTGCAAGATCTGGCTGCTATGGACTTCGAATTCATCATCTGCGACTCCCCTGCCGGTATCGAACACGGTGCTGTCATGGCGCTGACATTTGCTGATGAAGCCATCATCGTCACTAATCCTGAAGTGTCGTCGGTACGCGATTCGGATCGCATCCTCGGCATCATTCAAGCCAAATCGCGTCGTGCATTGAACGGCGGCGAACCGGTCAAGGAACATTTGCTGATTACCCGCTACGTACCAAAACGCGTAGAAGCTGGCGAAATGCTGTCTTACACCGACGTGCAGGAAATCCTGCGCATTCCACTGGTCGGCATCATTCCAGAATCGGAATCGGTATTGCACGCATCGAACTCCGGTAATCCGGCGATTCATATCGAAGGCAGCGAAGTATCAGAAGCCTACAAAGACGTCGTCTCACGTTTCCTCGGCGAAGACCTCCCATTGCGATTTACTGACTACGAAAAGCCTGGCTTTCTGCAGAGAATTTTTGGAGGTAAGTAATCATGGCTCTTCTGTCTTTCCTGTTTAATACCAAACCGAAAACTGCAAGCGCCGCTAAGGAACGTCTGCAGATCATCATTGCGCGTGAGCGTAATGGCCGTGCCGGTCCCGACTTCCTGCCAGCTCTGCATCAAGAGTTGATCGCTGTGATTTCGAAATACGTGAAGGTCAATCCGGACGACATCAAGATTTCTCTGAATAGCCAGGGCAATCTGGAAGTGTTGGACGTCAACGTCGTGCTGCCTGACGACGCGATTGAAGCTGCAATCAAGTAATTAATTTTTGCCTAGCTCTGGACTCTCGTTCATACAGGAATCCAGGGCAGTATCACCACCCGCATGAAAAAAATGCATGCGCCGTCTGCTAGCTAAGAGATAACGTATCATTTCACATCATTTATTTTTCGAGATCCCATCATGAAAACCAAAGCCGCCGTCGCCTGGAAAGCAGGACAACCGTTAACGATTGAAGAAGTCGAGCTGGGTGGCCCGCGTGAAGGTGAAGTGCTGGTCGAGATCAAAGCTACCGGCATTTGCCATACCGATTACTACACACTGTCAGGCGCTGATCCTGAAGGCATTTTCCCTGCCATCCTCGGCCATGAAGGCGCGGGCGTGGTGGTCGAAGTCGGCCCTGGTGTTAAAAGCCTGAAAAAAGACGATCACGTCATTCCGCTCTACACGCCGGAATGCCGCGAATGCAAATTCTGCCTGTCGCGCAAAACCAATCTCTGCCAAAAAATTCGCTCGACCCAAGGTCGCGGTTTGATGCCGGATGCAACCAGCCGTTTCTCTATCGACGGCAAGCCATTGTTTCACTACATGGGTACATCGACCTTCTCCAATTACATCGTCGTGCCGGAAATCGCCTTGGCGAAAATCCGTGAAGATGCACCGTTCGATAAAGTTTGCTACATCGGCTGTGGCGTCACCACCGGCGTAGGCGCAGTCTTGTTCACGGCAAAAGTAGAAGCTGGCGCCAACGTGGTTGTGTTCGGCCTCGGCGGTATTGGTCTCAACGTAATTCAAGCTGCCAAGATGGTCGGTGCTGACAAGATCATCGGTGTCGATCTCAATCCTGCGCGCGAAGCAATGGCGCGCAAGTTCGGCATGACGCACTTCATCAATCCTAGCAAAGTCGAAAACGTAGTCGACGCCATCGTGCAATTGACCGACGGCGGTGCTGACTACAGCTTTGAATGTATCGGCAATGTACACACAATGCGCCAAGCATTGGAATGCTGTCACAAGGGTTGGGGTCAATCAATCGTGATCGGCGTGGCGGAAGCCGGTGCAGAAATCAGCACACGTCCATTCCAACTGGTCACCGGTCGCGAATGGAAAGGCTCTGCTTTCGGCGGCGCACGCGGCCGTACCGATGTACCAAAAATCGTTGATTGGTACATGGAAGGCAAACTGAATATCGATGATCTGATCACGCACAAATTGCCGCTGGAACGGATCAATGAAGGCTTCGATCTAATGAAGAGCGGCGAATCAATCCGCTCGGTTGTTGTTTACTAAGTTAATTGAAAAGTTAAGTGGGGAAAGAAGTGGAACTGACCAGTCAGCACAAATGCTTTAACGGCACACAAAGTTTTTACAAACACGAGTCGACGTCGACTGGTTTGCCGATGACGTTTTCCGTGTATCAACCGCCGCAAGCCAAGCATAAAAAAGTACCTGTATTGTTTTATCTGGCCGGTCTGACCTGCACTGAAGAAACCTTCATGATCAAGGGTGGCGCGCAGCGTTATGCCGCCGAGCACGGCATCATGCTGGTGACTATGGATACCAGCCCACGCCGCACCGGCATCAAAGGCGCTGCAGAAAGCTGGGACTTCGGTCACGGCGCTGGCTTCTATATCGATGCGATACAACAACCGTGGGCTACGCACTTCCGTATGGAAAGCTACGTCGTGCACGAACTGCGCAACATCATCATTGCCAACTTCCCTGCCCTTGCCGATCGCATCGGCGTATTCGGCCACTCGATGGGTGGTCACGGCGCATTGACGCTGGCGTTGAAGCATCCAGATATCTACAAATCGGTATCGGCCTTTGCACCGATCACCGCACCTAGTCATTGCCCGTGGGGTCAAAAAGCCTTCTCGAATTATCTGGGCAGCGATCATGCGGAATGGGCACAACACGATGCGAGCGCATTGATGCGCGCACGCAAGACACCGTTCCCGCAAGGTATTTTGATCGATCAGGGATTGGATGATGAGTTCCTCGATATCGAATTACTGCCACATCATTTCGAATCGGCATGCTGGACCGCTGAGCAGCCGTTGACGCTGCGTCGTCACTCCGGTTACGACCACAATTACTATTTCATCTCGACCTTCATGCAAGATCACATCGCCTTCCATGCAGGTATCCTGAACAAGTAATCGCATCATCAAAGATCAACGGCTGAATGTTCATTCAGCCGTTTTTTATGCCCATAAAAAATGGCGCTGTAGAGATCAACTCTGCAGCGCCATTTTTCTATCCGATCAAGTCGGATAGCTCAGATTTTAAAACTCTTCCCAATCATCCGTATTGCCATTGACTGCGGCCTTGGTCGGTGCTGCTTTGGTCCGTTCCGGCACTGCCACTGACGATTTAACCGACTTGCTCACTGCTGGTGCACGCACTGCAGTCGATTGAATTGTGCGAGGTGCAGTCTGCTGCGCCGACGCATACTCACCACCAACCTGGAATACGCTGACAGCTTGCGCCAGATTCTTGGCTTGATCTTGCAAGGATTCAGCTGCTGCTGCCGCCTCTTCCACCAACGCCGCATTCTGCTGCGTGACTTGATCCATTTGACCAATGGCCTGATTTACTTGCTCGATACCGTCGCTTTGTTCCTGGCTCGCTGCAGTGATCTCGGCCATGATGTCAGCAACGCGCTTCACGCCATCGACAATTTCATCCATGGTGCTACCGGCTTCTGCTACCAGTTTGCTACCGGCATCGACTTTCTCAACTGAGTCGCCGATCAAGGCTTTGATTTCTTTCGCAGCAGCTGCTGAACGTTGTGCCAAGTTACGCACTTCCGTTGCCACCACCGCAAAACCACGGCCTTGCTCACCGGCACGTGCAGCTTCCACCGCAGCATTCAAAGCCAGAATATTGGTCTGGAACGCGATGCCATCGATGACGCCAATGATGTCGACAATTTTTTTCGCCGAATCGTTGATGGAACCCATCGTGTCGACCACTTGCGAAACAACCGTACCGCCCTTGACTGCGACTGCAGATGCAGCTACTGCCAGTTGATTGGCTTGACGTGAATTGTCAGCATTCTGTTTGACAGTAGAAGTCAGTTCTTCCATTGAAGATGCTGTTTCTTCCAGCGAGCTGGCTTGTTCTTCAGTACGGGAAGAGAGATCCAGATTGCCGCTGGCAATTTCGCTGGATGCAGTCGCGATCGTGTCTGTACCCATACGGATCTGCGTCACGGTTTTTGCCAAGCTGTCCTGCATACGACGCAGTGCATTGAGCAATAATCCTGGCTCATCTTGCGCGGCAACCATGGTGCTACGTGTAGTCAAATCACCTTCTGCCACCGATTCAGCTACCGACAATGCTTCCTGCAATGGTCGCGTAATACCGACCGTCAGGCGCCAAGCGATGAGTGCACCCAGAACCAAGGCAATCAAGGCGCCAATGATCAAGGTCATGCGGCCTGATAAAAAATCAGCCGTAATCGACTCATCCGCCAGTTTCACTTCATTCTGATAATACGCAACGACATCTTTTACGCTGTCAACATATGCATCCAGCGCCGGTACCATTTTTGTATCGATCATTTGGTTGGCTTCATCGATATTGCCGCCAGCCTTGACCGCAAGAATCGATTTTCGGATGTCGATATAGGTGGATCGTTTTTTTGCCACTTCGGCAAACAATTCCTTTTCTTTATCTGTGTTGATTCGGTCTTCAATACTCTTTTGAATTTCGGTAATTTGCGCACTCTGTGCGGTAATCGCCTTTTGGAAAAAAGCCTGAACTTCCGCATTCGACGCTTTTACCAAAGCCAATGTACGTACTGCATTAACACTCGTTCCTTGCAACCATTCCCCTGCTGCTTTTTGTTTTTGCAGGGATTCATCCACCAGATGACGACTTGCATCATTGATGTTTTGCAAACGCATAATGCCGGTTGCTCCCATTGCAGCGACCAGCAATAAGATCAATCCGAAACCCAAACCAAGTCTTACACCTATTTTCATATTTGCGATGCGCATCGTGTCCCCTCCAAAATTACGTTCTGTTCTACCAACATCTTTATTCCATTCTCCAGATTGAAAATCGACACATGCAATATGCTGATAAATCATCTGACCTGAGGATACGATCCGTCATTCATGTCTTCTCATAACATTTTGGAAACATGGACTAAACATCAAAAAACATTTTTAGTCATACGTTTGTCATATATCGGCAGTAAATATCAAATGTTAACGGTGCAGCACAAAAATAGTGCAAACATTCACCAATATGGACAAATACATAATAGAAATTGTGCGTTGCATTAAATCGGAATGGATCTGCGTTTGCGCAACTGATCGTGATGCAAGAGCAGAAAATCCCGCTCTTGCAATAAGCGTTGAATAACGTTCGGAATATGAATGTACGAGAGCGTCAGAAGCGCTCATACCCTTTCAGATAACGCCACTGCCCTGCAGGCAAACTCGCCATCGGCATGCGCGCGATGCGGATGCGTTTCAAGCTGACCACTTTCAAACCAACCATCTCGCACATGTGCGCGATCTGACCACGCTGTACGCCCTTCAAGGCAAAGCGCAAGCGCGTTTCGTTTTGCCAGCTCACCTTGATCGGCGGTAAAGGCTTGCGGTTAAAGGTCAAGCCATGGTTCAGCAAGGCCAATCCATTTGGCACGAGATCACCGCTGACTTCGACGATGTATTCCTGCTCCACGGTGGCCGCTTCATCGATCAATTTGCGCGCGATATGCCAATCCTGCGTGTAGACAACCAGACCGCTGGCATAGGTTTCCAGGTTGTCTGTCGGCTTCAGGTCAACGGTATGTTTTTTCAGAAAACGAATACCGGAACGATCTTCCGCATACAAATTCTCAGATGTGATGCTCTGCAAGGCAGTGGCAACATCGATACCAGCAGGTTTATGCAAGAGGATGGTGACAGGATCAACCGCAACCAATGTCGCATCAGGGGACAGAAGAATGGATTGTTGCTGCGTAACGCGATAACCGGGTTCTTCAATAACGATCCCGTCTACTGTTACCCAACCGCCTTCAATGTATTGCTCTGCTTCGCGACGGGAACAAGGGACCGATTCGGCGACGCGTTTCGAGAGACGGATAGAGTCGACCATGATGAGGCAATCTGAAAAAGATGTGTATTGTCAGCTTGCCGCACGGTAGCTGCAAGCCTTTTAGCTCGCAGCGCTCAACATGGCGATAAAGAATGGAGAAAGATGGCATAGGGACAACTGGCTCAAAACCGCAAACCAGTTGTATCCCTAAGTGGTATCGCTATTAGGCCGCTTTGGCTTCAGTACTGCTTTCTTTGGTCGCCGGGCTAGCGGCGCTAGATGAAATACCTTCGCTCTCCCAGCGATCAAATTCCGCCATGATCGCAGCATGCGTTTTCTGGCTGATTTCCGGCAAGGTGCCACCCAGCATATCACTCGCTTCCTTGAAGCCTTTTTCCACCGCTGCGCGTATGGCTGCCAGCTTGCTTGGATCATCACCGATAACGCTCTTCGCAAAATTGAGGATGCGCTCCGACACTTGCTTGATCCCGAACTCACCATCTTCAGCAATCGCCGCTTTCGCTGCCTCGATAGTCTCAGCATCAGTTGTCAGTGTCTGTTCACCGCTTACCACTTTCGCAATATTCAATCCTTGCTGCTCCAGCAAAGGCAGAATCAGATTGATGATTTCCTTCACTTTGCGATTGGACTCTTCCAGCATGGTGGCAACATCAGGACGCGCTTGCGCCGCTGTATTACGCAGATCGCCGTAGGTAGCATCTTCTGCCGGTTGCGCACCCAGCGTCACCTTGTCGCTGACGCTGGTTTCCCTTTTTTCGGAGGAGCGTTGCGTAGCGTCACGTGCAGCCATCGCAGGCAAGGTAGCTGGTCGTTGTGTCGTATTGTTATTTAAACTTGTAATGCTCATGCGAGACTCCTTGCTCATCAAATTGACGAAAAATGATCGCATTGACAACAACGAACTCGAACTTGCCGCGATCCTATCCTTGATAACGGCTGAAAAAAGAAAAAGCTGAGCACAGATGCAAACGGCGGCCCAATTTATTAGCACGAAAGCAACTTAAAAATAAAACTTCCAAATAAATCAAGGCCATAGCCTGCTTTAAGCCGCCTTGCTGCACGCCAAAGCTGTATACTGTCGCCTTCCTCGCCCCACGCGAAATGATGTCGCTACAGACATCACTTCCAACCATTGCATCTCATGAGCGCACAGCCAAAAAATCTGTTTTCCTATTCAAGCCAACGTCCGCGCGATATCAAACCCGCGCCTTTTCTGCCTATGTCGCGCGCAGAAATGGACAAACTTGGATGGGATAGCTGTGACGTCATTCTGGTAACGGGCGATGCCTACATCGATCATCCGAGCTTCGGCATGGCGCTGGTTGGACGTTTATTGGAATCGCAAGGCTTCCGCGTCGGCATCATCAGCCAACCGGATTGGCTGTCGGCAGAACCGTTCCGTGCACTCGGCAAACCAAATCTGTATTTCGGTATCACCGCCGGCAATATGGATTCGATGGTCAATCGCTATACATCCGATCGCAAGATCCGCTCCGACGATGCCTACACGCCTAACGGCGAACCGAACAAGCGTCCGGATCGTGCGGTGACTGTGTATTCGCAACGCGCACGCGAAGCTTACCCCGGCGTCAACGTCGTCATCGGCAGTATCGAAGCAAGCTTGCGCCGCATCGCACATTACGATTATTGGTCGGACAAAGTGCGTCGCTCGGTATTGCCTGATTCAAAAGCAGACATTCTGATCTTCGGTAACGCAGAACGCGCATTGGTTGATTTGACGCATCGTGTCGCGGCTGGTGAACCTATTTCTTCCATCCGTGATTTGCGCGGTACCGCCTTCATGGTGCCGCCTGGCTGGAAACCGACGCCGGAATGGACAGAAGCCAATTCGACCCGCGTTGATACACCGGGCAAAGTCGATGCGCATCCCGATCCGTATGAAATGAAGATGAAGAATACGGAAGGTTGCAAAACTTCCGAAGACGCATCTTCTGCAGAATCTACCAACAGCGCACCAGCACCTGTAGAAGCGCCTGTCAAAGTCATCAAAATCATGAGCCGCGAAGAGCGCCGTGAAGCCGAACGTGAAGTCCGTAACAAAACCGTCGTACGCCTGCCATCCTACGATGTGATCAAGGACGATCCGGTTTTGTACGCACATGCTTCACGCGTATTCCATCTGGAATCGAATCCCGGCAATGCACGCGCGATGGTGCAAGCACATGGCGAACGTGATGTCTGGCTCAATCCGCCACCGCTGCCATTGGCCATGGATGAGATGGATGGCGTGTACGACATGAACTATGCACGTGCACCGCATCCGGTCTACGGCAAGGCACGCATCCCTGCGTGGGAAATGATTCGTTTCTCGGTCAACATCATGCGCGGCTGCTTCGGCGGCTGTACTTTCTGTTCGATTACCGAACATGAAGGCCGCATCATCCAGAGTCGTTCCGAGCCGTCGATCTTGCGCGAGATCGAACTGATACGCGACAAGGTTAAAGGCTTCACTGGCACCATTTCCGATCTGGGTGGACCGACCGCAAATATGTATCGCTTGGCGTGCAAAGACAAACGCATTGAAGAATCATGCCGTCGTTTGTCTTGCGTGTACCCAAGCATCTGTTCCAACCTTGGTACCGATCACAGCAAATTGATCCAGTTGTACCGCAAGGCTCGTGCGATTCCCGGCATTAAAAAGATACTGGTCAGTTCAGGCTTGCGTTACGACCTCGCTGTGCGTTCACCTGAATACGTCAAGGAATTGGTCTCGCATCACGTAGGCGGCTTGCTGAAGATCGCACCGGAACACTCGGAAGAAGGCCCATTATCAAAGATGATGAAGCCGGGCATGGGTGCGTACGACAAGTTCAAGGAACTGTTCGAAAAGTATTCGAAGGAAGCCGGCAAGGAACAGTATCTGATTCCTTACTTCATCGCGGCACATCCTGGCACTACCGATGAAGACATGTTGAATCTGGCACTGTGGCTGAAGAAAAATAACTTCCGACTCGATCAAGTACAAACCTTCATGCCGACGCCGATGGCGCTGGCAACGACGATGTATCACACGCGCAAGAATCCATTACGCAAAGTGACCGAAGATTCGGAAGCAGTAGAAACCGTACGCACAGGCAAAATCCGCAAACTGCACAAAGCTTTCCTGCGTTATCACGATCCCGACAACTGGGAAATCCTGCGCGAAGGTTTGCAACGCATGGGACGCAGCGATTTGATCGGTAGTGGTGAGCATCATCTGGTGCCACGCCATGCAGCACCATCGCGCGCCGTTATCGCCGCAGAACATAGACGCGAAACGCCAGGGCCGAATCAATTGGCGAAAAAATTCGGCCAGAATAAACCACGTCCAGGTGCCGCAGTACAGCGTACGCCGACTGCACGTACTACGACAAATCGTAGTGCAGTCGCGGCAAGACCTGCGCGCAAAGGCGCTACTGTCACCAGCAAAGGTGGGCGAAAATAAAATCCTAGGGCCATGCCCTGTTTTATTTTCGCACCCTCCATCAGCATTTTTAGCTATGACAATCGCAACGCAGGCATGCGTTGCGATTAGAAAAAATTTTCATCGCCCTACCTGCTTTCCCAATTTCGGTTATTCTTCCGCCAAAGTTACCGCGCTTGATCAGGCGGTGTATCGATAGGGGATCATCAATTGAGCAATTTATTCACGCGCCGACTCGCGCTATTGGCAGACGACGCGCATCGCGATCTGCTGAATCAGGGCCGCCGCGGCATTGAACGGGAAACGCTACGCGTCGATATGCAAGGTAACCTTGCCATCGGCCCGCACCCACGTGCACTCGGTTCTGCACTGACCAATCCGCAAATCACCACCGATTATTCTGAATCGCTGCTGGAATTCATCACATCGGCTGAACCTGATGTCGCCACCGCATTGGATGAGCTGGATCGCATCCATCGTTTTGCCAATGCAAAACTGGATCACGAGTTGTTGTGGAGTCAATCCATGCCATGCACCTTGCCGGAAGAGGAAGACATTCCGATTGCCTGGTACGGCACTTCGCATATCGGCATGATCAAGCACGTCTATCGACGTGGTTTGGCACTGCGCTACGGCAAGGCGATGCAATGTATCGCTGGCTTGCACTACAACTATTCGCTCTCCGAAGACTTGTGGCGTGTCATCAAGAAAAGCGAACAAAGCACGCTGGATGACAAGTCTTACCAATCCGAAAGCTATATCTCACTGATTCGCAACTTCCAGCGTTATAGCTGGCTGCTGATGTATCTGTTTGGTGCCTCCCCTGCGCTTTCCACGCACTTCCTGCGTGGCCGCAAGCATGAGCTGCAAACCTTGTCGGACGACACGCTCTATCTACCGTATGCCACTAGCTTGCGCATGAGCGATCTCGGTTATCAGAACAATGCGCAAGCCGGTCTGATGCCGCCGTATAACGATCTGGAAAGTTATATGCGCAGCCTGTCGCGCGCAGTACGTCAGCCATACCCAGCGTATGAAGCAATCGGCACACGAAGCGATGGTGAATGGATACAACTCAACACCAATTTGCTGCAAATCGAGAACGAGTATTACGCGACCATACGCCCGAAACGCGTGATCAATAGTGGTGAACGTCCGGTAGAGGCACTCTGCTCACGCGGCGTTCAATACATCGAAGTACGTTGCATGGACATTGATCCATTCGAGCCTTTAGGCATCAGCCTGGAAACGTCACGCTTCCTTGACGCCTTCCTGCTGTTCTGCGCACTGGATGAAAGTCCATTCACAGGCGAAACCTGTAACCGTGAAAATACGGAGAACTTTGCCCGTACAGTGAAGGAAGGTCGTCGCCCAGATTTGTTATTGCAACGCGGTGGATCTGCTATCAAATTGCAAGACTGGGGACTGGAATTACTTGATCGCATACAAGCCACATCCGCTTTGCTGGATGCGCAGCGCAATGACGAGCAACATGCACGTGCACTCGTTACACAAAGAGAGAAATTGCTGCATCCGGATTTGACTCCATCCGCACGCGTGCTGGCCGAGCTGCAAACAACAGACAAATCGTTTGAACAATTCGGTCTGCGTCAAAGCATCGCGCATGCAGAGTATTTCCGTGCACGGCCATTAAATGGTGAAGAGAATCAGTACTTCACTACACTGGCACAGGCATCCCTGGCTGAACAGGAAGAGATGGAACGCACGCAAACTGGCAATTTTGATGACTTCGTTGTCGCCTATAGCGAAAGAACGCCGCGCCAATTGTGCGATTGATTTCTTAGCTGTCTCTACAAAAAACCTTCGTGCTTACTCGTACGAAGGTTTTTTTTCGTTCATGCATAACCAGAGATCAGCACATCCGAGACAAAACCTCTACACATAAAAGGTTGCTCATAGTCAATAAGTTGACCCTGTCTTGTGTTCGCTAACGCACAGACCCCAGCATTGCAAATCAGTAATCTCAATTTGTCGAAAAGACGAACAATATGCACAAGGTTAAGGGCTATACAAAGCTTGCATAGGAAAAGCATCCATCACGATGCATCCCTTGCTTACAAAATAAACGAACCGGAGAATCAAACATGAACAAATCAAAATGGCTTAGCGCCCTGTTCACTGCCATCCTGCTGACAACCGTAGTCGGTTGTGCTTCTACTGCAAAACAAGAAGGCACTGGTGAATATGTTGATGACTCCTTCATCACCACCAAAGTCAAAGCAGCAATCCTGAACGAACCAGGCCTGAAAGTGACTGAAATCAATGTCGAGACATTCAAAGGCATAGTCCAACTGAGTGGCTTTGTAAAAAATGCTGCAGATATTCCAAAAGCCACCAACGTTGCTCGCGGTGTAAAAGGTGTGCAATCGGTTAAAAACAATTTGATTGTGAAGTAAATGTCGAATGGGGGAATCATGAAAATGATTCCCCCATTTTTTTAATTCATACACTTACGCCTTCTTTCCTGAAGAACGTTTAACAGCGACGAACACCAATATTTCACTCGATTTGAATATCCATCTGGATACGCATCGGTGTGTCAACGAATTGGAATCGATAATCGTTAATGCTCTGTATTGGCATCAATCGAATTGATGAGTTATGCGTAACAAATGGAAACACATGTGCTTCTGTCATTTGCTCCAATCTGCATTATGATGAATCCCTAGTTGTGTTTGTACGTGTATCGACCAGACGAATATTCGTGACGCGTAGTTAAACCGTATCTTTCAATAAGGAAACCATCATGCGCAAATTAATGATCGGCAGTCTTGCCGCAGTATTAGTTCTATCCGGTTGTGCAAACATGTCTGAAACCGAACGCGGTACTGCACAAGGCGCGGGTATAGGCGCAGGTGTAGGCGCATTGTTGGGCGGCATTACAGGCGGCGGCAAAAATGTCGCAGGCGGCGCAGCGCTGGGCGGCATCATCGGCGCAGTAGCCGGTAACGTCTGGTCCAGCAAAATGGAAAACCAGAAACGCGCAATGGAACAAGCGACACAAGGAACCGGCGTGCAAGTCAGTCAAACCTCTGATAACCGCTTGAAGCTTGAAATTCCTAGCGATATCTCGTTTGCGACTGGTCGCTCCGATATCAATCCTAACCTTCGCCCTATTCTCGATCGTTTCGCAACAGGTCTGGTTGATAATCCTGCAGCAACCGTCACCATCATCGGCCACACAGACAGCACCGGTAGCGATGCCGTCAATAATCCACTGTCGTTTGATCGTGCATCACGCACACGCGATTATCTTGCCGGCCGTGGCGTCGCACCACAACGCATTTATGTAGATGGTCGTGGCAGCCGTGAACCTATCGCCAGCAATGCTGACGCAGCAGGCCGTGCACGCAACCGTCGCGTTGAAATTTTCGTTGCAGAACCACAGCAACAGCAGCAACAACAGCAGCAACAGCGCTACTAAGTTAGTCAGTACGCAGCTTCTGCTGAATATAAAAAAAGCCCCTTATGGGGCTTTTTTGTTGTGCTGCATTTTTAAATGAAATGGTCTAATTATTTGTTTTCAACAAACCTTCATAGACTTTCTTGATGCCGGCGTAGCATTCACAGATATGGTTTTCCAAACCCTCGCGATCGACCACGGTGATGTGACCACGGCTGTAATGAATCAAACCTTCATCCTGCAATTTGCGCGCAGCTTCCGTCACACTCTCGCGTCTTACGCCTAACATATTCGCAATCAGATCTTGCGTCATGCTGATCTGATCCGATTGCAGACGATCAATACTCAACAATAACCAGCGACATAATTGCTGCACGATCGTGTGATGTCGATTGCAAGCGACGGTGTGTGCCATCTGCGTAAACAATGCCTGGGTAAAGCGCAGAAGCAATTGCTGCAACGCACCACCACGGGCGAATTCTTGCGTCAATATCGATGCCTTGATACGGAAGCCATAACCGGCACTTTTGACAAAGGCACGGTGCAGCGATGCGCCACCACCCATGAAAACATCCGTACCAACTACGCCTTCGTAGCCTATGACGGCTGTTTCTGACGATGCGCCATCTGCAGTTTCATACAATAAAGAAACAATACTACCGGTCAAAAAATAGACATACTGCATTTGCTCACCGGCACTACAAATCGTCGTACCAAATGGCATTTCGACAAATTCAAGATGCGGCAATAAGCGTTCATAGTCTGCCGCCGGCAGCGCTGCCAGCAAGCCATTGTGTTTAGGATGATGACCGTGCAATCCTGCCAGTGTTTTTGGCACCACGAGACGAGCGTTAGCCGTCCTGGGCTCAGACGGCAGCCCAAGGTTGAGCGCAGCAATTGCGTTCGAGTTAATAACGGGATGACCTGTAGCTGCGGTGCGAGCGTTTGATACTTGTGCCATGAGCTTCTCCCTGGATGTTCATAATTTCCAAGGTCCTATCATCACACTGCAAACAAATAGCTTGAATCAGCGCTTATCCCATTCGCGTGTGAGATGACACTGACAAAAAGATAATAAAACAGCATGAAATTATTATTTTCTTGGAAACTTTATTTCCAAAAAGAAATTAATTAGACAAAAAAATAGCCCGCTTCCTTATGAGAAGCGGGCCGAATCCAATTCTTGAGGAGTTGGAGGAGACAGATCAACTATACTGCACCGCAACAAAATGTCAAACAATCTATTTGTTATTTACATAGTTACAAATACATATATGAACTTATTACCCCAAGGAAAATAGGCAATTCAACCTGAAACTGCCCTCCCCAACTCCTAACTAAATTGCGTCAATGCTGGAAATGCTTCAATCAAGAAAGAAAGCAAAGGTTTCGCAATCAAGGCGCCAAGTATCCCGACGATGGAAATAGACACCATCGCGATCGACAGTCTTAATGTCAGCCCACGATTATGCGCACGCAGCACAAGCGGCAGATTAATCAATACGCTGGCCAGCGATGCAATCACTGCACCTGCAGACGCGACATGTTCCGGTACCGTACCGCTGGTAACCAGACTTGCCGCAGCAGCCACCGCACTTGCGCTGGAAACCACACCACCGATCAAACTCACTGCATAAAATCCAGCCTCGCCGAAACCTTGCTGCGCTACGACGCCTGCAATATGCAAGACCAAGAACACCAAGCCGTACTTCAATGCCGCACTGAGCGAGAACGGCAAAGGCAGATCGACGGATTGAGCCGGATCCTCAACTGTCTTTTTCACCGTGTTCGCATCCATGAAGAACCAGCCAGCGCTCAGCGCAAGCATCAATAGAAATGGAATCGATGCAGAGAACGCAGCCGCCGGCGCCAGAATCAGCAACAACATACCGTTACGAATCAGCATTGCAGCAGTTGCCAGCAAAATCCCGCGATACGCTGCACTGACGGTATCGCGCTGATTGTCTCTGGCGCGCGAAGCCAACTCACTCACCGTAATACTGCTATTGACCAAACCGCCGAGGAAACCGGTCATCACAATGCCGCGCGTGCCATACATTTTCCACAGCACGTAGTTGACGAAGCCGATCCCTGCAATCAGGATTACCGTCACCCAGGCTGCACGCGGCTCGATCAAATGCCAGGGGCCAATCGCACCGATAGGTAATGCCGGATAAATCACAATCGCTAAAATCGCTAGCAGCAATGCCGAGCGCATTTCGTTCTCAGTCAGACCCAAGCTAAAGCCGGTCAATCGATCCTTCCAGGCTAGCAGTGCAGTGACGATCACGATAATCGAAGCTGGCGTAGCCGTATGGCCTTTGCCGCACAAGATACCGGCCACACAGGTAATCAACATCGCCGCTGAAGTAGTCAGCTCACTGCTGTCATTGGTACGCAGACGCTGCACATTCAGGAATACCGTCAGAATGCCGGTCAGGAAAAGAATCAGATAGGCGTAATTATCGCCAAGCGTGCCGCCCATCGCACCGAGCAGCGCAATCAGAGAAAACGTTCGCAAGCCAGCTTCCTTGCCGCGTCGCTCACGCTCCAGACCGATTAACAGGCCAAGCGCCAGCGCCAAACTCAAGCGCGTCAAACTCACGAGATACGGCCACTTAATTTCAGGCAAAGACATGCCGACCTGAATCAGCGGTTCAACAATGACATTCGTGGTGCTTGGGTCAACCATAGATATAAAGAGACAAGAAAAGTAGAACAGGAAACTATAAACCAGCCTAGGACAATTGTCCGCTCAAAGTCTGCATGTTCTTATGCGTACACGGCATAGGCAGCCATCAAAGGGATGCAACACATCACTACACAAAGCAATAAGCAAGCCTTGATAGATACATCAACTTAACGCCTGCGTCGTGGGGCGCCCGAACAATCAAGGTACTGCAAGCAAATCATCGATCTTCTGTTTCGTATCGGCGATGACCATGATTCTTGCCGCTTCGCTGGTATGGCCCTGACAAGGGCCGCCAAATCCTTGCGATATCTCGATACCATCCACACCGTTCGTTTCAATCTCGCTCGTCGCCGACCACCAACCATCACCCGTTGGCACAACCACGGTAAATATCTCGTAGCCCTTGTAAACTGTATCCGACACTCTACTCATGATCGACGTCCCTCCAAAGATGTTCACATAGTGTGTATTGACTAATAAATATAGAAATTAGCCCAAGAAATCAGCGATGACCTACACGCTGAGATACGAGGCTAGCTGGTACGCTAATGATTCGTACTGGATTCCAGCATATGGGCAGCAGCCTTACGCGCCTCAGCCTCGGCTTCAGCTTGATTGGGGAAAATGGCATCCAGTGAGACACGCTGATCTGGGAATACGCAGTTTCTGTGCATGGGATTGCTTGAATGGCCGTAGATAGCAACATGTGCCACCCAACCTTGATCATCTGCAAGTTGAACACCTGAGTACTCAACTTCGTACGCGCCCATTTTTTCGGATGGCATGACGATCTCCTTATCAGACAAACCATCCTAGCATGGACCGCATATACACACGATATACGATGCACAAGCCCATCGTTTGCCTCATCAGTTCGGTATGAAGATATATAACAATATCCCATACACATGGGATCGTCATCCTAAAGAGGATGCGCAATAATCTGAACAAATTACAACTCTCATTGATGTCTCTTCGGGCTTCTCTGGCAACAGAGAGGCCCTTGTTTTTTGAAAAACAAAAACAAGGAGATACGTTCACAACACCCATCAATAGAGAAGTTAAAAAATCTTCAGCATGATCATGCTGCTCGCTTAGTTCAAACATCCTTTCCCGATTTCGTAGCAAGGCAACTTCCACAACAAAACTTATCCCCGAATTCTGTGGATAGTCCTGTGGACAACCATACTGGCTTCACCATAACTCATTGATCTCAAACGCATTATCTGAGCTTGGATGTGTTTTCCGGATACCAACGGCATTCTCAAGCCGCCATTTTTT
>JAZJXV010000047.1:0-3062 GCA_040390795.1 Pseudomonadota bacterium | reverse complement strand
TCGCACTGAAAGAAGGCGCCAAATTTTTGGCTGCTTTTAAAAGATGGGGAGAGAGCCTCTCTCCCCATCTAAAAGGAGATCAAAATGAAAAAAATCAATTTCACACTGGCACTGTCAGCCTCCATTTTCATGCTGGCGAATGCCAATGGGCAGGTTTTAACCTCCGGCGCCACATCGGCCCCGGTCGCGTCTTCAACCGCGGGGAACCAGACATTCTCCCAGGGTGTCACATTTACCGGCCCAGCCTCGACCGAATCGTATATCGACTACGGGGGCACCCAAACAATAAAAAACGTCCCATCAGTGGCCGGACCGAATCTGACCACCTCCAACGATACCTGCATGGGTTCGTCGTCAGGATCCCTCAATGGACCCGGCTTCGGACTGTCCATGGGAAGTACCTGGTCGGACACGAATTGCAAGTTGCTGAAAAACAGCCGGGAACTGTGGAACATGGGCATGAAGGCAGCGGCCATGGCACTCATGTGCACCGATGCCGCAAACCGCGAGGCACTTGAAATCACGGGTTACGAATGCCCGCAGACAGCAAGAGACAAAAAGAACACTCAAAAAGTATCTGCCGTCAGCCTACCGGCTTCCACGTCCACGTCCGCCGCGGGCCAGGAGAATGTCACTGATCCCTACATTCGCAGTCGAATGGGTCTTGCTCCCTTGCAGGCGGCAAAGTAAACAGTCAGACGATGGAGGCTTGTATGAAAAAAACAGTCTTGCTTCTTGTGCTGTCTTTATGTTCTGGACTAGTGGCCGCACAGGTCGATATTGGTCGAATGCCGTTGGGTGCAGGAACTCCCGGAATTGATGGCCAGGAAAATGCGACCCCATGGGATACCGGGCTCTACCACGCCCCGCAGTACATGCCGGGCTATCCAACCGCGGCGACAATTTTCCCCAGAGCAATCACCGTCTTGTGTCTGCAAAAGACCGATGGCCTCCATTGCAATGGCTATAACTGGCTACCGGAAATGGGACGGGCGGAATATCTGATGATCCGCCCTGTGGTGGTCAAGGAAATGCCGATTCAGCAGTAGCTTGAATCCCGCCGGTTCAGCGCCATTCAAGGGCTCGCATGTAGTCGAATCCGAAAGAGTACTGGCCTGCATTTTTCGAGATCCAGGCGATTATTTCCGTTTTCGGATACCGCATGAATTGGACACCCGGATTCGACGATTTGATTGAGACATATCAGCGTATTGGTTTTACTCAGGGCACAGAATTCACCAAAACACATAAATTGTCACAAAACGTTTCGAATTCTTGAGAGAAGTACCTTACAAGACCGGCCTGTCTCGGTCATGCTTACTGGACGCAATCGCTTTTTTCGCACTTGGCAAGGAAGTCAGTCAAACGAAACCATACGTTACACCTCGTTAATAAGAATTGCATCAAACCAAGTTCAGGATCGAACTCTACAAAAGAGGGATATATGCAACCCGCCCCCCAAGTCCATGCAAGCCCAGGTACACCGCTAACAGCGCAGGATGCGTCGCCCCCACAGGCGTATACAGCCCGTCCCGGTACACCTTCGCTTTGGCCGGACTTCATGGTCGGGCAACCCGGGCAACCCGTGCGTGTATTGCTGGTCGACGATGACTCCCATATCCGGAAAATCATTGCCAACGAACTGCTGAACGACTTGCGCACTGATATCGTTGCACAAGGTGGCAGCCTGCGCGAAGGTCGGCACCTGATCGCACAGCAAGCATTCGACGTCATGCTGGTCGACCTTAACCTGGGTGATGGCAACGGCTTTGATCTCATCAAATACATGAAGGTTCTGCACCCCAATGCAGAAGCAGTGGTTATATCTGTCTTGGAAGACGAACAACAGGCACTGCACGCCTTTGAGCTGGGTGCCACCGGCTATCTGGTCAAGAACTCCTGGTTTGGCAATTTCCCGGAGGCTGTGCTTCAGGTTGTGAACGGCGGCGCATCGATCACGCCCAATCTTGCCCGGCGCCTTCTACGGAAACTGCAAAGCTCAGCCGAAGGTGTTTCGTCCTCCGAGCATGGGCACCAGAAAGACCAGTTATCCGAGCGAGAGAAATGTGTTCTGACGATGATCACAGCCGGCTACACCAGCGTGGAAATCAGCTCAAAACTCAAGATCAGTGCCGAAACGGTCAACACCCATATCAAGCATATTTATGGCAAGCTGCATGTCCATAACCGTGCCCAGGCCGTCAGTTCTGCCGCCCATCGCGGGCTGATTTAGGCTCAGCCATGTTTACTACAGGTCAAGACGTCTCGGTATTGGCTGGCGGCATGGTCAGCGCAGCGATTTCAATGCTTGCGTTCAAAACTGCCCGGCCAACCCGCCTTAAATTGCCCGACCTGGCCATGAGCATGACAGCCGTCGTGTGGCTGCTCTATTTGCTGGTAACCGAGTCATTCACCCTGTCACTCACGGCGCCTATCGCTGCGCGGGCGTTTTCCGCCTATTCTGCTTACGCTGCGCACTTGCTTTACCAACTGTCGATCGTGGGTATTGGCTTTGTACTGCTGGCTTGCTCGGGTGTTACAAACCTCCGGCCATGCCTGATACTGGTAGCACAAGCTGTTATCGGCATTGCCGTGCTGGACTGGTATCAGTCGTACGGCGCTTATGCGGATGACCCTTCAAACAGGGCAAATCAGATCCTGGCCTATCAGGTCTGGACAGCCGTAAATCTTGCCGCAGCCGCGTGGCTGACCGCTGTCATTGCTAACAAAATGCATGGCATTAATGGCCCCCGAGGCTGGCTCATTCTGGCGGGATGTCTCGCCGGTTTTGGCCTGGGCCTTGACCATATCCTGATAACACCCCAATTCAAGAACTACGCTACCGGCTCCGATTACGTGTACGCGGCGTGTGTCATTGTCATTTGGTACCTGGTGACGCGCAAACTCAGTTTGACCTCAAGCTTTGCCGGCCCAACATCTGACTTCCAGTCATCCTCTGTTTTTGGGCCGGACACGGACTACGGCCCGATTCAAAATGAAGTTGCTCTGGCATTAGCCCTGGAACGTCACCGTATTTCGCAGGATCTGCACGACGGCGTCGG
>JAZJXV010000046.1:0-3806 GCA_040390795.1 Pseudomonadota bacterium | reverse complement strand
GAAACCGCACATCGTAGACGGAAATCAGCTGTCTACTAAATGCTGGTAATTCCACACAATGCTTTCGTCAATGTTTCTCACTACTAAATTAGTTGCCATCTTGGATACCGTGTCGTTTAAAATTATCAGTGTAACGCGCTTTGCAAACAGTGCTGTCAATGCAAATTTAAGTCGGTTTTTTAGTTTCAAATATTAAATAGGACTTACCTTTTATTCAAGCTCCATCCTTTTGAAAAGCTATGGTGGGATTCCAGCTTCACCCTTCAAAATCATAGGTGCAGGCGATATTTTTTCAGTGCGCTTGACGATCTTTACTCCACGCCACGTAATTTTCTTATCCATAATTTCCTTCTGTCTGGAGTATTCCCTATTGGCGCCCAAAGCAAACGAGTGAGTTTTTTACGAGCTATCAAGTTAACGGTGCCGAAATACGCTCTATCCTCGGTCGTTTGATTTTTTCGGCCTGGGATAAATCGTATTGCAATTGCATGCCTGCCCACAGTTCAGGGCTGGTACCAAAAGCAGACCCAAGGCGATATGCCATGTCGGGCGAAATGCGCGTAGCACCTGATATCACACGTTGAAGGGTTATGCGGCCAACACCTAGATGTGTGGCGGCAGCCGTCACGGTAATGTCGCCTAGATATTCTCTAAGTACTATGCCAGGCTGCGGCGGATTGTGCATGTGAGTCATAAAACCTCTGTAAAAATCGGCCAAAATGCCCCAAAAGAACTGCGTCTGTATTACATCGTAAGCAAAATTATTTGCCAATATCCATTGGTCGCGTGTGCAATCTGGATAAGGGTGACCTCGATGACGCAATACGCAACCATCACTGAATTAATCCAACGTTAAATTGCCCGCACATATTATGGTTGTGGGCTGTTTTCAATTTTGGATTGACTAGAATTTATTAAGTCGCGGCAAGGTGCAAACCAAGTGCACGCATACTTTATTCAATAGGTGAGACTTTAGTCATCTCGACTTTGGTAATGGGCTTAGTCACCATGGCGTCACTCAACTGTTCAGTTAATGCGCGTTTTAATGCTTTCGCAGTGACTTCTTCATAAATGCCGCCGCTCTTCAAGAAATCGTCGAAATTTGATCCGGTGCGTTCGTTCGAGTTAACCATGATTTTTCCAATCCTTGTATCTTGCTAGCGCAAGATTGATATCTTCTCGCGGGCGGCTTATTTCAAACTCTAGATTTGGCTTATTTGTCGGTTTTATGCAGTTACGGCAAGATGCAAACCAAGTGCACGCGTAAGTTTTGAAATTGTCTCGTAACGTGGCTTTGCACCAGGGGCGAGAGCTTTGTACAAACTTTCACGACCAAGGCCGGCAGCAGATGCTACTTGAGCAATGCCTTTTGCTCTAATCACATTCCCAAGAGCAGCCATGAGCACGTCCTCATCTTCTTCTTCGATTGCGGCATTAATGTAGGCCGCGATTGCTTCTTCGCTTTCGAGAAATTTTGCCGCGTCAAATGTCGTAGTTTTCATGATTGCTCCTTCTGAATTTCTTTCCATAACTTCTTGGCATTTTTTATATCAGTCTTCTGTGTCGATTTATCGCCACCATTAAGCAAGATATAGACGATTCGACCATCCCTGACGTAGTAGACCCTGTATCCAGGACCGAAATCGATCCTCATCTCAAAAATAGAATCACCGACCGACTCAGCGTCGCCAAAATTGCCTAGCTTAGCACGGTCGATGCGCACCAATATCTTTGCTCTAGCGGTAAAATCCGCTAATCCTGACAACCATTTATTAAATTCTTCTGTGCTGTGAATTTCGTTCATGCCTCATTGTATCCGACTGGATACATAAAGCAAGGATTGAGCGTATAAATAACGAATCGAACTCGATAATTGTTAGATTCTTCTCAGGTATCCGTTATTAAGCCATCTAGGATTGGCCAAACGTCGGGCATATCAAACAAAACACACTGCAGCTACGCTTTGGTTAGGTGCGAGTGAAAATCCTGAGTGGATTGCGCGACAACTAGGGCATACCACGACAGAGATGCTGTTCAGGGTATATTCTCGATACGTGCCAAACCTTACGCGAAGAGATGGGAGTGCTTTTGAACGACTATTAGCTTCCGCCATCCAGGCTCCAAATATTAATCATTCATGATCCAACATTGGATTTGTTGCATAAGTTAAGGTAGCGGCTGCAGGTAAATTATTGCGAAGGCAATGAGGGGTGAAAATGAAAGCCAGCGAAATATGGGCAATTGCCAAAAATGACGTGAAAATATTTTTTGAGCCTTTTGTGATGGTTGGGCATTTGCTCAAATGGCTTTTGCAAATTGTTTGCAATGGTAGAAAGTTTAAAGATTACGAAAAAAAATAATATTCAAACGCTCATTAAATTGATGACACTGTGACTTGCAAAAGAAAGTGTTGCTTGCGAAAGCCGGTAACCCTTTTTATATGCTGGGGACAAGAACTGAATACTTCAAGTCAGACTTATTCACCCAATTAGAAGTTACTTCGCAATTAAATCACTGTGCTCATTCACAGCACATGATGGCCTTACTCGTACTTGCGTTGTTATAAGAACAATTCGAATTAGTAACTCCCTCGAACGTAAAAATATAAGAATATGCCCTGTCTATGACTGAGAAGAAACCCCTCTCTGAACGCGATATCTGTTCGAAGTACATCACGCCTGCAGTCACCCGTGCTGGTTGGGATCTCCATACTCAAATTCGCGAAGAGGTCAGCTTCACTAAAGGGCGAATTATCGTACGTGGCAAGCTGCATACCCGGGGTGAGTTGAAGCGGGCTGATTACATCTTGTATTACAAATCGAATATTCCGCTTGCAGTGATTGAGGCAAAGGACAACAGCCACAGTATTGGCGCAGGCATGCAGCAGGCCTTAAATTATGCGGAAACGCTTGGCGTGCCTTTTGTGTTTAGTTCTAATGGCGACGGTTTTTTACTCCACGATCGCACAGGACTGGCTGAGAAGACGGAGCAGGAACTCACGTTGGATGCATTCCCTTCGCCGACGCAGTTATGGCAGCGCTATTGCGAATGGAAAGGTTTAGAAGCAGCCACTGCACGACATACCGTAGAAATGCCATATTACGATGACGGGATGGGGCGAGCACCGCGTTATTACCAAACCTCGGCTATTAACAATACGATCGAAGCAGTAGCAAAAAATCAGCAACGCATTTTGTTGGTGATGGCCACGGGTACAGGCAAGACCTATACCGCATTTCAAATCATCTGGCGTTTGTGGAAGTCGGGTACCAAGAAGCGAATTCTGTTTCTTGCGGATCGCAACATTCTTGTCGACCAGACTAAAAATAATGACTTCAAGCCGTTCGGTGCGGCGATGACAAAGATTAGTAAGCGCCAGATCGACAAGAGCTATGAAATTTATTTATCTCTCTATCAGGCAGTGACAGGTAGCGAAGAAGAGCAAAACATTTACAAGCAGTTCTCACCAGACTTCTTCGATTTGATCGTGATTGATGAATGTCATCGCGGTAGTGCGGCGGAGGATTCCGCATGGCGCGAAATTTTGTCCTATTTTTCATCCGCGACGCATGTAGGATTGACCGCCACGCCGAAAGAAACCAAGGACGTATCCAGCATCTATTACTTTGGCGATCCGGTATACACATATACGCTCAAGCAAGGTATTGAAGACGGCTTCCTTGCCCCGTATAAAGTTGTTCGCATCGATATTGATAAAGACGTGCAGGGGTGGCGTCCAAGCAAGGGACAAACTGGACTTCACCCGTTCTACTAGACAATTGATAATGTCTAAAACAGAACGAAGG
>JAZJXV010000045.1:0-22242 GCA_040390795.1 Pseudomonadota bacterium | reverse complement strand
CTATGCGTAAAGATAACGCATAACCTGTGTCCGGGCATTCAGGGGGCTATCTCAGTGCCATCCTGAAGGTCCCTATCGAAAAAACCGTAGTAACGACGGTGCAGTTAACACTGCCACACAGTTTTTCCAATCCGGAAGCCATGTCCAGTTGGCTGCAGGAAGAATTGAAGTTTACTCCAATCGCGCCGCCGGTATTGAAATCGCAACCGGCTAAAACTGTCGTCTGGAGCGGTCATGACGTACAGCAACCCGAACGCTGGACGATCGCCTTGAACCGTCCTGGAGGTGGCTTATCGGCGGAATACTTTGTCGGGAATCACTACGTCAAACTGGATCAAATCGACGCCACACCTATCGGCACATTGACGCGCCTGCACATGTCTATCGGCGTCAGCGCATTCTGGGTATTGCTGTCCGACACGATCGCCGGCAGTTTGATTTTGCTTTCTCTTACAGGCTTGCTGCTGTGGACGCAGTTGCATACGATACGCACGATTGCGGTCATGACCAGCGTCGGAGCCTTGTTCGCCGGCCTTTGGTTCATGTGGTCGATATAAGAACACAAGGCTTTAGCAACCTCTTGTCGCCACCAAATCTGAAGTACTCATAGGCAAGCAATCCTCGCCAACCATATCTTCAAAAACGCTCTGTATGCCAGATATGTCTTGATAGACATTCTGGCAAAAATGCCTACTATGAATGATAGGAATCGCTGAGTATTTGGTCTCGCGCAATTGCCACGCGCCATCATTACCCAAGCAATTGAAGAAAGGAGATTCATCATGTTCTCCGACCTACATTTGTTTCCACTTCTACTTGCCCTTGCGGTCGTTGTTTTCCTCTTCTCCGCTATCAATATTTTCCGAGAATATGAGCGCGGCGTCGTCTTCACCTTGGGACGCTTCTGGAAGGTAAAAGGCCCGGGGCTGGTCATTATCGTTCCATTGATCCAACAAGTGGTGCGCGTCGATTTGCGTACTGTCGTGCTAGAAGTGCCGACTCAGGATGTCATCTCGCGCGATAACGTATCCGTGAAAGTCAGTGCAGTCGTGTACTTCCGCATCCTTGATCCGCAGAAGGCGATCATTCAAGTGGAGGATTATCTAAACGCAACGAGTCAGTTGGCACAAACCATGTTGCGCTCCGTATTGGGTAAGCACACTTTGGACGATATGCTGGCTGAGCGTGAAAAACTGAATCAAGACATTAGAGAGTCACTGGATGTGCAAACCGACTCATGGGGTATCAAGGTTGCCAATGTCGAGATCAAGCAAGTCGATCTGACTGAATCCATGATCAGGGCCATCGCCAGACAGGCAGAAGCAGAGCGCGAACGGCGCGCCAAAGTCATTCATGCTGAAGGCGAATTGCAAGCTTCAGAAAAGTTATTCGAAGCAGCCAAAATCCTTGCACAAGAACCGCAGGCAATTCAACTGCGTTATCTGGAAACGCTGACCGTGATCGGCGCTGATAAAAACACGACCATCGTTTTTCCTCTACCGATAGAGTTGGCTTCTTTCTTGAGCAAGCTTAAACCCGCAAAACTACCACGCGATACCTGACACAATAAAAAGGCCGGTCACAACGACCGGCCTTTTTTAAAGGAAGTATGACAAACCAGATAATTTAGAAAGCCAGACGCGCTTGTACATAAATCATGCGCGGTGCACCAACCAATTTACCCTTATTGCTATCCGTAGTCCGAGTGAAATAACGTTTGTCGGTCAAGTTGTTAACCCCAGCAAGTATCTCTAGGCCTTTTTTATTTGGCACCTTCCAGCTAGCTTGCGCATTCCATAAGCGAAACCCAGGGATCACACCAATCGCTGCATCACCTGTCGGATCTACAATCGTATTGGCGTCATCTGCAAACTGACGGCTTTGATGCGTGCTGGATAGATTAAAACCCCATGGTCCTGTGTCATATCGCATGCCGACAGTATCCGTATTGCGCGAATAGAATGGAACTTCCTTACCTGCATTAGAACCGGCTTCTTGCTTCGCATAGGTATACGTGTAATTCGCATAAACATTCAACCCGGCGAATCTTCCCGACTTATCAAACGTATAGTCAGTTGCTGCCTCTATACCTTTATGATCCGTTGCACCAATGTTCCTGAAAGTTGTTGGCGATACGCCTGGAACCTGCAAAATCTGATTATCAAAACGTATATTAAATGCTGTCAGCTCAGCAGAGAAACTCTTGCTCTTCCAACGTGCACCAGCCTCAATAGTTTTTGCAAGTTCGGGCAGAAGTGGATTACCAAGTGTCTGTGCATTTAATTGCGTATTCTGGACTACACCAAATGACGTGCCGTAATTGGCAAACAGAGTCACATCCTGGGTCAACAAATACGCAACATTCAACGATGGCAATGCCTTTTGGTTCGACACCTCAAATTTTGCCCCCGACACCTGATTCTTGCGCTCAGAATTGATATGTTCAAAGCGAATTCCTGGAGTAATGCGCCATGCTCCAAATGCGATTTTATTATCAACGTATACCGCGTTCGCATCTGTAGAGTTCGCCAAGATTCCTTGCGTACCAATAGCCCCCGTTGCAAACGTTTCGTCGAAGGTACGGTCATCGCCTCGCTCACGAATATAACGATAGCCAACGGTTACATCATTCACTGTATTACCTACATTGAAACGTTGTGTATATCGAGGTTCAATTCCGAAGACCTGATAAGTACGTGGTTGATGTGCCAATGTCGCCGGTGTATTGCCAGTAGTATTGGATAAGATACTTTCGCGAGAACTGTCATTATAGAAAGTCCGAATCTCAAATTCCTGCGTATCAGATATCGTATTGATGTATCCAACATCCACTCCTTTTCTATTACCAGTCCACCGATCATGCGGACGCGTATTCTGGAATGGATCAGCGTTGTATTGCGCGGCGGTTAAACCTCCAGGCGTTCTGGAAACAACATCATAGTAAGAAAATTTTCCGTAAATTTCTGACGTCGGACTCAGTTCATAGCGGAACTTCAGCGCCAGATCATTGACCTTCTCATCACTACCTACACGCCAATCGCTTCCGCTCATGCCCGAGTACAGCAAGGCAAAGCCCAAACCATTATCCAACTGCTTACCCGCAAACGCGCTGTACTGCGTATTGCTGCCGCCTTTGCTGTAATCATTCTGACGTACCGTGACATCGCCTACAGCTTCCGCTGTAGTTGGGATCGCGCGCGTCTTGAAGTTGATAATGCCGCCTACGTTTTGCGGTCCATAACGCACCGCGCCACCGCCGCGTACTACGTCTATCGATTCAATATTATTCAGACTGACTGGTGCAAACGATAGTTGTGGTTGGCCATAAGGCGCATTCGCCATAGGAATGCCATCGAGCAGAATGGTGGAACGTGGCGAATAGCGCCCAGCCAAACCACGGATACCAATGTTGAGTGAAATTGCACTACCTGCACTGCCGGAGTTGTCGCTGACTTGCACGCCAGGGATACGACGCATCACATCGCTGATGTTGGAGGCACCGGAATTTTCTATCTCTTCTTTTTTAACAACAGTACGTGCACCCGCATAGCGTTTCACGCTGTTTTCCAAACCGGTTCCGAGTAAATCACTACTGACCTGAATCGCATCCAGCGTGGTGGTATCGCTGGCCGGCTGCGCTTGTTGCGCATAGATAGGCATTGCCATCACTGCGAGCGCAACGGCAGCCGCACATTTCAAGCGAGGGGAAATAAGAGGATTACTACGACGGGCGATGCGGGCCATTTCTGGTTTCTCCGAGTGCTAAGGTCAATGTTTGCGCTGGCTAGTCCGCAGAGACACTGGTCGAAGCAGGAGTACAAATGGCTGGCAATGTTCAGGCAGGGCTGAACAGATCAAATGATATTGATTCTCATTTTGAAGGTCAATGAGAATGCTGCCGTAGCGACGAGATAGGTACTTTATGCACCTGATTCTGTCGCTTTTTCGTCAAACAACTTTCAACTTTGAAAACGCTGAATTGCCGGGCGGAAATGCCGGCTTCAGTTTCATCAGTCTTTCCAGCACGATGCTGCTGATGACCAAATTGCGATGGGGCTTGGAATCCGCCGGGATTACATACCAAGGCGCATGATCGGCGTCCGTCTCGCGAATGACTTCTTCATACTGAGCTTGGTAAGCATCCCAGTATTTACGCTCTTCCAAGTCAGCTGGATCAAATTTCCAATGCTTGTCTGGATCCGCAATCCGTTCTTCCAGGCGTTTCTTTTGCTCATCACTGGAGATGTGCAGGAAGAACTTCATAATCACAGTACCGGTTTCACTCAACATGCGTTCGAAGTCACGGATATGTTGATAGCGACGCTTGCATTCCTTGTCGTCTATCCAGTCATGCACGCGCGTGATCAGTACATCCTCATAATGGCTGCGATTAAAGATCGTAAACTCGCCCTGCCCTGGCACTTGCTTGTGTACGCGCCACAGAAAATCATGAGCCTTTTCTTCTGCGGTCGGTGCCTTGAATGCGACGCTACTCACGCCTAGCGGATCGATCTGGCCAAACACGCCGCGTACCGTGCCGTCCTTGCCCGAGGTATCCATGCCCTGCAGCACTATCAATATCTTGTGCTTGCGCTCGGCATAGATTATTTCCTGTAGCTCGGCGATTTGCAGCGCTTGCTGTTCGACCAGCAATTTGTCCTGCTCCTTTTCACCGCTGGATAGCGGCTTTTCTGCCGCGGCGGCATCTGCAACTTTTTGCTTCTTATCTGCACGGAACGATTGCTGGACGTTGGCCATGTTTATCTCCGGTTAGCTTGCTCTGCGCCATATTGCGTGGTCTATTTTGGTACAGCGGTCTGCCACTACATCGAGGCCGGCAGCACGTGCCTTGTCGGTCGCGGCTTCATTGATGACGCCAATTTGCAGCCACACACCTCGGGCTCGGATCGCAATTGCTTCATCCACTATCGGTCCGACCAATTCGGATTTGCGGAAAATGTCGACCAGATCAATCCTGGTCTGTTGCTCGGCCAATGCGGCCGCTGCCTGCGTCAAGGTTGCGTAACAATGCTCACCGAGTATGTGAGTGCCTGCACTCGCAGGATTAATCGGAATAATGCGATAGCCGTGGCGCTGCAGATAATCAGCGACTTCATGACTAGGACGGTCTGGCTTGGGCGACAAGCCAACTACCGCGATCACGCGGGACTCGGCCAGTAATTTGGTAATGACTTGTGGATTCTGGTTCATGATTTTTCTTTTTTCAAAAAACAAAAAGGGCAGCCTAAGCTGCCCTTTATTGTATGCGGGATTTGCAGATTAACGTTTTTGACGCAATCTTTGAATCGCCGCCAACTGTGCAATCGCGCTGGCCAATTCAGCCTGTGCTTGTGCGTAGTCGATTTTCGATTCTTTATTGACCAGTGCTTCTTCGGCCAATCGTTTAGCTTCCGCTGCCTTGGCTTCATCCAGATCGCCACCACGGATCGCGGTGTCGGCCAAAACCGTCACTGCATGCGGTTGCACTTCCAGAATGCCGCCTGCGACGAAGACAAATTCATCTTCAGCCTGGCCTGCAATCTTGATGCGTACCGCACCTGGTCGGATGCGTGTGATCAAAGGCGTATGTCCCGGCAAAATCCCGAGCTCGCCCGACTCACCCGGCAGCGCGACAAATTCTGCCTCGCCGGAGAAGATTTCTTCTTCGGCGGAAACCACGTCTACGCGCATTGTGTGTGCCATGTTAAACCTTATTCATTCGTCCAAAGATCGATACAAGGACCGATACGAACTTGCAGCTTACGCACTGTGATTAAACAGTACGTAAGCTGCTCAACGATTAGTTGAGTTTTTTCGCTTTTTCGATTGCTTCTTCGATGGTACCTACCATGTAGAACGCTTGTTCTGGCAAGTGATCGAGTTCGCCCGATGCAATCATTTTGAAGCCCTTGATCGTATCTTTCAGCGAAACGTATTTACCTGGTGCGCCGGTAAATACTTCAGCAACGTGGAATGGCTGCGACAGGAAACGTTGCATCTTACGAGCACGTGCGACCAGCAGTTTGTCTTCTGGTGCCAGTTCGTCCATACCCAGAATCGCGATAATGTCGCGCAATTCTTTGTAGCGTTGCAAAGTACCTTGAACAGCACGCGCTGTGTCGTAGTGATCTTGACCAACGACCAATGGATCCAATTGACGTGATGTCGAATCGAGTGGATCAACCGCTGGGTAAATACCAAGCGATGCGATGTCACGCGACAGAACAACGGTGGAATCCAAGTGAGCAAACGTGGTTGCTGGCGATGGATCGGTCAAATCATCCGCTGGAACATAGACGGCTTGGATCGATGTGATCGAACCAGTTTTGGTCGATGTAATACGCTCTTGCAGACGACCCATTTCTTCAGCCAATGTAGGTTGATAACCCACAGCGGAAGGCATACGACCCAGCAACGCGGATACTTCGGTACCAGCCAATGTGAAGCGATAGATGTTATCGACGAAGAACAACACGTCTTTACCTTCGTCACGGAACGCTTCAGCCATGGTCAGACCGGTCAACGCAACGCGCAGACGGTTACCTGGTGGTTCATTCATTTGACCGTAGACCATTGCTACTTTGGAGTTCTCTGGGTTTTCCAGATCAACTACTTTCGCGTCAGCCATCTCGTGGTAGAAGTCATTACCTTCACGAGTACGTTCACCAACACCAGCAAACACGGACAAGCCGCTGTGTGCTTTAGCGATGTTGTTAATCAGTTCCATCATGTTCACGGTTTTACCAACACCCGCGCCACCGAACAGACCGACTTTACCGCCTTTTGCAAACGGGCAAACCAAGTCAATAACCTTGATACCTGTTTCCAGCAAGTCCTGCGATGGCGACAATTCGTCGTACGCTGGAGCTTTGCGGTGAATCGATGCTGTGCGCTCGTGGCTCACAGGACCGCATTCGTCGATAGGGTTACCCAACACGTCCATGATGCGGCCGAGTGTTGCTTTGCCGACTGGTACGGTGATTGGATTGCCGGTGTTTTGAATGATCATGCCGCGACGCAAACCGTCGGATGTACCGAGCGCAATGGTACGAACAATACCGTCACCCAACTGTTGCTGAACTTCCAGCGTCAGTTCGGAGCCTGCCATCTTCAAGGCATCGTAAATCTTAGGCATCGCATTGCGGGGAAATTCAACGTCCACCACCGCGCCGATACACTGAACGATTTTGCCATCAGCCATTTTCGTTCCTTCAATATATAAAATTTAAAATCTGGTTGTTGAGGACAGCGTATTGCTACGCCGTCCAGCAATCGAATTAAACCGCAGCCGCACCGGCGACGATTTCGGAAAGTTCTTTCGTAATCGCTGCTTGACGCGTCTTGTTATAGACCAGCTTCAATTCGCTAATCACGCTACCTGCGTTGTCGCTTGCCGACTTCATCGCCACCATACGTGCCGATTGCTCGGACGCGAGGTTTTCAGCAACAGCTTGGAAAATCAGCGCTTCAACGTAACGCACCAACAATTCATCGATCACGGTTTGCGCGTCAGGTTCGTAGATGTAGTCCCATGCCAGCGAACCTTCATCTGCCTTCAACCTGTCAGTAGCCAATGGCAGCAATTGCTCCATCATTGGCTCTTGCTTCATCGTGTTGATGAACTTGGTGTAGACAACGTATACCGCGTCCAACTTGCCGTCCTGATACGCATCGAGCATCACCTTGACTGGACCAATCAACTTGTCCAGATGCGGGGTGTCGCCGATTTGTACCGCATGCGACACGACACGCGCGCCGATACGATTCAGGAAGCCCAAACCTTTGTTACCGATAGCAACTGCTTCGACTTTCTTGCCTTCTGCTTCCAGTTCGCGCAACTTGGTAGTCACGATGCGCAAGGAGTTTGTGTTCATACCGCCGCACAAACCCTTGTCAGTCGTCACGATAATGAAGCCTACCGTTTTCGACACATCAGACTTCACCAGAAACGGATGCGTATATTCCGGATTGGCTTGCGACAGATTCGCAGCGATATTGCGAATCTTGTCGCTGTAAGGACGTGCCGCATGCATCCGGTCTTGCGCTTTACGCATTTTGGATGCAGCGACCATTTCCATCGCCTTGGTGATCTTCTTCGTATTTTCTACGCTCTTGATCTTGCCACGTATCTCTTTGCCTGAAGCCATGAGTTGTTACTCCTTATAGCCCCAGAATCAGAACGATTTTTTGAAATCAGCAATCGCAGCAGCCAATACAGCTTCGTCGTCTTTCTCGAGCTTCTTGGTGTCTTCGATTTTTTGCAGCAATGCTGCGTGGCTGGACTTCATGAAACCGTGCAGACCTGCTTCGAATGCGAGTACACGTTTAACTTCGAGGTCATCGAAGTAACCTTTGTTGACCGCGAACAGCGAAACCGCCATCAACGAAGTCGACAATGGTGCGTACTGAGCCTGTTTCAACAATTCTGTTACGCGAGCACCGCGGTCCAGTTGTTTGCGGGTCGAAGCATCGAGGTCGGAAGCAAACTGCGCAAACGCTGCCAATTCACGGTATTGCGCCAAATCGGTACGGATACCGCCGGACAAGCCCTTGATGACTTTAGTTTGAGCTGCACCACCAACGCGCGACACCGAGATACCAGCGTTAATCGCAGGACGTACACCAGCGTTGAACAAGGATGTTTCCAAGAAGATCTGACCGTCGGTAATCGAAATTACGTTGGTTGGAACGAATGCGGAAACGTCGCCTGCTTGCGTTTCGATGATAGGCAATGCTGTCAACGAACCGGTTTTGCCTTTAACTGCGCCTTTGGTGAACGCTTCGACGTAGTCGGCGTTAACACGTGCTGCGCGTTCGAGCAAACGGCTGTGGAGATAGAACACGTCGCCAGGGAACGCTTCGCGGCCTGGTGGACGGCGCAACAGCAAGGAAACTTGACGGTACGCAACAGCTTGTTTCGACAAATCGTCATACACGATCAGCGCATCTTCACCGCGATCGCGGAAGTATTCGCCCATTGCGCAGCCGGAGTATGCCGAAACGAACTGCATAGCAGCCGATTCAGATGCTGTAGCAGCAACAACGATTGTGTATTCCATCGCGCCGTGTTGTTCCAGCGAGCGAACGATGTTTTTGACCGACGATGCTTTTTGACCGATAGCAACGTAGATACACGTTACGCCTTGGCCTTTTTGGTTGATGATCGCATCGATCGCAACAGCTGTTTTACCAGTTTGACGATCGCCAATGATCAACTCACGTTGACCGCGACCGATAGGTACCATCGCGTCAATAGCCTTGATACCGGTTTGCATCGGTTGATCAACGGATTGACGTGCGATAACGCCTGGAGCGATTTTTTCGATAGGGGTGGTCAACTTAGCGTTGACTGGACCTTTACCGTCGATAGGTTGACCCAATGCATTGACCACACGGCCACACAGTTCAGGACCAACTGGCACTTCCAGAATGCGACCAGTACATTTAACTGTATCGCCTTCGGAGATGTGTTCGTATTCACCCAAGATAACGGCACCGACGGAGTCACGCTCCAAGTTCAGCGCGAGGCCGAACGTGTTGCCTGGAAACTCCAGCATCTCGCCTTGCATAACGTCAGACAGACCGTGGATGCGGCAGATACCGTCGGACACGGAAATGACCGTGCCTTGATTGCGAATCTCAGCTGTGTCGCCGAGCCCTTGAATCCGGCTCTTGATCAGTTCGCTGATTTCAGACGGGTTGAGTTGCATATAAACTCCTAAAATTTTTCTCTGTAGCTTAGGCTAGGGGCCCGGGCGACGATTACGCAGTCAACGCAACTTGCATCTGTTGCAGTTTCGCGCGCACCGAGGTGTCGAGCACTTCATCACCGACAACGACGCGCACACCACCAATCAGTGCGCCATCTACGGCGACTGTCGGGTTAAGCTTGCGGCCGAATTTCTTTTCCAGCGTTGCGACCAGCTCGGTCAACTGCGCTGACGACAGTTCAAACGCGCTGACGATTTCTGCGTCAGCAGCGCCTTCTTGCGCATTTTTCAATGCGTGGAACTGCGTCGCGATTTCCGGCAACAGCGTCAAGCGGTCGTTTTGCACCAGCATGTTGATGAAGTTTTTCGCTTCAGCGCCAACCGGCGATTTAAGCGCCGAGATGAACGTGCTGCTGATCAAGTCTTCCGAGACTTTAGGGTTGTGCGCCAATGCATACACATCGGGATTCGCAGCAACCTGTGCCATTTCGGAAACCAACTCGGACCAGCTGTTCAAATCAGCGGCTTTCGCCACACGGAACAGAGCTTCGGCGTAAGGACGGGCAATCGTTGCGAGTTCGGCCATGATTACAGCTCGGCTTTCAGTTGGTTCAACAGATCAGCGTGGACAGCAGCATTGACTTCGCGTTTCAGAATTTGCTCAGCGCCTTTAACTGCAAGGGTAGCAACTTGGTCACGCAATGCTTCGCGAACTTGAGTTACTTGCTGATCAGCATCTGCTTTTGCTGTTGCCAAAATACGCGCAGCTTCTTCAGCGGCGGTTTTTTTGGCTTCTTCAATAATGCTCTGGCCGCGCTTCTCAGCATCGCTGATACGCTTTTGACCTGCTTCTTGCGCTGATGTCAATTCTGCCTGGGCACGCTTTTCAGCGGCAGCCAGATCAGACTTGCCACGTTCGGCCGCAGCCAAACCATCCGCGATCTTCTTGGCGCGCTCATCGAGCGCATTCATCAGTGGCGGCCACACGAATTTCATCGTGAAACCTGCCAGGATGAAGAAGACCACGAACTGCGCAATCAAAGTTGCATTTAAGTTCATGGTAATTCCTTCTCTAAGTATCGTGTGCTGAAAATATTTTCAGCGTGAAACCGGTCAACGACCGAATTACTTAGCGATGAACGGATTAGCGAATGCGAACAACATAGCGATACCAACACCGATCAGGAACGCAGCATCGATCAGACCAGCCAACAGGAACATTTTGGTTTGCAATGTGTTCATCAATTCTGGTTGACGAGCAGAAGCCTCAAGGTATTTGCCACCCATGATAGCGATACCGATACAAGCGCCGATTGCGCCCAGACCAATAATCAAACCACAAGCCAGCGCTACAAATGAGAGATCAGTCATGACAATTCCTTCAAAGTTAAAGTTAAATCAAAAAGTTAAATCAAAAAACCAAAAAGCTTAATTACTTACATCCATCAATGCGATTCATGCGCCTGACCGATATATACCAGAGTCAGCATCATGAAAATGAACGCCTGCAAGAAGACGATCAGGATGTGGAAGATAGCCCACATCGTGCCTGCCACTACATGACCGAAGAAACCGAACGCAGTCGCGGTCGAGCCCAGCAATGCAATCAACAGGAACAACAATTCGCCAGCATACATGTTGCCGAACAACCGCATCGCCAGGGACACTGTTTTCGCCGCGAATTCGATCATGTTCAACAGTAAGTTGAACGGTGCAAGCCAGATACCAAACGGAGCAGCGAACAGTTCATGAATGAAGCCGCCTGCGCCTTTGATTTTGAAGTTGTAATAGATCATCAGCGCGAATACGCCGAGTGCGATACCCATGGTGCCGTTCAAATCGGCGGTAGGTACAACACGGTGATGCGAGATCAAGCTATCCCAGCCAACTGCGTGGAAGAATGCAGAGAACATATCGACTGGCAAGAAATCCAGCGAGTTCATCAGGGCAACCCAGACGAATACTGTCAATGCCAGTGGAGCGATAAAGGAACGATCGCCGTGCACGATGGACTTGGCTTGGTTGTCGACCATTTCAACAACCATTTCAACCGCGGCCTGGAAACGACCAGGTACGCCGGATGTTGCCTTGCGTGCTGCGAGATACATGAAGAGACAACCGATAACACCAGCAAAGATAGACCAGAATACGGTATCTATATTGATGATCGAGAAATCGACAATCTTGTCTTGATGCTTGGTAGAAAAATGCCCCAGATGGTGGACGATATACTCGGAAGCCGTCGGTGCTGCGTGATCAGTCGCCATGTCAGTGCCTAAATAATAAGATTATGTAACTTTTCAGCGCCACGATGAACGCGGCGACTAGCGCCAGCAAATTCAAATCGCGGTACAACCAAACGACCGCGCCTAACAATGCGATCGTCAATGCAATCTTGATAAATTCTCCGATGAAAAAAGTCATCGGATTAACAGACTCGGATTTTTGCGCAGCGGAAAATAGACGTAGCGCAAACAGAGCATTCGGCACCACGCAGCACAACCCACCCAACAACGCTGAATACAGCGCCGGCATTCCGGCAATCAAACCGGCAATGATGCTGGCAATTACCGTTGTCGCGAGTTGCAGGAGGACGACGGGCAGCATACTGGTCCAAATGGTGCAGTCCTTTGGCGACCCTCTTGGTCGAGCTACTCGGACTGGAGTGAATACAAACTAAGTCGTGCTTCTATGAAGCCACGGGATTATAAGGGCTTTCCTTCACCACCGTCAAACGTTTGCTATGTGAAAACTACGTAGGCGCGTTGCAAATTGCGCCTTGTGGAAGGAATTATTGCGCCCCGGCTATGCCAATATGGAAATTCGATGTTTAACAAACATTTAACATCATGTTGCACCAGAACAACGCCGCGATAGCCAACTGCACGAACAGGATCTGCTAACTATTCGCGCATTATTGGCTGGAAGTAATTTACTTAAATGACAACTCAGGCTGTAACGCGTAATTTGGCAATGATGCCGTCCAGCGCATCAAGGTCTGCAAAGTCGACCACCAACTGACCCTTGTTCTTCGCGCCCAGTTTGATTTCAACTTGGCTTGCCAGCAAATCCGACAACTCTTCTTCCAGACGAGTAATGTCGCGTGATTTTTCCTTGCCGTTGGCACGTGGCTTATTGCCTGCAGCTTGTTCCAATGTAGAACGCACCACCAATTTTTCAGCTTCGCGTACCGACATGCGTTTGGCGACGACCTGATTCGCCAAGTTAATTTGTGTGGCGGCATCAACCGCCAGCAAAGCGCGCGCATGGCCCATATCGATGTCGCCCGCCATCAGCATGGTTTGCACCGGCTTCGCCAGGTTCAACAAACGCAGCAGGTTGGAAACCGCACTACGCGAACGTCCGACGGCATGCGCCGCTTGCTCGTGCGTAAAATTGAAATCGGCGATCAGACGATGTATGCCTTGCGCTTCTTCCAGTGGATTCAAATCTTCGCGCTGTATGTTTTCAATCAACGCCATCGCAGCGGCGGCTTCGTCATCGACTTCTTTGACGAGTACCGGCACTTCGGTCAGACCAGCCAGTTGCGCCGCACGGAAGCGACGCTCACCGGCGATGATTTCGTAGCGATCACGACCGTTATGCGAAGCGATCGGACGCACCAGAATTGCCTGTAGCAAACCTTGCGCCTTGATCGATGCGGCGAGCTCATTCAATGCGCCTTCATCCATGCGCGTACGCGGCTGATACTTACCAGCTTGCATGTCCGTCACTTGCAAAGTCGATGGCGCACCCGGTATCGCTGCAATCGCTTCATTGAAGTCAGAAGCACCACCTAACAATGCTTCCAGACCGCGACCCAAACCTTTTTGTTTTTTCGTGACCATAATTCCTGACTCACATCTTTGATTAATGAGGATGGCGCAACAGGCGCTCTCTTCCTCGTTATATTTAAATCGTCTTGATACGCTCAACCATCTCGGCACCGAAGGTCAGGTACGCTTGCGCACCTTTCGATGACGGATCGAAATTAATGCCAGGCATGCCATACGATGGCGCTTCTGCCAAACGCACATTGCGCGGGATGATGGTTTTAAATACCTTGTCGCCGAAATGCTGTTCAAGCTGCGACGATACCTGCTGCGATAAAGTCATGCGTGGATCGAACATCACGCGCAGTAAGCCGATGATCTTCAAATCGGTATTCAACTTGGCATGGACTTTCTTGATCGTGTTGACCAGATCGGACAAGCCTTCGAGCGCATAGTATTCGCACTGCATAGGAATGATGACGCCATGCGCTGCGCACAAGCCGTTCAAGGTCAGCATGGACAATGCAGGCGGACAATCGATCAGCATGAAATCGTATTCTGCATCGACCACCGCGAGCGCATCTTTCAAACGCTTTTCGCGATTGTCCAACTCAACCATTTCCACTTCTGCACCAGCCAGTTCACGATTGGCCGGCAACACATCGAACTTGCCCGTTTCGGAAGTCACGCGCGCAGTCACTACATCGGCCATGCCAAGCAAGACTTCGTAGATCGATGACTTCAATTCCGACTTGTTGATCCCCGCACCCATCGTGGCATTACCTTGCGGATCCAGATCCACCAGCAAGACGCGTTGATTTAATTGTGCAAGTGCTGCTGCCAGGTTGACGGCTGTGGTGGTTTTACCGACCCCACCTTTTTGATTGGCGACGCAAAATATTTTTGCCATATTCTCGTTTTGGTTAGTGGTCTATCAATCTCAAAGCCAATCAGAAAAACTTCTGCTGTTTTGAAAATGAAGCTGGCAGAAATTTTTATTACTAAGCGCTACTGCCTACGATGCAACAAGCATTCCTGCTTTATGACGCAACTCTTGTAATGAACACCAAGTGACGCTCGGCTTGCAGCGTCGGCACGTGCAAGGCACGCACTTCCCTCACCTGCCATCCTGCCGGCAGACGCGCCACTTCGGTATCAGGTGCGACACCTTTGAGCGCGATGAACTCGCCACCGTCTGCCAACAAGTGTTCTGACCAGATAATGAAGTCGGATAACTCGGCAAATGCACGCGAGGTAATCACATCGAATTTCTGCGGTGCCTGCCATTGCTCGACACGCGCAGTATGCACACTAACATTGCTTAAGCTCAGCTCGGCTTTTACCTGCGTCAGGAAAGCCGTTTTTTTATGTACAGTATCTATCATCGAGATGCGCATCTCAGGCTGTGCTTCCGCCGCCCAGATTGCCAACACGATACCAGGCAAGCCACCGCCGGCACCGACATCCAATACATGCTTCGCATTGGCAAACGCAGATACGGCTGCCAATGAATCCAGCAAATGTTGCGTGACCATCTGCACCGGATCGCGCACGGCCGTCAGGTTGTAAACCGAATTCCATTTCGACATCAAGGCCAGATAGTCGATCAGCTTGGTGATCTGCGCCTCGCTCAAGTTCAACGATAAATCACGCGCACCCTGAACGAGTAATACGGTTAATGCGGGACGATCAAATACCTTCATGCAGCAGCTTCAGTGTTAGGTGGTAATACAGCGAATTCCTTGAAACCGCCTTTTTTCAGATGTACCAGCATCAATGAAATAGCGGCTGGTGTAACGCCAGAGATACGCGAGGCTTGGCCCAGAGTTTCCGGACGTTGCTTGGTTAACTTTTGACGCACTTCGATCGACAAGCCTTTAACCGCCATGTAATCGAACTCGGCCGGCAACTTCAGATTCTCGTAATAATCGTGACGCTCGACTTCTTTGGCTTGTCTATCGATGTAACCGGCGTACTTCAACTGGATCTCAACTTGCTCGCGCACAGCCTCTTCCGCTACGCCCGGACCACCCAGATCCTGGCCATCCATGCCCTTCAGGGTCATCAAGGTTTCGTAGCTAACGTTCGGGCGGCGCAACAAGTCAGCGAGTGCATACTCACGTTCTATGCCTTTACCTAAAACGCGTTCAGCTTCGGCTTCAGCCAGAATACGTGGGCTAACCCAGGTCGAACGCAGGCGTTCCAACTCGCGTGCAACGGCTTCGCGCTTGGTTTCAAACATCGCCCATTGCGCATCGCCGACGCAACCTAACTGGCGGCCGATTTCGGTCAGACGCATATCGGCATTGTCTTCGCGCAAGCTCAAACGGTATTCGGCGCGGCTGGTAAACATGCGATACGGCTCCAGCACACCCTTGGTAATCAGGTCGTCGACCAGCACACCGAGATATGCTTCGTCACGGCGTGGTGTCCATGCATCGCGCTCTTGCGTCTGCAAAGCGGCATTGATACCGGCCAGCATGCCTTGTGCTGCCGCTTCTTCATAACCGGTAGTGCCATTGATCTGGCCGGCAAAGAACAGGCCCTGGATCACTTTGGTTTCCAACGAAGTCTTCAAGCCGCGCGGATCAAAGTAGTCGTATTCAATCGCATAACCGGGACGCAAGATATGCGCATGTTCCAGCCCGCGCATCGATTGCACCAGCGCCAGTTGCACATCGAAAGGCAAGCTGGTTGAGATGCCATTTGGATAATATTCGTTGGTCGTCAAGCCTTCTGGCTCAAGGAAGATCTGATGAGATTCCTTGCCGGCAAAACGATGTATCTTGTCTTCAATAGATGGGCAATAACGCGGACCTACACCTTCAATCACGCCGGTGTACATCGGGCTGCGATCGAGACCACTACGGATCAGATCGTGGGTTTTTTCATTGGTGTGCGTAATCCAGCAAGGCATTTGCTTGGGATGCATAGCGACCGAACCCATCACCGAAAACACAGGGATAGGATCCAGATCACCCGGCTGTTCCTGCATCACGGAGAAGTCGATAGAACGACCATCGATCCGTGGCGGCGTACCGGTTTTCAAGCGACCTTGCGGCAGCTTCAATTCTTTCAGACGTGCCGACAATGAAATCGCTGGCGGATCACCTGCCCTACCAGCCGAATAATTATTCATGCCGATATGGATCTTGCCGTCGAGGAAAGTACCCGCGGTCAACACTACTGCACGTGCACGGAACTGAATACCGGCTTGTGTCACAGCACCCACCACGCGATCGCCTTCTACCAGCAGATCATCGACTGCCTGCTGGAACAACCACAGGTTAGGCTGATTTTCCAGACGCGAACGGATGGCTTGCTTATACAGAATACGATCGGCTTGTGCGCGGGTAGCCCGGACTGCCGGACCTTTCGACGAATTCAGAATACGGAATTGTATGCCTGCCTCATCGGTGGCAATTGCCATTGCACCGCCCATGGCATCGACTTCCTTGACCAAGTGCCCTTTGCCTATGCCACCGATGGATGGATTGCAGGACATTTGCCCCAGCGTTTCAATATTATGCGAAAGCAAAAGGGTCGATTGCCCCATGCGAGCAGAAGCCAGGGCGGCCTCCGTCCCGGCATGGCCGCCGCCGACTACGATGACATCAAATTTGGTAGGAAAGATCATGGGTGCGCCTCGATGAGACGTTAAGCAGAGGCGAGATTATAAAGTCTTTTTGCTTTATTTTCCCCGGAACCCGAATTTAGCCACAAATTAAGCCACGTTTTGTTTCACGTGAAACAAAAGCTTGCCGAGGATTAAGCAAGAAATGCGTCGTAGGCCGTCTTCAAAATCAGTGCCGACACTACCACCAAGAATATCTTGCGGACAAATCCGCTGCCATGGCGTATCGCCAGACGGATACCAATCAGGGAGCCCAGCACATTACATACGGCCATGATGGCAGCTAGCTTCCACAACAACTCCGCGCTATAGCCGAACCAGAGTATGGCGGCAATATTGCAAGCGACATTAACGACCTTGGCCACAGCCGATGCACCAAGGAAGTCGAACCCAAAGAAGCGAACAAACAGGAAAACCAGGAAGCTACCAGTACCAGGCCCAAAGAATCCATCATAAAAGCCGATGCCCGCGCCAACCAGAATCGCGATGCCCTTCTCTTTCCCGCCGATATGCAAGGGCGCATGGATGCTGCCGAAGTCTTTCTTTTTATAGGTGTAGATGGCAACTGCAACTAGGATGAAAGGCAGCAGCTTGCGCATGAACTCGGAGGGAATCTGCGTAACTGTAAAGGCGCCGATGAAGGCAAAGGCAAAAGCGGCCATCGCGGCAGGTGCTGCCGTACTCCACTGCAGCTTCACTCTACGGGCAAAACCGATAGCTGCAGCACTGGTACCACAAACACTCGCCAGCTTATTGGTACCAAGCAAAGTCCCCATCGAAGCGGTGGGGAAAGTAGAAAACAAAGCTGGAATCAGGATCAAGCCACCGCCACCGACTACCGCATCTATCATTCCGGCCAAAAATGCGGCCGCAGCCAGAAATACGTAATCAGTCATGCTTCATCCAGTTATCCATAAACACCTGCTTTTGTGCAGGCTAACGCTTTGCTGCTCGTATCAGTTTCGCGGCTTTTTCTGCTATCAAAATGGTGCTGGCACCAGTATCGCCAGCCGTAATCAACGGCATGATGGACGCATCCACCACACGCAAACCGGCAATACCCGTCACTCTCAACTCGCTATTCACCACGGCTAGAGGGTCGCTGGCAGCTCCCATTTTGCAAGTGCCAACCGGATTTGCACCCGCAGCACCTATATCACCAGCTAGGCGCTGCAAGTCCTCGCCCGCATTGATTTCTTGCGGCGCATACTGCTGCAAAGCCGACGAAGCCACAATTTTACGCGTCAATTGAATGGCGGTAGAGGCAATATTGGCATCTTGCTCTGTGCTCAGATAATTCGTTGTAATGACCGGTGGCACAGTGACATCCGCTGCGGCAATCCGTACATGGCCACGTGCAGTCGGCTTCAAATTACTAACGCTCGCGGTGAAAGCTGCGAAGGAGTCGAGCGGACTTTCAACAGATTCCTGTGACCACGGTTGAATTTGATAACCAAGATTCGGGGTAGCTTGCGATGCATCGGAGCGCACCATTGCCCCCAATGGTGAAGGTACAGTGGAAACTAGGCCATTCTTCTTGACCATATATTCCAGACCCATAGCCAGCCAACTCTTGTTTGTTGTGTTCAGCGATTTGGCATTGGCGATCTTGAATCTCATGCGTAACGGTAGATGATCCTGCAAATTCTCCCCTACTCCAGGCGTCTCTTGTAGAACACTAATTCCATGCTGTTGCAGCAAGGTAGTTGGGCCTATGCCAGATCGCTGCAGAATTTGTGGCGATCCGAAAACACCTGCCGCCAGGATTGTTTCACGTGAAACATCCGCGGTCCATTCCTTGCCGCCACCGATAAACTCAACGCCGGTACAGACATTCCCCTGCTCAGTTTTTTGGATAATCAAACGCTGCACTTGCGAACCCGTCATGATTTCCAAATTGCCGCGGCGGATGATTGTGCGCAGGAAAGCTTTTGCCGTATTCCAGCGCAAACCGTTTTTTTGGTTAATATCGAAGTAAGCACTGCCTTCTTCGCCATTACCACGATTGAAGTCATTTATCTTGGGTATGCCGTTTTGTGCAGCCGCATCGCGGAAGGCATCCAGTATCTTCCAGCCGAACTTTTGCTTCTCAACGCGCCAGTCACCACCGACGCCATGCAGGGCATCTGCACCTTCAACATAATCTTCGGTTTTCTTGAATAAAGGCAAAACCTGATCCCAGCGCCAACTTGCATCACCAGTAAGTTCTGCCCAATGATCGTAGTCTTGCGCCTGCCCGCGCTGATAAATCATGGCATTGATGGACGACGAGCCACCGAGGATTTTACCGCTGGGATAAAGAACGCTGCGCCCGTTCAAGCCGGCATCGGCTTCGGTGCGATAACGCCAGTCGGTGCGCGGGTTATCTATCATGTGGTGAAAGCCGATGGGAATATGAACCCAGAGATAATCGTCTTTCACCCCTGCCTCTATCAGTAGAACAGAGGTATTCGGATCTTGCGTCAATCGGTTAGCCAGTACACAGCCAGCTGTCCCTGCTCCTACGATGATGTAATCGTACTTCCCTGCGGATTCGGCCATTGTCTCAATCGGTAGAGTTGATGTTGCATTAGATAAACCCCATCATCACAGTCCCTACTTACAGTCGACTGACAATAGATGGTTCCGACTTAATTATTATTTATTTACTAGTCGGCATCGCGAACTCTGCGCCTTTGGCTATCGACTCTGGCCAACGCTGCATGATCGATTTATAGCGGGTGTAAAACTTGACCCCCTCTTCGCCATAAGCATGCGTGTCACCAAACATCGATCGCTTCCAACCACCGAATGAATGCCAGGCCATAGGCACAGGAATCGGTACATTGATACCGATCATGCCAACTTCAACACGACGTGAAAATTCGCGAGCCGTATTGCCATCAGAGGTAAATAGCGAAACCCCATTGCCAAATTCATGTGCATTAATCAAATCAAGCGCAGCAGCGAAGTTAGGCACACGCACAACACACAAAACTGGGCCAAAAATCTCTTCTTGGTAAATTGTCATCTCTGGACTTACATGATCGAACAGGCAGCCACCAATAAAGAATCCTTTACTGCCGCCATCTACACGCAATCCACGACCATCCACCAACAACTTCGCTCCAGCCTGCACGCCGGCCTCAATATAGCCTTCGATTTTGGCTTTATGCGCTGCGCTGACGACCGGCCCCATCTCGGCATCGGCTTCCATGCCGTTTTTTACCTTGAGGGATTTCACACGCGGGATTAATGCAGCGACCAATTTGTCCGCCACATCACCAACCGCTACTGCTACGGAAATAGCCATGCAACGCTCACCGGCAGAACCATAAGCAGCTCCGATCAAGGCATCGACCGCCTGATCTAGATTTGCATCCGGCATCACCACCAAATGATTTTTCGCACCGCCAAGTGCCTGCACACGCAAGGGATAGGCTCCACCTTTGCGCGCAGCACCGGTTGCATAAATGTATTCGGCAATCGGGGTTGAACCGACGAAGGAGACTGCTTTTACATCTGGATGATGCAGCAGGCCATCAACCGCCAGCTTATCTCCCTGCAAGACATTGAAAACGCCGTCAGGCAGCCCTGCTTGATGCAACAGCTCCGCTACCATCAAGGATGGTGATGGATCGCGCTCAGAGGGCTTTAAAATGAATGTGTTGCCTGTTGCCAGCGCAACCGGTGCCATCCACATCGGCACCATGAAAGGAAAATTGAAAGGCGTAATACCGGCCGTCACACCTAGCGGCTGACGCAAGTTCCAGTTATCGATACCGCCACCGATATTGTCAGTGAACTGGGTTTTCAATAATTGTGGCACACCACAGGCAAACTCGACCACTTCCAGCCCGCGCGTTACCTCACCTTTGGCATCAGAAAAGACCTTACCGTGTTCGCGTGTAATCGCGGCAGCCAGATCATCGTGATGTTTCTCGATCAACTCTTTGAATTTGAAGAGTATCCGCGCACGCTTCAATGGCGCGGTATCAGCCCATGCCGGCGCAGCCGCTTTTGCCGTCGCCACGACTGTCTGTACATCAGCATCGCTGGCCAGGACAACTTGCGCACTCACCTCGCCCGTGGCGGGATTAAATACATCCTGCTGTTTGCCACCGCTCGTATCTAGCAAGCGACCGCCGATGTAATGCTGAATTCTCGAGGGAGTCGTTGTCATAAGCATTCCTTCAAATAAGATTTTTCTATCGTTATAAGTAGTGCAAAACCACACAAGATTACCATGATGCAAAAGCCAGATTAACGAAAACTCCTGTGGATAAGTCTCTGAGGAAGAGGTGGATAGCTTGTGGATAATCTTGTGGAGAAGTTAGCCTTCTTTTTTATACAGAATCTATCCTTTACAGATACACCGTTTATGCAGGGTTTATCTTTTCTTCAAGTCTTTGATTTCAATACCACTTAATGACTTATCCACAGAAAAGTGCCTGCGTTAACTATTACTACTAAACATATATATAAACAATTAACTTAAAACCAGAATCTCCTTCTTTACGCTCAAATACCAAAAAAATCCTCTAACAGCCTCTGTAAAAAACAAAGTTCTTACTGAAATTATTAATGAATGAATCTGAAAAATGCTGACTCATAGAATTCAGATCACGTCTTCGTAAAACAGCTCAGCCAATTTTTGAAGACGTTCGGCTTTGAAGTGATTGATTTCAAAAATTGCGTTCATTACAAGCTAAGCATGTCGACTGCACTGATGCGCATGCATCCTAAAAATCAAACCAGCACTGAAAAACCATTCATCAAAAGCTGTTTTGAGAACCAAATACTTAATAAATAGGTATTTATTTGAATGTAATGTCTGGAATACGCCATTCCAGAGGCAAAAAATTGCCGTAGAAGGCACTCCAGCGGCTTTGACCTAAAGTTGAGACATCTCCTTACTTATCCTTATTCAAGGGCTGGAACAGTGGGTACAGACCTGACAGTGGGCAATGTTTCAGTGCTCAGACATCAAGATCAGCCGAATTTAAAAATCAAAATAATCAAATAGAGCATTTGAAACAAGGTTTTGCAGATAAAGCTTTTAAGGATTAGCCAGTAACAGAACATGATTTCTGGCCTGTCCCCAAACTGAAAGACACCGCATTAAGCTAATTGAGCTTGCTGTTCA
>JAZJXV010000044.1:0-4068 GCA_040390795.1 Pseudomonadota bacterium | reverse complement strand
AACAGCAAGCTCAGTTAGCTTAATGCGGTGTCTTTCAGTTTGGGGACAGGCCAGAACTTCATTTTCATTTTATGACTTTGCTATAGACCACGACATGTTTAAGTAATACCTGATAATTCAAAGCTCTATTTTAACGATAGCTGACGCCTGCTTGCGACCCATAGCGGTCACTCTTGAATTTTCTTAACTTTCCAGCGGCCGCTCTCTTGTTTGATCTGCGACTTACCATAAAAAATGGCCCAATTTTTCAACGGGCCATCTAACTGTTTGATTTCCTTGGCGTTCTGTCGGTCCATCAAGAGCTTAGAAAGCTCTTGATGGACTTCCCACGACAGGAACATTCAGCTCTGCAGATTAAAACAATTTGCGCAAACGTAAGCTGCCACTCTGGGCAAGGAAGCCTGATCCTGTCTGTAAGTCATAACGGACAGACAAGCTCAGATTCTTCTCGCGCAACAATGTCGCGCCCAAAGAAATCAGTGCCGAATTCCTGACCGGGCTGGCACCAAGCGACGTAAAGCTGGTTTCGCCACTTGGGTCTGCCACAAAACGTGCATTGGTCGCCGCACGATTGTTGTCGAATTCATGACGCCAGGCCAGTTTCAGGCTCGGTATCAGATTCCCATATGAAGTCGCCAGTTCGTGTTCGAATTTAACGCCCAGATCACTTTGCAGCGAGTTGACGCTCGTTGAACCAACGGCTAGTGCAGCGCCATTGCCGCCGCTTTCCGTATAGGCATCCTGATTCAAGCGGCTATAGGTCAGACCTAATAACGGGGTGGTGGTGACACTACCTGTCGCCAGCGGATAGCCTATTTCAGCCTTCGCCACATACTGCATGCCGTCGAACTTGCCGGTAGCAACGCCAGCAAAACCAGGGAAGCTGACGGTTCGGGTTGTAGCGTAACGTTGCTGGACTGCGCCCGCAGAGAAATTCAGATACCAGGGCTGGCCGCTATAACTACCGTAAGCCAGCAAGCCGTAGGCGTCTACATCGCTGGAATCGCCTGCATTACTACCGGTGTCACGGATGCGAGCATTGCTGTAACTGAAGACCCCGCCTATATTCCAGCGCTCATCCAACTGCTGGTCGACACCGAATAACAGGCCGCTGTAATTGGCACGATAAGCGCTGACATCATCACGTTCATCCTGTCTGGCTTGCCCAGCGAAAGCCTGTCCCCATACACCGGTTGCAGATGCTGCATTACCAGCGGAGAGACCGCTGGCTCTACCGCTTTGCGCCAAACGCAAACTATCCGTATGGGCGGCTACGATATTGAGTGTATCGAGTGTTGGTGCGGTGACTGCCTGGCTGCTGACAGTCGATGAGATCGGATTTAACTGACGGCCGGCGCGATTGGCATCCGCGGTCGAACCCAGATTCAATGCCTGACCTGCATTGAACACATTTAAAAGAGCCGGATCGATGCCTGTGTAGCGTGATAGCCCGCCAAGTGCAGCGACAGCATTCGGTACGGTTGCAGGGGAAGACGGTGCTGGTGTAGCAGGATTTGTTCCCAGCGTGACTACCAGATTATTAGTGCCACCGGACGTCACAGTGCTACCAAAGAGAGACCCTGCATAGCCGGAGGCAGCATAGTGCAATGCATTCTCGTTGTAGCTAGCAACGCCAGATGCTGTCACGACGACAAAGCGTTGACCCGCAGCGAAGGCGTAGGTAGTTAATGGTTTTAACGTGACCGCTGAACCGGCAGCAATCGTGGCGTTACCAAAAACCACCAAGCGACCGTAACCGCTATCAGAGTTAACGGCGCCTGTTGCTACTGCACCATTCGCGACGCCTATGAGCAGGGTTGCGCCAGCACCTTGATTGTAATTTCCAGTGATGGCAGTATCGTTATTGACCTGCAGCGTGGCTGCGGTGTTGCTAACCGTGTGGGTCCCGATGTTGATGTTATCGTTCAGCAGAAGATTGCCGGAGTTGAAGGTGAGGTTTGAAAAGATATTGGTGATGAGACCGCGATCAGCGATGCCTAGGCCTCCGCTGTAACCTGTCAAAATCCCGAAGCTGGTACCGCTGGCACCGTTGATAGTCAGGTTATTGGCAGACGCATTCAGGATCGCACCGGCGATCGTACCGCTATTGGTGATAGGGCCAAGGGTACCGCCTGCTGCGTTATAAATGGCATAACCGTTGCTTGAGATGGTTCCGCTATTGTTCAATATGTTGATATTGCCTGCATTGGCAACGCCGCCCGCAGCACCTGTGATGGTGCCGGTGTTGATCAGGGTACCGATAGTCGCGTTGCTACTGGCGCCGACACCGACGTTGCCGTTTCCCGAGATCAAACCGTCGTTGGTGAGGGTCCCAATAGTGATCGAGCCAGATGGCGTCAGGTTTCCTGCCAGAACGCCGGTGCCACCAGTAATCGTACCGGTGGCCGTGTTATGCAGCGAAGTGATGCTACTACCGTTGTCGCTATGAATACCATAGCCAGAGGTCCCGCCAGAAATGGTATTGGTGTTGTTCAGGGCGGTCATAGCGCCCGTGTTATAGATCCCGGCAACAGTGCCGTTGATTACGCCATTGTTGTACAGTGTGCCTAAGGCGCCTGATGCATTGACAGTGTTTGCTGTTCCACTAATCGTCACGCCGTTATTCACCGTAAGATTGTCTTCATGCCACGCCACACCGCTTACATTGCCGACGACCACCATATCGGCGGCATTGGCATGAGTACTATTACCCAGTGCAAAGCCGACTGCCAAAACGATGACTGAAAGTTCGGCACCTTGTTGTACTGAAGGCAGTTGCAAGCGACGCTTTTTAGATTTTATAGACATGATGTAGGGTTACTCATTGTTTAATATGCCGATATTTGCTTTGGTCGACGGACTATTGCCCCATCAAAATAAGGGCTGCTGTACTGACTAACCACTCGCCGATATCGTCGTAGTCCGCTTGCGCGACCAGCGGTGTTATACGTGTGAAGGGCGATGCGAGATCAATATTCTTTGCTCAGTTCAGTTCAGATATCTGTATATCTGCGCCTGTCTTTTGTATTTTGGCTTGATGTTTTATGGGCGCAGATTACACGAATGCGTCTGATTGAAACATCACTGAAAACTGGTATTTTTAAGTATATTTCGGCGGTATTTTGCGGATGAGTGATGAGTGGTGCTATGCCGCTTTGGATCGAAAACTCACATTTCCGATCAAGTGTTCGAATCAACCATTGGTGTGTATACAGCCTACTTACACCTTCCAACCTCACGTGAACTACTGGACTGCTCCCCGACCTACCATAAAAAATGGCCCAGTTTTTCAACGGGCCACCTAACTGTTTGATTTCCTTAGCGTTCTGTAGGTGCACCAAGAGCTTAGTAGGCTCTGGATGCACCTCCTTCTCCGAATTCATTGAATGGCTGCTTTCGACCCAAAGCGGACGGTCACGGTCAAGCGGTTTTATACCGCGAAAGTATATTAATCTCAGGACTCATCACAAACTTCATGTCGCAATAGGATATAAATGAGAATAATTGGAGATGGCAATTTCGCACCAATAATTAGAATTTGTATTTGGTTTTTAGGCTTGGCATCGGCACTAGTGTTCTATTTTTTTGCGACGGGATATTTAATGTTGTGGGGCATCATTGGAAGCGTGGCGATTGCAGCAATTGGTGGTTACGCTGAACAAGCAAACGCATTGCGAATTAAACCGTTCGACAAAGAATATGAGAATGCCAAAAAAACTTATAAAAAAGATGCCGAAAACTAAAAATGAGTTCAATTTTTAATTAAAGATATGAGGCGATGAGGAGAACGATGTGATTGACTGTCTGCTTCTGGCCGATAGGGGACACATACAATGAGTAGCGAACAGACTCTTCGCTTGCTGTCGATATCTCTTCCCCTCAAAATACCAGTTTTCAAGGATGTTCAATTGTCCCTTGTTCATCCACAGTACGGGCTGGATAATCTTGCCATGATGTTTTCTCCTATGTCTGCTAATCACCTTTCTCCCGAGCCCATTCTGCCTGCACCTGTTCTGAACCGCCCCGGGTTTCGTGGAGGCTGGTTGGTTTAAGTTAAGTCTGCACGGT
>JAZJXV010000043.1:0-6964 GCA_040390795.1 Pseudomonadota bacterium | reverse complement strand
CTTCGTTCTGTTTTAGACATTATCAATTGTCTAGTAGAACGGGTGAAGTCCACAGAAAATCGGCTCTCATAGTCGAAATTTTTGAAGCAACCGGCATCGCTGTCGATAAAAGTGATCCGGTTGTGCTTTGTGCCCTGCTCCAATTTCGTTTCAACAAAGAATCTAATACTCAAGTCATTGCAGCGTTGAACCTAACGACATGTGATCTGATTCAGATGGAAGCCACTAGCTGGTCATTATTCAGTGATGAAGTTAAATTCATGCAATTAGTGCGGGCGAAACACAATCCCTCTTGTACTGATGTAAAAATTTATTGAGTACCTATGTATTACTGACATTGTGACAGTCGCTCATATTCTCTAACACATTGATTTTATTGAAAACCCTTGTGAAGTTTTGCAAATACGCGAGTCATTTTTTGCAAAACGTGTCATTTTTTTGCTCGGAATTTGACTTGTATCGTCGCGCTTGATCGGTAGCCTGAATATCTAAAACTTACTTTGAAATGAATGCAAGATGAAAACTATTACTGCCGTTGAAGCCGAATTCAATACCAACTTTCCCAATCATCCATCAAGCGCGCAATGAAAGACGCTGGCGCAAGTTCGCGAGATTTGTGGCAAGTGCCCAACGATAAAATAAGAAGTCTCTAGGGGGGCTTTACCCGCATGAGTATCTAAACAAAACTAAAATGTTAGTTCTTGTTCTTCATATAATCTGCGAGCACTGAATGAGCTTTGGTAATTTCTTTCAGTGCAGTACTGGTGCTGACCTTATCAAATCCCGCGCCAGGTCGATACTTTGTCACACATCGTTGTCGAGCTCCCTCGATTTCCGACCAGTTAGCAGTTGTAGATAGATCAAACAGCGTAAAGGCATGTTCAACTTCCGGCGGTATATCTGATAACGATGTGACCGGCGCACTCAAAATCACTGTCGCCTCCATTGGCATAGCTATGAACAGTGCCGATTTCTGAATCAATGGTGGCGATGTCGTAGTAGGAATGATAGCGTTAGGAAATGCAGATAGTGCTGACTTTACAGGAGAAGTTGGTAACTCCGCGTCCTTTCCAATCTCTTGCTTAGTGTCTACATTACTCAATTGCTCTAGAAGTCTTTTCGACTTTGCCGAACCTCGAGTTTTTAGCACCTCAATCAAACTCGCACGTAGGATTGGGTTGTCATCGCAGTCGAGAGCTAGAGCTTCCAGCTCGGGGACATACAGTGACTGCAAGACTTCAGAAGATGAATTCTGTGCAATGACCAGCATTACACGCTTATTCAGGGCGTTAGCTTTTGGCGTGCTGCGATACCGCAGTTCTTTCAATAGGTCTAGGACGACATTCAACTTGCCTGCTGAATCTTCGAACAGTTGAGTCAGCTCGACTATCGTTAAGTTGAGAAGAGGACGGCTCATGCTACTTCGCTATTCCCATCGAAAACTTCTTCGTCGTTGGCTGGCACCGTTTCAGTGACAATCGTAGGGTCGATGACCCGCTTTTCGACATAAATTGTGCTGTCGACAGTTTCGGCGCCGATAGCGTCAATACCCATACTAGACAACGTCGCATATAAGTCAGATAGCACTTCTTCTTTGCGCATGTAATAACTGGATGCAAAGCAGCGCCAGAATGTCCAACCCGCTCTTTCAAGGACACGTTGACGCATCATGTCGTCAAGCCATTGACCAGGGCCATGGAACCGGTCACCGTCAAGTTCAATGGCTAGGCGACGGTCTTCTGCACCTTCGACCACGAAATCGATTTTGTATCCGCCTACCTTCACCTGCGGCTTAACACGATAGCCTTTTGCAGTGAGTACGTCGTATACCTCACGTTCAAATCCTGAGTCACACAGCTCACGCAAATTTTTGATCTGATGAGCATCTTGCATAAATGGAGTTGAAAAATGGCGAATCAGCTTTGAACGCAAGTCTTCCGACTTCATCTCGGATTCGTCGACCGAACGGAACAGCATCATTCGCTCGCGTGCTCGTGAAGCCGCTACGTTATAGCGCTGCTCATAGCCGACGGCACTACTGGTTGCCTTCTCACCTTTGGCTGACACCATCGAAATCAGCATGATGTCGCGCTCGCCGCCTTGGAACGTCGGGGGGGTGCCCACTAGGATGCGTCGTGCCAGGATGTCAGCCATTGGGATACGCTGGTGGACTAGGTCATGAATATGTGCAGCCTGCCCGGTACCTACCAGCGTCACCACACCAATTGACCGCCCGACGAGGGTTAGGTCTGAGATGATGCGCTCGATTTCGTCGATGATAGCTTCAGCTTCTGGCGGATTGATATCGCCTTTGCGGTATCCACCCTTGACGTAGACATCAACCAGAGGCGGGTCCAGGCGCTCCGTCCGTTTCGGAATGCGTAGAGGTCTAATTTCGCCTTCATAGAACTCTCGATTGGAAAATTCGATAATAGCCGGCACGCAGCGGAAGTGTTCCTTGAGCATGGTCGAATTGCCCGCAAAGACCACGCGCGCCAAATCATAGATGGATTTTCCTGGCGTCATTTCTGAGCCATGTGGCTGATTAGCCAAGAACCGATGGTGGAGCTCTTTGATGTTCTGTTCGGCCATAAAAGAGGTTGGAGAAACCTGTTTATGGTCACCGACAATAAGCAAATTCTTGCCGCGCAAAAGTACGGGAAATGCCCATATGTCCGATTGGGAAGATTCATCGACAATAACTAAGTCGAACAAACCTAATTCGGCAGGTATACTTTCGGAGACCCTCCACTGCGGCATTACCCAGCAAGGGACAGCAGAATAAGCGCGGGTCATAGCTTCACGTGCGGTCCGACGATGGCGGACCGCACGAATACCCGTGCCACTTCCAACAGACTGAATCGAATTGAGATACTGCTGAAGCGCTTGCTGCGTTGACTCTGGTGAATTGTTGTAAACGCCAAGCCAGGTTTTGGCGGCAATCAGCTCACGATACACCTTGCTTAGTGAGCGCTCTGTCTCATGACGCTGGGTGTGCAATTTTTTAAGCGTCTCATGTACGTCGATGCTTTCGAGGAATGTCTTAGAGCAACGCCAGTACCAGGCTTCCAGCCAGTCTGCCGGTGTCAACAAGTCCATTTCGCCAAATACAGGCTCCGTTCGCAACTGGTTAGCCCACTTCGGTGCTCCCGCCGCTTCGACCTGGCCAGCCACGTGCGCTACGATGTCGAGGCTCTCACGCAAGGCATGTACCCGGCGCAGTTCAGCCAGCTTGTCATTCCATTCCAGTGCTATGTATTCAGGCTCACGAGCGGGATTGCCTACTTCATGCCGTAGAAATGCGTCAATCGCTTCTGTGACAGCCCCAGACTTCTGCTCGAGCTTGCCAAGATAGCCCGCCACCCGCAAGACGGCATAGCTTAGGCGGCCTTTGTCCAGATGCTGAGATAGGCTGCTCACTAATGCCTGAACAGCAGCTATAGTATTGCGAGGGACACCCTTCCCAAAGACTTCATCCACGCGCATTGGCAAAACGCGCTCATATGAAAGAACAAATTCTTTGAGATGCGCGATTTTCTCGGCAATGACCGTCAACTGACGAAGAGCCTGCTCGCCGTTCTCAACGCGAGGCAATGAATATTCATCAGCGATAACGTTCCAGCGCGCGATCAACTGCCGTGTATCACGGCGGTGCTGACAGGTTTCTGCGACAGCCTGCCAAGCTTGGGCATCTGCCGGACGCACACCGGATACCGTCACACCTTGAACGATATCGCGAGCCTCTTTCTTGCCGAAAGGGAGTGCAAACGCGCCCTTTCCTTGCGTCAATCGTGTGAGAGCTTCCGTGAAATCCCGTTGTATCTCGGCGTTAAGAATAAGCTCGACAGGCGACTTCATAAGATTTTTGCGACGCAACTCGAGGTCGGTAATCGTATCCATTAATTCGCCCAGCTGAACGAGAACGAGGTCGGGTTGCTCTGAGCAATAGGCCTTAGCTATCTTGGATGTCCAAGTATCATCATAGGCATCAACTTCTTGCTTTCGCTGAAGGTACGCTTCAAGAAAAGGTACAAGGTTTTGTGACTTTTGGAAGGTCTCCGGCGTGGCATCAACCAATGCCTGAGTGTCGCCGGCCTTGACCTTGAATTCAATCTGGCGCGCCCGAACCAAGTCGTTGTGCAGCGTGGCTAAGTCTGCACCAGAACAGAAATCCTCGGCGGCCGGCAATTTTGCCGGGAGGTACGATAAGCCCTGTTTAAGAATAAGGCGAGCGGAATGGGCAGCGGCGATATCACTTGTTGCAAATGGTACGATGCCATGCCTGCTGGCTTCGAGCTTGTCCTCAAGCCAACTGTAGTTCTGTTCATTGTCCAGAACAAAATGGGCGAGGTCCGGTGGATTCATTTCCCGGCCATGCAGCACAAACTTATTCATATGCTGACGGGCGAACTCGGAAATATTTGCATCTAGCGCCGCTAGCTTCTGATGCATATGGTCGAGTTCATGCTCGGCATTGATGATTTCAATCGCGACGCGTTCGGGTTGCAACGAGCTCACACGCGTAGCGATTTCCTGAATTGAAGATTCGAACTGCTTCATGCCAGTTTTGTCCTCGGACAATAGCGCGACGCAAAGCGGTCTGATGGATTCGGGCAGTTTCTCCTGAACCACTGTTAGCGCGGCTTCCCCCTTTGAGGTGACCAGCACGCGCTTGCCTTGTGCCAGATAGTGGCAAATTATATTGGCAATAGTGTGCGTCTTGCCGGTACCAGGCGGCCCTTGGACAACAGATCCGTTTCCAGTTTCCAACTGCTGCACAATAGCTACTTGCTCGTCGTTGTAAGGCATCGGAAAATACAACTCGCGCACACCTGCCGCTGAACTGCTTGAAGAAAGTCCGCGATAAATGAGTCGTTCAGGAATTTTTACCTCGCTGCTACCGCGCTCGACAAATCCACGGATGACGTCTGGCACCTTAGCATTGTCTTCCAGTTTTGCAATCAATCGCTCGATATCTTGGAGCAAGATGTGCTCAGAACGCTTGCGAGCAAAGAACACCCACGTATCTGTCACACTGAGATTTTCGCCGGCATCAGGCATGCGTCGGTCTTCCGGACTCAGGAATTGACCATTTGCGTCGAGATTGGCCACGGCATTCTTAAGAACTCGCTCGAAGGTAATCGATTCGTAAGGTGAGATGCTATTCGCTGCTGCTCCTTGGTCCGCTTTCCAGAACGCCGCCAATGCGGGAACGCCGCCGTTCTCTAGCTCGGCGTAGCATTCCACTTCTAAGCGCGGTTCCATCTGGCGCGGTCGTACTTCAAGTGCATAGGTGCGGTCGTTGAGGCTTAAGTCGCACAGCTGAGTAATTAAGGGATGCTTGACGGCCTTACCTTTACCCTCAGGCTTCCATGTGGTGTGACCAATACCCCAAACTAGTTCCAGTGGCGTCTCAGCGCCCTCTGTGGACATGTGCTGCTGCAAAGAAAAAAGCTTAGCGTACACGGCCATTGTCTTGCGTCGTTCACGTTCGACCATGGCCCAAGGCGTCCAAAGTTGTTCGAAATACCAATCGAACTGTTCCTTTATTAGTGGGTTCTCGGAAAGCTTGAGTGTCACAACCTCGGCATCCTTTTTCTGGGAGGTCTTGATTGTGATTTCATGATGTAACTCTGGTTCCTTGTCCGGGGACTTAGGCAACGTCATCCATGGTGCAAATTCTGCATCGGGCACCGGTGGATTCACTTCAATTAGTCGTGGCACGCGTAGCCAAATATCGTCGCCATGCTCGACTTGATTAAATTCGAGGCCAGGAATCGCTCTAAGGTCGGCTTCCAGCCCTGCGAAATATTCAGAGGTGACCGAAGTGGGTGCGGCCTTGGTGAGTTTTTCGACGTGCCGAATGTACTCCAGCACTTCTATGACGGACGAATTTTTCATAACGCTCTTTGGATAATGCTACTTGAAGTTCAGCAGATGAACTAAGTCAGCAATGATTGCAAATGAGAATGCATTATCGTTGTTAAGCGAGTGAAAAATCGAAATTAATTCTTTTTTAATCATCATCTTTGTCCAGACGCTTTCATATCCCATATTTATGGGATATGAATTTCTGACTCTGGAATCCCTTGAATGCTTAACAAGGTCTCAGTAGAAGGCCTCTATAAAAAAGTGTTCCAAAATAAAGTTATGACTATAGTCGCCGAGTCGAATTCGAGCAATGTCTTCCTCGTTGTAAGCAACTGGGTAGAACCTAAGAAATTTCATCCTGCTGTTGATGCGTTTCAGAATGGACTTATTACCCACTTTCTGGGCTACTGCTGCCCATTCGTGAATGATTAAGTATTAAATATTTTCGTGTAATTGATATCTGTAAAAACAAATACACATCAATTTAGGCGTGCTTTTGAATCCAATCTCCGATGCGAGCAAGCAACAATCATGATTCCAATATCCTAAAAACTGAAATTTATGAATAGAACTTGCACCAGCATAACAATTAAATCCCGCCATTTTTATATCCGCAAGCGATGGCTGCCCAAGTTAAGGGGTTCATATCTCTCAATGGCGCGACTGCCTTTGCAAAGTCGACTTGCATCAATTTTAATTTCAGGACAATTGGAGAAAGTATGTCAGTTACAACGCTACACGTCGAATGGGCTTTGATCCCTCTTTTTTGCACACTCACTGGCTATAGCAGAAAAGCCGTTGAACGCAAAATTCAAGATGGAAAATGGATTGAAGGTAAGCACTATCGTCGTGCTCCAGATGGTCACATCACAATGAATTTAAAGGCATATTACTCATGGGTTCAGGGCGGAATGGCGTAGAAATACGCGAAAAAAGTTTGCGGATAATATTTGCAATAAATGGGAAACAACGCAAGGAAACCCTATATTTAGATAACAAGCCGCTGCCACCTACTCCGGCCAATATTAAATATGCGATCTGAATCACACCGAGTTTCACGGAGGCTGGTTGGTTAAAGTAAAACGGGTTCTGC
>JAZJXV010000042.1:0-18509 GCA_040390795.1 Pseudomonadota bacterium | reverse complement strand
TATGGGACTGAGGCTTGTACGACACCATAAACCCACCCAGGTCAAACTTCTCGAACGTTTCAAGCGACTTCTGCAGCGATTCAGTGGTGACTTTCGGCCCAGCGCGTTTGATGCCTTCAACAAGTAACTTCGCCTCAATAAAACCTTCAAGGCCATAAAAGCTCGGCTCGCCTCTGCCAAGGGACTTCAGCGCCTGCATATATTCGCCGGCTACCAGAGTACGAACCGAGTCCGGCACGGGTACAACCTGTGAAATTGCCAAGTTCGCTGCACCGCTTTGTAGCTGCTTGACCATTTGAGTGCCATCGACGGGAGACAGTGCATAAATGGTGCCCTTGAATCCCGACTTGCGCAACGACGTCACTACCGGCACGGCCGCCTGCGTAAGCATCCCGAGAAAGACCGCTTCTGGCTTTCCATCAAAGACTGACTTGGCGGCAACGTCTGCATCCTTGCCATCCGCAGCAACTTTCACAACGACTGGTGTGTACTTCTGATTTTTCATCTCAGCTTCAAGAACTCCCCTCACGGCCGAGCCAAAGGGGTTATCGCTGTAGATCAGGCCCAGCTTCGATACACCGATGGTCTTGACATGCGTGACCAGTTTTTCTGACTCGGTACCGTAGTCAGCGCGCACGGGAAACGAATAGCGGTAACCTGGGTTTCGCAACTCAGCGACGCCTGAGGTCAGGCCAACTGTGGGAATTTTCAGCTCATCAATGACGGGAAGGACTGCTGCGACCACAGGCACACCGAACACTCCAAGGAATGCCAGTGGCTGATTTTCGGAAGCCATTTTCTTGAGATTCGCGACGGCTACTGCCGGCGTGTACGAATCGTTGAGGGTCACCACATGAATTTTGCGGCCGTTGATTCCGCCTGCGGCATTGACCTTGGCAATGTATGCGTCAGAACCGTCAAGCTTGGCCTGGCCGTAAGACTGCGTTGGCCCTTCGAGCGATAACGTCCGTCCGATGATGATGTCATTGGCAGCACGGGCATTTCCGCAAAATGCCATGAGAACGACCATCAAATATGCCGCGACTTTCGTGAGGTTGGAATTCAATTCACGCTCCTGATATTTGAGTGACAAGATTCATGTGGAAAGTAGCTGCTGCTTTTGCAGTCGGCAGCTGGAATGACACAAGCCCATCCAAGGCAATGTGACACTTTCACTTTAAATAAATAAGAGCGTGTTTTTTTCCGATTAATTGCGCCAAATGTGCGATTTACGAAGTGTTCCTTCTTTGACGAGTGTTCGAGTTCGCTCTTGTCACTCGAAACTCCGTTCTCAACATCACGATGATCGGATTTTCTTGTTTGATGATGGAACGGACCATGGTAATATTTCGCCATCTTTATAGATCTGTTGCGTCCAGTTTTGACGCCTGTGCCTTCTCACACAAGGCAATCTCTCCCGAACAGGGAACTTCTACAGGGGAAACTCTATGGTTCAACTCCAGCTTTCGAGCGCCCTCGACAAAGGGCGCAAACACCAACACAGCGTGGTCTGCCTACAAAGGACCACGATGGGTTTGTACGTCGGGACGATGCAGGCTACAGATGACGGCTACATGGGCCACCTTCTGTATCCGAAACATCCGCTTTTGCCGTTACCCACCGGCGCTGGCCGTCTTGGCTTTCTACACAGCAATCATGACGAGGCGTATGAGGTGCTGGCACTACAAGTGGCCAAAGCCGCATGGCAAGGATCATTGGGTTTTGAACCCACTTGCCTTGATAAATGCTCACGGGCGACCCGCGATGCTTTCGTGACGTGGCTGATCGAACAGATCTGCGACTCGCGCGCTACTGCAGCACACAGCACACCAGCCGCGTCTGCAGAGCGCCGGGCAACAGCTATCCGTATCCGGCCTGCTGTTGCCCAGGAACGTGCTGAGCTGCTTGCACGGGAATTCATGAGTTCGCACAACGCTCCGGGGAGCATGCAATGAACTCGGTTCCAGTCAGCGTCTCTTTCCCCACGCAATTTCACGCCCCGCATTCTCCGGCAGATATGCCTGCCATACGCGCTGCTCGATTTGAACAGGCCTTGAAGGCATACATGGCAGCGAAAGGCAACGCCTGGACGCCCAACGGTCGCGAATATCTGGCGGCCGACATGATTGCCGACGCCCTGCACTGGTGCGATGTCAACGGGAACGACATCAAGTTCGTTCTTTCAATGGCTCGCTCCCATCACGAGAGCGAGAAGCTAGAAGATGCGAGGCGGAACGCGACATTGGCGCCAAGGAGCGCAGCACCACCTCACTGATGAGGACACACCGGTCCATGTGGCTGGTCAACAAGAAAGATTGACATGAGACTGAGCACAGTATTTGGCACGATGGGCGGAGACGAGTGGACGCCGCCGCTTCCCCCAGTGCCAGCAGGTTCTCCGACTCGGCTGACTGCTGGCATACGCCAAGAAGACGGCAGCATTGCTGTCGTTGCAACCCTCAACCTTGAGGGGCAGCAACTTCGCGCGGAGCGCAGGAGCAGCATCCTGCGAACGTTTCAGATCATGGCAGCAGGAATTGGTGAGACCAATATTGCCAATGTTGTCATCCTGGAGCGCGAAGACACGCCGAGCGTGATCCCGGCGCCCTGAACTACGGGTCACCGTAGCAACCCAAGACCAGCCCTTTACCGGGCTGGTTTTTTTTCGCCTGTTCAATCTTCGTATCTGTAACCTGGCCCGTTTGTGCGACGTCAGTCGGCACATATTTTGGCAAGAATTATTTCTCATTTCCCTCTGAAAACCCTTGTTCTTAAGCCCAAAAGAGCTAAAATGAAGACGCTAACGCCGCCAGCTTTGCGCAAAAGCCTTGACCCGATCAAAAGGGTTTTATTTGAAACATCACCTATGGTTTATGAAAACAATCATCAACGAAACCGAACGGCTCGTTATCGAGTTCGATTCTGTGATTGGGGAACACCAGTTGTATCCCCTCTCAAAAGAAAGCCAGGTCTGGCTGGTCTGCGAACAGCACACCTTTGACAAACCCGGGACCTGGCGAATGCTGGATCGCGATATTGCACAGCCCTACTCTCTGCTTGGTGGAATCTGCCAAAAAGAAGTCATTGAGGCTGAATTTGGCGAGCGCCTTATTGGCGGTCGACACGTCAAGGCAGAAGACTACATCGGTCTGTGGCGCAAAGCGATGTTGCAAAGTATTTCCATCACGTCCCTCAAAAGTCGTGGGTTGTCCTTGCAATGCAGCTTCACCAATTCAACCCAGTACCTGCTGGGCATGGATGGCGAATTCAAAGCCAAAGCCGAAGCTGCTTTGAGCAGCCGGTTTTTGACGGCGAGGAATGAAAGCCAGTGCACCTGGTTGATCCCTTTGGATTCACTGGAGGCCTGTGAGGCTTATCACCTCATACAGCGACAACACGCCTACGGGGAGAAGTTTGGTCATTTGTGGTCATCACAGTTGAAACTGGTTGTTTCGTCCGAACTGGCTTCAGTCGAACATGTGCCGGCATATGACCTCTTCTCTGACATGGAGGTGTCAGCATGAGCTCGGATATTTTTTATCACGAAACCATCGTGCGAATTCCTGCAAGCCATGGCCTTACCGCAGAAGATCTTTTTCTGCATTTGAGTCAGTGCGGATCCAACAACTGCTATGAGTATGGCAGGAATGGTGGCCCAGGCCGTCGAAGCCGCAGCTGGCAGGCCAACGCATTCGGTACTGAAAAGCAAGTTCTTTCCTTAGGGATAAAACTTGCCGGTGACACCGAAGGCGGAATGCTCAAGATCGGCGGTGCCACTCGCTGGGTAAAGGCCGAAAGCTATATCAGGCGGGTACGGAACCTTCTGAAAGACGCCAAAAGCACGAATGCACTGCTAGGTCATACGTACGCCGGTCAACGAGTGGGGTTTTCCGCGTTCTACAGGGATTACAGCACTGATGCTAAAAGTGACGACGTCCCGTATGACTACCGCGACCCAACCGCGTTTCGTGAGTTCCATGGACGCTACAACGCTTGTGAGGGCTTTAACAAAATGGCGTTCCACTACTTCAAGGTATACGGCCCTGAAATGCGCTGACCTTACGGGGCACTGCTAATCAGCTTCATGCTGAAAAAGTCTCCGACTGCCGCCTTCGCGCGGCAGTTCGTGAGCAACACACCCCTTTTAAAAAGGAATTTTATGTACGGCACCAGCGTGCGTATGTTTAACGTCGTCATCCAGCTGCGCGGGAAACCAGTTGGTTACCCGCCAGCCGACGGCGAAAAGAGCCTTGCGCTCATGGAAAAACTGGCCGCGAAAGGCGGCTTTGAACCGGTGGCACACACGTCCGCCAATGGCATCGATGAGGCTCTGACGCTTCAGGAGATGCGTGATATCTACCCCACCTTTTAGGAAACACGATGACAACATCGAACGAAAAATCCGCCCACCTCTGGTCGACCAAGGGCGGCAGCGACAAGCTCTACAACCTTTTTCTGCGGCCCAAAGCCGAAGGATGGGTGGTGGACTACACCAACGGCAAGCGCGGAGGCGCGCTGCAGTCTGGTACCAAAACTCAGGAACCAGTTGCCTACGAGGCAGCGCTCAAGCTCTTTGAAGCTACGGTGCGCTCGAAGGTCAAGGACGGTTACGGTACGGTCGAAAGCGGCCAGGCGTACACCAACAGCGAATTTGCAGGCCGGGCAACGGGCCTGGATGTCCAGCTGCTCTCCTCGATCGACGAGGAAACATGCATGGCGCTCCTTCAGGACGATGCATGGGTGGCCCAGCTCAAAGAAAACGGGGAAAGAAGGCCGTTGTTCATCAAGGACGGCGACGTGACTGGCGCGAACCGTTCTGGTCTGACGGTGCATATCCCCGCCATATGGCGATCGGATTTCGCCCAATACACCAATGCAACCTTCGACGGTGAACACGTTGGCGACGCCTATGCAGTGTTCGACCTGCTGAGTCTGAATAACGAAGACCTCACAGTTCTTCCGTTCGCAGCTCGCTACCTGCGGCTTGTAAACCTGCTGGAGAGTCATCCCACACTGCCACCCTCGCTCAGACTGGTCGAGGCTCATGCAACCACAAGCACGAAGGAACGGCTGCTGCAGCATGTTCGTGCCAAAAAGCTTGAAGGCGTTTGTTTGAAACGAGCAAGCTCGACATACAGCGCCGGCCGCAGCAAGGACGCGCTTAAGTTCAAGCTGACTGACTCAGCAACGTGCATTGTGGTTCGCCGCAACGCACAGCGCTCGGTGGCCCTGGGCCTGCGCGATGCTTCGGGCGTACTGATCGAGCAAGGGAACGTGACGATCCCGGCGAACCACGCGGTACCGGAAGTTGGCTCACTTGTGGAAGTGGAGTTTCTCTATTACACAGGTTCCGCTTTTGAGCAGCCCGTCTACGGCGGCGTGCGCACTGACCTCTCTGAGGAAGATGCGCGCATTGACCAGATCACCCGGATCAAGCCGGGAATTTCACTGGAAATGGCCTGCGCGTAAGCGAAGGTCGAATGTTCAACCTGCAGGCTGTGGCGTTTATCGCCCGGCCTGCCTCCTACAAGGAATGAGATGAAATCGTTTGAAGAACAACGTGGCGAGGAAACTCGCCTCGCAGAGAGCGATCCTGGACACCGGATTACCATGACGGCAGAGGCCTACAACGCGCTCCAAAAAACACTGGACCACGCCATGGCCGAGGTGTATGCGAGCAGGCTGGGCGAAATCCCCGATGCAGCCCCAGGAAAGATCTACATGAACAGTCTTATTTCCGCTTGCGTCAGCGACACGAGCAGATTTGATTTTGGCATGTCACATCTTCCCTACCTCATTGTCAAAGACATGTCCGACCACTCGGTGAATGTGGCCACAGCCTACGCCTCGGTTCACGCAGAGTCCAGGCGAAGCAAGGGTTCGGCCTGGGACCTTGATGCCACCTTTGGCACTGAAGGTCGATACAAGGTGCTTTTTGGCGAACTGACTGTCGAATGTGCTCGCAAAGTGGCCAACAGCCTGGTCAATTACGTCAAGGACCAGGTGCTGGTCACAAACCGGCTGGCCGTGCTGCCCTACCAGGGAAAAATCACGCCCTTCATGACGGCAGTGGCCGGCCATGTCCTCATTCATGATGGGCACACTGGCGTGACACTGGCTGATGACTGGACGGGAATTTGTGTGGATGCCCGTGATGCCAAGAAACACTGGTACATTGGCCAATCCGGCGGCGAGCGGTCTTTCAGCGCACTTGCGGCCAAGGACATACGGTCGGCGATTCTGGAAAGCGAGTGGATCCTGCAGGCCGAAAAGTCGGAACTGACTCACGCCTGAAACGAATCTTTTAGGGGCAGAAACCTCTCAAAGCTTTTAGAACAACAAATCAACCTCTGCAGCCTTAACTGGCTGCAGAGGTATTTTTTCGTCTGGGAGTTATCAAGCGAGCGCGAGTACTGCGGCCAGGCGTTCGGACAACGGCCTGACCACCACTGAGACATCTGCGACATTCGCGGTAGGTTTTGCCACATTTGTTTGATCTTCAGCGTTGTTCAACTCAACTTCGGGCGTAACAGCGACCGATGACTGTTTGGCAGTAGTCGCTGGAGCTTGCGGTTTCTTTGCTGTCAGATCTTCGAGCTTAGTCCTCAGTGCAGCGACTTCTTCCGAGTGGCGTTTTCTTTCATCGTGACAAATGATGGCCAGGTCAGTGAAATCCTGGGTAGCACTCAATGTCGCAGACTTTAATATTTGTTCGGTAGCCAGAATTAGTTCTTCAACATTGTCATCCTGCTCTGGGCTAGGTTCTTCATCCCCACTTGGAATATCTTGAACTGAAAGACCCATGAGTGACATGACCTTAGCCATGGTTTCGGAATGAAAGTTCGGGATGACGCCTGGTTCATCTTCGACTTCACCCATTTTTACGCAGGTGGTAGCCAAGAATCGTTTTGCGGCCTTGATTGTGGAGATGGGGTGCCACTGACCAGCATGCACTACCGCAGCGAATTCGGAACCATCACGTGCTTTCCCAATGACAATATGCTGAGGTAGCGTCAGCATGCCAGTGACCCAGATTACCAAATCAACGTCCGGGTAAAAGTCCAGATTCTCCGTTAGAAGCTCAAGTCGAAAGCCCTTGCACCGCTCAATCCAGATTGGTGCCGGTTCGCATCCAAGTGACTCGGGGGTTTCATTGTTTTGAAGAATGACGAGGGACACTGCTGGAGCACCTGGTCTGCCTGCCTTCGACCACACTTTTGCCCCAGCATCGGCCAAGGCCTCAATGTATTTCTTGGAATACGGGGACACTTTATCGATGGCCTTTAGCCAACTGCTGCTCGCCTTTATTTCGCCGGTCTGTTGGTCCAGAAGATGCACCATCTTTGCAGCCTGAGCGCCGGAAACTGTCTCTGGATCCCGCAAGAAAAGATCCACCACGAAATCTTCAAGCCTCGCACGACCCAACCGGCGCTGCTCTACTCGCCTTCTGGAGTCCTTATTCTTTTTCTTGCGTGCGAGCTCCCGTTCATGCTTCGACTTAGCCATCTTATGATTTCCCAGTGTCTAAATGGGATGGTAGCCAGCCCACGATTACCCGCTCGGATTCATCACACCAGGTGTAGTAGATACGCATTGAAAATCTCGGATCCCTGGAGCTACCTTTTCCAATATGCTGGTCCAGGAAACGCCTTCGCTGATTCCATCGGACGTAATACTGGTCGCCAGCAACGCCAGCATTGGATGGGTCAACTGAGCCACCAATGAAGAGTCCTTGGCGGTCGACTTCTTCCTTGAGCAAATTTCGCTCCATCTTGCCAAGCTTGGTCAAGCGGTACGTCTCAGCCAGCAATTCCAGTGCATCAAATACGGCCTCTGGCTTTTCGTAGGGTGAGCGACGAGCGGATGCCAGAGCGCGCGGCAGGATCACTATGCGCTCCTGATTGATGGCCGCCCACTCCTGCATCTGGTCCAAGCGCCATTTTCGAGGCTCTAAGGTGCTCTTTTCTGACGTCGATGCGCCGATCCCTTCGGACGCGTCTTTCCAGATCACCCCGGGGCCACTTTCCGTCCGCTTGATCACCTTGGCCTGTGACTTAGCCAGTCCCTGCCAGTAAGCCAGATCGTCTTCCATCAGATGCAAAAGACTACGGTCTTGCACGACCAGTGGAACTCCCTGGCTCACATAGGCAGCGACCAGGCTGGTGAAACAGGGATTGCTTTTGAGCACCACCTCCATGCGGTCTGAGCCAGAAGCATCAGACCAGAGACTTGCTGCTGACTCACAATGCCCCAGAATTGGTCGAAAAAACGATAACGCGCGCTCCGTGCCCACATCGGCTATGGCCGCCTCCCACGCCTCCTGGCTGCGCGCATCGATAACCTGCAGCGCAAAGAATCGTTCTTTTTGATCTCGCGCCCAGCGCACCGTCAGCTTGTCGCCGCACTGTTCACCTACCCCTCTGTCAGGAAGTTCATTCAGCTTGTGATCAATCAACTGCAGGGCCGTCCACACAGTTGACGAGACACTCTCGATTCTGTCGAGCGGTATAGAAATGGCGCTGATCATTTTTTCCGAGGTTTCGTTGTTCAACCAGCCAAAAAGTGGGGAAGGTAGGATTGAAAATGAAACACAAGCCATCCTAGCCAAATGTTGAAGATGATAGCCAGAAGGCATCGGTATTTGAACGATGGCTTGCTCCGCTTGTGGCGATACCACTGCATCCCGGCCAGCGTGCCTGGCCAGCCCCCAATCAGCGCCAGAAGCAACAGCGACTTCTCGCTGGTCCGGCGCCGGCCACCATAGGCGGCGCGCTTGTCGACGCCCATGACGACAAAACTCACGATGCTACAACCGAGCATCCACCAGCCCATGAAGGATGCCAGCGAGGCTATCATGAGGCAGCGAGCACGATGCTGGAAACAGGATCCACTTCGGTCACTGGTCCCATGCGGTCTTGTAGCCTCGAATAGAGGTCCATTTGTGCCGAAATGACAATGGCAATCTTCTTCATCTTCTTTTTGGGGAGCTTGACCGCTCAAGCGGCTGTGTCGCGCCTCTTTCCACTGCTTTTGTCGACGGTGGACACCGGGCTGTTGAGCATCGCTACTACCTCTTCATGGGTCTCAGGGACATGAATCTCGCGACCATCAATCGTGATGGACGTATTGGCACCCGAAATATCACCTTTGAGCGGCAATATCAAACCGATTCGCTCCATATTGATGGTGCATGTGGTTGCCGTGGTGATACTGGCAGAGTCCGGCAGATATGCCACATTGAATGTCACTAGCCGCATGGTCACTCCATAGTTGAACGGGGCAAATGCCCTTCCATGACTCTAAGAGGGAGAAACTGCACGGCGTTCTGTATAAATGGCTCAAATCGGGCTTTTATCCGGCAATGGGTGCTCAAGGGCACCTATTTCGAGGGTAGCGATGTCCTTGAGATCCATCGGCGCCCAGCGCCATCGACATAGCTCTGTGCAGCACCAATTTGGATGCAGCGGGCCGCGGCAACCTGGCCACCGGGATCCGAGGGCCAGCGACGGCGAGTCGCGGTCCCGAAAAGCGCCTTCAAGAGGGTTTGGTCGACCTGGTCAGCCAAGTCAGCTTGCTCAGGAGGTTTTTGGCTCAGCGCATGTTCTGATGACTGGGAAAGTGGCTTTGTTTTTGTTTCAGGCAGTCGGCCACAAGCCCGCTCGACATCGAAGCGTCGCAATTCAAGTATCGCAACCATTTCAAGATCTGCCTGAGCGATGTGGAAACTTTTGACGCCCATCACCTGTGAGAGCACCAAGTACACCTCTTTTCTGGTTGGCGAGGTCTTTCCACGCCAAAGGCGGTCGATCCAGGTATGAAGGCGCATGCGCCCGGCCCGCAACTCTGGCCCCGCCAAGTGCCCGAGAGCGTTTTCGGTGCCTGGGTGGCAACCGACATAGCTGTCGCAAACGTCATCGGTACAAATCCAGGCTGGAGCGCGGTTAGGTCCTGCCTGGGTGTAGATGCCGGGTTTGCCACAAGTCAGGCAAAACACTTTTTTCCGGCTCTGGCCGGGTTTGCGCTGTTGCCGCAGAGGCGTTGGCCGTAAATCTTCGAACTTGACCACTCAGGCTTCGACAGTTGCGGCCGACTGCTGAAAATGCTCAAGGAATTGCGCTGCCGACACCTCCTGCAGCACGTTTGCACGCTCTGTAGGTTGAAGTACCACGGGAACCTGTCCGCCCATGACCCATGGCCACCATACCTTCGTGGCGGCAACACCAAACTCAGCAGGCATGAGCGCAGCAATCTGGGGCAGAAGACCCGCTCCCTTAAGGTCGGGAGCGCGCAGTACCAGCACCTGGTTGCCTTGGCCAATTCTGACCAACGATTCTTCGTCTGGCATCGCTGAAAGGATGATGGCAGTCTCAAACACTTCTCGCAGCCACGCAGGCGGCTCGACGCCTAGCTTTGACCATTCCTCGAAGCTGAGTTTTAGCCCTTCACTGCATTCGGAGTTGATAGCAGCCCAGCACAGGCCTTTCAACGTTTCGAGCTCCTCCAAAACTTCCGCAACTAGCGTGCTGGATTGGCGCGCCATACCGCCCAGAGATACCCTCTGGTAAACGGTATCGATCAACGCAAAGTTGGCTCCGAGCTTGGCCGCAAGCATGCGCAGCCGACAACATGACTGGTTGAGCATCACTGTTGCGTCGGTGAACTCTCCACCGGCTTGGCTACTTTGGACTGAAACTTGGCTCTGATCCACGATTACTCTCCTTTGAACAAGTCAATCCTCATCTTTTGGCAGGCCCGCGTAGTCCACCTTGTGATGCACTGGTGACGAAGTGTCGTCAGGCATGATGCGGCCGCCCGCGCTGCCTCGAATTCGGCGCAAAGCTGCACTCTGGTCGTGGTCGGCCTTTTCAAGCGCCTTGCGGTCCAGCGTTTCATCGTCCTCGACCGGCTCATCAAGTGGGACCCAGTCATCGATTTCCAACTCTTCGCGCCAAGAGGTCGCCGATTTTGGTTGTGCTTCGGAGTCCGTGTCGACAGTGATGGGGGCCTGTGGTTGTTCGTCACGCAATACCCTTTTTGCACGTTTGCGGCTGAACAACTCGCTGATGCGGTCCAGAGCCTGCCGATCAATCGCTTCGAAGTCGGATGTCGGAGCAAGCGGGAAGGGATACTCGTCCAGAGGCTTTTCGTCCTGTGGGTCCCAGGCTATGACAAGGGCGCGTTCAATCACTTTATGGCTAAGAACGCCATGCTGATGCTTCTTCATCAGCGATAACAATCGCCTGGCCACGCGATGCGACGCAGTTTCAATCACTTCGGTTGGCACGCGGACCTGTCCATCAAATTCCGATTCGTCACTCTTCAGACGGGTTTCGCCGTCTCGCTCGAAGTTGACTGCGCGGGTGTATTTCTGGACGGCCTCAACGCTGACGGCAAATGCGAGATTTTCGAGTGCCTGTTGATCTTCGCTGTTGTGATCAACATGATCGTGTCCAGAATTGACATTGAAAGCCCAAAAACCATGGGAATCAAAAGAGAACACCAAACCTCGGTGATAAAAACTTCCACCTGATTGCTTGAGCCAATGACGGGCGAGCAGCTTTCTCCGGCGCGCCATAGACCTCATCTGCTGGGCCGTCAGTCTGGCCTCGTACTCCAGCCGGTGCTTTATTCGCTGCGCACCAGAGACGACTTTGGGTAAACCATAAGCCTCTGCATCCTTGGCAGAACCTGTCGTCGCCCGGGCAAGGAATTTTTGTGCAATGGCCACCTGGTTGACGTTGATGCCACCGCCTCCGTCGGCGAGGATCTTTTTCACCTTGTCCACAAGGAAAGGTGCCATGTCAAAGGCAATGGTGGGAACGAGTAGCTCGGTACCACGCGTCGTTACGACCGGAATACTTTCACCGGTGTACACGGTACTGGTGATATAGCGAAAAATTGCGCTCAATGCGATCTCGAAAGCCGCTTTTTCCTGTGGCATTTCTTCGATATCTTTGGCTCTGGCCCGAAGAATTTCGATGTTGCACAGCCAACCCGTTCCGGGCACATGCAACATGACGAGTCCGCGCACAGGGAAGGAGTTTTTTTCCTTCATCCACTGGCGAATGATATTGGCTGGGGGACGCATAAATTCCTGTTAGTTCTGATCTCAAGGGAATGGCAAAGTCAAGCCACGGGCTGTTTTCTACAGCTGATGCCATTATGTCGCAGGTTTTTTGATTATTCTGAGTGACAACCGATACAGATCACGCTTTGAAAGAATCAAGGCGCAAGTCTCCATGCTTCCAATGCAAAAAGGCCTCTACCGTAGGCGAGGCCTTTACATTGCGCCTACGCAACTTGCGTCGGTGACTGAGAAGAAAAACGGTCTCGAAATTTGCTATCTGTGGAGGCCCCCTGGTTCCTCCACTGTACCGATGCCGTCAAGATTGAGAGCGGCAGCGAAGCGCCCGGGGCCGCCGTACAGGTAACCCATGACTGCTTCTGGATCTGCTGCATCGAGCAGCATTGCCGCGGGTTCAAGCTTTGCTACTGACTCCAGACTCATTTGGTCTGCAGGCGTCAGCGAGGCGGGGTCACGATTGCTCCGAAAATGATTTCTACCAATTTCCATCGCCACCAGAGGCTCAAGCTTTTCAAGCGCTCTATCCAGTGCTGAATTCTCAGTCCCGGCCGCTGCAATGAGTCTTCGAACTTTCAAAACTTCTTCGCGCAGTGCTACTAGGTTTCCGACATCGCTCACCGGCTTTGCGTGATTGATCATCAGCCCTTCGATCTGTTTACTCAGCGATTTATTGACGGCAAGGGAGTTTTCTGCGGTGACGCGCATGGCCTTGAGTTTCCTCGCACTGGCAATAGCGAGCCCCGCGACGAACGAAACGAGCAACAGGATCAAGAAAATGGCAGTAAGCCATATGACTGGCGCGATATCGCCTGAGTTGGGGGTCTTTTGCGACTTGTCCGGAACCATCGGTATAGAAGCCGTTTTCACGTCAGCCATCTGGACGTTGGGGGAGGAACTCGGAAGCGGAGCGACCACACTTGATGCAGCTGCGGCGGGTGTTGGCGCAGGCAACTCTGCTTTGGCTGGCTCCGTTGTCGCGGAGGCAGCAAGACCTTCATTGATGGCGGTTTGAAGCTGCGCCAGTCGCTCAGGTGATGAAGCGAACGACCCCTTTGGATTCAACTTCAGCGCCATCGCCAGTGAATTTCTAGCGTCTGCAGCATTTCCAAGCCGTTGCTGAGCAATCGCGAGGCGATAGAAAGACTGATCATTCAGATCTTGTGACGCAATACCGCTATAGGCCCGGAGCACCTCTGTGTACTGCTTGAGCTCAAGCGCCTTGCGTGCCGTTCCATCCGCCTGGTCGGTGGCTGTCGTAGCCCAGCTCTGGCCCGAGAAAAAAGCCCCAGCAACTAGCCCAATCAGAATGTATTTGTGGCTGTTTCGCATGGGTCAGCCTGCTATTGCGGTTGATGTCAAATGCGCAGTCGCATCGATGACGGGTTCATGGCCATTGGCGCCGGCAGGGTTTACATGCGCTGACGTATCGCCCACGACGTGTGTTTTCGGTTCTGTGGGAACATCACTTGGAGAGAATGTAGCTTCAGACATGTGAAGACGTGCTTCGAGAACACTGCCCCTTTGTTGTTCCAAGCCGCCTGGTGGTAAACGTACGCTACCGACAGTCACCCGGCCGGTGCTCTGAAGAACCAGCAACTGGGCCCTTACGGTGACCTCGTCACCACAAATGCTGCCCGAGACAATGATTGAGCCTGCCTGGATCAACGAATTTCCTGCGACGACGGCACCCTTGGCTATCTGCACAATGCCTTTGGTCGAAATGTCACCTTCAATTCGCCCGAGTACGAGCATCCGTACATCGGGGTCATCGAGCTCTGACACGACATTGCCTTTGATGACAATGCCAGGGCCAACGACAAAAGGCGTTTTTTCTGGTTTTATGGAGACGCTACTGTCAAGCTGATCATCTCTTTGAAGGCCGTCGTTCATTACTATTTCCTTTTAGTAGTTATTTCTGATGTCTATGGCCTGGGGCCATATTGTGAAAGTCGATTGGCTTTGAAAGCAGTTCAAGCCTTTGGAGATTTCCATTTGTTTTCATGCGCCGAGCAGCCCAATTCCCAGGCTTATAAGGAGCCCGAAGGAAGCCTATATAACGACCATCCAAGAAACTATTTGCGCTGCCCTGCGCTCACCTTTTTCAGCCATGACTACCCTCTTTCCTCAGCTTCAATCTTTTTCTCGATGGACTTGGAAGCCGATGCATCCTTCAGTGCCTTCGTTGCAATGAGCAGCGCGTAGCGCTCAAGAATGCTTTCCGCAGTGGTGAACTGGATTTCAATTCCAACTAGACCAGCCACGGATTTTCGGATTTCTGCCAGGAGCTCGGCCTCTTCCTTTGTTGGCATGGAGGTCGGCCACCCCTTGGAGTACAGCAAGTGCTTAGGTATCTTGCTTTCGATTTCTTGTCGCAGCGCAGATACCTGTTTGGCCTGGTGCAGGCGTTCCACGAGATCGGCAGCGAGAAGGTGAGGCGCAACGTCGCCCAGCCATTTGCCACCTTGAAACGCATATGTCGAGGTGACTTCGAGTTCAACCATTCTTCGATAGATCTGATGGTTGTCCTCACAGTTTGCTGCAGCGACCAGATCTTTTGCTGCTGACATGATGCAAAAGACGCATGAAACACGACTGGAATCGTATTTTGTGTAGGCTTCGTGAAGTGCGAGACCTGTATCGATGATGGTCTGAAAGACTTGTTCGATGTGCCAATCAATAATGGCGTTCCAGAAAAGTCCTACTGCATGTCTTCTTGTGAGTCGAGCATCAATGCCGCAAACATCCATCTTCGCGCGGTTGGCACTTTCTTCTCTTCGGATTCCAGTGACGGAGACAATGGTCTCGTCGGGGAAGCGCTTTCGAAGTGCGGAAGCAATAATTGCTGACTTCAGCTCAGAAGTGCAAAAACGCATGCTTGGCGTACTCCAAGGGAGGATGAGCTTCACGCAGGAAAGATCAGCAAAGCGCTGCACGTTGTTACGCCAACGTCCTTCCCAACGGTCCATCATGTCGCCTGCCCGCCGCCGTACCACCATCAGTTCAAGACCAAGCTTTTCCGCCAACCGTTCGCAGCATGGCAGGCTGTCTTTCCACTCGACCACACCAAGGTCGGCATGAATGAGCACGCGAGGTCCAGTGTGGCCCATTTTGTCGAGGTAGGCGACGGTAGCAATAGCGGCCGCGTTACCGTCTTTTCCTCCGGATACGGAAAACGCAATCACCGCATTCTTCGCGATCATTGCATCAATTTCCGGAGCGCTGTTGATTGGTAGTTTGGGACAAGGGCCTTGCGCTGGGCTGGCAACCAGCATCGCCGCCTTCAATGTCGGCTTAAAGGTCATTGCGACCCAACCGGACTCCTTCGGGGCATCAACTTGTGAGGTGTCTTCGAAAAGGTTAAACACGTCTTGAATCTTTCTGTCTGCGGTGATTGATTCATCAAGTCTGAAGGAGGTCACGAAAATTTCAAGCGTTCCTGGATGTCACCGTACCCATGGCGACGGAAGGCAGGTTCAATGTAGTGCTGTGACGCGCAGGTTCTTTCCGGATAAATTGGCTGAATTAGCCAAATAACTGGAAATCAGGTGTTTCTCGGCCGAAATGGAAGACGGTGCAGACTATGTGGTGGTCAAACGCACCAGCTTGCCGCGTAGCCATCGCGCACGCTTGTGTGTGAGTAAGCGGATCGACGCTCCTCGAACCTGTCTCCAGCTCACATCGAGCTCGCAGGCGGCGTCCATTTCAGAGATTGGGAGCAAAGCCCACAGCTGCTCGGTAAGACTCTGAACGGGTACGGTGCCAACACTGCGTGAGTGGTACCTCACGCCCAGTTGATCGGCTTTCTCCATCATGTCTTGAAGATTGAAGCCGGCGTGCCGTGCCAGAAGCCCCATCAATATCGCAACAAATCGTGGTCCATGAGCTTCTCCAGTCGGCGCTAGCCGATGAGCCATTTCATGAAGGACGACAGACCGCTTCCGAGCCCAAAGCGGGAGACTGATTTTGTGGGAGCTATAAGACAAAGCACGTCGCTGTCCCCATCCTGCAGCGACGAATTCGGGAGCCTCTTTCCTGGCCAACCCATATCGACCTCGTTCGGTCCGCCAAACTGGCTCTGCCCAAGCCGAAACCTCATGAATGGTTTTCCACTCGGGTGGGCAGACGTATCCTTTGAGGGTGCGCTGCCATGCATATACCCGCGAGCGCTGGCTGTCGCGTGGTCGGCTCATAACCACTCCCTGATGTAGGCTTGCTCAGGAATACATTGAGACTCCCCTTCTGACTCGTCCATTTCTTCACAGATTGTGCTCAGGGCCTCCATTCGCAAATAGCGACCGTCAGACGTTTTGGCATGCCTCATCGCGAAATCATTTCCACATAACTGCTGCATGTATGCGCGGCAACTTTCGTAACTGCCAACAACTTCAACCAGGTGGTTACCTATGTCGTATACCGCTCGTAGCGACTGCGGCTGGCCAGCCCCGTCTATGTGGGTGAGTATCCCGCGCGCTTCCGCCCAGCGCGCCATTTCACGAATATTCATCGGAACCGAAGGAAGTTGACCGTGGTGAGAGGACATGCGGGCAGCCGGGCTGTTGCGAGATCTCAAGTTTGCAATAGGCTTTGCAAAATTCAAGCCTTATGCAGTCATTGGCCGAGTCTCCAATTGAGTGACAAGAATAAATCGGCGATTTCGATGGTTTTCGCGGAAAGCGGTGGCGCCACAACTATTTATTGTGGATACATGGAAGTTCAAGACGACAGTTACGGTATGCCTAGCTCCGGTGGACTTGCCACCTGTGAGTTAAGCGCTACTCAGCCGGATGCCCCAGTTAGTAGTGCGGCCAGCCCCGGCTTGACCAGACATTCACGACTTACCTTAAACCCAGGAATGGACGCGATATGTTTTGGAAGTGCTGTCGTGCCTGAGGCGGTCGACAAGTCCATCACCCTGCTCATTGAAAAGAGTGCTCGGAAAGCAGCACGTATCCAAACTCCCCTTCTCGATATCGCGAAGTCGATCTCGCGCGACTATCCGAGTTATCTTTGCGCTCAATTCGCGGAGGCTTCCCTTTTGTCGACCGGCGACTCCTACGAGAAAGTGGAGGCGCCATTGCTGAAACTGTGGAATATTGGTAACCAGGCTCTGTCGGCCAGCGAGGTCGAAGAACTCCGTTTCAGTGCATCACAGGGCAATGCCTCATATTTGACGGGTGCGGCCATGTTCGCCACGTTCAAGGTATGGAAAGGCGATTTGCCGGGAGCATTGGAGATTGCCAACAGGACAATATATCTGGACGTTGAAAACGGATCACAAGCGAAGTTCATCAAGGCGCACATTGTTCAATTGATGGGAGACGCGGGTGCATTAAGCCTGCTTTCCAGGGTAGCGAGTGTGTGGGAACCCATGGCCTTCTACGCACTCGGTCTGGAACACCTTCGCAAGAGAAATGGTCACGAGGCGAAGGATGCTTTTGAAAATGGTTTTAACCTGGCGCCCACGGTTGCGGCGATTCTGCTGGGGCGTCCTGAGTTTAGAAAGCTACCCAGCCGCATCCCAGAGCGTGTTGCGGATCGCTATGTTGAGACATTCTGCAAGCCAGAGTGGACGGGTGAAGATATCTCGCTACTGGGCAAGATAGCGGACCGGTATGTACGCAAAAAGTCATTGTCATCATCAAGTTTTTAACTTGAAGGGGTTGACGTGCAGCGTGTCAGTTGCGCCCATCCAAGTACTGACGACCAAACAACTTCCTGCTAATATCTAACCGTTCTTCTGAATCGCCTGTGCTGCGTTACAGCGCCTGTGCTGGTTGATACCTCATCCAGCTATCTTTTTCCGTGCTCTCGGGCATTTTTTGAAAGTTTCATATGAATTTCGCTCCCTCGCCACAGAAAGTGAAAAGGAATCCGCTGGCGGTCCTGCTGTGGATTCTGGCAACGATTTTGTTCGTGACCGGCATTTGTTTGATCGTTTATGCAAAGTCCCTCGGAGACATCAGCTTTGCCATCATGGGATCTGTTGTCTGGGGCGCTGCGGTCCTCAGTACGCTGATGGGTCTGCTGTTCTGGTTTACCGATCCCAGCGTCGGCTGATGAACCTGAACTTCGCAAGAGGTTTGGTGTTCGCCAGACTGTTGTGTTTACTGTTTCTTGCGGCTGTTCAGACTGTGTGTCATGCAGAAGCACAATGCAGCGACGACTACCAGTACCAGCTGGCTGCCCAGCTTGAAGAAGGCGGCTACTGGATGTCGTTCAAAGGTGCAGCCCCTCTTCCCATACGGCACATCGGCGGCGACAAAACTATGGTGCTTGAGGTGACCCGCCTGAACGATCAATGGCTTCAAGTTGAAGTAGCTTTGTCGACCGGCCACGGACTCACTGCCTGGCACGTTCAGGTCGAAATGCTGCGGAATAGCCCGCTTGCGTTCACCAAAACGTTTCGACCAGCGCCCGACATGCC
>JAZJXV010000041.1:0-39324 GCA_040390795.1 Pseudomonadota bacterium | reverse complement strand
CTCCGATAGTTGAATGATACCTATCGAATGTGTCCGTGGTTTCGGGGGAATCCCACAATTCTCCATCTCGTGAAAGCACTTCTGCTTCCACTCTTCTTCGAGACACCAATGAGTCGCCTAGCCTTTCCTGAATTAAAACTGTTTGCAGCATCCGTCGGCAACACCGCGCGACATGCCACTATTCGTACACCGCATCGTTATCTGTGGTGGTTACTCGGTGCAGCCATCCTGTTGCTGGTCTATCGCATAGGGCTCATGGCTTTACTGCCATTGGCCGACACTACCGAAGCGCGCTATGGCGAGATTGCCAGACAAGCCGTCGCCAATGGTTTTTGGCTGATGCCACACATCGATCCGAACACGCCCTTCTTTGCCAAGCCACCGCTATCGACATGGGCCAGTGCCGTCTCGATGATATTTTTCGGCGTCAATGAATTTGCCGCACGCTTGCCGGCATTACTGGCATCGCTGATCGCACTGTGGGTCGCGATGTCATTCGCCAAAGAACTGCAAATACGTCAGCGTTGGCTGGTCGCACCGGTACTCGCAACATCACCGCTATTCTTTCTGTGTGCCGGCGCTGTCATGACGGATGCGCTAGATATGGTCTTGATCGTTGCTGCGCTGTATTTTGCGTGGCGCGCGTTGGATGCGGCTGACAAAGGCCATCCTGAACGCCGCTGGCGCATCGCATTCTGGGTCATGATAGGTCTTGGTGCGCTGTGCAAAGGATTGGCTACATGGGCTTTGATTGGCCTACCCTTGATTGCTTATGCAGTGACAGAACGACGCCCTTTGCAAATGTTCAAGCAAGTCTTCGATTGGGGCGGCGTTGCGATTGCTGCGTGCATTTTCATGCCTTGGTATATCGCGGCTGAATATACCAATCCCGGCTTTTTGAATTACTTCATTATTGGCGAGCATTTCTCACGCTTTTTAGTACCAGGCTGGAAAGGCGATCACTACGGCATCGCACAACATCAACCTATCGGTGCCATCTGGATCTTCTGGACGCTCGGGATATTGCCGTGGATAGGCGTGTTTGTGATGGAGCTGCTACGTCTATTTTCCAAACAACGCAAACAGACACAGCCAATAGAGCGCTTCTTGTGGTGCGCCACCTTGGCACCGCTGCTTTTCTTTACTTTCAGCCGCAATATCATCTGGACGTATGGGCTGACTGCAGCATTGCCGTTTAGCGTACTGGCTGCGCGCTGGTTGGAGAAAACTTCAGCCACGATGCAGAGACGCGCCAGTATTGGCGTCATGGCCATTGCGTGTCTTTACATTCTAAGCGGGCCATACGTACAAGAAAAAGTCAGCGCCAATTCAGATCGCGACCTTATCCACGCCTTTAATCGCATTGCCGAACCTGGCACAGAACTAGCCTATCGCATGCATCCGGCATATTCATCCGACTACTATTCAAGAGGCAATTTGGAGTACGATCCAAATGCCGCACTGGCAAATAATCCAGAGAAAGAATTGGTCGTGATTGATAGCAGCGACATCAAGAAAGACGCGATCAAAGCCGATCATGTTTTGTATGTCGGGAAGTTTCACGCCTTGATACGCCCCGAATAAAGACGTCTATCCAGGTCTGCGTCGAAACCATCCTGCAAGCGATAAGCGATCTCGCGTTGCAGGTAATACTTCGTGCAGCATATCGGCCGATAGAAACAATACAAGGCGACTACCTGAAGGTGAAATATCTTCGGTTGATTTGCCTTCCGGATGCAGACGCAGTGCGCCGCCTTCTTCGAGCAACCACTCATGATTGAGATAAATCACAACTGAAACCGTACGACAGTCATCGTCGCGAAAACGATCCAGATGTTTTAAGTAAGAAGCGCCGGGCGAGTAAAAGGCGAAATGACTTTCGTACTCTTCCAGTCCCAGATAGAGCGTGTGATTCAAGGCGACGCGCAACTCTTCCATGATCTGCAAATAACGATCACATGCAATCGACTGTCCTGCTTTGAGCCAGACAATTTGATCACCACGTATTTCCGGTCGCACTGCTTGTACATCGCCGCGACCTACGCCAGCCAGCTTCAACGCGCCGCTACCCATCAATGCCTGACACTCGGCAGCCAGTGCCAAGGTCAGCTCTTCCGATAAGAAGAGACTCTGTTGCGACCAACCTTGTTCGCTTAAATCGTCGCCAATATTCAGCCGCAGTGCATCACTGAAGTGAGCAGGATGAACGGGGATTGCTGTAAGCATCGTTTTGAGTCTTTTCTAGAAAACGTGCTTGTATTTACACATCACCGCTAGTCATACCCATGACGCAGCAATCACAGAGAACTACTCTCAGCTAGCAACGATCCTATAAACGCATCGTCCTGCATCGGCCAGCAAATGCTGCTCGCGTGTCACGGTAGCATCCTTTCCCACAACCTCTTGAAACAATTTCAGCTCGGAGCGACAAAAGCCCTGACAAGTCCGTGCCGCGGCGCAAATAGGACAGTGATCCTCGATCAGCAGCCAATCCTTGCCGTCACGCTCTACACGCGCCATATAGCCTTCTTCCGTGCGTACTGCCGCCAATCGTTTCAATCGCTCTTGCACCGTTTTGCCGGTACAGCTTTGTGTGTACACCGTGCGCGTCTCCGCCTCACGCTGAGTAATCAAGCGCTCCAATCCTTCTTCACCAAAAAGTTGTCGCACGCTGCCTATCAACTGCACCGTCAACTGCGCATGCGCATCGGGGAAGCGTGCATTACCTGCATCGGTCAGCACCCAGCTCTGACGCGGTCGTCCGACACCGGACGCAGCTTCCTGCCGACCGGCAATCAAACCGGCTGTCATCAGCTTCTGCACCTGCTGCCGCGCAGCTTCCGCGGTCATGTCCAGTGCGCGTGCCAGATCAGCTGTTGAAGTCGGCCCCTTCGTTTTGATAAAGAAGAGGATGCGATCTGCAGTTTGTGTGGAATCCATATTTTCAAAGTAATTACTTGCATAATTCATTGCGCCAGCCTATTATCCAAGACAATTTTTGGATAATAGGCCGTCGCGGTCATCATGTCGAGGAAATAATGAGCAACAACCATATACCGCCGGCCACTTGGGGCGCCCTGTTACGTGGGCAAAACGGCTTGCGCGCACTGGCACTGACAGGCGGTGTTGCACTGCATGCCATCAATGTACATATCGTCACGACTGTTTTACCTTCCGTCGTCCGTGAAATCGGCGGTCTGGATTGGTATGCATGGAACACAACGCTGTTTATGGTGGCGTCCATCATAGGTGCGGCTTTTTCGGTACGCCTGCTGGCGGCGCTCGGACCACGTTCGTCTTATCTGTCTGCCTTGCTGATATTTACTGTTGGCTCCGCCGTTTGCGCCATGGCCAGCTCGATGCCTATGATGCTGGCTGGGCGTAGCATTCAAGGTTTGGGCGGTGGCTTTTTGGCAGCACTCAGTTATGGATTGATACGTGTCGTGTTTGAAGCACCGCTGTGGCCACGCGCGATTGCATTGGTATCCGGTATGTGGGGCATCTCCACTTTATGCGGGCCGGCAGTCGGCGGCTTGTTTGCTGAAGCAGGTCATTGGCGCTGGGCGTTCTGGACTTTGCTGCCGATCGCTCTCGCCCAAGCCTCATTAGTCGCAGTGCAGTTACGTCCGGAAAATCTGGCAACGGTGCCACGCGCTAAAACTGCACCGCCCGTGCCGCTACAACAAATCGCTTTACTCACTGTGTCAGTCTTGGCAATCGCTGCAGGCAGTCTGTCGCCAGTGCTGTTATGGCAAACCGTAGGTGTGGGTGTCGGCTTGCTGCTTGGTGCGGCGACGATATTCTGCGAACGCCGAGCTAGTGTGCACATGTTGCCGACGCGCGGCACCGAACTCAGCACGCCGCTCGGCGCGGTATATGCGAGTATCGCTTTGCTGCTGATAGGGATCATGACGGAAATTTTCGTGCCCTACTTCCTGCAAACCTTGCATGGTCATGCGCCACTGACCGCTGGTTACCTGACTGCAGCGATGGCTGCCGGTTGGAGCGTAGGTTCGCTATTGTCTTCAGGACATAACAATGCAGGTGCGGCGCGCATGTTACGTGCCGGACCGACCTTGTGCACGATCAGCTTGATAGCGCTGGCAATCCTGATTCCATTTGATCTGGGCTTGCATGTGCATCTGCGTACAACGTTGTGCGCAATAGCGCTGGCTGGCGTTGGTGCCGGTGTCGGCATAGGCTGGCCGCATCTGGTGACACGCGTGTTGACACTAGCGCCGCATGGTGAAGAGTCCACTGCCTCCGCTGCTGTAACCACGGTGCAGCTTTACGGCATGGCGGTCGGTGCGGCGATTGCCGGATTGGTGGTAAATGCTGCCGGTATAGGCTCACCGGGTGGTGTCGTCGGCGCACAATCGGCGGCTGTATGGTTGTTTGCCAGCTTTGCTTTTGCACCAGCTTTGGCGGCATTACTGGCGCGCCGCATCACTACGCACAATTAATAAAGCGGTGTTGCCTGTCTAGGCAACACCGCTTTAAATGCGCAGCAAACAAAGATCAGTAAGTGCCTGGAATCAGAATATTTTTGTCGACTCGCTTCACATCTGTCAGACCGCAAAACGCCATCGTCAAATCCAGTTCGTTTTCTATGATTTCCAGACATCTGGTGACGCCTTCTTCACCCATGGCGCCCAGGCCGTACAAAAACGAACGACCGATGTAGACGCCTTTCGCGCCTAGAGCGATCGCCTTGATCACGTCTTGGCCGGAACGTATGCCGCCATCCATCTGTACTTCGATTTGATTACCGACTGCGTCCACAATACTAGGCAACGCAGCAATGCTGGACAAGGCACCATCCAGTTGACGACCACCGTGATTGGAAACTATCAGCGCATCCGCACCGCTCTCCACCGCGAGTCGCGCATCTTCTGCATCCATGATGCCTTTGATGATCAGCTTGCCGCCCCAGCGCTGCTTGATCCATTCCACGTCTTTCCATGACAGCGCCAGATCGAATTGCTGCGATGTCCATGCCGACAACGACGACATATCCGATACATCGCTGGCATGGCCAACGATGTTACCGAAGCTGCGACGTTTGGTGCCGAGCATGCCCATGCACCAGCGCGGCTTGGTCATCATGTTCAGGATGTTCGCAATGGTCAGCTTCGGTGGTGCAGACAAACCATTTTTCAAATCCTTGTGGCGTTGGCCTAGTATCTGCAAATCCAGTGTCAAAACCAGCGCAGCGCAATTTGCCGCTTTCGCTCTATCGATCAAGCGTTCGATGAATGCACGATCCTTCATCACATACAGCTGAAACCAGAATGGCTTGCTGGTATGCGCAGCGATATCTTCGATAGAGCAAATACTCATCGTCGATAAAGTAAATGGGACACCGAATTTTTCAGCGGCTTTGGCGGCCAGAATCTCGCCGTCGGCATGCTGCATGCCGGTCAAGCCAGTTGGCGCAATCGCAACCGGCATGCGCACCTCTTGTCCGACCATCGTGGTTTTGAGCGTGCGATTTTCCATATTCACGGCGACGCGCTGGCGGAACTTCATCTTCGCAAAATCGCTGCTATTGGCGCGATACGTCGACTCCGTCCACGAGCCGGAATCGGCGTAGTCGTAGAACATCCGGGGAACGCGCTTCTGTGCCAGTACGCGCAAATCTTCGATATTGGTAATGACCGCCATGAATAAGTCTCCTTTTTAAACGATCAATTCAGATTGATTCGCTGGATGTGTGCATCAGATTCTTGATTTTTCTACATGGCATTCTATTTCCTCTGCACCAGCTTTGAGTTGAATGTTTTTAATCTGTGCCACCATATTTGGCTCATTCGGCCTTCCGATGCCTGATTTTTACTCTTGGGAACACCAGTGGAAATCTTTAGAATGACGCCATATATATATTGCATTTGACATGCAACATATTTAAACTTCTCCCCTTGAAAAGCATGTTTGGTATTAAATAGGCATGCACAATCACCACGGCTTTATAAAACAGCGCCAGCCAAGCGTCCTGTGATGTAATGCCGGATCAAGTATTTCGCTAGGAGCAGTATGGTTCAATCGGCATGGAAGTCGCTACTTCATTTGTTCCCTACTCCCGGCACAGTCGATCGCTTTGAAAAAATGCGCGCCTGTGCTGGCGCATTGTTCGGCATCGTTCTGACCGGTCTTTGCACTTATTTCATATTAGGCAAGGACATACACGCAGCCTGGCTGATCGCACCCATGGGCGCATCATCGGTATTGCTTTTCGCCGTTCCTGCCAGCCCTTTGGCGCAACCTTGGTCCATCATGGGCGGCAATTTCTTCGCCGCGTTGATAGGCGTTACCTGCGCCAAGCTGATAGATGAACCGATACTGGCCGCCGGCCTCGCCGCCTCGCTTGCGATCGCCGCCATGTTTGCCTTCCGCTGCATTCATCCGCCTAGCGGTGCCGTTGCCCTGACGGCCGTATTGGGCGGGCCCGCAGTGCATGCAATGGGATACAGCTTTATCCTGATGCCAGTCATGCTCAATTCCCTGCTGCTCTTGCTGACTGCTTTGTTCTACAACAATGCAACCGGTCGCCGTTATCCGCATCGACCCTTGCCCGACAACAGTAATAAACACAAGACCACGGATATCGCGCCAACCGAACGCATAGGCATCGCGCCACAAGATTTGGATGCAGTGTTGACGCGTTACAACCAGGTGCTCGATATCAGCCGTGACGATCTTGAAGCCATCATGCTGCAGACAGAAATGCAGGCATACCGTCGACGACTCGGCGAAACACTGTGCTCCAGTGTCATGTCAAAAGACGTAGTGACAGTCGAATTTGGCACTGAACTTGGCGAAGCATGGGCGCTACTGAAGGAGCATGATCTGACCGCGCTACCTGTCATCGATAGAGGCAGACACGTCATCGGCATCGTTACCAAAGCCGACTTCCTGAAACACGCAGAGATCGAACCGCATGAAGGTCTGGCTGAACGATTGACACATCTGATCCGCCCTTCGCAATTGACGCATACCGAGAAGCATGAAGTCGTAGGTCAAATCATGACCAAAGAGGTCTACACCGCCAATGCAGATCAATCCATTCTTGATCTGGTGCCTTTGATGTCCGATGCTGAATTGCATCAATTACCCGTAATCGATGAGCGCGGTCGCTTGGTCGGCATGATCTCGCAAACCGACATGATCGCTGCGTTGTACGAGCACAGTCTTGCCAGTGAATACGTAAACCGCTGATTTGATTCAGTTGTAACTAGGAGAAAACATGCAAACCACGAATGACGCTATCAATCTGGCTCTATCCAAAGCCATCGTAGATCAAGCTCCAGACGCCATCATCTTTGCTGATCCAAGCGGCAAGATCATGATCTGGAATAGCGGCGCAGAACGAATCTTCGGCCACAAGGCAGCCGACGTCATGGGCGGCCCGCTGGATATCATCATCCCTGAACAACTGTCGCAGGGGCATCACAACGGCTTTAACCATGCAATGTCTTCTGGTCAGATGAAGTATGCCGACAAGGTACTGACAACGCGCTCCATGCACAAAGACGGCACCCGCATCTACGTCGACATGAGCTTCGGTTTTGTACGCGATGAAGCAGGAAAAGTGTTGGGTGCACTCGCTGTTGCCAGAGACATCACCGAACGCCAAGGCAATGACAGAGCACAGCGCTTGCGCATCGCTGAGCTGGAAAAAGCATTGCAGGAAAAATCGGGAGCAGACGGCAAGTAAGTTTTAACGTCGCCGTAAAAAATGGCAACAAGGTTGAACCTTGTTGCCATTTTTTATGGTCCAACGAGATGCCTCAAGCTTTGAAAAGACGTTCCCTCACATGTTCTTCATGGAAGGCTGTATGCGACGGCTTGAGCAAATCGCTACGACTGATAATTCCTATCAAACGTTTCGACTCCTTGTCTGCCACCACCGGCAATCTCTCGACATGCTGGATCGCCATGCGCCGCCCTACGACCTGACAAGTTTCTGTCGGTAAGGCAAACTTCAACGATGCATTCTCAAACAAGACAGCCAGTGATAGTTCCTTGCTGTGCGCAGCAACGTACGTCAGCAGTAATTCCCTGTCGAGCATGCCCAGCAATGCGCCCTGCTCGTTCACAACCGGGAAGCTGCGATGCTTCTGATCCAGATCAAAGTATTGCTGTGCTACTTCACGCAGTGTCAGGTTTGCGGCAATGCTGATCACTTCAGCAGACATCACTTCACTGACAAAAGCACGCTCTTGCGGATCAACGCTGTATTCGCGATAGATATGCAAACCTCTGCGCGCGATTTTCTCCGTCATGATCGAGCGTCGCATCACTAATACGGTGAAGCCGTATGACACGCCAGTCGCCAGCAACAAAGGCAACAAGGCGTTGAAGTCACCAGTCAAACCCAAGGCAAAGATAGCCGCCGTCAATGGCGCACCCAATACACCAGCCAACACCGCAGCCATACACACCAACGGCCACAAAGTCGGATCACTGCCCGGTACCAGATTCGCAATCACCGCACCCAAACCTGCACCCAACATCAGCAAAGGTGCCAGCACACCACCGGACGTACCCGAACCTAATGCCACGACCCAGATGATCGCCTTGACCAGTAACAAAGACAAAGCGACTGAGAGCACGATGTGATTATTTAACAGGTCAGAGATCACGTCATAGCCAACTCCCAGAGCACGCGGCTGAAAATAGCCGCCGATGCCGACCACTAATCCGCCTATCGCCGGCCACCACATCCAATGCACGGGCAATTTCCCGAACAAGTCTTCGACGCGATACAAAGCCAGCGACATCGTTGCTGACAACATGCCACTCAGCAAACCCGCCACGATGCAAATTCCGAATGCAGCCAAGCCAACAGGTGCGGTATGAATCGGGAACAAAGGTCCGGAATCCAGCAGTAATGGACGACAGAAAGCTGCCACGGCGCAAGCCAGTATCACCGGCAGCAAACTACGCGGACGCCATTCAAACAAGAGCAACTCAACCGCCAGCAAGACCGCAGCAACCGGCGTACCAAACACGGCAGTCATACCGGCTGTCGCGCCAGCCACCAACAAGGTTTTTCTTTCAGCCGCACTGACGGAAAAGTTTTGCGCAATAAGAGAACCGATGGCACCGCCCGTCATGATGATAGGACCTTCCGCACCAAAAGGCCCGCCGCTGCCAATCACGATGCCCGAAGTCAAAGGTTTGAGCACAGCGACCTTGGGTGACATCTGGCTTTTACGAAAAAGAATTGCCTCTATCGCTTCCGGGATGCCATGGCCGCGCACTTTGTCGGAGCCATAGCGTGCGATCAAACCGGCAATCAAACCACCGATTACCGGCACCGCAATCACCCACAAACCCAACGTATTTGTCGCAGGTGAGCGATCCTCGAACGAGAACGTCTGGAAGAAGAAAAGATTGGTGAAGAAGTGTATCAAGTTAAGTAATACAAAAGCGGCAACCGTACTGATCGCACCGATCACAATCGCAATGGCGCACAGCAGAAGCACTCGCTTATCCGGAGAAAAATCACGTTGATGAGCGCGCATGATCTTATGCCCCGCTTTCACTATCGTTGAACGCAGAAATGCGCGCGACCTTGAACACATTGGATAAGGAACGCAATTCATTACGATGCAACTCAGCCAGATGACGTAATTGCTTCTCGCCAATGGCCGTCAGTCGCACACACACTTGCCGCCTGTCTTCCACACCTGGTGTACGCGTCACGAGGCCGGCTTTTTCGCAACGCGATATCAAGGCCACCGCGCCGTGATGCTGAATCTGCAAGCGCTCAGCCAACTGCCCTATCGTCGCCCAGTCCTGTCCGGGAAAACCTTTGATGTGCAACAACACAAGGTAATGCAGCGGCGTCAGACCGGCACTTTGCGCCGCATCTTCACTGAATTTAAGAAAGCGGCGTAATTGATAGCGAAACTCAGAAAGAGCTTCGTAATCAGCTTGCTCAAGAGATGCGGAATCTGACATGAGGTACATCCAATATCAAAAGATCGAAAACGCAAATAATATCATATTATGATGTATTTATTAAACCGACCCAAACGACCTCACTCTCATCACAACAAAGCCCCAACATCAACATGCATGCCTGAATGAAAAACCCCGGCGGTTAAGCCGGGGGTTATTGTTTGCTGCGCTTTGTGAAAATTCAAATGAACATCGCACTTACTCTGCCTTCGCGCCTGCCGCCTTGATGACTGGATCCCAGCGTTTGATTTCAGCTGCCGTATGCAGACGCAAAGCTTCAGGCTTAAGTCTATCGCCCTGAGGAATGACTATCCCCATTTCGGTAAAGCGTTTGACCAGATTAGGATCGCTGAGCGCGTCACGTATCGCCTTGTTCAGACGTTCAATAACGGCAGGCGGCGTACCTTTGGGCGCATAAACGCCATGCCACACCGCCAGCTCAAAACCTGGCAACCCTGACTCACTGAATGTAGGAACTTCCGGCATGGTCGAGATGCGCTCTTTCGTCGCCATTGCGTAGGCTTTCAACATACCCGACTTGATATAGGAACCCGTGGCGATCGGCTGATCGCAGATCAAGTCCACGTTGCCCGCAATCAGATCCTGCAAGGCTGGGCCTGTACCGCGATAAGGCACCATAGTCACGGTCGTATTGGAAGTCTGGTTGAACAACATGGCACAAAGATGGGACGTGGCACCTATGCCCGCATGTGAGAACTTGACCTCTCCCGGCTTGGCCTTCATGTACTTGATCAGTTCAGTCACCGTGGTCGGCGCAAAATTCTTGTTGCGCACCAGGATCATGGGCACATCACCGACCAGTGCAATCGGCTCCAGGTCCTTGTTCACATCGAAAGGAAGTTTGCTATACAAAGCGGGCGCCGTAGCGATCCCCATGTTGTGCAGCAGGACGGTATAGCCGTCATTAGGCGCACGTACCACTTTGCCGGTGCCGATGGTGCCGCCCGCGCCGCCTGCACTATCCACGATCACCGGTTGCCCTAGGCTATGCGCCATAGATGCAGCAAGGATACGTGCCAGTGCATCGGTGGACCCACCCGCCGCGTAGGGAACAATAATGGTGATAGGTTTAGTCGGAAATGCCATCGCCGTCGAAGCGATCACCAGCGTCGCGGCAAGAATAATTTTTTTCAGATTGCGCATTGTTGTCTCCAATATGTTTTATCAGCTAATGCCTTGGCTCTGCTATGCACTCCTTATTGAGCCAAAGCACACAAACTTCAGTTCGGTGTACTCTTCCAACCCATGATGCGAACCCTCTCGCCCCAGACCTGATTGCTTAACGCCGCCAAACGGCACGACTTCGCTGGAAATCAGCCCGGTGTTCACACCTACCATTCCCGACTCGATGGCCTCTGCAACGCGAAAGCAACGCGTCACGTCTTGCGAGAAAAAGTAGCTGGCCAGTCCAAATTCCGTCGAATTGGCAAGTTCTATAACTTCTTGCTCTGTATCGAATCGGACTAGCGGTGCAACTGGCCCAAAGGTCTCTTCGTGCATGCACAACATTTGCTGCGTCACGTCCAAGAGCACCGTCGGTTCCATGAAGTAGCCTGCTCCTTCGATGGACTTGCCGCCTATGGCCACATGGGCTCCCTGCTCTACCGCATCGACGATGTGCGACAAGGCTTTGTGCCGTGCTGCCTCGTTGATCAACGGACCTTGCGTGACGCCTTCCATCAAACCGAAGCCAGACTTCAGGCCTTGCACACGTTCAACCAGCTTCGCGGCAAACGCGTCGTAGACGCCCGCTTGTACGTACAAGCGATTGGCACAAACGCAAGTCTGTCCGGCATTGCGGAATTTGGAGGTCATGGCAGCTTCGACGGCAGCATCGAGATCGGCATCATCAAAAACGATAAAGGGAGCATTTCCACCCAGCTCCAATCCCAGCTTCTTGATCGTCGGAGCACACTGCGCCATTAGTAATTGGCCGACACGCGTGGAGCCTGTAAAGCTGAGCATGCGTACTATCGGTGATGTGGTTAGCACGCCGCCAATTTCCGCAGCATCTCCGACCACGACATTCAACACACCTGCGGGTATGCCTGCCTCGTGAGCAAGCTCCACCAGCATGAGAGCGGTTAGCGGCGTCAGTTCGGATGGCTTGATGACCATCGTGCATCCCGCCGCCAGCGCAGGTGCAGCCTTGCGCGTGACCATCGCCGCCGGGAAGTTCCACGGCGTAATCGCAGCACAAACACCCACAGCTTCCCGCGTCACCATGTTCCGTTTGTCTTTCGACGTGGAGGGTATGGTCTCGCCGTAAATGCGCTTGGCTTCTTCTGCAAAAAACTTGACGAAGCTGGCGGCGTAGCCAACTTCACCCAAGGCTTCGGCAAGAGGTTTGCCCTGCTCCAGCACCATGGTGTGAGCGATGGCCGGCGCCTGTTCTTCGATAAGATCGAACCAGCGTTCCAGGAGTTTGCTGCGTTCTGCTGCAGTCCGTGCTTTCCAGGAAGGCAGTGCCACACGCGCAGCCTCAATAGCTTCGACAGTGTGTGTGGCGGAAGCCATAGGCACGCGTGCGACCAACTCTCCTGTAGCTGGGTTGCACACATCAATAGTCCGACCATCGCTATGGGATAGCGGACTGCCATTGATGACACCCCACCCGAACTTCTCGGGCAGTGAAACAAGATTCAAGCGCATGATGACTTGCCAACGAACTTGTAAAGTTCGGTGTGATCCGCCTTGGGCCCCAATAACTGCGAAGCATCGGCGGTCATCGCATTGACCTTCTGCGCCAGGTCCATCGGCAATTGCATGGACTTGCCCAGTGCTGCAGCAATACCGACATCCTTGGATTGCAAGGCCAGCGAGAATCCCGAATTGAAAGCGTCATTCAGCATGAACTGATGCGCCTTGTTTTCGGTCGTGTTGTTCTTGCCGGTCGAGGCATTGATGACATCCACAATAGTGGTCGCATCGATGCCAAATGCGGTTCCAACGTGGATCGCTTCAGCAGTAGCGATCAGCGCGGCGGCAGATACATAGTTGTTGAGCGCCTTCAAAGCATGACCCGAACCAACCGGGCCGACATAGGTAATAGCTTTGCCCATGACTTCGAGTATCGGTTTTTGCTGCTCGAATACGGCCGGATCGCCACCAACCATGATGGCCAGCGTGCCGTTGATAGCTTTCTTCACGCCACCAGAGACAGGTGCGTCTATCAGAGCAATGCCACGCTTTTGTAATGAATCTGCCAGAACACGCGTCTTGATCGGATCTGCCGAGCTCATCTCGATGATGCAAGTGCCACTCTTTAAATGAGGTGCCAGATCGCTCACCACCGCATCGACAATGTCGGAGTTCGGCAACATAGTGATAACCACACTGCAATCCGCGAACGATGCGCTGTTGGTGGCGACTGCTGTACCCGTATGTGTAGTGGCGAAATTTACTTCGGCATCGTGGTTTGCATCTTTCACCACGAGCTGGTGACCTGCTGCGTGTAGCAGGTGGGCCATGGGCGTGCCCATCATTCCCAGACCAATAATTGCAATGCGACTCATGTTCGGCCCCTTGCTCAAATGTCCATCTCTTTAAACACTTCCGATGCGACACGGAAGGAGTCAATGGCAGCTGGCACACCGCAATAGATGGCGGCTTGCAGGAACACTTCCTTCACTTCGTCCTTGCTCAAACCGTTGTTGATGGCACCGCGCACATGCAGCTTGAGTTCATGAGGACGATTGAGCGCCGTGATCATCGCGAGATTGAGGAAAGAACGGGTCTTGCGATCCAGCCCTGGACGGTTCCATACATCGCCCCAGCAGTACTGAGTAACCAGCTCTTGCATGTCGATGTTGAAATCGGTGGCGTTCTTGATCGAAGTGTCGACGTACGCAGCACCCAGCACTTCACGGCGGGTAGACAAACCTTTATCGAAAAGCGCTTGGTTCTTTGGTGCGTATGGACGTGTCATGTAAGGCTCCTTGGTTGAAATATGAGAATGAATGTTCGCTGCTACGTTTTGGAATATATCAGATTGTCTGACAATAATACATAATATTATCTACAATTAATCAAACGACTATCTGTTTGTGGGATAATGTTTCCCTGTAAGAATCTAGTGGGATTGCCTAATGAATCAGATGCTGCGTGTTCCGCGCGAAGAGACTTCCCTGCGTGAGAGAGCCACACAAACCCTGCGCAAGGCCATACTTGATGGGCACTTCGCCCCTGGGCAAAAGCTCTCCGAGCGGGAGCTTTGTGAAGACTTGGACGTAAGTCGCTCGTGTGTACGGGAAGCGCTGCAACATCTGCAAGCCGAAGGTTTGATCACCATCATTCCGCACCGTGGCCCAGAGGTCACTACCATCTCCGCACAAGAAGTACGCGATATTTACGAGGTGCGCGCCAACCTCGAAAGCCTTGCAGGTAGAAATTTTGCCAACAATGCCTCGCCAGAACAGATCCAGGCATTGAGAGCGAAATTGACGGAGTTGGCGGAACCTGATGTTGCGGAAGACAGATCAACCATGTTGACTGTGAAGAACCAGTTCTACGACATCCTGATCGAAGGCTGCGGCAATCTGGTGGCAGGTCAAATGCTGCAGCAACTCAATAATCGCGTGACAGTGCTAAGACGTATTTCCATGTCCCAACCTGGCCGCTTCTCCAACACGCTTAAAGAGCTGGATGCCATCGTTACTGCTATCGAAAATCGCGATGGCGATACGGCAGCACGCCTTTGCGCTGAACACGTTCAAAAGGCCGTAGACAATGTACTGCGCAGCATGCAGGCATAAGCTATTCAAGCGACAAAAATCTAAGCAGCAGCACTTCAAAGTAGGCGCCACCGACTAACGCAATGTCCGCTTTCAATCCATAAAGGACATCATGGATAGCAAGACACTGAGCGCCTACAATTTGGATGCTGCGTCAGTCTGCTTCTGGCCGAAAGTGGATGCTCATCTTTTGACCAAAAGCAGATTAACGATTCAAGACCATTTACTCAGAAACGCACGCGCATGCCAGCGTATGCCGAGCGCCCAGGTTGGGGGAAACCGTAGGCAGTCGCGTAGTCACGATCGAACAGATTATCGATGCCTACGTACAATTGCGTCTTCTTGTCGAGGTCATAGCTCAGCTTTGTATTGACCAGTACATACGACGGCAATTCGGCGGAGCGTAGCGTGCCAGTACGTGAATAGTAGGTCTGGTCACGTACGTAGAGCAGACTTCCAAACCACGACAGCTTATCGCTCAGAGGCTGCCATGCATCCAACGTCAGGTGATGACGCGGCAGGTACTGCAATGTGCGCGACTCTGCATTCACCAGGTTCTTCGCACTCAAGTACGTATAACCTGCACTCACTGTTCCCTTGCCGATTGCAGTACGTGCCAATAATTCCAGCCCAGTATTCCGAAAACGTTCCTGATTCTGCTGCACACTATTGCTGTCTGGCTGAATGAAATTACGGATGGCAGAGTTGAACACGGTCGCATCTACCGTAGTCTGCGTGCCCGCTTTCCAGACCACACCGATTTCAGCCGTGGTCGACTCTTCCATTTTCAGATTCGGATTTCCGCGCGAGCTCTCATAGAGTTGCGACAGACTAGGTGCGCGCGCCTTGCGTGACAGGCCACCCTTGAGACGCAGTGCCGGATCGACATCAATATAGCCACTCAAAGCAGCAATCGGAGCCGACTGATCGCTGCCACCATCATCACGGCGTTGGCTTACCCAGCCTGCACCAGCAGTGATACCGCTGATGTCGTTGATCTTGTAGGCAGCCTCGCCACTAAAAGTATCGACATGCGTCTGTTGACTGAAATTGAGGGCGCGAATGTTAAAGGTACCTGCACCACCACCGCCACCTCCGCCGCCTCCTCCACCCCCACCGCCGCCAGCAGCGACGTCTCGGATGCGGCCGTTTTCACCGTAACTGTCGCGGCGCGTATCTACAGCAGCACTCAGTGTCAGGCGATCGGTAGCCAGATGTTCTACTTGCAGGTGATAACCGAGGCTGCGACTGTCCGATGTTTTATCGAAGCCACCGTTAATCCGGTTGCTTTGCAGAAGCGCATAGCTGGCATTATCGAAGCGGCGCTCATCTTGACGTAACTGGCTTGCATAAATCCAGCCACGCAGACGTGTACGATCAGTAACCGCCCAATCAGCAGAAAGCTGTGCAGAGAGTTGCGAAATATTGTCATTACGTTCGTAGCGAGGTACTTGCGCAAAGACATCGGTACTCGGGTAAATGCCCGGTGGCTTGCCCTGGCTACCTTGGCCAGCATTGATGCCTAATCCTATTTTCAAATCGCGATTGACCTGATAGCCGAAGTTACCCGTGACATTGGTGCTATCCAGATCGCTGTTGCGACGCTTGCCACGCGGCTGCTCGGCAGTACCGGCGTAATCGGTGGACAAGCGGGTATCACCATGTTCCTGATGGTCTGCTGCGATAAACCAGTCCAATGCACCGGCTTGACCACCAACACTGGCGCTGACCGCGCGTGACGCATTGGTGCCAAACCGGGCATCTACCGAAGCAGCCGTGTGATCCGCGTTACCGCGACGCGTGATGACGTTGATCACGCCAGCCGTACCACCTTCGCCATAGAGTACCGACGAAGTCGCACTACGCACCACGATTTCGTCGACTTGCGTCACGGGTATCAGCGCAGGATTGAACTGACCATCGGCGTTCGAGTTGACCGGTATACCGTTCACCAGCAATTTAATCTGACGTGTGCGTTGTCCGCGCATATCGATGCGTGGCGAACCTTCACCGCCGGTGCGGATATTCAAGCCAGGTATCTGTGCCAGTGCTTCGTCCAGCGTACGTGCACCGCGACGTTCGATGTCCTCGGCACTAATGCGCCAGACGGTGGTGGACTTTTCAGCGACATCAGCTTGCTGGCTGCCTGCAACTTCAATCTGACCTAGTGTGTAAGCATCGTTATCGGCGAGTGCCTGCGTGCCGAAGGCGCAACTAGCTAACCCTGCTATCAGCAAGGAATGGCGTGCTGGTTTGTTCATAATAACTTTCTGGTTATAGCGGATGGAATATAACGATAAATAAATACCAGCCCTGAAAAGAGCTGGTACCGGAACTACTGGAAAAACAGATTAATGACGACGCTTGCGGCTGCTACCCAAATAAAGCAGCAATCCGAGGAAAGCACCAACAGCGCCGAACAGCGCATGGGTAGAAAGCGGATAGCCAATACCGTTGATGAGTGAACCGAACGCTATCTGGCCGGCGCTCATGCTGTTGAAAATACTACGTGTCAATGGCGCGATCATATGTGTCAGTGCACCAACGACAGGCAGCCAGATGAAATAAGGCAGCAAGGAACGTATGCGTGCATCAGGATGGAAAACCAGTGCATCGACGATGCAACCCTGCAGGAAGTAAGTCAGCATCTGCGCAGATTTGCCATCCAGCCCTATCCCACCAGCATAAATACAAGCGGTGGTTGCGGCACCGAGACCGACGACCATGCCCGCTGCGCCGCGGTTGGAAAGCAAACGCGCCAGTATCAACAGCGCAAACCATTCCATGCCGTGATAGCCAGGCATGCGCAATGGAATGCGGAACGATTGATGCAGCACCGCCGCCAGCGCACCCACGCCGAGCAAAAATATCAGTTCAAGTGCGAGCGGATATTTATCAGCCTGATCGCGGGTACCCGGCCAGCTAAAAGCGCTTGACGTAGTTTTTGGAAGCTGCACGCCATCCGTTGAAATCGTTTTCATCTGCTTTCTCCACTAATAAAGTTGCTTGTCCCTCCAAGAAAACGGCGCGTGGCCATTCACCCAGATCGATACGATCTTCTGCGGCTATCACTACCTCGGGTCCTTGCTTGCTTTGTACGGTCACGCCCGTTGCCTGTTCAAGTGCGCCAGCTGTCCATAGTTCGCAGGACAGACCACGCAGTTGCTTGAGCCAGAGGAAACGGCCATCACGCCCACTTGCATTCAAACCTACCGCCGCGAGCGCACCTATCACACCACCATGCGTTCCGGTCAGCCCGGCCATGTCTATCGCATATCCGACGATCAGTTTGCGTGCGTCAGCTTGTTCCAGCACCTGCTCCTTGGCTGCACGTCCGAATTGCTGGACGACATCAGGCAAGTCCTTGCGTTGCACCAGCACGGTTCCGGCATCCGAACCTTCCGCGCTTTCTTCCAACAGGTAGCGACAGGTGTAATCGAAGATCGTTTGACGATCGACTATCGATTGCAGAACCAGACAAGCCGAGCTGTTGTGCGAGGTATAAGGAATGCGCGGATCGACCAGCAGTTGATGACGCGTAATCGCCTTTACTTCGGCAAGACCGGCTTCAGCCATACGCAATGCAAGCTGCCGGGCAAGAAAACCAGTGCCACGTGAAGTCAGATTGTCAGTGTCATCAATAGCCAACAGCCAGTCATCCTCATGTGGCGGCGACCAGCGTTTGCCTATGACATCCAGCGCACGCCACTGTGCTTCATTGATTGGGTCTGCGCCGTATGCTTTCATCTTGGGTGCCCTAAAAAGTCGATATGTTACATAACGACATATCGATTGCGCAATACCCAAACGAAAATAACGCTTCAAAACTGTTGTCTATAAGCGATAAGGTGTACGGAAAAATCCCTGCACAATCGATGCTTACAACACGCTAAAAGCAATGCTGTAGTGGCATATTGCTGTGGCTTGCCAAACTGGGATCCGTTATGGCGATAGATAGAAGGCTTAGCTTGGTAAAGAGGAGTTTGCCTGGAAAATCACGAGAGTCCTGAACAAAAGCAATCGCCTGTTCAGCGTATTCTGTGTTGAGTATGGTGGGATATGAAGGAAACAGCTGGCAGGCGGGATAGCACGCTTTGCATTTTTAGAAATGGTAGTGTCAGAAATTCTGTGTGTGAAGGTCGGTTAAAAAATTCTAGTGCAATGCGTTGGTGAAGCGTTCGCCGAACAGAATGGCAAACTGATTGGCCGCCTGCTTCCACGTCACCGGAGGCATCTTCCAATTTTTCTCAATGTTGCGCAAGGCCAGATACAGCAATTTGCTGGCGGCCTCGTCGGTGGGGAAGTGGCCGCGGTTCTTGACGATCTTCCTTAGCTGCATGTGCATGCTTTCAATAGCGTTGGTCGTATAGATGATTTTGCGCACTGCCGGCGGATAGGCAAAGAACGGAATGACTTGTGTCCATTGCCGCTGCCACATGGCTGTTACCGTCGGGAATTTCCTGCCCCAGTTGCTCTGCGCAAATTCCTGCAGCGCGCCTGCGGCCGCCTCTTCGGTGGGCGCCTGATAGATGGGCTTTAACGCCGCAGCCAGTTCCTTGCGCTCCTGCCAGCTCGCCAGGCTCAACGAATTGCGGATCAGGTGCACGATGCAGGTCTGCACCTGTGCCTGCGGGTAGACCGCTTCGATCGCCTCCGGAAAGCCGCGCAAGCCGTCGACCACCGCAATCAACACATCCTGCAAGCCACGGTTTTTGAGTTCATTGAAGACTTTGAGCCAGAATTTGGCCCCTTCGGTCTGTTCGATCCACAGCCCCAGCACTTCCTTCCTGCCATCGGCCCGAATGCCCAGTGCCAGATAGACTGCCTTGTTTTTAACCGTGCCTTCATCCCGGATCTTTAGGCGCATGGCATCGAAATAGACGATCGGATACATGGCTTCCAAGGGCCGCTTCTGCCATTGCTCGACTTCGGCCAGCACTTCATCGGTGATCGTGGAAATCAGGTCGGGCGACACGTCCAGGCCGTAGAGTTCGAGCAGGTGGCCCCGGATTTCGCGCACGCTCATGCCTCTGGCATACATGCTGATGACATGGTCATCGAATCCGGGCAGCCGCCGCTGGTACTTGGCAATCAGTTGCGGTTCGAACGTTGCCAGCCGGTCGCGCGGGATATCGAGCGCCATTTCCCCGTTGGGAATCAGAACCGTCTTGGGAGAAGAACCATTGCGGTGATTGCCGGCTTTGCCAAGCGCTGCTTCGTTGGCAAGATGGTGGGCCAGCTCGCTGGCCAGCATCCGTTCAGCCAGTTGCTTTTTGAGCTGACCAGCCAGGCCGGATTCGCCGAGGATGGACTCGGCATCCTTGTTCTGGACCTGGGCCAGCAGCTGGTCGATCAGTTCGTCGGAAAAAAGTTTGAGGGCTTTCGGTTTCTTGGGCTTTTTTACTGTGCTCATCGATGTAGTCATGGTGTTTCCCTTTCGGTATCATCTCATGACCTTCGGCACACAAAAAATCTGACAGGCTCTTAGAAATTAATCTTTTTCCGCTTCTGCCATCGACGCCAGTTGCACCAATCGCGCCAGTTCTATGGATGCCGCCGTGTTAATACGCACCTCCAAAGCTGAGTATGTAGCAAGTATGTCGTCCCCCAGTTCGGTAAGACGAGCCCCTCCCCCGCCTTTTCCACCCTTGACTGTTGCAACGACTGGCTTGCCAAATCCCTGATTCAAGGACTCGATAACGAGCCATGCGTTTTTATATTGCATACCAAGGGCACGCGCTGCTGCGGATATTGAATTTAACTCAGAGATTTTTCTAAGAAGCTCAATTTTTCCTGGGCCGATAGAAATTGAATTACCTATAAAAATACCAGGACGAATAATCGCAACTTCGCCCCTACGCTTACGACCAGGCTTTGCATCCGCTACATCAGTGATGGCTGATTTGTTTCCCTGTTTTAGCTTGGATTGCATTTTTTAACATGAGGTTTTCAGAGCGCCCATTGTATTTGCACTTGATTAGAAATGGAAATGGCTACCGGTCTATGAGAACAACTTTTAACCTTGAGCTTACGTCCGCTTTCGCCCCAAAGCGGACATAGATTTTCTACTCACTGAGGCATATCTTGCATTTCCAATCATCCAGTACTTGTTACTGGACGATCAGACAGCTAATACACTCAGCCTTCGAATTGGTGATATACCTTGGCGATGACTTGCCAGCTACCATCCATCTTAATCAAGGTCAGATAATCATTGTAGTCCGCACCAATAGCATCCTTCTCCATATCGATACGAACGACTGCAGTGCTTGGTGTAATCGCAAGTACATCGATGTGCGTAGCAATGTCAGAGGCCTTGCCATTTTTTTGCACGAAATCAAACAGATTGTTGATTGTCCCACCTAGCAGTTCACCATTGGTAAAACCGTACATCACCGCATCTTTGTGAAATGCCTTGGCAACGTCGTCGGCGCTACCAATGCGAAGACCATCGACGTATTTTTGCGCTACGCCAATCACGGCCGTGTAATCACTGGTTGGTACTGCTTTTATGTTCTTCGTCATGATTTTTTCCTTTTGGATTTGCTTGATAATTCAGCGTACTGATTGAGGATTTAGTTGCTTGTATGTGTGTGATAAATTTTACTCACAACAATCCACTTGCCCTCTACTTTCAGTAGATTAAAGAAATCGGTGAAGCGATAGCCTGAGATATTGTCTGTGTCTATGCGTGCGCTGGCAGCTGTTCCGACAATATCAACGCGGACGATCGCAGCCTTGGTCTCTGGTGATGGGACGAAGGCTGTATCGATCGTGTCGAATAAGTTCTGGATAGCGCCACCAGTAAGCTTGTTATCACCGTCCACACCAAAGATGGTGGCTTGATCGCTAAACGCGGGCTTCATTAATGCACTATCGGCTTTTGCGCCTCCCGCGTTGTATTGATTCAGCACATTAACGATAGCGTCGTATTCCTGAACGTAAGTAGATTGCGTCATGTTGTTACTCCTGTTCCAAATTTATAGATTAAAAATATGTCCTGCACGGTTCCATGCGAATGCTGTTATTTCATTTGAGCTAAAGTTTTATCAAGCGAGCGTAGGCCAATCGGTGTAACCCTTTGCGCCGTTGCCGTAATAGGTTTCTCGTGGTGCAGTAGCGAGTTCAGCCCCCTCTTGCAAACGACGCACTAAATCTGGATTTGCAATAAACGGACGACCAAAAGCCACAGCGTCGACCTTGCCTTCAGCGCGACGGGTAATGGCCAGTTCCAGGTCGTAATTGTTATTGCCTATGTATGGCCCTTTGAAAAGCGCGCGTAAGGCATCGAGATTTACGTTCTCAGGGACAACGCGTGAAGTGGCCGTCGCTCCCTCGACAAAATGCATGTATGCGAGTTGGAAGCGATTCAGTTGTTCAATCAAGTAGCCATATGTCTTCATGACATGACTATCTAATGGTGTGTTACCAGCATCTGGTGTCACTGGAGAAAGGCGAATGCCAACGCGATCATGGCCCCAGACTTCGACCACGGCTGCGGTTACTTCCAACGTGAGGCGGCTGCGATTCTCAATCGAACCGCCATATTGGTCGCTGCGATGATTGGTCGAATCGCGGAGGAACTGATCGAGCAAATAGCTATTGGCAGAGTGCACTTCAACACCATCAAATCCCGCGCGCTTTGCGCATACGGCGGCGTGTCGATATTGTTCGATGATGCCGGGGATCTCGGATGTCTCGAGTGCCCGCGGCATGGAGACATCCATCATTCCATTTTCAGTATAGGTTTGGCCTTCTGCTCGAATCGCCGAAGGCGCTACCGGCGCTGCGCCATCCGGCTGCAGATCCACATGCGAGAAGCGACCCACGTGCCACAATTGGCAAACAATAAGACCACCGACTGCATGTACTGCATCTGTTACTAGTTTCCAGCCTGCTACTTGCTCTTCAGTCCAGATGCCCGGCGTCAACGCGTATCCCCGCGCCTGAGCGGAAATGTTGGTCGCTTCACTAATAATCAGGCCGGCGCTGGCGCGTTGCGCATAGTAGCGAGCATGCAATTCATTTGGTACGCCATCTGGTCCCATACGACTGCGCGTTAATGGAGCCATAACGATGCGGTTAGCCAGGGATAACGCACCCATGTCGAGTGGTGAAAAAAGATCCGTCGATGAGCTATTGAGCTTCATTGTGACTCCTATTGATAACTGATTTGCGTGACGAAATTACTTGATGTAAGCAGTATGGGGATAGGAGATAATGACGTAAATAGTCATAAGTGGAGATACAGTATGAACAATAAGCTCATAATAAAAGGTCCAGCTGAAGTTGATGGCGTGGAAGGCATACTCCCTTCGCCACCGGTGCATCTTCCCGGTCTTTTAACCTTCGAGGCTGCCGCCAGGCATTTGAACTTCGCTCGCGCTGCCACAGAAATCGGCGTCACGCCAACTGCGGTATCACGCACTATCAAAAGTGTGGAAACGCAACTGAATGTGCGGCTATTCAACCGTACAACACGTAGTGTGAGTTTGACAGAGGCCGGCGCGTCATTGAACGCAGCATTAGCACCTGCGCTTGCTCTGATCAGAGACTCTTTGTCACAAGTCTTGCTCGCGACGGATCAACCATCTGGCACAGTGCGCCTCAACTCTTCATACGTCGCTTACCGTATCTTGATTGAACCGCATCTTGCTGCCTTCTTTGAAAAATTTCCGCTGATTAATGTCGAGATATCGCTGGATAATCAACTCAGCGATATCGTCAACGCCGGCTTTGATGTCGGCATACGGATGGGAAAAAAGGTGCAAAACGATATGGTCGCCGTGCAGTTGGGCGCGCGACAAAAAAGAATTGTGGTCGCTGCACCGGATTACTTTCACAAGCGAAGTGAACCAGAGACTATTGAGGAACTGTTAAAGCACAACTGCATTCGTCAGCGCTATTCGTTTGGAGGAAGATTGTTTGAGTGGAAATTCGAAGCTCGACGTCAAATGGTTCAAATCGATGTGCAAGGGCGCCTTATTTTTGACGAAATGAGATCAGTCCTTGATGCAGCAATACAAGGCCAAGGCATTGCTTTCATCTATGAGGACTTTGTGCAGCAAGAGTTAGCAAGCGGCATGCTACGTCAGATACTAAAGCGCCACAGCGCATTGGACGACGCGTTTCATCTTTACTATCCGCATCGCAAGCACATGCCCGGAAAGCTACGTGCGTTTGTTGATTTCATGCGCGCTGCTAATGGGGCGAAAACGTCTTGATTTAATATTCCTCAATGCAGCATATAGGGAAATATTGCGTAATCAGCACAATGGAAGTGAGATATTTATATTTTTAAAATCCCAAAAATATGAATAATCAGTAATGTCTGCTTTTGGCCGGTTGCGGACTAAAATCTTCTAGGGGAGTCCTGCATGTCTTGTCGTACGTGCACTTCACCTTCAAAGCCCGTTTTCTGCATTTCCAAAAGTCTGTTATCTGCATCAGTAGATGTCTTTGATATTTTAGGATTCGTTGCTTCAATGATCGCTGTCACAACATCGACGGTGACAGCCGCTTCTTCTTTTCCCGGCAGACTCGATGCTAAAGCAGCGACTATGTTCAGCGTGGGAAATACGTATATGCGTTGGCCTTTGAATCCATTGGCGAAAAAGAACGGAACTCCGAGTACCCGCCCGTTCCACCAATGGAGTCCGTAGCGATTGCTGATGCCTGGTGCCCACGCCGAATCTGGATATGTCGAAGAAAAAATTCGAACTCCGTTCCATTCACCTTTTTGCAAATAAAGCTGTCCGACCTTCAACATGTCCATTGGGCGCAAACGCAATCCCCACCCCCCCGGAACTCGCCCTCTCTGGTCAGGAAACCACCAGGCGTAGTTTGTCATATGCAATGGCTCAAATAAGGTCTGTTTTGCGAACTCCAACAAACTGGTGTCGGCTATACCCGCAATGACAGTGCCCGTGAGAACGGCATCGGCGTCAGAATAGTTAAAGCGGGTACCGGGCTCGGCAATGATGTTCTGACGAAGAACAGCGTTGACGCGATCTTGTCTCGTATCGTAAATAGGATTGTCGCTAGGGTCGTGCTTGTAGTCAAAGCCGGAGCCCATTTGCATGACGTTTTTGAGTGTGACGTGGTCAAGCTTATGCCAGTCCTCATCTTGGGGGCCCCATGGTTTTTTAATCAGCGTCGTGATCGGAGTATCGACATCTTTCAATTTCTGTTGATACATTAATGCACCAATCAGTGTCGACGATATCGACTTGGTTACCGAATACATCGCGTGATTGTGATTTCTCCCGATGCCTTTCTTGTATCTTTCTAGCACGATCTGGCAGTCGCGCATGATAAGCAGGCCGCGTATCTCATATTTTCCGTCATCAAGCTGCTTTAGCAGGCCGAGCAAACGTTCAGAAGAGACGCCTTCGCTCAACGGCGCGACGCTTGGGATACTTTCTCCGATTTCTGAATGGCAACGCCCCTCGTCGGCATTGGCATAAGGGTGTAAAAAAAGAAGGCTTAACGCAAAGAGTATCGATAGACGCATAAGCGAGATACTAAAGTTAAATGAACGTGCATGTCGACTGCGATTGAACGCTCTGTTGATCTTCCCACATCCTGTTAGCGCAGATATGGCCCACAACGGGGATAAATGCCGACATCAGTCTGGCACAAAAAGGGAATCTTATTTCTTGATAGTGAACTTCCCATCGGTTGTGATGGCTCTACGCCCCCACTGCGTAATTGTTTTACGACAAGTCGAATATTTACACTGTCCACTGACAAATAACCGACAAAAAGACTTGGTAGCGTAGAGCCGTTGACGACTGCTACTGGCCGTTAGCGAACATTCAAAATAATTTAAGTGGCTTCTTCAGATTGCAAATTTATCATCACATCTTTAATATACCCGCAGCCCATAATCATGGTCCTGCTGTTGGTCGGTTGCGGATATTCCAGCTGTCATACACAGAAGTTACCGAAAGTCTGGTTAAGTCAAATCTGCGCTCAGCCCAAGCTGCTTCAGCACGAAATCGCCGCAGCCAGGCACTGATGGTGAGTCATCTTCGGCGAAGCGGCGAGTTAAAACGAGGACTGGAATTCCGGGCGTATTCATTTCCCGGGTAAAAATTTAAAAGTTCCCGCGAGGCTGCGGTGGAAGTGCTCGCTCCTGATGACATGCTTCCCGATTATTTACGCAAGCCGTCCTGGGACTGCGTTTCAGACGCTTATTTTTTGAAAGTACAGCTAGTGCAAAAAATCGACGTCTTTTCCCTGTTTGTCGCCATGACACTCAACTTGTCCATCATGGCAGTGGCGCTGCCTTATTTCATGGGCCGGGTGAATCGTGCCGCGCGGTACGCGCAAACTGGGATCGTGCTGCAAACAGCTGGCTGGATTTGCTTGTTTTCGTCGAGCACCTTCGAACGAGGTGGATGGGCCGACCATCTGCTGTCGACTCTTGCTATGGGCTGTGTTTCGAGTGGCATGGTGTTCAACGCCATGGCTTTTCAAATATGGTGCGGCCGCAAGGTAAGCGTGCGCGCACCGATCGCCATTGCCGTATTAATGACCACCGGCTACAGCATCGGCTTTTCCGATTATCCATTCCGGGTGGGCTGGGCCAACGCCCTACTGGCCTTGCAGATCGCCACGGTAGTGGTTGAACTGTGTCGACCGCCGCAGGTGGCAGTCGGACGCTGGCGCTGGCTCTTGGCCATTTGTCTCACCATACAAATGATAGTGCTGGCCTGCCGGGCCGTGCTTGGTGCGTTTTACACTGCCGAGTTCCCGAATTTCTTTGGCCCGTACTTGGTCAACCAAGTGTTTGCATTGTCATCGAATTCAATGATGGTGATGTCGGTGGTGGCCATCCTCCTGGCGCACCGCGATGAGGCGGCCCGCGAACTGGAACGGCTCGCCATGCTGGACGGCCTGACCGGTGCATTGAATCGTCGCGCCTGGCTGCTACAGTCCGGCATCGACCTCGCCAGCAGCGTGCGTTACCGGCAACCTATTGGCCTGTTGATGCTTGATCTCGACTATTTTAAGCAAATCAACGACACGCACGGCCATGCCGTTGGCGACCGCGCACTCCAGCTTTTCGTGACCGGATTGCGGGCAGTCAGCCGCGCCGGTGATGTGTTCTGCCGTTACGGCGGTGAGGAATTCTGTGTCCTGCTCAAATGCGCCGACTTTGCCTCGGTGATGGCATACGATCAACGCATGCGCCAGTGGCTGGCGCAGCACTCCCCTCAAGAGTTGGGATTCAATCTTTCTTATAGCGCCGGCATTGCCATGCGCGTGCACGACGGCGACACCATCGACATCATGCTACAGCGAGCCGACGTAGCCCTGTACGAAGCCAAGGCGCAAGGACGTGGCTGCACGCTTGCCAGCTCGATGCGGCTCAGCGCCTAAGTATTAGCTGTCAGTGCTAAGTTCCGCATATTCATCAATTGGGGCGCGGAACGAATGACGCAACTTGCCACTATCAACCATCGACATGATTCGTGACTATGGGTTTAGGGTTCGCACTCAGTGACTTTTTTCACAGAACTTTTCTCGATTCATTTCCACTATTTCATTTTGAAATGTCTGCTCTGAGTTGAAAGCGAAAGTTTCATCAAAGTTTGACAACAACCTTGCCTTTAGCGCGCCCAGCTTCAACGTAAGATATTGCCTCTTGCGTCGCTTCGAATGGGAAAACTCGATCAACGATTGGACGAATAAAGCCTGCATCAATAAGTGCAGTGATCTCGCGTAACTGCTGACCGTTTGCTTTCATGAAAAGGAATGAAAAGCTGACATTACGTTCTTTGGCCTTTTTCCTGATGCCAGAACTCAATAAGCGCAGGATCAATTTCACAAACCATGGTGCTTTGATTTCCTCTCCAAATGCCGGATCAGGTGGACCCGAGATCGAGATAAGTTTTCCACCGGGCTTAAGGACGTTCAGGGATTTCGCAAGCGTTGCACTATCCTGACTGTTCAGGACGACATCGTAATCTTGCAAGATTTTCTCGAAATCCTCCTTCTTGTAATCGATAACAAGATCGGCACCGAGGCTCTTCACCCAATCTACATTCGCTGTGCTCGTTGTCGTCGCAACGAAGGCGCCTGCATGCTTGGCCAACTGGATGGCGAATGTCCCGACACCACCGGAACCAGCCTGAATGAAAACCTTTTGTCCTTTTTTAAGATTTGCCTTCTCGATCAATGCTTGCCATGCGGTCAAACCAACCAGAGGAATCGAAGCGGCTTCTTCCATTGTGAGCGCTTTCGGCTTGATCGCCAGCGAATCTTCCTTAATCGCAATGAATTCAGCAAAAGCGCCAATGCGAAAATCATCTGGTCGAGAATAGACCTCGTCTCCCGGGTTGAATCGGCTGACGCCCGGTCCTACTTTGACGACGACTCCAGCCACATCATGACCAAGAATGAGAGGTAAACGATAAGGCAGGATCAGCTTGAACTCACCATTCTTGATTTTCGCATCCAGCAGATTCACGCCTGCGGCATGTACCTTGACCAGCACTTCGTCATCATGCAGTTCCGGCTCGGGCATTTCGGCCAGACGCACACTGCTCTTTTTTCCATATCGTTCGAGTACGTATGCTTTCATGATCTTAACTTTCGTGGTTGTTGCTTCTTTATATGCGCTGTATATAAAAGTGACAAGAGCACCAGAGCAAGTGCGACATCGATGAAAACGGCGGCCAATATGTCGGCACTAGCGTGACCTGAGGCAAACTCAAACAAACCTAGTGCAGCGAGTATCAAGCAGGCGACTGCGAAATCCATGGTCAACGCCGAACGGCTTGGCGATGGCTCTGCCTTTCTTGCCGTGAAAAACATGACAGCGATCCCCGCAAACAACGCCGCCATACGTCGACTGACCAATCCCGCAGAAGATGAATATTCGACGCCCCAGCTAGACAACAAGAGTGCCGGCGCAAACATAGATACAGAAGCCAGAGCAAAACAAACCAGCGCGACGAGAATGGCGACGCTTTGGAAGTTGAGTTTCATACTAATCCTTTAAGCCCAAATCTTTGCGCACGGCTGCCTCGAGCACGCTAGCAGGTGCAAATCGACGCAGCAGACGCAGGCGAGCTGCAAGTCCTGGGGTGTAGTGAACTTTGGGACGGGCCGCCATGGCGGCCTTCACGATGACCTCGGCCACAATTTCAGGTCCGTCCGCAGTCACCATTACTTCTTTCACCCGCTTCTCTACGCCTATGCAAATTTCGCGGTAGGTATCGAGTGGAGTGTCAGGTTTCAGCAAATTCGCATCGAAGGGTGTCTTAATGTAGGCGGGCTCGATGACCGACACGCGGATACCCCTCGTGCGTAACTCATGGTCGAGCGACTCCGAATAGCCAGCGACAGCGTGCTTGGTGGCGGTATATAACGCGGCGTAAGGCAGAGGCAGAAAACCCAGCACGGAACCTATATTGATAATGCGGCCGCTGCCTTGTTGACGCATGTGCGGAAGTACGGCGCGTGTCATGCGGACGATGCCGAAGAAGTTGGTATCAAAGATTGCCTGAGCCTGCTCGAGCGAACTCTCTTCGGCAGCAGCCGGCGCGACGCCAAAGCCGGCGTTGTTCACTAACAGATCGATCTGTCCTTCACGCTGTATTACTTCCTTGACGGCGGCCTCGACAGATTCATCGCTGGTCACATCCAGAGACAGCATCTCGAACGATCGCTGCCCCGCCGGCGCTGCTTTCCTGCTTGTGCCGTATACCTTGTAGCTAGCCTTGACCAGTTGCTCTGCCGTGGCTTCGCCTATGCCAGAAGAAGCGCCGGTTACCAGGGCGACACGCATAGTGTTCTTGTTCATAAATTAACTCTCCATGTGGACTTGTTTGACTGCCGATCAAGTGTTACTATCAATTTAGTACTAACAATATCAGCATTTTTAAAGCAAGTCACTACATATTTGATATGAACCTAGAAAATTCACCTGTCACGTCCTGCCCCATCGCACGCACCCTCTCTGTGCTTGGCGATGCATGGAGCATGCTAATCCTGCGCGATGCCCATGCAGGTCTCACGCGTTTCGATCAATTTCGAAAAAATTTGGGTATCGCCCCGACGATGCTGACGCGACGGCTAGCTACGCTGACCGAGGAAGGTTTGCTTGAAAAGCGACGCTACTCAGAGCATCCACCTCGTGAGGAATATTTGCTGACAGCTGCCGGGCACGATTTTTTGCCGGTGCTCTTCATGATAGGAACGTGGGGACGCCAGCACCGTGGTGATGGCAAGTTGGTGCAGTTCTTCGATGCTGAAACAGGAACAGAAATTAAACCTGTGACCATAGATGAGGTCACGGGTGCAAAGATCGGGACGCGCCCGATACGAATCGTCACGCCAGATGAAAACTGTGACTGAGACCGTATCTATATCCAAGAACTTTCCTCGCTATCCTTAACAACAGAGCGAGGAAGGTGAGAATGACAAGGGTGCGATCAGCCTTTGCTTTTTTCTATCTTCATTTTGCGCAGCAATTTAGCTAAACCTGCGCCGTGCACTAAACGCATCTTGTTCTCTACCGCAAACTGCATTGCATTCTGGGTGAAATCACCGGCAGTGATATAGAAGCAATCGTGCGCGGCTTTCGATTCTTTCGCTTTGCACAAATCACGCAAAGGCTCGATGCCGGTACTTGCCGCCTTCCAGCGTTTGCAACTCACCAGTGCCGTACGTCCTTCGCTCGTGATGGAGAAATCAGCTTCTGGTAAATCGATGCGCTTGACGACAAAACCATCGTTCTCCAAAGCCTTTTGGATCTCTACCGAAAAATCACGCCATGACATTCCACGCACGGCAGTCAATATTTCTGCCGCACGCGCATTACTCGGCTTGCCCCATTGGCGCCACAAGGCCATCATGCTCACGATCATGAAAGGCATGCCGGTAAACACACCGTAGCCCACGTACTTGGCTGGCACAACGGCCACTGCAATCAAGGCAATTGCGAGCGCTATTGCGGCACTCACCCACCACGGCGAACGCAGCAGTAAGGCAAAGATAGAATTTTGAGACATTTTGAATTTCACACGTCACCTCGTAGTTTTCTTTGGCACGCATAATAACGCAGTTCGATTGTGTGACCGACATTCGTGCCTTCTGCATGCAAGGCAATCTTATCGATACGTCATCTTCGAATCGCTCTATACAAGCAACAGCTTCATGAACACAAACCGGTTCCGATGTAAGCTTGAGCCTTGCTTAAGCTGATCGGTACCCTTGCATGAAAAACGACATTGCTCCCCTCACCTACAAAGACCGTATCCACCAGGAACTGGACAAACTCGGCATCTCGCTGGAATTGATTGCGCAAAAGCAATTGCCTTTTTATGCAGAAGCGGAAGAGCTAACCATCGCCGAGACCGATGCCGATGGTCGCGAATACCAGATGACGCCAGCCACCGCGCAAGCGTGGAGCGCGATGAAGAAAGCTGCCGCACAGGATGGCGTTGTATTGGAAGTAGTTTCTGCTTTTCGCTCCATCGAACGTCAGATAGCGATCATTCAATACAAGCTGGATCGCTACATGCCGATGGAAAAAATTCTAACGCTGAGCGCGCCACCTGGTTATAGCGAACACCACACTGGCCGCGCCATCGATATCAATACGCCGGGCAGTATGGCGACCGAAGAAGAGTTTCAGGATACTGAAGCATTTCGCTGGTTAAGTAGCCATGCGCATCGCTTCGGCTTTACCTTGTCTTACCCACGCGATAACACACTGGGGTTCATTTACGAACCTTGGCACTGGTGTTTTCAACCGACTGCAGCAAAGACGCAAACTGAATAAACCAATCCCACCGTCTCCATAAATATCGCTACATCTTCTGCTGCAAAAACTCCAGGAAGCAACTGATACGTCGTGAGAGCTGCGTATTGCGGTAGTACACCGCGTGGATGGGACGGCGATAACCGGTATAGGCGCTTTCCAGTATGCGCAGCAAACGACCGGTAGCAATATCTTCTTTCGTCATGAAGTCAGACAAGCAAACGATGCCTTGCCCGGCAACAGCCAACGCACGCAAGGTCTCACCACTGGAAGCAAACATCACTGGACTGACGGTAAAATTTTCTCCGCCCTCATGTCGCAGCGGCCAGGTATTACCCAGTTCGTATTGCAGAAAACCCAAGGTTTGATGCGCAGCCAGATCCTCTGGTTTTTGTGGCACACCGTGTTGTTTAAGATAAGCAGGACTGGCCAAAATCGCCATCGCACTTGGACGCAATGGACGCGCATGCAAAGTGGAATCGGCTAACTCGCCGACGCGGATAGCAATATCGGTCCGGTGCTCCAATAGATCGGCGATCTGATCATTGCTCGTCAGTTCCAGCGTGATCTCCGGATACAAGGCGCGGAACTCGCCAACGTGCGGCACTATCGCATGCAGAATAAATGGCGATGCTGCATCAATACGCAAACGTCCGCTCGGCCTTTGGCGACGCACGCGTATGGATTCTTCCGCCTCGTCCATCGCAGCCAGAATTGTCCTCGCCTGTTTCAACAATAACTGACCTTCGTCAGTCAGCTCCATCCGGCGTGTGGTGCGTGTCAGCAAGGTGGTTGCCAGTTTTTCTTCCAAACGTGACAAAGCACGGCTCACTGCCGACGTGGTTTGCCCCAGATGCTGAGCCGCAGCGCCCAAAGTGCCGCTGTCGATGACAGCGACAAAGGTCTTCAAATCGTCTGAATTAATGTCCATTATTGAATTTAAAGCAAATATTATTTGATAGTACAGCTATTTTTCTCAACAATAAATACCTGCATAGTGCGGTCATCTGCTTTCAAGCACGCGTTTGAAACCGTATCGGAACATCATCAACTTGCGGTGAATGCAGCAGTCAACCAATAAAAAGGACACATCATGAAGATATTCGTTACAGGTGCAGCAGGCTATATCGGCGGTTCAGTCGCAGCACGTTTGCTGAAGGAAGGTCATACAGTGCGCGGTCTGGTACGCAAGCAGGAACAAGCAGATCGCATCAAACAACTCGGTATAGAACCAGTCATCGGTACCTTGGAAGATACCGAACTCCTGGCACGCGAAGCTAAACAAGCGGATGCAGTCATCAATGCCGCCAGTTCAGATCATCGCGCTTCAGTAGAAGCGATGCTGGATGCATTGGCTGGCTCCGGCAAAGCATTTATTCATACCAGCGGCTCCAGCGTAGTCGGTGACGATGCACGTGGCGAATGGAAGTCGGACAAAGTCTATGCGGAAGATACGCCAGTTACCGTAGTGCCGGAAAAAGCAGCACGTGCCTCACTCGACAAACTGATCCGTGATGCAGCACAACGCGGTGTACGTTCTGTGATTCTGTGCAATACGATGATCTACGGCACCGGCCTCGGTGCCAGCGCAAATAGCGTGCAAATCCCGCCGCTGGTCGCGCAAGCGCAGAAAAGCGGCATCGCACGTTATGTCGGCAAAGGCGTCAATGTCTGGTCCAACGTCCATATCAAGGATGTAGTCGAGCTGTATCTGCTCGCATTGAAAAATGCGCCGGCCGGTTCATTCTATTTTGTGGAAAACGGCGAAGCATCGTATGCCGACATCGTCGCTGCCATCGCCAAACGTTTGAATCTGGGTGAGCCACAATCATGGCCGGTAGATGAAGCAATCAAGGAATGGGGCTTCGGTCATGCTGTGTATTCCTTCGGTTCCAACAGCCGCGTCACTGCTGATCTGGCGCGCAAGGAATTGGGTTGGAAGCCGACGTATACTTCAGTCTTCGACTGGATCACAAACGACATGAAGGTTTAAGCAAAGCAGCTGCAAACTAATCCTTCAATTGCTCCAAACGCTGACGTAAAAAATCACGCAAGCTGACGACGGCAGGCGACAGCATCAAACGATGCGCGCACACCAGGTTCAGCGGAGCAAGTTCGCCCTGATAGTCGACCAGCGCGGCTATCAGGCGACCTTTCTTTAAATCCTGACTGATATCCAGTCGTGATTTATACGCCAGTCCATTCCCCGCAATCGCCCAACGTCGTACCAGATCGCCATCGTCGCTGACTCTATCGCCGTGCACTGTCACCGCTTCCATCTTCTTATTGCGATGAAAAGACCAACGCTCATGTACCGCTTCTCCCAGCACAAAGCGCAGACAGTTATGTGCCTGTAGATCAGCGAGTTTTTTCGGCGCTGCATGCTTCTTGAAATAATTCGGCGACGCGCACAAGACCCGGCGATTGTCTGGTGCCAACGGCAAAGCCACCATGCCGGAATCCTCAGGCTCGCCATAACGTATCGCTACATCGATAGTCTGTCGGTACAGATCCGCCAAACGATCACTGATGCGAATGCGGAATCGAATGTCTGGATGCAATGCCTGAAATTCATCCAGCCACGGCAACATCACATTGCGCCCCAGATCCGATGGAATAGATAAATTGAGATCACCACTAATCGATTGCGTATCGCGCGCCACGCTAGCCGCGCCCTCTTCCAATGCCAGCAATACCTCACGTGCGTGCACCAGATAACGTTCGCCATCTGTCGTCAAACGCAGACTGCGTGTTGAGCGCACAAACAGGCGTGCGCTCAATGCCGTCTCCAATCGCTTCAACGCAGCACTCGCGGCAGCAGGTGCCATATCCAATTCGCGCGCGGCAGCGGACAAGCCACCACAATCGGCGGCACGGACAAACAACATCAAATCCTCAATACGCGGTATTTTCATTTTATTTTTGAAAGTGATAGTTGATTCAACGTATTTTCAATAAAGAGAATATAGCGGAAACTGCATACATAGTGCTGACAAGTCAGAAGTCGCCAGCCAACCATTTCAAAAAGGAAGATTCAAATGAAAGCTATCGCATACAAAAAGGCATTGCCTATCAGCGACGACAACGCATTGCTCGACGTTACGCTGCCTGATCCGATCGCAACAGGGCACGACCTCTTGATTGAAGTCAAAGCCATTTCAGTTAATCCGGTTGACGTCAAAGTACGCAGCAGCGCCAATCCACCTGACGGTGAATACAAAGTCATCGGCTGGGATGCCGCCGGTGTTGTGCGCGCAGTTGGAGATAACGTCACCTTGTTCAAACCAGGTGATCGCGTTTTTTATGCAGGTTCGTTGACGCGTCCCGGCACCAATAGTGAATTGCATCTGGTCGATGAGCGCATCGTCGGCCGCATGCCGGGATCACACACCTTTGCAAAAGCTGCGGCATTGCCACTGACGTCCATCACTGCATGGGAATTGCTGTTCGATCGTCTTGGTGTCACACCACAATCAACGGGCACACTGCTCGTCATCGGTGCCGCCGGTGGCGTTGGCTCCATCCTTGTTCAACTGGCGCGCAAGTTAACCGGCCTCACTGTAATTGGAACTGCATCACGTCCGGAAACTGAACAATGGGTACGCAACCTGGGCGCGCATCACGTAATCGATCACTCCCAACCTTTGTCGAAAGAATTGAAAAACATAGGCTTCGACAGCGTGCAATATGTCGCCAGTCTGAACCAGACCGATCATCATTTTGCCGAGATCGTTGAGTCGATTGCGCCTCAAGGAAAATTTGCATTGATCGACGATCCGGCATCACTCGATGTTGTGAAGTTGAAGCGCAAGAGCATATCCTTGCATTGGGAATTCATGTTCACCCGCTCCATGTTTGCGACACCTGACATGCAAAAGCAGCACGACTTGCTGAATGAAATCGCCCGTCTGATAGACGCAGGCACAATCAAGACCACGATCGCGGAAAATTTCGGCACCATCAACGCTGCAAACTTGCGCCGTGCGCATACTCTTTTGGAAAGCAATACCTCTAAAGGGAAAATCGTACTGGAAGGATTCTGAAGAAAACTTAAGAAACCAAAAGACATACGCAACAATGTACATCTTCATAAAAAGATAGAACGATCTGTCTTTTTAAAACCATCTTTAAAGTATCAAAAAAGTAAGCATCCACTCACTATGGATGCTTTTTTTATGCCATTTATGTGCGTATTCTTCATGAAAAAATACATCATTAAAATCTAAATTTTCTTTCGAAAATTTCTTCTTTCTCCCTCTGATAAATTCTATTTCTTCTTGTCGCATTGCGTATTGATATAGCAGTCTGTACACAGAATAAATATTTGCATCACCCTCATTCTCCTCCATAAAAAAGCTGCCAAAAACCGCCATGCGCGGCTGTCTGAAGTAGACAAGGTTTTGTCGTAAAGAAAAAAGTTGCGCGACCTATTATCAATCCAATCCAGATGAAACCAGACAAGCGCTGGCGCAAATGGATTACCCCGAATGGCAGGTATCAAAATCATTTTTTAAATCATCTCTGCCAGTCGGAACCATACGAATGAGACATCAAGGTAATGACACCCACCATATTCAGGAGAATCAAAAATGAAACGTCACATCATTGCAGTAGCCATTACATCAATGTTCGCTGTCGCAGCATTTGCAGGTGGTAATGGCCCACCACCTCCTTCACATACACCTATGTCAACAGCAGGTGCAAGTGCCGTTTCAACTGGCGGCAATGGCGGCGGCGGCGGGAGCGCAACATCAGGCAATGTCGTCGGTGGCTCAACAACGGGCGGCAGCGCAAGTGGCGGCAGCGCCTTTCAAATCAATCACGGTGGTCCTGTCAACACAGGCGGCAACTTTACGGCCACAGGCAGCACCAACTCAACCGGTGGCGCTACAGCAGCCAACACCAGCAGCAACGCTACAGGTAGTGGCTCCGGTGGTGGTTACGGAAGTTGGGGCCCTAAAGGTAGTGGTGCTAAATCAGGATCAGCAGGTACGACGCAGGGCCTCAACGGTAATTCTCTGGCCGTAGGCGGACAAACAAGCTCCTCTACCGGTGATGCCACTTCTGCCAGCAATAACACCGCCATCGCTGGCGGCGGAAAAGCAGTAACGATAGGTGGCGACACCAAGAGCGGTGCTGCATTAGGCGGTAACGGTGGCAATGGCGGCAACTCTAGTGCTGCTGTGTTCTCGTTCTCTCATTAAGCACTACGCAACCGGCTACTGCTAAGGCAGCCCGAAAGACAGGGAGAGAGCAATCTCTCTCCCTGAATTTCAAGAAACATAATGTGATGGAGTCGCCATGAAAAGCAAAATTCTAGGTGTGCTGGCAGCCTCAATGTTCTTCGCTTTGCCAGCGTGGTCGGGAAACATGCATAACGGCTCCGGCTCCGGTTCATCTTCATCGTCCTCCGCAACAGGTGGTGCAGGTGGCGCAGGTGGTTCAGGAACCGGCGGCTCAGCCACTGGTGGCTCAGCAACAGGTGGTTCCGGCGGCGCATCAAATGTAAACGTTTCAGTAAATTCGGGTTCTGGTAGTGGCGCAACACCAGCCGCAGTCGGGCCAGTAGGTGCTCCTGGTAGCAGTGCCAACAATACGATGGCCACGGTCGATTACGGTGGCAGCTATACCGTCAAGAACGTGCCTAGCACGATCGCACCAGCACTTACCACCACACTTTCTGATACTTGTATGGGATCAGTATCTGCCGGTATCTCAGCCGTTGGTTGGGGGTTATCAGGTGGTACGACTATGGTTGATGAAGCGTGCGTACGTCGTCTTGATTCGCGTGAATTCCGTGCGATGGGATTGAATGATGTAGCACTCGCGCTGCTATGCCAAAGCGCAGCCAATCGCAAAGCTGTTGAAGCAACCGGACGCTCTTGTCCTGGTACACAACCAGCTCAAGCGCAAACTCCTGGAGTAACGACCTATTCAGTCAACTCGTCACAATCGTCTGATGAATCCACAGATCCTATCGTACGCAAACGTATGGGACTAGAACCTTTGCCTGACTCTGCATCGAAATAAAAATGAAGCTGATTATTCCAACTCCATTGATGCGACACAGAAAAGAAAGCAAAGGTCATGCGATGAAGAAAGCGATAACGAGCGATCAGATCGCAGCAGCCTTGAAACAAGAGGAATTGGGCATGCCATTGAAAGATGTGATTCGACAAGCAGGTGTATCCGAACACACTTTTCTTGACTGGAAGAAACGTTATAGCGTCATGCCCGGTTTCCCTCAGGATTTGAAATGTCTGCAAGAAGAGAACATCAAGCTGAAACAAATCGTCGCTGAACTCGCTTTGGAAAATGCGCGTTTGAGAGACAAATTAAAAGAAAAATGACAATCAGAAGTAACAATTTAATGACAATGTCATGCAAATAAAAAGCACTGTCATCAAGCTTTTGAAAATGAAGAAATTAAATATTTTCTTTAAGCACATTTTAAGTTTGTAGTCGCAGCATCAGTATTAGACGGCACCGATATATTTCTTTGCATCAATTTATTTCCACAAAGAAATTAGATAAAGGTACTAGATCAGCAAGCGCAAGTAATAAAAACAGCAGCTTGATTGGAGATAAAAATGGAACGGATGTCCTTCAAAATGCCGGCTCTGACCGACAACAAAAGATCCATCAAACATATAGGCATTATTGTTTTCGAAGGGGTGATATTGGCGGACGTTATTGGCGCAGCAGATGTATTCGGCGTTGGCGACAAATTGATCTCCACTGTCTTTGCTGGCGATACAGGTTATGCCATCTCTTTGTTATCGCTTTACGGCGGCATCATACGATCTTCTGCTTCCGTCGAGATCATGACCTTGCCATTAACGTCCCATGATCCTCATACGTTTGACACCTTGCTGATCGCGAGTGGCACAGGCAATTTCAATGCATATCTCGAACCTGGCTTGATCGAATGGCTGCAAAAAGCGAAAAATAAAGTTCGCCGCATAGGCGCAATATGCACAGGCGTATTTGTAATGGCAGCCGCTGGCTTGCTCGACAATCGTCGTGCCACTACACATTGGGCTCTACAGGACAAGCTGATACACGAATTCCCCCAGATCGAGGTAGAACGGGAAGCAACGATGACGGAGGATGAGGGGATTTTTACCGCCAGCGATGTCGGCATGGCTTCAGACATGGCACTCAGTTTTCTCGAAAACGATCTTGGTGCCAGCGTTGCCAAACGCGTTGCTGATAGTCTGGTTGTTTGTCAACGTCGCCGCGACAATCCAACTGCAGTTCGTCCAGTCAGATTAACTGAAACCTGCAAGAACAATAAAATCCAGCAAGCATCGCGCTGGTTTATTGATCACATGGCCGAACCGATCAACATCATTAACGCAGCCAATTTTGTATCGATGAGCGAGCGGAATTTTCAGCGTCAGTTCAAACGTGAAACTGGATGGACGCCGCATGAATTTTTATTACACCTCAGACTAGAGGCTGTACGACAGCAATTGACCGAAACGGATTTACCAGTCGATAAAATTGCTCGGCGTTGTGGTTTTTTAAATGGCGAACATGTATCGAAATTATTCCGCAAACATCTATCGATTTCTCCTTGCGAGTACCGCAGAAACGAAAGATCTGTACAAAAACAATTAATCTCTACCCCCCCGCAACAACCCCAATATGATGTCAGCCATCATCCTTGCGAATCGCCACAGCCAACAGCATCGTGTTCAATAAGATATTGAACTGCTGCCTGCCGTGACGTTTCTGGTACTGCTCAAACTAATCGAGTAATGATAAACGCTGAGATAGCCCCCTGAATGCCCGGACACAGGTTATGCGTTATCTTTACGCATA
>JAZJXV010000040.1:0-3130 GCA_040390795.1 Pseudomonadota bacterium | reverse complement strand
ATCACGCCGTTCTTCGACTATCCGGCGGAAATCCGCAAAGTGATTTACACCACCAGCGCCATCGAATCGATTAATATGAGCCTGCGCAAAATCATCAAGACGCGCAGTTCATTTCCGACCGACGAGGCCGTCGGCAAGCCGTTCTACCTGGCGCTCAACAACGTCAGCAAGAAATGCACGATGCCGTTACGGGACTGGAAAGGAGCACTCAACCGCTTCACTATCCAGTTTGAAGAACGGATGTCGCCGGTTTAAACAAAATTCCGTTTACACAAAATCCAGCACACATCCTCCCCGAGGGCATCGAGCTGCAGGGCGCGACTCGCATCACTTTTTTTTGAAATCGCAAACGATTGCAAATATTCTGCATTGTCGAAATCGAGCTGCTTACGGCTCCTTACGTTCCGTCTGGTTCATTTCGTGACGGACGGTACTGATCCGCTCATATACCACTTTGCGCAGACGGTTGATTCCCCCGAGAGGCTTATGCTCAGGCAAGGCGTGCCATGGGGTGTACGACAGGTTTTCGCAGAATTTTTGCTGCTCTGGCGTATCGAAGACTTGCTGTGGAATGCGGATGGTTGCCACTTTATAAAATGGCGCGTCGGACTCCTCCCACTCGTTGAGCGCATCTTCAACACTCAATTTTTCCGAAGCCTTGGGCTGGATCAAGAACTCCATGCAAGCATCGCCCTTTTTCAGGGTATTGCTCATCGCGTCGCGAAGGAAATTCGGGCCAGGATTCTCCGGGAACGAATCTTCGTTTGTCGAGCATGAGCGCGCCGAAAATTTGATTGCTAGTCGATTCGGGCCGACCCCGAGCTGGTACGGCACTGGGGACCAATATCGCGTTTGCAGCGGATTGGATATCTTCTTGGAATTAATTTTCAGTAACGTCGCCGTCTCATGAGGACCCAGTATGAAAGGGATTTTTGCTTTGGCAAGCGTGCTATCGCTGCCTAGCGCCGAAAAGAATGCCACGGCGTTGGAAGGATCCTTGAGGAAAAATGCCGGATTGCTCATCATGATGAAGTCCTGGGTCGTGTCTTGGCGTTCTGACGCAAGGATTTTTTCTCCGGGAATGCTCAGTAACTTGATCGACATGCCGCGTTCGTTCCCTTCGATATCTGGTTTATTCGGATCGGGATTGCCATTCGAGAATCGGATCCAGGCCTGATAGGTTTTCCCGGGAATGAAAACGCCTTTTGCAAAGCGGTCGGCGAGCTTGTCATCCACCTTGAATTCAGCTTTTACGCATCCGTGGGCTTTCGGATGTGCGTCGCGTCGCGCGCCGCCTGGTTGGTATTGCTTGCGTATGGTGGCTTCGATGATAGAAGCCATTTCCTGCGCGATCGCTTGCTCGTTTGGATAAAGCCGCTCGCCCAGAAAAGCGTCGGCAACCGGATAGGGTGTCGATGCTTTATTCGCTTGCATATCGGCTGCGAACGCAATCGATGCGGAAAGCGACATAAGTGCGCTGAGAGCTGCAGATAGTTGGCGTTTCATCAAATCTCCGAAATAGAACTGGTTATGACGTCCGTGACGCTAGATAGACGGCCGCACCTGCTGTGTACCTGATTTGTTACGAAATTTACTCTTGCGTTGTCCATATCAATTGATTTCAGCACGTGTAAGCAATTGGCACTCGCGGCCGCTGGGTGTATTGTTGATATTGCGAAAACATGGTATCGGTATGGGGGGCGGGACGCTATACGTCAAATATCCGATGGCGCTATACCCCGGTTTCCTTGGATAGTGGCGATACTATTCTTCTACAAGACGGGATTTGCATGAAAAACGAGGTGATCACCTGTTCCGGTGCGATGCATGTTCTGGCATTTATGGGTGATCTCAGCATGGGACAGCCGGTTGATCACTCGCCCAAGGTGGCATGGATCGCACGTCGCATTGCCGAGGGGCTGAAACTTGACCTGGAGCAGTGTCAGGATGTTGCCTACCTCGCGCTACTCCGATGGATCGGATGCACTGCCAACGCCGGCGAAGTGGCAAATGTCATGACGGACGATGTTCGCGGCCGCGGCGAGTTGCTGGCGTTGCGACCACAATCCATACAGCTGCTTGTCGCGCCGAATCAGATTTGGCAACGGACAAATGAGATCAGTGCGATTCATTGCGAAGTCGCGCTCATGATTGCCAATATTCTTGGAATGCGGCCTGCGGTGCTCGATGCACTTGGCTGCCTGTTCGAAACCTGGGACGGCAACGGACATCCCAATGGCCTGAAAGGCGACCAGATACCACTTCTCGCTCTCGTGGTGATTCTCGCTGGCGACATAGAGATTCTCACCCGGGAATACGGCGTAGGAGAAACGAAGAGGTTCCTGGACAGCCGAGCCGGAGCAATCTACCCAAAGCACCTCGTTGATTTTGCATCCCAGTATTTGCTGGAATGGATCGACGCTTTGGGTCAGCCGGAAAGACTTGTCTTCCATACAGATTTAAGCGCCGATAGCCGCCCGATTAATTTGTCACTTTTGGCCGACACGATCGACCTCAAGCTTCCTTGGCTGACCGGGCATTCGCGTACTGTCTCCAGCCTGGCCGGCAAGGTCGCCGCGGGACTGAATTTGGATCGCACTACACAAGAGCAGGTTCGGCGCGCCGCACTTATTCACGGACTGGGTAGAGTTTCCGTGCCAAATGCGATGTGGAATCGACCAGGCCCGCTTTCAAGAGCTGATTGGGAGCGGGTTCGGCTTAGCCCGTACTGGACTGCGCGAGCCGCAATACAAATAAGATCGTTGGAGCGGGAAGCGGAGATTGCGTCTTACGCCTACGAGCGACTGGACGGTTCCGGGTATTTCCGTTCAGCAAGGCATGCAGCTACGCCAGTTGAATGCCGGATTTTACCGGCTGTTGCCGCTTGGGTGGCATTGCGCGCCCCAAGACCATGGCGCGCTCAGTTCACATTCGAGGCCGCAGCCGATCATCTGCGGCGTCAAGCCTTACTCAGTCGATTCGATCAGTCGATTGTTGATTTGATCGCGGGTGCATCGGCTAGTAACGAAACCGTCAGTTCTGATCCAAAATCGGCCCCCAGCATACTGACGCCACGGGAACTCGATGTGTTACGGTGCGTAAGCCAGGGAGAAAATAACAAAACTGCGGC
>JAZJXV010000039.1:0-13825 GCA_040390795.1 Pseudomonadota bacterium | reverse complement strand
CTGATTGATTAAAACACCTTATCTTGGTGTCTTTCAAGTCAGGGACAGGCCATACAAAGGGTATGCCGACGACGGGTATTCGCCATAATGAAGAAAACCGTTTATGCCTCATTGTAGTATTTATCTATTAGAGAAAATTCACGCAGCACCAGACATACCCGCACGAACGTATGGATGATCGATGTTTGCGGCTCTGATTGTCACCCTGTTAAAGCACAGTTACCGCCTAATCCTGGCTTTTCTCCAATCCCAAGGTGGCACGGGGGATGTATCTAACCATAGTCCCATTTTTCTCTCACGAGCCACGTCTTCTATCGCCAGACTGGAAGGATCTTGATTGTACTTTGTATATACCCAAGCCAAGCCTCGCCGAACTTGTTCGCGATTTACATAAATACCATTACAGGTGACAACTGCCACAGTTCTTTGGTATCGATCTATTGTTTGCGCTTTGTATTGAGCATCTTTTCCCCAGCAAAGATCCGACAATGACGCTTTAGATTTCTGGCCGAACGGTTGCTTTTTTTCTGGCGCGTCGATATTTGCCAATCTAATTTTTAGAGATTGTCCATCTACCTTTAATGTCATGGTGTCGCCGTCAGAAATGCCAATAACTTGATAAGCGTTTGCAAAAACAGGAAAACAAAGTATTAGAGCCACAACCTTCAACTTCATTTATTTCTTTCTTTACGATTAGGGCAATGGCGTCCCCGCTTAGCTTCTACGTTGCAAGATTTCCGGATAGCCGATCGTGGTTAAGAAGTTTCAGCCTGCCCGCCCCACAAAGCTTCGCCCGCCAGATCGATATGGGTTAAATACAGCCGCAGATCAAATTCAAACTGATGGTAATCAGGCTCCATGTGCTGGCATAACTTGTAGAAGGCGTTGTTGTGCTTTTTCTCTTTCAAATGCGCCAGTTCATGCACAACGATCATTCGCAGAAACTCGATCGGCACGTTCCTGAATACGGAAGCAATGCGGATTTCATGCTTGGCTTTGAGCTTGCCGCCCTGCACCCTGGAGATAAAAGTGTGAGTTCCTAGCGCATGCTTGAGCACATAAATCTTGTTATCAAAACCCACCTTGCTGATTGGCTCCGCATTGCGCAGGAATGTGCTTTTCAAGTCCAGCACATATTGGTATAGCGCCTTGTCGGTGCGGACTTCATGCGCCAGGGCGTATTTTCCTAGCAGCAGACTCGCCAGTTTGTTTTCCGCGACGAGCCCCTGGACCTGCTTCTTCAAATCGTCGGGATAACCCGTCAAATATTTCATTTCTTGCTTCAAAAGTACGTCCAAAATAACAGTGCAGTTTAAATCAATGATTAGGACTCTCAGACTGCGTGCGTTGCATCCAGTTCAGGATAGTTACTATACCTTTCTGCAGCGCGGCCGAACCGTTTAACTAGGTCGAGATTGGCAAGAACAGCCGGCCTATCGAAAACTGTGTAATTCGTTGAATTTTCTAATTTTCTAATTTTCTAATTTTCTAATTTTTTAAAATACTGAATCACTCCGAGTTTCTTAAACACGCAAACCTCACGTAGTCCACTTTAGTAAGTAGTCGACTTGCGCCAGCAATTTCCATTGCTACGATCGATTTACTGTCTGACGTTAAACAGTCATGCAGAAAACTGTTCTACAAAATGTAGATCAATCCAAAATCGACTCAGGGGAATTACTAATGGATACGCACCGCATCACCAACGAAACGCTATGGACGATCGATTTCGCCCAATCAGAAAAAGCGAAATTTCTAAAGTCACACTTCCGTAAAAAACAGACCAAACGCAGCAAGAATATTTACGTAGCGCCAGGCATATTTGCTCAAAGCGTATGGATGATCGATATGTCCGGCTCGGACCGTCGCTCTGTCAAAGCGCAGTTAGCCGGTCGGGGTGACTACAGAGTCGCGTGGTGGGAATTCAATTGCCTTCTGCATCGCATGTTCAATCCACGCGCGACACTAGAACAAATGATGTATGCATTCCATTCCCGTCATCACGCCCTCACCTTCAAACGTTTGGAAGTCATCAATGACTACCGCATTCTTTATCAAGAGATGCGCCGACATGGAAATATTGCTGGTTTAGGTAGTGCCTTCCGACAAATGGTCGCATTGAGGAAACAAAAATGAGCAAACATCAAAAGGAAGATGTTGGCCTCATCGCCATGGTCGTCGGTAGATCTTTAGGGCTAATATTTATTGCGGCCAAGTTTTTAATTCAGACGTCGATATTGCTGATTTTTTTCCTGTTTAAGCGACCTATTTCACGCGCACTGAATCTGGAGCGTCTATCGACAAACTGGCATAACTTGTATTGGCTTTATGTCACCGCTAAATGGATTGCAGCTTGGTTCTTTATACAGATGATCGGCAAGTCCGTTCTTCAATTCAAGGGGATTCCCCTAACCAGTGATCGGATCATGCTTGGCCTACTACTTGTTAGTGCGGCTTTGGCCTGTGCTTTACTGTTCAGCATCATCCATTGGATTGGGCAGTACGCTCTTGACCCAGATGTTCAAAAGAAAATGGCTGGTATCAATGCGGAACGCTATGTTCAAGCATTAATTGAAGACAATCAGCGGCACTTTCCTGGCGCTCAGTCCTTACACGGAAAACTGTTTGTGTTTAACGAGGACATGCCTAATGAATTTTCTGTAGAAGCGGATCACATCGTTATTACGGAACGCAACATTTTTGTGGTCGAGACAAAATGTAAATCCGGAACAATCTCCGCTGGTGCTGACTCACCCAAGTGGAAGGTATCTTCCAAGCATAGTGTTGGTGAAATGCAGAATGCATTAAAACAGGCAAAGAATGCCGCTCGGGTACTGCATCGCCAGGCTAACTTGCCATGTGAAATTGTTCCTTTGGTTGCCATCAAAGGGAGCGAGGTACAGATTCTCGATGGTCCATCCAATGTCAGCACAGCAGAAAACATTGTCGAGATCATGCGGGCCTTTGAGAAAAGTAAGCCTAATCCTAATCTGGATCCGGCTGGCATTCGGGCACTGCTACATCACTACATTCGCAACGATCAAATAGCGATGGAAAGGCATATCGAGAGAGCGCAAGCCGCAAGAAAACGGGCAGAGCAAGCAGAGATTGTCGAGGCGGCGTCGATTCGATAATGGCGGATACGTTTTATCTCGTCATCACCAAAATAATTCTTAATAAGGATGTTCCATGAAAAAATATCTCATGCCGGTCTTAACTGAACTACTGAGCGCCGCACTTTCCTTGACGCTTATTCATTTTTGGCTTGCCCCACTTTTTAGTTCGATCACAGATATATCGTACGGCGCGACGTATGGATATTTGGCGACGCTATTATTTCTCTTTACCTGTGCTCGTATTGTGAGTGTCATCAAGGGCAACGATAAAATTACTGCCATCGTTGATGAATGGTTGAAAAAGTAACCTGAGTACGTAGCCTGAATTGACGCGATCTGGCTAGCCGCCATACTTTATTCTCATGCCTCTTAGGAATACCCCCAAGCTTTCAATAGAAACTGTGCAGATTCCGCTTTGGGGCTGATAATATCGTTACCTATTTTAATATGCCGTAAAGGCATGCAATCAAGAATAACAAGGCTTGCAACATCAAATGGCAATCAAGAAATCTGACCTCTATAACTCCCTTTGGAAAAGTTGCGACGAACTGCGCGGCGGCATGGATGCCTCGCAATACAAAGACTATGTTCTCGTACTCCTATTCGTTAAATACGTTTCGGACAAATACGCGGGTAAAAAAGATTCATTATTCGATGTTCCAACTGGCGGCAGCTTTGCAGACATGGCGGCATTGAAGGGTGATAAGGAGATCGGCGATAAAATCAACAAGATCATTAGCAAGCTGGCTGAGGCCAACGAACTAAAAGGTGTGATCGATGTTGCCGATTTCAACGATGCTGAAAAGCTCGGCAAGGGTAAAGAGATGGTGGACCGTCTCTCTAATCTTGTTGGCATATTCAACACCCCAGGATTAGATTTCAAAGGCAACCGCGCTGAAGGTGACGATATTTTGGGTGACGCCTATGAATATTTGATGCGTCATTTTGCAACCGAATCAGGAAAGAGCAAGGGGCAGTTTTACACCCCTGCAGAAGTATCCCGCATCATGGCCAAAGTGATTGGGATTGGTAGCGCAAAAAGCGCAAATCAGACTATTTATGATCCTACATGTGGTTCCGGATCACTGCTACTCAAAGCACACGATGAGGCGCGCAGCAACACCAGCCTAGACTTAACCATTTACGGGCAGGAGATGGATAACGCAACCGCTGCGCTCGCTAAAATGAACATGATTCTGCATGATTGTCCGACTGCAGAGATTTGGAAAGACAACACACTATCAACTCCACATTTTAAAGAAGCAAACGGCAATATTAAAACGTTTGATTTTGCCATCGCCAACCCGCCGTTTTCTACTAAAGTTTGGAGTAATGGTTTCGACCCTACTAATGATGAGTATGGTCGCTTTGAATATGGAATTCCGCCAGCCAAAAATGGCGACTATGCCTTCCTGCTACACATCATTACATCACTTAAGAGCACAGGTAAAGGTGCAGTCATTCTGCCGCATGGCGTGCTGTTTCGTAGCGGTGCCGAAGGTAACATCCGTAAGCGTATCATTCAGCAGGGCTATATTAAGGGAATCATCGGCCTACCAGCCAATCTGTTTTATGGAACGGGTATTCCTGCCTGCATCATCGTAATAGACAAGGAACATGCTGCTGCTCGCAAAGGCATTTTCGTGATTGATGCCAGTAAGGGATTCATCAAGGATGGAAATAAAAATCGCCTACGCGACCAAGACATCCACAAGATCGTGGATGTCTTCAACAAGCAAATTGAAATTCAAAAATATGCGCGACTAGTGCCCGTCGCGGAAATTGCCTCCAAAGATTTCGACCTCAACATCCCACGGTACATCGATAGCACTGAAGTCGAAGATCTGCAGGACATCTCGGCCCACCTCCGAGGTGGAATTCCTAACTGCGACATAGATGCACTTTCACCGTATTGGGAAGTTTTCCCGAATGTACGCGATAAACTATTTTCTTCTGCAGACCGAGACGGTTACGGTCTACTGAAAGTTTCAAGCAACGAGATTAAGACTATTATTTTTGAGCATAAAGAATTCGCCCGCTTCCATCAGTCGATTAGTGCCTTGTTTGCAAAATGGGAAGCATCCAGCATACCTTTCTTGATGGCCATTACACCCGACAGCCGTCCCAAAGTGCTGATTGAAACGTTGTCTGAAAGCCTGCTTGGCATATTTCAAAATGCAAAATTGCTTGATGCGTATGACGTGTATCAGCACATCATGAGTTATTGGATTGAATCAATGCAGGACGATGTCTATCTCCTAGTGCAACATGGCTGGAAAGCTGTCATTGAGGGTAAGTCCAATACAGATCTAATACCTCCGCGATTTATTATTCGTCGTTATTTTGACAGTGAAGCCAAAACTATCGAAAAGTATGAGGCCAAGCGGGACAGCATTAGCCGCACGATGGAAGAACTAAACGAAGAGCATGATGGCGAAGACGGTTTATTAGCAGAGGCCAAAAACGACAAGGGCAAGCTCACTAAATCCGGTGTCAAAACGCAATTAATCAAGATCAAAAATGATCCCGAAGCTGTCGACGAGCACAAGCTTCTGAACAGCTACCTTGAATTGATTGAGCTAGAGGCCGAGGTCACCAAAGAGATTAAGGACGCGCAGAAGGCTCTAGATGCGAAGGTCGATGCCCAATACGCTAAGCTTATCGAATCCGATATTAAGACTGTAGTAGTGATTGATAAATGGCTGGCAACACTCGCCTTTGACGTACAGACAGAACTAGCGCGTGTTTCGCAAACACTTACTGGAAGGGTTAAAGAATTAGCTGAACGCTATGCAACTCCATTGCCGCAATTGACGTTGGAAGTGCAAGAGTTGGCCTTGCGTGTGGATCAACACCTGAAAAAAATGGCTGCTCTATGAAGGTGATCCCAGGTTACAAACAGACTGAGGCAGGAATAATACCCTTGGACTGGGATGTATCAACGGTTGGAAAAGAATTTGAGATTAAGCTCGGGAAGATGCTTGATGCAGAGAAGAATGTGGGCATACCAAAACCTTACTTGGGCAACAAGGCAGTTCAATGGGATCGAATCGAAATCAACAACTTGCCGACCGTTCCAATGTCACGTACAGATCTGGGCGCATATCGCCTACGAAAAGGCGACTTGCTAGTTTGCGAAGGTGGCGAGGTTGGGCGAGCCTGTATATGGAATGCACCAATCGAAGAATGCTACTTCCAAAAAGCATTACATCGATTACGTCCCATACGTGGTTTCGATCCGAAGCTCATGGCTGCATTCCTCAAGCAGTGGTCCGAGCGCGGAGTACTTGCAAACTACGTAACACAAACAAGTATTGCGCATTTACCGCGTGAAAAATTTTTGCAAATCCCATTACCCGTTCCACCAGCTTCCGAACAACATGCCATCTCTACAGTTCTTTCCGATATTAATTCCCTGATCAACGGACTAGAAAGTCTCATCACCAAGAAACGAAACCTCAAACAGGCCGCTATGCAGCAACTCCTCACTGGGCAGACCCGGCTTCCTGGATTTAGTGGGGCCTGGGAGGTAAAGCGTTTAGGTGATGTCGCAGAAATCATAATGGGGCAATCGCCGAGCTCGTCAAATTACAACGAGAAGGGCTTGGGACTACCATTAATCCAAGGAAATGCCGATATAGCTAATCGAAAGACCATCAGACGCATTTTTACTACAGAGATTACGAAGCTTGGCAAACTTGGCGATATCCTCATGTCGGTTCGCGCTCCTGTTGGAGAGATCTCTCGTGCCATGTTCGACGTATGTCTTGGCAGAGGTGTTTGTGCGATTCGATACACAAACGATTTCATGTATCACTACCTAGTTGGCCAAGAGCCCCGCTGGGCAAGACATTCAAAAGGATCCACCTTTGAATCGGTAAATTCTGCAGATATTAAATTACTTAATCTTTGTTTACCTACCGATGCCTCGGAACAAGTTGCCATCGCCGCCATTCTGTCCGATATGGACATCGAACTAACCGCACTCGAACTGCAGCGCGAAAAAACCTGCGATATCAGGCAAGGAATGATGCAAGAACTGCTAACTGGAAAAACCAGATTGATATAAGGCTCCCATGAAGAAGAACTATTACCGCGTCATGTTGGGCAAAAAGAGCGTCTATGCATCGGACTGCTTCGACAGGGGCTTCATCGGTTTGGATAACGGATATCCATTTGACCTAACAGGCAAGCTTCCTGGGGAATGGCGCACCTTCAATAGGGAATTTGTCCCGCATTTTTTAGAGCTATACCCCGACAAGAGCAAAATTGCCGCAGGGCTTGCGAGCGGTGTAGTGTGGGTGGTTTGTAAAGGTATTCTTAAAGGCGATATTGTCCTTTGCCCGGATGGGACCGGCACTTATCGTATAGGCGAAGTCACTGGAGACTACACTTTTGTCCCGGATGAGCCTCTTCTGCACCAGCGACAAGTTCATTGGCTACCCGTCAGCATTGATCGCTCTGACATGCCGGTTGATTTGAAAAACTCAGCAGGCTCCATCGGTACTGTGTGCGATCTATCGCATTACCGTGATGTGATTGAAATGTTGATGGGTAATGCTGCGGTGCCTAAGCTATTTCCAACAGATGAAGCGGTGGAAGACCCCGCAGCCTTTGCGCTGGAAAAGCATCTTGAAGACTTCTTGGTAAAAAATTGGATACAGACTGATCTGGGGAAAAACTACGATATCTTCGAAATTGAAGGGCAGCTTGTTGGTCAGCAGTATCCAACTGATACAGGCCCTATGGATATCCTCGCCATCCGTAAAGATAAAAAAGAGTTACTGGTAGTCGAGCTTAAAAAAGGCCGAGCCAGCGATGCAGTCGTGGGCCAAGTGCTTCGGTACATGGGATATGCCCAACAAGAGCTAGCCGAGTCCAACCAAACCGTAAGAGGCGTAATTATCGCACTTGACGACGATCAACGGATTCGTCGAGCACTGGCGGTCACGCCTGCCATCGATTTCTATCGATATCAAATCAGCTTCAAGCTACTGAAAGTTTGACATGAGCGCAGTTGGACAAATTGAAAAAAGAACGCAGGAACGCGTCGTCAAACTGTTCTGCGATACGCTGGGCTACGACTATTTAGGTAACTGGATAGATCGCGTAGGCAACTGCAATATCGATGCAGAGCTGGTGCACACCTTCCTCAAAAAGCAAGGTTATGAAGATAGCTTGATCAACAGGGCGCTCCATATTCTGAAAAAGGCTGCAGGCGACCAGATCCTCAGTCTGTACGACCGTAACAAAGCCGTGTATGAGCTGCTGCGCTATGGCGTAAAAGTAAAACCGGAGATCGGCGAAAATTATCAGACCATCTGGCTGATCAATTGGCAGCATCCAGAAAACAACCACTTTGCGATCGCCGAAGAAGTAGCGATCAAGGGGGTGGATACAAAGGCATACGCCAAGCGTCCGGATATTGTGTTGTATGTAAACGGCATCGCACTCGGTGTACTAGAGTTGAAACGCTCCACCGTGTCAGTCTCGGAAGGTATTCGCCAGAACCTCGACAACCAGAAACCCATCTTCATCCAACACTTTTTCTCGACCATGCAATTAGTCATGGCCGGTAACGATACAGAGGGTATGCGCTATGGCAGCATTGAGACACCCGAAAAATATTACCTAAGCTGGAAAGAAGACAGCCAAATCAACAACCTGCTGGACAGACACCTGACACAAGTATGCCGCAAACCGCGCTTGCTGGAATTGATCCACGACTTCATCGTGTTTGATGCTGGAACAAAAAAACTTTGCCGTCAAAACCAGTATTTTGGAGTGCGTGCGGCACAGGAACATGTAAAACGTCGGGAAGGCGGCATCATCTGGCATACACAAGGTTCCGGTAAGAGCCTGACGATGGTGTGGCTAACCAAGTGGATACGCGAGAATGTCAAAGATGCCCGGGTGTTAATCGTCACCGATCGCACCGAGCTCGATGAGCAAATCGAAAAAGTTTTTAAAGGCGTCAACGAAGATATCGCACGCACCAAGAGTGGTAGCGCGTTGATTGACGGATTGAATGGAACCCTAATGAGCAAAGTCAGTGCACCATGGCTGATGTGTTCGCTTATCCATAAATTTGGTGGGAAAGAAGATGGCGAGGATGCTGGTGATATTGCCAGCTACATCGCGGAAATGAAGAAAGCACTCCCAACAGACTTCAGCGTCAAAGGTGACCTGTATGTCTTTGTCGACGAATGCCATCGCACCCAGTCCGGCGAACTACACAAGGCGATGAAAGCCATCATGCCCAACGCGCTGTTCATCGGTTTTACAGGAACACCATTGCTAAAAGCCGATAAACAGAAAAGCATCGAGATCTTCGGTCGCTACATCCATACCTATAAATTTGATGAAGCGGTCCGAGATGGCGTAGTGCTGGACTTGCGGTACGAAGCACGAGACATAGACCAGAACATCACATCACAGAAGAAAATTGACCAGTGGTTTGAGGCAAAGACTAGTGGCCTGACCAATCTGGCGAAAGCTCAATTAAAGCAAAAATGGGGAACAATGCAGCGCGTGCTGTCGAGCCAATCACGTTTAGAGAATATTGTCAGCGACATTTTGTTCGACATGAATACCAAACCACGCTTGATGGATGGTCATGGCAATGCGATATTAGTTTCTGGAAGCATTTTTGAGGCTTGTCGATTCTACGAATTATTCTCCAAAACAGAACTCGCAGGAAAATGTGCGATTGTCACTTCGTATGCCCCTTCACCGTCAGACATCAAAGGCGAAGAAACGGGATCAGGAGCTACCGACAAGCAAGAGAAATATGAAATATATCGGGCGATGTTGGCTGACTGGTTCAAGGAAGAGCCTGAGACCGCAGTCAAGAAAGCCGAGGAATTCGAGAAAGCTGTAAAGAAAAAATTCATTGACGAGCCAGGTCAGATGAAACTGCTGATTGTGGTCGACAAGCTGCTCACCGGCTTTGATGCACCTTCGGCTACCTACTTGTACATCGACAAGCAAATGCGCGATCATGGCCTGTTTCAAGCAATCTGCCGGGTGAATCGGCTTGATGGCGACGACAAAGAATATGGTTACATAGTCGACTATAAAGATTTGTTTAAGAGTCTTGAAACCTCCATCCACGATTACACCGCGGGCGCACTTGACGGTTTTGATGAAGGTGACGTAGCGGGACTACTGGAAGACCGCCTAGCCAAGGCAAGCGAACATCTGGAAGATGCGCGAGAAACGGTCAAGGCGCTATGCGAGCCGGTGGATGTGCCTCGCGATACTGCCGCTTACTTGCGTTACTTTTGCGCAAAAGACTCCGGCAATGCGGAGCAACTGGCCGAAAATGAGCCTAAGCGTCTGATGCTGTACAAACTCGCTGCTTCATTCATTCGGGCTTTTGCTGGATTGGCTAACGAATTAGAAGAAGCCGGCTACAGTGCGGTGGATATTAGCGTAATCAAGTATGAAGTCGATCACTTCGAGAAGGCCCGCAACGAAGTTAAACTTGCCAGTGGCGATTATATCGATCTGAAGATGTATGAACCGGCAATGCGACACTTGATAGACACTTACATTCGGGCAGAAGACAGCGAGAAAATTTCTGCATTCGATGACTTATCACTGATCCAGCTAATAGTGGCACGCGGTCCAGCCGCAGTAGACGCTCTTCCGAAAGGCATCAGGGAAAACAAGGAAGCGGTTGCTGAAACGATCGAAAATAACGTCCGCAAGCTGATTATTGATGAGCAGCCGATCAATCCAAAGTATTACGACAAGATGTCGGAACTGCTTGACGCCCTAATCGCGCAGCGCAAGCAGAATGCACTGGATTATGAGCAATACCTGGCAGAGATTGTAGAACTTGCCAAGCAGGTAAGCAATCCGATGGCTGGAACTTCATATCCCGCTGCACTTAATACCACCGCCAAACGCGCACTTTACGACAATCTCGATAAGAATGAGGCATTAGCAGTTGAGATAGATCGGGTGGTGATCTCAAGCCGCCAAGACGATTGGCGGAACAATTCCGGCAAGATTAAGAAGGTCAAGTTTGCGATCAAGGCAGCGCTTCAGGATAACGAAGTGCTCACTGAAACCATTTTGGAGCTGGTTAAGAATCAGCATGATTACTGAGGCAACTAAAAAACATCAGATCACGATCAACGGTCTCGTGGTGGAAGTAGTACGAAAGGACATCAAGAATTTGCACTTGGGTGTCTATCCGCCCCATGGTCGCGTACGCGTGGCAGCACCATTAGCTGTGAGTGACGATGCCGTGCGGCTGGCCGTGATTGGTAAGTTGGTGTGGATTAAACGCCAACGTGCAAACTTCAAGGCTCAGCCGCGTCAGTCTCAACGTGAGATGGTAAACGGCGAGAGCCACTATTTTCTGGGACGTCGTTACCGCCTTCGCATCACGGAGCATCAAGGAGCGGGCAAGATTATTCTCCGGAACAAGACCACTATTGACCTTCAAATACGTCCCAATACCAATGCAGAGCAGCGGGAAGAAATCTTGTTTCGTTGGTATCGAGAACAGTTGAAAACCCTCATCCCATCACTGCTGGAAAAATGGCAGCCCATCCTTGGTGTAAAGCTCAATGCATGGGGCGTCAAGAAAATGAAGACAAAATGGGGCAGCTGTAACATCGAGGCAAGTCGTATTTGGATAAATTTGGAATTAGCGAAGAAACCAACACAGTGCCTTGAATACATTGTCGTCCACGAATTGACACATTTACTAGAGCGCCATCATAACGATCACTTTATAGCGCTTATGGATAGATATATGCCTCTCTGGCAACAAGCACGTGCAGAGCTCAAACGATCACCTTTGGGGCATGAAAATTGGGAGGAATAGCAGTAGTTTTTGGGGAGTCTTTAACAGAATTCGAAAACAACAGATCTCTCCAATGAACGGCGACTTAACTCTGGATTGTCTGCGGTGAATAAACCTATATTCACCGCATGCATGGCTATTCCATCTCTTTTTCTTTAATCATATTTAAAGCAACGACCTCAATCATCTCGACCATCCCTTCTCCGGGTGTAATCCAGGCATGAGCATGACGTTCTCGACTATGTATTTCCCACAACATATGCACCTGTCTCAGCGACGTATCGACGCCTATCTTTTCTAGTTCAATCACAAGGCTCATACAATCTTCTATACGCTCCTTAGGTACTGGCTTCCTTTCCCATGACTGACAAAACGCCAATCCAGATTCAATATTTTTGCGGCAACGGTCAACTGCATCCGGCAACACATTTCGCCCAAATGAACCGTAATACGCGCCCGTTACACTGATTCGGCTATGGCCAAGCTTTTCACTAACCTGCGCGCGTTTTACATCTAGGTCGCCCTTGTCCATCTGACCTCCTGTGCCACCAAGAGTCGGAGGGATCATCCTTGCAATCAATGCCGCGTTCTCCGCATATTGTGCACGTAAGCCATGACCAGTTACGCCAGTTTTCTCACGAGTAATCCCGATCGCAGCCATGCATTTGTGATATCTACTCTCGTTGTATTCTAATGTGGCTATTTTTCCTCGCGCGGTTTGCTGCCATCCCATCGGGGATAGCTTACTTTTCATATTTGCTTTCACCATATCCAACACTTGGCGTTGTTCTGGTGTTTCAATATCAATGTCGCGCAGACGGCCGTTTTTTGCCTCGTAAATCCGCAATCTAGTGCCCAGATCAGATTTAAAAGGCTTTAGCTGCAGAACTTCCATACGACGCAATCCAAACGCCAACTCCATTCGAATCATTAGGCCGAAATGCATATCGCATCTATCAGCCTGCTTGATCTTCTCCATAATGTCGACACCATGCGCGCACCAACTCTTGCTAGATTGTGCCGTTTTGATAGGCATTAAAATGGTCCTTTCAATATGAGGGAGATACTCATATACACTTTTAACCATATTCCCCTTGCCTACCCAGCGGCACATAATTCGCAGTCCAGATAGCCTCGCTTGGATTGTGGCGTTCGCAATTCCTTTCGCATGCCAGCTTTCGCACAGCGCAGTGATATGGGTATTCGTGATGTTCGCTGGCATCAATAATTTATATCCCAACTCCCATAAATTATTGAAGCACGTTCTTAGTACCTGCCCCATTGTCTTAACCGTCTTCCCAGAAGCCACATCACCGTTCACACGCGTCTTTGCATGCTGCAACAACAGTTTGTTTAACTCAATAATCAATCGCGCATACCCACTATGTACTGCTCCATTTTTAGCATCCATTCAACATCTCCTAAAAATCAATGAAATCTCAAAGTCCCGTTCACATCTACCAATTTATTCAGTGCCGTCTAACGGCCGGTACTTCTTTAAGGCGGGGTGAAGAACCCAAACTTAAGAACAGTTGTTTCGTCATACGCTTCTTCAAGCCATAGCGCATAACGTCGGTTTCTTTCGAGCGCCGATCTCTTGATTTGACGCTATCAAGACCAGATCTAATTACGCGGTTCTCGCGGAGCGTTCCCTAGCTTTTACCGGCTAGGTTAGGTGACGCTCGCACCCTTACTTGATTTACTTCCAGCCTCAGCTGGCGCCCTCTCACCTAATGTCCACACGTGCCAATCACGTACAACCTCTTAGTACCGGGCAATTCCGGTTCGAGCTCTTATTTCTTGCGGGGATTTTGGGTATCGTTAGCTAGACGGGTGGAGTTACCAGGATTTAGTAGACAGGAGTAGCATTCGACCTGTAACTAAAGGT
>JAZJXV010000038.1:0-21779 GCA_040390795.1 Pseudomonadota bacterium | reverse complement strand
AACCGCACATCGTAGACGGAAATCAGCTGTCTACTAAATGCTGGTAATTCCAAAGGGTATTTCATCTCGGTGACCGCAACCGAACAAACCTGGGGTTTCGCCTTTGGCGAATGGGGTGGCACGTATCGTGTGTGGCACAAAGAAAATCTGGTGCCGATAGAAGGTGTGATCGAAGGTAGCGAGATCTCCGCATACGAGGCGGAGAAGCGAACGTTGCGCATCGTCAAGGTTGCCATCGACGAGGCCACAGCAAAAACAAGCGACCAGTTAATGCAATCGCTGAATCAATTAGGCGAACGCTTCGCCTTGTAAGCTGCCATGCGGTCACCAGCACGGCAGCATCCATCACATACTATTAACGCGCCTGACTATTACTCAACAAGCGCGCAAACATCAACGATTAAATGCAGCTTGCAAATCGTCTTTGCTGGTTACACCGTTTTGCAAAGACAGCATCAACAAGATGCGTGCTTTCGCTGGCTTCAAATCATCTGCCATCACTGCACCTGCATCGTATGAAGTTTTGCCGCCGCCTTCAAAGCCATAGCTAGGCAAGACGCGACCATTGTGTACGCGTGTCGAAACCACGACTGCAACGTTTTTAGAGATCGCATATTTAACGGCATTCAACATCGCAACGTTCATATTGCCCATACCCAATGCCTGCACCACAACACCTTTGACGCCACGATCAACGGCGTTACGCAAGGCCGCGCCATCTGCACCGCCATACATCGCGATGATTTCTACTTCCGGCATTTTGTCGGTGCGAATAGGAATGTATTGACGACGCAATTGTGTGTAAGAGAAGGTCACGCGATCCGGATAAACTTCACCCAGGAAACCGTAGTCGCCTGACTTGAATGTCTCTACATTGGCGGTATGCGTTTTTGTCACATAGCGCGCTGCATTGATCTGATTATTCATTGCCAGCATCGCACCTTTATCCTTGGCTTGCGGATCGACAGCAATACGAACGGCATTCAGCAAATTACGCGGGCCGTCGAAATCGGACACCGACGCATTGCGTTGCGCGCCGATCAGGACAACAGGTTTGTTTGATTTGACTGTCAGATCAAGCCAATACGCTGTTTCTTCCAATGTATCTGTACCGTGCGAAACGATCACGCCGGAAACATCTTTGCGATCCAATGCTGTTTGCACTGCCTTCGTCAACACAACCCAACGCGCAGGGTCCATGTAATCCGACGGCACATTGGAAAGATTGTTGACTTCGATAGTCGCGTACTTGGCGACATCAGGAACAGTTGCCAGCAAGTCGTCGCCAGAGATGGCAGGGACTGGTGCATTTTTGATCGGATCGATCTTCATCGCGATCGTGCCGCCGGTCGCGATGAATTGCACGACTGGTTTATTTTGTGCAAAAGCAGGTATGGCCGTTAATAAAAGCAGGCTGAGTGCAGTCTTCTTGAACAATGTCATTGTGTATCTCTCTCATATGTTTTTAGGATTTTATTCAACTACTTAACGTGCCATTTGCCGCACGCCAAGAGAAGAAAGTACTGCCCCCTATGTTTATCACAAAGCGATCTAATTACGTGCGCTCGGATCAAAAAATAATGAGAGAAATCAACGGAAAAAGACTCCTTTAATCAGTCATGCTTATGCGACATCGCCGCTTTTCGCGCATGAAAAAAGAAGTTAGATGTCTATCAATAACAGTTACGCCAAATTGATGGAATATAGCGAACGTTTAAGAAATAGATGCTACACCACATATATTTCCAGCCTCATTGAATAGGCATGCCTCTACCAATACTTGGGATACTTGTTTTTACGAACCACGTTGTTGTAAATAATCGCAACGACGACCAACACGCAAGCCCCGATCAAGGTCGGGAAAAACAAGAAACTCCAGCCCGGTGCGCCGAGAAAAACAATCACTGGATTTGAACCGGCTGGTGGATGCACCACACGACAAGCCATCATCACAATGATCGCGGTGGCCACCGCCAATGCCAAAGCCCACCAGTGCGGCCCGAACACATGCAAGTAAACCAGACCTGACAAGCTACTCAGGAAATGCCCCAGGATCACATTGCGCGGTTGCGCCAACGGTGTATCAGGTAGGGCGAACACAATCACGCATGACGCGCCGAAAGAACCCAATATCAAGATGGCTTGCGTATAGTCAGCAGCCAGCGCAATCACACTGATGGCGAAGAAGCCGCCGAGACCAGAGAGCAATACATTGGCGAGGGTAGGTCGAGGTGGCAGCGCCATGCTGTTGGTGAAAAAATTCTTGAATGAATTTGGCATAGAAAAACCTAGTCTGATAGATGCCTGTCATCACGGTGACGGAAGCCGGCAACGCATGCATCACAATAAAAAAATACCGACGTCAGAACTGCACGTCGGCATTAAATAATTTAACGAGGCCACCGAATCCGGTACTTCAATGACCCGTCAATTCTTTCTTATGCTGGTTGGAATTTTGCAGCTTCTTCCGAACCTTTGGTTGCGTTGCCGTCACTGTAGGAGTGAGCACCGACGCCTGCCAGTTTGCCGCCTTGAACGATGAGGTATTCGTCACGGATAGGACGACCTTCAAAGTAGCATTCCAGGATTTCACGAGTACCTGCTGCGTAGCGTGTTTGCGCTGTCAGGCTGGTGCCGGAAATGTGTGGTGTCATGCCGTGGTGCGGCATGGTGCGCCATGGATGATCTTTTGGTGCTGGTTGTGGGAACCAGACGTCACCAGCGTAACCAGCGAGTTGACCGCTTTCCAGTGCTTTAACAATCGCATCGCGATCGCACAGTTTGCCGCGTGCGGTGTTGATGATGTACGCGCCACGTTTGAAGTTCTTCAACGTTTTTTCGTTGATCATGTGCTCTGTTTCTGGATGCAGCGGGCAGTTCAGAGTCACGACGTCACAGACTTTGGTCAGGCTTTCCAGCGTGCTGTGGTAAGTCAGATTGAGCTCTTGCTCAACTGCTGTTGGCAGACGGTGACGATCCATGTAGTGCAGCTTGACGTCGAATGGATGCAACAGACGCAGTACGCGCAGACCGATACGGCCAGCTGCAACGGTACCGATGCTCATTGCTTCCAGATCGTATGAACGCGATACGCAGTCAGCGATGTTCCAGCCGCCGTCGATCACTTGTTTGTACGAAGGGATATAGTTACGCACTTGCGACAAGATCATCATGACGACGTGTTCTGCAACGCTGTGGCTGTTGCAATAGGTCACTTCGGCGACGGTGATGTTGTGCTTGTTCGCTGCTTCCAAATCGGTGTGATCGGAACCGATACCGGCTGTCACGATCATTTTCAATTTTTTGGCTTTAGCGATACGTTCTGCTGTCATGTATGCAGGCCAGAATGGTTGCGAGATGATGATCTCTGCATCGTGCAATTCTTTGTCGAGGACGCTGTCTGCGCCGTCTTTGCTGGATGTAACAACCAGAGTATGGCCATTCGATTCCAGATATTTACGCAAGCCGAGTTCGCCGGATACGCTACCAAGCAAGGTGCCTGGTTTGAAGTCGATGCCCTTAGGCGTCGGCAGCGTTTGGCCATCTGGATAGATCGATGGTTGTGCTACGTCATCGCGTGCATATGTCTTCGGGTAACCGGTGACAGGATCGTCGTACAAAACGCATAAAACTTTTGCCATGATATTTCTCCATAAGATTGGTTGCATAAAATTGCTTGCTACACCGAATCGAAAATTGCCGGCGGTAGCTGAATTTTCTTTTTCTTCTGCAAGCGGACATCAGAATGAATGCCCAGCGCAGCCATCTTAGGGAGGAAGTTTTTTACGGTCTAATCGTTTGATGTGATGGGCTGATAGCCGCCAGTTATGTAAGCATCGAATTGGGCCTGCAAGTCGATCTTCTCGGCAATATTGCGCGCGGCCAAGACGATGGGCGAGCATGGATCATGGTCCAGCGAGATGAGTCCTATAGAGCGACTCAGCTCAGGCACGATGGGAATCGCGACCATTTCATCACGCAGTTCAAACAGACATAAAAGGCTATGCGGCACCACGCTGAATAAATCCGCGTGCCTGACATGGGAATACAGCGCGAACACCGAATCAGTCTCCACCACTACATTCGGATGTACTTCGGCACGACGGAAAGCGGCATCCACGATGCGACGATTCTGCATATGTGAAGTCAGCAAGCACAGCGGCAACTCTGCCGCGTCTTCCCAACTGACCTCCTCTTTACCATCCAGCATGGTTCCTTCGCGTGCCAGTAACATATAGCGTTCGCGATACAGCGGTTGTACATGGAAGCCGTTGAGACGCTGGTCTTCCAGATAGGTCAGCCCGACATCGAGTTCGAAATCGTCCAGCCTGCGCATGATCTCTTCGGTACTGAGCGACAACACCAGTTGACGCAAATCGCCATGTTGCGCACGACAGCGTCCGGTCAGCAAGGACACGATAGGCATCGTGGTTGGTATTGCACCCAAGCGCAACGTGCCGGTCAGCTTGATCCGCGACATTGACGCTTCCTGCTTTAAACCTTCCAGCGCCGCTAACGTCTGACGCGCCCAATCCAGTATCCGCTCGCCTTCCGGTGTAAACCCCTGAAAACGCTGGCCGCGCTGCACGATGGCGATGCCTAGTTCGGTTTCCAGATTCCTGACGGCAGCGGACAAGGCTGGTTGCGAGACACAGCAAATTTCCGCAGCGCGGGCGAAATGTTTCTCTCTTGCGAGGGTAACGAGGTAATCAAGCTGACGTACGAACATTGATATAGCCTGTAGAAAATGATGGCGAGACGCACCGGGAAGGAGCAGAACGAGACTTTGATCTTATCCGTTTACGACGCGATTTCCGGAATGACCCTGATGCCAATGTGAGCAATAGGCACCCGAATTCAACGATACACAAATAGAATGGCTGTACTTCACCTGTTCTCGTTATGTCGTTAAAAGTGATATCGTGTATCATAACGACTTTTGCTGAACAGCCCTCCATCATTTTTAAAGAGTGTGACTGTTATGAGCAAGACAACTTCGCCCATCAAACTGGAAGGTTTATCCAAGCCTCGCGGCAAGCGCTGGGATCACTTGGAACTGCTGGAACGCATCGATGCATCCGGCTCAATTTCCGCCGCAGCCACTGCGATGGGCATGAGTTACAAGGCCGCTTGGCAAGCTGTAGAGTCGGTGAACAATCTGTCGCATGAACCGCTGGTGATACGCCAGCCGGGTGGCAGTACTGGTGGTGGCACCTGTCTGACCGAATACGGCAGACGCGTGGTAGCAACTTACCGCCGATTGGAACAGGAATGGGCCGCAGTGCCGGCAGCAATCGGCCGCACCATGGATGACTTTGACCAGTACTACACAATGAGCCGGAGATTCGATATGCAAACCAGCGCACGCAATCAGTTCCTAGGGACCGTTACCGCCGTCAAGAAGGGCGCAGTCAACGCAGAAGTGACTCTCGATATTGGCAACGGCGCAAAACTCGCCGCCATCATCACCAACGACAGCGCCGATCATCTGGCACTCGAAGTAGGCTCCGAAGCCTACGCGCTCGTAAAAGCACAATGGATCATCCTGACAGTAGATACAGATTTCAAAACCAGTGCGCGCAACTCTCTCACCGGCACCGTCGTCCGTTGCCAGGAAGGTGCAGTCAATGCAGAGGTCGTGATCGAACTGCCGGGCGGCAAGACCGTCGCAGCGATCATTACCAATGAGAGCGTCAAAGTACTCGGTTTAAAAGAAGGTGTGAAGGCAACAGCCTTGATCAAGGCCTCGCACATCATTCTGGCGGTACCCGCCTAAAAGGTTTTTTAACTCGCTTTACTCATCATCATGAAAAAACTCTCGTACTCGCTCCTTTCCGGTCTGCTCGCTCTCGGCATCTCCGCTTCCGCTTCGGCAGAAGAGGTACAAGTTGCAGTTGCCGCCAACTTCACCGCACCGATGAAAGTCATCGCCGCTGATTTTGAAAAAGCAACCGGCCATAAAGTTGTGCCTTCATTCGGCGCAACCGGCAAGTTCTACGCACAGATCACGAATGGTGCGCCGTACGATGTGTTCCTCGCTGCTGATGATGAAACACCGATCAAACTGGAAAAAGAAAACGGCATCGTGCCTGGTTCGCGTTTCACTTACGCCACCGGCAAACTGGTGCTGTGGTCGGCTAAGCCAGACTTCGTCGATGCCAAAGGTGAAGTCCTGAAAAAAGGCAACTTCTCGCACATCGCATTGGCTACACCTAAGCTGGCTCCATACGGTCTGGCTGCTGAAGAAACCATGAAAAAACTGGGCGTGTACGACACACTGCAATCCAAGTTTGTTCAAGGTGAAAGCATCGGCCAAACCTTTACCTTCATTTCTACTGGCAATGCAGAACTCGGTTTCGTCGCACTGTCGCAAGTGTATGAAGGCGGCAAAGTGAAGAGCGGTTCGGCCTGGATCGTTCCAGCCAATCTGCACAATGCTATTCGCCAGGATGCTGTTATCCTGAACAAAGGCAAAGACAATAAAGCAGCTGCTGAATTCGTCAACTACCTGAAATCAGAACCAGTCAAAGCCATCATCCGTAGCTACGGTTACGATCTGTAAGAGAGGTTCTCGTTGTTTACCGATCCTAATATCGGTGCGATTGTCCTGACCCTCAAGCTCGCCAGCCTCACCACTCTTCTACTCCTGTTGATAGGCACGCCTCTGGCGTGGTGGCTGGCGCGCACGCGCTCGTGGTTGAAAGGTCCGATAGGCGCGATGGTTGCGCTGCCTATCGTACTGCCACCAACTGTTATCGGTTTCTATTTGCTGATCACACTCGGTCCTAACGGCCCTATCGGACAACTGACACAAGCTATGGGTTGGGGCACGCTGCCGTTTACGTTTACCGGTCTGCTCGTAGGCTCGATTTTTTACTCGATGCCGTTTGTGGTGCAACCGATCCAAAATGCATTTGAGGCTATGGGCGATCGCCCGCTAGAAGTAGCTGCGACTTTGCGCGCATCACCTCTTGATACTTTTTTCAGTGTCACCCTGCCATTGGCAAAACCAGGTTATCTGACCGCTATCGTGATGGGCTTTGCACATACGGTCGGTGAGTTTGGCGTGGTGCTGATGATAGGCGGTAATATTCCGAATCACACGCGCATGATTTCAGTACAAATTTACGACCATGTGGAAGCGCTTGAATACGCGCAAGCACACTGGTTGGCAGCCGGTATGGTTATCTTCTCGCTGCTGGTATTGATCGCGCTGTACACATTGAATCCGACCGGGCGGCGCAAATGACAGATATCCGCGCACGCTTCAAAATCTCTTATGGCGCCTTCGGTCTGGACGTTGATCTGACTTTGCCCGGCCGTGGCGTGACCGCCTTGTTCGGTCCGTCTGGTTCCGGAAAAACCACTTGCCTGCGGGCGATGACCGGCCTCGAGCACTTTAAAGGCTCCTATCTGGAAATCAATGGCGAAGTATGGCAAGACGATGCGCACAACATCTTCCTCCCTACACATAAACGTTCACTCGGTTATGTGTTTCAGGAAGCCAGTCTGTTTGCGCATCTGAATGTGCAACGCAATCTGGAATACGGTATGCGCCGCATCCCGGAAGCATCACGTCAGGTGTCGCTCGATCAAGCGGTTGCCTTGCTCGACATCGGTCATCTGCTGCAACGCAAGCCGGATAAATTATCCGGTGGTGAACGTCAACGTGTCGCCATTGCGCGCGCCTTGGCGACCAGCCCGCGCATACTATTAATGGATGAACCGCTGGCAGCGCTCGACACCAAACGCAAGGAAGAAATCATGCCGTATCTGGAACGACTGCATGATGAGCTGGATATCCCGGTGGTATACGTCAGCCATTCGCCAGATGAGGTTGCACGATTGGCCGATCATCTGGTTTTGCTGGAAAACGGCAAAGTCATCGCCAGTGGCGCCACCAGTGATTTGCTGACACGTCTTGATCTGAATGTTGCGCACGGTGATACCGCGAGTGCATTGGTTGTGGCGACGGTGACCGAACATGATGCTCAGTTCCATCTCACGTGCGCGGAGTTTTCTGGTGGGCAGTTATTGTTGCCGCAACAAAAGGCAACCGTAGGTCAGCAGATACGCATGCGCATACAAGCACGTGACGTCAGCTTGAGCCTCACGCCACAGCGCGATACCAGTATTCTGAATATCGTTGCTGCAACGGTAGTGGAATTATCAGATGACGCCATCGGCCAAGTCATGATTGGCCTGGATGCCAACGGTACGCGCCTGCTGGCACGTATCACACGCAAGTCTTGCGAAGCCATGCGCTTGGCACCGGGCAGCCCGGTCTACGCGCAGATCAAAGGTATCGCCATCTTGAAATAGTAAAATATGCCCGGATGCATCCGGGCATATTGCTTACTACTGCTTACGTTACTTTGGCATGACCAAAGGCTTCGGACAGCAGCAGTATCTTCCCTGTGTCGCCAGAATCGTAACCTGCCAAACCGTTAATCACTTTACGGAAGTAGCCGGATTGCACCACATCAATGACCAACTGTATTAACGGGTCTTCCATGATGGCCAACGGTAAAGCCAGGAAATAACGCTCACGGATCAGCGGTATAAAGTCCAGGCTGAAGCGATGTGCCGCCGTCTGCACGCCTACGCCTACATCCGCCATGCCGCTCGCTATATAAGCTGCAACGGCCGAATGCGTGAATTCATTGCTTTGATAACCCTCGATATCGAAAGGCGAGACATTCGCGCCCGCCAGCATCAACTCCAGCAACATGCGTGTACCGGAACCGATTTGCCGATTAACAAAGCGCACGCCCGGCCGCGTCAAATCCTGCAAAGTCTGAACGTTCTTCGGATTACCCGGCGCCACAAACATACCCTGCGTACGGACCGCCAAATGGATCAGGCAGTGTTCGCGTGGATTGAGCCATTGCGTATAACGCTCGACCGCTTTTTTCTCGAATTCGCCCAACGGCACGTGAAAACCGGCCAGATCACATTCATTACGTGACAAAGCGGCAACTGCATCGGTGCTGTTGCGATAACGCAAATCCACCGGCAAGTTAGCTTCAACTAATTGATGGAGCAGGGCATCGACCGCAAACCCATGGCTGGCATCCAGCCGGATCGGCTTGGTTTTACCGACGATGGTTTTGCCGATTTCGCTTTCCAGCTCGGAAGCCAGGCTTTCCAACGTCGGCGATAAACGGGCACGGATGCGGCGATCAGCCCAAATCAGCTTTTCCGCCAACGGCGTCAAAGTCGTCCCACGACCACGATCTGTATTTAATAGAGCAGTCCCGAACAGCTTTTCCGCATCGCGCAATAAGCCCCAGGAATAGCGATATGACAAATCGACAAGTCGCGCTGCTTTGGAGATGGAACCGGTTTTCTGGATCGACATCAACAAATTAAGCAAAACCGCAGTATCCAGCGGGGCGTCGTTGGCGTGGGTAATTTCCCAGTGGGGATTAATGACAACTTTAAACATACGTCATGCCACCTATGTAGCGTTTACGCCTCTTTTCAGGTTATGCAAAAGATAGCCTATTGAAGCGACTGTTTACGGGTGCTACCTTTCACATGTTGCAAAGGTGCGCCCGCAAACTATATGCTATTAAAAGCATATATACAAGATAATTTTTAACAAGGAAGCAGTATGGTTTCGTTCGATTTCACGACCTCGCGGCATGCAATATTGCCATCGGTGTCGCTAGCTGGAGACTCTAAGTGAACACCCAAACCCCATTTGATCAGGCCGCGGTCGAGGCCATTATTGCACAGCGCAAAGCTACGCCAGGCGCGCTTTTGCCTATCCTACACGACATCCAGGGCGTAGTCGGCTACATCCCGCCTAGCGTTGTCCCTGCGATTGCCGAAGGTTTGAACATTTCGCGCGCGGAAGTACACGGCGTAATTACGTACTACCACTTCTTCCGCCAACACCCGGTCGGCGAACACGTGGTGCAGATCTGCCGCGCAGAAGCCTGCCAGTCACGTGGCTGCGAAGAGCTGGCTGATCATGCCAAAGAATTGCTGGGCTGTGATTTCCACGGCACCACAGACGACAATAAGTTTACCTTGCAAACCGTGTACTGTCTCGGCCAATGCGCCAGCGGTCCGGCGATCCAGATTGACGACGACCTGTACGCTCGCGTTTCCAAGGAAAAATTCAACCGCCTGATCCAGGCGAAGCGAGGTGTGCAATGACCGCGGTTAAAACAGTAACGATTTTTGTCCCACGCGACTCGACCGCACTGGCGCTCGGCGCCAATGAAACCGCAGCTGCTATCGCCAAAGAAGCGAAAGCACGCGGCATCGATATCAAACTGGTACGCAACGGTTCGCGCGGCATGTTCTGGCTCGAGCCTATGGTTGAAGTTGCGACCGACGCTGGCCGTATCGCGTTTGGCCCTATCGAAGATCACGAAGTCGCTGGTTTGTTCGACGCAGGTTTCACCACCGGCGGCGCGCATCCAAAAGCATTGGGCTTGACCGAAGAAATCCCTTATCTGAAAAAACAGGAACGTCTGCAATTCGTGCGCGTCGGCATTACCGATCCGGTTTCGCTGGATGATTATCTGGCGCATGAAGGCTATGTCGGCTTGAAAAAAGCAATTGCAATGGAACCTGCTGCGATTGTTCAAGAAGTCACCGACTCCGGCCTGCGTGGTCGCGGCGGCGCAGCTTTCCCTACCGGCATCAAGTGGAAAACCGTGCTCGGCGCTGAAGCCGATCAAAAGTACATCGCCTGCAATGCCGATGAAGGCGACTCCGGCACCTTCTCCGATCGTATGGTGATGGAAGATGATCCATTCATGCTGATCGAAGGCATGACCATCGCTGGTCTGGCCGTTAAAGCAACCGAAGGCTACATCTACGTACGTTCCGAATACCCGCATTCGATCGCCAATCTGAACGAAGCTATCGTTGCAGCGAACGCTGCCGGTTACCTCGGTGAAAACATCCTCGGCTCCGGTCGCACCTTCAACCTGCAAGTACGTAAAGCTGCTGGTGCTTACGTGTGCGGCGAAGAAACCGCGATGCTGGAAAGTATCGAGGGCAAACGCGGTATGGTTCGCGCCAAACCGCCACTGCCAGCGCTGCAAGGTTTGTTTGGCAAACCAACGGTCATCAACAACGTGATTTCGCTGTCTGCGATCCCGTTGATCATGTCCCGCGGCGCAGAATTCTACAAAAACTACGGTATGGGTCGTTCGCGCGGCACCTTGCCGATGCAACTGGCAGGCAACCTGAAATACGGCGGCCTGGTAGAAAAAGCATTTGGCGTGACCTTGCGCGAATTGCTGTACGACTTTGGTGGCGGTGCCGAATCCGGTCGTCCTATCCGTGCAGTACAAGTTGGCGGTCCACTCGGTGCGTACATGCCTGAGTCGCTGTTCGACACACCGTTCGACTATGAAGCATTCGCTGCTGTTGCCTCTACTGTAGGCCATGGTGGCTTGGTCGCGTTCGACGATACCGTCGATATGGCCAAACAAGCACGTTACGCAATGCACTTCTGTGCAGAAGAATCGTGCGGCAAGTGCACCCCGTGCCGGATTGGCTCGACACGCGGTGTAGAAGTTATGGACAAAATCATTGCTAACCAGAATCGACCACAGCAAATCCATCTGCTGCGTGATTTGTGCGATGTGATGGTAACGGGATCGCTGTGCGCGATGGGCAACATGACACCATTCCCGGTGTTGTCTGCTCTGAACCACTTCCCAGAAGATTTTGGCGATCAAAAAACATTGGCAAACGCGGCTTAAGCTACTGGAGCGAAAAAAATGAATCAACTTAATGGTATCGACTACGGCACGAAAAAAAGTACGTCCGAAGTCATGATCTCCCTGGAAATCGACGGCGTTGCCGTCTCCGTGCCGCAAGGCACTTCCGTCATGCGCGCAGCAGCTGAATACGGCATCAACGTGCCTAAGCTGTGCGCTACCGACAGCCTCGAATCATTCGGCTCCTGCCGTCTGTGTCTGGTTGAAATCGAAGGCCGCCGCGGCTATCCTGCATCGTGCACGACACCTGCTGAAGCCGGCATGAAAGTCAAAACCCAAACACCTAAGCTGGCAGACATACGCCGTGGTGTGATGGAACTGTACATCTCGGATCACCCGCTCGACTGCCTGACCTGCCCGACTAACGGCAACTGCGAACTGCAGGACATGGCTGGTGTAGTTGGTCTGCGCGACGTACGTTACGGCTACGATGGCGAAAACCATCTGAAACTGGAAAAAGACGAATCCAATCCTTACTTCACCTACGATGCATCGAAATGTATCGTTTGTAATCGCTGCGTACGCGCTTGCGAAGAAACGCAAGGTACATTCGCTCTGACCATCGACGGCCGCGGCTTTACTTCACGCGTTGCTGCCAGCCAGAACGAAGACTTCATTGAGTCGGAATGCGTATCCTGCGGCGCTTGCGTAGACGCATGCCCAACTGCAACGCTGACCGAAAAAACCGTCATCATGATGGGTCAGGCAGAACACAGCAAAATCACGACCTGCGCATACTGCGGCGTCGGTTGCTCGTTCAAGGCCGAGATGAAAGGTAATGAAGTTGTCCGCATGGTTCCAAATCCGGACGGCAAAGCCAATCAAGGTCACGCTTGCGTTAAAGGTCGCTTCGCATGGGGTTATGCAACGCATAAAGACCGTATGTTGAAACCAATGATCCGCAGCAAAATCACCGATCCTTGGAAAGAAGTGTCATGGGATGAAGCGATCAACTACGCTGCTTCCGAACTGAAACGCATCCAGGCTAAATACGGCAAGGATTCGATCGGTGGTTTGGTATCGTCACGTTGCACCAACGAAGAAGGCTATCTGGTTCAGAAGCTGGTTCGTGCTGCATTCGGTAACAACAACGTTGATACCTGCGCACGCGTCTGCCACTCTCCTACCGGTTACGGCCTGAAAGTAACGATGGGCGAATCCGCTGGTACACAAACCTTTGAATCGGTGATGAAGTCTGACGTCATCCTGGTTATCGGCGCGAACCCAGCATCGGGTCACCCAGTATTTGCATCGCAAATGAAACGCCGCATCCGTCAAGGCGCGAAGCTGATCGTTGTCGATCCACGCACGACTGAAATGGTCAAATCGCCGCACGTTCAAGCTGACTTCCACTTGAAACTGAAACCAGGCAGCAACGTTGCTATCGTCAATGCGCTGGCGCACGTCATCATCACCGAAAACCTGCACAAGCCTGACTTCATCAAAGAACGTTGCGATGTAGACTCGTTTGAAGAATGGGCAGAATTCGTATCGCTGCCAGAAAACTCGCCAGAAGCGATGGAAGAAGTATCCGGTGTACCGGCTGCTGATATCCGCGGCGCAGCACGTCTGTTCGCAACTGGCGGCAATGGTTCGATCTATTACGGTCTGGGCGTTACAGAACACGCACAAGGTTCGACCACCGTTATCGGTATCGCCAATCTGGCGATGGCAACCGGCAACATCGGTCGCGAAGGCGTCGGCGTGAATCCACTGCGCGGTCAAAACAACGTGCAAGGTTCCTGCGATATGGGCTCCTTCCCGCACGAACTGCCAGGCTATCGTCACGTGTCTGACTCGGTCGCACGCGCTGAATTCGAAGCGGTATGGAACTGCACACTGGAATCGGAACCAGGTCTGCGTATTCCTAATATGTTCGACGCGGCTATGGACGGCACTTTCATGGGTCTGTACTGCGAAGGTGAGGACATTGTTCAGTCCGATCCAAACACACAGCACGTAACCGCTGCTCTGGAAGCGATGGAATGTATCATCGTGCAAGACATCTTCCTGAACGAAACTGCAAAATACGCACACGTATTCCTGCCGGGTTCATCGTTCCTGGAAAAAGACGGTACCTTCACCAATGCAGAACGCCGCATCTCGCGCGTGCGCAAAGTGATGCCGCCAAAATCGGGCAAAGGCGATTGGGAAGTTACACAAATGCTGTCGAACGCATTGGGCTACCCAATGAACTACAAACATCCACGTGAAATCATGGATGAAATCGCTGCATTGACACCAACCTTCACCGGCGTGAGCTTCAAGCGCATCGATGAATTGGGTGGCAGCATCCAGTGGCCATGTAATGCTGAAGCGCCAGAAGGCACACCTACCATGCACACCGAAGAATTCGTGCGCGGTAAAGGTCGCTTCATCAATACCAAGTACTTCGGTAGCGGAGAGAAGGTCAATAAGAAATTCCCATTGATCCTGACCACTGGCCGTATCTTGTCGCAATACAACGTTGGCGCGCAAACTCGTCGTACCCACAACAATATGTGGCACAGCGAAGATCGTCTGGAAATTCATCCACACGATGCGGAAGAACGCGGCATCAAGCAGGACGACTGGGTTGGTATCCACTCGCGTGCGGGTGAAACCGTATTGCGTGCAGATATTACCGAGCGTATCCAGGCTGGCGTTGTGTACACCACGTTCCACTTCCCTGAATCTGGTGCTAACGTGATTACGACTAACTCGTCCGACTGGGCAACTAACTGCCCTGAGTACAAAGTAACGGCAGTGCAAGTAATGCCGGTCGCCCAACCGTCGGAATGGCAACGTACGTATAATCGTTTCAATCAGGAGCAAGAAAGCTTTGCTTCCGACAAAATGATTCCGCGTGGTTCGGAACTGTCGACATCGAAGTAAGTTCTGGTAGAGGTTTGGTGATGAATGCAAGCACTGACGACGAACGTAGTGCACTGGTCCGTGTCCCGGTAGAAAAATGGGATGCGAACCAGCGCATCATCTGCGAAGACGATGTCGCAGAAGAAGTGCCGATTGCGTTGGAATACAACGGCATTTCGCACGCTGTCATGCTTGCTTCACCATACGATCTGGAAGACTTTGCGCTCGGCTTCTCGCTGAGTGAAGGCATCCTGAAAGACCGATCAGAACTGTACGAGTGCGAAGTTGTACCTGGCTGCGAAGGCATACAGGTACAAATGCGTATTGCGACGGAACGCTTCGTTACACTGAAAGATAAACGACGCAACATGACCGGTCGTACCGGCTGTGGTTTGTGTGGTGCGGAAACACTGGAACAGGCGATACGCCATCCACAGGCTACCGTTGGTCATGCAATGTTTTCTGCAGCGCAAATTTATGCCGGCATGAAAGCAATGAAGTCGCAGCAGCGCTTGCAAAAATATACCGGCGCTACGCACGCAGCAGCATGGCTGAATTTGGATGGCTCGGTAGACTTGGTTCGTGAAGATGTAGGCCGCCACAATGCACTGGATAAGTTGATCGGTGCGATGGCTGACGAGAAGCGTGACTTCACAACAGGTGCGGCATTGATCACCAGCCGTGCCAGTTATGAAATGGTGCAAAAGTCAGCAACGATGGGCATAGGATTTTTGGCTGCCATCTCAGCGCCGACGAATTTAGCCATACAGTTGGCGGAAGAAACCAACGTGACATTGATCGGTTTTGTGCGTGACCAAAGCCACGTCGTTTATGCGCAAGCGCATCGCCTGATACGCGATGCGAAATAAATTAAATTAAGGAAGAGCAGAATGAGCGGTAGCACCTTAGATAATCTGATCGTCATGGCGAACCAGATCGGCGATTTTTTTGAAACGATGCGCGATCGTAATAAGTCGCTGGAAGAAATCGCAGGTCATCTGAAAAGATCCTGGGATCCACGTATGCGTCGTGCATTGATGGAACACGTCGAACAACATAACGGCGAAGGTTTAAAAACCATCGTGCTAGATGCGGTACGTACGCACAAGATGCTGAACTAAATTTTGTGATGGGTTGCCGTGACAACTCAACACGATTACCATGGCTGCGCCCCTTAGAGGTTCGCAGCCATTCTTTTATTAAATCATCAGGAGGAACCATGTCACGTCGTCCACTATTCCGCCTTGCGGCAGTCGTTCTGGCTTCTGCATTTATTGCACCACTCAGCTTTGCGCAGCAAATCATCAAACTGTCGACCACAACCAGCACCGAAAACTCGGGCCTGCTACCGTATCTGCTGCCTGACTTCGAAGCGAAGACAAATTCCAAGGTACATGTGATCTCGGTTGGTACCGGCAAGGCCCTGGAACTGGCCAAGAACGGCGACGTTGATGTAACGCTGGTACATGCACGTGGAGCAGAAGATAAGTTCGTGGCTGAAGGCCATGGCGTTGATCGTCGCGATGTGATGTACAACGACTTCATCATCGTTGGCCCAACCAGCGATCCGGCTGGCGTTAAAGGCAGCAAAGATGTATTGGCCGCGATGAAGAAAATCGTCGATAGCAAAGCCAAGTTCATTTCGCGCGGCGACAATTCCGGCACCGACGTAATGGAAAAAGCGTACTGGAAAGAAATCGGCGTCAAACCAGAAGGCAGCGCTTATGTATCCGCAGGTTTGGGTATGGGCGAAGTTTTGACGATGGCTGGCGAGTTACAGGGCTACACCTTGTCGGATCGCGCAACCTATGGCGCATACAAGGCTAAAACCGGTCTCGTGATTGCGGTGCAGGGCGACAAGAAAATGTTCAACCCGTACGGCGTGATCGCAGTTAATCCAGCCAAGTACAAAGACATCAACTACAAAGGCGCGAAACAGTTTATCGATTACCTGACGTCACCTGAAGGTCAGAAGAAAATTGCCGCTTACAAAATCGACGGCGAACAGGTTTTCTTCCCATCGGCCAAGTAAGAAAACAGCACTGCGTGTCGTAGACGATGCGTAGTGCTGAAAGACTCGGATGATTCTGAGTCTGCATAAAAGAAAAGCGCGGAATTCCGCGCTTTTTTATTTTTAGTTACGACTGTTCAAACAAATCGTCACTGGCCGTTTTCAGTTCCTTCGCTTCCTCGACCATTCTGCGATGTGCGATGCGTTTACGCATGATTTCCGCATGTTGCTTCGCCGTCATCGGCGGCGTTGTCATCAAGTCTTTCAACAATGCGATATTGGTGTAGTTGTTTTTGATCAGACGGCCCAAGTTGCTTGACTCCGTAGTTTAAATATCAACATCACTGCACTATCCAAAGCATCTTGAATAGATACATCGGGAAACGATTACGTTACTGTATTTTGCACGAAATTGACGGGTTTATCACGACAGCCCCAAAAATAGCCTATTCAAACAACAGAACACAAAAACAAATAGGCAAAAAAAAGCCCGCTGAGCTTGAGCTCGCGGGACTTAGAATCTTCCTTGAGAGGGAAGAGGAGACACGGTAAAAGCGTGATCCGGTCGTCGCATCATCCTTGATGACTGACTGCTTCGGACTCCGCACTAAAACTTTTCGACATACGCGACACTCTGGTTCGTAATGCTCTTGTGATCACTATGGCAGCAAAACCACCGCTGCCATTCAAGAACACACCTGACAATAATGCTTGTGCACCTGGTGACCAACGCAATGCCTGAACCACATAAGTGGCGTAAAGATTGCTTAATACAAGTCGTACTAAGTTAATTAAGTAAAAATGATTGCCGTTCAACGCGTACCGCCTTCGTGCGTTAAGAGTAAGCTGCTTGCATACGCAGCTTGGCAGCCAATTCCGGCTGTGTTTGTGCAATCTGGTTTGCTTTGCTATTCAGGGCAAAAGCCGATTTCAAAGGGCCTTGTGCTTTAACAGCAACTGCACGTTTGGAAATACGTTGTGGTGCCGAGTAAGCAGCACGCATACGCAATTCAGCAGCCAGCGCTGGTTGTGTTTCAGCGATTTGATTTGCTTTGCGATTCAAGGCAAATACGGTTTGAACCGGGCTTTCGACTTGAACAACGGCTTTCTTGGCGATAGCAACCGATTTGCTAGGCGAGAGCGCCAGCAACAAAGTGCGCAGCAATGCGATCGTCAATGGTTTGAACAGCATCAACAGTGCAGCAATGGCGACTACAGCGATGATTGCAGGACGTGCAGGGCTGTAAACAACGCCAATTACCGCCAATACGGCTGGAACAGCGATGAGCGCCGGGTTCGAGTACGAATTATTCGATAATGTAGACATGATTGTTTCCTTTTTTTCTATAATTAATCTTGTTGTTGCAATGCAGTATAGGTAACATAGAGATATAAATCTAATTTCAATTTAGGATACCAGTCATACGATATGTGAATATGTCTGTTACCCTGTTACTTCAGTTATTTTTGGTAAATACACTATGAGTTTTCTCACTCTGGATCTGAATTTATTGCGCGTCTTTGATGCCGTCATGACGGAGCAAAATTTGACGCGCGCAGCCAATTTATTGGCAATGACACAACCTGCCGTCTCCAATGCTTTGCGTCGTTTGCGCGATACCTTGGGTGATGAATTGGTAATTCGCACCGCGCATGGCGTCAAGCCAACCTCGCGAGCGGAAGAGTTATGGCCTATCGTGCGGCGTGCGCTGTCCGATCTGGAAGCCGCCGTAACGCCGGATACCTTTGATGTATCCCGCGCCAATACGACGTTTCGCATGGCGATGGCGGATGCAACGGCCGCGCTGTGGTTGCCATTTCTGGTGCGCGCAATCGAAAGTGATGCGCCAGGCTTGAATGTGCGCATGGTGCCGCTGACTACACGCGAACCACGTCCGATGTTGTTACGCGGCGATATCGACTTGGCAATCGGATTTTTCCCTGGCGTCGCCGCGCAATTGGCAAGCGGGCAAAATACCGCTGTTTCGCAAATCCGCCATGAGCGTCTATATACCGGTGAATATGTCTGCGTGATGCGGAAAAACCATCCCTTGGCAAAAGTAGAATTAACGCTGGACAACTATTGTGCAGCGCATCATTTATTGGTGAGTTTTTCCGGTCGGGCAAAAGGTTTGATGGATGAGGCACTGACCAATCTCGGCCTCGAGCGTCGCATTCTGCTCACGGTCAATCAGTTCTTCACCGCTGGTCGCGTGGTCGCCAGTTCTGACTTGATCACGGTGCTGCCGCGACATTTGATTGCGTCCACCGGTATGGCAGAAGCATTGATCGCAAAAGATTTGCCTTTCGAATTACCGGAAGTTCACGTCGACATGCTGTGGCATGAACGGGATGCGCGTAATCCTGCACATAAATGGCTGCGTGAACAATTGAGTGCCAGCACTGAAGAAGGTATAGGCGGGCGGGTCAAGAAGCCGCGTTAATCCTGTTTGAAAAAACTTAGTCTCTAGCGCTCACCTTCCAGCAAGCAGCCGTAAACACGACTTTGTCTCCATGCACATAAGCTTCGAATGCATCGCGCACAAGCTCGGTTACCTGCTTGCGCGTCTGTTCATCTTGCTGTGACAAGATGCGACCAAGGGGTCCCATACGGCTTAGGTAGAAAAGCAAGTCTTGCTCTGCAAAAGAACAAACAACGTCCACTGCTTCTATATCAATCCCGTTCCAGCCACTCTGCTGCAGGATTTCAACGATACGTTCCCGCCTTGCAAAAGCAAACTGGCCCGGTTCGTCCTCTTGGCGCGCAGGAAGCTGTGGCAGCAGTGCTTTGGCAGCACGTTCGGCCGTCGTCATGAATGGGTTTTCATCAGCGCTGCGCCACGCAATGAATCTGCATTCGCCTTGCTCACTTGTTGCGTATCGCAGGGTTTTAAACGCGGCAATGGAATCATCGAAGAACATCACGCCAAAGCGCGAAATAATCAAATCAAAACTCGCCGCTGCAAACGCATATGTTTGCGCATCACCGCAGATAAAACTTGGTGTCAAACCTTGTTTTTTTGCAGAGGCTTGTGCCGCCTCAATCATTTGTTGTGAAATATCAATGCCGACACACAAGGCCTGCGCACCAAGCTGACGTGATATTGCGAGGGTGGTACTGCCGGTGCCACAACCTACATCCAATACCCTTGGTCGGACCGAACTTTGGATATCACCGAGCAACAAGTTTTCAATCGGTTTAAACATGTGCTCAACCAATTGTTGCGCATCAACCCATGCGTTGCCTGCATCACCGTTCCAGATATTCTTTTGTTCGTTAGTGCTGTTTGATTTGGTGTTCATGATGATGTCCTTTCATTGGCTCGCAAGACGCGGAAGTGATATCGTGCAACTTAAAGTCAACTTGAGGTCAAGCATGGCAAGACTGGATATCGCTGAAGTCGTCGCACAAGCAGGCGTGCCAGCATCAACTTTGCGCTTTTATGAAGAAAAAGGTTTGATCGCTTCGATCGGACGCAGTGGCTTGCGCCGCGTTTTTGACTCGGCCGTATTGGAACGCCTGGCTTTGATAGCACTGGGACGTGCCGCCGGTTTTTCCCTCGATGAAATTGCCTTCATGTTCGAGCCACAAGGCAAACTGGCGATAGATAGAAAAATGCTCGTCAGTAAAGCGGATGAGCTGGATCACACCATACAACAACTGTCTGCCATGCGCGACGGTTTGCGCCATGCAGCCAAATGTTCCGCTCCCAGTCATATGGAATGCCCGACTTTTCGCAAGATCCTGCACGCGGCAGCTTTGGGCGTAATCGGTGAAAAGAAACAGGCTCCTGTCCGCTCCAGGAAAAAATAGTCTTTCAAAAACAGCCTCGCCTGGATTTCTGCATTGCAATTTTTACCGTAATTGCTGCCGAAATCCGTGCGGTAACTCACGGCACAACTTACCTGATAGGCGCACACTGGATATTTCCTCCCGGAATATCTTATTGAACTCACAAGTTATCGAGGGGTCGTACTTATTCGCCTACCTATAAGAGTTGAGTTCCCTATGTCACTTACAAAAAAAATATTACTGTGGGGCGCAATCGCTTTGTTCGCCATCTTGCTTGCGGCTGTGTTGTTCCTGTTGATGTTTGACTGGAACAAGGCAAAGCCGTGGATCAATGAGCGCGTCAGCGAAGCAACCGGTCGCAACTTTGCGATTAATGGTGATTTGTCTCTGACCTGGCAACGCGCACAACCTGCAACCGATACCTGGCGTGACTGGATACCCGCACCGCGTTTGAGCGCGCATGATGTTTCACTTGGTAATGCTGAATGGGGCAAGGCCGATAGCAAGATGGCTGAAATCGGGCATATCACTTTCTCAGTTAATCCTTTACCGCTGCTGAACAACACCATCGTGATTCCTGCCTTGCAGCTGGATGATCCTATCGTTTCACTGGAACGCATACGTGATGGCAAGAATAACTGGACCTTCAAGCAAACCGATCCTTCAGCCTGGACACTGGATTTGCAACGTCTGTATTTTTATCGTGGTGAAATCACACTGAAGGATGAAGTCGAGCACATTGATGCGAAAGCCAATATCGATACACTGGAGCCAACGGCCGTTAATGATTTCGTCATGGGCTGGAAAATTACCGGGACCTTCAATGGTGCGCGCATCAATGGCGACGGCAAGGCTGGTGCATTACTGGCTTTGAAAAATGTGGATAAACCTTTTCCACTGGAAGCAAAACTGGATGTAGGAAAAACTTCCATCAGCGTCAACGGTACAGTCACCAAACCGCAAGAGCTTGCGGCCATCGATATGCGCTTGCGTCTATCAGGTGCCAGCATGGCCGATCTTTATCCTCTAACCGGGATCACACTACCAAAGACGCCTGAATTCTCAACTGAAGGGCATCTGATCGGCACCGTCAACAAGCTAGGTGGTAAATGGACGTATGAAAAATTCAAAGGGAAGATTGGCGACAGCGATATCGCCGGCAGCCTGGTGTATGAATCGAAAAAACCACGCCCGCTTTTGTCCGGCACTGTCGTTTCCAATTTATTGCAACTGAGTGATCTGGGTCCGATTATTGGTGCAGATTCCAATGCAAGTAAAAAGGAACGTGGCGTCGCACAAAATCAGCCTGCGAATAAAGTATGGCCTGTCCCTGACTTGAAAGACACCAAGATAAGGTGTTTTAATCAATCAG
>JAZJXV010000037.1:0-40985 GCA_040390795.1 Pseudomonadota bacterium | reverse complement strand
CACGCACGGTTCTTAGGGGGGAGAGATTCCAGTAATGGGTTTCTCCTACCCTACTTCCCTATTACACCGAATAATTCAAGAACAGGTTGAAATTTGATGCTGTGGCGACATATATAAGCGACCAGCAGCAGGTTTTACTGTTACAGACAGCATTCTTACTCACTCTTTTTACGATTACTTATCTCAATGTCCAGCGCAAAACATGCCCACGTTTTAATTCTCGGCTCCGGCCCTGCCGGTTACAGTGCTGCAGTTTATGCCGCACGTGCCAATCTCAAACCGGTATTGATCACCGGCGTCGAGCAAGGCGGTCAATTAATGACCACAACCGATGTTGAAAACTGGCCAGGCGATCCGCTGGGCGTGCAAGGTCCTGAACTGATGCAGCGCTTGTTGCAACACGCCGAACGCTTCAACACCGAAATCATTTTCGATCACATCCACACCACCAAGCTGGATGAAAAACCGATACGCCTGATCGGCGACGCTGGCGAATATACCTGCGACTCGCTGATCATTGCAACTGGTGCTTCAGCGCAATATTTGGGTCTGCCTTCGGAACAAGCCTTCATGGGCAAAGGCGTGTCTGCCTGCGCAACCTGCGACGGCTTCTTCTATCGCAATCAGGAAGTCGCGGTGATCGGCGGCGGCAATACCGCCGTTGAAGAAGCGCTGTACCTGTCGAATATCGCCACCAAAGTGACTGTCGTACATCGCCGCGACAAATTCCGTGCGGAAGCGATCCTGATCGACCGTCTGATGGCCAAAGTTGCTGAAGGCAAGATCGAGGTCAAATGGAACTCAACACTGGAAGAAGTCACAGGTGACGACAGTGGTGTAACCGGCATGATAATCAAATCGACTACAGACGGCAGCATCACGCCTATCAAATTACATGGCGTATTCATCGCGATCGGCCACAAACCGAACACCAGCATTTTTGAAGGCCAGCTCGATATGAAGAACGGTTACATCAAGACCAAAACCGGACTCGAAGGCATGGCGACAGCGACCAGCGTGCCTGGCGTATTCGCTGCAGGCGATGTACAGGATCACGTCTATCGTCAGGCGATCACCAGTGCCGGTACCGGCTGCATGGCCGCACTGGATGCACAACGCTATCTGGAAGGTCAGGAGTAAGCATTTCGTTTGCCGCATGAACATGGAGTAATACCTGTTCATGCGGCAAATCGATTAGCTTAGCGATCAGCCACATCATTCAGGAAGTAATGTCATGCCTGCCTCAATCAAGGATTTTGCTGCACTCAAATCTTTGCAGAAGGATTTGAAGAAGCAGGAAGAAGCCCGCAAAATCGCAGAAGCAGAACGTCTGCAAGCAGAAAAAACTGCGCAGTTGGAAGCCGATCTATTCCGCCGCAGCATAGGCGACGTCGCACCACTGACACCATCTGACAAATTAGCCACAAGCAGCCCTCGCCCACTTCCCATCGCACGCCACCGTATAGCGGACGAGCAAGCAGCATTGCGCGAATCGCTATCCGATGATTTCACCGTCGAAACCCTGCTCGATACCGATGAATCCTTGAGCTATGCCCGTAACGGCATCGGACCGGATGTCATACGCAAGCTTAGACGCGGACACTGGGTGATACAGAGTCAGCTCGATTTGCATGGCTTGCGCACCGATGAAGCACGCGAAGCATTAGGTGAGTATTTACGGAATGCCGTTAAACGTGGCGTACGTTGTGTACGCGTCATACACGGCAAGGGACTGGGTTCTATCAATAAAGAACCCGTATTGAAAAATAAAGTGCGGAATTGGCTCACGCAGAAAGACGAAGTCATCGCCTTTTGTCAGGCCAAGGCGGCCGATGGCGGCGCAGGCGCTTTGATTGTGCTGCTCAGGGCTAGCTAGGACTTAGCCCACATCACTCCGAACCGATGTTCGGAGTCGACATTCACAGCAATAATTTCCCTACTTAGACAGCATCAGCGCCTGTTTCGCCGGTACGGATACGGATTACCTGCTCAACTGCCTGCACGAAGATCTTGCCGTCACCGATTTTGCCGGTACGCGCAGCCTTGATGATCGCTTCGATTGCCTGCTCTACGCCAGCATCGTCTACCACTGCTTCAACTTTTACCTTAGGCAGGAAATCGACTACGTATTCCGCACCGCGGTACAGCTCGGTATGACCTTTTTGACGACCAAAGCCTTTGACTTCGGTGACGGTCAAGCCGGTTACGCCTACTTCGGCCAGTGCCTCGCGCACTTCATCCAGTTTGAATGGCTTGATAATTGCGGTAACTTGTTTCATCGATACTCCCATTAAATTAATTGTGCACTTGCATTAGTCTACGCCGGAGAGCCCATAGCCCGAAAGCTTTTTGTGCTGTCATTCGCGGAATTTGGATGTAATCGGATAACGCCAATCGCGCCCGAATGCCCGGTGCGTGACACGGATACCGACTGGCGACTGACGCCGTTTGTATTCGTTAATCTTGATCAAGTGAGTGATACGCGCCACATCCTCCTGGCGATAACCAGCCGCGATGATATCTGCACCACTTTGATTCTCTTCCATATACATTTGCATGATTGCATCCAGCACGTCATACGGCGGCAGCGAATCCTGATCGGTTTGATCCGGCCGCAATTCAGCCGATGGCGCACGCGTCAAGATGCGATCCGGAATCACGTCGGAGACCGTATTGCGATAGGTGCACAAGCGATAGACCAGCGTTTTCGCAATATCCTTGAGCACCGCAAAGCCGCCCGCCATATCACCATACAAGGTGCAATAGCCAACCGCCATCTCGCTCTTGTTACCGGTCGTCAGCACGATAGAACCATGCTTGTTCGACAAAGCCATCAAGATGGTGCCGCGTATGCGTGCCTGAATATTTTCTTCCGTCGTGTCCTGCTTCAAGCCTTTGAACTCATCTGCCAGCGTACGATTGAATGCTTCGAAACAATCGTTGATGCCAATCTCGTCGTAACGGACGCCGACGCGCTTGACCATATCGCGCGAATCGACCCAGGAAATTTCAGCCGTGTATGGCGACGGCATCATGATGGCGCGCACCTTGTCCGCACCTAGCGCATCCACCGCAACTGCCAGCGTCAACGCAGAATCGACACCGCCGGACATACCGATCAAAGCGCCCGGAAATCCATTTTTACCAATGTAATCGCGCACGCCGAGGACCAAGGCTTTGTAGACTTGTGCCTCGACCGACAGTTCTTCCACGATCGTGCCATCAACCGGCTGACCGCCTTCGAATTCGATGATCTGCAAGTCTTCCACGCAATGCTGCAATTGCGCACGCGTCTCGCCAGCTTGATCCAGCACAAAGGAGTTACCGTCGAAAATTAGTTCGTCTTGCCCACCAACCAGATTCGCATACACCAAGCTCATGCCGTGTACGGTCACATTTGCATGCATGACATCGATACGCAGATGCTGCTTGTTCATGTGGAAAGGCGAGCCGTTAGGCACCAGCAGCACTTGTGCTCCCGCTTCTGCCGCACGTGCCGGCGCATGCGGGAACCAGGTGTCTTCACAGATATTGATACCGAAGCGCACACCTTTTACGTCGAACACCAAAGGCTGATCGGCAGAAGCGAAGTAGCGTTTTTCATCGAACACTGTTGCATTCGGCAAATCGTGTTTGCAATAAGTACCGCTGATCTTGCCATTGAGCAGAACCGATGCGGCATTGAAACGTTGTCCGTCTTTTTCAAATGGATGACCAACGACTACGTGCACATCTTTCAACGATGCCAGATCGCTTGCAAGCGCGGCCAATGTTTCCGAGGTTTTTGCGTAGAATGACTGACGCAGCAATAAATCTTCTGGCGGATAACCGACCAACGATAATTCTGGTGTTAATACGATGTCTGCGCCTTGTTCGGCGGCGCGACGAGAGAATTCAGCAATCTTCGCACGGTTACCGGCGAGATCGCCGACGGTGCTGTTGATTTGAGCGATAGCAACTTTGACTGTCATGACATGAATAACGATAAATGAATGAACGTGAATCTGCGGATCTAGCTAAACCACTTGTGAACTTATCTACTAATTATCGCACGCGTATCGTTTCTTCTCTTTCAGAAATTGGCCAAGCCGCCTGGGATGCGCTGGTGCAACTGCAAGCAGACGCCAATCCTTTCCTGTCATTCGCCTTTCTCGATTCCCTGCATGAGAGCGGATGCGCCTCGGCAAAGTCCGGTTGGCAACCGCAATTCCTGACGATCTGGCGTGAGGAAAAGGATCAAGACGAGGAATTGGTCGCCGCGCTGCCTTTGTATGCCAAGACGCACTCCTACGGTGAATATGTGTTCGACTGGGCATGGGCTGATGCTTACGAGCGTAATGGCCTCGACTACTACCCAAAGCTGCTGTCGGCGATTCCCTTCACGCCCGTCACTGGCAGTCGCCTGCTGGCACGCGATGCCGAAGCCAGAATCGCGCTCATCGCAGCCATCACGTCCATACAGGAAAACAATGCCTTCTCGTCTACTCACATCCTGTATCCACCGCAGGAACAAGCTGAATTGCTGCGCGAAGCGGGCTTCATGCTGCGCGCCGGCGTGCAATTTCACTGGCTGAATGCCGGTTACCGGGATTTTGAAGACTTCCTGAACACACTGGAACGCAAGAAGCGCAAGAACATCCGCAGCGAACGCCGCAAGGTGCAGGAAGCTGGCGTCAGCTTCCGCCATATTTCCGGTCATGATGCAACTGAAGCAGACTGGACATTCTTCAAACGCTGTTACGACCACACTTACGCTGCGCATCGCTCAACACCGTACCTGAATCTGGATTTCTTCCTGCGCATAGGCACGACGATGCCACAGAATATTTTGCTGATCGTTGCAGAACAAAATGGTCAAGCTATCGCATCGTCGCTGCTAATCCATGATGAACAGACCGTGTTCGGGCGCTACTGGGGTGCGTTGACGTATATCGACTGCCTGCATTTCGAGACCGCCTACTATCAACCGCTGGAATTCTGCATCGCCAACAAAATGGCTTGTTTTGAAGGTGGTGCGCAAGGTGAACACAAGATGGCGCGCGGCTTCCTGCCGCAAAAAACCTGGTCAGCACATTGGCTGGCACACCCTTCTTTTTCCAATGCAATTGAAGAATTTCTGAAAAGAGAAACCGGCGGTATCGAATCCTATATGGATGAATTAAACGAGCGGAATCCATTTAAGTTATAAATAGTGTTAATTCTGAGCAACTTTTCATGGTGAGTGCTTGTCAGCGTCTCAAGCTCAAGGCATGCTAGCTGCACAATGACACCCAGCACACCTCTTCCAAACGACAGCGCGCAAACCAGATTGATCCGTATCGGACGTTTTGCCATCAAGCATGAGCTAGGACGAGGCTCTATCGGTGTGGTCTATCTGGCGCACGATCCGATTATCGACCGCGAAGTGGCCATCAAAACCTTCCGCAGCCGCCTATCGCTGGTAGAAAAGAAACAGCACGAACAGCATTTCATCAATGAGGCACGTGCTGCCGGACGACTCGCTCATCCCAATATCGTCACCGTTTACGAAGCTTCCAGCGAAGGTGACTCGACCTATATTGCAATGGAATATCTGCAAGGTCGCGAGCTGAACAAACTACTCGATGCAGGTCATCGCTTTACAGCGGAAGATGTTGCGTCCATCAGCTGGAAAATCGCCGATGCGCTGGACCACGCACACAAGAACGGCGTCGTGCATAGAGACATCAAACCTGCCAATATTTTTCTGGTAGCGGATCATCAGCCGAAAGTTGTCGACTTCGGCATTGCGCGTGCACCCAACAGAGTCTCCGATCAGGCGCACAAAGCCGAAGAGCCTTATACGCTGTTCCACGATAATATTCTGGGCACGCCCAATTACATGTCACCCGAGCAGGCGATGGGACAAGCAGTCGATGCACGTACCGACATCTATTCGCTGGGCGCAGTCATGTATGAAATGCTGACTTTCCGCAAACCATTTCAAGCCGCGGATACCGATAAGTTATTGCATCAAATCGCATTCAAGGCGGCTCCTGATGTACACACGATACAGACGAACGTGCCATTGGCTTTATCAAAAATCGTCGCCAAAGCGATGAGTAAAAAAGCCGATAAACGCTATCAAAATGCTGAGGAAATGGCGCTCGATATCAAACGCTATCTGACGCGCACGCGACGCGAGCATGAGCGCAAACCCAAAGCAGAACGTTCCGAACAACCAGCCAATGCACCGACATTCCAGCAATCAAGATTATTCTGGCCTGTATGCGGTGCGATCATTGCCATATTGATTGCTGCCTACTCATTCTGGACGAACTAGATACTTCTTTTTACCTCAGCCCATATCGAGACGATAGCTGTTCTATCAATTGACTATCACCAGTCGTTCATCGCAGCATGCAACTCGTATATCGGAATCGTATTAAACTCTCGGGTTTAGAGAAGTTGTCTTTGCCATGAGTCCCACCGATATTCTGATTGCCCTCGCCATAGTAAGTATTTGGGGGCTCAACTTCGTCGTTATTAAAATCGGTTTGCAAGACTTCTCGCCGATTTCACTCACTGTGCTGCGCTTCTTTTTTGCTGCTTTTCCCTTGGTATTTTTTATGAAGCGCCCCGCCATTCCATGGCGACTACTCTGCGCATTCGGCCTGTTCCAGTTCACGCTGCAATTCACCTTACTGTTCTCCGGCATGCAACTGGGCTTGACACCGGGATTGGCATCACTTGTCATGCAATTGCAGGTATTTTTCACGATAGGATTCGCCATCCTCTTCCTCGGTGAAAGACCACGAATTACGCAATTACTGGGCGCACTGATTGCATTTAGCGGCATGGCTTTGGTTGCCTACAATCTGGAAAGCAAGGCAACCTTGATCGGCTTCCTGCTCGTCATTACAGCCAGTTCATGCTGGGCGACTGCCAACATCGTCACCAAGAAAATCGGCAAGGTGAATCCGCTGGCATTGATGGTCTGGGGTTCGCTGGTCGCGTTGCCGCCACTGATTGTCGCGTCCTTGCTCATGGAAGGCCCGGGCGTCTGGGTCACGGCTGCACATCACCTCAACTGGCGCGCAATGGCTAGCGTCTTGTACCAGGCCTATCCGAATACTATGTTTGCCTTCGGTGCCTGGGCAGTGTTGATGCGTAAATATCCAACCGCGACCGTCGCACCGTTCACTCTATTGGTTCCTGTCATCGGTATGTTTTGCGCAGCATTGATATTGGACGAAGCCTTGCAATGGTGGAAAATCGTCGCCTGCATGCTGGTGCTGGGCGGCCTGGCATTCAACCAATTTGGCCAACGTTGGTTGAGCGGCAAAGCGAGTCGCTAAGAAGGCATCAGGTAATAAAAAAGCGCACTTCGCAGTGCGCTTTTTTTATTCACAAACCTGTGAATACGGTATTTTATTTGCTAGCGTTTTTCTTGTACGCTTCAACGCCAGACATGATTTCTGCCTTGGCTTCGTCTGGGCCGACCCATCCTTCAATCTTGACCCATTTGCCTTTTTCCAGATCTTTGTAGTGCTCAAAGAAATGCTGGATCTGTTGCAAACGCAGATCATTGATGTCTTCAGGTTTTTGCCAGTGGCTGTAGATAGGCAAGATTTTGTCGATAGGCACGGCCAGCAATTTTGCATCGCCGCCAGCTTCATCGGTCATCTTCAACATGCCAATCGCGCGGCAACGAACAACGACGCCTGGATACAGCGGAAATGGTGTGATCACCAATACGTCAACCGGATCACCATCATCAGACAGAGTTTGCGGAACGTAGCCGTAGTTACACGGATAGTGCATCGCGGTGCTCATGAAACGGTCGACAAACATCGCGCCCGACTCCTTGTCAACTTCATACTTGACCGGATCGGCGTTCATAGGGATTTCGATAATGACGTTAAAGTCGTTCGGCAAATCTTTGCCGGCAGGAACGTGATTCAGACTCATGTTGTTTTCTCAAAAGTGGGAAGTTGGTGCAGCAAGCCCTAGATTATAGCGGCTTTCAGCGCCTTGCTTGAACCTGCCTTGATGATGATGCTTGGTGGAAAACTACCGAATATCATTCAAATCGTGGCGCAATAAGGCAGGAAGCAAGGAAGAAACAGGTGCATGCAAGAGTGATGCACCCGGTGGCAGAAACTACAAAGTCGTTGCAATCGCACATTGACGGTAATGCGATGCGGCCTCTTCATCGTGATTCAAGGCTTCATGCAATTGCGCCAGTTTCAAATGTACTTCTTGCAACATACGTGGATTGCTTGCATCGGATAGCGCCTGCTCCAGATGACGCTGTGCCTTGCCCCACAAATTTTGTCGCAGGCACAAGGTACCGAGCGTCAATGCCAGATCAGGATCGCTAGGATGTTTTTTCATCCATTCTTCGCAACGCTCAATCTGCGCCAGCAGCGCCGGCGAACCTTCAAGTGCTGCCGATGCGCGATATGGACGCAATAAACGGTCATCCCATTCTGTTGCTATCGCTTTTTCAACAATCGCACGCGCATCATCATGCAAGCCGCGCTGATTGAAAGCATCTGCGCCATGCATTGCCACATAAGGTTTCACGCGATCTTCCGCCGGAATCGCCCACCATATATTGCGCAGCGATTCAGCATCGTTCGATGGATTTTTCAATAAATCCTGATAAGCCAGTTCACGCAGACGCGTCGACAAGGCTGGATGCAAGGCATTGTTCTTGTCCAGCGTACGCACCAGACGCAACACTTCCGGCCAGTTGTTCGCACGTTGATTAGCCTTCAATGCCATGCGCAAGGCATGGATATGACGAGTGCCATTAGCGTTCAATTCCTTGACGACATCCAGCGCCAGTTCAGGCTGACGTTCATCGACCAGTAATTCGATCGCGGTCATCAGACGTGCTGTTTTCAGCGTTTGATCTTCTTCCACTGTCGCCAGCCATGTATCGCGACGTTCAGTCTGCTGCATACGATGCGCTGCACGCGCAGCAATCAATGCGGCCAAGCCAGCATTGTCCGGCGATTCCGTCGCACGCATCGCAGCTTTTTCAGCATGGCCGAAGCGACCTTCAAAATACGATTTCAGGGATTCACGCAGGGCTTGATTGCCTTTGCGCTCCTGTTTGTCACGACGATAAGCCGCGACCTTGCCCGGCATTTTTTGCGCTACGCGTATGGTCTTCAACAACGCATAAACCAAAAAAAACAGCAGAACGGACAACAGGATGAAAAAATTCAGCGAGAGGTCAACCCGATATGGCGGATAGAAAAACACCACATTACCGGGATTGAAGCGCGCCACCACCGCCAGTCCGATGGCAGTGGCAAACAGAACGAGAAGCCAGAGAAATATGCGCATATTAAAAACGGTAAGCAATCATTGTTGTTTTAAAAGCCGACCTTGAAACCCAGCTCTATGCTGAATCAAGGCTTCGCTTTGAAGTTACGGACTGCGTTCAAACTTTCTGCCAGCGTCGGCATCTCAATCGCCAGATTGCTCGACTGCACTTGCTTCAACATGGCTTGCACAGTTTGCGTTTGCTTCGCACGGGTGTCGAAATACTTGCTGATGCTGTCTTGCGACGCAATCATGTCGCTGCGGAAAGCAGATTCATTACGCGACAACAAAGCCAGACGTGCATTGAGCAAACGCAGCTTCAGATTCTCGCGAGCGTAATAAGCTTGTGTTGGCGACAGCAGCAAAGCATCAGAAGTATCAACGCTGCGTACGCGTATCAATTGCTGTATCTCGCCCCACATTTCGCTGCTCACGCTTTCCCATTTGGCTTTAGCGACAGGCCACCAATCATTCGCGGGAGCAGCTTCTTCAACTGCTGTAGCTTTTGCATTCTTCGCAGGAGCCTTGACTGGCACAGGACGATTTTTCGGCTCACTTACAGGCAACGCTGGCTGTTCATCCGACAGCAAAGGCATGGTGTCAATCTGACCGATCACGCTATCCAGACGCAAGGCAATACCGGTCAAGTCTAGGCTAGGCAAGGCTTTCAAACGAGCGATGTCGTGTCCGATGGCGCGACGTACATTGACGAATTGTGGTGAGTCGGCACGCGATAGACGCGCATCGGCATTTTGCAAAGCGATCAATGCACCTTGTACATTGCCGGCCAATTGCAATTGCTGGCTGGCGGTGGACAACACTTGTTCGATTTCAGCCAAAGCCCAATCATCGCGTTTCTTGAACAGATCCTGATATAGCTGTTCCAGCGCCAGTTGCTGGCTTTGCGCTTCGACCTGCTTGCTTTCCAGTACGTTGACCTTGGCTTGCAGTTCGGTGACTGTCTCTTGCGCCGCTTTGACGATGACCTTGGTTTCGGTATTAATGGCATCACCGCTCTGGATACGACGAGCAACTTCGGTACGGACGGTAGAAAGCTCTTCGCGCGATACCCACCATTGCGCTGCAAGCAATCCAGCGAGAATGACCAGCGCCAGATAAATCAAGCGCTGACGCCCTGTGCCGGCATTTTTGGAAGATGGCGTATCGCTATTCGGATTCACGCCATTGGATGGTGCCGCAGCCGGATTTGGTTGCGGCGTAGAGTCTGGAGTTGTTGGCATATCGGTCATGAGCAAGATTGTAACGCGGCTAACAGTCCGTCGTCGCCTGATCTGGTAAGGGTAATATTGCTGAAACCCAGCAACTGTGCGGTTTCTGCGATGCGAACGTGCGATACGATTATTCTTTGTTGTTGCATTTTTGCGACGCTCCCAGTTTCATCGAGTTGCGCGACCATCTCTGTCAGGAAGCGTAAACCCTCCGAACTGGTCACGATCCAATCGTTCTGACAAGCTAACAGTCGTTTCAGTTCGCTGCGTCTTGCATTATCGAAAGCCGGTGCCACACGGCGATATGCCGCCACCGGCGTCACTTGCGCGCCGGCAGCACGTAGCGCATCGCCCAGCAATTCCCGTCCGGTTTCGCCGCGCACGATCAAAACCTGCTTGCCGCGCAATGCGTCCAGATCAAGTTCGGCCAATAATGTTTGCGAATCGGTACGATCAAGATCGGTAGGGCTAATAATCGTGCTGTTGTGCTCCGTAGCGCCGTAGCTGGCCAAGGCGGCGCGACTTCCCTCACCGACGACCGCTAACGGAATATGACGTGGCCAATCGGCACGTGCGGCAAATGCAGCATCAATCGCATTAGGACTGACGAAGGCTATCAGCGCGTATTGATCCAGATCGCGCAAGGCATCCTGCAATGAAGTCGGATCATCCAGAGGCAAGATTTCCAGCAAAGGGAAAATCACTGCCTCTCGACCCAGCGCGGTCACCCGCTGCGCCAGTACATCGGCTTGCGCCAATGGCCGTGTAATTACTACAAACTCAGTCATCCCCGGCTGCATCCGTTTTGCACAAAGCCAGTATCGCTTCGGCATCCTGCTGCTGCAAGGCATCGGCAATCTGACGGCCCAGCACTGCTGGTTCATTGGCTGGACCACTGAGGTCGGCGCTAGCAATTTTGGAGCCGTCTGGCGTCGCGATAATGGCGCGCAAACGCATCGTATCGCCTTCTATCGTGGCAAATGCGGCCAATGGAATCTGGCAACTACCGCCAAAATTCCTGGAAACTGTACGTTCCGCAGTCACAGCCTGCGAAGTCGCTTCATGATTGAGCGGTGCCAACCATTCCTTCAGGTCGGCACGGTCAGAATGGATTTCAATCGCCATTGCGCCCTGCCCTGGTGCCGGCAGACTTTGCTCCGGCGGCAGATAAGCGCGTATGCGCTGCTGCAAACCCAAGCGCTTCAAACCAGCCGCGGCCAGAATAATGGCCGCATATTCGCCCGCATCCAGTTTTCCTAGGCGACGATCCAGATTGCCGCGCAAGGGACGAATCACCAAATGTGGATAACGTGCAGCGATCAAGGCTTGACGGCGCAAGCTGCTGGTTCCCACGACAGCGCCGTCGGGTAAGGTTTCCAGCGACGCATGGTCGTTGGAGACAAAGGCGTCGCGAGGATCTTCGCGCTCCAGCACGGCTGCCAGCTCAAAACCTTCCGGCAAAGTCATGGCCACATCCTTGAGCGAATGCACGGCAATATCGGCACGACGCTCGGCAATCGCGACTTCCAATTCCTTGACGAACAAGCCCTTTCCACCCACTTTGGAAAGGGTGCGATCAAGAATTTGATCGCCGCGTGTAGTCATCCCTAGAATCTCTATCACGCACTGCGGATATAATATGGCTAGTTTTTCGCGCACATGCTCGGCTTGCCACATGGCTAAACGACTTTCGCGCGATGCGATGATTAATTTTTTCGGGGGTGGAAATTTCAACACGGCTTCTTTCGATTTTCTGTCGGGAGGCTGGCGAACTTGAAGAAGTTATTGATTTTCTACAAGTTCGGCACGCTTTCAATGTCACCATAGTATCGGTGACATCGCAGATTTTTGAATCATGAATTCCTGGAAATTTTAGCATGCGCCTCTGTATAAAACTTCGTACTACTCCACCCTTATCACTCTGAACAAGCTGATTGCACTCTTCCAATATGGCAAAACAATTGAAATCCTCGCCTCGCGCGATCTCTCCATCGGCAAATAAAGACGCACCGCTCAAAGAAGATATTCGTTTGTTGGGACGACTGCTCGGCGACGTATTGCGCGACCAGGAAGGTGATGCAGTATTCGAAGTAGTAGAAACCATCCGTCAAACCGCCGTGCGCTTCCGTCGCGAAGCGGACGTGCAGGCAGGTGCTGACCTGAACAAATTGCTGAAGAAGCTGACGCGCGAACAAACCATTTCTGTGGTGCGTGCGTTCTCTTATTTTTCGCATCTGGCCAATATCGCCGAAGATCAACACCACAACCGTCGCCGTCGTGCGCATTCGCTGGCAGGCTCTGCGCCGCAACAAGGCAGCGTCGCTTATGCACTGGAGAAACTGCATGGCGCAGGCGTTTCCGGCGCTACGGTACGTAATTTTTTCAAGGATGCATTGATTTCGCCTGTATTGACGGCACATCCAACCGAAGTACAGCGTAAAAGCATACTTGATGCCGAACACGACATCGCAGGCCTGTTAGCCCAGCGCGATTCCCCGATGACGGCCAAAGAACTTGCTACCAATACCGAAAGGTTGCACGCGCTTGTCACTACACTGTGGCAAACACGCATGTTGCGCTACTCGAAATTGTCAGTCGAAGACGAAATCAACAATGCGCTGTCTTACTACCGCATTACCTTCATGCGTGAATTGCCTGCCTTATACGAAGACATCGAAGCGGAAATCGCAGAACAATTCCCGCAACGCGCCAGCGCAGCCAATGCACAACGCGAACTGCACTCCTACGTACAAATGGGTAGCTGGATAGGCGGCGACCGTGATGGCAATCCAAATGTAAATGCCGACACCATGGAACTGGCGCTGGCACGTCAATCGACGACCATACTCGAGTTCTATCTGGAAGAAGTGCATGCGCTGGGCGCGGAGTTACCGGTTTCGACCTTCCTCACTGGCGTCAGCCCTGAAGTACAGGCGCTCGCCGATATCTCTCCGGACACTTCCGAACATCGCGCAGATGAACAATATCGTCGCGCTTTGATCGGTATCTATGCACGCCTGGCAGCAACTGCACGCGCGCACGGCGCAACCAATCTGATGCGCAAGGAAGTCGGTCCAGGCGCACCTTACGAGAGTGCAACTGAGTTCTCCAAAGATCTGCAGACACTGGTTGACTCACTCAAAGCACGTCATGGCGCTGCCTTGATCAAACCGCGTCTCGCACCGTTGCTGCGCGCTGCTGAAATTTTCGGCTTTCACCTGGCAACGCTGGATATGCGCCAAAGCTCAGACGTGCATGAACGCGTCTTGTCTGAATTGTTCAACCGCGCGCAAGTAGAAACCGCATACGCAAAACTGCCGGAAGAGAAAAAAGTTGAGCTGTTGCTGGCTGAACTGGATAAACCGCGCCTGCTGTATTCGCCGTATATCGATTACTCCGACGAAACCAATTCCGAACTGACGATCCTGCGCGCTGCGCACAACATCCGTCAGCGCTACGGAGCACGCGCCATTCGCAACTACATCATCTCGCATACAGAAACCGTATCCGATTTGCTCGAAGTATTGCTGCTGCAACGCGAAACCGGTTTGTTACGTTCCAATTCGGACAAAGCCTCCGTCGGCGAAGTTGAATTGATGGTGATTCCTTTGTTCGAAACCATTCCGGATTTGCGCGTAGCTGCGAGCATCATGGAACAAGTGATGGCCATTCCGCGCGTGCGCAAGCTGATCGCCAAACAAGGTCATCTGCAGGAAGTCATGCTCGGTTACTCCGATTCCAACAAGGATGGCGGCTTCCTGACATCAAACTGGGAACTGTACAAGGCTGAAACCGAACTGGTGCAAGTCTTTAACCATGCGGGCGTCAAACTGCGTCTATTCCATGGTCGCGGCGGCACCGTTGGTCGTGGCGGCGGACCAAGCTACGAAGCGATTTTGGCGCAACCTCCAGGCACCGTGAACGGCCAGATTCGTCTGACCGAACAGGGCGAAATCATCGCGTCGAAATTCTCCAACCCAGAAATCGGTCGCCGCAATCTGGCGCTGCTGGTTGCTGCCACACTGGAAGCCAGCCTGACACCATCACCATCCGATACCAAGTCAGCGAAAAAACTCGCTGAATTTGAAAGCGTGATGGATGAGTTGTCCGAGCTCGCTTACAACGGCTATCGCAATCTGGTCTACGAAACACCGGGCTTTACCGACTACTTCTTCTCGGCCACACCGATTGCAGAAATCGCTGAACTCAATATCGGTTCACGCCCTGCTTCGCGCAAGGCGACACGTCGGATTGAAGACTTGCGCGCGATTCCATGGGGCTTCTCATGGGGTCAATGCCGTTTGCTGTTACCGGGTTGGTACGGTTTCGGCAGCGCCATTGAACAATGGCTGGAACAAGGCGAAAACAAAGCAAAACGCGTTGCAACCTTGCGCGCGATGTTTAAGGAATGGCCGTTCTTCGTCACCTTGTTGTCGAACATGGACATGGTTTTGTCGAAAACCGACCTTGCCGTCGCATCGCGTTATTCGGAAATGGTTGTCGATAAGAAGCTACGTAACAGCATCTTCAAACGCATCGTTGCCGAGCACGAACGTACTTCGTCATGCCTGACTCTGATCACCGGCAAGAAAGAGCGTTTGGCCAACAATCCATTGCTGGCACGTTCGATCAAAAACCGCTTCGCTTACCTCGATCCGCTGAATCACTTGCAAGTTGAACTGATCAAACGTCACCGTGCAGCAATGCGCGACGGCAAAGTGGATGATCGCGTACGTCGCGGTATTCATTTGTCGATCAACGGTATCGCTGCCGGCTTGCGCAATACCGGTTAAGCATCGTCAGGCAAACAAAAAGGGAAGCACATGTGCTTCCCTTTTTTTATTCCACTTAAAGACTAGCGCACCAGCGCTTTGACTCCTGCCCACTGTCGTCGCGAAATCGGCAGGCGATCATCGATATTGCACAAGATGACTTGCCACGATTCCTGCGTTTTATCGCCGTCACTCTCTGCATCCACGATTTGCGCGCCACGCTCTACACCTATGATGGCTTGACGTGCGACCAGCGCATTGCGATGCACACGGATAAATTGCGCAGCGAACTCCTGCTCCAGCGCTGACAACGATCCTTCAATCAGATACTCACGTTCTCTGGTGCGCAAGGTAACGTACTTCGCTTCCGCTTTTAGATAGAGGACATCCATCACTGGCACTAGCAACAAACGCCCTCTTTCCTGCACTGAAAAATTCTTGCGTGCTACTTGCATCGTGTTAACGACTTCGGCAATAGCCTTCTTCTGCGCACTTGCATTTTGTTTCAATGCACCGACACGTTTGATCGCATCTGCCAAACGCGTGGCACGCACTGGCTTCAGCAAATAATCGAAAGCATGTACTTCAAATGCCTTCAGTGCATATTCGTCATACGCCGTCACAAAAATAATCGCCGGTCCAGCCGCGTCGTTCTGCGCCAGATGTGCCGCCAGTTCTATACCCGTCATGCCCGGCATTTGCACATCCAATAAGACGATATCCGGCGACAACTCGACTATCTTATCCAGCGCCTGCTGTGCCTGCGTCGCCTCGCCGACTAATTCATGCGGACATTCAAGCGCAATATCCGATAACAAAGTGGTCAAGCGTGCGCGTGCCGGTGCCTCATCATCGACGATCAGAATACGCGGCATCATGCACCTGCCTTTTGATACGGCAGATAAAGATGCACTTCAAATTGCCCGTTCGTCACCTGTGTCGTCAATTGCGCCTCCATATCGTATAAAAGCGTCAGGCGTTCGCGTATGTTATCCAGCGCCATGTGATTACCTGTCGAAATCACATCCGCGTGAAATGGATTCGTCATCACGATCTCGATGCGATCGCGTATGCGACTGATGGCGATCGTGATCAGCGCAGTTTCAGGAGATGGTTCGACGCCATAGTGCACGGCATTTTCCAGCAATGGTTGCAGCAGCAAGGCTGGTGTTTTCGCCTTCTGCAAGGTGTCGCCGGAAATGCCATCCATATCCCATTTGACTTGCAGGCGCTCGCCCAGTCTGATTTTTTCAATCGACAAATACTGCATGCCTATCCTGACCTCATTGCCCAGCGTAGTGATATCACGCGCATCGCGCATCAAAACACGGAATAGATCGGCCATATCTTCCAGCGTGCTTTCCGCACGGCGCGGCTCGGTACGAATCAAGGACAACACGGCATTCAAACTATTGAACAAAAAGTGCGGACGTATCCGTGCCTGCAAGGCCTGCAAACGTGCTTCTGCCAACGCCGGTGAAAACGCGCGCGTACGCATTTCAAAATAGTGCTGCAAGGCGATACCGAACAAAGCCGCGCACACCACGCCTTCCATCGCCGACAAGCGACTCAAGCTGGTCAGAAAAACATCATCGTTGAGCAGGTAATGAATAATCAGACCTGTAATCGCGCCCGGCACCAAGGCGCAGGCAAGGCGCTGCCCCCAAGGCGGGATTGAGCGTATCCCTCGCCGCAAGCCGCAAAGTACAAACAAGGACGACAAGCAAGCCAACTCCACCAGCATCGATGCTTCGACAAAAGCCAGCAAACCAGCTTGCACGCTGCTCGCGCCTATCAACATAACCGCCAGCACCACACCATTAACGAACAGCAAAGATCTGACCATGATGCCTATATTGCAACAGTCCGGTATCACGTTCTCAATGACGGGGATGGGCGCGGAATCTGGCAAAGGTGGCATGGATGAAGGATTAATCGCGGCTGGAGTGGGATTGCGAGGTTCGCTTGTTCTATAATCGCGTATTCATTAGGACCCAATTATGACAGCACAACTCTCCAAAAAGAGCGAGGCCTGGTCGGCACGCTTTAACGAACCCGTTTCCGATCTGGTCAAACGTTACACCGCCTCGGTATTTTTCGACAAGCGTCTCGCTTATGTCGACATCCAAGGATCACTTGCTCACGCAGAGATGCTGGCGCATCAGCAGATCATCAGCCAAGCAGATCACGCTGAAATCCAGCGTGGCATGGCACAAATTCAGGAAGAAATCGCCTCCGGCAAGTTTGAATGGTTGCTGGATCTGGAAGACGTCCACCTGAATATCGAAAAACGCCTGACCGAGCTGGTCGGCGATGCCGGCAAACGCCTGCACACCGGTCGTTCGCGTAACGATCAAGTCGCCACCGATATCCGCCTGTACGTTCGCAGCGAAATCGACAACATCGTCGGCTTGTTGCGCGACCTGCGCCTGTCTTTACTTGATCTGGCTGAACAACACGCAGATACCATCCTGCCTGGCTTTACCCACATGCAAGTTGCGCAACCGATCACTTTCGGTCACCACATGCTGGCTTACGTGGAAATGTTCAGCCGCGATGCAGAACGCATGCTGGATTGCCGCAAGCGCGTCAATCGCCTGCCACTGGGCGCTGCAGCTCTGGCCGGCACCACCTTCCCTATCGATCGCGAACGCGTTGCACGCACGCTGGATTTCGAAGATGTTTGCCACAACTCACTGGACGCCGTATCGGATCGCGACTTCGCGATTGAATTCTGCGCCGCTGCTGCACTCATCATGACGCACGTATCGCGCATGTCGGAAGAATTGGTGATCTGGATGAGCCCACGCGTCGGCTTCATCGATATCGCTGATCGCTTCTGTACCGGCTCGTCCATCATGCCGCAAAAGAAAAACCCGGACGTTCCAGAACTGGCGCGTGGCAAGACTGGTCGCGTCAATGGCCATCTGATTGCTCTGCTGACTTTGATGAAAGGCCAGCCTCTGGCCTACAACAAGGACAATCAGGAAGATAAAGAACCATTATTCGATACCGTCGACACCGTGGTTGATACCTTGCGCATCTTCGCTGACATGGCGCGTGGCATTACCGTCAAACCGGAAGCGATGCGCGCCGCCGCCTTGCAAGGTTATGCAACAGCGACTGATCTGGCTGATTATCTGGTGAAAAAAGGTCTGCCTTTCCGTGATGCGCATGAAGCAGTTGCACATGCCGTTCGTGCCTGCGTCGATCGCGGTATTGATCTGAGCGATTTGACGCTAGAAGAAATGCACGTCTTCTCAACACTGATCGAAGCCGACATTTTTGAAGTACTAACACTGGAAGGTTCAGTCGCGGCACGTAATCACATCGGCGGCACCGCGCCACAACAGGTGCGTGCAGCCATTGCGCGTCACCGTACGAAACTGAGCTGATTACAGATTCAGATTTGATCAAACATGCAAGCTCTCACAGCATGTTTGATCTTTTCAGCAATACATTTACTCGCGAACTTACAAACATTACAGCGACACCCGATTTTGGGGTGTCGCTGTAATCGTATTTTTTCGCTATATCACCCTATTTATGAACTTTTCGTAATGTTCACGTCAGCTATACGCTGTATTATCTCCGCCAGTAAAAATAGGATATGTGCGTACTTAATAAGAACTCCTTTAGCAAAAAATCGCGTACCGGATGTCTTATACTCACCTAGCAGTAAAAATGTTGTCGCAGGCGATAAAAATAAAAAGCATGCGCTGTTCTGTCTAATTTCAATCTGGAGACAAAAATAATGTCTTTTTTTCTATCGCTATCGCGACTCATTGATAATCTCAATGAAAAAATAGGTCATGGCATTAGTTGGGCTTTGTTGCTCGCCGTCCTCATCTGTACGGGCAATGCCATCATGCGCTACGTTTTCAACATCAGCTCCAACGGCTGGCTTGAAATTCAATGGTATTTATTTAGTGCAATTTTTCTTCTCGCTACCTCTTATACCCTTCGCCGCAATGAGCACGTACGTATTGACGTAATCGTCTCCCGTTTCTCCAAACGCACACAAGTCTGGATTGATCTGATCGGCTTCCTGTTGTTCTTAATGCCTGCCACGCTGCTGATTCTGTATTACTCAATTCCTTACGCGCTGACCTCCATCGAAAGTCAGGAGGTTTCCAGCAACGCAGGCGGCTTGATCGTCTGGCCGGCAAAAATTCTGATCCCTATCGGTTTTACTCTGCTGATCTTGCAAGGCGTATCCGAAATCATCAAACGGATCGGTTTCCTGCAAGGCAAAGTACCGGCAAGTGCCTTCGAGAAACAAGCCGCCAAACCTGAAGATGAAATTGCAGCGATCAAAGCTGCAAACAAAATTAACTGATCGCCAGGAACAAACATGACTGAATTTCTTATTGCGAACATGGCGCCTATCATGTTCGGCGCGCTGGTTGTATTTTTGCTATCCGGCTTTCCTGTTGCATTTTCATTAGCTGCCAATGGCTTGTTCTTCGGCCTGATGGGTATTGAATTAGGTTTGCTGAAACCTGAACTGTTGCAAGCATTGCCGAATCGTATTTTCGGCATCATGGCCAACGACACTTTGTTGGCGATTCCATTCTTCACCTTCATGGGTCTGATTCTGGAACGCTCAGGGATGGCCGAGGATTTATTGGATACCATCGGCCAGCTATTCGGTCCTTTGCGTGGCGGTGTCGCTTATGCTGTTATTTTTGTCGGTGCCTTGCTGGCAGCGACAACTGGCGTGGTCGCTGCCTCCGTTATCTCGATGGGTTTGATTTCTCTTCCTGTCATGTTGCGCTACGGCTACGACAAGAAAATTGCCACCGGCGTCATTGCAGCATCAGGTACGCTAGCGCAAATTATTCCGCCATCACTGGTATTGATCGTCATGGCCGATCAGTTGGGTCGCTCAGTCGGTGATATGTACCAGGCCGCATTCATTCCAGGCTTGATGCTGACAGCGATGTACGTTGGTTACGTAGTGATCATTTCTTTCGTAAAGCCGACTTGGGTTCCTGCTTTACCTCCAGAAGCGCGCAATCTGCGACAACCAGATGGCTCAAGCGGCGTCAAATCCTTATTCGTTCTGATTGCTGGAACCATTGCAGCCTGTCTCGTGCTTGAGAAAATTCTGCTGGCCAGCAATCCGAACCTGCATGCCGATGAAGGCATCATTTATGCAGCTACGCTGAGCATTACTGGTGCTTTTCTGATTGCCTACACCAATCGCAAAATGAAGCTGGGCATGTTGTCGAAAATCGCCGAGCAAGTCGTGTTCGTACTGGTTCCTCCACTTGCACTGATCTTCCTTGTACTCGGTACGATCTTCGTCGGTATTGCAACACCGACCGAAGGCGGCGGCATGGGTGCTTTTGGTGCGATTGTGCTGGCACTGATGAATCGTCGCTTATCGTGGAGCTTGTTGAAGCAAGCGATGAATTCGACCTCGCGCCTGTCCTGCTTCGTCATATTCATCCTGATCGGCTCCAGCGTATTCAGCCTGATCTTCCGCGGCGTCGATGGCGATCTGTGGGTTGAACATCTGCTGACCTCCTTGCCAGGTGGCACTGCCGGCTTCCTGATCGTAGTCAACATCCTGTTCTTCGGCCTCGCCTTCTTCCTCGACTTCTTTGAGTTGGCCTTCATTCTGGTACCGTTGGTTGGTCCAGTTGCCGACAAGATGGGCATCGATCTGATCTGGTTCGGCGTACTGTTGAGCGTGAACATGCAAACCTCGTTCATGCATCCACCGTTTGGCTTCGCCCTGTTCTATTTACGATCAGTCGCGCCGAAAGAGGTCAAGACCTCGGATATTTATTGGGGCTCAGTACCGTTCGTGTGTATTCAGGTAATTATGGTGACTCTGATCATCGCCTTCCCGAAATTGATTTCTGTCGATTCAAAAACCGATATGCATGAAAAGATCGAGTTAAAAATCGATATGGGTGGTGGACAAGAATATGGTGCGCGCAGCGGCATGGAATTGAATTTCTCAGCCGAAGATAAAAAACCTGCTGAAACTACCGAGGATATGCCTGCCCTGAACTTCTCGACTGAACCTGACAAGAAGTAAGCAACGTTTTCTCCTGACAATCCCGCATGATGCGCTCTGCGGGATTTTTTTATGGTTGCAGCAAAAGGGAAACCATAGCCCTCTTGCAATATCCAATCGTTAATTCACAGGCGATAAAAAACCCGCAGGGCAAATGCGCTGCGGGTTTTTAGATAAGACCTAGTCTTCAGTAATTGCTTACTTGCGACCGATCATGAAGTTCTGCAGTGGTGCTTCAGCAACCGAGAACCATTGGTTCTCATCTTGACGGAAACGTTTCCATGGTTCGTAGATCTTCTTGAACTTGGCATTTTTCGCAGCTTCTTCATTCATCACATCGGTCGCTGCCTTGTAGCAAGCTTCCATGATCGGCTTGGAGAATTGACGCAGCTTGACACCGCTCTTCAGCAAGCGTGCCAATGCGGCTGGATTACGTGCATCGTATTGCGCTTGCATGACAACGTGCGCTTCGTAAGAAGCCGCTTCTACTGCTGCCTGATATTGCTTAGGCAGTTTTTCCCATTCTTTGCTACCGATGTAGAACGAGAGTTGCAGACTTGGTTCCCACCAGCCTGGTGTGTAGTAGAAAGGTGCGACTTTGTTGAAACCGAGTTTTTCATCATCATATGGACCAATCCATTCGGCCGCATCGATCGTGCCTTTTTCCAGCGCTGGGTAAATATCACCACCAGCGATCTGTTGTGGCACCAAGCCCAGACGTTGCATAACACGACCAGCGAAACCGCCGATACGCATTTTCAAGCCTTGCAAGTCACTTACTTCTTTAACTTCTTTACGGAACCAGCCACCCATTTGGGTACCTGTGTTACCGCCCAGGAAGTTGACGATACCGTAATCCTTGAAGAATTCACGGGTCAGTTCACGACCGCCGCCTTGATCGAACCAAGCGGTTTGTTGACGCGAGTTCAAACCGAAAGGTACAGCGCCGTCGAATGCGAATGTAGGATCTTTACCGAAATAATAGTAAGACGCGCTATGGCCCATTTCAACCGTACCGGCCTGTACTGCATCCATCACTTGCAATGCAGGAACGATTTCACCGCCTGCGAAAGGACGGATGTTGAACTTACCATCTGTCAGTTGCGAAACGCGTTTTGTAAACACATCCGCTGCGCCATAAATCGTATCGAGCGATTTAGGGAAGCTGGATGCCAGACGCCAGTTAATTGTTGGGTTGGCTTGTGCAAAAGAAGGTACGGCAACCGCGCCTACCGATGCACCAACCGCTGCTTTCTTAAGGAATGAACGACGTTCCATTTTGTCTCCTGAGTGATTAACGACAACACCTGTTTGAAATTTGTTTACCGATTTAATCAGCGCTCAAATTTCATTAAAAAAACCAAGTTGTAAGTGTGACGTAAGCTGTTCGAAGTAGAAAAAATCTTCATGCTTTACGCTATAAACAACTGGCATAACCATACTACGAAAACGTCGTATTAACCACCAGCAACCACCATATTTTCAATCAATACCGAACCGGTTTGCTTGGTCCCGCGTACCAAAGTATCTGCGCCAATCGCAACAACCTGCATGAAGATATCCTTCATGTTGCCGGCAATCGTGATTTCTTCCACTGGATACTGGATCACACCCTTCTCAACCCAGAAACCGGATGCACCACGTGAGTAATCGCCGGTCACATAATTGACGCCCTGCCCCATCAATTCGGTCACTAATAAACCGGTATCGAGCTTCTTCAGCATCGCCTTGAAATCGTCAGTCGATTGCGTCAAAGAAGATGTCATAGCAAGATTGTGCGAACCGCCTGCATTCCCTGTGGTTTGCATGCCCAATTTGCGTGCGGAATAAGTCGACAGGAAGTAACCTTGCACTACACCGTCTTTGACGACATCGCGACGGCTGGTTTTCACACCTTCTTCATCGAATGGGGAAGAACCGACCGCACCAATCACATGCGGATCTTCCGTAATTTGCACATGCGAAGCAAAAGCTGACTTGCCGAGCGAGTCCAGCAAGAAGGTTGATTTGCGATACAAGGCACCACCAGAGACTGCCTGGACGAATGCGCCCAGCAAGCCGGCTGCGAGTGGCGCTTCGAACAAGACTGGGCATTTGCGTGTATCGATCTTGCGTGCGTTCAAGCGTGCCAATGCGCGCTGCGCTGCGTAAATACCGACCGCTTCCGGCTTGGCCAGTTTTTTCGGATCGCGCATCGACGTATACCAATCGTCGCGCTGCATATTGCTGCCTTTGCCAGCGATAGGCGCAACAGAAATCGTGTGACGCGAATACGGATAGCCGCCGATAAAGCCGCGCGAATTGGCGGACACAAAATGCGATTGCTGTGCGTAGACGCTAGCACCTTCGCTGTTCGTTATCCGTTTATCAACAGCAAATGCAGCCGCTTCGCCACGCTTAGCCAACTCAACCGCTTCTTCGGTCGAAATCAGCCACGGATAGCACAGTTGCAAATCGCGCGGATGTCGTTCCAGCATGTCTTCGTCCGGCAAACCGGCGCAATCGTCTTCTGCTGTAAAACGGGCAATGTTGTAGGCGGCCTCAACCGTATCCTTCAAGGCTTGCTGCGAAAAATCGGAAGTGCTGGCATTGCCGCGACGGACATGGCGCTCTTCGCCCAAGTAGACCGTGACGCCCATACCTTTGTCTTTATTCTGCTCTATCGTTTCCACGCCGCCTTTACGCACGGAAACAGACAAACCGCTGCCCTCATTGATCTCTACGGCAGCATTGGATGCGCCTTTTTCTTTCGCATAACGCAACACATCCTGCGCAAGTTGCTTTAATTGATCTTGACTATGTATAAACACTGATTCGCTCATGAGGGTCGTTTTCTTCGGAAATACCTATAAAACAGTTATCATAGCAGTCGTTTACAGAATGGCTTAATGCCTTATCAAATCAGATCATGCCAAATCCTAACCGAGGCTCCTGCGGGTTCCAATCCACCGAATTCGAACAGGAATACGAGCGCCCGTCCAAATCCGAGCTCAAACGTCAGATGACCGCCCTGCAAAAACTGGGAGCGGAGCTGATTGCAGAGCCGCGCGACCGCGTCAAACGCGTGCCTATGCCGGAAGACGTACGCGATGCCATCCTCGAATGCCAGCTGATCAAGGATCATGAAGGTCGTCGCCGTCAGTTGCAATACGTCGGCAAAAAGATGCGCACGTTGGAAGAACACGAACTCGCAGCCATACAAAAAATGCTCGATAGCTGGAAAGGCGCATCGAAGTCCGAGACAGCCTCCCTGCACGCGATCGAGCGCAAGCGCGACAAATTATTGAGCGACGACAAGGTATTAACGCAGTTGTTAGCTGACCATCCACAACTGGATGCGCAACAACTGCGCACTTTGATTCGTAATGCGCGCAAAGAACAAGCGGAAAACAAACCGCCTAAAGCCTATCGCGAAATTTTCCAAATTTTGAAATCATTGCAAGCACCTGCTGAACAAGCTAAGGATGAAGAAGACGATGTCGAAGAAGACTAATCCAGACGAATTAAAAATCGGCCTGGTGTCGATTTCCGACCGTGCGTCCAGTGGTGCATATGAAGACCAAGGTATCCCTGCCTTGCAGAATTGGTTCAGCACCGCGCTGACCAGCCCGTGGCAGATGGAAACTCGTCTGATCCCGGATGAACAATTCATGATCGAACAAGCGCTGATCGAACTGGTTGATGTAGAACACTGCGATCTGGTCATCACCACTGGTGGCACAGGTCCGGCTCGCCGCGACGTCACACCGGAAGCAACGATCGCTGTCGGCACCAAAGAAATGCCTGGCTTTGGCGAACAAATGCGCCAGATCAGCCTGCACTTCGTACCAACTGCAATTCTGTCGCGTCAAGTAGCGGTGATCCGCGAAACGGAAGGTCATGCGGCGTTGATCATGAACCTGCCCGGCCAGCCAAAATCGATCAAGGAAACCCTAGAAGGTTTGAAAGATGCAGACGGCAAGCAAATCGTCGGCGGCATCTTCGCTGCAGTGCCTTACTGCATAGACCTGATGGGCGGCCCGTATATCGAAACCAACGAAGCCATCTGCAAAGCCTGGCGTCCCAAGCACGCCATTCGTCCTGCCAAATAATTTTTTACACTCTCCAGCAATACGCTCATTGACACCATGACCTTAGAAACCGTCGAAATTGAAACCGCACCCAACGCAACCGTTTCCATCATTTGGATGCATGGCCTAGGCGCCGACGGCAATGACTTTGTTCCTATCGTCAGAGAACTGGATTTGAGCGGCTGCCCTGGCATCCGTTTCGTTTTCCCGCACGCTCCTGAAATCCCTGTCACCGTCAACGGCTTCCGTGAAATGCCGGCTTGGTACGACGTGGTCGTTACCGAGTTTGGTCGTGAAGAAGACGAAGCAGGTTTGCGCGCTTCACAAGTATCAATCAACGAATTGATCGAGCGCGAAAAAGCACGCGGCATTGCTGCCGACAAAATCCTGATCGCTGGTTTCTCGCAAGGTTGTGCGATGACATTCCAGGTTGGTCTGCGCTATCCGGAACGCCTCGGCGGCCTGCTCTGCCTGTCTGGTTATGTACCTATCGATACCACGCTCGAAGCTGAAGCCAGTGCAGCCAATAAAGACATCCCTATTTATTACGGCCATGGCCGCGGCGATCAAGTCATCCCTATTACACGTGCACAGCGCTCGCTCAGCCTGTTACAAACGCTGGGTTACAACGTTGAGTGGCATGAATACAATATGCCACACTCGGTCTGCGGTCCGCAGCTTGACGATATCTCCAACTTCCTCAAGCGCGTATTGAACTGATGCGCTGAATAAGTCGAGAGACAAATAAAAAAGCACGCTTGAAGCGTGCTTTTTTATTGCCGTGCGCTGAAGCCAGCAGCAAACTTACTTGAATACTACCGTCTTGTGTCCGTTGAGCAAGATACGATGTTCGACAAAATATTTGACCGCACGCGCCAGCACTACACACTCCACATCACGGCCAATCGCCGTCAAGGTAGCCGGATTCATCGCATGATCGACACGCTCTACGTCCTGCTCGATGATAGGACCTTCATCCAGATCGCCAGTCACGAAGTGCGCAGTAGCACCAATCAGCTTCACGCCACGTTCATGCGCTTGATAGTAAGGCTTCGCGCCTTTGAAGCTAGGCAAAAAGGAGTGATGAATATTTATCGCACGTCCTTGCAAGGCTTTGCACATTTCCGGCGACAGAATTTGCATGTAACGCGCCAGCACGACCAGATCGATATCTGCGCCCTTGGCAATTTCCAGCACACGCTCTTCTTGTGCACGCTTGGCTGATTCCGGCGCACCGGCGGCCAAGGGCAAATGATGGAAGGGAATGTTATAGCTCGCAGCCAATTGATAAAAATCGGTGTGATTGGAAACGATGGCTGGAATTTCCACCGGCAGCAGACCACTTTTGTAGCGGAACAGCAAATCGTTCAGGCAATGACCGATTTTGGAAACCATCAGCATCACACGCGGCTTTTTCTGCGCATCGTGCAATTGCCAGTTCATCTGCATCGTATCGGCCAGCGCAGAAAAATTACTGCGCAAGGTTTCATCACTCAATGATTTTTCTTCTGCCGAAAAATACACACGCATGAAGAAGAGCTTGGACTGTGCATCACCAAACTGCGCCGACTCAATGATGTTGCAACCGTGCTCGGCGAGGAAACCCGAGACGCGTTGAACAATGCCGCGTTGATCCAGGCAAGATAAATTAAGGATGTATTCCGGATGCATGATAGTGGTCCGACTGACTAAGGAAGCGCTTGAGCATCAAGCGAGGCCATGCATTGTCGCACGGCTTACTATCACAGACAAAACAGGATGGAAATCGAACGGCAACAGCCTATCGTCAGCACCATGCAGGTGCCGACAACAGGCATCAGGATTACCGTTGAGAATTAAACGCTTTTTGCTACCGCTAATCCTTTAGGTGGCGTCATCGTGCCGCCGACTTGTACATCACCTGCAAGTTGTCCGCCTTCTTCGATTACGACATTGCCGTAACGAATTTTGCCGGATACCCGACCGGACGCATAAATCACCAGTTTCTGGCGCACAGTCAACTCACCATCGAAGGTGCCATGAATCTCGGCAATATCGATGCCGGCTGAACCTTTGAACGATCCATCCTTGGCAATCTGGATCACGCGCGAATCCATCGTTGCTTCAACAAAGCCTTCCACTACCAAGGTGTCGCAATCAGTGATTTCAACGCCTTTCAGTTTAATGTTCGGGCCAACAATCAGCTTGCTACCAACTTCATTGATGCTTGCTGCTGGCACCTGGCTTGGTGTATTGAAACCACCTGCAGAAGAAGATGGTTTATTAAAAGCAGAGCCGGACGTGCTTGAATTTGACAGGGATGAGTTAGTAGTACTCAGCGGTGGGTTTGGCGTGTTGGTTTCTCGCTTGCCAAAAAGCGTGTCAGATCGAAGCATGAAATCTCCTGAAAATAATTGTCGCAATGACGTAATAAAAATTGAGTGAATACGCTTGCAGCGTCAGCATTACATCGCGCGTAACGACGTTGCGGCAACTCTGTTTTGCGCTCTGGAAATACAACTTGTAAATGAGCAATGCCCACTACGTCGCATAACCACCGGTTGGTGTGCCAGTCGTTTTGAAAGTTCACATTTGTTACATTTTTATTAAAAAATTTATCTGCTTAAATTTTAGGCAGATAAATTTCATCACCATATGGCAAAAGAAATACGGACGCATCATTCGCATCGACATAAAGAATCAGTCACTTCATCACTCATAAAATATATACATGATGATGAAAAATTACCGTCCTCAAAAAGAACATCCTCAATAAAATCCCATCTTTACAAGTAGCGCGCGCTGTCACACAAGCGTTATATCTCTAGGACATACTCAGAATCGTGCTGCGCTTGACAATTACCCCTCAACAAGTAATCTAGAGCAGGCCAATAAAAATAAATTCTCAGGGAGAGAACATGACTGACACATCGGCCTTCCAAGAAATGCCTGAAGGCAATCCTCAAGCATCCAATGCAGCGATACGTTTTTCATTCAGTGGAACAGGCGGTGAATACTTCCGCATCTGGATTGTCAATCTACTGTTTTCCATACTCACACTTGGCATTTATTCCGCCTGGGCCAAGGTACGTAGAACCAATTACTTCTATAACAGCAGCAGCGTCGCTGGATCGAGTTTTGAGTATCACGGTAATCCGATAGCAATCCTGAAGGGACGCACTATTGCTGTCCTCCTGATCGTGATTTACAACCTGGCGTTCGAGATGTCGGACATCATTGGTTTATCAATGATACTTCTCGTGATGCTGGTCGCTCCATGGCTGATATGGAAAAGCCTGCAATTCAAACTGTACAACTCCAGCTATCGTGGCATCCGTTTCGGTTTTCGCGGTCAAGTACTGCACGTGTACAGGGTGTATTTGCTACTACCTATCCTGACCATGCTCACTGCCTTCATACTTGCGCCGTTTACGCATCAAAGGATGAAGAAATTCCAGCATGAAGAAAGCCGGTTTGGTAGCAGTCACTTCTCTTTTACCGGTCCGGTCGGTAAATTTTACAAAGCGTATCTGTTGGTCTTTGCCATCTGGCTGGCTGGCGTCATCATCATCTCGCTCACATTAGGCGGCGCCTTGTTCGCGATGATTACCGCTGGTGGTTTGGATCGCGAAACATCGTCCGATGCCGGTATGGTCGGCATCTTCATATTCATGTTCGCACTGTATGTCTGGATGTTTCTGCTCTTCCCGATTTTTGCCACGTTGATTCAGAACTTGATCTGGAACAATACACAGCTCGGCCAACATCGCTTCCAAAGCGATATGAAATGGAGCCGGATGACCTTTATCGTCATTACCAACATTATCGGCATCATCTGTACGCTTGGTCTGTTTTTGCCATTCGCACAGATCCGCGCAATGAAGTATCGCGTGGAATCAATGTCGCTCATCCCTGATGGCAGCCTGGAAAATTTCATCTCGGCAACGAAAGAGCAAGTGTCGGCGACTGGTGAAGGCCTTACTGATTTGCTCGACTTTGATTTGTCGCTGTAATCGGCATTGCCTGCAATGAGCACCATCACGCAGATTCCCGCACTCTATTACGACGGCAAGACATCGCGCGCACATCACGTGACCTTGTCGGTAGATGCGGGGATCGCCTCACTCGTCGGTGACGTCGAGCGTCAATGCGCCATCCGCGATTTGCGCGTTTCCGAACGTGCGCGCAATACCAGTCGTAAAGTCACTTTCCCAGACGACGCCTATCTGGAAATAAACGACGCGCATACATTCGACTCCTTGCTTGCCGATACTGGCCATCAAGATTCTCTGGTCGTACGTATGCAGCAAAGCTGGCGCGGAACGATCATTGCCGTTCTCGCCACGCTGGTCGTGCTTACCTTCGGTTATTTATATGCATTGCCGCTTGCAGCCGAAGTTATAGCCAAAGCCTTGCCGGGAAAAGTCGAACGCTCCATAGGCGGCGGTATGCTGGACTTTCTCGACAAACGCATACTTTCACCCAGCCAGTTGCCTATCGCACGACAGCAAGCGATTACAGAGCAATTCAAGCGACTAATACCACCTAAGGAAGGTGTGCCGGATTACACAATCGTTTTTCGCAAAAGCGCGATCGGTCCAAATGCATTTGCACTACCGTCAGGCCAAATTATTTTGACCGATGAATTGGTGAATCTAATGAATGACGATCTCCAAATCATGGGGATACTGGCGCATGAGCTTGGGCATTTACACGAACGTCATCTAATGCGACGTGTGGTGCAAAGCTCTGCCATCGGTGTGCTAGCAACAGTCATCTTTGGCGATGCTTCCGCGATAGTCGCGAATATTCCAACGATGCTGCTGGATATGAAATATTCGCGCGATGCGGAACGTGAAGCTGATGACTACGCGATCGCCATGATGAAGGCGAATGGCATTGCCCTCTCGCACATGGCAGACGGCTTTGAAAAACTGAAGAGTAAAACCAGCGAACCGTCTTCGCCTTACTTATCCACCCATCCATCGACGACGGAACGGATAGAGCACATACAGAGCGCACAGTAATCTGTAAGCACTGAGAAGTATGAGGACGAAAAAAAAGCTGCCTGATCGGCAGCTTTTTTCATTTCAAGTGATTTAGTTACGAACCACTTTTTTGTACTCGTTGGTACGGGTGTCGATTTCAATGATGTCATCGCTGCTGACAAACAACGGCACTTGAACAGTGTGTTGATATGCTTCAACTGCGTTTTCGATGCGTGCTTCTTTCAACACGTTACCGGAAGTATTGCCTTTGACTGCTGGCTCGGAGTAAACGATCTGACGAGCAATAGTAGTTGGCAATTCAACAGAAATTGCTTTGCCGTCATAGAAAACCGCTTCGCATTCCATGCCGTCTTTCAGGTAATGCAGTGCATCACCCAGGTTTTCTTCTTCGATTTCGAACTGATTGTATTCTTCGTCCATGAATACGAACAATGGATCAGCGAAATACGAATAAGTCACAGGCTTTTTGTCGAGAACAACGACGTCAAACTTGTCGTCACCGCGCATAACGTTTTCTTGCGGGCTGTTCGTCAGAAGATTTTTCATCTTCCATTTGTAGGTAAAGCCGGTGCGGCTCGAGCCGTTAACATCGGAGCGCAATACGATCATAGGCTTGCTATCGATCATAATGATATTACCAACGCGAATTTCTTTTGCAGGTTTCATAGTGTACGTAAAAAGTGGGTTGCATAAAAATCAACTGTCGCCTCTTGGCTTAAAGCGCCACAAGCTCACGTTTGATCGAATTCGGTATAAATTAGCCCGATATTATACCGTCTTCTTGGCACATTCTTAGCGTAGCGTACGGGCGAACTGTATCAAATTACTCGTCATATCCCCGTTTTTCAGCATTTCCTGCTGCCATTCAGTGGTTCTACTAGCGATTTTGGGCATATCAACCTGAAATGACGCCCATAGCGCTGACCAATCCGCTGACGTATTGATGCTCTCTGTACTTACGCCATTCCAGATCAAAGTAAGGTCAATCAAGCTTTCAATCTCAGCGGCATATCGCTGCAAAAATGCACGTAGTTTCTTGTGATGCAAGTTTTCATCTTGCGGATAGATATGCCAGATGAAGGGCTTGCCTGCCCACTGCGCACGCACCCAAGAATCCTCACCACGCACAAAATTGAGATCGCAAGCCCATAAGAGCTTGTCGTAATCCGGTTGAGGGACGAAAGGCAATACACGCACAGTAAGCGCGCCACGTGTACATACCGCCCCCGCCTTGGCATCCACTCCAAGAAATGTCTGAACTGCCTCGCTAGCAACACCTTCGGGCACCAGACAAGTGATCGCCGTATCGCCGTTCTGCCATGCATCGAATAATGCAGTGACTTGTGCGTGCGGATAACAAAACAAGGACACCTTGGTCGATGCCATTTCTGTCGACGTCACTCCAAATTGTGCAAGAAACGCCGCTATAGCTGCGGGATCTGATTGGAATTGCTGACGTTCTTTTTCCAAAGACGACTCACGCAGCAAACCACCTGTCTTGCTCGTGAAGCCAGGAAAGAAGAAATGTTTAGTCAAAGACAAGCGCGGATGTGGCGAAGGCAAAGTATGGCAACCTTCGACCCATTCCTCCGCAGTCAAACCTTCCAGGTTGAGCCACACCGGACGCGGATTGCACTCTGCCATCGCGGCTATGTAGCCCGGCGGAATATCGCAGGCAAAAAACTCAATGACGATATCGGCAATATCGCTGGCAGTAAACACGCCGTCTTGATTGCCCCAATGCCGCACTGTCACATCAGCGACCTGCTGCTCTTCTACATTAAGTACAACGTTTGGGCAGATGCGCTGAAAGCTAGACAAATCATCTACCCACAAGGTCACGGCAATACCGTGCTCTTGTTGCAGTTGCCGTGCGAAGCGCCAGCAGATACCGATGTCGCCGTAGTTATCGACGACCCGACAAAACAAATGCAAAGTTTGTGGAAAGCTCATGCCAGCAGTCAAAAATTTAATTCACGCATGATAAACCAAGTAGTGCGACACGTGTGTCGCGTTTCACCGCTATGCGGTATAAATATCGATGAAGTATCCCTCCGAAAATATTCGATAAAGTCTTGATTTTAAAGGCTGTTATCGAGGGCTCCCCAGTTTCGTCTTACGAAATAGGGGCAGTCTAATAGAAAAAAAACGTGCCGCGTAACGGCATCGTTAAACATCTATAAATTTCTTTGTAATTAACGCTTTCGAGATAAATCGGCTCACAAAGCTGCTTTAACGTCGTCTAAAAACTACAAAATCGAAAAATATTTTGCTGAAAATTTGACCTTCTTACTGGAAGGCCAATAGACAACGCACGCGTACAAATAAGTCGGATCGGAAATACGTAATCGTGAGCGCGAGAAGTTCTGAGATTTCTTGTCGTACCCAAAATATTAGGTGCTACGACCGGATGTACGACCATTCGTAACCTACTCAAGCATGCGTCATCGGTAACGATGGGGTGTGAAGCCTTGAGGACAACGTACCCCCAGTTTTTAGGGTGACTATTCCATGTGAGTGGAGAGTTGGATACTGCCAGCAGCAAGGCGGTTGAGGGGCTAGGTTAGTCCACATGAGTAACGTAACGTGAACTGTCATTTGAACCCTCGTAATTATCGATAGGCCTAAGCTGCTGCTGGCCTAAACCAAAAGGTGTGTGATTGGATATTCCTGTTATCTGTGGGAATACGTCGTTGCTAAATCACCGAGGGAAAGACAGACTCTAAATGGCAAGCCGCAGAGCTGTTAGCTGCGACGGAATCTCAGGGAACGTGGTAAGCCCAACTCTCCGCCTAATCCAATACATCGGATCGGGCAGGCAACCCGCAAGGGAAGCTGTCGGAGGAGTGGGTATGGGATTGTAGAAAAAGCGAACGCCGGGCTGTAATGGTTCGGATAGGGATTCAGGATTTGTCCCGACGCGAAAGCGTGCAGACTTCTACATGGTGCAATAGTCGTCAAACGACTACATAGGCAAAGTAGTTTCATTTTCAACGCCCCGAAGGGATGTGGTTTTCCCTTCGGGGAGAACTGCGTCCTCGGTGGGCATCACTACCGAGGTTCAGCAATGAAAGTAATCGATAGCAATCAGATCGATTCTGCGTCCTCGCACGTTCCGACAGACTGGGCCGCCATCAATTGGCGTCTGGTTCAAAAGAATGTGAGAGTCATGCAGATTCGTCTAGCGAAGGCAACGCAGGAAGGCAATTGGCGCAGGGTGAAAGCCTTGCAACGATGGCTGACCCACTCGTTTAGTGCGAAAGCACTAGCTGTCAAACGAGTGACAGAAAATCAAGGCAAACGAACGGCAGGTGTGGATCGTCAGTTATGGGATACACCGCTGCAGAAATACGCTGCGATTGCACAGTTGAAGAAGCAAGGGTATCGGCCTCTGCCATTACGGAGAGTCTACATTCCAAAATCAAATGGGAAGATGCGCCCTCTGGGCATACCGACCATGCGAGATCGGGCCATGCAAGCCCTGCATTTGCTTGCACTGGACCCGGTTCTGGAAACGGTCAGCGATCCGAACTCTTATGGGTTTCGTAAAAATCGCTGTACTGCCGATGCCATGTCACAAATCTTTCTCCAGACGTGCCGGAAGGTCTCGGCCGAATGGGTGTTGGATGCGGACATTGAAGGCTTTTTCGACAACATCAATCACGACTGGATGATCGACAACATTGGTATGGACAAGTCGATACTAAGGAAATGGTTGAAAGCCGGGGTAGTCGACCGGAAGCAATTGCTGGCTACCACAGCAGGGACACCGCAGGGAGGCATCATTTCCCCTGCATTGGCAAACTGGACGCTGAATGGATTGGAGACGGAACTGATCGCGCATCTCGGTGCGAAATTCGGGAAGTCAAAGATTCCAAAACTCAAAATCGGTATCGTGCGATACGCGGATGACTTTGTGGTAACCGGCGCTTCAAAAGAGTTGCTGGAAACAGAAGTCAGGCCGTGGGTAGAAGCTTTCCTTGCAAAGCGAGGATTGCGACTATCAACAGCCAAAACCAAGATCGTGCACATCGACGAAGGTTTTGATTTCCTCGGGTGGAATTTCCGGAAGTACTCGGGAAAACTGCTCATCAAGCCGAGTAAGAAAAATGTGAAAACGTTTTATGAAAAGCTGAGGAACGTCGTCAGCGACAATCTCGGAGCAAAACAGGTCAATCTAATTGGCTTGTTGAATCCGATGCTACGGGGCTGGTCGCAATATCACAGTCCTGTGGTTGCCAAGGAAGTGTTCTCGCGCATTGACCATTTGCTGTTCTGGAGGTTGATGCGGTGGGCCAAACGTAGGCACCCGAATAAGAACGCAGATTGGATTCGCCAGAGGTATTGGCGGTCAGTAGGCGATCGAAACTGGGTGTTTGCAGCGGATACACTGACGAAAGACGGTGATAAAGGTGTGATGCAAATGTACTCTTTACCGGGTACGCCGATAGTGCGGCACAAGAAAATCAAAGGGGCTTACAGCCCTTATGATCCCGCATGGGAAATGTATGGCGAAACCCTCCGTCAGGAGCGCATGTTGAAGAACATGAGCTACCGGATGGAATGGGCTAGACTATATGCTGACCAAATGGGAAGATGTGCGCATTGTGGGCACGAGATGGATATGGACACTGGCTGGCATGACCACCACATTGAATATCGTGTGGAGGGTGGCTCAGATGCTCTTGGAAATCGCGTACTCTTGCACCCTAATTGCCATACCCAAGTTCATGCACTTGGTTTGAAAGTTGTTAAGCCGGTTCCTGAATAGGAACTTTTATTATGCTTGAGCCGTGTGCGGTGAAAGTCGCACGCACGGTTCTTAGGGGGGAGGGGTTCTGGTAACAGACCCTTCCTACCCTACTCAATGCGCGCCTGCTGCATCCGCGCCACCAGCCGCTTTGCTGCGTTTGGTAATCCAGATAAAACCGATCAGGCACAGGAACATGATGCCGGACATCCAGAACAAATCGGTTGCCGCCAAGGTACTGGCTTGCACCGTCATCTGCCTGTCTATCACCGCCCATGCAGCCTGCTCCGACATACCACGCGCCATCAACGTACTCACCGCTTGTGTAAAGGCAGGATTATGTGTGCCGGTGTATTCAGCCAATTGCGCGTGATGCAGGATGGTACGGCTATCCCACATTGTCGACATTACAGAAGTACCGATACCGCCGAACATGATACGCACGAAGTTGGACAAACCAGCCGCCGCCGGAATCTTGTCTGGTGATTGGCCGGACAGAATGATGGACGTCAACGGAATGAAGAACATCGCCATCGCCGCACCTTGAATCACGGTAGGAATCATCAAGGTCATCATGTCCACATCTTGCGTGAACTGTGCTCGCATGAAAAACACCACCGAGAAAATCAGAAAGGCCGTCGTCGCCACCCAGCGCGCATCGATTTTTGGCAATAACTTACCGACGATAGGCGACAAGATAATCGCAAAGATACCAACCGGCGCCATCACCTTGCCAGCCTCCGTCGCGGTGTAACCGATCTGCGTTTGCAACCACAAAGGCAAAATCACCAAGCTACCGAAGAACAAGCCGTAGGCAACCGAAATCGCAATCACACCACCGCTGAAATTGCGGCCCTGGAACAAGGATAAATCCACCACCGGATGCTCTTCACCTATTTCCCAAATAATGAAATAGATGAAAGACACCACCGCAACCGAAGCAAGAATAATGATTTCACCAGAATGGAACCAGTCCAACTCCTTGCCTTTATCCAGCATCAATTGCAAGGAACCTACCCACAGTACGAGCAAGACTAGGCCAACCTTATCGATCGGCAGCTTGTAGGTTTTCGATTCACGTTCGCGATAGATAGACCATGTTGCCCATGCAGCAAAAATACCGATGGGAATATTAATGTAGAAGATCCACGGCCATGTGTAGTTATCCGATATCCAGCCGCCCAGCAGCGGCCCCATAATCGGTGCCACCAACGTCGTCATACCCCAGAATGCTAACGCCATCCCGCTCTTCGCGGGCGGATAACTAGAAAGCAGCAAGGCTTGCGACAAAGGAATCATTGGTCCCGCCACTGCGCCCTGCAAGACACGTGCAGCAATCAGGATTTCAATGCTAGGCGCAAAGCCGCACAGACAAGAAGCCAGCACGAACAGCAAGATGGAACTGATAAACAGACGCACCTGACCGATACGTTGCGTCAGCCAACCCGTCAGCGGCACCGAAATCGCATTCGCTACCGAGAATGAAGTAATGACCCAGGTACCTTGTTGCGGTGAGACACCCAAATCACCTGAGATCGCTGGAATCGACACGTTCGCAATCGACGAATCGAGCACGTTCATGAACACCGCCAGCGACAAAGCCAGGGTGCCAATGATGAGTGGCGTGCCGCTCAGTGGCGGCAACGCAGCGCGAGGAGTAGCGCTCATGGTTTAGTGTTTGCCTGTGGTCGCAGTACTGTTGCTGTTGGTTGCAATGATTTGCGCAACGCGCGCTGCAGCCTGGTTACCTGCATCATCGAACACGGCCGTTTGATAAACCGGCTCAGTGCGCGGCGCTGTCGTCGAAGTCAATGAAGTACCTTCCGATTTGGCGACATCCACTTCAACCTGCATGGACAAACCTACGCGCAATGGCCGCTCTTCCAAATCCTTAGGGTCCAAAGTAATCCGCACCGGAATACGTTGCACAACCTTGATCCAGTTACCGCTGGCATTTTGCGTAGGTAACAGGGCGAAAGCTGCGCCTGTTCCTGCCGAGAGACCAGCCACCTTGCCATGATAGGTAACGCTGCTGCCGTAAATATCGGAAGTTAATGTGACCGGTTGACCGATACGCATCTTGGCAACTTGCACTTCCTTGAAGTTCGCATCAACCCACAATGCATTCAACGGTACCACTGACAACAAAGGCGTACCTGGCGCAACACGCTGACCGACTTGCACTGAACGCTTGGCGATATAACCGGTGATTGGTGCCAGCAAGGTATTGCGTGACAAAGCCAGATAAGCAGCTTGTACCTGCGCTGCTGCACGTTGCACATTAGGATGCTTGGCAACCGTTGTGCCTTCGGTCAATGCCTGATTCGATGTCAATTGATCTCGTGCTGCTTGCAATGCGGATTCCGCCGCGATGAATGCAACACGTGCGTGCTCCAGATCTTCTTTTGCTACAGCACCGGTACCGCTCAATTCCTGGCGGCGTGCCAGATCGTCACGCGCACGCGCAACATCTGCTGTGCGCTGCGTTACAGCAGCACTCAAGGCACCGTTGTTGACGAATAAGGTGCGCACTTCACGCACAGTCTGCGCCAGTTGTGCTTCAGCTTGATCCAATGCCACTTGCGCATCACTGTGATCCAGATCAACCAGCGGCTTGCCAGCTTGTACCAGTTCTGTATCGTCAGCATGAATCGCGATCACGGTACCACTCACTTGTGGTGTGACCTGCACTACATTGCCGGCAACATAAGCATCGTCAGTATCTTCAAAATGACGCGCATAAATTGCCCACCAGATGCCATAGGCAATCAACAAGAGCGCCAGCAGTATCGACACCGCGATGAGGCGGCGGCGACGTTTGCCGTTGGTATTAGGAGTTTCGGCTTCTTTTACTTCTGGGCTGGTCGTATTCATGATGCACTTCTCACGGAGGTGGAAACATTCGAGGGATTGGAGTTTTCTTTTTCAAGGCCTTGCGTCTGCGCGTCAAAACCGCCGCCCAAAGCCTTGATCAAACCGATACGTAAGTCACTGCGACGCGCCTGTGAATCAAGATCGATACGGCGCTGCGACAACCACGTCATTTGTGCTGACAGTACCGGCAACATATTGGTAGTACCAACACGCTCACGCTGCTGCGCCAGCTTCAAATTATTCGCTGATGCTTGCGTTGCCAATTGTTGCTGCTCACTTTGCAGCGCCGCAGCACGTGACGATTGCACTTGATCGGCAACGTCATGCAAGGCTTCGGTCAAAGTCTGGTTATACATCGAGACCAAACCATCATAGGAAGCAACACGACCTTTCAGATTGGCACGCAGGGAACCACTATCCAGTATTGGCAGACGAATCGCAGGACCGATCCCAACAACGCGACTACCGCTATTCAACAGATTGCTCAAACCCAGGCTTGAGAAACCGGCAAAGGCCATGATGTTGACGTTAGGATAGAACTCGGTTTTTGCCGTATCGATATCGCTTTGTGCGGCTTCGACATTCCAGCGTGCTGCGACGATGTCAGGGCGACGTCCCAGCAAGGTCAGCGGCAATGCGTCTGGCAATGCAATCGCTACTTCAGAAGGTAATGAAGGACGTTCAATTTGCAAACCGCGGTCCGGTCCTTTACCGAGCAGTGCTGCCAACTGATTGCGCGTCAAGGCAATCGCTTCGTTCAATTGCGCACGTTCTGCACGCAGACTAGCGAGTTGCTGATGCGTTTGTTGATTATCTGTTTGGGTATCGAGACCGACTTTAAAACGCAATTTGGTCAGACGCTCGATGTTTTCACCGACCGTCAATTGCTCCTGATTCAAATCCAGTTGCGCATATTGACGCGCCAATTGCACCCAGGCACGCGCCACTGCCGTAGCAATCATCAAACGCGCATTGTATTGCTCGGCCTGCGCGGCCTTCCCTGCCGACAAGGCGCTACGTAATTCCGCAGCATGCTTGCCCCAGAAATCAAAATCGTAAGAAAAATTCAGCGACAGTTCATTGTCCGATTTGTACTCTCCACCCAGTGGCGGCGGAATGATGCCGTTCTCGGTATAACGCTGATATGTGCTGCTGGCATTGGCTGACCACGATGGACGCGCACTTGCGCTGGCAGCATCTGCTGCTGCCTTTGCACCGGAGACACGTGCTGCGGCAACTTGTAAATTAGGATTGCCTGCGATGGCTTCATCAACCAGGGTTTGCAAAGGAGCGCCACCGATAGTTTGCGCCCAGGAAGCATCCGGCCATTGTCCGCGCTGTTCTGGCAAGGAAGAAGTCGTTGCATAGTCTGCAGGCTGATTCAGATTCGCGCTGGTGTTGATACCTTTAAAACTGGCACAGCTGCTAAGCAAGACAACAGCACAACTGGCTGCGATCACGCCACGAAAAGAATTTCGGTTTAAACCGGCAGAAAAACGTAAAAGATTTTTCATCATTCGCTCCTGTCTTTCACTTCCTTGCTAACGACTTCCGATGCAGCACCGTATAACAATTTGCGCAGCAAGCTTCTGAGCGTATTCACTTCTTCACCACTGAACTCGGCAAAACTTTCATTGAGCACGCCTACATACAAATCAGGTAATTTATCCGCAAGCTCGACACCCTCTTCCGTCAAACGCAGATTAATCACGCGCCTGTCATCACCGCGCGGCATGCGTTGAATCAAGCCACGCTTTTCCAATCTGTCGACCATGCGGGTGATAGATGCTGAATCGATATACAACTCTCGCGATAACTCTGCCGCAGTCGAGTAATTCCCCGAATTCAACATCAGCAACATGCTGCCTTGAGCGTGGGTAATGTCGTGCTGCGCCAAATCCACATCGACCGCTTTCGCCAACTTGGTACGAGCACGCGCCAGCAGGTAACCAACGCTTTCTTCTACGCACCAAGACCCGGATGGGAAGTTTTTTTCAAATTTATTCATATGCATGCTTAATCAATAACTGCTTAAGTCAATAACTGTCTAAGCAGCTAATTTATCAGCGATTTTATTTTGAGGCGTAAAGAAACCGTTAAAACCTGCCGGATTTAGAATAATTTTGCATGTGAGATGCCGAAAAGTGATCAGGCTGTCATCTCTTTACCGCTAAATCACAGCGCGGGAGCATGCAGCAATGGCATCTTGGATAGAGGTATTTCGGATTTTCTCGGTAGAGGCTGGTGCCATTCGTTTTATCCACTGAATCTGATTTAGCACGCGAGTTAGCATTTGCATCGCGTGCCCTGCGAACCATAAAGATCCATCTAGCACCAGATCAAGCACAACTGATTTCTGTACTGCGGCGCACGCACATGAAAAACTCGATGTGTTCGACTACTTCGATAATGATTTGAAAGTGCATGCACCGTTCGATGCAACGTGAATGATGAGCCGCGATTAAGAAAAATCGGGGCTGCTATAGAAAGGACACTGCAGGTTTACAACAACATTGCGAACGTCGGAAGAAATGACTTACTGATTAACGAAGGCAAAATACTACGAGCAATTACACGCCCACTATGAAAACAATTATCTGCAGTTGTGTGGCCTAAAGCGTTCGTGAGCGTTTGTGTAGCAATTCGATATTGAATTGAATAACAACCAAAATAAAAAAAACGCCACGCAAAAGCGTGGCGTTTTTAACTTGGCGTCCCCAAGGGGATTCGAACCCCTGTACTCACCGTGAAAGGGTGATGTCCTAGGCCTCTAGACGATGGGGACAGAAACCTGTCCGTGATACTGACCTACGCAAATTTGACAGTGGCGATAAGCCCGTGCACTGATACTTTGCGTTCCAACCTTGAATGAAAAAAGCCCTGAATAATCAGGGCTTTTTCATACCAGACGAATCTGGAATTTGGCGTCCCCAAGGGGATTCGAACCCCTGTACTCACCGTGAAAGGGTGATGT
>JAZJXV010000036.1:0-50939 GCA_040390795.1 Pseudomonadota bacterium | reverse complement strand
TCTATGGCGAGTATTTTCGCCTAAATTGGTGTCCGGTTTCATTAGACCACTACAAACCCTATCGCAACGTCCCGACATCTTTATTGCAGAACGTGAAGTGGCTGCAGCCAGTGCAGAAGTCGGTAGCGCGCAGGCACAACGTTATCCTCGCCTTAGTTTGAGCGGTTCGATAGGCGCAGGAAGCTTCCGCTCCGCCGGTACGACTACCAATATGAATACATGGTCGGTCGGACCTTTATCGTTGTCTCTGCCGATTTTTGATGGCGGCACCCGCATGGCAAATATCGATGCCGCAAAAGCACGTTACGAAGAAGCCGTCGTCAATTACCGCGCCAGCGTGAGGCAAGCCGTGCGTGAAGTCGAAGAAGCGCTGGTGAATTTACAAAGCACTGCATCGCGTAGCGAAGATGCACGCGTCGCAGTCGAAGGTTATCGCGCATCGTTCAACGGTACGCAAAGCCTCTACCAAAACGGTTTGGCCAGCTTGATTGATCTGGAAGATTTGCGTCGTACCCGCCTGGCAGCCGAACTGAATGCTGCATCACTGGAACGTGAGCGCATGTCTGCCTGGATTGCTCTATACCGTGCAGCTGGTGGCGGCTGGGTCAATCCGCAAAGCACGGCAGCAACGGCAACTAAATAAAACCATCCTGAATCTGAATGACGGACGTAATCATGAAACGTTTCAACAAAAAAACCATCGTTATCGCTGTGGTCGCCGTGCTAGCACTGGCTGCGATTGTGATCGCAATGAGCAGCGGCAAATCCGAAGCAGCCAAGAAAAAAGACGATACCGGCCCCAAACCGGCACTGGCCGTGACGACCGCACAACCATCGCAGGCGCACTTGCCTATCTATTTGACCGCTAACGGCACCGTAACCGCATGGCAGGAAGCCATCATAGGAAGCGAATCGAATGGTTTGCAATTGATGGAAGTGCGCGTCAATGTCGGTGACGTCGTAAAACGTGGCCAAGTGCTGGCGACCTTTTCAGTTGCTTCGGTCAAGGCCGATGTGGCACAGGCACGTGCCAGTCTGATGGAGGCGGAAGCCAATGCCGCTGATGCGAAAAATAATGCAGAGCGCGCACGTACGTTGGAGACAACCGGCGCTTTAAGTACACAACAGATTAACCAATATTTGACTACGGAACAAACTGCCAAGGCGAAAGCCGAAGCAGCGAAAGCCGCATTGGAAGTACGCATCGTGCGCTTGAATCAAACACAAGTGCTGGCGCCGGATGACGGTGTGATTTCGTCACGCAGCGCAACAGTGGGCGCAGTTGTGAGTGCAGGTACTGAACTGTTTCGCATGATCCGCCAAGGTCGTTTGGAATGGCGTGCTGAAGTCACTTCGGCTGAATTGGGACGTCTGGCAACGGGTACGCCGGCCTTGATCACGGCGGCCAACGGCACACAAGTCAAAGGCAAGGTGCGCATGATTGCGCCTACAGTCGATGCGCAAAATCGTGCCGCGTTAGTGTACGTAGATCTGGCACCGACAGCAGCGAAGATCGCACCGGTACGTGCTGGTATGTTTGCTACCGGTCAATTTGATCTCGGTGTTTCCACTGCCGTAACTGTGCCGCAGCAAGCCATCGTGATTCGTGATGGTTTCAGTTATGTCTTCCGCGTGAATGCGGATAGCCGCGTGACGCAAACAAAAGTTCAGCCCGGACGTCGCCTGGCGGACAGGATCGAAATCGTATCCGGCATCCCAGCGGATGCAGTGCTGGTGGCAAATGGTGCGGGCTTCCTTAACGATGGCGATCTGGTGAAAGTCGTGCCAGCGACGCCACCGGCAGCAGCAGGTAGTGCATCAGTAGATGCGACCACGCCTGCGACTACTGCGACCAAATAGGAGCACGCGTGAATTTTTCTTCGCTTTCCATCAAGAACCCGATCCCGGCAATCATGTTGTTTGCATTGCTGGCCTTGGGTGGCTTGCTCGCCTTCAAGTCGAACGCGGTGCAGGATTTCCCCGATATTGAACTACCTATCGTCACAGTTTCTGCTTCCCTGCCCGGCGCTGCGCCGGCGCAATTGGAAACCGAGGTGGCGCGCAAGATAGAGAACTCGGTCGCGACGCTGCAAGGCATCAAGAATATTTATACCAAGGTACTTGACGGTGCAGTTACCGTGACCGTGGAGTTTGTACTTGAAAAAAACATCTCGGATGCGGTCAATGATGTGCGTGATGCCGTTGCATTGATACGTGCCGACTTGCCGGCTGATTTGCGTGATCCTTCGGTGACCAAAGTATCGACCGCCGGACGCGTGATCCTGACCTTTACCGCAGCGGCCGCACCGGGCAGTCAGCTCGATGAACAGGAACTAAGCTGGTTTGTCGACAACACGGTTTCCAAGCGTTTGCTCGCAGTGCCGGGCGTCGGTTCAGTCAAGCGTGTCGGTGGCGTGACGCGTGAAGTAAGAGTCGAACTTGATCCAGCCAAGATGGCGGCCTTGAATGTGGCTGCTGTCGATGTGTCACGTCGCTTGCGTTTGGTGCAGCAAGAAGCACCGGGCGGTCGTGGGGATGTCAGCGGTGCCGAGCAGGCAGTGCGTACTATCGCGACTGTGAAGACGGCGGCAGAGTTGTCGAAACTGGATATTCCATTGGCGGATGGCCATCACATCCGACTCGATCAGGTTGCCAATGTGACCGACACCATCGCGGAGCGACGTTCGTCGGCATCGCAAGACGGTCATACCGTCGTCGGTTTTGAAGTGTTCCGCACCAAAGGTGCGAGCGAATTGGCGGTCGCGAATGGCACCAAGGCAGCAGTAGAGGAATTGCAGAAAACGAATAGCAATATCATCTTCAAAGAAGCGATTGATAACGCCGAGCCGGTCAAAGAAAACTTCGAAGGCTCGATGGAGTTGCTGTACGAAGGTGCCATTCTCGCCGTGCTGGTAGTGTGGTGGTTCTTGCGCGATTGGCGCGCCACACTAGTCGCATCAGCGGCTTTGCCTTTATCGGTGATTCCAACCTTCCTCGGCTTGAGCTATTTCGGCTACACCTTGAATACGGTGACTCTGCTCTCGCTGGCGCTGGTGGTCGGGGTACTGGTCGATGATGCGATTGTGGAGATTGAAAATATCTCGCGCCATCTGCGTATGGGCAAGACGCCGATGCAGGCCGCGATGGAAGCTGCCGATGAAATTGGTATGGCGGTGATTGCGACGACCTTTGCATTGGTTGCAGTATTTTTGCCGACTGCATTCATGGCAGGTATTCCGGGCTTGTTCTTCAAGCAGTTCGGTTGGACTGCCGTGCTGGCGGTGTTGGCATCCTTGGTCGTCGCGCGTTTGCTCACGCCTATGATGGCGGCGTATATCCTCAAGCCGGTCAAGCATCATGAGGAAAAAGATAGCTGGATGATGCAGCGTTACCTGATTGTCATGCGTTGGTGTTTGACGCATCGCTTGACGACGGCAATCGCTTCCGGTGTATTTTTTATCGGCTCTATCTTGCTAGTGCCTTTGCTGCCGACCGGTTTCGTACCACCTGCAGATCGTGGTCAGACACAGGTCAATATTGAATTGCCGCCCGGTAGTACCTTGGCAGAAACAACGGCAGTGGCAGAACGGGTGCGTCTTGCGGTATCGCAGGATAAAAATATCAAGAGCATCTTCAGTTCTATCGGTGGCGGTTCCAGCGGTGATGCATTTGCGCCGGGTGCTTCTGCTGAAGCACGTCGTGCGGTGTTGACGCTGACGACCACGCATCGTAACGACAGACACGAATCGATGTCGGATATTGAGACCAAGATACGCGCGAACATCGCGGATATTCCCGGTGCACGTTTTAACGTTGGACCGCCCGATACCGGCGTCAAGATGCAACTGGTATTGCGCAGTGAAGATCCACTCGCATTGTCGGAAGCAGCGCAAAAAGTCGAACGTGAATTGCGTGGCCTGAAAGGCATAGGCAATGTCACTTCCAGTGCGTCGTTGGTACGCCCGGAAATCATCGTGCGCCCAGATACTGCGCGCGCAGCGGATCTCGGCGTGACAACCTCCAGCATGGGTGAAACCGTACGTGTTGCCACTGCTGGTGATTACGATATGAATTTGCCCAAGCTGAATCTGTCCGAACGTCAGGTGCCTATACGTATCAAGTTGCCGGACAATATGCGCGCCGATTTGGCCGCGATTGAACGTCTGACCGTGCCGGGTAAAAACGGTCCGGTGATGCTGGGCAATGTCGCTTCTGTATATATGGATAGTGGTCCGGCACAAATCGATCGCTTGAATCGTAGCCGTAACGTGACACTGGATGTGGAACTGGGTTCGCGTTCGCTGGGTGAGTTGAATACCGAAGCACGCGCCCTGCCATCGATGCGTAATCTGCCGCCAGCAGTGAAGATTGCTGAACTGGGTGATGCGCAAGAGATGCAGGCGCTGTTCAATAGTTTCGGTCTAGCGATGTTGATTGGTGTCTTGTGTATCTACTGTGTGCTGGTCTTGTTGTTCAAGGACTTCATGCAACCAATCACGATTTTGGCTGCTTTGCCTTTGTCTATCGGTGGTGCTTTCGTGGCGTTGTTGCTGACTGGTCGCGCCTTGTCGATGCCATCGATGATCGGCTTGATCATGTTGATGGGCATCGTGACGAAGAACTCGATCTTGCTGGTCGACTATGCAATTCTGGCGCGTCAGCAAGGGATGAATCGCTATGATGCCTTGGTTGACGCATGTCATAAACGTAGCCGTCCGATTATCATGACGACGATAGCGATGGGTGCCGGCATGTTGCCGCTTGCCTTGGGCTGGGGCGCTGATCCTAGTTTCCGTTCGCCGATGGCGATTACGGTGATTGGTGGTTTGATTACCTCGACCTTGCTGAGCTTGCTGGTGGTGCCTGCGGTGTTTACCTATATTGATGATCTGGAACATTGGGTCAAGCGCATGATGCGCAAGGCACGTGGCATCAAGGAAGAACCACTAACGCCACCGCAAGTAGCGTTGGAAAAATAATGGCAGATATTTGCTGCTGATCAAAAATTCAAGGAGCACCATGACTCGCCCTGTTTTATCTTCTGACAAATTGTCGCCGGATGTCATTCATTACATCGCCGCTTATCATCAAAAAACCGTCAACGAAGTAGCCAATGCCATCGCAACTAATAAAGTTGTGGTGGTTGGCATGGGCATCAATCCCTTCGTTAAAAAAGCGTGTGCTGCCTTGTCGGAAGCGGGTGTCAATTTCAAATATCTGGAATACGGTAATTACTTTTCAATGTGGAAGCCGCGCTTGGCAATCAAGATGTGGAGCGGCTGGCCTACGTTTCCGCAAGTGTTCGTCGATGGCAAATTGATAGGTGGTTTCAAGGAAACAGTCGCGGCATTGAAGGCCGGCACCATAGCCAAGTGATAAAGGTTCGATGATGTTTTCATCATTACAAATATCGGCTAAAGGCGTGCCACTAAATCTGTATCAGTTGTCCTTGTCATCACCGTTGACACTGGTGGTGCTGGCACCGCATCCGGATGACTTCGATGCGATTGCGGTTACCTTGCGCTACTTTCATCAACGTGGCGATACGATACATCTGGCAGTGTTGACGACAGGTGCAAGCGGTGTGGAAGATGGTTTTGCCGATGCACATACGGATGATGAAAAAGCTGTTCTGCGCGAAGCTGAACAAGTTGCAAGTTGTACATTCTTTGGCTTGCCATCGGAAGGTCTCAGTTTCTTGCGTTTGCCGCCGGATGAAAAAGGCAATCCGCGTTTGGATGCTGCGAATCAGGAAATCATTCGTGATTACTTGTCGCAACGTCAACCCAATCTGGTGTTTATGCCGCACGGGAACGACAGCAATGTGACGCATCAACGCACCTATGCTTTGTTCCGAGCAGTTGCTTTGGCTGAGAAATTGTCAGTGTGGGCGGTGCTGAATCAAGATGCAAAAACAGTAACGATGCGGACAGATCTTTATACGCCATTCGATGCAGACAGCGCCGCATGGAAAGCAGAATTGTTGCGCTTGCATCGCTCGCAACATCAGCGTAATTTGAATACGCGCGGACAAGGATTTGATGAACGCGTGCTGGCTGTCAATCGTAAAACAGGACGTGAGCTCGATGCAGAATATGCCGAGGCTTTCGAACTGGAACGATACGGTTCAGATGATTAATGAATAAAAAGAATTGGTAAGAAGGAATTGAAATGGTTTGCGATCACAAGAAAGTGCTGGATTTAGAGAAGGCCGGCAACTGGGAAGAAGCGCACGCATTGGTGCAAGTGCATTCGGATGAACTGTCCTGCCAGATACATGGCTATCTGCATCGGGTGGAAGGCGATCTCGGTAACGCGCGTTATTGGTATGGTCGCGGCAATAGTTCTTTGCCGAAAAATACGCTGGAAGAAGAGTTTGCGCGTTTGTACGGCAAACTCGACCATTGATATTTTGCGATCAATATCCGATGTGTTGCAACGATATCAACGCGGCTTGCGGTACTCCGCTTCCATCCAGTCGGCCGCACTGCTACGCGTCAGCTTGAAGTTCGCAGCCACGCGTACTTCGGCAATTTGATCACCGGCTTCATTTTGCGCAGCTAATACAGCGTAGGGATCATCTTCATCCGGCACGATGTCCAGGGTGACGGTAATGCTGGCGTTGACGGTATTGACGGTCACGCTTTTATGCAGATCCGCATGCAATTGCTGTTCGTGGCGGCGCAAGACTTCCGACGCGGTTTTGACCAGCGTATGAAAGGCTGGTGTGTCCAGCGGCTTGGGATTTTTTTTGTCGCGGCCCATGGTCCATGGTCCGACCAGAGCCGGTTCGGATTCGCCATCCTTGATCATGGCGACGGCCCAGCCTTCATCATCTTCGTTCTTGATGACGCGTGCAGTCCAGCCGTTGTCACGCCATAAGCGCGGTTCGTGTATTGCGTTGTCCGGATCTATTTCGATCTCGTCGTGTGCTTCCATGTTGTGCATTGAATATCGCTTTTGTTGATTCCATCGGGTTGCGTATCATAGTTGGATTTGGTGATGGCTGCGCGCCCTCGCATCAAATCTGCAAAGAGGCCTTACTGCGTGTAGACTTGCGCCCTTGCGACGGTTCTCGTCAAATGCGCTGAACGCATCAAGATCAAATTCCACGAATTAAATATCCATGTCCACTGCTTCAAGAATGCCTTGCGTCGATGCGCTCAAGGCGGTTGCCTGTTTGTTGATTGTTTTACATCATCTCGCGTTTTACGGCCCGATGTCGGATATTGCGTATCCGCTCATGCCGACGGTGATTGATCTGTTTTACCAATACGGCCGGATGGCGGTGCAGGCTTTCTTTGTGATCGCAGGATTTTTGCTGGCCGCAAAATTTGCCCCAGATGGCGCCACTTCTCTAACGCATCCGATCCGAGCAATTTATCAACGTTATCTGCGTCTGGTGATTCCTTATCTGGTGGCATTGGTATTTGCGATTCTGTGCGCGGCGCTTGCACGCGAGTGGATGACCAGCGATTCGATCCCGGATGCGCCTAGTCTCGCGCAACTGTTGCCGCACATTTTCTTGCTGCAGGATTTGATGGATCAGGAAGCCTTGTCTGCAGGCGTCTGGTATGTGGCGATTGATTTGCAACTGTTCGCCGTTGCTGCCTTGTTGTTATGGCTGGGCGGGAAGGTTGAAGTGCATTATCCGAAGCTGCGCATCATCGGCCCTTTGTTCATCGCATTGCTGACTTTCGCTTCCCTATTTGTCTTCAACCGGAATACAGGATTGGATGAAACTGCCCTGTACTTTTTCGGTTCGTATGGTTTGGGTTCCCTGGCTTACTGGGCGTCGCGTCGTCCGCTGGGCATGATGTGGTTGGCGGCTTTGGGACTGGTGGTAGTCGCAGCACTGCTGTTTGATTTCCGCGGACGCATACTGGTGGCAGGTTGCGTGATGCTGATGCTGGGTGTTGCGCGGCAACTGGGTGTGTTGGAACGCTGGCAGATGCCCGGTTTCTTAACGTATCTCGGACGTATCTCGTACTCAGTCTTTCTGATTCACTTCCCTTTGTGCATGATAGTGAATGCAGTGTTCTTCCATTTCTTCCCGCAAGAGCCAATTGTGAACGTCATCGGCATGCTGATCGCTTTGTGCGTCAGCATTATCGGTGGAGCATTATTGTTCAAATGGGTGGAAGACAGACCGAGCAACAAGCGCCGTTTGCTGGCGCCGACGGGTTTGCTGGTGAGCGGCATGCTTGTCGCCCACCAGATGAGCTAAGACTTTATGAGCGACATTCTGCGCTGATATCCAGCGACTTATCGTAATACTTCGATTCGATCTGCAGCATGCCGAGGATGGAGTGGAACAGATTATCCTGACTGACTGGATTGGCGGCACGTTGGGCCAGGCAGTCTTTATTCAGATGGAAGCTGTTGGCAAAACCTTGTGACAGCCACATCACCATCGGAATTTGTGTTTGCTCTTTAGGCGCGATCGAGTACGGCAAGCCGTGCAGATAAATTCCGTGTTCACCCAGCGATTCGCCATGATCCGACAGATACAGCATCGCTGTATCGTAAGACGTTTGTGTCTTCAGATAGGCGATGGTTTTCGCCAGGAAATGATCGGTGTACAGCACGCCATTGTCATACGCATTGACGATTTGTTCGCGTGAACATTTGCTCAGATCGGATGTATCGCAAGTTGGCGTGAAGGTACGCATAGATGCCGGGTAGCGACGGTAATAAGCTGGCCCGTGATTACCCAGTTGATGCATGACGATGAACAGATTGCCGTTCTTCGCTTTATGTATTTCACCATCCATGTTTTCCAACATGATCTCATCGAGACAGCGTTCGCCGTCACACAAGGCAGGATTTTTGCTATTGCCTAGCTGCTGTTCTTCAAGACCATCGCATACACCTTTGCAACCAGCCTGGTTATCGCGCCATATCGTTTTGACGCCTACATGGTCGATGATGTGCAGCAGCGATTCGTGACCGCGTATCTTTGCTTCGTCGTAGTTACGTCGGCCGTAAATAGAGAACATGCACGGTACTGATACTTCGGTATTGGTGCCGCAGGAAGTCGCATGCGGGAAGTTCATCACATCCAGCTTGCTCAATTCCGGTGTGGTTTGGTGTTCGTAACCGTTCAAGCCCCAGTTTGCGGCGCGTGTCGTTTCACCCACTACTAATATAAAGAGCATGGGCTTGGTGCGTTGGCCCCAAGGCGCAGCCAGCTTGGCATCTTCGCTGATTTTTACGCGTGGCGTGTTGGCGTGTGCCGTATCGGCTACGACTACGCGCACCAGTGAGTAGAGATAATTGCTAGGTGTGATCAGGTAACGTACTTCTTTCTGATTGCGCATCAGCGAGGAAAAGTCTTGATAGACCAACATGGTGGAGCCAGCCGTAACGGCGAGTGCACCAATGATATACAGCAGCCGAATCGGAATCGCACGATACCAGGACGTCGTTTTCAAGCGTAGCCGCCATAGCAGCAGTATCGGCAACACGGCGAATACAAACATATGTATACAAAAACTCAGTGAGAATAATTCACTGGCTTCCTTGACGTCGGTGCGCAGGATGTTTCTCACCATGTCCGAATCAAAGAACACGGTGTACTTGTTCATGTAATACGTGGCGGCTGCCGTGATGAGGAGCAGCACGGTAAGTACCGGTTTGGCAGTCCAGCGATTCAACAGGAAGAGCAATGCGGCACATTGCAATGCCGTGATCGCACCGAAGATCGCACCGGCAAAAAGCCAGGAGTCGAATTGCGCCCAATTGCGTCCAGCCATTGCTGCTGAAAAGAACAAATAATTGGATGAGAGTGAAAAGAACAGGCTGGCCAGTATGGCGAGCCGCTCGGTACTGATGGCGGGAAGACGATCTAAGAAACGGAGAAAGTGGCCGTTGCCACGTGCTTCAAGTACTGCGCCGGTGCTTCCGGTTGCTTGCGATGTTTTCAAGACAGACACCGACCTCAGATTGGACAATCTAATACGCTAGCGTCTATGCCGTTAAGGCGGCGTTAATGTCATTGAAATGCTTATCATTGAGAGATCAATGACGATCTTGTACTTCGCTTAAATGGTGTTATTCCAGAGATGGAGGTCCCGATTCTCGACATGGGAGTTGGATGGGAAGGCCAGAATAAAACGGCTGCCACCACCGGCCGGGCTTTCATATTGAATCTGCCAGCCGAGATGATCTGCTACCCGTTTAACAATTGCCAAGCCTAGACCTGAGCCCACATGATGGTTCTCGCTACCACGTACGAAGCGCTCAAACAGGCGGGTGCGTACATTGTCTGGAATACCTGGCCCGTTATCTTCAATTGTTAATTGTTGCGTCGTTAATTGCACCTTGACGGTGCCTTCTTCCGTGTACTGACAGGCGTTGCGTAGCAGATTGCCGATCGCGATCCCGGCCAGCTCTGCACGCGCATATATCCAGACATCGCTAGTTGCACTGAATTCAATCTGCACTGGTTTACCGAGCAAGAGTTGACGGCAGCGTTCGATTTCGCGCTCTATTAAATGGGTGAGCGAGAGTTGTGAGCCACCCAAGGTGTCCGGTGATTGCGACAGCATGAGCAAGGCGCTGACGCGTTCGGATGCCTCGGCCGCTACGCGACGTATACGTTCGGCCACTGCCAATTGATCTGGTGATTGTGCCAATTGCACTTTTAATAATTCGGAGGCACCCAGAATAATAGTTAGTGGTGTGCGTAATTCATGGCTGACATCGCCAGTAAATAATTTTTCATCGGCGAGAAATTGCTGCAACTGATCAGTACGTTTGGTGAAGGCGCGGGCCAGCATGCCGACTTCATTTTGAGTATTGAGCGATGGCAGTTCGGATGGAATGTCGTGATGTTCTACTGACGCGGCCAATGCGGTTAGCGGTGCAATGACATGTTTGGCAAATGTGCGGCCGAGGCCGACCGCCAGCAAGATGCTGGCAATAAAGCTGGCCGCGATGGCAAAGAAAATCAGTAATTCGGTGCGCTCGAAATCACTGGTGTCGTCGGCAATCACAAAGTGTTGATCATTGGCCATACGCACGACGACGTGCATTTCTGAACCTTCGTTTTCAATTTCGTGGATGCCGGGCGGTAGTTTGCGCAGAGTCTCGGGAATTTCCATGCCCACGTAAAAACTGATGTCGGGCGGCAGTTCCAGCGTGCGGTGATTGATGTATTGGCCGATCAGATTGGTCGCCAGCTTATCGAGATTACTGTCGATAAGCTTGGATTCCATCAATTCGACCGCAGTGTAGGCGGCCAGCGAAAAGAAGCTGCACAGTACAAATGCCAGCAAGACGAAAGCGCCGGCAATACGATTCTTTAGTGAATGACTAGGTTTCATCATGGTCGATCAGGCGATAACCGCTACCTGGCAATGTACGCAACATTGGTTTTACAAAAGGTCTATCCATCGCATGGCGCAAGGCATGGATGTGTGTGCGCAGCGCGTCGCTATCGGGCGGATCGTCGCCCCATATTTCACGCAACAATTCTTCGCGCGTGATCAGCGCTGGTGCTTTACGCATCAGCGATTCCAGCAATTTGTAACCGGTTGGCGTCAACGCGAGTTTGTGGCCGGCGCGTTTGGCTTCGCAACGACTGAGGTCGAAGCGTAATTCGCCGAATTCCAGAATATGTTCGACATTCTCATTGCGGGCGCGGCGTACCAGCGCTTTCAATCTGGCCTCCAGCTCAACCAGTGAAAAAGGTTTGACCAGATAATCGTCAGCACCGACTTCAAAGCCGGTCAGCTTGTCCGTGACGGTATCGCGTGCGGTCAGTATCAGGATGGGTGTGGCGAGGCGATGTTCTTTGCGTAGTTGGCGGCAGACTTCGATACCGTCTATGCCTGGTAACTCTAGATCCAGCACGATCACATCGTAGTGTGCGCTGGTGGCACGCGTGACGCCAGCTGAGCCGCTCAAGGCGACATCCAGCGTGTAGCCTAACGGCTCCAGGAATCCGTACAGATTGGCGACGATATCCGGATTATCTTCGATGATCAGTGCGTACACGTTTTCTTCTCTTCGGTCAGCTGGTTGAAAATCGGATTGCGTATGCGCTGATTGTAACGCGCAGCGCATGCAATCACGCATGCGCTGTTTCAGCTAGCAGATTCTTCTATAGGGACAAAGCGTTGTACGGTTTGTCCCTGATGCTCAAACTTTTCAAAGAACACGCTTTCCGGCCGCGTCCAGAATGAACCGTCCGCAGCGGTATACACAATCATCACGATGCTGGGATCGGATTCAAGCTTGGCGGCGCACACAAAATTGTAGATGCCGCCTTTGTAGTGTCTGAATTGCATGATGACCTCTTGCTTACATTCTGACGATCCAGCTAGCCACGACCAGTACCACACCGATATTGATAGGAATATTGATACCTGGTTGTGTGCGGCCGTAAGCCTTCCTGGCGTTGGACACAGCAAAGCCGCCCCATACCAGCAGATTGCCGCCGCCGCGCAGCCAGTCGACTTCATTCACGCCAGTAACTAATTGATATGCACCCATCACGGCAAAGTAGATGCAGAGCACGGTGAGTGTCAGCCGAACCTTCTTTTGCGCCAACAGTTCGTCGAGCGATTTTCCTGAAAACATAGAGACTCCATTTGTAGAGCCGCTATTGTAAGGGAGTAAGGCGACCGAGACAGCTTTAATCCAGTGTTGCATCTACACTCATTTGCGACGATATCGGCGCAAGCGAACTGGCAAGCAGCATGGCCTTGTGAGATTATCTGCTCAATTGATGCGCGGCAAGATGTCGGTATAACGGAAGATGGAACGCAATAATGAGTGATGTAAAAAGCGATACTAAGAGTGATGCAAAGGTAGATACGACGAGCGTCTTGATCGTCGATGACGATGAAGAAATCCGTCATTTGCTGGCGAACTATCTGGCTGATTTTTCCATCCGGGCGCATGGCGTTGCTGACGGTGAGGCGATGCGCGAGGTCATGGCGACGATGCATTTCGATGCCATCATTCTCGATCTGATGTTGCCGGGCGAAGATGGTTTGTCACTCTGCCGACAGCTGCGTGCGACGACCGATATTCCCATCATCATCCTGACCGCACGCGGCGAATCGACTGATCGCGTGGTCGGATTGGAGCTGGGCGCTGACGATTATGTGATGAAGCCTTTTGACCCGCGTGAACTGGTCGCGCGCATACACACCATTTTGCGTCGTACCAAGGATGGCAAGAAGCGCGGACTAGCTGCCGACGAGAATGCCGAACTATGGCATTTTGAAGGCTGGACGATTAATCGTTTGGCACGTCAACTCGTCACGCCGCAGCGCATGGTTGTGCCTTTATCCAATGCAGAATTCCGCCTGTTGTCTGTTTTTATCGAACGTCCCTACCGCGTGTTGAGTCGTGATCAATTGATGGATGCAGCGCGCGGCCAGAACGCGACGGCATTCGACCGCAGTATCGATTTGCTCGTTTCACGCCTGCGCCAAAAGCTGGAAGAAGATCCCAAAGACCCTAAATTCCTCAAGACGATACGCGGCGAAGGCTATATGTTCGATGCCAAGGTCGTGCGATGAAATTGATTCCAAACACCATTTTCGCTCGGCTGTTTGCGTTGGTGGTGATGGCACTGGTGGTCAGCCACGTCATGACTTTTGTCTTGCTTTTCCAATTCTTTGATCGCGATTTTCCACCACGGCCACCACACATGCGGGCGCATGCCGGACAAATGGCAGAGCCGGATGAATTTATGCGTCGCCCTCCGCCTCCCATGTGGGAAATCGGCGGTTACGCCTTCCGACCGCTGCCGCCGGGTTTGTGGATAGGCTTGATCGTTCAGTTCATTACACTGACGGCGACGGCCTGGTTTGGTGCGCGCTTCCTGGCGCGGCCTATGCAGCAGGTCGCACATGCATCGGCACAGCTGGCGAAAAATCTATACAGCGTGCCGATGAAAGAACAAGGGCCGGATGAAGCGCGCCAGACGGCACGCGTGTTCAATGACATGCAACACAAAGTGCGCGGGCAGATTGAAGAGCGCGAACGTTTTGTTGCTGCCGTGTCGCATGATTTGCGTACGCCACTCACGCGCATGAAGTTGCGCATCGAGAATCTGTCCGAGAATTACGCCAAACAAAAACTGCGCGATGACATCGGCGAGATGGCCGATATGCTGGATGCGACGCTGGATTATTTACGTGAACGCGTGTCGACTGAACCTTTGCAATTGCTCGATGTACAGTCGCTGATCGAAGTGATCGCCGAGGATGCTGGTGCCAATGGTGACAAGGTCAGCATGTCAGGTACGGCAGAACCTTTGTTCACGCGACCGATAGCCTTGCGTCGCTGTCTCAGCAATTTGGTGGAAAACGCTTTGCGCTACGGACAGGAAGCCGTGATCACGCTGCGTGATACGCAAGATACGCTGGTGATAGAAGTGCAAGATCGCGGTCCGGGAATTCCGCCGGACAAGATGGTTGCAGTATTCGAACCTTTTGTGCGGCTCGATCCTTCTCGTAACAAGGCTTATGGCGGTGTGGGTTTGGGACTTTCCATCGCGCGTGAAGCCGCCATCCAGTGTGATGGCCGTCTCACGCTGCGTAATGCGCCGGAAGGCGGCTTGATTGCCAAGATTGCCATCACACGCTAGCCCTTTTGTTGCAAATTTGCCGAATGTATCAATCTCGATACAAAGTACACATGCCGTGGATACATTGCGCTGACATCCTGAGGTCGCCTGCATAGAGATAGGGTCTCTGCCGGCGTCAATCAATGGGAGAAAAAACATGGCAATCGGCGGAGTGAGCAGCAGCACATCATGGACCGTACAGCGTCCGGACGCGACCAAGATAGCGAACGATTTGTTCGCCAAGGTCGATACCAAGAATCAGGGTTATATCGACAAGGCCGCGTTGCAGTCAGCGCTGGAGCAAGTCTCGGCAGATGGCAGTTCAACTTCCACCGATGTCGATCAATTCCTCAGCAAGATAGACGCGGACAGCGACGGCAAGATCACCAAGCAGGAACTGACGGATGGCGTCAAGCAATTGGCCGATCAACTGGATGCGCAATTCGATAGCTCACGCGTTGCTCGCGCCGGAGCCGGTGAGCCGCCACCAGCTCCGCCATCGATAGATGATATTTTCTCCAGCCTAGATACCAAGAATCAGGGTTATCTCGACAAGGAATCGTTGCAAGCAGCTTTCGATAAAAATTCTACCGATACCGAAGCCAATACGGCCAAGGTGGAAGAAATTTTCAAGGCGCTGGATACCGACGGTGACAACAAAATCACCAAGGAAGAACTGGCAGCCGGTATTGATCAGTTGGGTGGGCCAGACGGTGCGGCAAGTGCTGCCAGCGGCAGCGGCGCAACGGAACAAGCGAAGGGCGCACGCCCAGCCGGCGGCGGTGGCGGTTCAGCAGAAAGCAGCACCACGAAGACCTACGAAGCAGCCGACACCAATCAAGACGGTACCGTCAGCTTGCAGGAACTGGTTGCTTATCAATTGAGCGAAGCTTCTAAAGCTGCCAGCAGCGAAACTGACAAGAAAACCAGTATGGATGCCGTCATGAAAATCATGACGCAATTAGCACAAACCTACGGCAAGTTCGATCAGGATATTGCCAACTCAATCAGCAGCGTCAACGTTATCTCCGAAACGGCCTAACCGTTATCAGCTATCGCGCGGGCACCAAACGCAGCAGTTGCCCGCGCGCTTCATCCGTGACGATATAGAGCAAGCCATCTGGTCCTTCACGCACATCGCGCACGCGTTGTTCCAGATCTGGCAGTAGGCGTTCTTCCTGCACGACTTTGCCATCCTTGATTTCCAGACGTGCGAGATAGCGGAATTTGAGCGAACCTACAAACAGATTGCCCTGCCACGCTTTGCCGTATTTATCGCTGTGCAGGAATGCCATGCCGGATGGCGCTATCGATGGCGTCCATTGGTATAGCGGTTGTTCCATGCCGGCTTTGGCGCTTAGCCCTGCGCCGATTTTGCCACCGCCGTAGTTTTCACCGTAAGTGATGACGGGCCAGCCATAGTTCTTGCCGGCTTGTGGACGATTGATTTCATCACCGCCTTGCGGGCCGTGTTCGTGCATCCACAATCTGCCATCTGGCCCCAGCGTTGCACCTTGCGAGTTGCGATGGCCTATGCTCCAGATATCTGGCAGTGCGCCAGCTGTGCCGACGTATGGATTATCCGGCGGTACCGAGCCATCCTTGCGGATGCGGATCACTTTGCCGTGATGATTGTCCAGCGTTTGTACATCTTGCATACGACTGAAGCGATCGCCTAGCGTGAGGAATAAAGTGCCATCACTGTTCTCGACGATGCGGCAGCCAAAGTGGGCGCGGCTGGCAAACTTGGGTTGCTGGCTGAAGAGTACTTTGACTTGCTCCAGTTTTTTTAAATCATTCGACAAACGCGCGGATGCCAGCGCGGTGGAGTTGCCGCTGCCACCGGTGCGGTTATTTGCTTCTTCGCTGTAGCAAAAATAAATGGTGCGGTTATCAGCAAAGCGGCTGTCTGTAATCACATCAAGCAAGCCACCCTGACCGCCGACTTCTATCTTGGGCAAGCCAGTCAACGGTGCCGAAAGTGCTGCGCCTGCTTGCACGATGCGCATATTCCCGGAGCGTTCGGTCACGAGCATGCGATTGCTGTCGATGAAGGCGACGGCCCACGGATGATCCAGACCTTGCGCGATGACTTCGGTACGTATCTTGTTCGTTGATTGTGCAAGTGCATCGGCCGATGTCATGCACATCATCGTCCCCAGGATGCAGATCACTTGCGACCAAGGTGCGCGTGTTGCAGAACGGTGCAAAGAAGATGAAGGTGTGTGCATGCTGATCTGCCGATATAAAAACCGCCCGGCGGGTGCCGAGCGGATGTATGGGAGTGTTGCAGATGTGGTGTACAGCGTAGTGCACAGTGTGCGAACACCATCGTATGGTGCTATCCGGCGCGAGTGGGTTCAGGGCGCGTTGTGGGCTGTGACATCTGCTACGGTTTTAATTAGATATTTTATGAAGGGCGAGGTGGTTTACTTGGCAGTGCTTTGACGCTGGTGATGGCATATCCCTTTGCATTGATTTGTCCGAATGGATTATCAATCGCAAAGTCTGCCAGATGCGTAGCATTGTCTGCGAGATCGACGCTGCGATCTGTCGGTTCCCAATCGGTGTTGACGACTTCTTCTGGAAGTAATCGGCCTTCCGGCACTGCGAGGTATGAAAAATGGCCTGCGTGTTCTGCTCTCCGGTAAATATCTATGCGCATGACAAGTCCTTGGAAAAATGAGTGGGGGTCTTGTGCGACCTTACATAGCGACAAAGGTTGCGTCATCAGCATAGCCGATCTTTTTAAAACAGGATGGCGTGATATTTGCTATGGATTGCTGCTTAGTAAGGTTTTTTTGATAACTGAGATGGCAGTTGGCTAAAAGTTAGAGTTTTGCGCGTAGATAGTCGCTTTTTTGCACAAAATAGGGACATTTCTGTTGCTGTAGGTTACGTTTCGGCAACCAAATGCTTGACTGCGTGTTAATCTGCCAATTCGTTGCGCCAGATTGGTGACATACGCGAACTGCTCCATTTGTGCGAAGTGTAGGAGGTGGTCATGTTGAAATACGATTTTTCAGTGAAGACGCGCGAAGGCCAAAAGCTTGAAAGCATAGTCATCGGCGGTATGGATCGTGGTGATGCAGAACGCAAGCTGCGACAAATGTATCGACATTGCGAAGTCTTGCGTTGCGATATCAAAGGCGCTGTTCAGCGACCGGGCATTGCGCAATCAGTTGACGATATCTTGACGCTCATCTCGCGTTGAGTCTGGCTGCTGGATAAAGCCATCGGCTAGTAGTTCATCGAGCAAGGTTTCGTAATCCTGCGCACCACGGCTGTTCGGTGCGTGCTCAAAAATGGTTTTGTTGTGCGCGGGACTCTCGGCAAGGCTGACGTTCTCTGCAATGCGCGTGCGACAGACATCGGCACCGAACTTCTCTTCCAGCACTTTCAATACTTCCCAGGCCATGCCGCGTCGCCCGTCGAAGCGCGTTAACAAATAACGCCGATTGACACGACGCTTCAAGACCGGCTCCAGCGCGCGTAGCGTTTTCTCAATCTGCATCGCGCCTTTTGCCGACAAATGATCGGCAGATACCGGCACGATCAGACTATCGCAGGCAAAGATGGCATTGAGCGACAGCACGCCTATCAGTGGACAGCAATCGATCAGCACTGGCGTATTCGCATCGTGGAATTTTTCTGCGCGCAATGTGGCGTTGAGCATATTGACGATGTTGTAGCCTTTGCCGAACAGCGTATCGACCTTGGATAATTCCATGTGCGCGGGAATCAGACCGAGGCCGCTGGTAGCGGACGTTTGCACCAATTCTTGTAGTGGGCGATTACGCTGGAACAAACTGAGGATGGTGTCGTCGCCAGAGTTTGCCGTGATGCCGGCGATGGCGCTCAAGTGTGCTTGTGGATCGAGATCAATACCATAGGGACGACAACCGCGCCGCGCCAACGCAGCAGCTAGATTCAATGCAGTGGTGGTTTTGCCCACACCGCCTTTTTGGTTGAATACGGTGACTATCGTCATAAGCTTTGCGCCTCTGTTACTGCGATGCTATTTGTATGCAGTTTCAGAATAGTAACATTCGCTTATTTCTAATCATCAAGTATCGCTACACAATTCTATTCAAGAGGTATCGTGACTGTGGGGTGCGCGGTTTACTTAAGGTGTATTTAACTCGAGTTTTAAACTGCTCTGAGTTTTTTTCCTAATCTGCGCCATCCAATAATTACACCGGTAATGCTGAGTATCGCACCCCCCACACTCAATATGATCAGCAGAATGTCCCATAGCGGACGTCGATCCAGCAGTGGCAGCCAATCCCAGCTATGCAGCATCGCAAAGAGCCAGCGACTTGTGCGTTTATGGTTGTCGATCTTGCCCAAGACTAAGCCTGTATGCGGATCAATGTGTACCCAAGTAGCGTGCGGATCATCAAAAATCACACGGAGTATAGGTAAAGGTTTTTCGCTGCCACCTCCCATCGTGTGAGGTTCACGTGCGTAGTAATACAGATCGTATTGATTAAGCTGCTCGACACTGGCCACCGGTGCTGGCAATAGCTGTCGTGCACTGGCTAGCAATGCATCCTGATCAATTGTGCGAGCTGTTGCGCTGTGACTATCCAGTAGTGACGGTGCGCCCACTGCGCCATAGGCTAGTACGGTGGATAGAGAAAGGTTATGCGTCCAGCGCAATTCACGAACAGGGTGATCAATAGAGGCTAGCAAGTTTTTCGGTGCTACATCTTGCGCTGAAATCGTCAACGGTCCGCCTTGCATCAATTCTGTGCGCAATGGTTGCGCGCCACTGTCAAAGATGCGCCATGGATTCATGGACATCAGACCGCTGAAAATCCACGTGATCGTGATCAGCGCAAAGAGCAAGCCTGCGATGTGATGCCACTTCATGATTCCATTCTGATAGGGTGAGCGCGAGCCATTGCGATACGGCCTGGAAAATCGCCAACGCGTGATGCCGACAATTGTCCCGGTGATCGCGGCTACGACGCCGAGGATGGATAAGTAGATAACGATATCCGTCCAATAGGCGTTAAAAAAATTGCCACGAAACGGATAGAGCCAGTGTATCCATGCACCTGCATAGTTCCAGAGACGCTCGTTGCGGGTTGCATCTCTTACGACCTCTCCCGTTTTGCCCGAAACATAAACCAGCGTCGCATCCTGGTCATTGATTTCTATTCGATACAGCGGTCTATGCGCATCAAGTGCGCGTGAATGAGTAAATGCATCTTCATTCACGCTATCAAGGTAGCTGACGGTGGCGTCCTTGCTTGCATAAGCGGCAGCGCTGGCAAGTGCATGTTGAACATCTACATTGCGTAAGTGCTCGCCGCTTTGCGCATCGATGACTACCGTACTACTTACGTGAGTGGGCTTCTTGCTTCCAGGTACATCCGGATTTTTGTTCTTGGGGATAACCAGATAAACCGGTTTACCCGCACTCGCATTAGCCAATCGCAATTCAGATAGAGGACCCGTGATACCGGCAGCATCAAGTGCCTGCTTGGGAGAAAGCAAATTGAGCTGTGCATCAATAGGTGGCAAGTGTTGCAGGCGTTCCCGTTCGGTGAGTTTGGGATAACCGACATACATCATCACTACGCCCGAGATAAACCACATCGCAAAGAAAACACAAGCGACAATACCCAGCCACCTATGTACAAGAAACAAGTAACGTTTCAAGCGGATCCGCATCAATTTCTCCGATTAAAAAGTGATACGCAGCGTCACGTCTGCAGTACGTGGTGCACCGAGGTAGGCGGAGGTAGCACTGACGTTGGCGGCGTAGATTTTATCGGTGGCATTACGGATACGTCCTATCAAGGAGACATTGCGATTGATCTGATAACCCAGGCCGAGATCAAGCAGTGTATAGCTTGGCCAAATCATCGTGTTTGCAGCATCGGCATAGACTTTTCCGACACGACGTATACCCATACTGGCTTGTAGAGCCGGAGTAATTGCATATGATGTCCACAGATTTGCTACGGTCGCAGGTATGTTGGTTGGGGTATTGCCCGCCAAAGAAACGCCGCCTTGTCTGAAATCTTCGTATTGCGCATTGACGTAGGTAAAGTCAGCGCGTACTGCCCACTGGCGTGTAGCTTGCAAGCCGACTGATAGATCAATACCCTTGGCGCTTTGTTCTCCCACCAGTATCGTCAATGCACTATTGTTTGGATCTTGAGTCGCGATGTTCTTGCGGGCGATACTGTAGATGGCTGCCGTCGCACTTCCTTTTCCTTGCCAAAAATCCAGCTTGGCGCCGATCTCTAACTGACGCCCTGTTGTGAGTTCGGTATTGGTGATGGCATTCGCAAAAGACGCTGTTGCAAGTGAGCCTGCCGGTGGATCGGCTGCCGTTGCGTACTGTATATAAGCCATTGCGTTTGGTGTGATGTCCCAGACCAGACCAATACGACCTGTCGTGGGGTTATAACTGCGCTCATAGCTCGCTGGATTGCTGGCGTTTACAGCACCACGATTGATCAAGTTCAAATCGATACGTTCATGACGCAATGCCGTGACGAGATTTAAGGCTGGTAGCAGAGATGTTCGATTTTCTACATACAAGGCGGTGGTTGTAACCTTGTTTGTCATGCTTGGTACAAAACCCGGTGTCATACCTGGAACATCAAAAAAATTCTCTGTCACAAAGTTATAGGGATCAACCGTACTCACCGTTGCCGGTAAACTTTTCGGAAAGCGAGTCTGTTTGTTTAATGCCATATCCAAACCAAAGGACCAATCGCTGCGGAGTCCTGCGAGTTCACCTTTATATGTGCCATCAATTCGATTGCCGATTACGCGCTGATCATGCCGTTGTAGTAATGCACCTGAGCGTATGACTTGTGTATTGTCAGCATTAAAACGGTAACTTTCAACGTTACGGTAATCGCGCTGAGCATCATAAGCGTAAAAAGTATTCTTGAAATGCAGCGCATCATTGACTTGCAAATCAGTGATCGAACGCAGCCATTGCACACGTTGTTTGTAAATACCATCGGCGCTGTTGTAGTTTTTGAAGCGCGTGCCGTCATCTATTCGCAAGGTACCGGCAATTGGATTTAGCAAAGGCGTGCCCCAATAAGGACGATCAACTGCATCATTCTGATATTCATACGCCAGAGTATGCGTAAGGCCTCGTCCGAAATCTGATAGCAGTGAAGTTGCCAATTGGGTGGAATGTGTTTTAGTGCCATCCGACCATCCATCCGAATGGTGATCATTCAAATCGATACGCACGTAATGTGATGGCGTCCCTGAATCATCGCCTGCTATACGGCGATTCAATCCGATTGATGCCTCCTTCAAGCCCTCGCTTCCTACGCGCACGCGCGCCTCGGAAACATCGTCACGCTGAGCGATCTTGGTAATGTAATTGATCGAACCGCCAACGGCACCTGCACCGTATAAGAAACTCGATGGTCCACCGATGGCTTCGACGCGATCATAGATCCAGCTATCGACTGCCCGGTTCGCGATCGTGTAATTCAAATCTATGCCGTTGTACAACTGGCTAACCGAGCCGCCGCTGAAGCCGCGATAACGAACGGTAATGTTGCCAGGCGCGTTGTGTGCGCTTACGCCCGGAATTGCTTTGAGAATTTCCTGTGTATCTTCTGCACCGCGCGCATCTATGGTGGCTCTGTCCACCACGGTTACTGTCGCAGGTGTTTCGCGCGGTGTCAGGCCTAGGCGGCTACCGGTAGTCGTCGGTGTATCCAGATTGATGATGCCGTTTGCCATAGGTGCTTCCACCTCAACAACAGGAAGGGTTTTTTCGGCCGTCGATTGTGCGTGAACCGGACGCATAGGCATCGCCGTCGTAGAAAACAGCACGGCTAGCAAAAGCGCTGTCTTTGCAGGTTTAAAGGAATGTGCCATCCGCGTGAAATCATGATTGCTAATGTTAATAACGCGAGAAGACGCGTAACGATCAGACACGGAAAATAATATTGTTCGTTGTGAAAATTTTGGTGAAGACATGTCTACTTTCTTTCCTGAGTAAATATAGGTAACGCCTTGCGTCATTGGGTGCTTCGCTCATCATCGAAACATCGTGCTTTTGTTCGACGGGCGTAAAGCGCTAGTCAGGAAAGAAAGGGAGGTGCGCGCGATTGTGCCGCTGCCCATATAAAAAGTGGCTGAGGCGATTGATAAAACAGCGATGGCAGCATGAACTCGCTAACGGCACGCGGTATTGCATGCTCGCTGGAAGGCGGCAAACCAAGCGCACTGGCATGGTTCAAACAATATGGACAATCTTCCATATGCAAACCGTGTTCGCCCGGCGCAGAAGAATCAGATGATTGATTATCTGTTTGAATAAAGCGTACGCCATCGGCTGAGCAAATTTCAGCCCACGACGTAGCTTGCTTACCCTTTGCATTCAGCGCATGTGAAATCGAGGGCGCTAGCGAACCAAACAAGATCACAAACAATGTAATCCAGCTCACAAGGACAAGGCGATAAGGACTCGATGTCATGTCAGTCGCTAGGTATTCTGATAAGGAAGTTCATGCGTTTTTATCGGGCAGAATGACTGGCTATGCCAAGCGCCGCACGGCTCGTGATGATGCAGGATGGTGCGCATTCGGCATGCGCGTTCAGAGCCGGAAGCGGCACGAGCTGCATTTCGACCGCATGGCCGAGTGACGATGGTGATGCGAGTGAGGCATAGCGACCGATGCTGAACAACAGCGCAGCAATGACTAGCGCGATCAGATTGAGGGTGATGACGAATTTACGGCGAGTTGACATGGCGAACTCCTGTTTCGATATGAAGACACACCGATAGACGAACGCACGCCATCAGGCGCACGTGCTATCGGTACTCAGCAACGATCAGGAAAAAGCCGGGGGAGCGCGAGGTTGTGCAACGACCCATGCGAACAGCGGGCGCGATGCTTGATAAAACAGAAGAGGAAGTACGTGGTCGCCACTGACAACCGGCATGACGAAGTCAGCGGAAGGCGGCAAACCGAATGATCCGGCGTGCGTTAAACAGAAGGCGCAGTGCTCGAAGTGCGTGCCCTTTTCTGCCGGTGCAGGCGCTTGCTGACTCTGGTCGCCATCGACCTTCATCATCTTGCTGCCTTCTACGGTACAAATTTCTACCCAGGCATTCGGCGCGCCTTTGGCGGCAGCAACAGCGTGAGAAATCGAAGGCGCAAGCGATGCCAGCAGAATCGCAAAACATGCGATCCAGGTAGCAAATCTATGCGTGGCTTTCGTCATTCTCATTACAAGGTATCGACGGAGAAAAAGATGTTTAGGTGCTTGCTCAATGCTTGAGTGTAGCGGCGACTTTGCGGCGTATTATAGTTTGCCTTCCATGAAATGGGTAGCTGGGTCGATTTTGCTGTTGCGCATTGCAGACTTAATGTTAAAACATCACATCATGCAAATTAAGGAACGCCTGGAACAATGAACACTCCCCATCCTGTTACGTCACAACAAACGCGCTTATTGGCTGCTGCAGCTATTTTGCTTGTTGTGTCGGTGATCTCTGGTATTCGTCCTTTGGATCGTGCGACGTGGTTGATGGAAGTCATGCCGGTGTTGATTGCACTGCCAATTCTGGCTTGGTCATACAGGAGTTTCCCGTTAACGCCCTTGTTGTATAGCTTGATTTTCATACACGCGCTGATCTTGATCGTCGGCGGTACTTACACTTATGCGCATGTTCCGGCTGGCTTCTGGGTACAGGATCTGTTTTCGCTGGCGCGTAATCCCTACGACAAGCTCGGTCATTTCTGGCAAGGTTTGGTGCCAGCATTGGTGGCGAAAGAAATTTTTGTACGCAGAGAATTTGTCTTCGGCAAGAAAATGGTCGCCTTCCTGTCGATTTGCGTCGCGATGGCAATCAGTGCCTGGTATGAATTGATCGAATGGTGGGCAGCTTTGTTGATGGGGCAAGGCGCGGATGAATTCCTCGGCACGCAAGGCGATCAATGGGATACGCAATCCGATATGTTCATGGCCTTCATTGGGGCCACAGTGGCAGTTGTGTTGTTGGCGAAACTGCACGATAGGCAAATCATCGGTGCTGTAAAAGCGAGCCGCTCACATACGATGTAAGCTCGTTAGTCGTCTTTATTAAAACAAAGAGGAGCATTCGACATGAGTACAGATCGTCACGTCACCCTATTCCATTCACCGAATACGCGTTCGACTGGCACATTGATCATGCTGGAGGAACTCGGCGCTGATTACGATTTGCATGTTCTGAATATAAAAACGGCAGAACAGCTGGCGGCTGATTATGTGGCGATCAATCCCATGGGTAAGGTGCCGGCGATCCAGCATGGCGATGCCTTGATTACCGAGCAGGCTGCCATTTATATGTATCTGGCGGATCTGTATCCGGAAGCGGGTTTGGCACCGGCAATCGGCGATCCTTTGCGTGGCCCGTATTTGCGTTGGATGGTGTTTTACGGTTCTTGCTTTGAGCCTGCACTGATTGATTTTTCGCAGAAGCGAGATCCTGCGCCGAGGGGACTGAGTCCTTATGGCGATTACGCTACCGTCATTAAAGCCGTGAACGATCAATTGGCCAAAGGCCCGTATATATTGGGCGACAAGTTCACGGCGGCAGATGTACTGTGGGGCATCGCCTTGAACTGGACCACGAAGTTCAAATTGCTGGAGGTAACGCCGGTCATACGCGAGTATATCGATCGTATCGTTCCGCGGCCGGCAGTGAGGCGAGCACGGGCCAAAGATCTGGAGTTGTTGGCAGCACAAACAAGCTGATTGAATATTTTGCATATCACTCAACCTGAAGCAGGAGTAGACCATGCATAAGCACGATGACGCTGCCAGAAAACTGTTTGGGAAATCCTACGATCAGTTGGATGAGAGCGCCAAAAAAGTCACGCATCATGTTGTCGAGCGTACGCACATTGCCAGGGATGTCGGCAAGGATGCGGAGGCAGTGACGACCTGCGGTCAACGCGCAGCAGATGCGGTTGCATCGTTTGGCGGTTCATGGACTTTCATAGGTTTGTTTGCTGCGGTGATGGTTGTCTGGGTATTGCTGAACTCCTATATTCTGCTTAGACACGACAAGGCCTTCGATCCTTATCCTTACATCTTGCTGAATCTGGTGTTGTCTATGCTGGCAGCGATACAAGCGCCTATCATCTTGATGTCGCAGAATCGACAGGCCGAGAAAGACCGGCTTACGGCACAACACGATTACGAAGTGAATTTGAAGGCTGAGCTGGAAATTATGCTCTTGCATGAGAAGCTGGATATGCTGCGGGAAGGACAGTGGAGCAGCTTGCTGGATATTCAAAAAGAGCAAGTTGCATTACTGAAGAGCCTGATTGAGAAAAATCGACCTGCCGGATAAAAGGATAGACCTTGAACCAACAAGTACTTCAGCAATATCTGCACGAGCAAATTCCTTTATCCCAAGCGATGCATGTCGAAGTACGAAGTGCACAGTTGGAGGAAGTGATACTCGCCGCACCGCTGGCACCGAATATCAATCATCAGGCAACTGTGTTTGGCGGCAGTGCCTCTGCCGTGGCGATACTGGCAGCGTGGTCTTTGTTATATACGCGACTCAGACATGAAGGCGTCAACAGCAATCTCGTCATACAAAGCAACACGATGCAGTATGTCTTGCCTATCAATGGCACATTCACGGCGCGCTCGTATCTGGAAGAAACGGCTGACTGGCCACGGTTTATGAATATGCTGATTCGTAAAGGACGCGCACGGATGTCGGTTACGTCGGTGCTGGAATACGAGGGCCGGGAAGTAGGCAAATTGCAGGGTGAATTCGTTGCTTTTCTAGTTGAGGAAGACTGATTGCAGATTTCCAGGTCTTGTCTGACCTCAAGAGCGCTTTTCCTTTTTTAAGATATAGTGCTGCTCACGCAAGACCGCAGCGGCTATCGCTATCGTGGGCAGTGCCTTGAAAAATGCCATTTTTGCACTAGGCGCATGCGCATTATTTCCAATCTGAGTTACTCCTTATTGAATACTTTTTAAATCATGAGCACCGACAATTTCAACGCAAAAGATGTGACCCGTCCAACCGGCAAAGCACCGGACCCTAATGCCAAGTTCTGGGATATCGCCGATACCTTCGTTCACCTGGCGAATGAAAACTGCAAAGGCGCAGATCGCGGCCAGGTTTGTGCTGCGATGATGTACGCGGCAGCGCGCTTCAATGCATTTACCGCTTCAGTCGATGCACCATCGGCAGACATGTTCAAATCCGAACTGAATCCTGCCGTTGCTTACTTCCGTGGCGAGTTCGAAAAAATGCTGCAAGAAAATTTCCGCGATTATGCAGAGAACTTCAAAAGCTACCACCCAGAAAAAGCGTGATGTGAGTGTGATCGTGTAATACGGTCAGCGCATTAAAAAAAGCCGCGTTACTGTCAGTGCGACAGCAGCGCGGCTTTTTTGTATTCGGAGTCCCGATTTATGTGGGTATTACGCCGATTTGGACAAAATGTTGAAGTGTTCAACAACTGGTGGCGAGGCAAAGAATGGGCCGACAATCGCGCGCCAATCCTGGAATGCTGGCGAACCGCGGAAATCGACGGTATGGTTTTCCAGTGTTTCCCAGTAGATTTGTATGACGTAGCGTTCTGGTGTTTCTATGCATTTATTGATGACGTGCGACTTGTAGCCTTTTGCCTTGGAGATGACTTGCTCCAGGCCGCGTTGCACGGCGGCGTCAAATTCGGTCTGCTGGCCTGGCGGAATGCGGATATCAACGAGTTCGAGAATCATGTTTGCTTCCTGTAGAAGTTTTGAGGATGCGGAATTATTACATGTTGGCTGCTGTGCTGCATCTATCCCGGTTTTTGCTCTTGCGATGCTGATTCAGTGTGCTGCCAATTTGTTTTGGCTTGCTACTGGTCAGTTCCGGGCGATATGCGTAATCTGTCTGTATTGCAAATCGGTTGAACGCTCTTGAAGCGCAGCCTTATGTACTCATCTTGAGTTAGACGATTAAGCGGGAGAAAACCATGCAGAAAATTCTTGCAGGAATCATGCTGGCAGCTACGACGATGTTGGTGATGCCAGTACATGCGCAACAGATTGGTGAAGTCAGCACGGCATTTCGCTGGCTAGGCAAGAACGATCGTATCGTGATCGAAGCGTATGACGATCCCAAGGTATTGGGTGTTTCCTGCTTTGTATCGCGGGCGCGTACTGGTGGTGTGAGCGGTACGGTAGGTTTGGCGGAAGATACTGCGGATGCATCTATTGCCTGTCGTCAGGTCGGTGACACCTTAACCTTCAAGGGGAAATTGCCGCTGCAGGAAGACGTCTTCTCCGAGCGCCAATCGATTTTGTTCAAGCGCTTGCATATCGTGCGTGTGGTTGATCCGGTACGTAACACCTTGGTGTATCTGACGTATTCAGACAAGTTGATAGACGGTAGTCCGAAGAATGGTGTGACGGCAGTGCCAGTGCCGCGTAGCAATCCGATTCCGTTGAAATAATCCTTTTCATCTCACCCGCTCCAATCATGAACGATCAAAATAAAATCAGTCCCGTTGTGATTGCCTCGTATGTACTGGCGGCCGCGAGCTTGCTGTTGGTGATGCATCAGGGTTTGCTGGCGGCCTTGTTTTCCGGTTTGCTGGTGTATTCCCTGGTGCAATTGCTGGCGCCTAAATTAGGCAAGAAGCTGGTCGGACGAAGAGCGCAAGTGCTTGCCGTTGCCTTGTTGAGTTTTTTGATCGTGACTTGTTTGGCAGTGGCAATCTGGGGGGCGATTACGTTTTTTCGTAGCGATGCCGGTCGTATTTCGGTGTTGTTGCAGAAAATGGCAGACATACTGGAAGCATCGCGCAGTCAGATTCCTTTATGGATAGCCGCGTATATCCCGGTTGATGCGGCAGCTTTGCAAACCATGATCACAGGTTGGCTGCGTTCGCATGCACTGGAAGCGCGCTCGATGGGAAGTGAGGCTGGCCGGATCTTTGCCCATATTTTGATCGGTATGATCATTGGTGCGATGGCGGCCTTGTACGACACGACAACGACACGCGTCTATAAGCCTTTGGCTGAAGCATTACATGCACGCATGGTTATCTTGCACGATTCCTTCCGTAATATCGTGTTCGCGCAGGTGCGGATTGCTGGTATCAATGCGGTGCTGACCGGTATCTATCTGATCATCGTGTTGCCATTGGCAGGTATTGAATTGCCGCTGCGTAAAACCATGGTGGCGGTGACCTTCTTCGTCGGCTTGTTGCCGGTGATTGGCAATCTGATTTCCAATACGATATTGGTGATTATCGGTTTATCGCATTCGCTGCATACCGCATTTGGTTCGCTGGTATTTCTGATGACGATACACAAACTGGAGTACTTCCTGAACGCGAAAATCATCGGTCAGCATATCAATGCACGTACCTGGGAATTGCTGACGGCGATGCTGGTGATGGAATCGATCTTTGGGATTCCCGGCGTGATTGCAGCGCCGGTGTTCTACGCGTATGTGAAGAAAGAGTTGAGTGATCGCGGCTTGGTGTAAGCGCGAGCAAATATTTCTTTCTTATCGCATTACTTTTGAGTTTGCAGCCATGCAACTGCGCCAAGGCCAGCGTTGCGCCCGCTGGCAAAACAGGCTGTGAGTAGATAGCCGCCGGTAGGCGCTTCCCAATCCAGCATCTCGCCCGCACAAAATACGCCGGGCATTGCTTGCGTCATTAATTGTTCATTCAAGGCTTCAAACATGACACCGCCTGCGCTGCTGATCGCTTCATCGATAGGGCGTGCCGCAATCAAGCGCAGCGGTAAAGCCTTGATGGCGGCGGCGAGTTTGTGCGGCTGCGCATAATCCGCCTTGCTTACGCATTCATGCAATAACCCTGCTTTCACACCAGCGATGCCGACCTTGCTTTGCAAATGGCTGGCCATGGAACGCGAGCCGCGTGGGTGCGCAACTTCCTCCATCACGCGTTCCAGCGTTTTACCTGGAGCGAGGTCTAGCGTCAGTATTGCTTCGCCCTGTGCGGCAATCTGATCGCGCAAGTGTGCTGACAGTGCATAAATCAAACTTCCTTCAACACCACTTGCCGTCACGACGAATTCGCCCTGCCGTTGCTGTGTAACGCCGTGAATATCGATACAGCTTGCAACGACTGGCTTAATCGGTTGGCCGGCAAAACGCTCCTGAAAGTGCGCGCTCCATGCCACGTCGAAGCCGCAGTTGGCAGGTTTCAATGGTGTAGTCGTTATGCCCTGTTGTCCCAGCAAAGATGTCCATGCACCATCAGAACCGAGTCGTGCCCAACTGCCGCCGCCAAGTGCGAGTACGACCGCATCGGGTTTGACCGTCAGTTCTCCGTCCGGTGTATTGAAGCGCAGGCTGTGATCATCACTCCACCCTAGCCAGCGATGCCGCATTTGGAAACGGACACCAGCTTCACGCAGCCGCTTCAGCCATGCGCGTAATAAAGGTGCAGCTTTCATATCGGTAGGGAAAACACGACCGGAGCTACCGACGAAGGTAGGAATGCCCAGGTCGTGCACCCAGGCGCGCAATGCTTCCGGATCGAAGGCTTGCAGCATGGGTGCAATCTGCTGCGCACGCGCACCATAGCGCGACAGGAAAGGTTCGTTTGCTTCGGTATGGGTCAAGTTCATGCCGCCTTTACCGGCCAGCAGGAATTTGCGGCCGACAGAGGGCATGGCATCGTATAGATCAACGCTGATGCCGTGGGCGGCCAGAACTTCTGCCGCCATTAAACCGGCCGGGCCGCCGCCGATAACGGCAACTGTGCGTGTTTGCAGATTCGACATCATGCCCATCCTGCGCGAAGAGTGAGCGCGCTATGTAGCGATTGTGGATGAAAGGCTAGTGTAAAACGCATGAGATTCCAGTCTGGATGCCGGATGGCAGAAATTGCTGCGCCATCCATAGAAGGCGCCATTCTTGATCAAGGCAGGGATTTGTACAAGTCTTGTGCAAAACGATGAGGTAGCGCGCATGGGCGATAATGACGCTCACTGACGCCGTTTCTTAACTAATCCGATTTCTCGAACATGACACTTACTCGTTGTAGTTGGGCCAATCCAGCCAATCCCCTTTATCTCGCTTATCACGATGAGGAATGGGGCGTGCCTTGCCATGATGAAACACGCTTGTTTGAAATGCTGAATCTGGAGGGTGCGCAAGCAGGGCTGAGCTGGTCGACGATACTCAACAAGCGCGAGACTTATCGCGCGGCCTTTGATCAGTGGGATGCGGGGAAAATAGCGCGTTACGATGCGAAAAAAGTTGCCTCGTTGCTAGCCGACCCGGGCATAGTGCGCAATAAACTGAAAGTGGCCGCCGCTATTACCAATGCGCAAGCTTATCTGCGCTTACGCGATGAAGTCGGTGGGCTGGATCCGTTCTTGTGGGCGTATGTAGATGGCAAGCCACTAGTGAATGCGTGGCCTAGCGCGAAGGAAACGCCGGCAAAGACAGAATTGTCAGATCGTTTGTCCAAAGATCTAGCCAAGCGCGGTTTTAAATTCGTGGGATCGACCATCATTTATGCCTATATGCAGGCTATCGGCATGGTGAATGATCATGCGGTCGATTGTTTTTGCCATGTGTCGCCAAAGAAAGCGAAAAAATGAGTATCTGTATCGATTAGGCAAAAAAAAGCCCGCACAGGAGGCGGGCTGAATCTATATCAAAGGAGGAGACATAGAGGAGACAACTGAAGTATAAGGACGGCCGTGTTATCAGGCTACTTTCCTTTTATGATATCGGACATTCACATTGTGAATACCATGAGATATGGTCATTTTGATATGTCAGCAGTTATGTCAGTGAATTGCTGCATGTAGCCAAACGTAGTTGCTTGATTCTATAATTCTAGGCAAAAAAAAGCCCGCGCAGGAGGCGGGCTAAATCTATATCAAAGGAGGAGACATAGAGGAGACAACTGAAGTATATGAAGTATTGCCGCGTCGCACCAATTTCCTTTTCAAATAACAGATATAGATTATTTGCATATGATCTGCCATATCTGCCTGCTCCTTATTTTGCAACGCAATAAAAGAGAGTAATCACTCGCCTACATGCCCTTATTTTTGTTGCTTCTGTGAGGCTGCAAAGCTCAGAGGCATGTCAGTTCTATTTGGCTTTGACGAATATGGGGTTGGATTTTCGGTTTCAAGTGCATTTTTGCAATATTTGATAATATTCATGGCATCCGATGCAATGCAGCACTAAGGCATCGCGATGGAATGCCGTCGCGCCTGTATGGCCATAGAACAAGGAAGTGAGGACGACCTCACCGCTCCATCTTCAATTGAGGACGGCCTCGACACTATAGGAAATTAATCTATGCCTTGGCTTATTCTTGTTATTGCAGGTATGTTTGAAATAGGTTGGGCAATCGGGCTTAAATATACCGAGGGCTTTACCAAGCTATGGCCTACTGTTGGCACTGTGCTGGCGATGGTGATCAGTGTTGCTTTGCTGGGTATCGCCATGAAGACCTTGCCGGTAGGAACTGCGTATGCGGTCTGGACTGGCATCGGTACGGTAGGTACTGTGATCCTGGGAATGATATTGCTGGGTGATGCAGTAACTGCAATACGTATTTTCTGCATTTTGCTGATTGTTTGTGGCATCGCAGGTTTGAAATTCTTCAGCTGAGTCTGATTCCATAAAAAAACCGGAGCTGAGGCTCCGGTTTTTTTATCAGTCTTTCTTATTTTTCTTTGAGCGTTTCTTTTCTTTTGGCGCCAGCATCGTATTGCGGCAGGTTTCTGCGCCACAGCGACATTCGTAAGCTTTCTTGATTTCCTTGGTTTGGCGCTCTTCAACGATCAAGCCGTAGTCGTAGTTGAATTCTTCGCCGCGCTTGATATCGCGCAAGGTATAGATAAAGACCTGACCATCTTCTTCGCGTGCTTCACAATTTGGTTCACAAGCGTGATTGATCCAGCGTGCATCGCTGCCGTCTACGCCACCATCGATCAACTTCCCATTTTCCAGACTGAAGAAAAATGTGTGATACGGATTTGCCGGATCGGCGCCATGTCGTTTGGCGGCTTTCTTGGCACTGATGCGTTCGCCTTCATATTCCACCAGCAAGGTATCAGCCGGTATTTTGCGTGTAGCGAAAACGCCGCGACCGTGGATGGGTGAGTTTCTGACGATGAAGGCGGGTGTGTCTGATGCTGCGGACGGTGTCTTGCTCGATTTGGTCATGTTGAATCTAATGGCGAAAGAATGAGTTGGTTCAGGCTTGCTTGGTTTCGACAAACGTCAGCAAGAAGCGTTCCACTTGTTACGTGCGCTATTGTCACTCAATACGCGTGGAACGACAATTGTCTGCGCCGGATTGCATGGCAATCAGTGCAGAATTGATACGATGTCATGCGAGATGAGCGATACGACATCAACATGTCATAAAAAAATGCATGCAAATCAAACCACGTATTCCTTGCTAAGGATGACTGTGGATGACGTGCATGCAACATGATTGTGCAGCGGATAGCAATCCGCCGAGATCAAACTAGTTGTTTAAAACTCTTCCCAATCATCACCGTTCTTATCGACCGTAATCGGTTTTTGCGGTTGACTAGCTGCTTTGCGTGCAGCGACAGGCGGCGTTACTGGTTTGCCAGGGGCAGGAGCTTCGATCTCATGCGTCGATACACCGGGCGCTTGTATCCGAGGCGCGGAGTATGTGGCCTCGTGCTCATTCAGGCGGAAGGTGCCGACGGCGCGGGACAATTCGACTGCTTGATCCTGCATGCTTTGCGCAGCCGCGGCAGCTTGTTCTACCAAGGCGGCGTTTTGCTGCGTCATTTCATCCATCTGGCTGATGGCACGATTCACTTGTTCGATGCCGGCGCTTTGTTCCTGGCTGGCAGAAGTGATTTCATTCATGATGTCGACCACGCGTTTGATCGAGGTGACGATTTCTCCCATCGTGACGCCAGCTTGATCGACCAGTTTGCTGCCGATATCAACTTGACCTACCGAGTCGTCGATCAGAATCTTGATCTCTTTAGCCGCACTAGCGCTGCGTTGTGCCAGATTGCGCACTTCGCTGGCGACGACAGCAAAGCCGCGACCCTGCTCGCCAGCGCGTGCAGCTTCGACCGCTGCGTTCAATGCGAGGATGTTGGTTTGAAATGCGATGCTGTCGATCACGCCGATGATGTCGACGATTTTGCGCGACGAGGCATTGATGGAGCCCATCGTATGGACGACTTGGCTGACGACGCTACCGCCTTTGACTGCGACTTCGGCGGCAGAGACGGCAAGTTGATTAGCTTGACGTGCATTATCGGCATTCTGTTTGACGGTTGAAGTCAGCTCTTCCATCGAACTGGCTGTTTCTTCCAGTGAGCCGGCTTGTTCTTCTGTGCGTGAAGATAGATCCTGATTGCCGACTGCGATCTGGCCTGAAGCTGTGGCTATCGTGTCTGTCGATTGCTTGATCTTACCGATGACTTCAGTCAACTGATACTGCATCTGCTTGATGGAATACAACAGGCTGCCGGCATGCGCTGAACGTGTTTCCACCTCGCCCGTCAGATCGCCATCGGCAATGCGGCTTACGACTGCTGCGGCGTAACCTGGCTCACCACCCAATTGGCGTGCCAATTGACGTGCGACCAGCATGCCCAAACCAACGCTGACGATAATGCCTGCGAGTGCCAGTACGGCGATCATCAGGCGTGATGTTTGATATGTATTGCCGACTTGATCCACGCTGGCTTTGGCGCGCTGGTCGCTGTAGCGGACCATGTCTTGCAGCACTTTTTCAACGCCGCGTGAATTCTTCAGCAATTGCGCGCTGTTCTCACTCACGTTGCCGTCGAATTGAGAGTTGTCCAAAGACTGTTTGGAAATCAGCGCGATGAAATCCAGCAGACCTTGTTTCAACGGTGGCATCAGGCTTTCATATTGCTGATAAAGCTCCTGACCTTCCTTGGTACCCTGAAACAATGGTTTGACCTTGGCGAGTTGCTCTTCAAGATTCTGCAGTGAGCTTGTCAATTCCTTGATGCCGGCATTGCGATCGCTGCGGGTAGAAGCCGACAGCAGCGTCATCTGGGCGCGGCTGGCGTAGATCAGATTGATGTTGGCTTCCTGCGCCGCCTTCAGTGCGTGCAACTCATTGTTGTACAGACTTTCAGTCGATGCATTGATATTGCTCATGTGAAAAATGCCAAGCGCACCGATCGCACCACCTACTGCTGCGACAACTAAAAAACAAAGAACAAGTCTGACTGTTACGCGTAATTGTTGAAACCACTGCATTTTTCTCTCCTAATAATTCAGAACCGCAGAACCGTGTTCGTTACTGCAAGATGTGATGGGACGGTGGGGCGGGCTTCTTTAGAATTCTTTCCAATCGTTGTCAGTGCCCGTAGCCATGGTGAGCTTGGGCGTTGATGTCTGATCGCTCTCGTGTCGTGCGGGCAATGCCTTGGTTTTTGTTTTAGCGGCAGCACTAGAGATGGGTGTGACGCGGGCATGGGTTGTCACTTCTTGTCTGTCGGTACTCAGTTTGAATACGCTCACGACTTGCGACAAACTGCCGGCTTCTTGTTGCAGCGCTGTGGCTGCTGCAGCCGCTTGTTCTACCAGTGCGGCATTCTGTTGCGTGACTTGATCCATTTGCGCAATGGCCTGGTTTACCTGTTCTATCCCGGCAGTTTGTTCCTGACTGGCGGCGGTGATCTCACTCATGATGTCGGTCACGCGTTTGACGCTGTTGACGATTTCTTCCATCGTCTTGCCGGCTTGCGTAACTTGCAAGCTGCCTTCTTCGACCTTGTGTACAGAGTCACCGATAAGCGCTTTGATTTCCTTGGCTGCGGCTGCGGAGCGTTGTGCGAGATTACGTACCTCGGAAGCAACTACTGCAAAGCCGCGACCTTGTTCGCCGGCACGTGCGGCTTCAACCGCTGCGTTCAGCGCCAAGATGTTGGTCTGGAAGGCGATGCCATCGATGACACCGATGATGTCGACGATCTTGCGTGAACTATCCTTGATTGATCCCATTGTTTGCACGACATCACTGACGACCTGGCCACCTTTGACTGCGACTTCGGAGGCGGAGGCGGCCAGTTGATTTGCCTGCAGTGCATTGTCTGCATTCTGGCGCACGGTCGAGGTTAGTTCTTCCATCGAGCTGGCGGTTTCTTCCAGCGAACCTGCTTGTGATTCTGTGCGGCTGGACAGGTCGGCATTGCCGGAGGCGATTTCGCCGGAAGCCGTAGTAATGGTTTCTGTGCCATGTCGTACTGCGCTCACGGTTTTGGACAAGCTGTCATTCATATCTTTGATTGCTTGCAGCAACTGTCCGGTCTCATTGGATGATTGCACCTTGATCTGTTGTGTCAGATCGCCGGCGGCAACGCTCTTGGCGACCTGCACTGCTTCACGCAGCGGACGCACGATCAGACGTATCAGCCAGAAGGCCATGAAGGCGGCAAGCAACACGCCGAAGGCAATGAATCCGAGGGAGAGATTGCGTACTAGGGTGAAGCGTGTTTGCGATTCCTCGAATTCTTTTTTTGCTTCCTGCAATTGAAAGTCGATCAAGCCGTGCACATCATCACGTACTGGCTTGACTAACTCTTCCATCGGGCCGTTGACGATTTCAGTCACGCGCAAGACATTACCGCCGCGTGAAGCAGCAATGGCTGGCAGCAATGCTTTGTCGAGAAAAATTTTGTGGCTTGCAGAAAACTTATCAGCCAGCTCTTTTTCAGCTGGTGTCAATTTGGTTTGCATGTAGTCGGCAAATGCCTGGTGAATTTCCTTGGTGCGTTTTTCTATCGCATCCATCTTCGGTATGACCAGATTGGGATCGCCGTAAATGGATGCGGCCAGATCGAGTTGATTGATGGTCAGCAGTGTGATGACGACGTTCAATTCTCCCAGTGCCACCGTGCGATCTTCATACACGCTCTTCAATGCCTTGTTGGTGGTGTCTAGCGAGGTCAGTCCCAGCGCGCCAGTTGCAATCAGCAAGACGGATAGAATGCCCATCGCAAACAAGAGTAGCGATTTGATCGTTATATTCTTTAACATATGTATCCCAAACAAACAGGTTGTAGTTGGAGCAGGTTAGTCGCAGATGATTGTGCTGCAGGCGCGAACCCATCCGACAGGATGGGTTGGACGTGACTGGCTTTACAACGCGTGCTGTTCGATCAAACCCATTTCGTTGCTAGACATTAGTTTGTCGATATCGACCAGGATCAACATACGTTGATCAACGGTACCCAGACCAACCAGATAATCGGTAGCCAGTGCGCCGCCCATTTCCGGTGCGGATTTGATTTGCTCAGGCGTCAAGGTAATGACGTCGGACACGCTATCGACCACCATGCCTACCACGCGACCGGCGATGTTGAGTATCACGACAACGGTAAATTGATCGTAAGTCGGTGAGCCGAGATTGAACTTGATGCGCATGTCGATGATAGGCACGATGATGCCGCGCAGATTGACGACGCCCTTGATGAAGTCGGGTGCGTTCGCGATACGCGTGACGGTATCGTAGCCGCGCAGTTCCTGTACTTTTTGTATGGAAACGCCGTACTCTTCGTTACCCAGCGTGAAAGATAAAAATTCCAGCGATTCGCCCGACATTGCATCGGTGACGGATTGTGTGCTGTTTGCGGCCATGTGCACCTCCTTGCAGTCTCTGTTATGCGTTCTGAGAACGTCTATTTTTAACGGATAGTTGCGGTTGCTGTAAGGCCCCTGTAAGGCTGCGGCCTTGCACTGATTCACCTTAAACAAATAGTTTCCATGAGTCAACGACGGTTACGATTTCGCCGTATTTGTACATGTATGCGTTGCGCGACTGAAAAAGTTAGTTTTTCATAGAGAAGTGTTCGCGTATTACAAGAGCAGATTTCACATGTTTTGCACATCTGACATGTCTGAAGAAACGAAAAATATTGTTAAATCATGATTTCGCATATGTAGCGTGATGCATTGCGCGGATTTGTTCGGTACGCGGTCTTTGTCTTCGAATAAAAACGAGTGGAGTAAAATAGCGCGCTGCCGACCGACATAGGCAGAAGATTTTTACAAGATTGGCTAGAAACAAGCATGCTGCGACTCACTGACGTTCAACTCCCTTTAGACCACTCCGAAGAAGACCTGCTAGCCGCGATTATTGCGCGACTTGGTATCAATGCAGGCGACCTGATCAAGCACACGGTTTTTCGTCGTGGTTACGATGCGCGCAAGAAAAACGCGATCGTGATGGTCTACACGCTCGATGTCGAAGTACGTGATCAAGACCAGCATGCGAAGCGCTTGCAAGGCAATCGTCACGTCACGATTGCGCCCGACACCAGTTACCATTTTGTGGCACAAGCGCCTGCCGACCTGACCATGCGTCCGGTCGTGATTGGCTTCGGCCCTTGCGGCATTTTCGCAGCGCTGATTCTGGCACAAATGGGTTTTCGTCCGCTTATTCTGGAGCGCGGAAAGGAAGTGCGCGAACGCACCAAAGATACCTTCGGTTTGTGGCGCAAACGTGAACTGCATCCGGAATCGAATGTGCAATTTGGTGAGGGCGGTGCCGGTACTTTTTCCGACGGCAAGTTGTGGAGTCAGGTAAAAGATCCCAAGCATTACGGTCGCAAAGTACTGATGGAATTTGTGAAGGCTGATGCGCCGGAAGAAATCATGTACGTCAGCAAGCCGCACATAGGTACTTTCCGTCTGGTGAAGATGGTCGAGCTGATGCGTGAAGAGATCGTCAGGCTGGGCGGCGAATTCCGTTTCGAGAGCAAGGTCGATGATATTGAAATCGCAGACGGTAAGGTTTGCGGCCTCAAACTGGCTGATGGCTCGCATATAGAAACCGATCACGTTGTCTTGGCTATCGGTCACAGTGCGCGCGATACTTTTGAGATGCTGCACGCACGTGGCATTTACCTTGAGCCGAAAGCGTTTTCTATCGGCTTTCGCATTGAACATCCACAATCACTGATCGACGCATGTCGTTTGGGGCCGAACGCTGGCCATCCGGTCTTGGGTGCAGCCGATTACAAACTGGTTTATCACGCCAGCAATGGCCGTTCGGTTTACAGCTTCTGTATGTGCCCGGGCGGTACGGTTGTTGCCGCATCTTCCGAGCCAGGTCGCGTCGTCACTAACGGCATGAGTCAGTACTCGCGCAATGAGCGTAATGCGAATGCAGGCATCGTGGTTGGCATCACGCCAGCCGATTATCCTGGTCATGCTTTGGCCGGCATGGAGTTTCAACGTCAGTGGGAATCACGCGCGTTCGAACTTGGTGGCGGCAATTATGATGCGCCGGGGCAGTTAGTGGGTGACTTCATCGCAGATCGTCCTTCGACGGAATTCGGCTCTGTGATGCCGTCATACAAACCGGGCGTCAAACTTGGCGATTTGAATACGTCATTGCCGAGCTACGTGATAGCCGCGATACGCGAAGCATTGCCGGCATTTGAAAAACAGATCAAGGGATTTTCGATGAACGATGCGGTGTTGACCGGTGTGGAAACACGTACCTCATCGCCGATTAGCATCAAGCGTAACGACGACGATTTACAGAGCATCAACACGCGCGGTTTGTTCCCCGCCGGTGAAGGTGCTGGTTATGCCGGCGGCATTATGTCGGCGGCGATTGACGGCATACGTGTTGCGGAAGCCGTGGCGCTCAGTATGTTGGAAGGTATTGCGCGCGGTACAACGAAATAAAACTTGGCTTTCGTTGTCGTGCGGTTTTGGTTGGCTATAACCAGCCGGATTTTTTGAAGCGGTAATACAGATAGCTGCAGACGCAGACCACCAGCAGCACTGAGATGGGGTAGCCGTACTTCCAGTCCAGTTCCGGCATGAACTTGAAGTTCATGCCCCACAGGCCGAAGAAGGCGGTAGCCACCGCAAAAATCGCAGCCCATGCGGCCAGACGTTTATTCACTTCACTTTCTTCAATCGTCACCATCGACAGATTCACCTGAATCGCGGTGGCGGCAGTTTCGCGGATCGCATCGGTCAGTGCATTGATGCGATACAGATGATCGCCGACATCGCGAAAGTAATCGCGCGTGCTTTCGCACAATACCGGTACGCGTCCGCCAGACAATTTTCCAACCGCTTCCATCAGTGGCGCAACTACATGCTTGAGCATCACGACTTGTCGCTTCAAATCGTATAGTCGTTCGATGTTCAGACGCGCGAGTCCTTTTTCGAAAATCTTGTCTTCAATCTTTTCCAGTTCGCTTTCCAGACTTTCCACCACCGGGAAGTAACGATCCACTACCGCATCCATCAAGGCGTACAAGACGAAGGCCGAGCCTTTGCGCAATTGTTCCGGTTCTTGCTCGCAACGTGCGCGTACACCAAGGAAACCCTGATTGCTGCGATTGCGTACCGACAAGACATAATTTTTGCCGGTGAAGATATCGATTTCGCCTATTTGTAATTCGCCATCTATCATTTCCGCAGTCTTGACCACAGTAAAAAGCGAATCACCATATTCCTCTATCTTCGGACGTTGATGACCATTGCGCGCATCTTCCACCGCGAGTTCATGCAGATTGAATTCTTCCTGCATTTGTTCAAGTTCTGCCGGTTCTGCATCTTTCAATGCAACCCAGACGAAGCAATCCGGACGTTGCAGATAGTCGCTGATTTCCTCGATGGGAATGTCGGATAATTTATTGCCGTCCTGATAGGCGACGCAATTGATGAGCATGAATAAAGTCTCCGAAAATATATATGTTCTTGAATGCCGGGTTTTGATGAGAGTACACACTCACCCTGCAGCTTCGTCAAGTCTTAGCTGTAGATAGATACTCTTAAGGACTGCCGCGTTCAACAGAAGTTGCACAAGTCGCTTGGGCGGTGATGCGATTCTGATCCTTGTGGCTTAGCACACAGGAACGGTAGCGTTCGACATACGCATTGAAAACGGTACGTGCCTGCGCAACTGGCAATGCCGCCAGACGTTCTGCCAAAGGGCGACTGACTTGAAAGTGCTGATAATCAATAGGCGCATCCCAGTTGCCACCCCAGATCAAAAAGCCGTGTTCGGCAAAGACATCGACTACTTCTTCCGCCATTCCTTTGCGTACGGGCTTGCCCGGTCGGATAGGCAGACGATTGGCGTACTTGCTGCCGCTAGTCGGGCTGTAAATGGCTTTACCGTCTGCTTCAAATTGCAGATACGGGTTTTGTATCGGATTGACATCGATCGCCAGGCCGTAGGCATGTAGCGATGGTGCGTTGCCGTTGGTGATGCTTCTGTCGTTGAAGGCGGAGGTGTTGTTGTCGCGCATGGCGGCCAGATCGTCGCCGTGATAGTGATCCATCAAGCGTGCACCGGCGATGGCAAATTTGCGTTTCAGCAGCGTATCAAAGATGGCTTGCACGTGTTCGGCAACTGCTGCCATCACCATGATCTGGCCATCGTTACGCAGCTTGCCGTCGAAATCCAGATAGGAAAACTGCACGATGCGCAGTTGCGCACAACTGACCGGCGCATCTTTCTGCAATACGCCATTGCTGCGCATCGCATTGCAAGCGGCGGTGTCGACTTCAGCTATGCGCGCCTCTGCATGGGCAGTGCTGGCAAGGAGCAAGGGAAAGCAGAAGAGCAAGCCGGCAAGGTATGGGAATCTGATCATGGAGCGCGGTGAGTATCGTGTGTTGCCTGCTCGCTATGTGCGTGCAAGTCGGATCATTATAAGAGCGCATGTTGTCAGTTGTGCCAAATCCGCTATGGTTTCCGACATAGCGGCGTAAAATGGCCGTTTCGCTGTTACTGCCGCCTCATGACCATACTGCTTTCCACACTTAACGCCCGCTATACGCATGCATCGCTGGGTTTACGCTGTCTGCTCGCGAATATGGGCGAATTGCAAAGCGTCACGCAATTGCAGGAATTCGTCATCGGCGCACGCGCGACAGATATCGTGGAAAAGCTGTTGCAAAACAAGCCACGCATCATCGGCTTCGGCGTGTATATCTGGAACGTGGAAGAAACGACCAAGGTCGTTGCCCTGCTCAAGCGCGTCGCACCGGAAGTCGTGATTGTGCTGGGCGGGCCGGAAGTGTCGTATGAGTCATCCGAACAAAGCATCGTGCAACTGGCTGACTATCTGATCACTGGCTGGGGCGATGTCACCTTCCCCCAATTGTGCAAACAGATCTTGCACGGTCCCAAGCCCTTGATGAAGATACACGCCGGTGTGCAACCGCCACTGGCTGAGTTGAACATGCCGTATGACTTGTACACCGACGACGACATCAAGAACCGCACGCTGTATGTGGAAGCGTCGCGTGGCTGCCCGTTCAAATGCGAATTCTGTCTGTCGGCACTGGACAAGACCGCATGGCCTTTCGATCTGGATAAATTCCTGGGCGAGCTGGAGTCGCTGCATGCACGTGGCGCACGCTTGTTCAAATTCGTCGATCGCACTTTTAATCTGAATATCAAATCCAGTTTGAAGATCATGCAGTTCTTCCTCGACAAGCTGGAAGAGCATCCGGAAGATCCGGTCTACGCTCACTTTGAGGTCGTGCCCGATCATTTACCGGATGCCTTGAAAGAAGGTATCAAGAAATTCCCGGCCGGTACGCTGCAGTTTGAAATCGGCATACAAAGTTTCAATCCCGATGTACAGACCTTGGTCAGTCGCAAACAGAATAATGAAAAGGCGGCGGAAAATATTCGTTGGCTGTGCGAGAACTCGCATGCGCATTTGCACGTCGATCTGATCGCTGGCTTGCCGGGTGAAGATATCGAAAGCTTCGCACGGGGCTTTGATCGTCTGCTGGAGTTGAAACCGCATGAAATTCAATTTGGCATCCTGAAGCGTCTGCGCGGTACACCGATTATTCGCCATACCGCAACCTATGGTCTGGTGTTCGATCCGCATCCGCCGTACACAATTTTGGCGACGGATCGTATCGATTTCAATGCGATGCAGCAGTTGGTACGTTTTGCCCGCTACTGGGATTTGATTGCCAACTCGGGACGCTTTGCACATACCTTGCCGCTGATTTTGCGCGCGCCTTTATCAGAGTCGCCATTCGCCAACTTCATGCGTTTATCGAACTGGTTGTACGCGACTACGGATGCGACCAACCGGATTGCCTTAGAGCGGCTGGCGGTGCTGGTTGCGCAATGGCTGGTGACGGAAGGCATGGATGAAGAAGAGGCTAGCGATGTGCTGCGTAGCGATTACGCCGGGCAAGCCAATACCAAGCTGAAGGCACAGGCTGCGCGCAAGACGGAGAAAGCCTTGTTGCAGCGTCAAGCGCAGCACATGGCGGTAAGTTGATTTCAGGCAGTTTGTTTGCGCCAGGCATCGATCAATTGCCGGCAAGCCTGATCTAAGGATGTGTAGGAGATGGATTTTTGCTGATGGAAGATCATCAGTGCGTACAGCTTTGCCAGTTCATTGACTTCCGGCGATAGCGCGCGCTCCTCACCTAGCGAGGGACGCAAGTTGCGCCAATAATTGATCGCTTCTTCCAGCTCTGGCAGTGTGATATCCATCGGCTTATTGTACGCGCGCTCATAGTCGCGGTAAAACGAGTAGGCCATGAGCAATAAAACAGCGTTGCGCAGCAGTAAGCTGCAGTGAGCTGAGTCAATTTAATCAAGCAATATTTCTGAACAGTATTTTCCCAATATGAATTCTGGTTTCGACATCAAACGGTTTTTCCCTTTCCTTAATTGGCCGCGGCCGACGGTTGCTTCACTGAAAAATGATGCGTGGGCAGGTATCAGCGTTGGTCTGGTCTTGATTCCGCAAGCGGTGGCGTATGCGACCTTGGCTGGGATGCCGGCAGCTACCGGTTTGTATGCGGCCTTGATTCCAAGCGTGATCGGTATCTTGTGGGGATCGTCGGCCTTGCTGGCGGTTGGCCCGGCGGCGCTGACCAGTTTGCTGGTGTTTGGTTCGTTGTCACCTATGGCTGCGCCAGCGAGTATGCAGTGGGTGACGCTGGCGATTTGGTTGTCGATTTATACCGGAGGCATTCAATTCCTGTTGGGAGCATTCCGGCTCGGTGGTTTGGCAAATCTGGTATCGAAACGGTCATCATCGGCTTTATCAATGCTGCGGCGATCATCATCATGATGTCGCAATTGCCTGCCTTGATCGGTGTGCCTGATTTGTTTGTGGCGAATATAGGGGATGTCGTCTCGCGCGTGAGCGCTGCGCCTTCCATCATGCTGATGACTAGTGCATTCGGCATAGGTACCCTGATTTTGCTGATCGCGAGCAAGCGCTTCTTTCCGCGTTTCCCCGGCATCTTGCTGGTAACGATACTCGGCACGATCTTGAGCTGGGCGGTTGGCTATGGTGCGACTGGTGCGGAGATAGTCGGCGATATCGACAAGGGTTTGCCACCGCTCCTCTTGCCGTCAGCGATTTCATTCGATCAGCATCGCGATCTGTGGTCGGCGGCTTTGGTGTTGGCTTTGATTAGTTTTACCGAAGCGATGTCGAGTTGCCGTGTGTTGGCGCGCAAGCGACGTGAGCGTTGGGATGAAAATCAAGAATTGATCGGTCAGGGTTTGGCGAAAATGGCGAGCGGTTTCAGCGGCGCCTTCCCGGTCAGCGGTTCCTTTTCGCGTTCGGCGTTGAATCTGTATGCGGGTGCGACTAGCGCCTGGTCGACCTTGTTCAGTGCCTTGTGTGTGCTGTTTAGTTTGTTGTTTTTTGCGGATCTGCTTTATAACCTGCCACGTGCAGTGTTGGCGGCGATGATTATCGTGCCTGTATTTGGCTTGTTTGATTTTTCTGCGTTCAAGCGTTTGTTTGTGATCTCACGCGATGACGCAGCGATTGCGATTGTGACCTTTGTTGTGACGATTATTGCGATGCCGCGCTTGCATTGGGGCGTGGTCGCCGGTATTACTTTGACGATGGTGTCTTATCTGTATCGTCACATGCAGCCGCGCATTATCGAAGTCAGTGAGCACGAGGACGGCACTTTGCGCGACAGTCTGCGCTTCGAATTGCCACGACTGGCACCCGGCGTGTTGGCGGTGCGTATCGATGCGGCACTCAACTTTCTGACTGGTGCGGCCTTGGAGCGTTTTGTAGTCGCGCGTTGCAGCGCCGATCACGATATCCGTAGCGTCTTGTTATGCGTTGGTTCGGTCAATGATATTGATGCCAGTGGCGTCGATACGCTGGAATCCTTGCATGTGACTTTGCACAGTCAAGGCATTACTTTGTATGTGTCTGCCATCAAGAAACAGGTGTGGGATGTGCTGGATAATGCCGGCTGGATCAAGGCCTTGGGTCAGGAACATATTTTCATGACTGACCATGAAGCGATATTGGCAATGCGGAAAACTGCCTGATCGGAAAGCTACTTGATAAAGAGCGGCGCGATAAAGAGAGTCTTTATCGCGCCGTTTTTTTATTTATCCGTTGCTGCTTCGTCGGATGCATATGGTGCATGCAGATGCACGGGCTTGGCGCGTGAACGCATGCGGATGTTGATCAGTTCCACCACCAGTGCAAATGCCATCGCGCTGTAGATATAGGCTTTAGGAATGTGTTGATCGAATCCTTCAGCAATCAGCACGATGCCGATGGCGACCAAGAATGCCAGCGCCAAAATCTTGATCGATGGATGGCGCGAAACAAAGCGACCGATAGGTCCAGCAAACAGCATCATCAAGCCGACAGAAGCAATCACCGCCGCTACCATCACTTCGATATGGTCAACCATGCCGACGGCCGTGATGATCGAGTCGAGTGAGAAGATCATATCGACCACCATGATCTGCAGGATCACGGCAGTAAAGGTTGCTTTGACCGTGCTCGATGTGTGGCCTTCTTCGCCTTCCAGCGATTGATGGATTTCACCCGTGCTTTTCCAGATCAGGAATAGCCCGCCGCCGATCAGTATCAAGTCTCGCCCCGAGATTTCCTGATTCATGATGGTAAACAGTGGTGCCGTCAGGCCGACTATCCAGGCCAATACCATCAACAAGCCTATGCGCATGAACATGGCGATGAACAAGCCCAGCTTGCGCGCGAATTCTCGTCGTTCGACTGGCAGCTTGTCGACCAGGATTGAAATAAAAATGATGTTGTCTATGCCCAACACCAGCTCCAGTGCGGTCAAGGTAATGAAGGCCATCCAGATTTGTGGATCTGAGATCAGTTCAAGCATGGGCAAATTCTCCAGTGACTTTCAAGATAAAAGGCGAGGCCGGTTTCTCTATTGCATGTATTGCATTCGGGTATTGCTCGATGCGGCGCTGCGGACGGCTATATCAACCGCAGGGTGCTGGCTGTCTTCAGCCCTGTCTCCCGGTTTTTTTGTTTGTTATGTGCATATCAACTACGCAGTTGCACATTAGCAGGTAAAACAGCGCGCGCCAACAGAATCGAAACAGATGCTTGACAGTGTCTTCGGATATAACTAATATATCAGTCATACACAATAAGAATAATTCATCTACTTCTGGAGATTTATCATGATGAGTGAACGCCAGCGGAAATTCCGCGAACAATACAAGGCCGACATCAGCCCGCTTTACAACGGTTTATTACATATCGGCGTGATGTACGCGACCGGTATAGCCGCAATCTGGTATTGCCTGACGCAATTGCAGAATTCCGGCTGGGAATGGCTGATCGTTATTCCGGTATTTTTGGCAGGTAATTTTGTCGAATGGGCCATGCACCGCTTTGTCATGCATCGCAAAATCGATGTCTATGCATTGCGTGCAATCTATGACCGACATACCCGTCAGCATCATCAGTACTTCACTGACAATGAAGCGACGATCGATACAACACGTGAATTCCGCATTGTGTTTTTCCCGTGGCGCGTTTTGATTACGCTGGGTGTTGGTGGTTTGACTCTGGGTTATCTGGCATCAATCATCATCAATACGAACGCAGGCTATATCTTGTTCATGACGATGGTTGCGCAGTATCTGATCTACGAAACATTCCACTATTGCTGCCACGTGCATGAGAACTGGTTTGTACGCAACATCCCGTTCATCAACACGATTCGTCGTCACCATACAGCGCATCACAATCAAGGGATCATGATGAAGTACAACATGAACCTGACTTTCCCGATTGCTGACTGGGCGATGGGTACGACAGATCTGGATCGCGGCTTGCTCGGCCATTTGTTCAACGGCTATAGCGAAAAACACATCAAGGAAGATCTCAAGCCGATTATCAAACGTTTCCGTTACGACGATTCTCGCGTAACGCTGGACGGCCCGCAGTTGACCAAGGAAGAAGAAGCAACCATCGATCGCGGTCTCGTGATTTGATGCAAGAACGCCGGGCATGCCCGGCGTTCTTTTGTCATCACATATCCGACATCAATGTGGCTTTGGTGAAGGTTTCGATGTTATCCAGCAGCTGGTCGAGACTCTCGCCGGCTGCATTCACGTCACCTTTGGCTATGGCTCCTGCGACTGTGGCATGCAAGCGTGCCATTTCAGGTAAATCGGCAGCTTGCTTGTAGTGGAAGTACCAGAAGCGACGCGACAGACCATGCATCAAGCGCATCGCACCTTCGGCAAATTCATTGCGCGCTGCGACTAGCGACAATTCATTGAATTCCCGATCGGAGCGCATGAAGGAAACGTCATCGTCGGTAGCGGAGGCATGCATGAATTCATCATGCAAACGAGCAAAGCGCTCACGCTCTTCAGGCAATGCGCGACGTGCAGCGCTCTTGCAGATCAGGCGCTCTACTTCGCGACGTGTTTCCAGCAGTTTGAGTTGTTTGCGGAGATCGATTTCTGGAACCAGTAAGCCGCGTTGTGGCAACACCAGCAATAGGTGCTCACGCGCCAGACGCTGGATTGCTTCACGAATTGGGGTGCGACCGATATTCAGCATCTCGCTCAAGGTCAGTTCGGAAATCACTGATCCAGGCGGAATGCGCAAGGTGATGATCGCTTCTTCGATTTGTTCGTAAGCGATATCAGTCAGCTTGAGCTTGGGTTCGGCCATGTCTTGCATGGTGCTTTGAGAATTGGGCGTTTTGGCCTGTCTCGGTGCTTTTGTGGCGCTGGATTTGCGCGGCACTTTTTTGGTAGCTGTCATGGGGTCCGATTGAGTTTGTACTGTCAGTTCAGAAACAAGATATGTATGTAGATGACTGCTATATGCACGTAATTATGGTTTTAAAAAGACGTTTTGCATACTGTAATTCATCTCATATATGGGTTGTATGAGTTATTTCAATGGAGGCGGAATGCAACAAATCGATGACATGGATGTGATTTGTCGCGGAGATGCCGGTACGACGATAGTTGCCGTGCACGGAATTCAGGGCACGCGTGCCAGCTGGCAGCCGCTGACGGAAGTCTTGCACGATGAAGTGCGCTGGGTCTTGCCGAACCTGCGTGGCCGCGCCAACGCGTTTCGCGGCAACAGCAGTGCTGACTATACGCTGGAGCAATTCGCTGGCGAGATAGGCGAAGTGATTGCACGTCATGTTCATACGCCGCAATTTGTTTTGGCCGGTTGGAGCATGGGCGTCTCGGTGGCGCTGGCGACGATGGCTTTATTACAAAGAGACGGTGCGCAGTTGCCACAGGCTTTGATTTTGATGTCGGGCAGCCCGGTATTGCAGCAAACGCGCTGGTTTCATGAAACGGAACATGAAGCGCTACTGGAAGAGATCGCTGCGCGCGAAGTCCGGCTTGGCTTGCGCGATGCGGCCGACCGTGACGCCGTGGCGTGGACCTGGCAAAGCATAGGGCCAACCGATCAACGTGCGCTGTTGCCGACGATAGATATACCGACATTGATCGTGCATGGCCGTGCCGACGAGGATTCGCCCTGGAGCCATGCGCAGTTATTAAAACGTGGCTTGCCGCAAGCACGACTGAGCACGATAGACGATGCCATGCACAGCATCCTCACGCAAAACACGGCGCGCGTCGCTGAAGAAATGCGCTCTTTTTTATCTGATATTCCTACCCTTCGGAGTTCCCATGAGAAGCAATGACCTGATTCACTTTTGTCCGCCAGCACGCCTGGTATTCGGTTGCGGCAGCCGCGCGCAATTGGCGCCGCTGCTGGCACGTCTGGGCTATCGCTCCGGTGTGTTGATTACTGACACCTTCTTCAGTGAAAAAACACCTTGGGTGCGCGAGTATGTGGAAGCCGCGTCTGCTCTGGGGATATTCACGGTTGTCTACGATGGCGGCAAGCCAGATCCGACGACCACTTTGTGCGATGAGGCGACGAAGATCATCCGCGCAGAACTCGGTGATATCCGTCCGGATCACGTCATCGCCTTGGGCGGTGGCAGCAATATCGATTTGGCAAAAGCACTGTGCCTGACAATACCGAATGGTCGTCCTGTCAGCAATTTCATCGGTGCCTTGCCGAATGCGCCGCAAGCCTTGCCTATGATTGCCTTGCCGACCACTGCTGGTACGGGTTCGGAAGCAACGCCAGGCGCGATCCTGATTGATCCGACCAATGCCACCAAAGTCGCTGTGATGGATAACGTCTTGCGTCCGGTGATTGCGCTGATCGATCCGGAATTTACCTACACCTGCCCACCGCGCGTAACCGCCGATTCCGGTGTTGATGCACTGACGCATGCGCTGGAATCTTATCTGACGCTGGATTCATCCGAATTCGATCGCGGCGGTCATCCCGATCCTGGATACAGCGGCCGCTCCTCGCTGACGATGATGTTCGCGCATGAAGCGATCAAACTGTGCGCGCAATATCTGATGCGTACTTACAACAATGGCAGCGATACCGACGCGCGTATAGGCATGGCTTATGCGAGTCATTACGCCGCCTTGTCTTATGGCGGTGCGGGTTTGAATGCGGTGCATGGAATCGCGTATGCCGTCGCTGGTTTGACGCATCAATCGCACGGCAGCACCAATGCGGTGATGTTGCCTTATGTGCTGGATGCCTTGCGCACGGTACGTCATACGGAATTGCTGGAAATTGCCCGCCTATTCGGCATAACTGGCAGCGATGAAGCGAGTGCAGTACGTCAGTTGCCAGTGTTGATACGCGATCTGGTAGCGCAACTTGGCATTCCTACCACGCTGGAAGCATTTGGCATTACGCAAGAGCAATTGCCTGCCTTGACAGTTGATGCACTGGCAGTCACACGTTTGGCAAAGGCCTTCCCGGTAGCAGATGTTCCGGCGACTTATGCCGAGATCGTCAAGCACGCCTGGCACGGTAAGTTGGGCGATTAAGCAGGGAGTTGCAATCTAAAAAATCTATTGCATGCTACTGAAATTCATATAATATATCAGTGCGTTAGATTGCAAAAAAGTTAGAAAACCAAAACAGAACCGCCAGCCGCGGTTCAACAGGAGACAGATATGGATGCTTACACCGGAGTTCGACTCCGTGCCAACGTAGCAGCTCGCCTTGAGCGGCTACCTATGACCCGTTACCAGCGCTCGCTGTTCGCCATTATTGCGACTGCCTGGTTCTTCGATTCGATGGATCTTGGGATCATGACTTTCGTGCTGGGTTCGATTAAAGCTGAATTCGGTTTGAGCACAACTCAAGCTGGTTTGCTGGCTAGCTCGAGTTTTCTCGGCATGTTTCTCGGTGCTGCAACGGCCGGCATGCTGGCAGATAAATTTGGTCGCAAACCAGTGTTCCAGTGGAGCATGATTTTCTGGGGCCTTGGTAGTCTGGCTTGCGGTTTCGCCACCGATGTGACCTGGTTGATGGTCTTCCGCGTTGTACTCGGCTTCGGTATGGGTATGGAATTCCCTATTGGTTTGTCCATGGTGTCGGAGATTGTTCCTTCCAAGAGCCGTGGTAAATATGTAGCGATTCTGGAAGGCTTCTGGCCGCTCGGCTTTATCGCCGCCGGTATCCTCGCTTACCTGACTCTGCCTTTAATCGGCTGGCGCGGTATCTTCATCGCCTTGTCGATTCCTGCCGTGTTTGTTTTCATCGTGCGTCGTTACGTACCTGAATCACCACGTTGGTTGGAAGAAGTCGGTCGCGATGCAGAAGCAGATGCGGTCACCACCAATATTGAAAAGCACGTGATCAAAGCCAATGGCGGCAAGCCTTTGCCAGCGGCTGCACCACCAGTTGATAAGCCTGCTAAGAAAGAAGACAAACGCGCCTTGTTTGCCGAGTTGTGGCACGGCGTATATGCCAAACGCACGATCATGCTGTGGGCTTTGTGGTTCTTCGCCTTGCTCGGTTATTACGGTCTGACCACATGGTTGGGCGCACTGTTGCAACAAGCCGGTTATGCCGTTACCAAATCGGTGATGTACACGGTTTACATTTCGCTGGCAGGTATCCCTGGTTTTATTTTCTCAGCCTGGTTTGAGCTTGGATGTGTTTTCCGGATACCAACGGCATTCTCAAGCCGCCATTTTTT
>JAZJXV010000035.1:0-68708 GCA_040390795.1 Pseudomonadota bacterium | reverse complement strand
TTTGGCTATCGGTATAGATGATCCTTGTTCGGCGAACCATGACACACTCCCGCTAACAACATCGTCTTAGTTGGTGGACCTGGAACAGGAAAAACACATTTGGCGACGGCAATTGGAACGCAAGCGATAGAACATCACCAATGCAGGGTTCGCTATTTCTCTACGGTCGAGTTGGTCAATATGTTGGAGCTGGAAAAGCAACAAGGTATCCACATACAAGTTCCGATTACGAATCCCAATATCGTCATCCAGAACATCGGAACGAATTCGTTGGATGTAAATCGCTCCCAAAAGTAAAAGCACGCCGTGGTTAATAGCCCGTAAATCCAAAATTTTGGCTTTCTAACTTGAGCATTGCCATACTGGATTCCCGTCCAAGCCATAGTTTTATTCCCAGTTAAACGAAAGATTAAGCGAGTGATTCGATGTCGAACACTAAAGGCACTTATAGTACGTGTAACTATAGAGCGTGGTCACATAAAGGTCAATTCCATATCCTGAAGCCGTTGAAATCTTCTAACGGTGCTATGAATTACGATCCGCTTAAACTTTTTGGTCTACGGGTGATTGAATTACGGCAGAAACTAGGCTGGTCACAAGAAAGGCTCGCAATTGAAAGCGGATTAGCGCGTTCTTATGTGGGAGGAATAGAGCGAGGTGAGCGTAATTTATCGCTCATTAATATCTGCAGAATTGCCGAAACATTAAGCGTGGATCCAAGCGAACTACTTATTTTTAGGTAGCAATTGGCTGATGCATTTGCGGGGTGGATTGCCACGTCACTTGATCTGAAGCCGGTGGCTTTTTTGGCAGATCGCTGAAAAAGGTCAGAAGCGAATCAACCTCGAACGAAAGCCGCAACACGGTTATTCAGTAGTCGAGATAATTTCCATATCAAATTGCCTTTAGTATCTTTACGAATTTCTATTACAAATCTTTTCCCATCTAAGCCAATTACGGACATATCAATCTCGTCTTTGGCCGTATATGCATGTGACTTTCTTTGTTATTAGGGAAGGCATTTAGCTTCCATTTCTTTCCATTTTCTATGGTAAAGAAGCAACCGAGACTAGCTGATTTCCCCTCCAAAGATTTGCGAATAAGACGGGCGACATTTCAAGAAATCCCACACAAAGACGGCTCGGCAAAGCGCGATATTCCGATTACAGGAGATATTGATGATGTTGTTTATGGCGGCCAAATTAATCTTTAATGACAATAAAGACTTAGATGTTGGCAGCAAGTCCATGAATTCACTAATCCTTGCGACGTCCATGGTGCAACTAATCCGTATCCCGATTCTTTGGGTAGATCAGCCGGAGCCAGATTGACGGTGATGCGACGTGCGGGGAATTCAAAGCCGGCATTCTGCAGGGCAGCACGCACACGATCCTTGGATTCCTTCACTTCGGTTTCAGGCAAGCCAACAATCGTAAAGCTGGGTAATCCATTGGCCAGATGTACTTCGACGGTGACTTCCGGAGCTTGCATACCAGTCAGTGCGCGACTTCTCAAAACGGCTAAGCTCATTACCTTCCTTTTCGGATTGTTTTTGTTGTGGGCTTGTTGCTTTCAGTGTTTGCAGTGCTTTGTGTGTTCCAGCTGCGCGATTACCGCTTTCACGATGGCGAATCTGATGGCCTGGCATTTACTGGGATGATCGGAAAAATGCACGACGGTTGTGCCGATGTGGACAGCTTTGCCGTTGGGATCAGTTGTTCCTTGATCGTAGCTGATGACCAAATCGTATTCGGCTATCAATGGTCCGCAAGCTTGCCAGTCACGAGTCCATTTGGGCAAAAGCTTGGTGTTTTCCCAGAGTGAGCCTGCGCTCTCATAAAATTCTTCTACATTGTGATGGCCCAGCAGTTGCGCCAAGTGCCGCTCCTTGGCGACGCAACTGCGGAAATATTCTTCGTCGCTCATACGCATGGCTAGCCCCATTTATTCTCATTGGATGTCAATGCTGCTCATTGCTGAAACGATACGGCTAGTCGCATACGACAAGACTGACGGCGCTGCCAGTCGCATCGGATGTGAACTATATATATAGCGTGAGCTTACTTCTTCAGTTGTGCTTCCAGAGCAGCGACTTGTGCTTCCAGTGTTTCAAGCTTGGCGCGGGTGTTGGCTAATACTTGCGCCTGTACGTCGAATTCTTCTCGGGTTACCAGATCCAGCTTGGAAAATCCCTGGTTCATCATCGCCTTTACATTTTTCTCAATGTCCTTGGCTGGTGAGTTTTCCAGAGCCTGGTTGATCTTGTCCTGCATATCGCTAAAGAAATTTGGCTTTTCCATCATATCCTCGAAATAAAGTGGTTATTTAGCACCATAAAGGTGCAATTCTGATTTGTGCGTGCTATAAAAGTGCGTATCGGGGCATAGGCAAACAAGAAATATACGATCCGACAACTGTAAATGATAAAAATGATAATACATCCAGCCTAAAAAAGGCTGGCATGAGTCCTGCTAAATAGGAATCGAAGATAACCAACGTTTGGTTTCTACATTCAACTTTAAAGGGAAGATCATGAAAAAACTGATTATTGCGGTTGCTGTAATGGGTGCGTTCGCCGGTAGCATGGCACATGCTGAGGATGCAGTGCCAGAACATTCGTTCACAGGCAATCTTTCTGTAGTCAGCGACTATCGCTTCCGTGGTGTTTCGCAAACCTTTAAACAACCAGCCGTACAAGGCGGTTTCGACTACGCTCATTCTAGCGGTTTCTATGTTGGTAACTGGAACTCGAATGTAAGCGGCAATTCGTTTACAGATGGCTCCATCGAAATGGATCTGTACGGTGGTTACAAATTCAACATTACACCTGACATCACAGCTGATGTCGGTGCTTTGTACTACTACTACCCAGGCGCGCAAATCGTTGGCGGCAAAAAATATAACACCACTGAATTGTACGGTTCGGTCGGTTACAAATGGTTCACTCTTAAATACAGCAGCACTGTTTCGGATTTCTTCGGCACAGTTGATTCCAAAGGTTCTGGTTACCTTGAGTTGAATGCAGCATTTGAAGTTGCAGACAAAACCACTCTTGGCTTCCATGTTGGTCAACAAAAAGTGCGTCACAGCGGCAATTTGGACTACACAGACTACAAAGTTTCCATTGCTCGTGATTTCGGATTTGCAACTATCGGCCTGGCCGTAGTGGGTACCGATGTTGACGGTGATGGTTTGGTTACTAGTGCGAGTGGCAAATCGAAAAAGACTGCTGGTACAACCGGTGTATTGTCGATCTCCAAAGCTTTCTAATCTAAAAATAACGTAAGAGGTTCCAATGAAACTGATTACCGCCATTATCAAGCCCTTCAAGCTGGATGAAGTGCGCGAAGCTTTGTCTTCGATCGGTGTGCAAGGCATTACCGTAACTGAAGTCAAAGGCTTCGGTCGCCAAAAAGGTCATACAGAGCTGTATCGTGGTGCCGAGTATGTGGTCGACTTTCTGCCTAAGACAAAAATCGAAGCTGCTGTCGATGATGCGATCGTTGATCGTGCTATCGAAGCAATCGAAACTGCGGCAAGAACCGGCAAAATAGGCGACGGCAAAATTTTCGTCTATGACTTGCAACAAGTCGTCCGCATCCGCACCGGCGAAACCGGTAAAGAAGCACTTTAAGGGGAATGAGATGAGTATGAAGAAAATGTTCACAAGTGCCCTTGCAACTGGTGCTTTGTTACTGGCGGTTGGATTTGCCGCACCAGCGATTGCGGAAGATGCTGCGCCAGCAGCGGCCCCAGCTGCTGAAGCGGTGGTCGTCGTTACGGAAAAAGCAGTCGTAGAGGCACCTGCAGCAGCGCCAGCAGCGCCAGCTGCACCGGCTGTGCCGGAAGCAGTATTGAACACTGGTGATACTTCCTGGATGTTGACATCGACGATGCTGGTTATCTTGATGACGATTCCTGGCCTCGCCTTGTTCTACGGCGGCTTGGGTCGCTCGAAAAACATGTTGTCCGTGCTGATGCAGGTCTTCGTGATTTTCTCGACGATCACCATCCTCTGGTGCTTGTATGGCTACAGCCTGGTGTTTGCTGACGGCGGCTCCTTCGTTGGTACCTTCGGCAAGCTCTTCTTGAATGGCATCAAGCCGGAAACGCTGTCGGGAACCATCCCTGAATATGTGTTCGTTGCGTTCCAATCGACTTTCGCTGCGATTACTTGCGCACTGATCGTTGGTGCTTTCGCCGAGCGTATGAAGTTTGCTGCAGTACTGGCGTTCAGCGTGCTGTGGTTCACATTCAGCTACATCCCGGTTGCACACATGGTGTGGGCTCCTACCGGTCTGTTGTTTGCTGATGGTGCACTTGACTTCGCTGGCGGTACCGTTGTTCACATCAATGCAGGTGTTGCTGGTTTGGTTGGCGCTTACATGGTTGGCAAACGTATCGGTTTCGGTAAAGAAGCAATGCCTCCGCATTCGCTGACATTGACGATGGTTGGTGCATCGTTGCTGTGGGTGGGCTGGTTTGGTTTCAATGCTGGTTCCGCTCTGGGTGCAAATCCGATTGCTGGTCTGGCATTCATCAACACGATTCTGGCAACTGGTGCTGCGACTCTGTCCTGGATCACTGCTGAATCCATGCTCAAAGGTAAAGCTTCGATGTTGGGTGCTGCTTCGGGTGCGGTTGCTGGTCTGGTTGGCATCACGCCAGCTGCTGGCTTCGTCGGTCCTATGGGCTCCATCATCCTCGGCTTGCTCGTCGGTGTGATCTGCTTGTGGGGTGTAACTGGTCTGAAACGCTTGTTGGGTGCAGATGATGCGTTCGACGTGTTCGGTGTTCACGGTGTTGGCGGTATCTTCGGTGCGCTTCTGACCGGTGTATTGGCTTCGCCATCGTTCGGTGGTACCGGCGCAGCAGACTTCTCGATCGCTCATCAAGTGATGGTGCAATTCAAAGCTGTAGCGATCACCATCGTGTGGACTGCAGTCGTTGCTTTCATCATCTTCAAACTGGTTGATCTGGTTATCGGTCTGCGTGTCTCTGATGAAGCAGAACGCGAAGGTCTGGACATCACCAGCCACGGTGAAACAGCGTATCACTCCTGATCGTTGTGTTTGAAATGACGGGCCCCGCGCAAGCGGGGTTTGTAAAAGCGCCTCTTAACGAGGCGCTTTTTTCATTTGGGGCTTTAAAAAAGCTTTTCAGCCCTAATCTACGTATGCCAAATTGAGCAAATCCGATTGCAATGCGGACGACGCAAGCGGTATTTCCCGTTAGAATCAGCTTCAATTAACGATAGTTCAGCACATAAGGTTTATATGGTTCCGCATCTCGTCACGGCCTTGAATGGTCCGCTGCTCGACCTTGAGAAAAAAATCCTGAGCGCTACGCCAGCCATCGAGCGCTGGTTCCGGCTGGAATGGCAGGAACATACGCCGCCCTTTTATTGCTCGGTCGATTTGCGTAATGCCGGTTTCAAGCTGGCACCGGTCGATACCAATTTATTTCCTGGTGGTTTTAACAACCTTTCGCCAGAAATGTTGCCGCTGGCTGTGCAGGCTGCGATGGCGGCGATTGAAAAATATTGTCCGGACGCTAAGAATTTATTGCTGGTCCCTGAAGGACACACGCGCAATACCTTCTATCTGCAAAACGTCGCTCGTTTGATGCAGATCTTCCGCCAAACCGGTTTGAATGTCCGTCTTGGCTCTTTATCGCCAGACGTTACCGGACCGACGCCGATTGAGCTGCCGGATGGCACAACCTTGACGCTGGAACCGCTGGAGCGTTCGCACAATGGTCGCCGCGTCGGTTTGAAGAACTTTGATCCTTGCACCATTTTGCTGAACAACGATTTATCGTCCGGCCTGCCGTCGATACTGGAAAACGTGAACGAGCAAAATCTGTTGCCACCTTTGCATGCCGGCTGGGCTGTGCGGCGCAAAACTAATCACTTCTCCGCCTACGATGAAGTGGTCAAGAAATTTGCCAAGTTGATCGACGTTGATCCATGGATGCTGAATCCGTATTTCATGAAATGCGAGAACGTCAATTTCAACGAACATACCGGTGAAGATTGCCTGGCCTCGAACGTAGATACCTTGCTGGCGAAGATGCGCAAGAAGTACAAGGAATACGGCATCAAGGAAAAACCGTTCGTCATCATCAAAGCCGATGCCGGTACTTACGGCATGGGCATCATGACCGTGCACGATGCAAGCGAAGTCAAGGATCTGAACCGCAAGCAGCGTAACAAGATGTCGGTCGTCAAAGATGGCTTGGAAGTCACGGACGTGATTATTCAGGAAGGCGTGCCGACTTTTGAACACATCAATGAATCGGTCGCAGAACCTGTGGTCTACATGATAGATCGCTATGTGGTTGGCGGTTTCTACCGTGTGCACGCAGAACGTGGCAATGATGAAAATCTGAATGCGCCGGGTGCGCATTACGTGCCGCTGGCATTTGCTCATCAGCATGCATTGCCAGATTATCAAGCCAAGCCTGGTACCGCTGCGCCTAACCGTTTCTATATGTATGGCGTCGTTGCGCGACTGGCCTTGCTGGCGGCCTCGCTGGAAATGGAAAAAACCGATCCTAATCCAGAAGTGTATTAATGCTAAATTCGCCACCCTAACCGGTGGCGAATTTACTTCCTCGGTGAAAAAATCGACTTGGTGTCACAATTGAGTGGTTTGCAAATATGCCCACCAATCACATGCATACCCAGACTCAGTCGGGTAGCGCGCTTCTCAGGATGTATTGAATGAAATTAGCTTTTGTTGCCGATCCGCTGGATGGTTTCAAGATTTACAAGGACACGACGTACGCGATGATGGCCGAAGCGGCGCGTCGCGGCCATACCATCCATGTGTTTCAACACAAGGACATGGCCTTCGAAGGCGGCAAGGTCATCGCGAACGTGTCACGCGTAACGCTGACTGGCGGCGAGCAGGATGACTGGTATCGCCAAGATGCGCCGACAGCGCAGGAGCTGACGGCCTTCGACGCAGTGCTGGAACGGACCGATCCGCCTTTCAATATGGAATACATCTACGCGACCTACTTGCTGGAGTTGGCACAGCAGCAAGGCGCGCGTATCTTCAACAAGCCGGAAGCGGTACGCAGCTTTAATGAAAAGCTCGCAATTGCACAATTCCCGCAATACATCGCGCCTACGCTGGTTACCAGTGATGCCGCCCGCGTGCGCGCATTCCATCAAGAACATCGCGACATCATCCTCAAGCCGCTGGACGGCATGGGCGGCGCTGGCATCTTCCGCGTCAAGGACGATGCGCTAAACTTGGGCTCCATTATCGAAACGCTGTCGGATAACGGTCATCGAACCATTATGGTGCAGCGTTATATTCCAGAGATTACCGAAGGCGATAAACGCATTTTGTTAATAGGTGGACAAGTCGTGCCTTACTGCCTGGCGCGCATTCCGCAGGGTACGGAAATCCGCGGTAATCTGGCGGTAGGCGGAATCGGTGTGGCGCGTGAAATATCGGCACGCGACCGCGAAATCGGTGAGGCTTTGGCGCCACTTTTGTTAAAAAGAGGCTTGTTACTGGTAGGATTGGACGCAATTGGTAATTACATGACTGAATTAAATGTAACCAGCCCAACTTGCTTCCAGGAAATCAAACAGCAAACCGGCTTCGATGTCGCTGCAATGTTCATCGATGCGCTGGAAAAGCACGCTGAAACATGGAATTCCTAAGTATTTGATGGGACTTGCCGGATTTTGCCGGCAATTCTGTCGTGAAAAACGTTTGGATTAATTAAATAGATGGTCGGTATCCTGTTATTGACGCACGCACCTTTGGGGCAAGCCTTTATCTCGGCGGCAACCCATGTGTTCCGCACACGTCCGGAACGACTGGATGCGGTCGATGTCAACGCAGATCAGGACACGAAGGAAGTCGAGCAACTCGCCAAGAAGGCCATCGTCGGCCTCGACGACGGTGCTGGCGTGCTGGTTATTACCGATGTCATGGGCGGGACACCATCGAACTGTACATTGGGCTTGTGCAATGTACCGAACGTGGCGGTCATTGCCGGTATTAGTTTGCCGATGTTGTTGCGCGCAATTACGTATCGGCAAGATACGCTGGATGTAGTAGTGGAAATGGCACTGGCGGGTGGTCAGGGCGGCGCGGTAAGGGTAGACAACCGTGTGCGGCTTTCGCCTAATTAATTTGAATTCAAATCTATAAGAAAAATGATTGAACAAGAAATTGAAATTATCAACAAACTCGGTCTGCATGCACGCGCATCGGCCAAACTGACACAATTAGCCGCCAAGTACAAAAGCGAAGTCTGGATGACGCGCAATAAGCGTCGGGTCAACGCCAAGTCCATCATGGGAGTCATGATGCTGGCAGCCGGCAAGGGCGCAAAGGTCACGTTGGAGACCGACGGACCGGACGAAAAAGAGTGCTTCGATGCGCTCGAACTGCTGATTCAAAATAAATTCGGTGAAGGCGAGTAAGCCAGTAGACGTGGCAAGCGCCTTGCTTGCATCTGCAGGCTTCATTTTCGTATTGTCTTCAGGCCCTATAGATTCGGACCGATCCCGATGACTTCTTTTACGCTACACGGCATTCCAGTATCGCGCGGCATCGCAATCGGTCGCGCGCATATTCTTGCGCCAGCCGCGCTCGATGTGCAGCATTATCTGGTAGCCGACGATCAAGTCGAGGCTGAAGTCGCGCGACTGCAATCGGCAATCGCTACTGTGCATGCCGAATTACAAAACATCTGGAACGAGTTGCCGAAAGATGCACCAGCAGAGCTGGGCGCATTCATCGACGTTCATGCGTTGATCCTCTCCGATCCAATGATTTCCGAAATGCCTTTGGATATCATACGTTCGCGTTATTACAACGCTGAGTGGGCATTGGTCACGCAGATTGAAGAATTGTCTGCGCAGTTTGAAGAAATCGAAGATACCTATTTACGTGAACGCAGAGCCGACATCCAGCAAGTCGGTGAGCGTGTGCTGAAAGTATTGACCGGTAGTGCCAATCTGTTGCCGAAGGCCGATGGCAGCGAAGGCAGTGCCAGCATGATTGTCGTGGCACACGATATTTCACCGGCAGACATGCTGCAGTTTCGTAACCGCGCCTTCAATGGATTCATTACCGACGTCGGTGGGCAGAACTCGCATACCGCCATCGTTGCGCGTAGCTTGGATATTCCAGCGACGGTTGGCGTCTCCAATGCTTCTGCGCTGATAGTGCAAGGCGACTGGATCATCATCGACGGTGATGCCGGCGTGGTGGTGGTGGATCCGACATCGGTTGTGCTCGATCAATATCGCGAGAAGCAGGCGCGTCAGATTCGTGATCGCAAGAAACTCGGCAAGCTGAAAAAAACGCCATCGCTGACTCTAGATGGCACGCCGATTACCTTGCTGGCAAATATCGAATTCCCAGACGATTGCGGTCATGCAATGGATGCTGGCGCGCATGGCGTTGGCTTGTTCCGTTCTGAATTCTTGTTCATGGGGCGCACCGGACACGCGAATCAATTGCCGTCGGAAGATGAACAATTTGCATCCTACAAACGTGCAGTGATTGCGATGAAGGGGCGTCCGGTCACGATACGTACGCTGGATATCGGTGCCGATAAACCTTTGGATTTTGCCGAGCAGACCGCACTCAATCCAGCGCTGGGTTTGCGTGCGATTCGTTTTTGTCTGTCCGAGCCGCAAATGTTCCTGACACAATTGCGCGCGATCTTGCGTGCCTCCGCGTTTGGTCCGGTCAAAATGCTGGTGCCTATGCTGGCACATGCGTTCGAGATCGATCAAACCTTGCTGATGATAGAGCAAGCGAAGACGCAGTTACGCGCAGAGAAAATCAAGTTTGATCCAGAGATGCCGGTAGGCGCAATGATAGAAATTCCTGCAGCTGCCTTGACGCTGCCGCTCTTCATCAAGCGCATGGATTTTCTGTCGATAGGTACGAACGATTTGATTCAATACACGCTGGCAATCGATCGCGTCGATCACGAAGTTGCTCACTTGTACAACCCGCTGCATCCTGCCGTGCTGTACTTGTTGTCGACTACGATTGCGATTGCGGCCAAAGCCGGTGTGCCGCTTTCTGTCTGCGGTGAGATGGCGGGCGATATCAGTATGACGCGCTTGCTGTTAGGCATGGGCTTGCGTGAATTCTCGATGCATCCATCGCAATTGCTGGCAGTGAAGAATGAAATTCTGAATAGCGATTTGGGTGTGTTGGTACCGGCAACACGAAAAATCGCACGCACGTTTGAACCGGCGGCGATTGCCGAAGCGGTGGAAAAACTGCGTATCCTGTAATCAGGTGCCAGGCGCGCTGGTGAGCGCGCCATTTTCTACACCAGTCCGAACCACCCCAACAAAGCACCAGCCGCCAGCAGCCACAGTATGTGTATGCGGGTTTGCAGAATCAGAAACATCGCCGCACAGGTAATCAGCCAGAGCGGCCAATCTTCCGATGGTGTGCTGTGCGCACTGGCGAGTATCCAGCCGGTGGCAAACACCAAGCCCACCACGATAGGTCCCATCCCCAATTTGAAGGCGCGTACGGCGCGCAACTCGCGATTGCGGTGTACCCAGCGTGTGGCCAGATACGTGAACGTCGTGCTGGGCAGCAGTATCCCGACCATCGTCACTGTCATGCCGAATAGCCCCGTTGCCATGTCGCCCGCATTTAAACCTATGTTCCATCCCATTAGCGCAACGAACAAGACATTCGGTCCGGGTGCTGCTTGTGCAAGCGTGATCGACGTGCTGAACTGAGGGTCAGTTAGCCAGTGTTGTTCTGCCACTAGATAGCGATGCATTTCCGGCGCTGCTGCAATCGCACCGCCTAATGACAGTAGCGACAGTGACATATAGTGCAGGAGCAGATGCAGCCAATCAGCGGACTGCATGGCGAGACGCAAGGTATCACTCATGGTGCAAGCTTTCGATAAGCCAGCACACAACTGATAAGGCCGAGTCCGAACAGTGGATAAATCAGCGGCAATCGTAATAGTGCGACAGCGCTAAAGCATAGAAAGCCGAGTGCGATACACAGGCGTGGTCCGAGTGGATTGTTTTTCAAGCCACGCGCCAGTTTGACGCCGGTTGCCAGAATAAGCCCGGCGGCGACAGCGCCCATCGCGCGCAAGGTATCGACGATCCTCGGATCATGGGCATACGGTGCGTAAATAATCGCAATGGTGAGTATCAGCAGCAGTGGGCACAACAACATGCCACTCAATGCTGCAAGTGCACCGGGCAAGCCGAAATAACGGCCGCCGATGATGATCGATAAATTCACCACATTGGGGCCGGGCATGATTTGCGCGACGGCCCAGTCTTCAACAAATTCTTCTTGTGTCAGCCACTTTTTTTTCTCGACCAACTCGCGCTGCACGATGGCCATTACGCCGCCGAAACCTTGCAAGGCGAGCAAGGTAAAGGAAACAAACAGATCGGTGAGCGACTGAGGATGTGGCTTGTCGTTGGTTGGTAAGGCGCTCATTGGATACCGGTGGTGTAAAGCGGGAGGCGGCTAAAGGGTGTGGCATGCAAGGCGGTTTGCGCAATATTTTTCGTGAAAATAAGCATTTTCTAGATGAACGCTTTCGGAATAGCTGTGCGATTAGCAGCGTTATTTTTGCTGTTTAACTGGTCTCGGGATTGTCGGCAAGTTTAGCACTGGAGTGCAGGATGAAAGGCTGAGAAATGAAAACGTGTTTTCGCTTTGGAAGACTGACAGGAGGCGAGCGGTCATAATTGTCATTTATGCACTTATTGGGTGTTATGCATCGGCCATTTACGACTTGCCTATCTGGCACCCGTTTGACGGCACGGGGCGACTTGTTTATTCTTATGGCATTGCGCCGATTTGACATCAGCTTGCGGGCGCATAATAAATACGGCTAAAGCGTGCTCGAAACTGAGTCTCGAATTTAGCCCGATAAGCGTATCGCTTTCGGGCTTTTGTTTTTTTGAAGTACCTGAGAAACAAGTGCCGCATGCAAGCGCCCTTCTCCTGAATAGATAACATGACCTCACTCGGAATCGTTTCACCGCAATCCATGTTTTTCTCGACACCGCTGCCTTTGCAGAGCGGTGCGGAACTTACCGACTACACGCTGGTGTATGAAACCTACGGCACGCTGAATGCAGATCATTCGAATGCAGTTCTGGTTTGCCATGCGCTGAACGCGTCGCATCACGTCGCTGGCAGCTATAGCGAAGATGCCGGCACCACGGGCTGGTGGGACAATATGGTCGGTCCTGGCAAGCCGCTCGATACCAATCGTTTCTTCGTCATAGGCGTCAATAATCTCGGTTCCTGCTTTGGCTCGACCGGTCCTATGCACATCAATCCGGCGACTGGCAAACAGTACGGCGCACATTTCCCTGTGGTGACGGTCGAGGATTGGGTGCAGTCGCATGCGCGTCTGGCCGATGCTTTGGGTATCAAGCAATTCGCAGCAGTGATGGGTGGTTCGCTGGGTGGTATGCAAGCGTTGGCGTGGAGCATTTTGTTCCCAGATCGTTTGCGTCATTGTGTGGTGATTGCTTCTACGCCTAAATTGACGGCACAAAATATTGCTTTCGATGATGTCGCGCGGCAGGCAATTTTGACCGACCCGGATTATCACGGCGGCGATTTCTATTCGCACGGCGTGGTGCCTAAGAACGGCTTACGTGTGGCGCGCATGTTAGGTCACATCACGTATTTGTCGGATGACGATATGGCGGCCAAGTTTGGTCGCGACCTGCGTTCCGGTTCCTATCAATTTGGTTTCGGCATCGATTTTGAAATCGAATCGTATCTGCGCTATCAAGGCGACAAGTTCTCTACTTACTTTGATGCGAATACCTATTTACTGATTACCAAGGCACTCGATTACTTTGATCCGGCGAAAGATTTCGGTGGCGATTTGACCAAGACTTTGTCGAATACCACTGCGAAATTTTTACTGGTGTCGTTCTCGACCGATTGGCGTTTTTCGCCTGAGCGTAGCCATGAAATGGTGCAGGCGCTGGTCAACAATAATCGCACCGTGACCTATGCAGAAATCGATGCGCCGCACGGACATGATGCCTTCCTGCTCGATGATCAGCGTTACATGAATGTGGTGCGTTCGTATTTTGAACGTGCGTATCGCGAAATCGAAAATGGTAGTTTGAAAGCAGGAGCAAGCGCATGAACTTTGAACAATTGAGCGCATTGCGTCCCGACCTCGCCTTTATCGCGCATTGGGTTAACAACGGCACCAAAGTGCTGGATCTTGGTTGCGGTGATGGCGTGATGCTGGACTATCTGCAATCGGACAAGCAATGCAGCGGTTACGGTATCGAGATCGACGACAAGGAAATTCCTATCTGTATCGCGCGTGGCGTCTCTGTGATACAGCGCGATCTGGAAGCAGGCTTGGCGATTTTTGCCGATAACGCATTCGATACAGTGTTGTGTTTGTCTGCGTTGCAGATGATGAAAGATGTCGAAGGCGTGTTGCGTGATATCTCACGCGTAGGTCGCGATGCGATTGTGTCCTTCCCTAACTTCGCATACTGGCCGCACCGGATTGCCTTGTTGCGCGGTCGCATGCCGGTGTCGAAAAGTCTGCCTTACGAATGGTATGACACGCCGAACTTGCGTTGCGCAACGATCAAGGACTTTGAAGAGTTAGCCAATGAAGTTGGACTGGAAGTGGTCGAACGCGTAGCGCTGGACGAAGGCAAGCCGATCAACTTCCTGCCTAACTGGCGCGGCAGCCTCGCTGTGTTCCGTTTGCGCAAGAAGCAATAATCGCTAGCTGGTGTGGTTCGTTTTCGGCGCAGTCTTGGCAGCGAACCACAACAGTACGATTACCGGCAGTCCCAACAAGGCTGTACCGGTAAAGAAGCTGCCGTAGCCGAAGGCGTCTACATACGCGCCGGAATAGCCAGCCAGAAATTTTGGCAGCAACAACATCATCGAACTGAACAGTGCGTATTGTGTCGCCGAGTAACTGACATTGGTCAGGCTGGACAGATAGGCGATGAAGGCCGCACTCGCGATACCACTTGCCAGATTGTCGGCAGAAATCACCAACACCAAAGCTTGCACATCATGGCCGTGTCCGGCCAACCAGACGAACAAGAGATTGGTGGCCGAGCTCAAGATCGCGCCGAGTGCGAGTATGCGCATCATGCCGAAGCGCATCGATAATGCGCCACCGATAAAGGCGCCGACCAGCGTCATGATGACGCCGAATATTTTGGTCACTGCCGCGACTTCATCCTTGGTGTAACCCATGTCCACATAAAACGGATTGGCCATGATGCCCATCACTACATCGCTGATGCGATAGATAGCGATCAGGGAAAGGATCAGTAACGCTTGCCAGCGATAGCGCACGATGAATTCGCGGAAAGGGCCGATCACGACATCGTCCAACCAGGCTGCGACATTTTTAGCCGGAGGCAGTATGCGGCGCACTGGTTCGGCAGAGAACAACACCGTTGCCACACCAACCAGCATCGATACCGCCATCGCCAAATAAGCGACGCGCCATGCGCCGGGTTGATAGGCACCCGCGCCGCTAATTTCAGCACGTGCGGCGATCCACAACACACCTGCGCCAGCCCAGATCATGGCAAGGCGATAACCGGTTTGATAACTGGCTGCGAGCGCAGCTTGTCTGTCGGTATCAGCAGATTCAATGCGGAACGCATCGAGTGCTATATCTTGCGTGGCCGAGCCGAAGGCCACCATCAGCGCGCACCAGACGACCGGTTGCAACGCCAGATGCGGATCGTTGAGCGCCATGCCAACCAAGCCGGTCATGATTGCCAGTTGCGATAGCAACAACCAACTGCGGCGGCGTCCCATCCAGCGCGTCAGCAGAGGAATCGGCATGCGATCGACCAAAGGTGCCCACATCCATTTGAAGGCATACGCGAGGCCAACCCAACTCAGGTAACCGATGGTGCTGCGGTCTATGCCCGCTTCACGCAGCCAGAAGCTGAGCGTGCCCAGTACCAGCATTAAAGGCAGGCCAGCGGAGAATCCAAGGAACAGCATGCGCAAGGTGGCGGTTTCGCGATAGACCTTGAGAGTGTCTGACCATGAGCGCCGTGCTACACCGCTGTTGCGAAAAATCATCTTTTCTTACCTTGATTGGAGGGGATGTCGGCGTCGTGCTGACAGGAGGAGATGCTGACACAAGAGCGCATATGCAGCAAGCGATGCGAGGTGGCTTGTATCGATAATGCTGACTTCCCCGTCATTTTGCTTGCCAAACACAAAGCAAATCTTTATTCGGCCACGTTGCGGTTTATCATGGAGTCCTTCAATTACTGCGCACTATATTTATTCCCATGCTGATCATTACTATTAAACAAGGCAAAGAAAAAAGCCTGCTCGAACGCCAGCCATGGATCTACGCATCGGCAGTCGAGTGGGTCGACGGCAAGCCGGCGGAGCGCATGAAATCCGGCGGGACCGCAATTGTGCGCTCGTCATCGGGTAAATTTCTCGCGCGTGCTGCACATGCACCCAAATCGCAGATACGCGCGCGCGTATGGACATTTGACGAAGAGCAACCAGTCGATCACGCTTTGATCAAGCGCCGGGTCAAAGTTGCAGTGCATAAGCGCATAGATGCTGCCAAAGGCAAACGGATCGGTGCTGCCAAGCGTTTGCCGCTGGTGATCGGCGATGAAGATGAATTGTCGGGTTTGCTGGTCGATTGGTATGGCGACCAAAAGGGTTATTTGATTTGTGAATTCCAGTCGGCCGGTGTCGATGCGTGGAAAGTTGCGATCGTTCAATCTCTGATGGCAGAAACCGGTTGTCCGAATGTGTACGAACGTGCGGATGAACTGATCCGCAAAGGTGAAGGCTTGCCGGTGAACTACGGCGTATTGGCAGGTGAAGAACCGCCGGACATGCTGCTGACTGAAAACGGCGTGCGCTACGAACTGGACCTGAAGACTGGCGAGAAAAGGTTTTTCAAATAATGTCGGCCCTCGCCCAGCAAGAATTTTGGTCGCATTCCGGCTTCAAGCTTGCCGGGCGTGATGCCGATGGCCGCTTGTTGTTGAGCGATGCTTTATTGCGTGCATGGTGGCATAGACCTGAAGTCGCACCTATTGCAGAGTCTTGCGCGCAGGAACTTGCCTTGCATGCTGCTTTGTTAGCTGCACCGCGGCGCGCAGTATCTGAGGCAGAGATTGCTGCCCTGAAAGATATCGATGCACAGGATAACTATCGCGTCTTGTTGGCGTGGCGCGATCGCTTGTTCGCTGCGCCTACGCTGGAAGCAGCTTATCTTGAATTGTTCCGCGCTGGTAGCGTGACGGCTCCGCCTGTCTTTATCGATCAACTGACGCAAATGATCGTACAAGGCATGCTGGCTGGCAGCGAAGAACCTTTGCAAGTGCGTGCTGCTGAATTGTTTTTCCGCAAGCAAAAGGTCGCGATTGAAGATGGTGCCGTGATGTTGGCGGATGCAGCGACTGTAGAACTGCACGCGACCGGTGGCAACTACGGCGATATCGGCAGACTACTGATAGAAGCCAATACCAAACCACGTCGCGTAGAACTTGATGTGATCGATCAGGAAAATGCTGACACTTATTGGGCGCGTAATGAGCGGCACGATACCGTCATCAGCTTTGCTTATGGCCGCGCTGCATTGACGGCCTTTTGCCGTGTGATTGAAAAATGGATAGACCATTTTTACGGTGTTGCCGTGGTGGTCAGACCATTGCGATCTATCGAAGCAAAACACTGGGCCTGGCATATCGGACTTGATGCAGAGGCTACCGGCATCTTGAATGATTTGTACGCAGGCGTGGAATTGGATGAAGAGCGCAATCGTCGCATCCTGTCGTTATTCCAACTTGATTTTGTCGACCCTGCGGTGGTGCGTGCAGATGTGGCCGGTCGTCCGGTTTATCTTGCCTGCGCGATGAATGCTGATGAAATTCTGCGCATCAAGCCGCAAAATCTATTATTGAATTTGCCATTGGCATCTATTTCCTGATCTATTCCCCTCTAGGGTCTTAAACTTTCCCGTCGGATTGTTTCCGCATTTCATGCAAGCCTGGTTCGCATCGTGAACCTTAGCTGGAAACACGAGTCTATTGCGGTTCATGCTTGAGCCCGCGCAAGTACCTACAGTTTTTCAAGACAGACTGAGAATGTTTGTCGATATCATCAAATGAATAAATTAATACCGCGCCGCTGGGAGCTTGATGCCCTGCGCGGCTTGATGTTGGTCATGATGTTTTCTACGCACCTGCCTACGCGCTTCAGTGTTGGATTTGGGCAAACGCTGGGTTATGTATCGGCGGCCGAAGGTTTTGTCATGCTGTCAGCATTTATGGCCGGCATGATTTATACACGGAAGGCCTTGCGCGATGGTGTGGAGGCAATGCGCAAGGCATTCTTCAAACGCACCTTGACCGTCTATGCCTGCCATGTCGCTTGCTTGCTCCTGCTGTTCACCTTGATTGCAGCGCTGGGTCTGAAATTTGACCAACCTGGATTGAAAAACTTAATTGGTTTTTATCTGGAGAGTCCCATTACGGGTTTGCTGGGTGGCATGTTGCTGATCTATAACCCACCGCTGCTCGATATCTTGCCGCTGTATGTGATGCTACTGCTGATCAGCCCGTGGATATTGGCGCATGGAATGCGGCATGGCTGGCGTGGCATCTTCATCGTGAGCATTGCCTTATGGCTCGCCGCGCAATTTGGTTTGTCTTCCTTCCTGTACGGCATATTGGTATCGCTTACTGGCTTGCCGATACCGTTCCGCGAGACTGGCTCCTTTGAAACCTTTGCCTGGCAGTTATTGTGGGTGTTTGGTTTGTGGCTGGGGTCGCTGGACGCCAACGGCGTATTGAGACAGCGCAAACCGTTCTCGCCACGCTTGTTGAGCGCGGCGGTAGCACTTGCCATCTTGTTTTTCATCTGGCGGCATCTGGTCGGCCAAGTGCCGTTCCCGGGTAATGACGCCCTCAACCTTGGCCTGGATAAATGGCATTTGGGGCCATTGCGCTTGCTGAATTTCTTTGCGTTGCTGGTGATCGTCATGCACCTTGGCAGTAGCGAACATTGGCGTTTCCCTCGTTTCAAATTTCTTGAAACGATAGGTGCTGCATCTTTGCCGGTATTTTGTGCGCACCTAATTCTAGTGTTGCTCACACTGGCGATACTGGGCGATGCCTTCGATGAGCGTTTTGACTGGATGGATGAAATGCTGCTGAGTGGTGGCCTGGTCTTGCTGTATATGTCGGCTACTGCTGCGCTCAGATTGAGACGCAAGCAGAGTCGCAATTAAGTCCTGAAATTTATTCGAGCCAGCGCGCGCGACTGGCAGAGATGGCAATTGCAATCGCCATCACGCCGATCAAACCAAGCGCAACTTGCATGCCCCAACCTTGCGCCAGAAAACCAATGACAGGTGGCCCGATCAAGCCACCGCTGTAACTGAAGGTGGCGACTGCCGCCAATGCTGTTGCACCATGACGACCGGCCGAGCTGAAGACAAATGGAAAAACGGAAGCGAAGCCGGCGCCAGCCAAGGCAAAGCCGAGTATGGTCAGCGGTATATTGAAAGCGGCGACTGCAATAAAAATCCCGCATGCCGCCAGCGAAGCGCCAGCAGCCACGACGCGACGTGCACCATAGCTATCCTTCAAGCGGTCACACACCAAACGCGCCAACAACATCAAGGCTGCAAAGCCGGCATACGCCAGCGGTGCAACGCCATCATGTGCGCCCATCCGGTCTTTCATGAAGACACCGCTCCAGTCAGCAATCGAACCTTCTGCCACCGCACCACAAAAACCGATGATGCCGAGTGCAACCAACGGACCGTGCGCAATCGCGAAGTATTGTTTGCTCGTAGGCTTCTCAACTTGCTCCGGCGGCAAGGCTTGGTAAGCGATATATAAAGGCAGCAACAAGGCGAGTGCGGTGACGCTGAAATGCACAACAGGTGTAATGCCAAAACCAGCCATCGCGCTGCCGAATAGCGCGCCGCTTACTGCGCCTACGCTGAACCATGCATGCAAGAGCGACATGGTGGAGCGTCCGGCAAGTTTTTCATGTGCGGTACCTATCGCATTGATGGCAACGTCAAAGCAACCAGATGCCGCGCCTAAAACAATCGCAGCAATGACCAGCCACAACATAGTCGGTGCGAGTGCAAGCGCCGGCAATACGACAATCAAGCCGAGGCCGGCATACCAGGCTGCGCGTCGTCCGCCAAAGTGGCCAACCAACCATGCAGCCAGTGGAAATGAAGCGACCGCGCCAAAGCCGCCGCCCAGCAAGACTATGCCTAGTTGCGCCGGACTTAATTGCAAGACATCGCGTATCGCCGGGATGCGTGCTGCCCATGAGGCATAGATCACGCCTAGCAGTATGAAGAGGAAAGGCGTGGCCGCTGACTGTAAACGGGGAAAGCGTGATGGTACGGACAATAGGGAATCAGTGGACATGAGGTAGTAGAGGGGGTGCGGCGAACTGGCGCAATGCTGAATTGTATTGTGTTCAACCGAATTGCGTGCGGTGATATGAGAAAAAGGTAGGCACACCTTGGTGTACCTACCTTTAATTACATATCAGCATTGAATGGTTGAAATTATGCTTTAGATAATTTTGGTTGAGCCGGATCAGCCGTCAGATAACCAACTGCGGCGCTGAATCGGTCGTTGTAGTTGGCCTTGATCAAAGGATCCAATGTGTTCTTGACCTTGCTATGCAATTTGCCGCTCCAGTCGCCAGCATGCTGGAAGTTGCTCATGATGTAAGTCCAGCCATTGATTTCATCGACCGCATGCAAGCCGGTCGCTTCGGCACCGGATGGCATGGACATGATGCGCGCCAGTTTTTTAGTATCAACGTTGTAAGCCCACAGAAAATTATTCACATGCGTGCTGCTATCTTCACCGATGAACAGCGTGCGCATTTTTTCTGAGAACTTCAGATTGTCCGGGTTGGCAATCTTGTCTGGATTGGCGAGATTGCCCAAGGCATCGGCAGCGATGTCTTCACCGATCAGCAAGGCACGGGTTTGTACTGGCACCCACTCGCTGGCAATCGCTGCGCCGTTGGCGTCGCGTTGTCCGCCCGTCAGTTTGTGCGCGAACACGCCGCCGGCAACAATGGCTTTGTCTACCGTGATACCGCTGGCTGGATTCCATGCGGGATCGTTTTTCACCATAGAGTTTTGAATATTCTGCAGCGCTGAATAGGCAATCTTGTCCTTGATGTTGACGGTCGTGCCTTCCATCTTGGTAAAGCCCATGCTGGCACCGACCAGATTCGCGTAGCGATGTGTTTCCAGGAAGGCTGCGGCGCGTTCCATGCCAGGTTTGAGCTTGACCCAATTCGCAATGCCGTCGGCATACAGCTTGGTGTAACTGGCGTCGTTTGGATCTGCTTTGACGCTGGTCATGATGTCGGAAGGCTTCAAGGTGTTGGCCAGCTTTTCGATTTCTGTACTGCTCGCGTGTCCCAATTTAATCCAGCTCAGTGCAGCGCCCGGTGCTGCAGGATCGACCGAGAAACCCGCGCCGACTTTCGCGACATACAAAGTACCTGCCGACAAATCTTTTTCCTTATCGGCGATGAACATGAAGAAGCCGCCGTTGGTGTAATCGTCGCCCATCAAGACGGTGCGATTGTCCGGCATGACTTGTATCAGTTCGTGCGAAATACGGCCGAGGCAAAAATGCTTCTTGATGCTGCCGCTGCCATCTGGATTGACGGTGACTTCCGGTAGATGACCGTAGTGATATGGATTGGCCTTGTTCTCGTCGCCGAACAAATTCTTGCTGAATTTTTTGAAGAAGGGATTGTCGCTGATGAACTGCGCATCCGGTTCGTATTCTTCACTGGAGAGATGGGTATTCCACGGCGACAAACTGGCACCGCAGGTAATCCACAAGCCATGCACGCTGGATGTATCGACGTTGTGATATTTGACCAAGCCGAGTTTGCCATGGCCTTGATCCTGATCCAGCGTCAACACTGCAATCGGTGATGGCAAAGTGCCGTAGGCATTGTTCTTGCCACTTTCTGCGCCGAGTTGATCGCGCGTCGTGTATTCGAATTGCACGACGGCGAAGACGGCCTTGCCTTTGATGTTGCTTACAGTTGGATTCGGTAGCGACAGCAAAGAAGTGCCATCCGGCGAATCTGAAAAGATTTGTCTTTCCTTGCCGGCGACGGAGCGATCGATGATGGCTTTGTTGTTGATGTCGAAGTAGCCACCGCTCAATATTTTTCCACCTTTACCATCGGGTACTTGCTGGCCGGTGATGAAGAATGGTTGATAAGCAAGCTGATAGCTTTGTACCGAGTTATCACCGTAATGCACATTCAGCGTAGAGCCGACTGCAGTGCTGGCCATTGCTGCGGCATTGGCCAAGGTAGGTGCAGCCATAGGTGTAAAGCTGGTCGCAACGTAGTCTTTGGTCGTAGTTGTGGTGGTCGTGCTGCAGGCGGCAAGTAGTGCGGATGATGCGCCCAGCGGCAACAGTGGTGCGCTGGCGAGGAATTTGAGGGTTAGGCGGCGTGACGGATGCGGTAGATCAGACATGATTATTTCCAGAATGGTTGAGTTGCGATGCGCTGGTGGCCGCAAGTTGAACTCATTTCACACATATCCGCGAGATGCGTTCTTACCAAAAGGGGTGCTGGCAAGGCGTGCGACGCGTCGCATAGTGGCCTATGCGCAAGAAGTACAACGCAGCCAGCGCCCCTTTTGGTAAGAACCCGGAGGGAACGGACTATTTGAGTGTATTGCTGCGTTGCGCCGCTTGCCAAGGGACCACCCTTGACTGCGTGCCACGCCTTGCACTACCTCTCAAATAGTCGCGTTCGCACTCGCGGATATGTGTGAAATGAGTTCTTCGGAAATAGTCGTGCGATCCCCGCGTTGTCCTGGATTATAAAAATGCTTTATGACCGCTTCGTGAAAAGCGGTCATGCACTTAGCCCTTCCAGTCGTAGCCTATCGTCAACGGGGCGTGATCGCTGAAGCGTTCATCCTTGTAAATCGCAGCAGTGTGCGCCGTCGCTGCCAGTGCAGGTGTTGCTACCTGGTAATCAATGCGCCAGCCGACGTTCTTGGCATAAGCCTGACCTCGATTGCTCCACCATGTATAGCATTCCTCGGTGGTGGTTGGATGCAGATGACGATACACGTCAACCAAGCCTACTTCATCGAATACACGTGTCAGCCATGCGCGTTCCTCTGGTAGGAAGCCGGAGTTCTTGCGATTGCCTTTGAAATTCTTCAGATCGATTTCTTGGTGCGCAATATTCCAGTCGCCGCAGATGACGAACTCGCGTCCTTGCGCCTTCAGTTCCTGCAGATGCGGCAGGAATACGTCCATGAAGCGGAACTTGGCTTGTTGCCGTTCTTCGCCCGATGAACCGGATGGGCAATACACCGAGATCACGCTCAGATTGCCAAAATCGCATTGCACATAGCGTCCCTCGGCATCGAATTCAGGGCAGTTAAAGCCGATTTGCACATGGTCCGGTTTGGTCTTGCAATACACGCCTGCGCCGGAATAGCCTTTTTTCTCGGCGTAGTGGAAGTAGCCAAAATAACCTTCAGGTGTCAGAAAGTCCGGCGTCATATCCGCTTCCTGCGCCTTTAATTCCTGCACGCAGATGTAATCGGCAGAGTGCTTGGCCATCCATTGGAAGAAGCCTTTTTTAGCGGCGGAGCGTATGCCATTCAGATTGGCAGAAACAATTTTCAACATAGCGTCGTTCAAAAAAATGAGGCGATCAGGATAACCGATTCGATGCCGTACGGCTTGCTTTCAGTCCGGGCAAGGCTTGATCGATCAGGCATGGGCTTTGCATTTACAGGCATACAGACCCGATAACGCTTTAAAATGTGGCTTTAGTCGAGCAAATAACGACAATTTTCGTCACTTTTACCCGTTATGGAGTTGTTTTGAACAATTTACGGCAAGAATTCATCAAGTTTTCGGTTGAAACCGGTGTACTGCGTTTCGGCGAGTTTGTGACCAAGGCTGGTCGCACATCGCCTTACTTTTTTAACGCCGGTCTGTTTAATCAAGGCGGTACGCTGGCAGCGCTGGCAGAGTTTTATGCACAGACACTGATCGATTCGGGCATCGAATTCGATATGTTGTTTGGCCCTGCTTACAAAGGTATCACGCTCGCTTCGGCGACGGCAGTGGCGCTGGCGAACAAAGGCCGCGACGTATCGTTTGCCTTCAATCGCAAGGAAGCCAAGGATCACGGCGAAGGCGGCACGATAGTTGGAGCCAAGTTGCAAGGGCGCGTAGTGATCATCGATGACGTGATTTCAGCCGGTACCTCGGTGCGTGAGTCTGTCGACATGATACGTGCCGCCGGTGCGACGCCATGCGCAGTACTGATTGCGCTGGATCGTATGGAGCGGTCTGGTAAGGATGGTGCATTGTCAGCACATTCTGCCGTGCAGGAAGTCAGTAATACCTACGATATGCCGGTGGTATCGATAGGTAATTTGTCGGATCTGTTTGAATACCTGTCGAATGCTGGTGCGGATTCGGAGCAGGCGAAATACAAAGAAGCTGTCGCTGCTTACCGTACGAGGTACGGCGTGGCATAACTATCGTGATTCTTCTCGGGGAGTGAAATGAAAGGTGCAATCAAGACACTGTTTTTCTTCTCGATGTTTATTGCAGCATCTGCGCACGCCAAGGTCTATATGTGCAAGGATGCTGCGGGCAATACACTCACTTCCGACCGTCCGATCCCGGAATGCGCAGATCGTGCTGTACGTGAATACAGCAGCAACGGCGCAGTAAAAAAAGACATCGCCGCCCCGCTCACCGCTGAGCAAAAGCGCGTACTGGAACTGCAGCAGCAAAAGAAAAAAGCAGAACAAGCTGCAGCTGACGAACGAAAAAGATCTGATCGCGCACTCTCCGCACGTTATCGCAGCGAAGACGATATCGTCTCAGCACGCAAGCGCGATACCGAACTCGTGAATGAACAAATCGCCCAGCAGAAGCGTACCTTGTCGGATGCCGAGAAAGAACTGGCTGTGACGCAAACGGCAGTCACTGCGCAGAAACAAAAAGGTGGAGTCTCTGCAGCTTTGCAAGCGAAGCTGGGGCGATCAGAGCAGGATGTGCGTGAATTGAAGAAGAGCGTGCAAGACAGCGAACTGGAGCTTGCGCAGGTCAATGAAAAATACGATCTGACTTTGCGGCGTTATCGCGAGATTACTCAAACGGCTTCATCGCGATAGAAGACAACACAGTAGAAAAATTAAAAGCGCACTCGTTTATGGGGTGCGCTTTTGTTTTGGGCGTGGAGCAATTTTTTGAACATTTTGCAAACGATTTAAATAGTCGTGCGTGAAATGATCTTGGTGTAAAAATTACTCAGCTCTACACCGGCTTCACTATCGAAAAAATCTGTCGCACGACGTGCAATTTCATCCAGGGTTTCCGGCGGCGTCAGATATTGCTCCCAGTTGCATGCATGCATGTGCGCTGTCAATTGCGGCGCGTCAGCAGGTATGGTGTCTTTCAACAGAAACTCAAGAAATGACGATGCTACATCGTGTGAAACTGGACGTTTCATTTGCAAGGCATCGATGAATAATTGAACCTGAGTGCTGTGCTGAGTATGCAGGATGTGTGAGGCTTCTCCATTGGATAAATGAGCCGATATATCGAGCGGGTAACCCAAATCTTCTGGGCGTGCGGCACCGGGATCGGTAGGGCCTGCTGGTGTATCTGGCGTGTTCATTGGACTGTCCATAGACGAGTGAAAGACTCTGATTGGACACGTAGTGACAAAAATAGTTTGCATGTAAATCAGCTGACATGACGATGTTGCACGCATGCATTATTTTTTATTGTTGAAGCTGAAAAATAAAAAGCGCGCTCGTTTTACGGAGCGCGCTTTGTGCGGTTGACTTGCTTACCGGATGCTTATGCAGTCAGTTTTTTCTTCAGCAGTTCAGTAAGCTGTGCTGGATTGGCTTTGCCTTTGCTGGCTTTCATCGCTTGCCCCATCAGGGCATTGATGGCTTGTTCCTTACCGGCACGGTATTCGGCAACGGATTTTTCGTTGGCTGCCAATACTTGATCAATGATTGCTTCCAGTGCGCCGCTGTCGGAGATTTGCTTCAAGCCTTTCGATTCGATCAATTCATCCGCGAGTGTGGCGCTATTCGATTTGGCATCCCACATTGCGCCGAATATTTCTTTCGCAATCTTGTTGGAAATCGTACCGTCGGCAATGCGTTTCAACAGTAATGCGAGTTGCACGGCGGTGACTGGGGATGCAGCGATTTCTATGTCTTCACGATTGAGCGTCGATGCAACATCGCCCATCAGCCAGTTGGCCGCAGGCTTGGCTTGTTCCTTGCCAGCGGCGGCAACCACGTCTTCAAAATAATTCGCCATGGCCTTCGATTGCGTCAGTACTGCCGCATCGTATTCCGACAGGCTGTAGTCGCGTACAAAGCGTTCACGCATGACGCCTGGCAATTCCGGCATCGCTGCCTGTACGCGAGCGATCCATTCTGCACTGACGACCAGCGGTGGCAAATCAGGATCAGGGAAGTAGCGGTAATCGTGCGCATCTTCCTTGCTGCGCATTTCGCGCGTTTCTTTTTTGTCCGGATCGTACAGACGGGTTGCCTGTACTACGCGACCACCGTCTTCGATCAGTTCGATCTGGCGACGTACTTCGTAGTTGATCGCATCTTCGAGGAAACGGAATGAATTCAGGTTCTTGATTTCGCAGCGTGTGCCGTATTCCTTTTGTCCAACTGGACGTACAGAAACGTTGGCGTCGCAGCGGAACGAGCCTTCCTGCATATTGCCGTCACAGATGCCGATCCAGGTGACGAGTGTGTGCAAGGCTTTGGCGTAAGCGACGGCTTCAACTGCACTGCGCATATCCGGTTCGGTTACGATTTCGAGCAGCGGTGTGCCGGCACGATTCAAGTCGATGCCGGTCATGCCGTGGTAATCCTCGTGTAGCGATTTGCCGGCGTCTTCTTCCAGATGCGCGCGGGTCAATTGCACAGAACGAATTTCTGTTTTGCCGTCGACTTCCATTGCGAACGATACGCGGCCACCTTGCACGATAGGCAGATCCATCTGACTGATCTGATAGCCCTTAGGCAAATCAGGATAGAAATAATTTTTACGTGCAAACACCGAGTGCGGTGCAATGGTCGCGCCGATGGCGAGGCCGAATTGAATTGCACGCTCCACTGCGCCGCGATTCATCACAGGCAATGCGCCTGGCAAGGCCAGATCGACTGGCGATGTTTGCGTGTTTGGCTCCGCGCCAAACTGTGTTGGCGAGCCGCTGAAAATTTTTGTCTGGGTCGTCAACTGCGTGTGCGTTTCCAGACCGATTACCACTTCCCACTGCATATATTTCCTTACTCGCTAGTTAGCGTATTAAAGTTCGTCGCGCTGTACTGATGGCGTTTTATTCGGCAGGTTGGCGCAGATGCCAGTCGGTCGCTTGTTGATATTGATGCGCGACGTTCAGCAACTTCGCTTCGGCAAAATAGTTGCCGATGATTTGCAAACCAACCGGGCGCTTCGCATTCTTTTCGCCCTGGCCGAAACCGCAAGGAATCGACATGCCAGGCAAACCAGCCAGACTGGTGGACAGCGTGAAAATATCAGCCAGATAGTTGGCGATAGGATCGTCAGCCTTGTCACCCAGATCCCACGCCACAGTTGGCGATACCGGTCCCATGATGACGTCGCATTGTGTGAATGCTTGCTGGAAATCCTGCGCGATCAAGCGACGAATTTTTTGTGCTTGCAGGTAGTAGGCATCGTAGTAACCATGCGACAGTACATAAGCGCCTACCAAGATACGACGTTTGACTTCATCGCCGAATCCTTCCGAGCGCGTCTTGCGATACATGTCCGACAGATCAGTGTAATCCTTGGCGCGATAGCCGTAACGCACGCCGTCAAAGCGGCTCAGATTGGACGATGCTTCCGCTGGTGCGATGACGTAATAAGTTGGAATCGATAGCTCGGTTTTTGGTAAAGAAATATCGACCAATGTCGCGCCCAACTTTTCATATTCCTTGAGCGCAGCACGTACTGCCTGTTCTACATCGGCAGCCAAACCTTCGCCAAAATATTCGCGTGGCAAGCCGATTTTCAAACCTTGCAATGGTGCATTCAGATCGCGTGTGAAATCTTCTTGCGTGCGTTCGATGCTGGTCGAATCACGTGGATCGAAACCTGTCATCGCGTTCAACAACATGCCGCAATCTTCCGCTGTTTTTGCAATCGGGCCGCCTTGATCCAGCGACGATGCAAACGCGATCATGCCGAAGCGCGAGACGCTGCCGTAGGTTGGCTTGATGCCAGTCACGCCGCACATTGCTGCCGGTTGGCGGATCGAGCCGCCGGTGTCGGTTGCGGTCGATGCTGGTGCCAGACGCGCAGCAATCGCAGCTGCCGAACCACCAGAAGAGCCGCCAGGAATAGCTGCTTTATCCCACGGATTTTTTACTGCGCCGAAGTAGGAATTTTCATTCGATGAGCCCATCGCAAATTCATCGCAATTCAATTTGCCCAGATGTACCATGCCAGCTTGATTAAATTTTTCTACGACGGTTGCATCGAATGGGCTGATGTAATTTTCCAGCATCTTGGAACCGGCAGTCGAGCGCCAATCGCGTGTGACGAAAATATCTTTGTGTGCAATCGGGATGCCGGTCAATGCGGTGGTGTCGCCGCTGGCCAGACGTTGATCTGCCGCCGCTGCTTGCTGTAAAGTCAAAGCAAGATCGACGTGCAGGAATGCGTTCAAGTCGCTTTGCTTGATGCGATCCAAAAACAGATTCGCCAACTCCGTCGCGGAAATTTTCTTGGCATGCAGCAGTGCGGATAATTCTTTAAGTGTCTTGGTATGCATAGTGAATTTCTGGTGTTCGGTTGTCGGAGCAATCAATTGCTCCAAGTGCGCATTGAATAAAAAGCGCTGGCGATTTATTCGATGACTTTAGGCACCAGATACAAACCGTCTTGTGTCGCCGGTGCGACTTGTTGGTAATCGTCGCGACGATTCGCTTCACTGACGACATCGTCACGCAAGCGGAGCGACAAATCTGGCTGCATCATGGCGATAGGGTGATTCAATGGTTCGATACCCGTGGTATCGACGGCACGCAATTGTTCAACCAAGGCAAAAATACCATTGAGCTTGTCCAGCGTTTGCACGGATTGCTCGTTGGTCAGTTCAATTTGCGCGAGCATTGATAGGCGTTTGACATCGGAAAGTTCGAGGGACATGGTCGGATTGCGGTCGGGCCGCTGTTCAATGTTAAGGAAATCGAAAGGAGCAAAAGTCTTCTAGTGTTGGCAAAAGCTTCGCAAAATAGCGCATCAAGCGGATATTTTTGCCTTTTGAGACGACTAATTTAAGGTAAATTATAAGGTAGAATATCGGGTTAATGCCTTGCTGGCGCCGATATTGGGCCGCCGCGGCTAATAAAACCCTTTTCTTTTACTTAAGCGCACCATTGCTGCGCAACCAGGACAATTCATGTTTGGATTTTTACGTAGTTACTTTTCGAATGATCTGGCAATCGATCTGGGTACAGCCAACACCCTGATTTATGTACGTAGCGCAGGTATCGTGTTGGATGAGCCCTCTGTAGTGGCAATTCGCCAGCAAGGTGGCCCGAATGGCAAGAAAACCATCATGGCCGTCGGTAAAGAAGCCAAACAGATGTTAGGCAAGGTTCCGGGCAATATCGAGGCGATCCGCCCGATGAAAGACGGCGTGATTGCCGACTTTACCGTTACCGAGCAAATGCTCAAGCAGTTCATCCGCATGGTGCACGACACCAAACTCTTTAAACCTTCCCCTCGTATCATCATTTGCGTACCTTGCGGCTCCACTCAGGTGGAACGCCGTGCGATCCGTGAATCGGCACTGGGCGCAGGCGCAGCACAGGTATATCTGATCGAAGAGCCTATGGCAGCAGCGATTGGTGCCGGTTTGCCGGTATCAGACGCAACTGGCTCCATGGTGGTCGATATCGGTGGTGGTACGACCGAAGTCGGCATCATTTCGCTGGGCGGTATGGTCTATAAAGGCTCGATCCGCGTCGGTGGCGACAAATTCGACGAGGCTATCGTCAATTACATCCGCCGCAACTACGGCATGCTGATCGGCGAACAAACCGCTGAAGCGATCAAAAAAGAAATCGGTTCCGCCTTCCCAGGCTCCGAAGTGCGTGAAATGGAAGTCAAGGGCCGTAACCTGTCCGAAGGCATCCCACGTTCGTTCACGATTTCCAGCAACGAAATCCTGGAAGCGCTGACCGACCCGCTGAACAACATTGTTTCCGCAGTGAAAAACGCACTGGAACAAACTCCTCCGGAACTCGGTGCTGATATTGCTGAAAAAGGCATGATGCTGACCGGCGGTGGCGCATTGCTGCGCGATCTGGATCGTTTGCTGATGGAAGAAACCGGTTTGCCGGTCATCGTTGCAGAAGATCCTTTGACTTGCGTGGTGCGCGGTTCGGGCATGGCGCTGGAACGCATGGATAAATTGGGTTCGATCTTCTCTTACGAATAATCGTCCACAAGCGCATTATCTTCAGACTGGCTGACATGAACAATGTCATGAAAGCACAACACTTCGAAACACAGATCGCGGCTGCCGGACATCACGTCTCGGCAGCGCGGTTTGTTGTGAAGCTCTTCGGCACGCTCTCCAACAAGTAATACATGGAATACAGCCCACCACCACTCTTCAAACAAGGTGCATCGGCACGTGCAAAGATGGTGTTCTTCGCCTTGATTGCGTTGGTGTTGCTGGGTGTGGATTCACACATGCGCTCACTCGCAGTCGTGCGGCAAGTCATCTCGACCGCGCTCTACCCTTTGCAAGTCGTCGCCTTGGCGCCGCGCGATGCACTCTATTACGTTGGTGACTATTTCACATCACTGACGAGTGCTCAGGCCGAAAACGAAAAACTCAAACTGCAGCAAACGCTTGATGCACGCACCCTGCAGCAAGGGCAGCAGCTACTTGCTGAAAATGCACAACTGCGTCAATTGCTGGGCGCCAGCGAACGCTTGCCGGTGAAGTCCTTGTTGGGTGAGATTCTGTACGACACCCGTGATGCCTTCACACGCAAGATCGTGCTCAATCGCGGCAGTCAGCATGGCGTCGAAGCCGGGCAACCGGTGATTGATCATGTCGGTGTCGTGGGTCAAGTCACACGCGTGTTCCCTTTCAGTTCGGAAGTAACTCTGCTGACGGACAAGAATCAGGCGATTCCAGTGCAGGTCGTGCGTAACGGTTTGCGCAGTGTGGCGTATGGTCGCGGCCAATCTAATGTGCTGGATTTGCGCTTCATGCCGACCAACGCTGATATTCAAAAAGGCGATGTGCTGGTGACATCCGGCATCGATGGTATTTATCCGCCAGGTTTGGCTGTCGCAACGGTATCGCAAGTTGAAAACAAATCAGTCGATTCGTTCGCACGCATCATTTGCCAGCCATCGGCCGGCATCGATCGCAATCGCCAGTTACTGATACTGTTGACCGAAAACAAATTCGAGCCGCGCGCCGCGGACGATAGTAAAGACAAGAACACCAAAATGGCCGGCATCCTGCGACATGCTGCCAGCCGTACTAATGGAACTTCCGGCAAGGGCATTGATCTACAACCCGCCCAACCATCTGCACCACAGCCTGCGACTGCTCCGCGATGAACCATCAGCCTCATTACATTCTTTTGCCGGCCAGCCCACTTTTCATTGTGGTGAGTTTGATCGTGGCATTTTTACTGAACTTGCTACCGTGGGGACAGTGGATAGGCGTACCGGATTTTGTTGCACTGATACTGGTGTTCTGGAGCATGCATCAACCGCGCAAGGTCGGTATCGGCGTTGCCTTCTGCATGGGCTTGCTGATGGATGTGCATGATGCGGCTGTGCTTGGCGAAAATGCATTGGCTTATACCTTGCTGTCGTATTTTGCGATCATGATACATAGACGCGTATTGTGGTTTCCCAATGGTACGCAGGCACTGCATGTCTTTCTGTTGTTATTGATGACGCAAGTGGTCGAAGTGATAGTGCGACTGTTTGTCGGCGGGAATTTCCCCGGCTGGTTGTATTTCACTGAGAGTGTTGTGGCAGCCTTGCTATGGCCAGTCGTGACATGGATCTTGCTCGCACCACAACGTCGCGCGATCAATCGCGATGATACGCGGCCCATTTAAGCCGCCTCCCCTGTTGTTTATCCGGTATTTGAAACCGAATGACTGAATTAAAAAATACCGAACGCGAACTACAACTCTTCCGCCTGCGCTTGTCTGTCGCCGGCGTGGTGGTGTTCATCCTGTTCGCGTGTTTGCTGACCCGCTTTATCTGGTTGCAGGTATATAAACACAATGACTATGTAGCGCAGGCGGAAGATAACCGTATTTCTATCGTGCCGGTGGTGCCTAATCGCGGACTGATAGTTGATCGTAATGGTGTCGTGCTGGCGCGTAATTATTCTGCTTACACGCTGGAAATCACACCATCAAAAATCAATGGCGATCTTGAAACGCTGATCGATGAGTTGGCCACACTGGTCGATATTCAACCCAAGGATAGAAGACGCTTCAAGAAGCTGCAGGAAGAATCGCGCAATCTGGCCAGCTCACCGATACGCGTACGTTTGACTGATGAAGAAGTCGCACGTTTTTCCGCGCAGCGTTATCGCTTCCCCGGCGTTGAAATCCAGGCGCGCCTGTTCCGTCAATATCCGCTGGGCGCAGTTGCTTCGCATGTGATTGGTTATATCGGTCGTATCAATACGCGTGAAGCGAAGGAAATCGACGATAGCGACGATGCGACTAACTATCGTGGCACCGAGCATATCGGCAAAGAAGGTCTGGAAAAAAATTACGAAGACAAGTTGCATGGCCGTACCGGCTACGAAGAAGTTGAAGTATCGGCTGGTGGTCGTCCTATTCGTACCTTGTCGCGCACAGCGGCAACGCCGGGCGATAATCTGATCCTGTCTATCGATATCGAATTGCAGAAGGTAGTCGAACAAGCGTTTGGTGACCGACGCGGCGCCTTGATTGCGATTGAGCCATCGACTGGCGACGTGCTTGCTTATGTGTCGATGCCGACCTTCGATCCTAATTTGTTCGTTGAAGGTATTGATCAGCAAAACTGGGATGCACTGAATAACTCGCCGGATCACCCTCTTCTGAATCGTCCTTTGTCCGGTGCTTATCCACCAGGTTCGACGTACAAACCGTTTATGGCATTGGCGGCACTGGAGTTGGGCAAACGCAAACCGTCAGATGCGATTTCCGATCCGGGTTATTTCTGGTTTGGTAATCATAAATTCCGCGACGATAAAGAAGGCGGGCACGGCATAGTCGATATGTATAAATCGATCGTGCAATCGTGCGATACCTACTATTACGTTCTTGCCAATGATCTGGGCGTAGATGCGATTCATGATTTCATGAAACCTTTCGGCTTTGGCCAAAAGACCGGCATCGATCTTCGCTTCGAACGTACGGGCGTGTTGCCATCGACAGCATGGAAGGCCGCTGCATATAAAAAGCCGGAACAGAAGAAATGGTATGCAGGTGAAACCATTTCCATCGGTATCGGCCAGGGCTACAACTCATTTACACCACTGCAGTTGGCGCATGCGACGGCAACGCTTGCCAATAACGGCATAGTGATGAAGCCGCATCTGGTCAAGATGATAGAAAACGGTACGACGCGTCAACGCACGTTGACCGTGCCGAAAGAAAGCTATCGCATTCCCTTGAAACAGGAAAACATCGACATCATCAAGAACGCGATGGTCGGCGTGAATAGGGAAGGTACTGGTGCTCGCGCCTTTGCGAGAGCCGAGTATGTTTCTGCCGGTAAAACAGGTACTGCTCAAGTGATTGCGATCAAAAAAGGTGAGAAATACGATTCCAGTAAAATCTCGGATCGTCATCACGATCACGCCTTATATACGGCGTTTGCGCCGGCAGACAATCCACGCATAGCCTTGGCTATCATCGTAGAGAACGGTGGTTTTGGTGGTGCAGCGGCGGCGCCGATTGCCAGGGCCGCGATGGATTTTTATTTGCTGGGCAAGCGACCTGACGCCAAGGCGCCAGTCAAGCCGAAGAACGAGCCTAAGGAAGAATTCGTCGAATGAGCACACAGATGAATAAACGCTCGTTTGGGCAAATCGTTCAACCCTACATTCAGGTGTTCGACGGTCCCTTGATTCTGATCGTCAGCTTGATTCTGGCGGTGGGAACAGTGACCTTGTATTCGGCCGGTATCGATTTCCCGGGCCGGGTGGAAGATCATGTGCGCAACATTATGATCGCTTTTGTCGTGATGTGGATTGCTGCTGCGATCCCGCCGCAGACCTTGATGCGTTTTGCCGTGCCTTTATATCTGACGGGCATCGTCTTGCTGTTGGCGGTAGCGCAGTTTGGTTTGATTCGTAACGGTGCGCGACGCTGGGTTGATCTCGGCATGATTGTGCAACCATCAGAAATCATGAAGATCGCGATGCCGATGATGTTGGCGTGGTTCTTTCAGAAGCGCGAAGGCATGACGCGCTGGCGCGAATTTTTGGTTGCCGGTTTGCTCTTGATTGCACCGGTCGGCTTGATCATGCGTCAGCCGGATTTGGGTACATCCTTGCTAGTCTTGGCCGCAGGTTTCTATGTGATCTTTCTGGCAGGTTTGTCCTGGAAAGTACTGGTAGCGGCTGCCGTGGCAGTAGGTGCCAGTTTGCCTGTGGTGTGGTCGATGATGCATGACTATCAGCGCGGACGTGTGTTGACATTGATCGATCCGACCACCGATCCGCTCGGCAAAGGTTTTCACATTATTCAATCGACGATTGCGATTGGATCTGGTGGCGTCACCGGTAAAGGCTGGTTGAACGGTACGCAGGCACATCTGGAATTCATTCCCGAACGCACGACCGATTTCATCTTCGCCGTTTATTCGGAAGAGTTTGGTTTGATCGGCAATTGTATTTTGCTATTCCTTTATTTGTTGTTGATCGGACGCGGCATGATCATTGCAGCGAATGCGCCGACTTTGTTTAGCCGTTTGTTGGCAGGTGCGATTACCTTGATCTTCTTCACCTATGCATTTGTGAACATGGGGATGGTCAGTGGTATTCTTCCGGTCGTTGGTGTGCCTTTGCCTTTTGTCAGCTACGGTGGCACCGCCTTTGTCACGCTCGGATTGGGCGTCGGCATTTTGATGAGCATTCAGCGGCACAGGAAATTGATGCAAAGCTGATGTGATCGATTCATCGATTGCGTTGTAGATATTTCTGCAGTGCAATCATCATCAGGAGCACGCGATGCAATTTCGCCCGCATAAGGCAGTACAGTTTTTATCCATACTCTTCATCGTCGTTTTGGCCGGTTGCAGTAGCGTACCGCTATCGACACCATCGACAGGCAAAGCGCCTGCATCTACATCACGTTCCTCAACGCATCCTGTTTTGCCGCCAGCCGGTTCTGGTCGTGGCGGCTATTACAAGGATGATGGCCCAGGCGAAGATATACCGGATGGTTTGGAAAACTTGCCGGATGCCGAGCCCAGAGTAGAGCCGTATTCAAAGCGCGGTAATAAACCGTACGTCGTGTTCGGCAAACAATACGTACCGATAGTGAATGAAGAACCGTTCAAGCAGCGTGGACGTGGCAGTTGGTACGGCAAGAAATTTCATGGCCAAAAAACTTCATCCGGCGAGCCTTACGATATGTATCAAATGTCGGCAGCGCATCCGACCTTGCCGATTCCATCGTATGCACGCGTAACGAATTTGAGTAACGGCAAGCAGGTCATCGTGCGCGTGAATGACCGCGGCCCCTTCCATTCGAGTCGTGTCATTGATCTGTCTTATACCGCGGCATTGAAGCTGGGCTATATCGGACACGGCAGTGCAGAGTTGGAAGTTGAGCGATTATTGCCAGCTGATATCGAACGCATCAATGCCAACAAGGGTAGTGAGCCTGTGGCGGTAACAACGCCAGCACCGTCGCCTGTGCATATACCTACAGTTGAGACAACGTCGCTGGAGCCTATTGCGATGCAAACCCAGACTGCGCCAGCAGATACACAAGCTGCGGCAGTTCCGAGCAGAGGGTATTATTTACAGTTCGGTGCGTACTCGCAGGTAGCCAATGCCGAAGCGGTACGTGTGCGTTTGGCGCAGGAGGTAGGAAAGAATTTGCCGGAGTTGAAAGTGGAACCGTCGAATAATCTATATCGATTGTATAGTGGTCCCTTTGCCAGTCGCGATGAGGCGGCTGCGGCGGCTGCACAAGTACAACAAGCTGGTGTCAATAAGCCCTTAATCGTCCAGCGTTAATCGTCTGAATTGTCGCTGGCGTTTTTCATCTGCAAGGCGCGGTCGTACAAGGCATTCTTTTTCTGACCGGTAATCTGAGCGGCGAGCGTGGCGGCTTGCTTGACTGAGCATTCTTCCAGCAGTATCGCCAGGATGCGTTCGGCTTCGATCTGGTCTTGATCGCCCGCAGCCGGTGCGCCTTCCAGCAATATGACAAACTCCCCTTTTTGCCGATTCGCATCTGCATTGATCCATGCACTGGCTTCGGCCAGTGTGCATCTATGCGTTTCTTCAAACAACTTGGTCAATTCCCGTGCGAACACGATTTGTCGCGTTGGTTCGAATGCAGCGGCTAATGCTTCGACTGCTTCCGTAATGCGATGTGGTGCTTCGTAAAACACCATGGTTGCGGCAATTGCTTTTAAGCCGAACAAGAAGGTTTCGCGCTGCTTGGCTTTTGCGGGCAGAAAGCCGACAAAATAAAATTGATCATTGAGCAATCCGCTGGCAGACAATGCAGTCACAGCAGCGGATGCGCCCGGCAGTGGAACCACGCGCAAACCAGCACTACGCACTGCATCAACTATGCGTGCGCCAGGATCGGAGACGGCAGGTGTGCCGGCATCAGATACGAGGGCAATGCGTTCACCGGCCTGCAAGCGGCTGATCAATTTGTCAGCGACTTCACGCTCGTTATGCTGGTGTGCGGCGATCAGATTCTTAGATAGGCCGTAACGTGTCAGAAGATGACCAGTGTTACGTGTATCTTCGCAAGCGACGGCATCGACGATGGATAAAGTGTGCAAAGCACGCAACGATATGTCGCCCGCATTCCCGATAGGTGTAGCCACCACATATAATGTCGCCGAAGGATAGGTCTGCTGTGAGACATCATGCATAATCGGCAAGATCGCGGAGAGGCTGTTGCTTGTATCAGTCATTGGGAGAATCGGATGTTGGGAAATTTAGCGAGAATGTTCGTGCTGGCAAGCGTCATCAGCGGATTGTGCTCGCCTGTACTGGCAAATACAACTGCTGGTGTCGCCGCTGCTAGCGTTGCCAGTGTACTCGGCATTCAAGATCAACGGTCGCCGATTGATCGGATGCAACTCGCACAGACCGATTTGGCTTTGCCAGATGCGATGCAGGCACCGATAGACGAGCCTATAGTCGAAGCGATCGAGATCCCTGTCGTGACAACAAGATTGCCGCCAGTGCGAATCGCCCTGCTATTACCGACGCGTGCAGATTCCCTGGCGCGGGTTGCGGAAGCGGTACGTGCCGGGTTTATGGCGGCTTACCAGCATGAGCCGGGAAACATTACCGTCAATCTGGTGGAAACCGGCGATGCAGCGCAAGACATCTTGTCCGGTTATCTGGATGCAGTGTCAAAAAATGACATCGTAGTGGGTCCGTTGACGCGCAGCGGCGCTGCAGTAATCGTACAAAATAACAGCGCCAGCAAGCCGACCATCGTGTTGACGCAATTGAATGCAGCTGATGACGTGGAAGTACGCGTGCCATCCAATATGCTGGTGATGGGCTTGTCGATTGAAGATGAAGCGCGTCAGGTAGCGAATTGGGCAGGTGCGAAGCGCACGCGTTTGAAAGCCTTTGCGATTTCAACCAATGTGTCGTGGCAAAAGCGTGCAGTAAAAGCCTTCGCTGCACAGTGGAGCCATCTCGGACTGCAGTCCGAAGTCATGGAGCTGGGCATGACGGGTGGCTTCATTAACGCCAATACCTTGGTACAACTGAAAAAACGCATACAAGCGGAAAAGCCGGGACTGATTTTTGTCGGTCTCGATGCGGCGCAAGCAATTCAATTACGACTTGGCATCGGTGGCGAAGTGACGATGTACGGTACTTCGCAATTGAACCCATTTGCACTAAAGGATTGGACCGATGCTGATCGTCTGACTGATCTGGAAGGCGTGCGTTTAGTGGATATGCCGTGGCAGTTGCAAGCTGACCATGCCGCCGTGATGACTTATCCACATCTTCCAAAAAACAACGAGCAACGTATCAGCCCGGATATCGAGCGTTTGTATGCGCTGGGTATCGATGCTTATCGTGTTGCAGCGAATGTCGCGATCAAGCAAACCGATTTCGATCTCGATGGTGTGACCGGAAAACTGACAGTGCGCTTCGGCCGTGGCGCACCATACTTTGAGCGCGTATTGCAACCGGCGATTTATCGCGAAGGCATGGTGCAACCGCTGGAAGTGCAATAAGCCTGAGTTGATGCGACTCCCCGACTTTCTCCGCCCTCGCACGGCCAAGCAGATAATCGGGCAAGCCGGCGAAGACGATGCGCTCGCGCATTTGCAGCGACAAGGTTTGACACTGGTCGAACGTAATTTTCGCTGCAAAGGTGGCGAAATCGATTTGATCATGGAAGATGGCAAGGCGCTGGTTTTCGTTGAAGTTAGAAAACGCGCAGATAAAAACCATGGCGGTGCCGCCGCCAGCGTCACTGCCAGCAAACAGAAGCGCCTGATCATTGCCGCGCAGATTTATCTGCAGCGTTACAAGATGCCGCCAGCCTGCCGCTTCGATGTAATTGCATTCGATGACAATGAAATGACATGGCTGAAAAATGCCATCGAGGCTTGAATTCTTTTGAACCACGCGATTCATCGCGATGGACTACTCTATAATCCACCACATCATGACCAATCAACGTATCCTCAGTCACTTCCACGAAAGTGCCGAGCTGAAAATCCAGGCAGCCTCGTTATTAGCGCAACCAATTGAACAAGCAGTTGAACTAATGTTCGGTGCCCTGTCTAACGGGAACAAGATTCTTGCGTGTGGCAATGGCGGATCGGCCGCAGATTGTCAGCATTTTTCGGCACAACTGGTGGGGCGCTTTGAACGCGAACGCTTACCTTTGCCGGTAATGGCACTGACGACCGACACCTCCATTTTGACCGCAATCGGTAACGACTATAGTTACCAGGAAATCTTCAGCAAGCAGGTACAAGCGTTCGGACAATCCGGCGATGTCTTGCTGGCTTTATCGACTTCCGGCAATTCAGCCAATGTCATGGCCGCCATTGAGGCAGCGCTGGAACGCGATATGCGCGTTGTTGCACTGACCGGCAAAGGCGGTGGTGCGATAGCCAAATTGCTGACGGATGCAGATGTCCATATCTGCGTTCCGCATGACCGAACTGCACGGATACAGGAAGTACATTTATTAACGATACATTGTTTGTGCGACGGCATTGATGTCGCATTATTTGGAGGAGATGAGAATGATTAATTTGAACCGTTACATGGCTGTAGCACGACGTCCGTTGGCACTGATTTTGGTGTGTGGCGCAGTTGCAGTGAGTTTGCAAGGTTGTTTCGCAATGATGGCTGGTGGAGTTGTCGCTGGTACATTGGCGGCGACTGACCGTCGTACGCTGGGCGCACAGACGGAAGACAAGGCGATTACGGTCAAGGGCGAAGCGCGCATTCCTGGCGTGGTTGGCGAAGCTGGTCACGTGAATGTCACCAGCTTCAACCGCAAGGTATTGCTGACCGGCGAAGTGCCTAGCGAAGCAGCGAAGGAAGCCGCTGGACGCGAAGCTGCCAGTATCGAAGGTGTGCAATCGGTGGTGAATGAATTGGCTGTGTCGGGCGCATCCGGTTTTGGTTCGCGTTCCAACGATAGCTTGATTACCGGCAAGGTGAAGGCTTCGTTTGTCGATAACAAGACACTCTATGCAAATGCGATCAAGGTAGTAACTGAACGCGGCATCGTTTATCTGATGGGCCGTGTGACAGAAAACGAAGGTAATCTGGCAGCTGAGATCGCACGCGGCGTAAGCGGTGTGCAAAAAGTCGTCAAGGTGTTTGAATACATCAGTGATGACGAGTACCGTCAGATGACCAACACATCGGATACGCAACAGAAGAAATAAGTAGTAGCTCGTGATTACATCGATCCTGTATCGGTGTAATGCGAGAGTGATATATTGAAGCCGTGCAGCATATTGCTGTACGGCTTTTCTTTTTGGGAGAGAAAAGATGCAACTGATTTTTCCGGTTGGATTAATCTTGATTGTTGTCATGTGGGGTATTTTTTCACCCGAATCACTAGGCACCCTTTCCCATATCGCGATGGCGGCGATTACCAAAAATTTTGGTTGGCTGTACCTGTGGGTAGTGCTGGGTTTGGTATTGTTTGCTGCTTTTCTTGCCTTCAGTCGCTACGGCAATCTCAAGCTGGGGAAAGATGACGACGAGCCGGAGTTTTCCCTGCCTGCCTGGTTTGCGATGCTATTTGCCGCGGGCATGGGTATCGGTCTGGTGTTCTGGGGAGTCGCAGAGCCGCTCTCGCATTTCACGCAAGGGCCGCCTGGCACCATCGCCAGAACACCTGACGCAGCCGGTACGGCGATGCGTTACAGCTTCTTTCACTGGGGTATACATCCTTGGGCGGTGTACAGCATAGTTGCACTGACTATCGCCTTCTTCCAGTATCGACGACAAGGCGTTGCCTTGATCAGCGTATCCACCAATGCCTTGCCATGGCGACCGGTACAACGCATGTCGGGCTTGTTCAATGCTCTTGCCGTGATTGCGACCGCTTTCGGTGTGGCGACCTCGCTTGGTATGGGGGCGATGCAGATCAACGGCGGCTTGGCGGCAGTATTTGGATTGGCGATCAATAAATACACGCAGGTTGGCATTATCGTGGTCGCGGCTACCCTTTTCATCCTGTCCGCTGTGAGTGGGGTCGAGAAGGGCGTCAAATGGTTGTCATCGGCCAATATGCTGGTCGCAGCCTTGCTGACCTTGATGGTTTTTCTGCTCGGTCCTACCGTTGCCATCATCGATACCTTCACGAATACCTTAGGTAGTTACCTCAGCGAATTCGTGCGCATGAGTTTGCGCATGACGCCTTTCCGCGATAGTGAATGGGTAGGTGAATGGACAGTTTTTTACTGGGCGTGGTGGTTGTCTTGGTCACCTTTCGTTGGTTTATTTATCGCACGCGTATCGCACGGCAGAACCATACGTGAATTTATTGTCGGTACAGTGATTGCACCTTCGATCGCTGCATTCATCTGGTTCTCGGTCTTTGGTGGCACGGCGCTGCAAATGGAAATTTGGCAAGGCATACCGATTGCGGAAGCAGCCAAGGCCGATTTGTCGACGGCTCTCTTTACGATGCTGGATGCGATGCCTTTGGGTTTGATTATGTCGGTCATCGCCACTTTGTTAGTACTGGTATTTTTTGTTACCTCTGGCGATTCGGCGATACTTGTACTGGGAATGATGAGCAAGGGCGGTGAGCCCAATCCTTCTGCCGGCGTCAAGATTACCTGGGGTGTGCTGATTGCCGGTATTGCGATCAGTTTGCTGCTTGCGGGGGGAATCGATGCATTACAAACGGCGACGATAGTGTTTGCCTTGCCGTTCACCATTGTTGTGATCCTGATGGCGATATCGTTGTGGCGAGCAATACGGGAAGACTGGAAAGAAGAGCAACGTATAGAGCGAGAGTTGCGACAGCGCATGCGCCAGCTCATGTCGAAATAAAGTCATTTCATGCCGATAGTCCTCGGCATGACATACGCCATTCGCCCGACCTGACTATAATAGGCGCACTGAACTCTTCGAATTGTCGATCATGCAAGCATCTTCTTCTGCACCTAAACGTACTTGGCTCAAAGTACTGGCCGCTCTCATCATTGTGGCGCTGGCTGCCGTCGGCTATATGTCGGTGTCGAAAAAAGATGTGATCCCCGAGGTGACCTTCGTCAATCTGCAAGGCAAGAAAATCACTTCACAGGATTTGCGTGGAAAAGTGGTGATGATCAATTTCTGGGCAACGTCATGCGTGACGTGCGTGAAAGAGATGCCGGAGATGGTCGATACCTATAACAAGTACAAAGACAACGGTTTAGAATTCATCGCGGTAGCGATGGCTTACGATCCGGCAAACTATGTGTTGAATTTTGTCGAGACGCGCAAACTGCCGTTCACGGTTGCTCTTGATGTTCAGGGTGAACTGGCGAAATCATTCGGCGACGTGAAGTTGACGCCAACCACTTTAGTGGTCGACAAAGACGGTCATATCATCAAGCGTTATGTTGGTGAGCCGGATTTCGCAGCCTTGCATCAACTACTGGAAAAAGCGCTCGCTGCTTGATGTTACGGTCGGAGATTCTTCCCGCCGCTTACGCGTTCTATACCAGCCAGATCGCGCCAACTCTGCACTTCTTCAAATCGGTTCTCGCTCAGTAGCTGACGCACAGCTGCTGCTTGATCGTAGCCATGCTCCATCAGCAACCAGCCATCTGGCTTTAAATAAGATGCTGCACCTTGGCTGATGATTTGCAACGCAGACAATCCATTCGCATGATCGGTCAAAGCATCGACTGGCTCAAAGCGTAAATCCCCTTCGGATAAATGCGGATCACCGGCAACGATGTACGGTGGATTCGATACGATCAAATCGAAATGTTGATTCTCCACTGCAGAGAACCAATCACTGCACAAGAATCTTACTTGGACATCATTCTTCTTTGCATTGCCTTGTGCAATGGTCAACGCTTGTTCGCTGACATCGAGTGCGGTGACACTCGTGTCTGGTCGTGTATGCGCAATGGCAATGGCGATAGCACCGGAGCCTGTGCCCATATCCAGTACGCGGCCCTGTGGCGGTAGATATTGCAAGGCCAATTCCACCAGTAATTCCGTGTCAGGGCGCGGGATCAATACGGCTGGCGTGACGTCAAAAGACAGACCGTAGAATTCACGTTCGCCGATCAGATAGGCGATCGGTTCGCCTGCCAGTCGACGTTCAAACAGACGGGAGAGTTGCGGTGCTTCCGCTTGGTTCAATTGACGTTCAGAGTGTGTAATCAACTGCACGCGCGATAACTGTGTGACATGCCCAATCAAGATGCGCGCTTCCAGTTGTGCAACTGGTGCGCGCTGCATGATGTCAGCGATGGTATCGCCCGCTTGAATAACTGAATGCATCAACGGTTTTTCTGGAGCGCGGCATACACCAAATACAACGCGATCACGACAAACCAGACCAATGCCCATTGCGGCAAGGACAAGCCCATGATCGGTGCGTATTCAGTCGTGCATAAGCCGTCAGCCTGGAACAGGAAGGGCAATAACTTCGCCGTAGGAATGGTGTTCAAGGACGTTTCCAGCGGATCGATGCCGCAGGATACGGTTGGGTTTGCCTTGATATAAATATGCCAACCGGCGACACCTGCGCCAGCTATGGATGCCAAGGCGGCAAGTGCAGTTGCGAATCTGGCCGCGCCACGTGGCAAAAACAAGGCGATGATACAAATCAAGGCAATCGCGGCAAATGCGTAGCGTTGAATGACGCATAGCGGACAAGGCTGCATGTTCTCTACATGTTGTAGATAAAGTGCAACTGCCAACAAGGCTAGAGAAACAAAGATGACTGAGAGTAAAACAGGTTTGGAGTTTTTCATCGGTGGATTCTCGAAAAAGGATGCACGGTAAGAGTAATACTTGCCTGAATAGTTGCAATCAATTTGCGTCGCCGAGCGCCGCCAGCAATTCTGCCTGATGCTCTGCCGCCAGCGCATTGGTCAACTCGGTCAAATCGCCATCCATGATGAAGTCGAGTTTGTACAAAGTCAGATTAATGCGGTGATCGGTCATGCGGCCTTGCGGGAAATTATAAGTGCGTATGCGTTCGCTACGGTCGCCGGAGCCGATCAAGGATTTACGCGTTGCCGCTTCTTTCGATTGTTGTTCCCGCAACTGCACATCCTTGATACGTGCTGCCAAAACCTTTAACGCTGACGCCTTGTTTTTATGCTGACTGCGATCATCCTGGCATTCGACCACGATGCCGGTTGGGATATGCGTGATGCGGACTGCTGAATCAGTCTTGTTGATGTGCTGACCACCAGCACCGGAGGCGCGGTAGGTATCGATGCGCAAGTCGGCAGGGTTGATGTTGACGTCTTCCACTTCATCGGCTTCCGGCATGATGGCGACGGTGCAGGCGGAAGTATGGATACGTCCTTGTGTTTCCGTTGCTGGTACGCGCTGTACGCGATGTCCACCGGATTCGAATTTCAATTTTGAATATGCACCGGAACCGACGACGCGCACGATCACTTCCTTGTAGCCGCCGACTTCGGATGCGGATTCCGACACCATTTCTATTTGCCAGCGATTGCGTTCAGCGAAGCGCGTGTACATACGTAACAAGTCGCCCGCGAATAATGCCGATTCATCACCGCCGGTACCGGCGCGGATTTCGAGGAAGATATTACGATCATCGTTGGGATCTTTCGGCAGTAGCATTTTTTGCAGATCGATTTCCAGTTGCTCCATGCGTGCTTTGGCTGCCGTGATTTCTTCCTGCGCAAATTCCTTCATGTCCGGATCGGACAACATGTTTTGCGCATCCTTGATGTCGTTGTCGGCCTGTGTGTAGCTGCCGTATAAAGCGACTAAGGGCCCGAGTTCTGCATGTTCGCGTGTCAGCTTGCGATAGTTGTCCATATTGGACGTGACGTCTTCCTGCATCAGTAGCACATTCAATTCGTCCAAGCGTTCAGTCAATTGATTGAGCTTGGCGAGCATGGATGGTTTCATCATATTTAATCTTGTATAGCTATGAGTAGTTTGGGTCGATTGCATCGCATGACAGGATGCACACAGGTGTGTCTGCGCAAGGGCAAACAGGCAGGAAGAGCGTCGCTAGCGCTTGGTGCGGAATAACTGCGGCAGCAAGGCCGCGAGGCGCGCACGTTCGTCGCCCTGTGCATTGTTGAGCGCTTGTTGCGGGCCATGCAGAAATTTGGCGGTCAAGCCTTTGGACAAGGCTTCGAGTACAGCGTCGATATCTTCGCCTTTTGCCAACAATTTGCGCGCACGTTCCAGTTCTATCATGCGCATGGTTTCGCTGGACTCATGCAAGTCTTGAATGACTGGCACAACAGCACGTGCATCTATCCAATGCATGAAGGAACGCACCCGGGTTTCGATAATCGCTTCGGCTTGTGCGACAGCAGCTTGGCGATTTTCAACACCAGTTTGTACAAAGGTGCCGAGATCATCGACGGTATAGAGGAAGACGTCGTCCAGATGGCCAATTTCTTCTTCGATATCACGCGGTACTGCCAGGTCGACCATGAACATTGGTTTATGGCGACGTGCCTTGATCGCACGTTCGACCATGCCAAGACCGATGATAGGCAGCGATGATGCAGTCGATGAAATAAGAATGTCGAAGTTGGCCAGTTGATCCGGTAGATCAGCCAGACGGATGGCGCGACCATTGAAGCGATGTGCCAATGCTTCACCACGTTCCAGTGTGCGATTGGCTATCGTCACGGATTTTGGATTCTGTGCGGCGAAGTGTGTGGCGCTCAGTTCGATCATTTCGCCTGCACCGATGAACAGCACATTCTGTTCCGAGATCGTATCGAAAATGCGTTGCGATAAGCGTACTGACGCGGCGGCCATCGAGACGCTGTGCGCGCCTATCTCGGTGGTGCTGCGGACTTCTTTAGCGACGGCGAACGTACGCTGGAACATCTGATGCAAATAAGTACCGAGTCCGCCAGCCGCATCGGCCTGACGTACAGCATCTTTCATCTGGCCCAGAATCTGCGGCTCGCCCAACACCATCGAGTCCAATCCCGATGCAACGCGGAAGGCGTGGCGTACTGCATTGTCTTGCGGCAGTGCGTACAGATAAGGGCGCAATTCTGCGTAAGGTAATTTGTGATAATCCGCGAGGAAGTGTGCGGTGATATCGATGGCTTCGTCCACGCCGCCGGGCAGATTGCTGGCAGCGTATAACTCGGTACGATTACAGGTCGACAGAATCGCTGCTTCGTCGGTATAAGTTGTGGCGTCGCTGCGGCCATACCAACTACGTGCGGAAGCCACCGCTTGACCAAGCTGGTCAGCAGGAAAGGCTACCTTCTCGCGCAGAGAGACTGGCGCGGTAGTGTGGTTAAGGCCGACGGCAAGGAGTTGCATTTATGGCACAAATATTCAATGGTTGAATAGCGTTACATTATAGCCTGTTGCACTATGGCACGAGACTGTTGCCGCTAGGCAGCTACGTACCGTGACAATAAGGCAAGGTGAGTGTGAAAGTGGTGCCATCACCAACCTGGCTGCTAAAGCTGATATCGCCTTGATGACGCTCAATCACGGTTTTCACAAAGACCAGTCCTAATCCTACGCCATCATGGCGCGGTTGGTTCGGTAAATCGACGCGCTGGAAGCGATGGAAGAGCTTGCTTTGATCGGCTTCTGCTATGCCATAACCGTGATCGCGGATGCGACACATGACATAAGACTGATCACCTTCATGTTGTGACCAGACTGAGCAAATGATGCTGGTGTGATCAGGGCTGTAGTTGATTGCATTGGAGAGCAGATTGGTCAGTGCGCGTGTCATCAGCGTGCGATCAACTTTGACCGAATATTCACCTTCTGCGATTTCCATCTGAACGGTGATGTGGCGGCTTTTTGCCAAGGACCACATTTCATCGGTGGCATCGAATAGCAGATCCTGGAAATCGACTTCTTCCAAGCGATATTCGTGCGATTCTGCACGTGCCAGTTGCACGAAGTTATCGGCCAGACCTAGCGTTTTACGCGAAGCTTTTTCAATACGGGCGAAAAGTTCGGATTGCGGCAATGCTGAAGACACTTCGTTTTGCAGTTCGAGCAAAGCCAGAATCGATGCCTGTGGTGCGCGCATATCATGCGACAAGAAGCGCAGTGTTTCGTCGCGACTACGTTCAGCGGCACGTATGGTCGAGATATCCAGCACGCTGATGATCCAGCCGGTTAGCAGATTGGCTGCCGAGTAACAGGGACTGCTTTTGACCAACAAATCGCGTCCGTTATGATCTTGCGCAGAGATACCGTTGCTCAATGCTTCTGCGCGATCAAGATCTAGTAATTCCGGCCAATCAAAAGAGAGATTGGCTGCGAGGTCGACTGGTTGTGGCGTTTTCAGTTGCGACAATAAATCAAAGATACTGACGCCGAGTACGTTGTCAAAACCGATGGAGCGGTAGTAATCGTTGGCATGTTTGTTGGCGAGCAGAACGCTGCCTTCAATCGATGTGACCAAAGTCGCATCCGGCAAATTATCCAGATTGTCCGAAACGAATTGACGCAAATCGCGTACGCGACGTGCTGCATTTTTCATTGCGGTGATGCGCTGCTCCAGCACGTCGGCCATTTCAGGCTCTGGTGCTGCAGCCATTTCTTCCGGTAATAAATGCGGCTCTTTGTCGAGGCGAGTAAATTCTTGTCCCAGATAAGTGATGGCTGCTTCCAGTCGGCGCCAGCTCCACAATGGGTAGGAGATGATCAACACAATGATGGATGCCGCTGGTGCAATCCACAGACCCAGGCGCAAGCTGATGTAGCTGGCGGTGAGTGTGATGATCATCCAGATGCCTGTTGCAAAGAGTGACAGGCGCGGCGATAGCAGCAAGTAACCAAGCAAGGCCATGAAGACTGGTATGGCATTGAATAACGCAGTTTGCCATGGTGATGCGATACGAATATTGTCGCCATCGAGCAAGCTGGCCAGCACATGCGCATTGATTTCTATACCGGGCATGGCGCCTGAATTTCCAGAAACCGGTGTTGGGTAAGAGTCCGCCATACCGAGTGCTGTAGCACCTACCAGCACATATTTATCGGTGAAAAATTCATCAGCAACTTCGCCGCGTAATACCGAGACATAAGGAACCGATTGAAAATGACCGATGCTGCCGTCAAACGGAATATAGATTTGATCGCCGCGTTGGACTGTATCGATCGATGATGGTGTGACGGTTTTTACTGGCGGCGTAGTCGAACCGGAGTATTGAATATTTTCACCAGTTTCCAACAGCGCTGCTGCGAAATGTGGCCACACTTTTCCGTTCTGGCCTTCGTATAAAAATACGCTACGTACTACGCCATCGGTATCGTGTTCCAGATTGATGTGTCCGAGTACATGTGCCGCATCTGCAAATTCCGGAATCGGCAAGCCGATGGTCAGGCCACGGCCAGCGTTCGTTATGACTACCGGTAGCACGGCGCGCTTGCTTTGCGTCAAGGCTGCCGTGAGTTTTTTATCGCCTGGATGGCTGCCATCTGCTTGCGGTGGCTCTGTTTCGGACAGAATGACATCGAGTCCGATCGCGCGCGGTTTGGCTTTATTCAGTTTGTTGATCAGGTCCGCATGCATGGTGCGCGACCAGGGCCAGCGACCAAGTTGTGACAGGCTGTAATCGTCGATGGCAACGATGATGATGTCGTCGCGTACGGGTTTGCTGTCGACAGAGACCAAGAAGTCATACAGCGATTGATCGAGTCGTCCCAAACCATTCTGCCAGCCCAGAGCGAGAGCGAGAACCAGCAGACTGATGAATAGCATCAGCCATTCGCGCAATGCAAGGCGCCGCACGAACGGGGAAAGCCAACGTATCTTCATCGAAACTTAGCGTCGATCTGCAGAGCGGGAGCTATCGCGCGCGCTTTCTTTCGCACGTAATGGGTGGCCGTCGTTGATGATCCATTGATCGGTGACGATCAAGGTTTGCGCGGAAGAAAATGGATTGGTGCTGCCATCAGCATTGACGCTTTGTACGCGAGCGAAATAAGTACCAAATGATGGCCTAGGTAGTTTGATCTCGTTGCCGATGACGCTGCTGCTAAACAAGAGCCAGCTAAATTCCACATCGCGTGCGACTTGGACGTTGTACTTTTGAGTAGCAGATCCTTGCCAACGTAATTCCAATTCCTTGCTGTAATTATTTGAGACTGATGGTGCCGCTTGAATCGGTAATTCTTTGATGGGATCAATGCGATTCTTGATCGTGACGGCAATGGTGCTAGGCATACCCTCTAATCCCAAGCTATCGATCGCAGATATATGGGCAAAGTAATTTCCCTCTGCAATATTCTCGATGGTGACATCACGCATCTTGCTCTTTGCCTCAGCCAGCAAATGCAATGCCTCAGCATCTTGTGAGAGCTGTACATGATAAGCACGGGCACCATTGATAGGTTCGATAGAAAATTGCGCCGCACCATCTTGTCTGTACGGCATACCGGCTAATTGGGGTGCTGGTAATAAATCGACGACGCGTCCGATGGAATTGCTGGCGATGATATTGCCCTTCGCCAGATCGAGCATGCGGGTTTCCGGTGTGCGTGGTGAACCTACGACGACGCGGCCACGCAGTACTTCTGTTGCTACATTCTTGCCATCAAGGCCGACACGGAAATAAGTACCGCGTACACCAGCGACTGATGAAGGCGTGCGGACTTCAAAGCGTCCTTTGTTGGCATCTAATGGAGAGATACGCGATACAACTTTTCCCCGTAATAATTTAACTTCTGTACGAGGGCTGCCGGTGTAGCGAGATTTACGAAGTTTGGTGAGCAGGACGCTGCTATTGGACGGTACTGAGATGCGCGATTCATCTGCTAGTGCAATGGTCAAGAAGCTGTTGATGCCGGTATTGATGCGCATGCCTTCGACAATTTTGCTACCGATGTCTATAACGGTCACGCTGCCGTCTGCGGTTGTTGCGGTGATGTTGCCGTTGCGGGCGATTACGCTTGCTTCAGTAGGTTCTTCAGCCAAGAGATCAGCTGGAATCGCAATGGCCGTGCCGATAGGAATGTTGCTGTCTTTGTTGATGTGGTTGATGCTGCCGAGCGTAACCCAATTGCCGGTTTTGGTCGTAAGGCGCTGTGCGATCGATATGAGCGTGTCGCCCGCTTGTGCGTAATAAGTGATGCCGGATGGGTGGACATCGATACTGCCCGGGGCTTGTATGGCTGTAGCTGACCATGCGATAGGGATATTCCCTATCGTCAGTGCCATAACCAACATCAATGTATGAAGGGGAATGCGCATGTCTATTCTCCGCGCAACCCTGGTGCGCCTTGCTTAACCCGTCATCTGCTCCAAGCGGTAGCCGTAGCTATACACTGGAGCCAACCGAAAACCATGCTCTGGACGCAATTGTAACTTGCTCCGGACTCTGGAGACATGTGTGTCCATGGTTCTCGATGGAATTTCCACATCACGTGCCCACACTGCTTCCAGAATATAAGCGCGCGACAAGGGGCGGCCCAGATTGCGGAAGAACAGCAATGCGAGATCGAATTCTTTCTGTGTCACCTCAATCGGTGCGCCGGACATGGTCAGACGACCAGTGCGCGCTTCGAAGATGAAGTTGCCAAATTGGATCTGCTCGATCGGATTCTGACTTGGGTAAGCGCGGCGTAACAAAGCCTGTACGCGTGCCAGCAACTCGCCACGGCGTATCGGCTTGATCATGTAATCGTCGGCACCAGCAGCCAAGCCCGCCACGATGTCATCTTCGCCGGAACGGCTGGTCATGAACAAGACGGGCAAATTGGTAGGCAGTTTTTCGCGCGCCCAGCGTAATACATCGGCACCGCTTAAATCGGGAACCTGCCAATCGATAATCAGCATATCGAAGCTTTCACGGCGTAACTGATTCAGCAATTCCTTACCGCTTTGGAACGGGTGACAGAAGTGGCCGGCGGCGCTGAGCACTTGACAGACTAAGTCTGTCTGGCTGCGGTCATCATCAAGTACGGCAATTCGCATATTTTTATCGCTTGAATAGCGGGTTGTATTTCGTTGCTCTAATTTAACAAAGTATTCCCCTACTGGGTCTTCAATGATTGCGATGTGACAATATTTCACAAAATACGAGGGTGAATGCCGATCATTTATTGTTTTTTTGCATCATGTCAGTCTTTTTCTGACGACATGAAGTGATAGAAATTACCTTCATCTCACTGTGAGATGAGTGATTAACGCCGAATAACGAACATTTATTGCTAGTACGGCGACGCGTTTATTCTCGCGCAAAAGCAGAATGTGTGTCTTGTAGTTATACGCAATTGTGAACTCATTGGAGTCACATTTTTTATCTTGAGCAGATATTTCTGCAAAAGAATATTGCTTGTTCCGCAGCATTTCCTATACTGAAAACGCAGTACCCGAGGAAGCTGACCTTAGAACTAACTGGAGGCAATCATGAAACTGCATGTCTTTGATTCATGGCATCTACCTCACGTTACACGCTCAAGCGCTAAGAAAATGGATGAAGATGGGGATCTCGTTCCCATCGCTGCCTTTGTCGTCGGCGCGCCCATCGTGACTTTGGGTTGCGTATCTCTGATTGAGATATTGTTCAGTCTGGAAGCATCTTGAGTTTGATGACAAGTTTGCTTTAGAAAGTGAGGCTGCATGAATCTATTCAGGTTCATAAGGCCATACCGTTTATCTTAATCGCGTCCGGTCACTCTGACCTTGCAGACGCGATGCTCCGTTCAATGTTCGTGATGAAGTGCTTGTGTAGTTATGCGAACATGTGGACTGCAATAAAAATGGGCGGAACTGCATGCAGTTCCGCCCATTGTTTTTGAGACGAGAATTAAATTATTTTTTCGACAGGCAGGTTTTCATGAATGTTTTGCGGTCATCGCCTTTTTTGCCTTCGGCATCCTTGTTGCAACTTGCCATTTTGTCGCGCTGCGCTTGTTGTGCTGCACTGACTTTTGGTTTGCTGCTGAGGCAATCTTTCATGAATGCTTTACGGTCATCGCCTTTTTTACCTTCGGCGTCCTTGTTGCAGGTTGCCATCTTCGTTTGTTGAGCGGTTTTTTCGTGTGCAGGAGCTGCTGGGGCAGGATCGGCGGCGAATGCACAGGTGGCAAATGCGCTTGAAATGACTAGGGCTAGAAGCTTATTCATTGGAACCTCGCAAGTAAGGGTCATTGGAAAACACTTTTTTATTAAGTATTGGTGTGACTACAACCATGCTGCCTAGACTACAACGACTTGGAACTCCATTCAGTTGACGACTGGGCATCAACTTTGTCGGGAGCGGTAGATTTATTTGTCTGCTGCTCCCTACAATAAAGCTAACCGAAAAATTTTCCCTTCAGCATACCTAAACCTTGTTGCAACAGATCGCCACCTTCTGGAACTTGCCCGTTTGGTGTGAGTTTGTCAATAATTTGTGGCAGAAGTTCTGCCAAGCCAGCTGAGGCACGCTCTGGTTCTACACCTGCTTGCTGTGCAATTTGCTGGACGTTGTCTTCTCCCAGCGCATTCTTGATTTGATCGGCAGAGATCGGTTGATTTTCACCGGTGCCAACCCATGACGCGACTTGATCGCCCAAGCCACCGTTTTGCAGTTTCTCCAGTAATCCCTGAACGCCGCCTGCACCATTGACCAGTCCCATGACGCTACTCATTAAATCACCCTGTGTGTCGGCACTATTCTGCCCGCCGAGCGAACCCATTACCTGTCCTGTCAGTTGATCGAGTAATCCCATCATATCCTCCAAAAATGGCGATAAATGCGTACCGAGTCGGCACGATATGGGCGCCTGAACAACCCATCCAGCCATACTAGATCAAAACAAGCGTCTGTTGGAGACTTCCTTTTTGATCCGTGATGGTGGGGAGCATGGAGAAAACAGGAGCGCTGGAAGATGCAAAGTAAAGCGGGCGAGAATGCGGGTTTTACATTTGTCGGCACATTGGAGACAGAAGCCAGATGCGGCTTTGCTCGCTGTTAAAATGCCGTGACTTGTTTCTCGCAAGCATCTAGCATCGGGGTCGTAAGCGTCATTTTATTTATCAAATGGCAGATTCAACATTCTGATTTTTCCGTACGGCAATGCAGAGAGTTCTTGAATGGGGAATGGCATCGTCAGCCCATCAAGATAAGGACCATGAAAAAATTAATCAACGCGCTATTTTTCCTTCTGTTGTTCATCAATGTTTCGTCCCATGCAGCGACACGGAATGTTTGCGCAAGCGGCGCAACGTATTCAACGATAGCCGCGGCTATTGCAGCGGCAGGGAACGGCGATCAAATCGTTATTTGTCCGGGCACCTACAACGAGTCTCTTACCTTCACACAATCCAATCTGACGATACGCTCATCTACTGGTAATCGAAGTGACGTAAAGATCAACAATAGTGCGACCGTATTCACGATCAGCGGGCAAAACGCCACGTTGAGAAATCTGACGATTACGTCTACCGGCAATGGTAATGCGGCTATTGCCAACGATTACAACAATGGCATAGGGACGCACACATTCCAGAATTTGGCGATTACGGCAAGAGGGACTGGCATCTATTTGCAAACGGGTGGGCCGCATACTTTCAAGCAATTGAATATCACCAGTAGTGCAGGCAGCGGTATCAATGTGGGGCACAACGCAGATGCCGCACATGTTTTCGATACCGTGACAGTTAATAGTTTTGACGATGGCATTGTCGCGGTGCGCGGCGTTGACTCGATGGAGGCGATCAATGTTTCTTCATCCAACGGGGTAGGCATCACTGTCGGCAGCAAGTACAAGGCAACTTTTGAGGACATGACGGTTACTGCTCAAAAGACTGCTTTTCAGATGAATTATGTTGAGAATGCGCAGCCCCATTCATTTAAAGATCTGACGTTGACATCGCAATCGGGAAGAGGAATGTATGTCGATCTTTCCGGGAAGTTGACCTTCAATACTGTTGTCGTCACATCGAACGGTGGCAATGGCATTGAGTTGACTTCCAATGCAAATGGCGCGCATACATTTAATACCGTGACTGTCACGAGTACAGGAGATGGTATCAAGGCTGATCGTGGCCTTGTTTTCATGCAGTCCGTGACGGTCACAGCCGGTGGTGCAGGGATAGCTCTGTATGATGTTTCTTCAATAAAAACCGCCAGCATCAGCTCGCAGGGCGTTGCGCTCAACATCAGTAATCCGAGCAGTGTGACGCTTGATGGCGTGCTTGCCAAATCGGCTAACGCAACGGCCATCAATTTGGACTATGGAACAACAGCTGGTGTTCATAACTTAAAGAACATCACGATCAATAGTGCAGGCGTGGATGGATTGGAGGTTTCTCGCTCCAGCAAGGTTATTGCGGACAATATTTGCGTCAATTCTGCGACCAGATACGGTTTGTCTTTCAATTACAACGCAGAGAGTGTGACGCTGAAGAATTCCATTATCAAGGGCAATGGTAACTATGGCGTTAATCTCCAATCGAATCCTGATTCATCCAGCCATGTGAACAGAAGCTGTTTTTATCAGGCACCGTGTGCCACAGCGTCCTATTCCGGCAGCGCACGCGATTTTAGCGGTAACTATGCAGCGCCGGCCAATTGCAACAATGGTACTTACGCGACATTTACATCGTCGCTTCCCAACTGCCCTTTGGTAACCAGTAATTGTTATGTAGGGATACCGACGGCAGCGACAGTGGGAGGATTCAATGCATTTGAATCGTCGACTGCCGCTGCTGCAATCACTGGCGTGATCAAGACAAAAATTGCTGGTGCCGCAATCGGTTTGGACGTGATTGTATTGAATGCCGCAAAAACGGCAGTAGAGACAGGATTTGTCGGGGATGTGAAAGTCGAATTGCTTGGTAATGTAGATTGGAACGGTACATTGGATGCCGTCAATTGCCCGGCTTCATCAACGCTGCTTACTTCGCAAGTCCTGACCTTTGCAGTCGCGAATGCCGGCCGGAAAAACGTCGCTATTGCTGCTGTGCCTAATGTGTATCGCGATGTGCGCGTGAGACTGAGTTATCCTGCGACCGGTACGGCGACCGCGGTTGCATGTTCAACGGATAATTTTGCCATTCGTCCTGATAAGTTCATTAACGTTTCTGCAAAGGATGATGGTTGGGAAACGTCGGGCACGACGAAAACCTTGGCCAATAGTGCGGTGACCGGCGGCAATGTGCATAAAGCAGGCCGGCCTTTTACCCTCAGTGCGACAGCAGTCAATGCGGCTGCTGTCACAACAAGTAATTACACCGGTAGACCAAGTGCAACCATTGCCTGCACATTGCCGACACCGACTTGTACAAATGGTGCGTTAACGACGACAGTATGGGACGGTTTTGGGACAACGATATCAAATGACGCAAAGTATTCAGAGGTCGGCAGTTTCAATCTCACGCTGACAGATTCCGAATTTGCCAATGTTGATATCAATGATTCATCTGTCGCGGAATACACTATTTCTAGCGATCCAGTATCTGTAGGGCGTTTTGTGCCGGATCATTTCTCACTGACGGTGGATACTGTTCCGATGTTCCAAACCTTCAATGCGACTTGCACTGATACGCGTTCCTTTACTTATATTGGTCAGCCATTCAAATATAAGACTCCGCCGGTAATCGCGATTGCGGCGAAGAATGCCGATGACGGCACGACTAGCAATTACAGGGATGCGTTGTGGACTTTAACGGAAAGTGGTGTCGATCCAAGCTATACGCGAAATCCGACTACTCTTCCTGTGCTTGATGATGTGTCGAATCCTGTTACCTTCGTGAAAGGCAATGGAACCGGTCTCATCAGGATCAATTCTGCAGATGAACTTACATTCAGGCGTGATCCAGCGACGCCTATTGCACCGTTTAACGTAAATATCTCTTTGACAGTGACTGCTACGGAAGCAGTGCCTAATTACGGCAACATTGTTTCTATTTCCAATCCGGCTCCAATATTCAGCAACATTGCCTTTGATTCAGGAAATCAGTTCCGTTACGGCAGAATGCGGATGGACAATGCCAACGGTTCCGAGTTGTTGAATTTGTCGCTGCCGATCAGAACTGATTTCTGGAATGGCACGAACTTTGTCGCGAATGCAGCAGATAACTGCACGACTATTACTGCAGCCAATGTGGCGTTCCGTGCGTATGCGGGTGGTGTGACTTCGAGCAATATGCCGTTAACGAAAGTAGCTAGTGGCAGTACTCTTAAACAGGGTGTTGGTCGTATTGTGTTGACCCCACCAACATCTCCACTTACGAATAAGGGTAGTGTGGATCTCTGTGTCGATTTAGGGCCTGATACCACGCCACCGGCAGGAGTTGCATGTGCAGTAACGACGCCAGCGGCGCAACCTTGGCTGCAAGGACGTTGGTCAGAAACTTCCTACGATGATGACCCAGGCGCACGGGCGACCTTCGGCGTCTATAAAAGCGGCCCAGTGATCTATATGCGGGAAGTGTATTGATGTATAGCTCGCGCATCTTTTGCTGAAAACACTTTCAGAAAAAGGCGCTGAACAATAAAAAACGCCTCATGCGAAAACATGAGGCGTTTCTATTTGAATACTTTGGTGGCCCGGGGCGGAATCGAACCACCGACACAAGGATTTTCAATCCTCTGCTCTACCGACTGAGCTACCAGGCCAAGCGCGCAATTATAGCAAAACTATTGAAGTCTGCAAGAGGTATGTGCAATTTGAATTATTTTCAGCCGCTATAATGAGCGTGCTTCAGTAATTTCCTCCCTCTTCTTTCACGGATTTGGCTTTATGCATGTGCAAAGCGACGTTTGTATTATTGGTGATGGCGCCATCGGGAAAGCCGCTGCGCTTGGTTTTGCGCAGGCTGGACTGAAGGTCAGCTTATTGAGCCCTGCTGCGCCGACTGCATCTTCCGTCGCAAAAGAAGAGTGGGATGTGCGGGTCTATGCGGTAAATCATATCGCGCAGACTTTATTGTCTTCCGTGAAAGTGTGGGATGCACTTGATGCCAGTCGCGTAGAGCCTGTCGACTCCATGGTGGTGAATGGCGATGGTGCTACTGCTGGTGAGTTGGCATTTGATGCTTACGGCGCGCGCGTTGGCACATTGGCATGGATAGTTGAAGACCGTAATTTGAATCAGGCGCTTGATGCCGCCTTGAAATTCGCATCGAATGTACGCATCGTCCATGGCCGTGCGGTCAGCCTGCAATCAAACGATACCAGTGCGAGCGTGCAGCTCGCCAATGGCGATACGCTTGCGGCAGAGTTATTAGTCGGTGCCGACGGCGGACAATCGTGGGTGCGTGCGCAGTGCAATATCGATTTCGACTACCGGCCTTATGGTCAGCGCGCCATCGTTTCCAACTTCGCTTGTGAAAAGCCGCATCATGGTGTGGCGTATCAATGGTTCTCCGCGGCAGAAGGCATCATTGCACTCTTGCCCTTGCCGGGGCAGCGCGTATCACTGGTGTGGTCTGCGCCGGAGACCTTGGCAGATACGTTGTCAAAAGAATCGCTCACGCAACTTGCCGCACGAGTAACAGATTTGTCGATGCGACAACTTGGCACCTTGTCGCCTTTGCAACCAGAGGTGATGAAATCATTCCCGCTTTCCTTGATTCGTCCGCATACCATTACTGCGCCACGTATTGCGTTGGTTGGCGATGCTGCGCATGTGATCCATCCGCTGGCAGGACATGGGATGAATTTGGGTTTTGCCGATGTCGCCGCATTGATCAAAACAGTCACTGAACGCGGTATGCACCGCGATTGCGGCGATGCACGCGTGTTGTCGCGTTATGCGCGTTCGCGCAAGGAAGATATACTGTTGATGCAATTGGCAACCGATGGTTTGGCTCGGTTGTTTGGTACTGATCTGGAGCCTTTGCGCGTTGTACGCAATATAGGATTGAACTTGGTGAACAAGTTGCCAGTCTTAAAAAGACGCCTGATTGGGCACGCACTGGGAAAATCTCTGTAATACCACTCCCATCTGAAAAATCTTAACGGAATGTAATATGAAAATAATCAAGGCTGCAGTAGCGGCATTGTTGGGCTTGGCTTTTGTTAGTGCCTTTGCTGAAACGGCGCAAGAAGTAGCGGTGCGTAAAGCAATTGAGCCACGCCTGGGTAGCGATGCGAAAGTAGCATCGGTAACCAAAACGCCTTATTCCGGTTTGTATGAAGTGCAAGTAAATGGCGACATCATTTACACCGATGCAAAAGCACAATTTTTGTTCATCGGTCGCGTAGTCGATACCAAGACATATCAGGATTACACCAAAGCGCGCCTGGAAGAAATCAACAAGGTTGCTTTCAGTGATCTGCCATTGGAAGCTGCGATGAAGCAGGTCAAAGGTAATGGCAAGCGTGTGATCGCTGTATTCGAAGATCCGAACTGCGGTTACTGCAAACGCTTCCGTCAGACTCTCGAAGGTATTAACGACATTACTGTGTACACCTTTATGTACAACATTCTGTCGCCGGACTCGATCGCTAAATCGCGCAACGTTTGGTGTTCCGCAGATCGCAATAAAGCGTGGGATGACTGGATGCTGAATGGAAAAGCGCCAGCTCCTGCATCCGATAAATGCACAACGCCACATGAAAAAGTGTTGGCCTTGGGGCAAAGAATGGGTGTCACTGGTACGCCAACGATCATCTTCACCGATGGCTCGCGCATTCCTGGCGCAATTGATGCCAAAGGTTTGGAAGCTAAATTGGCGACCATAAAGTAAAAAATATTTGGCAATAATGAAAACGGCTACGCTTGCGTAGCCGTTTTCATTTCTGAGAAGTATTCCGATGATAGAAATGGTGCGTGTGCATCATTTCTATTTAACGCGTGATCTGCGTACACAGGCAGATACCGCTAAACTAACGTTCTTGTACCTTACAACGGCTCAGCATGAAAAACGCAATTCAATACACCATCGTTCCTAAAGATTTGGCCGCGCATTTATTTGCCGTGAGTGTGACGGTCAGTCAGCCCGATCCGGCTGGGCAACGCTTCTCTCTGCCTGCGTGGATTCCAGGTAGTTACATGATTCGCGAGTTCTCCAAGAACATCGTACGCATACGCGCTGAATCCGGTGGTTATGAAGTTGCGCTGAGCAAACTGGATAAGCATACCTGGCTCGCGGATGTATGTACTGGCCCATTGACCGTGCACTATGAAGTTTATGCGTGGGATTTGTCGGTGCGCACTGCGCATTTGGATCAGACGCATGGCTTCTTTAACGGCACCAGTGTTTTCCTGCAGGTCGATGGACAAGAGCAGCGCGTGCATGAAGTCGATATTCAGAAGCCACAGGGTGACGCTTATGCCAAATGGCGTGTTGCGACGGCGATGCGTCAACTGAAGGCTAAGCGTTACGGTTTCGGTTCCTATATTGCATCGAACTACGATGAATTGATCGATCACCCGGTTGAACTGGGCACATTTGCATTGGCGAGTTTCAAAGCGCATGGTGTACAGCATGATCTTGTATTCACAGGGCGCATACCTAATTTGGATTTGCCGCGCCTGAGTGCTGACTTGCAAAAAATCTGCGAAGCGCAAATCTCTTTATTTGAACCGAAGACGCATCGCGCACCGGTAGACCGTTATGTCTTCATGACGATGGTGGTCGGTGATGGATATGGTGGTCTGGAGCATCGCGCATCGACTGCGTTGATTTGCTCACGCGCCGATTTGCCAGTCAAAGGTCAAAAGGAAATGACGGATGGTTATCGCACCTTCCTTGGTCTTTGCAGCCATGAGTATTTCCATACATGGAACGTCAAGCGCATCAAGCCGGCTGCTTTCGCACCTTATGATTTGAAGGCAGAAGGTTATACGCCACTGCTTTGGTTGTTCGAAGGCTTCACCAGTTATTACGACGACTTGATGTTGGTGCGTAGTGGTGTGATTGATGAACCCGCTTACCTGAAGCTGGTAGCAAAAACCGTTAATAACGTATTGCGCGGGACTGGTCGTCACAAACAAAGCGTGGCGGAATCCAGCTTCGATGCCTGGGTTAAATATTATCGCCAGGATGAAAATGCGTCGAATGCCATTGTCAGTTATTACACCAAGGGTTCATTGGTTGGTCTGGCACTCGACCTGACTATCCGTGAACAAACCAAGGGTAAAAAGTCGTTGGACGATGTGATGCAAGCTTTGTGGCAGCAATACGGTCGCGATTTTTATCAGGATGGCAAAGCCGGACGCGGCGTGACCGAAGCGGAAGTCGATGCACTGTTCGATAGCGTTACTGGTTTGAAGTTGAAAAAAGTATTGGATCGCTGGGTACGCGGTACCGAAGATATTCCACTGACCAAATTGCTGGCGCCATTCGGTGTCGACTTTGCTGACGAGCGCAAGAATGCGAAACCCGGTTTGGGCATGCGCACTGTGCGTGATGGAAATGATTGCAAGGTGGCGAATGTGTATGAAGGCGGCGCTGCACACAAGGCTGGCTTGTCTGCAGGCGACGTGCTGGTGGCGATTGATGGTTTACGCGTGACAGCAACTAATCTGGATAGCTTGTTGAGCCGTTATCGTGTCGGTCAGACCATCGGTGTGCACGCATTCCGTCGCGATGAATTGATGATCTTCAACGCAGCGCTGGCACCATCGGATGTGCCTGCCGTTACGCTGAAAAGCGCAGACAAGCCGGCAGCAGCTTTGCGCTTGCGTAAAGCATGGCTGAACTTGCAGGACTAAAGCAGGAAATAAGACAGGGAGCAAAAAAGGAAGCAGGTGCGCAGTCTGTGCGCACCTGGTAAATCGCCTGGCTAACTGAATTAGTTAAACAGGCGGCTCAGTTCGACGCCCGGATCCGGCGCGCGCATAAAGGCTTCGCCCACCAGGAAGGCGTGTACATCGGCATCACGCATTTTCTTCACATCGTCAGGTGTGACAATCGCCGATTCGGTAATAACCAATTTGTCCGGCGAAATGCGCGGCAACAAATCCAGCGTGGTTTGCAGTGAAGTCTCGAAGGTGCGCAGATTGCGGTTGTTGACACCCAGCAGGCTGGTTTTCAGTTTCAATGCTGCAGTCAATTCTTCCGCATTGTGTACTTCCACCAAAACATTCATACCGAGTTCATGCGCGCAGGCTTCAAGCTCTGCCATCAAGCCATGATCCAGTGCCGCGACGATCAGCAAGATGCAATCAGCACCCCAGGAGCGCGCTTCATACAGTTGATACGGATCGACGATGAAATCCTTGCGCAGTGCTGGTAAGGCGCAAGCGGCACGCGCCTGCTTCAGGTATTCAGGTGCGCCCTGGAAGAACTGAACATCGGTCAATACAGATAAACAGGCCGCGCCATTCTTTTCGTAGCTGACAGCGATATCGGCAGGATGAAAGTCCGGGCGTATCACGCCTTTGGATGGTGAAGCCTTTTTGATTTCGGCAATGATGCCGGCGTTTCCGCTAGTAATTTTTGCGCGTAGGCTGGCTTCGAAGCCGCGGATAGCTGCGCGTGCTTCTTTGTCGCTCTCTACCTCACTACGCAAGTTAGCTAGGCTGCGATATTTTTTCGCGGCGGCAACTTCATCCGCTTTGACGTCGAGGATTTTATTGAGAATGTCTGACATGGATATTCCTTGGTTACTGCTTATTTACGTTGATCGATCACCAGCCTGAATGCCAATGCGCCTAGCGTCAGCCCCATGACATAACGTTGCGTTCGCATCCAGCCCGGGTTGCTCGAGAAAAATCCGGCGATGGCGCTGGCGGCTAGAATCAGCAAGCTGTTGACAATAAAGCTGACGGTAATTTGTGTCACGCCCAGTGTCAGACTTTGCAACATCACATGGCCATGCTCAGCATGAATGAATTGCGGCAGGAAGGACATGTAAAACATCGCCGCCTTGGGATTGAGCAGATTGGTCAGAAAGCCCATGCGGAACAGTGTCGCATTGCTGTCGTGCGGAAGGTTCTGGGTTTGAAACGGCGAAGCACCACCCGGTTTGATTGCGTTCCACGCCATCCACAGTAGATACGCAGCGCCAAGGTATTTGATCAGGTCGTAAGCGATGGGGATCGTTAGAAACAAGGCCGTCAAGCCGAACGCCGCCGCCAGCATGTGGACGATGAAACCTGCCACCACGCCGAGCAAGGAAATCATGCCCGCAGTTCTCCCCTGACAAATCGAGCGCGACACGCAATACATCATGTTGGGGCCGGGCGTAAGCACCAGCACCAATGCGGCCAGCGAGAAGATCAGCAAGTCATGGAGAGGAATCATGATGTCTGTCTTTTATAAAAATCAGGCCTTGCCACCTAATTGCTGAGTGACATTGACGAATTGTTCGAGTTTGGCGCGTGCCGCACCCGATGCAATGGCCTCGCGTGCTTTTGCCAAGCCATCTGCGATGGAATTGGCGACACCGGCCGCATACAAGGCGGTACCTGCATTCAGCGCCACGATGTCGCGTGCGGCGCCATCGACATTATCCAGCGCTTCAAATATCTTGACTTTCGATTCCACCGAATTTTCTACTTTCAGGTTGCGGCTGGCGATCATTTGCAGGCCAAAGTCTTCCGGATGGATTTCATATTCACGGATTTCACCATTGACCAGTTCGCCGACCATGGTGGCGGCGCCCAGCGAGACTTCATCCATATTGTCGCGACCCCAGACCACGATCGCATGTTGCGCGCCGAGGCGTTGCAAGACGCGCACTTGAATACCGACCAAGTCAGGATGGAACACGCCCATCAGGATATTCGGCGCACCAGCAGGATTGGTTAGCGGTCCGAGGATATTGAAGATGGTTCGTACGCCGAGTTCCTTGCGCACCGGTGCCGCGTGCTTCATTGCGGCGTGATGGTTAGGTGCAAACATGAAACCTATGCCGGTCTGTGCGATTGATTCAGCGACCAGCTCCGGCTTCAGGTTAATGTTCGCGCCCAGCGATTCCAGCACGTCGGCACTGCCGGACGACGACGACACGCTGCGACCACCATGCTTGGCGATACGCGCACCGGCCGAAGCCGCCACAAACATCGACGCGGTGGAAATATTGAAAGTGTTGGCGCCATCGCCGCCGGTGCCGACGATGTCTAGCAAATTGGTGGTGTCGGTCAGCGGTACTTTGGTCGAGAACTCGCGCATGACTTGTGCCGCTGCTGCGATCTCTCCTATGCTTTCCTTCTTGACGCGCAGGCCCATCGTCAATGCCGCGATCATGACCGGCGACATTTCACCACTCATGATCTTGCGGAACAAATGCAGCATCTCATCGTGGAAAATTTCACGATGATCGATACAGCGCAATAAAGCTTCTTGTTCGGTTATCGGCATGGCGATGCTTTCTGGTTTCAAATGACTCGCTGCAATATCCATCAGCGTACGAGGAAGTTTTTCAGCAGCGCATGTCCGTGCTCGGACAAGATCGATTCAGGATGGAATTGCACGCCCTGAATATCGAACTCCTTGTGGCGCACGCCCATGATCTCGCCATCGTCGGTCCACGCGGTAACTTCCAGGCAATCCGGCAAGGATGCACGCTCGATTGCCAGTGAGTGGTAGCGAATCACCGTGTATGGCGACGGCAAATCCTTGAACACGCCGACGCCGGTGTGCGTGATTTGCGAAGTCTTGCCATGCATGACTTGCTGCGCACGCACTACCTTGCCGCCGAATGCCGCGCCGATAGCCTGATGACCCAGGCAGACACCGAGGATAGGCAGCTTGCCTGCGAATTGCTGCAGGATAGGCACGGACACGCCAGCTTCATGCGGTGTGCAAGGGCCCGGCGAAATGCAGATGCGCTCAGGATTCAGCGCTGCGATTTGTTCCAGTGTGATCTCGTCATTACGCACGGTGTGCACATCTTCGCCCAATTCGCCGAAGTATTGCACCAGGTTGTAGGTGAACGAGTCGTAGTTATCGATCATCAGTAACATTTAAATCTCCCCGTCCAAACCGTCTTGTACCTGCTCCGCTGCACGCAACACGGCGCGTGCCTTGTTCTCGGTTTCCTGCCATTCCATCTCGGGCACTGAATCGGCGACGATGCCGGCGGCGGCCTGTACATACAGCATGCCATCCTTGATGACGCCGGTACGGATCGCAATCGCCAGGTCCATTTCGCCGCCGAAAGACAGATAGCCGCAAGCGCCACCATAAATGCCACGCTTGGTTGGCTCCAGTTCGTCGATGATTTCCATCGCGCGCACTTTAGGCGCACCGGATAATGTACCAGCTGGGAAAGTCGCTTTCAGCACGTCCAGATTCGACAAGCCAGGTTTCAGGAAACCTTCGACGTTGGAAACGATGTGTTGCACGTGCGAGTATTTTTCGATTACCAGCTTGTCAGTGACGAGTACGCTGCCGGTTTCTGCGATGCGACCGATGTCATTGCGTGCGAGGTCGATCAGCATTACGTGTTCTGCGATTTCCTTAGGATCGGCCAGCAATTCTTTTGCCAGTGCCGCATCTTTTTCCGGCGTTGCGCCGCGTGGGCGGGTGCCGGCCAGCGGACGTATCGTGATTTTCTTTTTGTCTTCTGAAACGGTTTCGTTACGAACCAGGATTTCCGGCGACGAACCGACGATTTGCATATCGCCGAAATTGTAGAAATACATATACGGCGACGGGTTCAGCGAACGCAACGCGCGGTACAAGGTGAGCGGCGAGTCGACATATTGCTTCTTGATACGCTGACCGATTTGGACCTGCATCAGGTCACCAGCCATGACATATTCTTTGGCTTTGGCGACGGCAGCCAAGTAAGACTCTTTATCGAATTCACGTATTGTTTCGGTCCGTACCGAGGCAGTCGTGACTGGCAACTCAACCGCGCGATGCAACATGGCGCGCAAGTCTTTCAGGCGCTGACGCCCTTTGCTGAAGGCTTCCGGCTGGGTCGGATCGGCATATACGATCAGATACAGCTTGCCGGACAGATTGTCGATGACAGCCAGTTCTTCGGTCAGCAGCAACTGGATTTCCGGCAGACCAAGATCGTCTTTCGGCGTGGAATGCGCTAAGCGTTTTTCCACATGACGCACAGCGTCGTAGCCAAAATAGCCAGCTAGGCCACCGCAGAAGCGCGGCATGCCAGGCAAAATCGCTACTTTATAGCGCGCCTGAAATTCAGCGATGAAGTCGAGCGGATTGCCCTCGACGGTTTCAACGATGTTGCCGTTCTTGACGACTTCGATGCGCGTACCAAAACTGCGCATCAGCGTATTGGCTGGCAAGCCAATAAAGGAATAGCGTCCGAAACGCTCACCGCCGACGACAGATTCCAGCAGGAAGGTATTCTTCCCACCATTCTGGGTTTGCGCCAGTTTCAGGTAGAGCGTGAGCGGTGTTTCCAGATCGGCAAAAGCTTCGGCGATCAGTGGAATACGGTTGTAGCCTTGCGCGGCTAACGATTTGAATTCGAGTTCAGTCATAGTTCTCTCCGGACCGCTATTGTAGTAGACGAGCGGTTTAGTACTTTAGTAAGTACTGTAAAAAACGTTGCTGATCGCGCAAAAGATATAGGCGATCAGCGGCAAGTGGTGTTTAAGACCAGTTTTGCCAGCCTCGCCATAGCCAGGCCTCATGGGCGCCCGGTGTTGCGATACGTTTTTTGTCGAGAGACATGATGATTTATGTTGGTGAAATAAGATGCGCTGCGTCTAGCAGCGAGGAAACTATACCATCGGTATCGACATCTTGTATAGCCTGCCCGTGGTTGTAGCCATAAGGTACGTTGAGAACTTTGCAACCTGCCGCGCGCGCTGCCTGCGAGTCGTTGATGGAATCGCCGATGGCTACGATTTGCCCTGGTGCCAGATCAAAATCAACGCATACCTGCAGCAATTGCATAGGGTCTGGCTTATTTTTCGCAAATGAGTCACCACCGTAAATCACTTCAAAATAATCGTGCAAGCCGGTTTTCTTCAGCAGCGGCAAAGTAAATGCCATCGGCTTATTGGTGACGCAAGCCAGTCGCAAACCTTTGGCCTGCATCTCTTGCAGACCTTCGTGTACGCCGGGATAGGCGGTGGCGAACTCGCCATTCACGTCGAAATAGTGCTTCTCGAACAAGGCCATGGCTTCTGCGAAGCGTAATTCAACGTCGTTAGGCGAAAAATCAACGCCTATGGTCTTGCGCACCAGATTCTCTGCCCCCTTGCCGACAAAGCTGATGGCGGTATCGAGATCGAGCGGTGCCAGTCCTAATCCATCACGCATGCGATTGATGGCGATATGCAAATCCTGCGCGGTATGCAGCATGGTGCCGTCGAGATCGACGATGACGCCACGTATACCGCGCAGCATTTTGTTTTCAGTCGCGTTGCTCAAACTCATACTTTCGCTAATTCGCTGCGCATTGCATCGATCACGGCTTTGTAATCTGGCTTGCCGAAAATGGCAGAGCCGGCGACGAAAGTATCTGCGCCAGCGCGTGCGGCGGCTTCGATATTGTCGATTTTGATGCCGCCATCGACTTCCAGCATGATGTCGCGACCGGACTCATCGATCAGTTTGCGCACTGCAGCGATTTTTTTGAGTGTGTGCGGGATGAAGGATTGGCCACCGAAGCCAGGATTGACCGACATCAACAAAATGATGTCGAGCTTATCCATCACGTGTTCCAGATAATCCAGTGAAGTTGCCGGATTCAGTACCAGGCCAGCTTTGCAGCCATTGTCGCGTATCAGTTGCAGAGTGCGATCGACGTGGTCGGACGCTTCTGGGTGGAAGGTGATGATGTTGGCGCCAGCCTTGGCAAAATCGGGGACAATGCGATCAACCGGCTTGACCATCAGATGCACGTCGATAGGTACTTGTACATGCGGACGTATGGCTTCGCATACCAAAGGTCCTATCGTCAGATTCGGAACATAATGGTTATCCATGACGTCGAAGTGAATGATGTCGGCGCCGGCGGTGACAACATTGCGCACTTCTTCACCAAGACGGGCGAAATCGGCGGATAGGATGCTGGGAGCGATGCGATAGTTTGGCATGGTCGTGACTTTGAAGAAGAAGCCGCTATTTTAACCCGCGACTCTTAAGTGGCGCCTTGCATGGCGTAGGAATTTCGTGTGCAATGGGCTGCTATGTATATATAAGAGCAATTGAATGTGCGTTGCTCGGCAGAACTGAACGATAAAAGCAGCGCAGGGAACTTGCTGCACAAAAGGAATCAAATGGCATCTTACGAATTTACCGTGACCGTCAATACGCAGTATCTGGAGGAACAATCCGATCCTGGGCGCTCTAACTATGTGTTCGCGTATGCGGTGACGATCAAGAATACCGGGCAAGTGGCAGCGCAATTGATTTCGCGCCATTGGGTGATTACCGATGCCAATAACCATGTGCAGGAAGTGCGCGGCCTGGGTGTCGTTGGTAATCAGCCATTGTTGCAGCCTGGGGAGCAGTTCGAGTACACCAGTGGGACGTCTATGCCGACGCCGCAGGGTTCAATGACTGGTGAGTATTTCTGTGTGGCAGAGGATGGCGAGCAATTTGAGGTGAAGATTCCTGAATTTGTGTTGTCTCTGCCGCGTACTTTGCATTAATTCTGCGATTGATCCGCTGCATCGTCCTTGGGCGGTAAGGCTTTCTTTGCTGGTGGATGGTTTGGCTTTTGTCCCGAGAACATAGTCCACCACACGATAAAGAACAGTAAGAACAGCGCGATTCCCGCTTCAACCAATAATAGCCACATTGCTTATTACCCCTATGTCATTTATTCGCCTTAGTTTACTCGCATCCATTCTGCTTGGTCTTGTTTCCTGCTCGACACTCCCGCCTGAGAAGCCTGTTGTGCCGACGAAACCGGTCGTTACGCCGGGCGATTTGCCTAAAACTGAAGTCAGTCCAGCCTTGCGTCCGACGACTTTCGCGGCTTTGCCAGGTTGGAAGGCAGATAACCAACGCGAAGCCTGGCCTGCATTCCAGTCGTCTTGCTCGGTATTGATTAGAAGAGTGAATTGGAAGAGTGCGTGCGCGGCCGCAGCAAGTGTCGATAGCAATAATGACGAAGCAGTACGTCAGTTCTTTGAAACTTACTTCACTCCTTACCAAGTAATGAATCCCGATGGTTCGGATAATGGCCTGGTTACCGGGTACTACGAACCTTTGCTGCGCGGCGCGCGCAAACGTGGTGGCCCATATCAGACGCCTTTGCATCGCGTGCCCGACGATATCCTGACGATCGACTTGGCGAGCGTGTACCCAGAATTAAAAGGTATGCGTTTGCGAGGACGTTTGGTAGGTAACAAGGTCGTTGCCTATCCATCGCGTGCGGAAATGGCGCAATCGAACTCTTTGGCCGGCAAGGAAATCTTGTGGGTGGATGATCCTATCGAGGCTTTCTTCCTGCAAGTGCAAGGTTCCGGCCGCGTGCAGTTAGCCGACAGTAAAGAAATCGTGCGTGTCGCCTACGCCGATCAAAATGGTCAGCCTTATAAATCTATCGGTCGTTATTTAGTCGATAAGGGCGAAATGACATTGGATCAAGCATCCGCGCAAAGTATTAAAGCGTGGGTCATTGCCAATCCAGGGCGACAACAAGAGTTATTGAACGCTAATCCTAGCTATGTCTTTTTCAAGGAAGAAAAAGTAGTCGACCCGAAGGTTGGTCCGAAAGGTGCGATGGGCGTGCCTTTGACGCCGCAGCGTTCGATTGCGATCGATCCACAATATATACCGCTGGGTGCTCCTGTGTTTTTGGCAACCACGCAGCCAAACAGTAATGCAGCCTTGCAGCGCCTGGTCATGGCGCAAGATACAGGTGGCGCGATCAAGAATGCCGTGCGCGCTGATTACTTCTGGGGGTTTGGTGCGCAAGCAGGTGAGCTGGCTGGACGCATGAAGCAGCGTGGCACGATGTGGGTCTTATTACCAAAGTGATGTCTGAATAGTATCTAGTGCAGCATATATAGGAGCGATTCCATGCAATACGAAAATATTCTGGTCGAAATCCACGGGAAAGTCGGACTCATTACGCTCAATCGGCCTGCTGCCTTGAATGCGCTCAATGACAAGTTAATGGACGAGCTGGGACAAGCGTTGCAATCCTTTGATGCCAACGACGATATCGGCTGCATGATCATTACTGGTAGCGAAAAGGCATTTGCAGCAGGTGCTGATATCGCTCTAATGGCAACGTATACATATATGGATGTATATAAAGGCGATTACATCACGCGTAACTGGGAGCAGATTCGTAGCATACGCAAACCGGTTATTGCTGCGGTAGCTGGGTACGCCTTGGGCGGTGGCTGTGAGTTGGCCATGATGTGTGATTTCATTATTGCTGCGGATACTGCCAAGTTCGGCCAGCCGGAAATCAAGTTGGGCATTATTCCAGGTGCAGGCGGCACACAACGTTTGCCGCGCGCGGTATCTAAAGCTAAAGCAATGGATCTATGTTTGACGGCGCGCATGATGGATGCAGCTGAGGCTGAGCGTGCGGGTTTGGTGTCGCGCGTGGTTGCTGCAGATAAGTTGATTGAAGAAACATTGGCAGCGGCAACAGTAATAGCAAGTATGTCGTTACCTATGGTGATGATGGCGAAAGAGTCTATTAACCGCGCCTATGAAACGACGCTGGCAGAAGGCGTGCAATTCGAACGTAGATTGTTCCATAGCACCTTCGCTACAGAGGATCAGAAGGAAGGAATGCGGGCATTTTTGGAGAAGCGTTCACCTAGTTTTAAGAACGTTTAAAAGCTCTTTAAAAAAGAATTTAAATTATTTTCAGAAAAGCGCTTGCCAAGTTGAAAGAAGCTTTG
>JAZJXV010000034.1:0-61234 GCA_040390795.1 Pseudomonadota bacterium | reverse complement strand
GAAACCGCACATCGTAGACGGAAATCAGCTGTCTACTAAATGCTGGTAATTCCAACAAGACCGTCGATACAAAAATAGACAAAAAGCCAAATTATTTTACTTTAGTTCCAGACTACATGATCGAACTTAGCCAATGCAGCATTAGGCATAGGCATGTACGCACCAGGAGCGCACTGAAGCAACTCACAAGTATTGAGACTTCTTAGGTATTTTGCTGAGGAAGTAATAGCAGTTCGGTCAAATGGCGGAGATGATTGCCCATACAAAGGCAAATCGCGTTGACTGAACTAGGAGCGTTGAACAAGAAGGAAGGTACAGCAAAGATGTTGATGGCATACATGAGCCTCACCACCATCCTTGGTAAAGGTTTCAGCAGCGCTCACCACTATTAACAACACTGCTAAAGAAGAAATGTGGCACTGAGCAGCGTGGCTAGCGCTGTCAGTGCCTATCGTGGTTGCATCTGGTGCAGCTTAAAAAAACCGAGAGACGGCAAAGTAAGCTGAACCAGATGACAACTCGATACCTTGCATCAAATCAAGTGATCCAGTAGATCAGGACCAAAGACTTCGCGATGTAGATTTTGTGGCGGAACACCGGATGCGACTAGATCAGTCCACTGTGCCTGCATGAAGGGCAAAGGACCACACATATACACTTTGGTATTGGCAAGATCCCACTGCGGCAGTTTCTTCAATTGCATACGGCCGGGCAAGGAAGCATCGTTGTCTTGCTCGCTTGCACTCTCTTCATAAAACGTGACGTTGCGCAAATTCGGCATCAGCTCGATTGCCCTTGCGATATCTGCACGATGTGGATGATGCTGTGCATTGCGTGCAGCATGCGCAAAAATAACACGACGTTGCGGCGCGACGTAAGCGATGCGATTCAATGCCGAAATCATCGGCGTAATACCTACACCAGCGGACAACAATACGATCGGTCCCTCGCCATCAGTATCCGGCTTGAAATCGCCGAACGGCTTGCTGGTCGACAAAATACTGCCAACCACAACGTTGTCATGCAACCAGTTAGAAACCGTGCCGACTGGCGTCTCTGCACCAGCCGGTTCACGCTTGACCGAAATCCGCAAATGTCGATAGTCCGGCGCATCCGACAAACTGTATTGACGCAACTGACGCAAGCCGCTTGGCAAATGCACAGCCACACTCACGTATTGCCCAGGATGGAATGATGGTGCTTGTCCACCATCAGCAGGCTCTAAAGTAAACGATTTAACCTGATCACTCTCCTGCTCTACTGCCGTCACTCGCATATCGAACAAAGCACCTGGCGTCACGCCTGCCGCTTTGTACAATCTGTTTTCTTCATAGATCAACGCTTGCGCCAAAATTCCATACGCTTCCGCCCATGCAGCGATCAACGCTGGAGTAGCAGCATCGCCGAGAACCTGCTTGATTGCTTCCAGCAAATGCTGGCCAACTATCGGGTAATGCTCAGCCGTTACGCCCAGCGATACATGTTTGTGCACGATGCGCGAAATCACCGGCGCCAATGCAGCCGGATTATCGATATTCGCTGCATACGCAAAGACGGCAGAAGCCAGCGATTGCTGTTGCGAACCGTTCGCCTGATTACCTGCATTAAAAATATTGTGTAATTGCGGATGCGATATGAACAGGTTTTTATAGAAAACCTGCGTAATGGCGAGACCGTGTTCGCGCAAAACCGGAACACTCGCATCGATGTAAGGACGTGATTCAGCAGACAACATGATTACTCCTATGTAGCATTTAAAATGCAACTTATAAGTTATAAAAAAAGACCTCGTTAAGGCCTATCCATTCGAATTCTTTCGCACTAAACAGTGGCAGCGCGATCCATCAAAAAATGTCTGTGCATCATGACTATATGCTCGCCCGTGTTACCACTTACGATATCCGCCAAGGTGTACTCATCCATCGCACCGTAGAAAGCATCCACGCCTATCTTCAAGGCATTGCGCAAACGGCAATCGCCAGAAAGCCGGCAACCTATACCCTCGCAATCAATCGCTTCCGTATCGCCTTCCAGCACGCGCAACACGCTACCGATATGCAAAGTATCCGCACTCACTGCCAGGCTGATACCGCCGTTACGACCGCGCACAGCATCAATCCAACCCATCTTTGCCAGCATCCCGACAACTTTGACGAGATGATTGTGCGGCACATCAAACTGCAATGCGACTTCTGCAACGGTAACCGATGGGCTGCGCGACTCCCGTGCCAAATACATCAGCACACGCAATCCAATATCCGAAAACCGGGTTAATTTCATCAGCTATCGCTTTCTAGTACAGTGCATTTTATTTAATGTGCATATTTAAAGCAACATATTTAATTTCTATGCCGCAGCGCAGCAGCAAAAGCTGCACCAGCAAAAATAGTGAATGCTAGAATGCATCACACCATCTGTATTCAGGGAAACATCATGTTGCTAGGCTTTATCGGACTCTTCATTGTGTACGCGTTATCGCATTACTGGATCACCATCGAGAAACGCGATTTCTTCGCCACTGTATTGGTCATCGTACTGCCATTCGTCGGCGTCTACTATCTCGGCTGGATGGCCTTGCTGTACTGCGTACTTGCCGCCTATCTGGGAACCAAAGCCGGACTGAAAAAGCTGCGCCGCAGCCGTGCACTACGCGTCTCTTTTTACGAAGACAAAGACGAGAAACCACAGCAATAAACATGCCGGTGAGGCAATCATCCCTGCCTCACCACAACTTCCCGCCCTCTCTCGCATCACGACCACACACCTATTCTGTCTCCACTTTATTCGCAATGCGCTGTCTTTAATGCGCGAACCAGCGCCAGCAAAGATAAGCAAGTAGCCCCCAGATCAAAATCACAAGTACAGCGCCCGCATAACTCTTGGGCTTCTTGGCATACTTGGTGATCCAATCATCGGCTTGCACTCTGCAATCGGCCAGCACATGCGGCGGCAACATACGCACCGCCAACCAAATCAATGCCGGCACCAGCAACACATCGTCGATATAACCAAGTATCGGAATAAAGTCCGGGATCAAATCGATCGGACTTAATGCATACACCACCGCCACCACACAAACCACTTTGGCCAGAAACGGTGTCTCCGGATGCTTGCGTGCAAACCATAGGACGATGACATCGCGCTTGATCCGTTTGGCCCATTTTCTTATCGTTGCAAGCATCGCTATCTCTATCGTTAGTAGAACAAATCCTAACCAGCAGGAATGCTTATAATGATTCCCATCTTTTCATTTACCTGCAAACACATGTCATTCGTGTATTTTGCACACTATTCCTGACATTCGGGAGAAAACCAAACAATGCCCGTATCACTCGATCGTTTACTGGTAGTTGGCATCTCATCACGCGCACTCTTCGATCTGGAAGCAGAAGAAGCTATTTTCCGCACACAAGGTCTGGAAGCTTATCGCCAGCATCAGCTCGACAATGAAGCAGAAACTCTGAAACTGGGTGCCGGTTTTGCACTGGTACGCGCCCTGCTCAAGCTCAATGCCTTAACGCCGAATCAACGCTTTGTCGAAGTCGTCATCATGTCGCGGAACTCTACCGAGACATCAATGCGCATCTTCAATTCGATCAAGCATTACGATCTCGATATCACACGTGCAGTGTTATCCGGTGGCGCATCGCTGGCGCCTTATCTGCATGCCTTCAACGTCAGTCTGTTCTTGTCCTTGCACGAAGATGACGTGCAAGCTGCCATCAACTCTGGCGTTGCTGCGGCATTGTTGTATCAAAAACCAGCCAATGCATTTGAAGAACTGGATCAGATTCGCATTGCATTCGATGGCGATGCAGTCATTTTCTCTGATGAATCTGAACGGATTTATCAAACCCAGGGTATAGAAGCGTTTGAGAATCACGAACGTGAAAATGCATTGAAACCACTACCAGAAGGACCATTTGCGCGCTTGCTGAAAGCACTCTCTTTCATCCAAAACAGTTTCAAAAATACAGAAGGTCGTACAGCACCTATACGCACTGCATTGGTCACTGCACGCTCATCACCTGCACATGAACGCGTCATCCGTACGTTGCGCGCGTGGGACGTGACGATCGACGAAACCTTCTTTATGGGTGGCGTATCGAAATCAGATGTATTGGCGGCCTTCAAACCACACATGTTCTTTGACGATCAACCCGGTCATTGCGATCGTGCGTCGCCATTAGTGCAAACCGGACGCGTGCCATTACGCGCGGACATCAAAGATCACTAAATCGTCGCACGCATAAAAAAAGCCGCTCTGCATATTGCAAGAGCGGCTTTTTTATTGACTGCAAGGATTAACGTTCTGCTACTGCATCCGCTACACACAAAGCCGTCATGTTCACGATACGACGCACCGTTGCCGATGGTGTCAGGATGTGCACAGGCTTGTCGCAACCGAGCAAGATAGGACCGATGGCCACGCCACTACCAACCGTATTCTTGAGTAAGTTATACGAAATATTGGCTGCATCGATATTCGGCAAGATCAACAGATTGGCATCGCCCTTCAAATTACTATCAGGCATCGCTTTTCTCAGTTGCTCCGCATTGAGTGCGATATCGCCATGCATCTCGCCGTCAATTTCCAAATCAGGCGCACGCTCTCTGACCAATTGCAAAACCTTGCGCATTTTTTGTGCCGATTCGCTATTGCTGGAACCGAAGTTGGAATGCGACAACAATGCAGCACGTGGTGCCAGACCGAAGCGACGCATTTCTTCCGCTGCCAAAATCGTGATCTCTGCCAATTCTTCAGCAGTTGGATTTTCATTGACGTGCGTATCGACCAGGAACAATTGACGATCCGACAGAATCAGGCAATTCATCGCAGCATAGACGTTCACGCCAGCACGTTTACCCAAGACTTGCTCCACATAATGCAAATGCAAATCGTTGGTACCGAAGGTGCCGCAGATCATGCCGTCCGCATATTTCTTGTGTATGGCCATTGCACCGATCAAGGTATGACGGCGACGCATTTCCAGCTTGGCGTATTGCTCAGTCACACCTTTACGTGTGGTCATTGCCAGATACGTTTGCCAGAAATCGCGATAGCGATCGTCATGCTCAGGATTGATGATGGTGAAATCAACATCCGGCTTCAGACGCAAGCCGAAGCGTTCGATACGTTGCGCCAATACAGCCGGACGACCGATCAAAATCGGTTTAGCCAATTTTTCATCGACCACAACTTGTACTGCGCGCAAGACACGTTCTTCTTCGCCTTCTGCATAAACGATGCGCTTCAGATCCGGCGGTGTAGCTTTCGCGATCTGGAAGATCGGTTTCATGAAAGTACCGCTGCGATAGACAAACTGGCGCAAACGATCAGCATACGCTTCCATATCCTTGATCGGCCGCGAAGCGACGCCGCACTCTTCCGCAGCCTTGGCTACTGCCATCGCGATCTTGACAATCAGACGCGGATCAAACGGCATAGGAATAATGTAATCCGGACCGAAGCTCAGATTATTGATGCCATATGTCGTCGCGACGATGTCAGATTGTTCTGCTTGCGCCAGTTCGGCAATCGCATGCACTGCGGCAATTTCCATCTCACGTGTAATCGTGGTGGCGCCGCAATCCAGTGCACCGCGGAAGATGTAAGGGAAGCACAGAACGTTGTTCACCTGATTCGGGAAATCGGAACGACCTGTTGCGATCACAGCATCGTCGCGTACTGCACGGATTTCATCCGGCAGGATTTCCGGTGTCGGATTAGCCAGCGCCAGAATGACAGGACGCTTCGCCATTGCAGCAACCATCGCTGGCTTCAATACACCACCAGCCGACAGGCCGAGGAAAATATCTGCATCGACAATGACGTCGCCTAGCGTACGTGCATCAGTTTTCTGCGCAAACTTTTCTTTGTCCGGGTCCATCAATTCGACGCGACCTTCATACACCACGCCAGCCAAATCGGTGACGAAAATGTTTTCGCGCGGGAAGCCCAGATCAACCATCAAATCCAGACATGCCAGTGCAGCAGCACCAGCACCGGAGACGACCAGCTTAGCTTTCTTGATATCTTTATTGACGACTTTCAAGCCGTTCAAGATTGCAGCCGAAACAATGATCGCGGTACCGTGTTGATCATCGTGGAAGACTGGAATCTTCATCCGATCACGCAAGGTGCGCTCAATGTAGAAGCACTCAGGCGCCTTGATATCTTCCAGATTGATACCGCCAAAAGTCGGCTCCAGCGAGGCGATGATGTCGCACAGCTTGTCTGGATCGGTTTCGTTGATTTCGATATCGAAGACGTCGATACCGGCAAATTTCTTGAACAGTACGGCTTTGCCTTCCATCACCGGCTTGGCTGCCAGCGGGCCGATATTACCCAGGCCCAGCACCGCAGTACCGTTGGTAATGACGGCAACCAGATTGCCACGTGCTGTGTAGCGATATGAATCAGCCGGATTAGCAGCGATTTCTTCACATGCAACGGCAACGCCCGGCGTATACGCCAGAGCCAGATCGCGCTGGTTTGTTACTTGTTTGGTGGGAGTGACGCTGATTTTTCCGGGAGTTGGGAACTCGTGGTATTCCAGTGCAGCTTGACGTAACTGAAGGCGAAGTTCTTCTTTTTTATCGGTGTTCGAATCCATGCTATGCAGCCATCCTTTTTATGCGTAGGAAACCGTCCATTTTAGCAGAGCCGCAATTTATAAATTACGTTTTTCTACGTGTTTCTACGGATAAAAACAAGTGAAAAATATGTCAGAAGATAATGCAAAAATTGATGATATTCGAGATAAATATCATCTTTTACGCGATATTCAACTTTATGGATGATAAGCGATAAGTACTTGATTTTAGAAGGAGAATAAGGTGTCGTGAATTGCTGCAAATTTAATGCAGATTAAAAATCAGGTTTTGAGTAAACTGCAAGCAATTGGACTTCGCTCCATGCCTATTTCGCACACTTATTACGCGTTTTTAACGCGACATTTTTTAGACTTGAAGGATGAATATGAAACCGATCATCATTATCGGAGCAGGACTGGCTGGTTACACCGTTGCACGCGAATTCCGCAAGCTCGACAAAACCACTCCCTTGATCATGATCACCGCAGATAGCGGCGGCTTCTATTCCAAGCCTATGTTGTCGAATGCCTTTGCCCATGGCAAGCAGGCAGAACAAATGATCTCGCACAGTGCGACGCAAATGGCCGAGCAACTGAATGCCACGATCCAAGCCAACACCCATGTCAACGGCATCGATGCTGCTGCCAAAACAGTCACTACTGACAATGGCGTATTCGAATATGAAAAGTTGGTACTGGCAGTCGGCGCGCAAGCTATACATTTGGGCTTGAAAGGCGAAGCAGCCGATCAAGTCCTGTCCGTCAATCACGTCGATGACTATGCAAAATTCCGCGCGCACATCAGTTCACCGAAAAATGCCAATCCGGTACGCGTCACCATCTTGGGTGCCGGCTTGATCGGTTGCGAATTTGCTGATGATCTGGCTGGCGCTGGACACAGCGTCACCTTGGTCGATCCAAGTTCGCGACCACTCGCCGCACTGGCTGCACCTACCCTGTCAGCGAATCTGCAGACAGCATTAAGCGCACGTGGCGTTACCTTCCATCTGAATACCGTGGCAGAAACCGTCGCACATGGTGCAAACGAGCTGCGCGTGACACTGGCCGACGGCAATACTGTGGAAGCCGATGTCGTCCTGTCCGCAGTCGGCCTGCGTCCTGATCTTCGTTTAGCACATGCAGCGCAACTCAAAACCGGGCGCGGCATCGTCATCGATACCACCGGCCTAACCAGCGCAGAAGATATTTATGCCTTGGGCGACTGCGCGGAGTACACCTCCGCAGATGGCAGCACACATACCCTACCTTACATCGCACCTATCATGACTGCCGGTCGCGCCATTGCACGCACACTGACGGGTGAAAAAACCGCGATCGATTTGAAGCCGTCGCCAGTCTTAATTAAAACACCGAGTTACCCGCTGGCATTGATCCCTCCCGCACCGCATATCGTCGCTACCGGCAAGTGGCTGGATGAAACGACAGCAACCGGCCGCAGCATCTGTCGCTTTTACAATGCAGATGGCTTGCTGGCAGGTTTTGGCGTATCACCACATGACAATGCCATCCGGCAAGAATTGCTGGCCGGCTTGGGGCAGGCAGTCAGCAACCAAGCAGACACAGCGACCAGCTGATTCGTCGCACAAGACGATTGCCTGTTACGGCAATCGTCTTGTGAAGCGCGCCCTCTGAATTGAGGCCGCGCTTCACATACTTCTTCATATCCGCCCAAACTACATCTGACGCAAAGACTCCCGCTGCATTCTGTACAATTGCAGTATGTTGTCCGAATTCGATCTGATCGCGCGCTATTTCGTGCGCCCTGGCCATCCTAAAAACCGAGCTACGCTTGGTATCGGGGATGATTGCGCGCTGTTGGCGCAACAAGCCGATATGCAAATGGCTATTTCTTCCGACATGCTAGTCGAAGGCCGCCATTTCTTTGCAGGTGCAGATCCTTACAAACTCGGCCATAAATCGTTGGCCGTCAACTTGTCCGATCTGGCTGCAATGGGTGCCACACCGACTGCCTTCACGCTCGCGTTCTCCTTACCGAGCGCGGAAGAAAAATGGCTCGCACAATTTTCTCAGGGTTTGTTTGCACTAGCCGATGCGCATAATTGCGAATTGATAGGTGGCGACACCACCAAAGGCCCATTGAATATTTGCATTACAGTATTTGGACAAACCCCGACTGGACAAGCCTTGCGCCGCGATACTGCGCAAATTGGCGACGACATCTGGGTCTCCGGTACTTTGGGTGATGCCCGCCTTGCTCTCGGTGCACTCTATAAAGAATATGAGTTGGATGCTAAGGCACTCGCCGCAGCGGCTGTACGTTTGCATACACCGCAACCACGTGTGGCTCTCGGCCTGGCATTGCGTGGTATCGCGCATTCGGCGCTGGATGTATCCGACGGTTTGATCGGCGATCTTGGCCATATCCTGAAAAAATCCGGTGTCGGTGCCACCCTGCATCTGGATGACTTACCAGCCGGGGCCATGCTGCAACAACAGTCGCAAGATATACGCCGTCGCTTTACGCTGGCAGGCGGCGATGATTACGAATTGTGTTTCACCGCACCAGTATCGAAACGTGAAGCAGTGCTGGGCGCTGCAATGGCAGCCGATACTCCGGTGACACGCATAGGTACCATCGATGTTGCATCCGGCCTGCGCCTGCTCGATCAAGCCGGTCGACCATTGGATCTAAACATCACATCCTTCGACCACTTCGCTTCCCCATGAACGCATCCGAATCCGGCACATCCAGCACACCTGTTAAATCCAACTCCAGCTTCATGCTGGCGCATCCGGCCCACATCATCGCGCAAGGCTTCGGCAGTGGTTTGGCCAAGATCATGCCGGGTACTTTTGGGACATTGTTTGGCTGGCTATCCTTCAATGTGTTGACTGCCCGCTGGCCTTTGTTTTTTACGCCATCCAATTGGTGGCTAGTGATTATCGGCGGCTTCCTGCTGGGTATCTGGGCATGTGCCAAAACCGGTCGTGATCTCGGTGTTGCCGATCACGGCAGCATGGTGTGGGATGAAGTGATTGCCATCTGGCTGGTGTTGCTCTTCATTACACCGGCAAGTTTGTGGATGCAATTCTATGCATTCCTTGTCTTCCGCTTCTTCGACATGGTCAAACCACCGCCTATTAACTATTTCGATAGACGCTTCAAAGGTGGCTTCGGCGTCATGTTCGACGATATCGTCGCGGCATTTTTCACCTTGCTGGTCTTTGCCATCTGGCGCAGCTTCTAACGGGAAACACCATGTCGAATCTCTTTGAACTGGCAGCTACAGTTGGTCAACGTTTGAAAGAGCGCGGCTTGATGCTGGCAACAGCAGAATCATGCACCGGCGGTGGTGTGGCGCAAGCGATCACTGAAATCGCAGGCTCATCCGACTGGTTTGAATGCGGCTTCGTTACCTACTCCAACGAATCCAAAATTGCGCTATTGAAAGTGCCGGAAATAGTCTTGGCCAGACACGGTGCAGTCAGCCAGGATACGGCCGTGGCAATGTGCAAAGGCGCACTTGCCAACAGCAGAGCGACGGTTGCACTCTCTACCACTGGAATTGCAGGTCCCGGCGGCGGCGTACCAGGCAAACCCGTAGGCATGGTTTGCTTTGGCTGGGCGCTAGGTGAACAAGTGCAGGTAGAAGAAATGATATTCAGTGGCGACCGCCACTCAGTGCGCGAGCAAAGCATAGAACATGCATTACAGGGTTTGCTGAACCTGCTAACAAGAACTGCTTGATTCGTCCCTTGGCAGCTTCGAAAGTATCAATACGGCTAAAACGTCAGCATTGATCCCATCCAGAAATCTCTCTCAGAACAAAAAGAACAAAGCCGATGCGGCTAATGCGATGGCGGTAGCCATTGTTTTGACAGGATGATTTTCAATTAGATAATTCATAACAGGCGGGCCGAAAATTCAGATGCCGAAGTATAGGGCCCGCCTGATTGCTCATCTATCCCATGAATATGGGGAAAATTATTTGCAATGCTGATTAATAGCGTCGCGCGTATCCAGTGCGACCTGACGCGCAGCTTGCGCAAAATTCTCATCCGCTTTCGCATACAGAATCGCGCGCGATGAATTGATCATCATGCCGGTGCCATTTGCAGTACGTCCGGCTTCTACCGTCGCCTTGATATCACCACCCTGCGCACCAATGCCAGGAATCAGCAAAGGCATGTCGCCGACTATCGCACGTACCTGTGCCAACTCATTCGGGAAGGTTGCGCCAACTACCAGCGCAGATTGACCATTGGTGTTCCATTTGTCTGCCACCAGATGCGCCACGTGTTGGTACAAAGGCTTGCCATCAACGTTGAGGAATTGCAGATCGGAACCGCCCGCATTGGAGGTTCGGCACAACACGATCACACCACGATCCGGCCGCTCCAGATAAGGTTGTACCGAATCAAAGCCCATATACGGATTCACTGTCACCGCATCGGCGCCATAACGCTCGAAGGCTTCTCGCGCATATTGTTCTGCAGTCGCACCGATATCGCCGCGCTTGGCGTCCAGCACGATCGGAATATGCGGATAGCGCTCACGCAAATAGCTGCAAATAGCTTCCAGTTGGTCTTCCGCACGCAAGGCTGCGAAATAGGCGATTTGCGGCTTGAATGCACAGGCGGTATCGGCCGTCGCATCAATTATTTCTTTGCAGAATGTCAAAATAGCATCAGGCTTGCCCTGCAAATGGGCTGGAAACTTGGCCAGATCTGGATCTAGACCGATGCAAAGTTGGGTTTTCTGGCTTTGCCAGACAGCGGATAATTTTTGGATGAAGGTCACGGCGATATCTTTCTATTTCTAACAATCCGTATTGTAACGCGCCATGTTATCGTGCCGGCATGACATCGCTTTCACGCAAAGACTGGATCCTGCTCGTTCTCCTGACCCTCTGCTGGGGCATCAACTGGCCCATTATGAAAATGGGCGTGCAATTTTTCCCGCCAATTGCCTTTCGCTCACTGTGCATGCTGGGATCACTCCCTATCTTATGGCTGGCCGTGCGCTCGCAAGGTGCGTCCTTCGAGATTTCGCGTAGCGATCTGGGAACCATTTTCAAGCTAACCATCCCTAATGTCATTATCTGGAACGTCTGCATCATCGTCGGCGTCAAGATGCTGTCGTCCGGGCGCGCAGCCATCCTCGGCTACACAATGCCAATTTGGGCGGTACTGTGCGGCCTGATATTTTTTCGCGACAACATCACCCGCCTAGGCTGGTGCGGTATCGCACTGGCACTGAGCGGCGCACTATTATTACTGTCCAGCGAGTTTGTAAATATGACCGGACAACCACTGGGCAGCATACTGGCACTGATAGCCGCTGCTTCCTGGGGTTATGGTACGGTATTGATGAAACGCACCAAGCTGCATATTGCATCGATTGCGCTGACCTTCTGGATGATTTTGCTGGGCGCCATCTGCCTTGCATTGATTTCCGCCTTGCTCGAATATGAAGCATGGCGTCTGCCCAATCTGAAGGAGTCGCTGGCACTTGCCTATAACGCGCTATTGGTATTCGGCTTTGGACAGGCAATCTGGTTTTCACTGGCGCGCACTTTGCCACCTATTGCCTCCAGCTTGTCGGTCATGATGATTCCGGTGCTGGGCGTATTTTCCGGGATGTACTTGTTAAACGAAACACCGCACTGGCAGGATTTTGTAGCAATGTTGCTGATTCTTGCAGCAATGAGCACGGTACTATTGAAACCCCGCACCACCGTCATCAAATAGCCGATCACAAACCGGATGTTTTGCACAATATTCAAGGAGGAATGAAATGACCCAATTATTCAAATGGCTGTCGATTGCTTTGCTGGCGTCAACATTGAGTGCATGCGGCTACAACGACTTTCAAACGAAAGATGAAGCGACCAAAGCGGCATGGAGCGAAGTCGTCAATCAATATCAACGACGCGCCGATTTGATTCCAAATCTGGTCAATACCGTCAAAGGCTATGCAACGCATGAACGCGAAACGCTGGAAGCTGTGACCAAGGCACGCGCTGCTGCAACCAGCTTCCAGATCACACCAGAAGTGTTGAACAACCCAGAAGCCTTCAGCAAATTCCAACAGGTACAGGGTGAATTGTCCTCAGCCTTGTCGCGCTTGATGGCGGTCTCTGAAAATTATCCGCAACTGAAAGCAGATACCGGCTTCCGCGATTTGCAATCGCAACTGGAAGGTACGGAAAACCGTATCACCGTCGCACGCCAACGCTACATCAGCACAGTGCAAGACTACAACGTACTGGCACGTAGCTTCCCGACCAATATCACGGCCAAGGTCTTCGGCTATCCGGTGAAACCGTCGTTCACAGTTGAAAATGAAAAGGCGATTTCCGCACCGCCAGCCGTCAATTTCGATAAAAAATAAGATCATCAGCCCATGAACATTCTGCGATATCTGCTGGCTTGTACGCTCGCATTTTTCTGCATGCTCGCCAGCGCACAGAATCTTGTGCCGGTCCCGCCTCTCAAAGAGCGCGTGACCGATCTGGCCGGCATGCTGAACGCGGAACAGCGCACCACGCTGGAAAATGTTCTGGCTGAGTACGAAACGCGCACCGGCAACCAGATCGCCATCCTGCTAGTAAAGAGCACCGAGCCGGAAGGCATAGAGCAATACAGCATACGCGTCGCCGATGCGTGGAAGCTGGGACGCAAAGGTGTCGATGACGGCGTGCTGTTGCTGGTTGCCAAAGACAATACAGCTGCATCCGGCCGTTTGCGCATAGAAACTGGGCGTGGCGTACAAGGCGTGTTAACTGATGCGCAATCCAAGCGCGTGCTGCAGGACGTGATTGCGCCACACTTCCGACAAGGCGATTTCTACGGCGGCCTGGCGTCAGGCGTTTCTGTCATTACCAGTTTGCTGGACAAAGAAGCTTTCCCTGAACCTGCCAAGCAAGGCAACAAGGCACAGCAGAATGATGCTTTCGGCTGGGCACCCTTCATCTTTTTCGCCATTCTGATTCTGATCACGATTGCACGCAGTCGTGGCGGCAGCGGCCCACGCGGTCATAGCAGCAATGGTGATTGGGGCAATTCTGCGGGCGTGATCCTAGGCGCAGCCATCGGTAATGAACTTGGTCGTCGCTCCGGCGGAGGATTCGGTGGCTTTGGTGGAGGTGATGGCGGTTTTGGCGGCGGCGGAGGATTTTCCGGTGGCGGTGGTGGTTTCGACGGCGGCGGCGCTTCGGGGAATTGGTAATGAATAAATTTTCGCGTGCGATACGGCATCTGACGACGACCAGATTCACTGGCAAAAAAGCCTTTCCTTGCGCCACTCTGACGGCGATACAAAAAACCATCGCGGCCGGTGAAACGACGCATCGTGCAGAAATCCGCCTGATAGTCGAACACTCTCTGGAACTATCTGCAATTTTGGCCGGTGTCAGCTCACGTCAACGCGCCCATGAATTGTTTTCGCAATATCGTATCTGGGACACAGAAGAAAACAGCGGCATACTGATTTACATTGAGCTGGCCGATCATCAAGTCGAAATCGTCGCAGACCGCGGCATTTCAAAACTAATTCCCAGCCATCACTGGCACGCCGTCTGCAAAACCATGACGAGCGGTTTTGCCAAAGGTGAATATCACGACAGCGCCATTGCCGGTTTGCAGCAACTCAACGCACTGCTGCACGAATATTTTCCGGAAGGTGAAACACCACAAGCAAATCAGTTATCGAATAAACCGATACTGCTTTAAGCGCGTCTCCACGACGCGCTACGACTTTACTCAGCCATTCTCATAAATCCATTGCAATAACGCATCGTGCGCAGCCTGACCGGCTACTGCATTGGTGTGATTGATAATGCACACCACTGCATAACGCTTGCCCGACGCAGCCAACACATAACCAGCTATCGCACGAACATCGTTCAATGAGCCGGTCTTGATGTGTGCACTTCCTGCCACCGATTGTTTCGTCAAGCGCTTGCGCATCGTACCGTCATAGCCTACCAACGGCAGTGAGGATATGAATTCAGGCATGGTCGGTGATTTGAAAGCGGCAACCAGCATGCGCCCCATCGCACCGACAGAAATGCGTTCGGTACGAGACAAACCTGAACCGTTTTCAATCACCAGCTGCGATGTATCGATTCCTTTATTCGCCAGCCATGTCTTTACGACTCGTCCGCCGCGCTCCGGTGAAGCAGGCACTTTGAGTACGTCCGCTGCCAGCGTCAACAACAGTTGGCGTGCCATCACATTGTTGCTGTATTTATTAATGTCGCGTATTACTTCCGGCAATGTCGTTGACTGCCACTCCGTCACAAATCGTGCGGCAGGCGGCACTACGCCGTTAGTAACGTTGCCGGAAAAAGTACCGCCCACATCCGTCCATAACTGACGAAACACCACGCCAAAATATTCGCTATGGTTCATCTGATATGGATGCAGATACCATGTTTTTTCACCGCATGAAGCAGAAAAAGTCCCGGTGAAATTCGCACTGACGCGGCCCATGGACGGTTGCAGCTTGCCTTGCCAATCACCACATGGACCATTCGACAAACTTGGCGCCATCACCGGATAAGGTGCCGCCGGTGGATCGATGGTGACATCGACCTGATTACGGCTTGGATTAGGCTGAAAATGGAAAGCGAATACCTTGTAATTCAACAGCAAGGCATCCGGTCCGGCGTTGTACGGCTTCAATGGATCGCCGTCAAACACGGAGGCATCGTAGGGCATGTCTTCAAACACGCTGCGATCAAGAATCAGATTACCGCGTATCTCACGTATGCCCGTCGCACGTATCTTGCGCAGGAATTGCCAGAAATTCTCTGTCACCAGCTTCGGATCACCGCTGCCTTTGATGATCAAATCACCATCCAGCACATCGCCATTCAGCGTACCTGTCATATACGCCTGGGTTTTCCAGGTGTAGGTCGGGCCAAGCAAATCAAGCGCAGCATCAGTCGTCACCAGCTTCATCGTAGATGCGGGATTAAATCCAGCGACATCATTCGATGCAATCCAGGGCGCTTGTCCCGATACCTCTTGTACGTAAGTACCCACAGAATTCAGTGGTATCGCACTACGTTTCAATGCATCAGTCACGACTGACGGCAGTCCTTCTGCTGCATGAGCGTAAACAGGCGCAACAACAATCGAAAAAAGTAAGGAAAAAGTGAAAGTAAGTCGTGTCGTGATTCGCATGATATTGGGTCTAATGTGATTGGATGATTATTACATGCCAGACGAAGCAACTCACCCATCCTTGTTGCCAAAATTTGGCACGGACATTGCATTATCAACATCGGCTGTTGCTCAAAAGAGTCGAATCCTTGGACTCCGGCACCAGAGGAGGATGCGAAATACGCTCGCATTCATATTCAGCCTGTAATCGGCATTACAATAAGATGCCCAAGTGCAATACGAATGCCCATCATGATTATTCATGCATCACCTCCAGCTAGTGTTACCGCAAAAAATAAGCATGTCATGCATGATGCTATGACTGCTCGCACCATAACATTTCTTTCCAGCTGCAAAGCATTCGCTTAAGTGTCGAATTTTTCTTCAGATCCTCATTTCGTCGGCACTGCCTGGATAGGCATGGTCGCTATTGGCTTAACGCTGCTATTGATATTGGTGCTAGTCTATTTGCGTGCATCGCTTAGCCGCCGTACACGAGAAGAACGTGCGTTTCTCTCGATCTGGCATCCCTTGCTGCTCAGCTCACTCCACTCTTCCGTTTCTGCTGTACTGCCTTCCTTGGCAGCACGTGATCGCGTCTACTTTTTAAAACTATGGAATCAGTTAATACGTAGTGCCAACAGTCGCGAGGCAACGGAAAACCTAATCAGCATTGCCTACTCCGTCGGCTGTGATCGTTTTTCGCAACGCTTGCTACTCCATGGTAATCGCGTCGAACGTCTGCTGGCGATACTGACATTGGGACACTTGCGTGACCATGCATCATGGGATGTGCTCGTGATGCAAACACTCGCTGCCGATAACGTCACGTCCATCAATGCATTCCATGCGCTAGTACAAATCGATGCAAAAGCCGCCGCCCAACAATTAACGCCACTCATGCTGGCGCGTGAAGATTGGGCGATTGCACATATCGCCGGCATTCTGCAGCCGGCACACAGCGCATTCACCTTGCCCTTGCTTGAAGCGGTAGAAGAAATCAAGGCTACGCATTTGATCAGAGCATTGCGCCTGATCGAAGCATTACGTCTGCCCATACCGCACACCACTGCACTCAAATTGCTTGATATAACAAACGAGACGGAAACCATCATCGCCGCGCTACGCATTTCAAAAGATGCCGGTTTGTTGGCGCATATCCGCCTGCATTTAAATCATCCTGATTGGCGTGTACGTGGGCAAGTAGCAAAAGTATTGGGACGCATCGGCGAACACTCAGACGTCAATCGCCTGATCCCGCTGCTTGCAGATGCGGAATGGTGGGTGCGTTATCGTGCAGCACAGGCATTGGTGGGAATACCGTTTCTCAGCATGACCGAGATTGAATTATTACGACACAACTTATCAGATCGTTTTGCCCGCGACATGCTAGGCCAAGCCCTGGCGGAAAGACATCCATCATGACATTGTCTGTCGTACTCAATTACGCGACATGGGGCGTATTCAGCTATTTCATCGCTTACAACCTCAGCTATCTCTTTCTGAATATGTTTGCGATCTTCCGCATGCATGGCATCGAACAAGGAAAGATCCTGGCGGCTCTGCCACATATCCATACAGGATTAGAGCCTCCGATCAGCATACTGCTCACAACCCGCAATGAGACCAGCGTCATCGCCACCTCAGTACAGTCTTTGCTGCAACTCGATTATCCGCAACAGGAAATCATCGTCATTAACGATGGATCGAAAGACGAGACGATACAAATTCTGACTGCTGCATTTGATCTGCATCCATTCCCAGAGGCTTATCGCGTGCAATTGGCGACACAGACTGTCAACCGTATTTATCGCTCAACACGCTATCCCAATCTGCGTGTCATCGACAAAGAATATGGCGGCACCGCAGATGCATTGAACGCAGGCATCAATGCATCACGCTATCCATTATTTTGTAGCGTAGATGTAGCGACTATCCTGCATAGAGATAGTTTGAAATGCATCGTCACACCGTTCCTGAACGACAATACAGTGATCGCAGCAGTAGGTGCCGTACGTGTTGCCAACGGTTGCGAAGTAGAAAATGGCTTGTTGAAAAAGGTCGCATTACCAAAACATTGGTTGGCACTTTTTCAAATCGTTGAGTATCTGCGCACCACATTGTTCGCACCGCTAGGCTGGTCCATGCTCAATGGCATGACCTTGTTCCGCAAAGCAAGCGTCATCGCAGTTGGTGGCTATCGTCGGGATACTCGCAGCGCGGGTACAGAATTGATCGTGCGCATGCACCGTTTGATGCGCAAGCAGCAACAAACTTATCGCATACGCTTTGTCGCTGATCCTGTGTGCTGGCATCAAGTGCCACAGAATCTCACCACCTTGAAAAGCCATTGCATACGATGGCAGCAAGGATGGGCTGATAGTCTCAGTCAAAATATGGGATTGATGTTTTCACGCAATGGCGGTGTACCTGGCCGCATTGTCTTCCCATTCTTTCTGCTATTTGAATGGTCGGGCCCTATCCTTGAATTTCTCGGCTACGCATTCATGCTCATAGCCTTTGCCTGTGGCCTTGTGTCATGGCAGGCATGTGTCGCGTTTCTTTCTGTAGCAATCGGCTTGGGTATTCTGCTGTCGGCATCTACCTTGCTGCTGGAAGAAATGTCTTTCCATCTCTATCCGACCACCAGCGATATCGCCAAGTTGACCATCGCTGCTGTCATCAGCAATCTAGGTTATCGCCAACTCACCTCAACATGGCGTGCACTAGGCATGGTGCGTTGGATCATAGGTCGGCCCAACAGTCATGCTGCGATTGAGTACCTGGAAACAAACCGGACAGGTTGATCAGATCAGCGAACCGGTTGTTTCAATCTGCAGGCGCTTGCTGTCTTGCAGCATGCTTTCCAAGGCTTGTGCAGTAACCGGCCGACTGAAGAAATATCCTTGTATCTGATCACAATCGTGCTGTTGCAGATAAGCCAGTTGCGCTTCGGTTTCCACACCTTCCGCGATCACGGTCAGACGCAAGCTGTGCGCCAATGAAATGATGGATGCAACGATGGCGGCGTCATCTGGATCGGTTGTGATGTCATTGACGAATGAGCGATCGATTTTCAACACATCGATAGGGAAGCGTTTCAGATAAGACAGACTGGAATAACCTGTACCAAAATCATCGATCGATAATTTCACGCCCAGCGCTTTCAACTCGCGCAAGATGCCAATCGCATGATCGACATCCGCCATCACCAGACTTTCCGTCAATTCGATTTCCAGATACTCAGGTGCCAGCTCCGCTTCTTGCAAGGCCAAAGCGATCGACTCCAGCAAATCCTGCTGTGCGAACTGACGTGATGACAGATTGACCGACATCCGCAAGTAGCCCAAACCGCTCGCCTGCCATGCCTTGTTCTGCATGCATGCGGTACGTATTACCCATGCACCGATAGGTACGATCAAACCAGTCTCTTCTGCCAAGCCGATAAAGCGCATCGGTGGAATCATGCCTAGCTCCGGATGCTCCCAGCGTATCAACGCTTCCACACCGACAATTTTCCCCGTGCGCAAATCGACTTGCGGCTGATAGTGCAATATGAATTCCTCGCGCTCCAAGGCATTGCGCAAATCACCTTCGATCCGCAAGCGCTCCAAGGCACGTTCATTCATCGCCGAGGTATAGAACTGGAAGTTATTGCGTCCGGTTTCTTTCGCCCTATACATCGCGATATCGGCGTGCTTGATCAGCTCTTCCGGTGTTGCACCATCGGTCGGATAAACCGCGACGCCAACACTGCTGCTGATGAAAAATTCATGACCTTCAATCGTCAACGGCTGTGCAATGCCATCCATAATGCGTTGTATGATCCCGGTCGACAATCCAGAATCGATACGTTCAGGAAGTATCAATACAAACTCATCGCCACCCATGCGCGATACTGTATCCGTATCACGTACGGCCAATTGCAAGCGCTCCGCGATAGCTTTCAGCAGAATATCGCCAGCTTGATGTCCCAGCGTATCGTTCACGAATTTGAAACGATCCAGATCAACAAAGGCAATCCAGATCGGGTGGTTATAGCGATGCGCATACGAAATCGCCTGACTTAAACGATCGCGCAACAAGCTGCGATTTGCCAAACCTGTCAGTGCATCTCGATTAGTCTGGAACTCCAGCTCTGACTCATAACGTTTGGTCGCCGTAATATCGTATTGCGCAACAACGAAATGGCTTACCTCGCCGGTATCATCCTTGACTGGAGCAACATATAAATCGCTCCAGAACAAAGTGCCATCCTTGCGATAGTTACGCAGAACCGCATGCCCTTCTCTTTTCTCTAATGCGATCGCACGAATTTCTTCAATACCTGGTTGATCGCTATCCTTGCCCCACAAGAATCCGATGTTGCGTCCTATTGTTTCTTCCAGGGTATAGCCGGTAATCCGTTCGAATGCAGGATTTACATATTCAATCGGATAATGTGGTGCCAAGGCGCTGGTAATGATGATCGCATTGGCACTGGCTTCGATCGCACGCTCACGTAACTGCAACTCGTGCTCGGCATGCTTGCGTGCAGCGATATCAGCAATCAAGTCCTCATTGACTGCACGTAGCTGCGCAGTTCTATCATCGACCAGCAACTGAATACGGCGTGAACGATCCACTACTGTTTGCAGATAAATCGCTGAAACGACACTTAAGAAAAGTCCCGCGAGGAACGCCCACAAGGCATTGCTGCTTTTTTTGATGAACAAGGTAGGAGGTGTAGACACCACCATATTCCATGTCTTGCCGGCGATATCAAATACATGTTGGTAAGGTGCCGGCTGATCATAGAACAACCACTTTGGAAGGCCGAGCATAGCTTCATGTACCGTCGGGATGGTCCCTTGGCCAAAGACCAGACTATCTTCATTTTGTTCGGCACTTGCATACACACTGACATCTACGTCCAGATCAATGTTCGAAGCCAACAAGAAATTATCTGCATCCAGTGATTTGGCAATTAAATCACCACTACGAAAAACTGCTGCCGTATCACCTATCACAGCCAGACGACGCGATGCGATATCTGTCAACGGCATACCGGCCTGATAGACCGGCATCAAAACGATGAAGCCGCGCTGCACCGTACGTTCTTGCAGCAAACGCAGCAATCCGGTTGCAGAAGGTTTGCCGGTATCAATCGCGCGTTGCATGGCGGCGCGCTGAAACGGATAAGAGTCTGAATCAAAACCCAATGCAACGTCATTGCCTTGCATAGGTTCTATGTAATCCACTACGCGATAGCGCGCTCTTTCATTCGCTGGCACGCGCTTGCCATCTACTACTTCCGTGATCGTAAATCCTGGATAGTACGCACGCATTGCTGCCTCGTACTTCGGGCGCTCTTGGTTCGATACAAAACGATGAAAATTGAAAGCCTGGATGTAAGGATTACGGGCCAACAAAGGAATGGAAAATGATGCGAATTGCTCTCGACTGATCGTGCCGAAGGTAGTGAATAATTGATTGATATCGGTCAGCACGCGCAGCGAACTATCCAGCCCATTCTGCACGGCAGCCACACGCACTTTGGCCTGTTGCTGAAAATCGATATCTACCTTGTCATGTTCAAGACGACGCACAGCCGTAAAAAGCAGTGCACTGATCAGAAATCCGATCAGAAGCGTCGACAACGCGGCCAATGACACAGAAAAAGGTGCGCGACTACGCATCAATGAGTATTCCCTATGCGGTATTTTTCAAAGCCGGAATTCATGATCAGCAAAAAATCATTCTTGCAAAGCATCTTCAATTATAAAAAAGCGCGCTTGCACGGCGCGCTTTTTGTGACAGTGGCCAATTAACCCAGCCACTTGGCAATAGATAGTAATAACACCAGCAGCATCCATAACAACAACGCGCGCCACACCAGACCTACTGTGCTTTGCAATGCGCGACTGGAAGCCTCTTCACCGACTGGCGCTTCTGTTTCAATATTGATTGAGTCCACTGTCCCTGCATCTGCCGGAATGACATCTGTCGCATTCTCAATCGGTGCGCCAAGGCGTATGCCCATCGCACCACCGCCGGCAGAAAGGATGATGCCGATGGCTTCATCTTGCCAACGACCGGCAAAATTACGCCACGCATAAATCGCATCTTCGAAGTTACCGACTACTGCAAATGCAGCTGCGGTTAATCGTGCAGGAATCCAGTCGATCCAGTAAAACGCTTGCGCAGCAAAACGACCGAACTCTTCGCGCTCCGCCATTTTTGGCTCATTCCAAATACGCGCCAGATATTCTGCAACGCGATACATGACGGCACCAACCGGGCCTAGCGGCGTCAGTATCCAGAAGAACACACCAAACACATTGCGATGCGTTGTGACCAGTGCCGTTTCTACCGCAATGCGTGCCACTTCGCTGACATCCATGCCTGCCGTATCGCGCTTGGTCCATTCAGCCAGCAAGGAACGTGCGGTCGCTTCATCACCGTTATTCAAAGCCAGTTGGATGGAGGTAAAGAAGTGACTGTAATGACGGAAGCCCAAAGTCACATACACCACGCCAACATTCACTATCAATGCAGCCAAAGGACCGAGCTTGACGCTGATCCAGTACAAGATGGCAACCGGTATCGTGAATGCAGCAATCATCAAGACCCAAGCCAGCCGTCCGTGATGTGCCTGACCTGCGTTGAACGACCCTTCCAGCTTGGCAGCAAGTGCTCTGGCCCCGGCGTATACCGGGTTATCCGCGCGCAATGGCTTTAATTGCTCGATCAATAGCGCAAAGAAGATGGAAAAGAATGTCATTAAAGCGCCTTATTAGTCAGTCAACCCATACGATAACGCAGCACTTCGCGAGAATCAAATAATCAGGAGGATAATATTTTACCGACAGCCAAACTCTGTACTGTCTATGTACAACAGGCTTACGCCCGCAGAAAATGAAACAGATTACGCAACATGCCCGCAGTTGCACCCCAGATAAAAAAGCGCTCGTAAGGCATGACGTAAAAAGTACGGCTACCGGTAAGAAACTCGGCAGTCCGGCGTTGATGATGCATGCCATCCATCAAAAAGGATAGTGGCACTTCAAACACCTCAGCCACCTCAAATGGATCGGCATGTATCTCAAACGGCGGCTGCACGATCCCGACTACGGGCGTCACGCGAAAGCCTGTGCCAGTGTGGTATTCAGGCAAACTACCAATGACATCAATATGACGTCTGTTGATGCCCACCTCTTCTTCAGTTTCACGCAAGGCCGTTTCAATGGGCGAACCATCGTAGGTTTCCATACGGCCACCGGGAAAACTGATCTGCCCCGCATGATCGTTCAAATGTGCAGTCCGTTGCGTGAACAATAGAGTCGGCCCCGTATCGCGCAATACTATCGGCAACAAGACTGCAGCTTCCGTCAATGTCGTATCCATAGGCCGCACCAGACGCTCAACCGTGATTTCCGGTGACCATGCTGGGGGATGGGCAAAACGTGCACGCAATGCATCCGCCATCAAGCGCTCTGATGCAATGGCCTCTTCTCCACCAAGTGAATCCACAGGGAGTAATTCCGGATCGAAATGCAGTCTGGCCAAATCAGCTTCCTACGCACAAGAATAATGAATCCAACAAATCGCTCAGCAAAACATGTATGCCAAAGCTGATGTACAAATCGTAATGATGAAAGTATCACGCAAAATTTACATGACACATTCATACAATTACTTTAATCGATGTTAAACCTGTCACAGCTTAAGCACCAGATTTAACAATCAAAAAATGTGCCACAAAAACAAAAAAGACACCCGAAGGTGTCTTTTTTGTTACTACCGAATGAATTGCTCGAACGAATTCGATTAATACAATTATTCTGCAGCTTGTTTTGTTGCAACGCGGCGTTGTGGCAATTTTTCTTTGATACGTGCCGATTTGCCCGAACGTTCGCGCAAGTAGTACAGTTTTGCACGACGTACGTCACCGCGACGTTTGACTTCGATCGATGCGATCAGCGGGGAATACAGCTGGAACGTACGTTCGACGCCTTCACCGGACGAGATTTTACGAACGATGAAGTTCGAGTTCAAGCCACGGTTACGACGGGAAATTACAACGCCTTCGTAAGCCTGAGCACGTTTGCGCGTACCTTCAACTACGTTAACGTTGACGATCACTGTATCGCCAGGAGCGAAGTCAGGGATGTTTTTTGCCAGGCGAGCAATTTCTTCTTGCTCTAATGTTTGGATCAAATCCATTTTTATTACTCCAATAACCATCTTGCCGGCGCCAGGATACTGATTGCCCGGTAGAGGATGGGGTTAACACATTGCAGGGATTGCACTGCTTCCCTGCTCTACACAACAAACTGCCTATTACAAACTGCTTAAAAACTTTTCATCGGTCCGCGTCAGCAATCCTGCGGCACGTGCCTTGATAATCATATCCGGACGCTTCTTCGCGGTTGCTTCCAGTGCACGTTCACGACGCCATTTTTCGATCTCGACATGATGGCCACCCATCAACACTGCCGGTACCGCTGTGCCTTCGTACACTTCAGGCCGCGTGTAATGCGGACAATCAAGCAAGCCATTCACAAAGCTGTCTTCAACTGCCGATGCATCATCATGCAAAACACCGGGTAACTGCCGAATCACTGCATCCATCAATGCCATCGCCGGAATTTCACCGCCTGACAGGACGAAATCGCCGAGGCTGATTTCTTCATCGACGCAGCTATCCAGAAACCGCTGGTCTACTGCTTCATAACGTCCGCACAACAAAACCAAACCTGGCTCTGCCGTCAGTTGCATCACGCGCTCATGTGTCAATGCCTTGCCTTGCGGCGACAAATACACAACGCGGGGTGCAACCAAACCTTGTTCTGTCTGCCTTGCCTTGGCTGCTTGTACAGCAGCCTCCAGCGGCTTAACCATCATCACCATGCCAGGACCGCCACCATAGGGACGATCATCGACGGTACGATGCTTATCGCTGGTGAAATCGCGCGGATTCCACAAAGACAATGCACATTTCTTGTGCTCAAACGCGCGTCGTGTAATACCTGACTGCGTAAGCGCTGTGAACATTTCAGGGAACAGCGTGACGACATCAAATTGCATCTCGCACACTCCTCAAAACGAAGCGACTAATAATCTAGTCCCCAGTCCACCGTAATTTTTTTTGCTGTTCGATCAACCGTGATGACAAACTGCTCAACGAACGGGATCAGCAACTCTTGCGGCGCAGCTTTGGCATCAGTAACTTCAGTCGACTGTGGTACGGCCACACGCAAAATAGGATGCGCGCCGTTGTCCATCATGTCGCTGACCTGACCCAGATGTACGCCCTGCAGATTCTCGACTTCCAGGCCGATTAAATCGACCCAGTAAAATTCATTGTCGGACAGAGCCGGGAAATGACTGCGCGGGATCTGCACGGCGGCACCTTTCAGCGCCTCCGCGGCATCTCGCCCGGCCACACCCATCAACTGCGCGACTACATCGCCAGAATGAATCTTGGATTGCATCATCGCCACGTCACGGAATTCTGGCTTATCCAGCCACCATGTCTTGGCATTCAACAATGCATCCGCATCGGCTGAATAGGGCCTAACCCGCACCCAGCCATTCAATCCATACGCACCAGAGATGTAACCAACCAGCACCAAATCTTCAGGAACTTTCATTCCCGATGCCGTTTGATTCGACAAAATTTAAGCTGCTGCTTTGCCAGCTTGCGCTACCAAACGAGCAACTGTCGGCGACAATTGTGCGCCAACGCCTTGCCAGTAGGCCAGACGGTCTTGCACAATGCGAACGCTTTCTTCAGCGCCCGATGCTACCGGATTGTAAAAACCGATGCGTTCAATGAAGCGACCATCGCGACGATTGCGCGAATCTGTAGCAACAATGTTAAAGAAAGGGCGCTTTTTTGCACCACCACGAGCTAAACGAATAACGACCATAATATTTCCAAAAAGTGTCTGAACACGGAAAAAGCCGCAAATTATAGCCCAAGTAGCGCCGCGCCTGCAACCTCATTCGCCAGCTTTGGCAACAGCAATGAGAGAAATCACGCAAGATTGTCGTTTTCAGGGCGAATACAGGTAATTGCAACGGGGACAGAGTCTGCCCTTACAATACTCGGCGCAGGACAAAAAGCCCGTACGCAGCCTATAAAAGCCTCTTTTTACCTACCAATAGACGCAATATGCCCACTCAACACAAGAATAAAACTCTCAGCACTTTCCTTGCGGCAATATTTGGCGGACTAGGTCTCCATCGCTTTTATCTTTATGGCAAGAAAGACATTTGGGCCTGGGTACATCTATTGGGATTGCCACTCTCCATCTTTGCCGGCTTTATCGGTGCCCTAGTCATCGGCCTGACACCGGATGAGAAATGGGATGCACAACACAATGCGCATTCCGGTCGCACATCCAATTCAGGCTGGATCAATATTCTGTTGGTCGTCGTCACTTTCGCCCTGGGCTCAACCGCATTGATCGCCACCATCGCCCGTGGATTCGATCTATATCTGACTGGCGGCGCACTCGGCTAACACCGCTACGCCCCGTCCCTCGCACCGCCGCCCCACGGCAGTGCAAGAGTCTCACCAAGATGTGCAGCGCTAGTGCGCACTCACCTCCGTATGCATCCAGCTAACTGAGTCACTCGTCCGTTCTGGACTCCTCTACTTGAATTTCCTCATGGCACACATAGTGCTTTTATGAAACCTGCGCGTGGCATCGCCACGCAGCTTAATAATTCAAGTCATCAGGGGAGTTTCATGACTATGCGTTCCGCATCTGCTTCGCTGGCGTTAGCCGTTCTGCTTTCCGGCTTATTCTTCAATACTGCTTCGGCGCAATCTTCACCGCCGGAAGTAAGCCCTCCCGCCGCTGTCAGCGACAACGCCCCCCAAGAAGCACAACAAGCAGCGCCGCTCACAATGCCGATGATAGTCGAACCTGCCGCGACTACTGCGCCAGAACTGGCTACAGCAGAACCACTCAGCAAACCCACTCTGGTCGATGCATCCAAAATCAGCGCCGGCGACACCGCATGGGTCTTGGCTGCGACTGCACTGGTCTTGCTAATGACAATTCCCGGCCTAGCCTTGTTTTACGCCGGCATGGTACGCAAGAAAAACGTATTGGCGACGATGGCGCACAGCTTTGTCATCACTTGCCTGATCACTGTCATCTGGGTCGTCATCGGTTACAGCCTGGCATTCACGCCCGGCTCGCCTTATATCGGTGGACTGGATCGTGTGCTGTTGCACGGCATGGAGTTCATGAAGGAAGCCGGCAAGGTCACCGTCAGTGAAATCGCACCGACCATTCCGGAAAGCGTCTTCATCATGTTTCAAATGACGTTCGCGATCATTACGCCGGCGCTGATTACCGGTGCCTTCGCCGAACGTATGAAATTTTCTGCCTTGCTGATGTTCATCACACTGTGGTCGATTTTTGTTTATGCGCCGGTAGCACACTGGGTATGGGAACCGGGCGGCTGGCTGGCAGCACGCGGCATTTTAGATTTTGCCGGCGGCACCGTGGTGCATATCAATGCCGGCGTATCCGGTCTGGTTGCCGCCGTCATCATCGGCCCACGCCTAGGTTTTGGCAAAGAACCAATGCCACCACACAATCTAGTCTTGACCGTGATTGGTGCCTGCATGCTGTGGGTGGGTTGGTTCGGCTTTAACGCCGGCTCCGCAGTTGCCGCAGACGGACGTGCTGGCATGGCCATGCTGGTAACGCAAATCGCTACCGCAGTCGGCGCACTGTCGTGGATGTTTATCGAATGGATACGACGCGGCAAACCATCGGTACTCGGCCTGGTGTCGGGCGCAGTATCGGGTCTAGTCGCGATTACACCGGCGTCTGGCTTTGTCGACGTTACCGGCGCGCTGGTCATCGGTGTCGCCGCTGGCCTCGCCTGCTACTGGGGTGCAACTACGCTCAAATCAAAACTCGGTTACGACGATTCGCTCGATGTATTCGGCGTACACGCCATAGGCGGGATAGTCGGCGCACTGTTGACTGGCGTATTCGCAGTACAAAGCATAGGCGGCGCGCAAAGCAGCTTCGGCAATCAAGCCTTCGGCGTCATCGTGACCGTCGTTTTCTCGGCTGTCATGACCGCACTTATTCTCGGCATCGTCAGCGCACTGGTGGGCCTGCGTGTCACGCCGGAAGCTGAAATAGAAGGACTGGATTTGGAACAACATGGTGAGCACGTGCTATGACGGACGAACATCACTCACGTGCCGAACTGGAAACACATGCCTTTGCCCTAATGGGCAGATTGCATGTGAATCTGCGACGACAAAGTGGCCGGGTTATCGATATCGAATACATGCGCATCGATCCGGCTTACTGTCGCTATCTGTTGAAAATGGCGTCTCTTTCAACCAGCGAAGACGTGCAAGACATAGGACAGAAGTTGCAGGAAGTATTCTTCGGCGAAGAAGGTTTGTTTGTACGCACGGAGCCGAGACAACCCTTGCTGACGCGCTTAGCGGAACCAGCACCACCAACATCAACTCCGGCGGTTACGCCAACAGCACCCGCCGCGACTCCTGAAATCAGCGATCCAGTCGATCGCGGCTATATCGGGCGCTTGCGCTAACTCACAAACAAGACTGCGCCTCGAATCAGAACTGCGCCTCGTCCAGTGCCAACACACCGCTGCTGCCGGAAATAATCGCACTACGATAACCGGCAGCCTGCGATAAAAAGTAATCAGCAAAGAAGCGCGCCGTCGCCAGCTTCGCCTGATAAAACTTCGCGTTACCATCACCTGCATCCAGCTTGGCTTGCGCAATCAATGCGGCTCGTGCCATCTGCCAACCACCAAGCACTATGCCCGCCAGTTTCAGATATGGAACGCTACCGGCAAATACGCCTTTGATATCGGATTGAATATTCGCTACGACATAAGCGACCACATCTTCCAGCGCAGTAGATGCTGCAGCGAGATGCGTGTGTATCGCAGCCAAATCTTTTGATGAAGCGGCTGCCAGTTCAGCTTCCGTTTCGCGCACACGCGCAATAATGTTGCGTGCAACCGCACCGCCATCGCGCACTGTTTTGCGTCCGACCAGATCGTTGGCTTGTATCGCAGTTGTTCCTTCGTATATCGTCAGGATGCGTGCATCGCGATAGTATTGCGCCGCGCCGGTTTCTTCAATGAAGCCCATGCCGCCATGTATCTGCAAACCGGTAGATGCGACATCTATCGACATCTCGGTCGACCAGCCCTTGATGATAGGTACCAGGAATTCATAGAAAGCCTGATTGGCATTGCGTACTTTTTCATCCGTGTGATGATGCGCGACATCAAACGCTGCTGCACCAACATAGGCCAACGCACGCGCCGCCTCTATCTGCGCACGCATAGACATCAGCATGCGACGCACATCCGGTTGATGAATAATCGAAACCGCAGTTGGCGAACCTTCCAGATCCTTGGATTGCACGCGATCTTTCGCATACGCCACGGCTTTTTGATATGCGCGCTCGGCTACACTGATGCCTTGTATGCCGACCGCAAAGCGCGCCGCATTCATCATGATGAACATGGTTTCCAGCCCACGATTCTCTTGGCCTACCAGCGTGCCGATTGCACCACCGTGATCGCCGAATTGCAGTACCGCAGTCGGGCTGGCCTTGATCCCCAGCTTGTGTTCTATCGATACGCAAAATGCATCGTTACGTTCACCCAAAGAACCATCGGCATTGACCAGAAATTTCGGTACAAGAAAGAGCGAGATTCCCTTCACGCCTTCCGGCGCATCCGGCGTACGTGCCAGCACGAGGTGGATGATGTTCTCCGCCATATCGTGTTCACCGTACGTGATGAATATTTTGGTGCCGGAAATCTTGTAAGTACCATCGCCTTGCGGAATCGCACGTGAACGCACCATCGCCAGATCGGAGCCGGCTTGCGGCTCGGTCAGGTTCATGGTGCCGGTCCATTTACCGGCGATGAAATTGGGGAGAAATTTTTCTTTCTGCGCATCCGAGCCAGCTGTCATCAATGCTTCGATCGCACCGTCGGTCAGCAAGGGACACAAGGCAAACGAGAGGTTCGCCGAATTCAGCATTTCCATGCACGGCGTTGCCACCAGCTTGGGCAAACCCTGTCCGCCGAAATCCACCGGATGCTGCACACCTTGCCAACCTGCTGCGCCGTAAGCCTTGAATGCTTCCTTGAAACCGGGCGTGGTCGTGACTTTGCCGTCTTTCCACTCGCTCGGATGTTGATCGCCGGTCTGATTCAGCGGTGCAATCACTTCGCTGCAAAAGCGCGCATTTTCTTCCAGCACGGCTTCCACCGTTTCCGGTGTCGCATCTTCACAGCCAGGCAAAGCATTGATGGCCGACAGATCGGCCAGTTCGTTCATCACGAACAGCATGTCTTTCAAAGGGGCAAGGTAAGTCATGCAAGGCTCCTAAAAGAAAATGGGCAGGACGTTCAGCTATTTGCAGTGTGCCAGAAAAAATCCTGAACGCACTACTAAGCTACCCGTCCTGCCCATTTTGATGCAACGGCACTTGCCGCTGCATTTACTTTTTACTTAACCGAGTTCTGTCACCAGTTGCGGAACAACTTCAAACAGATCGCCAACAATGCCGTAATCCGCTACCGAAAAAATCGGCGCTTCCGCATCCTTGTTAATCGCAACGATCACTTTGGAATCCTTCATACCGGCCAGATGCTGAATCGCGCCAGAGATACCGACCGCGATATACAGTTCTGGCGCAACGATCTTGCCGGTCTGACCAACTTGCCAATCGTTAGGCACGTAACCGGCATCCACTGCAGCACGCGATGCGCCCATCGCCGCACCAAGCTTGTCCGCCAATGGTTCGAGGATCTTGAAGTTGTCTGCAGAGCCCATACCGCGACCGCCGGAAACAACAATTTTCGCTGCGGTCAGTTCAGGACGCGCCGATGTTGCCAACTCGCGTGACACGAATGACGATTTGCCGGAATCGGCAACTGCAGTCACGTTTTCTACCGTCGCCGAACCGCCTTCTGCGGCGGAATCAAATGCCGTCGCACGCACTGTGATGACCTTGATCGCATCCGACGATTGCACGGTTGCGATGGCGTTACCTGCATAGAAAGGACGCTCGAAAGTATCAGGTGTAACGACCTTGGTGATTTCCGAGATTTGCGCCACATCCAGCTTGGCAGCCACCCGCGGCAAAATGTTTTTACCGTAGGCAGTTGCTGGTGCGAGGATATGCGAATAGTTGGCAGCCAATGCCAAGGCTTGCGCCGCAACGTTTTCTGCCAAGCCGTCGGCGAACTGTGCGCCATCTGCAACCAGGACCTTGGTCACACCGGTAATTTTTGCAGCAGCTTGCACGGCTGCATCAGCTTGATGGCCAGCGACCAGAACGTGGACTTCGCCGCCGCATTGCAAAGCTGCGGTAACGGTATGCAGGGTGCTGCCTTTCAAGGAAGCATTATCGTGTTCGGCAATGACGAGTGCTGTCATGATGAATTCCTGTGATGTTTGTCTATGAAGCAGCGGCGCACTATGCGCACGACTGCTACAGATAATTAAATGACTTTGGCGTCGTTCTTGAGTTTTTCGACCAACGTTTTCACGTCCGGCACGATGATGCCGGCCGAGCGCTTGGCTGGCTCAACAACTTTCAAGATTTTCAAACGCGGTGTGACATCGACGCCCAGATCGGCTGGCTTGAAGTTTTCCAGCGTCTTCTTCTTCGCCTTCATGATGTTAGGCAAAGTCACGTAACGCGGTTCATTCAGGCGCAGATCGGTCGTCACGATAGCTGGCAAGGTCAACGAAACAACTTCCAGGCCGCCATCAACTTCACGCGTCACTTTGACTTTGTCGCCGTCAACTTCAATTTTTGATGCATAGGTTGCTTGCGGCCAGTCCAGCAAGGCTGCCAGCATCTGACCGGTCTGGTTGGCATCATCATCGATCGCCTGCTTACCCAGAATAATCAGTTGCGGTTGCTCCTTGTCGGCAATCGCCTTCAACAACTTGGCAACAGCCAGTGGCTGCAACTCGACATCGGTTTCCACCAAAATGGCGCGGTCTGCGCCAATTGCCATCGCGGTGCGCAGGGTTTCCTGCGATTGCAAAATACCGCAAGAGACGGCGATGATTTCGGTCGCTTTACCGGCCTCTTTCAGACGGGTCGCTTCTTCCACTGCGATTTCATCGAAGGGGTTCATCGACATTTTGACGTTGGCGATATCGACACCGGTTTGATCCGATTTGACGCGGACCTTGACGTTGTAATCAACCACACGTTTGACTGGAACCAACACTTTCATAGCTCTGCCTTTGAAAAAGTCACAAGGACGTAAATGTAATCTAGGCAAGATTATAAACGGAAGTGGCGCAGATGCTCAGCGCACGCCGATTTGACCAGCCCGATGGAGTAAAAGGATGTAGTAGGTAGCGCAGTCAATTGCCTGCAGCCAAGACGATGCATGCTGCATCGAGAAGTTGTCTAGGATTTAAAAACATGGGTGCGCATCGGCACCCATCGTCTTATTTGCGTTGCATGAAGAAGGTGAACACTTCGTTGTCCTGGCTTTGCTCCAGCAAATGATTGCCAGTCTGTTTCGCAAACGCCTGAAAATCACGCACCGAGCCCGGGTCAGTTGCCTGCACACGCAGCACCTGGCCGCTTGCCATTTCTGCCAGTGCTTTCTTCGTCTTCAATATCGGTAATGGGCAATTCAAACCCCGTGCATCGAGGTCCTTGGTAAATTCCATGGTCATGCTCTCACATCAGTACTAATTCGGGCGTTTGATTCTACTCTCAAACGCAATAGCGGGATGCCGAAGCGCCCGAGAAACAGCTTATTTAACAAATACTTGCATTAATTCGTCGCTTTTAATGCTCAATGGAAAATAGAATCGGCGTGCCGCTGTGCACGCCCGATTTTTCATTGGAAATAAGCAAGTGACGGAAGCCAGACAAGCTGACTCCCGGCTGAAGTGGATCAGACGCGTTCGCCGACCCAGGCTGCAACACCTTGCAATGCTGCTGGCAAACCGCTGGCATCCGTACCGCCGGCTTGTGCCATATCCGGCTTGCCGCCGCCCTTGCCGCCAACTTGCTGCGCGACAAAGTTGACCAGATCACCGGCTTTGACCTTGCTAGTGGAATCTGCCGTCACACCTGCAATCAGACTAACCTTGCCATCATTGACCGCAGCCAACACAATCGCGGCGGTTTTCAACTTGTCTTTCAGCTTGTCCATGGTGCTGCGCAAGGTGGCCACATCAGCGCCTTCCAGCACGGCTGCCAAGACTTTGATACCTTTGACATCAACCGCCTGCAACAGCAACTCATCGCCTTGCGAAGAAGCCAGTTTGCCCTTCAAGGCAGCGACTTCGCGCTCCAGCTGTTTTACTTGATCCAGTACTTGCACCAAACGTGGCTGCAATTCTGTCGTCGATGACTTCAAGGTTGCAGCGGCGCTGTGTACAGTCGCTTCCAGATCCTGCAAATAAGCCAGTGCGTTAGCACCTGTAATCGCTTCGATACGACGTACACCGGCAGCAACACCGCTCTCGCCAACGACTTTGAACAAGCCTATATCGCCAGTGCGAGTAACGTGCGTACCGCCGCACAATTCACGGCTGGAGCCGATGTCGAGTACGCGTACGGTTTCGCCGTATTTTTCGCCGAACAACATCATCGCGCCAGTTTTCTGCGCCGATTCGATATCCATCACACGTGCCTGGGTATCGGAATTGGCGAGAATTTCTGCATTGACGCGTTTTTCGATTTCCAGAATCTGGTCGTGTGTCACCGCTGCATTGTGCGCAAAGTCGAAACGTGTTTTGTCCGCATCAACCAGCGAACCTTTTTGCTGCACATGGTCGCCCAGCACTTCACGCAAAGCCTTGTGCATGATGTGCGTCACCGAGTGATTGCGCATGGTTGCAGCGCGACGTGCGCCATCAACTGCAGCCTTGACCTTGTCGCCTATACTCAACGCGCCTTGCGTTTGCATGCCGTGATGGCCATAGACATCCGCTTTAATTTTTTGCGTATCTTCAACGCCGAACTGCACGCCTTCAGCACTGATGAAACCTTGGTCACCAACCTGACCGCCACTCTCCGCATAGAACGGTGTGGTGTCGAGTACGACGATACCGGCCTGACCTTCTTTCAAGGTCTGCACAGCCGTACCTTCGAAATACAAACCGACCACAGTCGACTGTGCTTCCAAATGTTCGTAACCGGTGAAGACATTGCCCGCGCCGGTGTATTCAACCGCGCGTTCCATCTTGAACTTGCCAGCGGCACGACCTGCGGCTTTTTGTTTTTCCATCGCGGCAGCAAAGCCTGCTTCGTCAACGCTCATGCCACGTTCGCGGCATACGTCAGCCGACAGATCGAGCGGGAAGCCGAATGTATCGTGCAACTTGAATGCCACTTCGCCCGGCAAGACTTTGGTACCAGCCAATGCCGTATCGAGAATTTCCATACCGTTGGCCAAGGTTTCAAAGAAACGTTCTTCTTCTGCCTTCAGCACTTCGGTAATGCGTTGTTCATCAGCCTTCAATTTTGGATAGGCTTCGCCCATCTGTTCGACCAAATCTTTCACCATCTTGTGGAAGAAAGGTTTCTTCTGACCGAGCTTGTAACCGTGGCGAATCGCACGACGGATGATGCGGCGCTGCACGTAGCCACGACCTTCGTTCGATGGGATCACGCCGTCAGCAACCAGGAAAGCGGTCGCGCGAATGTGATCGGCGATGACTTTCAACGAGTTGTTAGTCAGATCTTTGGTGTTCGTTTCGCGACCAGCAGCCTTGATCAATGCTTCAAAAGTATCGATCTCGTAGTTGCTGTGCACGTGTTGCAGAATCGCAGCCAGACGTTCCAAACCCATGCCGGTATCGACGCAAGGCGCTGGCAACGGTTTGACCGAGCCGTCTTCCGCCATGTCGAACTGCATGAAAACGTTGTTCCAGATTTCAATGAAGCGATCGCCATCTTCATCCGGACTGCCTGGAGGGCCGCCAGCAATGTGTGGACCGTGATCGTAGAAGATTTCCGAGCAAGGACCGCATGGGCCGGTGTCAGCCATCATCCAGAAGTTATCTGATTTGTAGCGACCACCTTTGTTGTCGCCGATGCGAATGACGCGTTCAGGCGGCAGACCAATTTCCTTGGTCCAGATGTCGTAGGCTTCTTGATCTTCGAAGTAGACCGTAGCCAGCAACTTCTCGCCCGGCAGACCATAAACCTTGGTCAGCAACTCCCACGACCATTTCAGCGCATCGCGCTTGAAGTAGTCGCCGAAGCTCCAGTTACCCAGCATTTCGAAGAAAGTGTGGTGACGCGCGGTGTAACCGACGTTTTCCAGATCGTTGTGTTTGCCGCCAGCGCGCAGACAGGCTTGGACCGAAGTTGCGCGCACATACGGACGCTTGTCTTCGCCCAGAAACACGTCCTTGAACTGCACCATCCCCGAGTTGGTAAACATCAACGTTGGATCATTGCCTGGCACCAGCGGGCTGGACGCCACGATGGTGTGGCCTTTGGATTCAAAGAACTTCAGGAATTTTTCGCGGATTTCGGACGAGTTCATGTTCTGGCTAAAAGTAAGGAAATGGGTGGTGCAAACGGGAGATTATACGTGATATGCGCGTGATAACCCTGCCCACTTCATGGTCGAAACCACACGCAGGCAGTCAACGCGCAGATGGTGAAATATGCCCTTCGGCGCTGCCGAAGTGTGGTCCGATCAAGTCGATCCGGTCAGTACAGAAGCCATCGACGCCCCAAGACAGGATTTCTGTCGCTCTGGCCGGTTCGTTGACGGTATAGCAAAACAGGCCAAATCCGGCCTCTTTGATCGCACGCGCCAGCGGCGGCGTCAGGTTCTTGTGATTGGTATTCAAGGAGATCGCGCCCAGCGTATGCAGACGTTCATTCCAATCGGGCGGAATTTCATCGACCAGAAAGCCGCGTGGGACATCCGGCGCTGCCAACTGCGCCGCCTGCAGGGCTTCGAAAGAGAATGAAGACAACAAAGGCAAGGCTGCCGGCGTGTAAGCGAGCTTGTTTTCAAACAAACGCTTGGTCGCCTGCGCCACGACCCAACCGGTTTGATCTTCAAAACCTGGCACCGGCTTGATCTCGATATTCATCCAGATATTGTTGTGCATGCAGAAAGTGGCCACCTGCTCGAAGGTCGGTATCGGCTCGCCTATATATTCCTCGCCAAACCACGCCCCCGCATCGCGCGCCGTCAATTCCTGCGCGGTGAAATCGGCCACGCTGCCCTCGCCCGCCACCGTACGGCCAAAATCAGGATCGTGCATCACGATGGGCACGCCGTCTTTAGACAGCATCACATCGAACTCAACCGCGTGAAAACCATGCGTCAAACCACAGCGCATCGCCGCAATTGTGTTTTCCGGTGCCAGCACACCGCCACCGCGGTGCGCAACAATCTTGGGATAGGGCCACATGGTTGTCTTCCAATCGACTCGTTGCGAGACAGTGTATATAACAATGCGCATTTATCAACTACATCCTGAACGCATTTCGCGGATATACAGGAGTTCTCAAACTTGCTTTTTCAATACGAGACCTAATACCTACTAACAGTTAGAATGTCCTCGCTTTCGCAACCGAGTGCACTGAGGTGCATACGCAGTCATTCGGAAGCAGCATCAACATCATTCGCGCAGATCATTTCACTCTGCCTAAGCAACTAGATATCAGGATTACATCATGTCGTCATTTGACTGGAACAACCCATACCCATCGATCCGCGCTCCACTTTTCGCGCGTAACGTCGTCTCGACTTCGCAACCGCTGGCGGCACAAGCCGGCCTGCGCATGTTGCTTAAAGGCGGCAACGCAGTCGATGCAGCGATCGCGGCGGCGGCAGCCATCACCATCGTTGAACCAGTCTCTTGCGGCCTCGGCAGCGATGCATTCGCACTGGTTTGGGACGGCAAGGAATTGCACGGCTTGAACGGCTCCGGCACGTCGCCAGCAGGATGGACGCCAGAATATTTCAAGCAAAAACACAACAACGTCATGCCTGAACGCGGCTGGGATACTGTTACCGTTCCTGGCGCTGTCGCCAGCTGGGTTGCCTTGTCCAAGCGTTTTGGCAAATTGCCTTTCGCCGATTTGATGGAACCAGCGATTGAACTGGCAGCACGCGGCCACATGGTTGCACCTGTTGTGCAAAAGAAATGGAGCAACGCCGTCCCGATTCTGAAAAATCAACCCGGCTTTGCAGAAAACTTCATGCCGCACGGCCGCGCACCGCACGTAGGCGAACAATTCGTCTTCAGCGATGCCGCTAAAACCCTGACCAAAATCGCAGAAACCAACGGCGAAGCCTACTATCGCGGCGAATTGGCAGAATCCATCGTCAACTTCGCCAAAGAACACGGCGCAGCGATGACACTCGCCGATCTGGCAGGCTTCCAGCCAGAATGGGTCAAACCGATTCAAAAAGATTACGCCGGTCACACCGTGCACGAGATTCCACCGAACGGCCAAGGCATCGCCGCGTTGATCGCACTCGGCATCCTCGATAAGCTCGACATCACACGCTTCGCAGTCGATTCCGTCGAAGCACAACATCTGCAAATCGAAGCGATGAAGCTCGCCTTCGCCGACACCTACAAATGGGTCGCCGATGAAAAGTACATGACCAAAGTCACCGTCAAAGATCTGCTCGACGACGGCTACCTGAGCGAACGCGCCAAGCTGATCAAGATGGATCAAGCCACCCGCTTCAACCACGGCACGCCACCAAAAGGCGGCACCATCTACCTGACCGCAGCGGACGAAAGCGGCATGATGGTCAGCTTCATCCAATCGAATTACATGGGCTTCGGCTCCGGCGTGGTCGTACCGGGCACCGGTATCAGCTTGCAGAATCGCGGCTTCAGCTTCAACCTCAGTCCTAACCACCCGAACTGCGTCGCACCGAACAAGCGTCCTTTCCACACCATCATCCCTGGCTTCCTCAGCAAAGACGGTCAGCCGGAAATGAGCTTCGGCGTCATGGGTGGCAATATGCAACCGCAAGGCCATGTGCAAACCCTGATCCGCATGCTGTCGTACAACCAGCAACCGCAAGCCGCATGCGATGCACCCCGCTGGAAGGTCAACGTTGGCATGTCCGTCGATGTGGAAGAAACGATGCCGCCTGATGTACGCGCAGCCTTGCTGGCACGCGGCCACAAGATAGAAAACATCGCCGATAGCTATATGGATTTCGGCGCGGGTCAATTCATCTGGAAAACCGAAAACGGCTACATCGCAGCCAGCGATCCGCGCCGCGATGGGCAAGCGGTCGGGTATTAGGATTTTTGATTTCGCTGTGCCACCGAATTTTTAGGCACATCATCAAGTATGTAATTGCAGTGTGGAAATGAAGAACATAATTTCACACTGCTCTTATTTATGTAGAAGAAGCAAAATGCCTAACCCAACGCAGGACCCGATACCCAACTTTGAAAAGATTTTGCATTTATTCCAAAGCTGAGTTTCCAATTCACTCCTATGATTATTGGTTTCGTATACAAAAATCTGAAGGCGCTTCTCCTTATTCCATAAGATTGCAGTACATACCAAAGGAAACAACACACCGCCCAAAAGGATCAAAAATAAAAACACTACTTTCACTGCCAATATGGCGTAGATCGCCGCATCTGATTGCATTGCGCCCCCGTTTATTAAATTGCCCTTTAAATAGCTGGCAGCCCTCTTTAAGCTCGCACACTATTCACCACTCTGCATCATTAGAAAATCCCATGTTTATGAGATCAGTAGAGCACTAGAGATGAGGTTATAGACGCTCCCCCAAGGAGAGCATCTTGCTACTCGCATACGTACACAAGGCTGGAAAATCGCGGTCACGCAGTTATTTCGATCACTGTATAAGCAGTATTCACAAAACGAATCTCTAAGCAAATCTCAATTTTACTCATTACGATATTCATTAATATTTTCAAATTCCTCTCGGAATTCACGTTCTGGTAACACTCCCATCATGGCTTTGTGAGAACATAAATCCAATATGAATCAGACGCATCGTGCGCAACTCCGGACTGCTTATACCGTCTAAGGAGCAATGTTTAGCATGCAGGATGTCGCATGGATCAAGTACTGGAGGATCGATGAAGCGTAGTGAGATGCGTCACAAAGTTCAGAACACCAGCCTCGGCTTTCTCGCCGGCTATGTGGATACATTAGGTTTCGTTGCACTGTTTGGTTTGTTTACTGCACACGTCACAGGCAACTTTGTCTTGATTGGTGCAGAGATGGCGCATCCGCAAGGCGGACCGCTGTTACTCAAAATTCTCGCCTTCCCCGCCTTCATCTTTGGCGTCGTGATTGCCCGCTTGCTGATTGCCGTTTTGCTCAAGCGCGGCCAGCATGCCTTGTGGTACGCCTACATCCTGCAACTGGTTTTATTGATCGCCTTCATGGTGCTCGGCTATCTCGCCAGCCCTATCGGCACAGAACCGTCAGATATGGCAGTCGCTGCCGGTGTCATCGGTGCGATGGCGATGGGCACGCACAGCGCTTGCGGCCGCTTGCTGCTCTCTCATCTCGCGCCAACCGCGATGATGACCGGCAACGTCACCCAGCTCGTCATCGACTCGGTAGACGTGCTGCGCGGCGCAGCTGACGAGACGATCAAGCAACGCTGCATCAAATTCCTGTGGCCGGTCCTCGCATTCGGTGTAGGCGCGGTCGGCGCGGCTTTCGCTTATTCCTATGCCGGTTTTCTGGCGCTGTTGCTACCCATCGCCATCCTGCTCTACCTGATGTACATCGAGCGCGGCATGATCAAGAAAATACACAAGTCCAAGCAGGCCGCCTGACGACTTCGTATTTGGCTTTCAAAACCGTCCTCGCAATATCCATCCCCGCACATACTCTCGCGGGGATTTTCATAGCTGCCATTCCCTTGCACAAACGGCATCCAGCGCCATGGGAATAAGCACGGCAAACGACACATAGCCATTTATGGCTCAAATACTCCACCTGCTACGGTAAAATGCCCTTTACTTCTTAACATTGCGCTACCAAGCCCAGAACACGTATCCATGAGCAACGATTCAAAAAACGGCAGCACCAATCCGACCCCAGCCCCTTCCAACTTCCTGCGCGCCATCATCGAAGCCGATCTCGCCGCCGGTAAACACGAAAAACGTGTGGGCAAAGACGGCCAGCCGCTGCCAACAGTCATCACCCGCTTCCCGCCAGAACCTAACGGTTACCTGCACATTGGTCACGCCAAATCGATCTGCCTCAACTTCGGCCTCGCGCGCGACTACGCCGGCCGCTGCAACCTGCGCTTCGACGACACCAATCCGACCAAGGAAGAACAGGAATATGTAGACACCATCATAGACAGCGTCAAATGGCTGGGCTTTGACTGGAAAGAAGACGACAAGGAACATCTCTACTTCGCCAGCGACTACTTCGACCAGTTGTATGAAATGGCCGAATACCTGATCAACCAAAGTCACGCCTATGTCGACAGCCAATCCGCTGAAGATATGGCAAAGAACCGCGGCAACTTCGGTGAGCCAGGCAAAAACTCGCCTTTCCGTGACCGTCCTGCTGCCGAATCGCTAGACATGTTCCGTCGCATGAAAGCAGGCGAATTCAAGGATGGCGAACACATCCTGCGCGCCAAGATCGACATGGCATCGCCAAACATGAATCTGCGCGATCCGGCCATCTACCGCATCCGTCACGCGCATCACCATCGCACTGGCGACAAATGGTGCGTTTATCCAATGTACGACTACGCGCATCCGATTGAAGACGCGATAGAAAACATCACGCACTCAGTCTGCACACTGGAATTCCAGGATCACCGTCCGTTCTACGACTGGATTCTCGAACGCCTGGCCGAAGGCGGCTTCTTCGCCAAGCCACTGCCGCATCAATACGAATTCTCGCGCCTCAACCTGACCTACATCGTCACCAGCAAACGCAAGCTGCGCCAGCTGGTAGAAGAAAACATCGTTGAAGGCTGGGACGATCCACGTATGCCTACCCTGGTCGGCATGCGTCGTCGCGGTTACACGCCGGAAGCGATCCAGCTAATGTGTGAACGCACAGGCGTCACCAAATCCGACGGCTGGATAGACTACAGCGTGCTCGAAGGTGCATTACGCGAAGACCTCGATGAAAAAGCGCCACGCGCCATCGCCGTATTACGTCCGCTGAAACTCATCATCGACAACTTCCCGGAAGGCGAAACCGTCGAATGCACAGCACCTGTGCACCCGCATCATCCTGAGCGCGGCAACCGCACCTTCCCTATCAGCAAAGAACTGTGGATAGAACAGGAAGACTTCATGGAAGTGCCGAGCAAAGGCTACTTCCGCCTCTTCCCCGGCAACAAGGCACGCCTGCGTTATGGCTACGTCGTTGAATGCGTCGGCGCAGACAAGGATGCAGACGGCAACATCATCGCCGTCCACTGCACCTACTTCCCCGACAGCAAATCCGGCACCGAAGGTTCGGCCAATTACAAAGTCAAAGGCAATCTGCACTGGGTCAGCGCCGCACACGCGCTGGAAGCCGAAGTACGTTTGTATGATCGCCTGTTCAGCGACCCGCATCCGGATGCCGGCGGCAAAGACTTCAAACTGGCTTTGAATCCAGATTCGAAAGCAGTAGTGAAAGCGTTTGTAGAACCGGGCGTTGCGGCTGTGCAGCCGGATGAGAAATTACAGTTTGAACGTCATGGTTACTTTGTGGCGGATCGCGTGGATAGCACGGCTGGGAAGCCTGTGTTTAATCGGGTGGTGACTTTAAAAGATGGCTGGGTAAAGTAGTCATTAATGCCGTTTAAAAACGAAATTGCAAACAGACTCGCGCCACACGCGCACAAGTTATGGGCACAAATTTGTTTGTCATTATTAGTCGCGTTAAGCTGTACCGTTGGCATACATAGTTTAGGCCTAGCCAACCTTCCTGTATTTGGCATACTTTCTGCGTCAATTATCTGTGTAGTATTTATAGCGTCGTTCATCTGTTTTTATTTTTTATTTCGATTACCTCGGTGCCCCAATGACACAATCGGCTTTCTAATAATAATTAGAACCGAAACCGTAATCGAGCAAGCAAGATTAGAAAATGACTTTTATCAATCGATAAGAACGGCATTAAATGAGGCACAGGTATCACTGAAGTTTAAGGTCTTCTTATTGCCAGCAAGAATTGGCAATGCCGTTGAGAGTCTTGAACAGGCTAATCAATTGAGAGCGCAATGCAATATGCGCTTTGCCCTGTACGGGGACATACGAACAAGAAATCACAAAGGGAAAGAATTTTACGTCTTGCGTGTAATAAGCATGGTCTCACATGGAGAGAGCAATAGCGAAAACATCCATCTGTTGCAATCAGAGATGATTGACTTGCTACCCGCAGAACTAAGGATTGATTGTCAAGAAGACCTTGAGGGATTTGAAATTACCAGCCTGCAATTTGCCTCAGGCGCTAGATATGCGATTTCTGTCGCACTTTTTATCTCAGGACAAACGAAAGAAGCAGTTGAGCTACTCAAATCACTCTACACAGATTTAAAAACTGTTAAAAAACAGATCGAAATCCCAGACACAGATAAGCTGGCAAAACTCATTCCTAATCGACTAACTAATTTTCTTACACATGAAATTAGCACTCAATACTCGCATTGGCGTAACGAAAGCGATATACGTCACCTCAATGCGATAGAGAACCTATTGCAAGAAATACCCAAAGAATGCGAATCGTTGCCTGACATTTTGACTTTCAGAGCAACAAATATTTTTTTAATGAGGCGTGATGTTACGGAGAGCAAACGTCTTATTCGCCTTGCTGATATTGCACAACCAAAATCAGCTGCCAGCAAATATTCATTAGCCTTTTTATCCGCTTACGACGGCGATCTCGATGAATCATTTAAATTCTATAGAACTGCGTTTTCATTGGATGAGAGCGATGCTCTATCTGTGGAAGTAGAAGAATTTATTTCAAAAATTGTTGAAATTGAACCCGATAAGTACCAGCTACATTTTTGTCTCGGCCTTGTGAACTTTCGAAAGAAAAGAGACTACTTACAAGCAACTAGAGATTTTCAAAAATTCGTAACGCTGGCGGAAGGTCAACAGTATGCCAAGCAGGTCGAAGTTACTCAGAAATACTTAGTGGAATTAGGTAATGTAACGGAAGTAGCTTAATCAATGCTTCGAATTTAGGGATTCGAAATGAATGCAACCTTCGCTTTTTTGCACCACATAGCCTTCCTGGTCATCATGCTAATGCTGTCCTTCGAAATGCTATTGCTGAAGCAGCCCTTAACATTAGCCACCGCAAAGAAGATCCAACGCTATGACGCCATCTACGGCGTCGCCGCTGGCCTGATCATTATTATTGGCGGCTTGCGTGTGATGTACTTTGAAAAGGGCGCTGACTACTACATGCATAGCGCGCCCTTCATCATCAAGATGGCGCTCTTCATTGTCGTCGGCCTGATCTCCATCCATCCGACCATGACTTTCCTGAAGTGGAATAAATCGCTGAAGCAAGGCGTCGTGCCTGAACTGAGCGATGCACAGAACCGCAAGCTGCGCGGCATCATCCATCTGGAACTGACTCTGCTCGGCTTGATGATTTTGTGTGCAGCGATGGCTGCCAAGGGTATAGGTTACTTTGGCGTATAGATGTGACGCCTGCGTTAACGTTTCTTCTTGACGACGACTTCCGGGACTTGGCCTAAGGGCTGCATTGCTCGTATGGTTTCGAGGAACAAACGCAAGCGCGCAGGATAGTAGCGCGCATGCGGATACACCAGATACACCGGCAACGGCGGCGCATTCCATTCAGGCGCGAGCCGTACCAAACGTCCCTGTGCAATATCATCCGCCACCAACCACGCTGAAATAATCCCCGCTCCCAATCCCGCCAACACTGCCGTGCGCAATGCGTACAAACTATCTGTGCTCATGCGCGGCTGTATGGTGAAATGATGTTCTGCGCCATCCGACTGCCGCGTCAGCATCACGTCTTCCCGATAAAAAGTACGGAAAGCCAACCACGGCAGCGTGTGCAAGTCCTCTACCTGCAAAGGCTGCGACTTGCCCGACAGATAATGCGGCGATGCTACGACGATGCGTGGCACTTCGAAGAGCTTGATCGCGACCACGGAAGGATTGTCGACCACGCCGACCTGGATCGCGCAATCTATCCCTTCGGCGATAAAGTCGGGGCGACGGTCATGCAACATCCATTCAACGGCAACACGCGGATAACGACCAAGGTAATCAGCCAGTGGCTTGATCAAATGCTCTTGGCCGAAGGCGTGCGGCACCAGTACGCGCAAAGTGCCTTCCGGCTCATCCTGCGTGCCGCGCAGATCGGCTTCCATCTCTTTCCAGTTATCGAGCAAATCTTTGGCATGCGCAAAGCAACGCTCGCCATCGGCGGTGAGCTTCATGACGTGCGTGGAGCGTTGCAGCAGACGCAAACCCAGACTGCGTTCTAGCGCCTGCAAGCGACGGCTGACGGTGGGCTGACTGGTTTTGAGCTGCTCGGCCGCAGCCGACAAGCTGCCCGTCTCGACGATACGGACAAAGGTTTGCATCAGCTCGATGCGGTCTACGCCTGGATTTCCCGATTCTTTCATGCGTTAAGCGTATAACAAATGTACGTTTAGAGCCACTACCCCAGAAGAATCACTGCGAGGAGAATGCAACATATCGCTAAATACAAGGATTCATCATGTTGGTTATTCAATCCACACATACAACCCAGAATGCAGAAAAGGCTGCATTGTCGCCCTCCCTGATACTGCTGCTGGCTACCGGCGCTGGTTTGAGTGTGGCTTCCCTTTATTACAGTCAGCCGATGTTGGGCGTGCTCGGTGCGGACATCCATGCCAGCGATCGGATGATCGGTTTGGTGCCGACCTTGACGCAGTTGGGCTATGCGCTGGGTATTTTGCTGCTCGCGCCTTTGGGTGATCGCTACGACCGCCGCACCATTATTTTGTGGAAGGCGGGCTTGCTTGCATTGGCGCTGTTGTTCAGCGGCCTTGCGCCGAGCATTACGTGGCTGCTAGCAACCAGTCTGGTCATCGGACTGACGGCGACGATGGCGCAAGACATCGTCCCTGCTGCGGCAACACTGGCACCTGAATCGCATCGCGGCAAAATCGTCGGCACGGTGATGACAGGCTTGTTGCTCGGCATCTTGCTGTCACGCGTGATCAGCGGCTTTGGTGCGGAACGCTTCGGCTGGCGCTCTGTGTATGTTGCGGCTGCAGTCGGTGTCGCGATGATTGCTGTCGCTATCTGGCGCGGACTGCCACGCTTCAAACCCACAACGCAATTAGCATACGGCGCATTGCTCGGCTCGATGATCCAGTTATGGCGTCAGCATGGCGCTTTGCGTCAGGCCGCACTTGCACAAGGTTTGCTGGCGGTTGGCTTCAGCGCGTTCTGGTCAACGCTGGCGGTAATGCTGCATGGCGAGCCTTTTCATTTAGGTAGCGCTGCGGCTGGCGCTTTCGGTCTGGCTGGTGCGGCTGGCGCGTTGGCAGCTCCGTTGGCTGGTCGCCTTGCGGATAGACGCGGCCCTGAATTGGTTACACGTATCGGCGCTGGTTTGGCTGCCGTATCGTTTGCCGTGATGTTGCTTGCGCCATTAGTGCCGCCGCATATTCAGTTGGCGTTGATCGTAGTGAGCACGATAGGTTTTGATTTCGGCGTGCAAGCCACATTGGTCGCGCATCAGACCATGGTCTATGGCATTGATCCTGGTGCACGCAGCCGTTTGAATGCGCTGTTGTTTACCGGCATGTTTATCGGCATGGCAAGCGGTGCAGCATTGGGGAGCCTGATGCTGGCGCAATGGGGTTGGACTGGCGTTGTGGCACTGGCGACGATTTCTTCATTGGGCGCATTGGCAGTACGCTTGCTGCGCGGAAGCAAAACATAAGTTGTTGGCGTGATTGTTGCGCAATGAAGATGCGTTAGGATATCGACTGAACATCCCGGTCAATATCGCTCTTGATGAGATGTCCGCTATTGTCCGATAGCGGACATTTTGTTTTGTGCAGCATTATTCATTTATTGAGAACAAGCATGAGTACATTTAAAAACGTCATCCTCTACACCGACACCGACGGCTACGCGAAATTCCGTGAAGCAGACATCGCCTTACCCGGCGGCTCGCCGAAGGCCATGTTGTCAGAACTATTCCCTTCCGATGGATTTCAAGTGCGCCACAGCCCACCTGGCGTGAGCAGCGATTTTCATTGCACGACGACTGCGCAATGGCTGGTTGTGTTGAGCGGCGAAATGGAAATCGGATTGCGCGATGGCAGCAAGCGCACATTCAAGGCTGGCGATCATTTTTTCTCCAACGATGTGTTGCCTGAAGGCGCAACGTTCGACAGCGCAGTACACGGCCACAACAGCCGCGTCCTTGGCGATACTCCATTGACGACTTTGTTTGTCAGGACTGGTGCGTAAGTAACTTACGGTGCGAGTTTGTAGAAAACTGGCGCAAACAAAATTTATAGAGGAAACCATGCTTCATTCTTCCCGCAGACGCTCACTCGTACTAGCCGCTATCGCTACGCCTTTTGCTGGCATGTCTATGCCGACATTCGCCGGCAATCAAAAAATCACGCACAGTGCAATACAGCAAGAATTGGCCAAACTTGAAGCATCTGCGCATGGACGACTTGGCGTATCTGCGATCAATACAGCCAATGGTGCACGCGTGCAATATCGTGCTGACGAACGCTTCCCTTTTTGCAGTACATTCAAAGCAATCGCCGCTGCTGCCATTCTGAAGAAAAGTGAAAGCAATCATCAATTGCTGCAACAACGCGTTAGCTACACCAAGGAAGAAGTTGAGAAATCTGGTTACGCACCGATTACGGGGAAGCACATCGCTGAGGGCATGACGATTGCCGAGCTTTGCGCAGCGACCTTGCAATATAGCGATAACGCTGCAGCGAATTTTTTGATGAAGGAATTAGGCGGACCTTCTGCGGTGACGGCTTATGCGCGCACTATCGGTGACGATACCTTTCGACTGGATCGCTGGGAACCAGAATTGAATACAGCCATCCCCGGTGACTTGCGCGATACATCGACACCTGCAGCGATGGAAAAAAGTTTACAAAAACTCACTCTCGGCGATGCTTTGGCACACCCTCAACGCGAACAATTTGTGGCCTGGTTGCAAGGCAATACAACTGGTGGCAAGCGCATATTGGCAGGTGTACCAAAAGGCTGGATTGTTGGAGATAAAACAGGAACCGGTTCTTACGGTACGACCAACGATGTCGGCGTTATCTGGCAAGCAAAAGGCGCACCCATCGTCGCTGCGATCTACTTCACACAGAATGAAAAAGATGCACGTCCTCGTGACGATGTGATCGCATCTGCCACGCGCATTCTGGTCAGTGCTTTAAGCTGAAAGTAGACGTAAAGCCCTGCTCGTATCTAGCGTCACATCCTGTTAAGCTAATCAGAGAATTCCCTGGCATTTAACTCCATCGATTGCCCGTTCATGCCGATCTTGTTACGCGATATCGCCATTTATCTGAAACGCTTGTTCCGTCTATCCGAGGCGCATCTGATGTTGCTGTGCGCTGCTGTGGTCGGCGTCATCGGTGCTTTATCAACGATTGCTTTTCGCGATAGTCTCGCCGGATTGCAGCGCTTACTGGTCGGACATAGTGGCTCACTGGTAGAAATGGCCAAGGTCTTGCCGTGGGAAATGCGCGTGCTTCTGCCTACTGCGGGCGGCATCGTTGCCGGCGTGTTTCTGGTGCTGGCAAAACGTTATGCCAAGGAAGCGAAATCCGATTACATGGAAGCGGTGGTCGTTGGGGATGGCCATCTCTCTGTCCGGCAAAATCTGCTGCGCAGCATCTCGTCCTTATGCACGATAGTGACGGGTGGTTCCATCGGACGTGAAGGTGCAATGGTGCAACTGGCAGCGACCTGCTCCTCAGTAGTTGGACGCATTGGTCGCTTTGAACCATCACGTCTACGCTTGCTGGTGGCATGTGGTGCCGCTGCCGGCTTGGCCTCTGCCTACAATGCACCGATTGCCGGTGCATTTTTTATTACCGAAATCGTGCTTGGCTCAATTGCGATGTCGAGCTTCGGCCCGGTTCTGGTCGCTGCGGTAGTGGCAAACATCACGATGCGCGAGTTCCCCGGTTATCAACCTGCGTATGAGATGCCCACCTTTCAGGCAATCGCAGATGTTGAAGTCATTCTGTTCATCGGACTAGGCATACTGGCTGGCATCTGCGCACCGCAATTTTTGCGGATACTTGATTTCTCTAAACGTCAATTTCAGAAAAGTGGATTGCCACTGCCTGTACGGCTCGGCCTCGGCGGCCTGCTTGTCGGCATTATGTCGGTATGGGTGCCGCAGGTGTGGGGCAACGGTTACAGCGTGGTGAACTCGCTCTTGCATGAGCAATGGGTATGGTCTGCAGTATTGATGGTGCTCGCATTCAAACTGGTGGCGACAGCGCTGACGACTGGCTCCGGTGCGGTCGGCGGCGTGTTCACACCTACGCTGTTCATGGGTGCGGCGATGGGCTATCTGTTCGGACTTGGCATGCAGTTGTTGTGGCCAGGCGCAGTATCGCAACCGTTTGCTTATGCGATGGTGGGCATGGGCGCATTCCTCGCAGCAGCAACCAGCGCACCGATGATGGCGATCCTGATGATCTTCGAGATGACCTTGAGTTATCAAATCATGTTGCCGCTGATGCTGTCGTGCGTGGTGGCTTACTTCATTGCGCGCAGCATCGATGGCACGTCTATGTATGAGATCGTGATCAAGCGCAATCAGGAAGAAAAAGAGAAATTGCGCCTGCGCCAAACCCAGATGCGCGATCTGATCAAACCGGCAGAAACCGTATTGCCACTGACTGCATCGCTGGAAGATATGACACGCATCTTCATCGAGCATTCCGCCAAATATCTCTACATCGTTGATGCAGCCAATCTGTATCAAGGAGTAGTCGCCTTGCAGGATTTGACGCTGATACTCATGGACAAGCAGGCGCATCCAGACAAAACTGCTGCCGACTTTTTGCGTCACGACTTCCTGCCAGTGATCACGCCGGAGATGTCGCTCAGCGAGGCATTGCAACGCTTTCTGCAACATCAGGGCGAGCGCTTGCCGATAGTGCAAAGCGTGGAAACGCCCGTGCTGTTGGGCGCAATCTATAAAACATCGCTGCTGGATGCGTATTACCGTTTGAGTTAAAGTAGTCAGCTTCCATGCTCGCTATGCAATCAGCGCATCATCTCGCCTTACCGCTCTAGAAACATGACACTTACTCTCTGGCTTACCTTTCTTATTGCCGCCATTTTGATCGCAGTCTCGCCCGGTTCCGGTGCAGTGTTATCAATGTCGCATGGCTTGTCTTACGGCGTACGCAAAACCACCGCCACCATCCTTGGCTTGCAGCTTGGTCTGATACTCTTGCTGGTGGTTGCGGGAGCCGGCGTCGGTTCTTTGCTACTGGCGTCTGAAATGGCTTTTAATATCGTCAAGACGATTGGTGCCTTGTATCTGATGTATCTGGGATACAGCCAATGGCGTGCGAAGGTCGTGATCGCGCCGGAAGTACCGATGCAAACCCTCGATGCGGCTGTGCCGAGTTTTCGCAAACGCTTCTTGAACGGCTTCTTCACCAATGCGACCAACCCGAAAGGTGTCGTCTTTATGGTCGCGGTGTTGCCGCAATTTATCGTAAAGGATGCAGCCTTGCTGCCGCAACTGGTGATTCTGGCGGTGACAATGTGCACAATCGATGTGATTGTGATGCACGGCTACGCGTTTGCAGCATCGGTGATGCAACGCTTCTTCCGCGATACGCATGCGGTGAAAAAACAGAATCGCTTCTTCGGCGGCTTGCTGATGGCGGTCGGTGCCGGGCTGTTTTTTGTCAAACGAGGACCGGCAACGTAATCACTGCGTCAGGCTTCTTCATTACAATATCGACTTGATGCCGTCATGCAAATGGCGACGCCAAGCAACGACAACGTCAACTTTGCATCTGGGCTTATCAAATCTGGTGTATTTCTTGCGTTACGGTTGGTATCGTTGAACCACAGCGATACCGGCCTTTTTATATCCATTACCATTGGACACCCTCATGGACTTGACTACACCTGCTCTGCTCTTCCCTGCCATTTCGCTCTTGCTGCTGGCATATACCAACCGTTTTCTGGTTATCGCGCAATTGATACGGCAACTGCACGTCAAGTATCAAGAACGCGCTCACGACGTGGTAAGTCGGCAAATTGCCAATTTGCGCGTACGCGTGATGTTGATCCGGCGCATGCAGGAAATGGGCGTCGGCGCTTTTATCCTGTGCGCACTGTCGATGTTCCTGGTCTTCATCAAACTGATTTTTATCGCGCAGGTGATCTTCGGTTTCAGTATCTTCATGCTGGTGCTGTCTCTGCTGGTGTCTTTGTATGAAATCATCATCAGCACCAAAGCCATCGAAATCGAGATGGAAGATATGGAACAAAGTCTGAAAGAGCTCGACTGATCACTCTACCGTGCAGCGCCCGTGTTAAAGTCGGCGCTGCACAATTTGCCGTCCATTCCTCTCAATTACTCACATGCCACCGTCTCTTCCTCTTGCCAAAAACGTCTTTGGCGAACCACTCGTTCCCTGCTCTTTCAAGCCATTAACCGGTTACTTCCGCGATGGCTGCTGCAAGACCAATGAAGATGACGTCGGTACGCATGTCATTTGCACCGTGATGACGGCGTCCTTTCTGGTATTCAGCAAGGCATGTGGCAACGATCTCTCAACACCACGTCCGGAATGGAACTTCCCTGGCTTAAAGCCGGGCGATCAGTGGTGTTTATGCGCCAATCGTTGGGTAGAAGCTTGGAGCGCAGGCGTGGCACCTAAAGTGGTGTTGGAGAGCACCAACCAGACTGCGCTGGAAATCGTGAGCCTGGATGATTTGCGCAAGCATGCTTATCCCATCCGAGAAGAAGAATAAGTCACTCGCATCACCAGGCATTCTCAAGGCATGCCTTTTCGATTCCAGCAGCACTATTTTCAAGTCATACAGTAGCGATAGCTTTGTCGATATGACAATTAAGACGATTGTTGTCGCGAAATGCCAAGATACTCCTCAATATTTCTGAAAAGAATCCGTTAGAATAATTTCCACGCTGCAAACTTACTCAACACTCATTTAAGCGGATCGTCAGGCAAAGTATGGATTCGTTGACCGCTGGCATCGCGTTAATCCTTGTGCAATTTTGTATTGCACTGGTGATGGCTGGTGTTTTTTATGCAGCCCCCTCCGAAAAATGCACAAAATACTGGGCATTGTCTGGTGCCTGGATCGCCTTCGGCGTCTTGATCGCCATATTAAATAATCGCCTGAATAGACCAGCCTTCATCCTCAACGGAACCGGCGCGATCATGATCGGCTTGGTCTTCCAATGGCATGGCATTCAAGCTTTTTACAAAAAACAGCCACAAAAATGGGGATGGGCCATCGTCGTCGTCTTCATTATTCTGCTTGCGATACTGGTTACGCTGGAGTCCAGCCCTCAAGGACGCTCGATTCTTCTCTCCTTCACCATATTGCTATTACTTGGCCTGAGTTTTCACGCGATCTGGCAAGGACAAAACGGCCCACCGAAAACATTTGTCCAAGCACTGGCGCAAGGTGCGATTGTGCTGCTGATGATAGGCAATGTTCTGCGCATAGCCATTGCCCTTCTGCAGGTAAGCGAATATCTACCGCCTACTCGCTCAACATTCGAGATCGCTGTTGTCTACTTAATACCAACTGTTGGCACTGTGCTGTTTTCCATCGGTCTACTGCTTTTGTACTTCGAACGCATAGTGGAAGAGAACCGCCATCTGGCAACGCACGATGAATTAAGCAAACTGTTGAATCGTCGCGCCATCGTTGCCTCCGGCGAATACAGCCTGGCATCCGCTGCACGGCTGCAGCATGAACTAACGATTGCATTTATCGATATCGACATGTTCAAGAACTTCAATGACAAGTTCGGCCATGCCGCCGGCGACACAGTCATCATGGACGTTGCCGTTATTCTGCAACAAACCTGTCGCACCATCGATCTGGTCGGTCGTTATGGCGGTGAAGAATTCCTCATCATTCTGCCGGGAGTCAATCGCGATGACGCAGCAATTGTCGGCCAACGTCTGGTTGATGCGGTACACAAGTATCGCTTCCTCGGCGAACACCCTGTCACCATCAGCGTGGGATTAACGACCCTACCAAAGAAGGACGTCTGCTCGTGGGAGCAGTTAGTCCGACGAGCAGACGCCGCCTTATACGAAGCAAAGGGCTTGGGGCGAAACCGATACGCAGCCTAAGTACGATCCTCTCGTCTGAACACTTGCCCTTTTTTCATCTCGCTATATTTGTAAAATGCACAATGCAGCGAGATGTTTCCTTTTGTGGCGGCAAACCCTCACTTTTCCCCAGTATTTTGTCTACGCAACACCATCTTTATTTCCCCATGGATACATCGCACCGCCGGTGGTAAGCTAAGCCTAGATCACAATAAAAGAGGCAGACACCGTGGGCATCATTCATCAACAGCTGGCATTGGCTGATATCGTTCCCGGTATGGTGCTGGCCGATAATTTATTGGATACGCAGGGACAAGTTCTATTACCCAAAGGGGTGATGCTGACAGAACAAACGATAGAATCCCTGCGTCGTCACAATGTCGTTTCCTTGCGCATCTTCATGGGCGAACTCACTGAAGAAGAAGAAACCGCGCAACGCGATCGCTTTCAATCCAGACTTGCGCGACTGTTCCGCAAATCAGATGACAAGGAAGCGAACGGCTTGCTGCATGCCTACATCCGCCGCTTTCGTCTGGGGGAACAATGATGACGATAGATATGCCCGAAACAAGTACATACAGATTGCATTTTGATCAGGTCATCAGCCAGATCCGCGATCTGCCGGCCTTGCCTGCGATCGTGCAGGATTTGATGAGAAACGTCGGTCCGGATGATGTCGATCTCAATGTCATCACCAGAAAAGTTTCTCTCGATCAGGCACTCACTGCCAAAACGCTGCAGTTTGCCAACTCCTCTTTCTACGCCTTGCAATCCAAGGTCACGACCATCCAGCAGGCGATTACGCTGATTGGTGTGGATTCGGTACGCCATGTAGTCACGGCAAGTGCATTGACTGGCTACTTCCCACCGAATAATTGCGCCGGTTTCGACTTCTTTTCCTTGTGGCGTCACTCAGTAGCCACGGCCGTCTGCGCACGCGTATTGGCGCGTCATCTGCACCTGAATCAGGATTACGCCTTCACCGCCGGTTTGCTGCACGATATCGGCCGCTTGGTTCTGGTCACCTATTTCCGCAATGAATACGAAGCCGTGATCGCCTATCGCAATCTACACGACTGCCAATGGCTGGATGCAGAACGTGAAGTCATGGGCGTCGATCACGTCATGGCTGGAGAAGCACTGGCGGCGCACTGGAATTTTTCCGACTCGATCCGTTATGCGATTGCAGGCCATCACCATCCTGAACAACAAAAAGTGCGCTCACTGGCATCGATCGTGCATATCGCTGATGCTATCGCGCATGCACTCGATTTATCCGGTCGGGAAGATGATCTGGTGCCGCCAATTTCATTGATCGCGTGGAATGGGCTTGGATTGAGTGAAGATGTTTATCAGCAGGTTTTCCACGAAACTGAAATGTTGTTCGATGAAGTAAGCCGCGTATTGTTGACAGAAAAATAGAAGGAACAAGTTGGAGCAGATTACGACCTTTGGCGCATCCGGTTATGCAATTGGCAGCTTACATTTATTCGATGGCATTACCGATCCTGTCGTCGCCACCCTGCTAGCTCCATGCGCCGTAATACGCATCCTTCACGGCCAAACCGTTTCCCAACCTCACAATAGCGATGCCTGCGTGTATGCCGTCTTGCGTGGCGCACTCGGCAATACGCTGATCGATGAAACACAAGGTGTACGCACCGAGAAGATATTACCCGGCGAAAGTGTCGGTGAATTATCCGTACTGGACGATGCAGCGCATTCCAGCACACTGATCGCCTTGCAGGAAACTGATCTATTGGTGATTGAATCCAGCACGCTATGGCGCCTGATCGATGAAGCAGATGGCGTCGCACGTAATCTTTTACGTCAACTATCATTCCGCCTGCGTGCAGCCAATGCCAAATTGCGGCGGCGTGAGAAAGTCGGCGAATTCTATCGACAGTTATCGATGGTGGATGGCTTAACCAATCTGAATAATCGCGCCTGGCTCAACGATAAATTATCCGTATTGATAGAAGAAGCACATCGTACCAACCAAGCTTTTTCCCTGATCATGATAGATCTGGATTACTTCAAGCAATTCAACGATCAACACGGCCACTTGGCTGGCGACAATGCCTTGCGCACTGCCGCCGGTGTATTAAGCGCAGCACTGCGTCCTAGCGACTTTGCTGTGCGGTATGGCGGTGAAGAATTAATCGTCATCCTGCCAGACAGCAATGATGTTGCCGGTACAATGGTGGCGCAACGTCTGTGCGAACGCATGCGCCTGGCCGTTGTATTCGACGATATGCGTATTCCCTTGCCGCACATCACTGCATCATTTGGCGTCGCCTCACTGGTACCTCACCAAGATGCTGATGGCTTGCTGGCAAGCGCAGATGCCGCCTTGTATCGCGCCAAAGAAGCCGGGCGCAATCAAGTCGCGGTTTAATTAAAAGCCTCGCTTCATTACTTATTTTTATTTCACGATGTCTACGCATACCTTTCTCTGGCACGACTACGAAACCTTTGGCATCAATACGCGTCGCGATCGCCCGGCGCAATTCGCCGCGATCCGCACCGATGCCGAACTGAATGAAATCGGCGAGCCGATCATGCTGTACTGCAAGCCGGCCAACGACTTCCTGCCTGATCCGCAATCATGTTTGATCACAGGCATCACACCACAACGCTGTCTGGAACGTGGCGTACCGGAGTATCAGTTTGCCGCAGAGATAGAAAAAGTCTTGTCGCAAACCGGCACCATAGGCGTCGGCTACAACACTATACGTTTCGATGATGAGGTCACGCGCTTCATGTTCTGGCGCAATCTAATCGATCCGTATGCGCGCGAATGGCAAAACAGTTGCGGCCGTTGGGACATACTCGATGTCGTGCGCACTGCCTATGCTTTGCGCCCCGAAGGTATCAATTGGCCTAAACATCCAGACGGTCGCCCTAGCTTCAGACTGGAGCAATTGACTGCGGAAAATGGCATCGCACATGAAGCAGCGCACGATGCGCTGTCCGATGTACGCGCCACGATTGCACTGGCACGCTTGATTCGCGATCGTCAGCCCAAGCTGTTCGACTTCTGCCTAGGTTTGCACAAGAAAGACAAAGTCGCCGCGGAAATCGGCTTGCCTGTACGCCGCCCTTTCCTGCATATCACCGGCATGATTCCCGCCGAACGCGGTTGCATTGCCATCGTCTGGCCATTGGCAGTCCATCCGACCAACAAGAATGAAGTCATTGTGTGGGATCTTTCAGTCGACCCTAGTGAATTGGCAACACTGGATGCGGAAACCATACGCATGCGTATGTTCAGCAAGACCGATGCATTGCCGGAAGGCGTGAGCCGACTGCCGATCAAAACCATCCATCTAAATAAATCGCCCATCGTTATCAATAATCTGAAAACGCTGTCACCAGCGATGACAGAACAATGGGGCATCGATGTCGCCACTGCGCTCAAGCATGCAGAGATTGCAGCAGCTACACCGGATATGAGTGCTATCTGGCAGGATGTATTCTATCGCCCGCAGGAAGCAACACCGGACGTAGATGAAGACCTGTACGGCGGTTTCGTTGGCAACAATGACAGACGCTTGCTGCAAGATTTACGTGCGCTCTCGCCGGAAGCATTGGCCAAGGCAACACCAAGCTTTAACGACGCACGCCTGGAGGAAATCGTTTGGCGCTATCGTGCACGCAACTTCCCGCATACGCTTTCTGAAGAGGAAGTGCAGCGTTGGGAAGAACATCGCGCCGCACGCCTGTTCGATGGCGAAGGTGGTGCACGTACGATAGAAACCTTGTTTGCTGATATCGATCAGCTATCTGAAGATGTCGATGAACGCGGTGAGGAAATCCTTGGTGCGCTCTACGATTACGCTGAAGCGATCGCACCAAGCCGCGCATAAAATTCCTGCATAGCACTTACGCCGACCTGTCACTTGCGGCTGAATACGCCGTGCTAATCTGTGCACTTGCAGATAAGGGCTCACGCCATTGATTGGAGATAGGCATGCATCTTTCTTACTGGTGTGTTTTGATTGCCGGCCTCATGCCCGTCGTGACTGTTGCCATCGCCAAATGGGGTCGTCCTGACTTTGACAACTCCGAACCGCGACGCTGGATGGAAAAATTGGAAGGCCGACGCAGTCGTGCAGATGCAGCTCATCGTAATCACTTTGAGGCATTTCCATTCTTTGCCGCAGGTGTACTAGTCGCGCAACAACTACAGGCAGCGCAAGATTCGATTAACATGCTGGCTGTCGCCTTTATTGCTGCGCGCATTGTGTACACATTTCTGTATCTGACAGATCGCGCTACGTTGCGCTCCATCGCGTGGCTGATCGGTTATCTGTGTGTCATTGCGCTTTTCCTGACGCCGGTTTTTCATAGCGCTTAATGACCTAGTTTATTGGCGCTGTTTTTTTTACTTTTATCTATTTCATAGTTATGTCGCACGATCAAACCTTACAACTACTGCAAGAATCTCTTGATGCCATTCGGCAAGATCGCCTTACCGTTGCGGCTCTCTGCCAGACATGGCGCACGCAAACCGCCCTTCTATCTGATTTACCAGCACAATATGGCAAAGTGATGGAAGATTTGCTCAGTCGTCTGGAAGCAGGCAGTTTGTTCACTGAAGAAAGCTGCTCCTTCAGCCAGATTGATCTGCTGACAACGCTGGATATGTGGCTGGATAATGCGCGACAAACGCTGGCCAAATCAAACTAAGCGCACGTCGCTCCCATCATTCTTTAAATAGTCAGCACACCATGCAACAACTTGAATTTGAACTAAACGACGAATATGTCGAATTGAACCAACTGCTGAAACTGGTCGGTATCTGCGATAGCGGTGGAGCCGGTAAAGTCATGGTTGCCAGCGGTAACGTCAAAGTAGATGGCCAAACCGAATTGCGCAAAACCTGCAAAATCCGTGCAGGACAAGTCGTCGCCCTAGGTGACGTCCGCATCAAAGTGCGCGCAGCAACATAAGTCGCACCTTCCGTCCTCTTCATCGTGCCGGCCCTTGAATGACGCGTTCAACTTGTCTTTAGCGCAATCGCAAAAGCCTACGCAGTGATGGCAGGCATGGGACAATGAGGCCATGACGCCACATGAAAAATTAATATTTTTCGATCTGGAAACAACAGGTGCAAACCTGCTCAACGATCGCATCACCGAAATCGGCATTGTTACCGTCAGTATTGATGGCAGCATAGATCGATGGTCGACCTTCGTTAATCCTGGTCGACCAATACCTGAATTTATTCAAGGTTTGACCGGCATCAGCGACGAGATGGTAGAGACCGCTCCTGCGTTTGAAATACTGGCAGATGCCGTACGCGCACGTTTGGAAGATGGATTATTTATCGCGCATAACGCACGCTTCGATTACGGATTTTTACACCATGCCTTTGTACGCTCAGGACATGCACTGCGCTCGGAAATGCTGTGCACCGTCAAACTATCGCGGGCATTATTCCCTGCCGAGAAAAAACATAATCTGGATACGCTGATCACGCGCCACGATCTGATTCCGGAAGCGCGCCATCGTGCTTTGGCCGATGCGGATTTGTTATGGCAATTGTGGCGGAAGCTGAGTACCAACATACCGCACGAGGTCTTTTCCAAGGCTGTTCAAACCTTGCGACAACAACCAAATTTACCCGTGCCAACGGCATCTGATAGCTAAATAGTAGTGCTATGCTGCTGGCTAGCAAACAATAAGGTCGTCAACATTCCCGAACGGCCACGCTTGCCTTTACCGATTTATATCTAAGGAATACGACTAATGAGCAAACTCATCTACATCGCCGATCCAATGTGTTCGTGGTGCTATGGTTTTGGGCCGGAATTGATGACTTTGATTCATGGTCTGCCAGACACGCCCTTGGAAATTATTGTCGGTGGCTTGCGCGCCTACAATACGGAAGTGATGGATGAGGAGTTGAAAGCAACTCTGCTTTCACATTGGAAGAAGGTTGAAGAAGCCAGCGGTTTGCCATTCTCTAAAGATGGTTTATCGCATGAAGGTTTTGTCTACGATACCGAACCGGCTTGCCGCGCTGTCGTCGCAGCTGGCATCTTGGCTCCTGATACGGCGCTCAACGTTTTTCATGCGATCCAACATGCGTTTTATGCTGAGGCCCTGGATACAACGAAGGGGGACGTATTGGCAAAAATTGGAGCTGACGTAATTAGCAAAGCTGGCATTGAGATTGACGCTGCTGCTTTCCTTGCCACATGGTCATCCGAAGAAGCGATTGCAGCGACCCATGCTGATTTTGTACAAACCAAACGTTGGGGCGTATCCGGTTTTCCAACTTTAGTATTGGAAAAAAATGGTGAGCTACACCTGGTGACATCCGGCTACACAAAAATAGAAACGCTGGTTGATCGCTTGCAAGCGCTGATCGACCAACCAGCTTGATCTATATATTCCGTTCAATAAACTGACGTAACAGATAAATTTTTAAAACAGGCTGAACCGTAGTTCGGCTTGTTTTAATACATATGCTGTCCACCATTGATCGCGATGTTGGCACCAGTCAAAAACGCTGCCTCATCCGACGCGAGGTAAGCAACCAGGCCGGCGATTTCTTCCGGCTTACCTAATCGTCCCATTGGAATTTGCGGCACGATTTTCGATTCCAATACTTCTTGCGGAATCGCCATCACCATCTTGGTACCGATATAGCCTGGTGAAATCGTATTCACTGTGACAGCCTTGCGCGCAACTTCCAACGCCAATGCCTTGGTAAAACCATGCATGCCCGCTTTGGCAGCGGAATAATTGGTCTGTCCGAATGCGCCCTTCTGACCATTCACTGAAGAGATGTTGATGATGCGCCCCCAACCGCGCTCCACCATGCCATCACATACTGGTTTCGTCATATTGAATACGGAATCCAGATTGGTACCCATAACGGCATCCCAGTCAGGTTTGTTCATTTTCTTGAAAGTCATATCGCGCGTGATGCCAGCGTTGTTGACCAGTACATCGACCGGACCGATTTCTTTTTCGATACGCGCAACGCACTGTTGCGCTGACTCGTAATCCGAAACATCACACGGATAAGCGTGAAAATCGTAACCGCTTGCCTTCATCGTCTTCAGCCATTCATCCGCCTTGGTATTACCAGGCGAATAAGTCGTAACGACCTGATATCCAAGTGCCGCCAGTTTGATGCAAATCGCTTCACCCAAACCACCCATGCCTCCAGTGACCAATGCAACGCGTGTCATATTTTGTCATCCTCTTAATTCGATATTTTTATTAAAAGCGTCAAAGAATTTTTATCGTTCAATCGCGAGTGCTACGCCCATACCACCACCGATACATAAACTCGCCAAGCCGCGTTTGGCGTCACGACGAATCATTTCATGCAGAAGCGTAACCAGAATACGGCAACCGGATGCACCAATAGGATGGCCAATGGCAATCGCACCACCATTCACGTTAATCTTGTTTGTATCCCAGCCCATTTCGCGATTCACTGCGATTGCCTGCGCTGCGAAAGCTTCATTGATTTCCATCAGATCAAGATCCTGATGCGTCCATCCAGCTTTTTTCAAACATAACTGTGCAGCAGGAACAGGTCCCATACCCATCACGCTAGGATCAACACCTGCCGATGAATAAGCTTTTATTTTTGCGAGTGGTTTAAGCCCGAGTTCATTGGCTTTTTTCGCTGACATCAAAATGACTGCAGCCGCACCGTCATTAATCCCGGAGGCATTACCCGCAGTGACTGTGCCATCTTTTGAAAATGCAGGACGTAAGGCCGCGAGCGATTCCGCCGTTGTTCCGTGCTTGATATATTCATCCGTATCGAAAACGACATTCCCTTTTTTACTTTGTATTTCAAAAGGAATGATTTCGTCTTTGAACTTGCCAGCCTTTTGTGCTGCTTCAGCCTTTTGTTGAGATGCGAGTGCAAACTCGTCTTGCTCCTGGCGTGAGATACCGAATTTCTTTGCGATATTTTCTGCGGTGGTACCCATGTGATACTGATTGTAGACATCCCACAGACCATCAACAATCATCGTATCGACTAGCTTCGCATCACCCATGCGAAAACCATCACGCGAGTTATTCAAAACGTGTGGCGAAGCACTCATGTTTTCCTGCCCACCGGCGATGATGATTTGCGCATCACCGCATTTGATAGCTTGCGCAGCAAGATGTGTTGCCTTCAATCCGCTACCGCACACTTTATTGATTGTGAAAGCCGGCACCATGTCCGGTATGCCACCGCGTATCAATGCCTGTCGTGCAGGATTTTGTCCGCAACCGGCAGTCAACACCTGTCCCAGAATTACTTCACTAATTAAATCCGCCGGAATGCCACTACGCGTCAACAAACTTCTAATGACATGTGCGCCTAAATCTGTAGCAGACGTCTTTGCCAAAGCCCCACCAAATTTTCCAACACCAGTACGTCCAGCAGAAACAATGACGACATCATCCATTTCAACTCTCCATAATGCACTTCGGGGAAACAACTTTTACCGTTGATCAGCAAGGCTACGCGGTGAGATTCGCACAAAGAACTCTCTGCTCAAAAGCATCCTCTTAGAACCGTATCTAAAAATTGTTGGGAACGCAATGACTAGATATCAAATAGAAGAAAACTTCCGCTGACATCAAATTATTCTTCTTTGTTTCGATTTGTTATATGTCAGTTTGACGACCATCAGCTTCGAAATATTGTGGGCGCATGATGCTGGATGCATGAAAATTCAAAACGATTTATTCGGGAATAACACTACGCTCTTAAGCATCCGAACAAGAATGTATTCGGATAACGTGAGGTAGATATAGATGTGCGCCAGTTAGGTTAAATCTCTCAATGAATTCCATCAATTTGATGCAGATACCGCAGAAATATCTATGTGAAGTAAGCAATCGTTCACGCAATCATTCCGTGATCGCTTCAAAGCAATCAATATCGTTAGCTGTGAGGGTATATTTGGACGAGCGGAAGAGGAAATAAAGCCAAGCATGAGCAGAGCTGCTGCTATTGGATCTAGTTTCAGATGATTTGAACGCTTGAATTTCTGCGTATTGGTCATAGCAACAAAGCGATTTTCCAAAGCAAAAACCCCCCAGCATTTCTGCTGAGGGGTTTTCTAAATAAAAGCCTG
>JAZJXV010000033.1:0-134894 GCA_040390795.1 Pseudomonadota bacterium | reverse complement strand
ACCTTTAGTTACAGGTCGAATGCTACTCCTGTCTACTAAATCCTGGTAACTCCATCGTGATCATAACTGCATGGCTTGCAAGTCTCCTATACTCAGCAAAGAACTTTGAGTCAGGGGGTCTCCTAGCGATGGGGATTATCGTGACCTCATTAGGTGCCGGGTATTTTTTCTTACAGATGTTAAATCTAATAATAGCCAGGCAGATCAAAAAACCTATCAATATCCTGGAGCAAGAACGCCTCATCGGGTAGAGCCTAAACGTTCCGAAACAAGTACAGATACCTGTCAATTTCATCAGTGACCGGTTGATCTCCAGTGCGGCCCGGCATAATTTCCTGGTGGAATTGTGCGGTCACTGCGCGGTTTAGCAATACGCAGACTACCTAAACATCAAACCTAGCCCCCGCCATCTTCAGCCATTCCTTGCATTCCAGATAATCCGGCACGATCCGTTCTACCGATTTCCAGAATGCCGGCGAGTGATCAAGGTGCTTCAAATGGCAGAGCTCATGCACCACGACGTAATCGACGATGCGGTGCGGCGCCATGATGACTTTCCAGTGGAATAGGATCTCGCCTCGCACATTACAGCTGCCCCAGCGAGATTTGAAAGTCTTGACACCCACTGCTGTCGGGCTGACGCCGACGACCTTGGCGTAACGCGTCACTTTTTCTGCAAACCGCTGTTCCGCCTGCAGCCTATACCAGCGCACCAGCGCGTTCCTGACCATGCCTTGCGTACTGGAATCCTTCGGCAGTGTGACAACCAGCCTGCCTTGCAACAATTTGGCAGGCTGAAACGGGCCGTTAATAACTTTCAATCGGTAATTGCGTCCCAAATAAGGGAAGGCTTCGCCGCTGACAAATTCCTTGTCACTGACCGGCATCGCCTGCTGGTGCAGGTACAGTTTCTCTTTGATCCAGCGATTCTTGTCCTGCAGGATTTTCTTGATGCGGGATTCGGGCAGCGCCACGGGTACCGCAATCGACACCGCACCTTCCTCGATCTGCAACCGTGCCGACTTGATGCGCTGGGTGCGGATCACCTCGGCCACAAAGCCGCGCCCCTGGATAAATTCGGGTGCGCTCATCATTTGAACTTGACCTTGGCCAGTTCCATGAAACGGTCCTGCAATACCTCATACAGCGCTTCATCGTTGAAGCTGGACGCAACGATCGCCCGCTTGATATTCTTCTTGACGCGTTTGACCTCATCCGGCTTCTTGAAGAAATCGACGATATTGGTCGCCTCATCCATCATGTCGACCAAGGCCTTGGTCACTTGGATGATTTCGTCATGGGCTGCTTCATCCAGCGACTCGTTACCTGTAATACGCGACACTTCTGCATTCAGGATGTTATGAAAAGCGAACTCGGTATCGTTCAACCCCAGATTGTCGGCTGCCTGCTTGCGGTCGGACTGGATGGTGTCGCGGAAATTCAATAGCAGTTGCACCAGCTCATCCCAATGCTCGGCCTTCTTGCGCAAAATCTCGTCAAGCTTGGCGCTCAGCGATTTGTAGTATTCCTCGTCTTCGGCCAGATTGATGTCGATGTGATGCTTGATCGCATTCTCGATTTCTGATGCCTTGGATTCGTCGGATTTATGCTCCTGGAGCTTCTTCTTATAGTCGACTGCCAGCAAATCGATAGGCGCAATTTTCGGATCGACGCCGGTAGCGCGAATATGCTCTTCGATCAGCGCACGCACCTTCTCGCCCACGCCGGCCAGATCGAGTTGCGCATCGCGGTACAGATTGCGCGCGCCGAAGTTGATCTTGCCCAGCGCTTTCAGATCCGGCAGGAACGGTTTGGCGCTCGCATCCGGCATGATGATATCCATCTGCTTCGCAAACTTCTTGAAATCAATCTCGAAGTGCTGGCGCTTGTCTTCATCCTTCAGCGCCAGGATGCAGGCATCCAGATTGTCGATATCGATGCCTTTGAAATGTCCCATCACGCGTGTGTGCATCGCTTTCAGCTTCGGAATTTCATCCTTCAGGTCTTGCAGCGCGCCGGCCACATCCTCCTTCGAGAACATGTCCAAGGCTTCCGTCAGATAATCGCTCAAGCCGAAGTAATCAACGATGTAGCCTCGCGCCTTGCCTGACGCGGTGCGATTGACCCGCGCGATCGCCTGAAGCAATGAATGCTCCTTCAACTTACGATCTAGGTACATCACTTGGCAAACCGGTGCATCAAAGCCGGTCAGCAGCATGTCCTTGACGACGATGATCGACAACGGTTGCTCAGCAAGTGGCTTCTTGAAATTGTCGATCTGCTGCTTCTGTACCAGGCTGTCGGTATAAGGCGCAAAAAGGGCATCGTCGTTATGCATGCCAGAAATGATGACGGCAGTCTCCGGCCCTTCCAGTTCGTCTATCGCCTGCTTGTATAACACCGCTGCACGGCGCGAAGACGTGACGATCATCGCTTTGAAGCCGTTGGGCTGGATATGCTCGCGGTAATGCTTGATCAAATCGATACACACCCAACGGATGCGCTGCGGCGCTTCCAGCACGGCTTGCTCAGTACCGTATTTCTTCTTGATCGCAGCCTTGTCTTCTGCACTGCGATCGGCAAAATACTCGTCAAAGAGCTTGTCCAGCGAGTCGCCAGTGACTTTGGTCTTCGCTTCTCGCCCTTCGTACAGGATCTGGCAGGTCGCACCGTCAGCCACGGCCTCTTCGATCGTATAAGTATCGATATAGGTGCCGAATTCATGGCTGGTCTTTTGCGAAGTAATCAGCGGCGTGCCTGTAAAGGCGATCTTAGGTGCATTCGGCAAGCCGGCATTAATAGCTACGCCCAGCGTGCCATATTGTGTGCGGTGTGCCTCATCAGCCAGTACGATGATCTTCTCAGAGGTATTCAGCTCAGGGAAGTCGAAGTCATCTTCGGATTCTTGAAATTTCTGCACCATCGCCGTGACCAGATCGGCGCTATCTCTCGCCAGCAGCTCCTTCAAGTGTGCGACCGACTTGGCGTGATAGACGGTTTCACCCTGCGCCCGCTCGAACTGAGCAGTGAGTTGGGAGTCCAGTTGAGTACGATCAGTAACAAAAACCAGCTTGTAGTCACGCAATGCAGGATCGCGCCGCATCTTGATGGCCAGCATCACCATCGTCAACGACTTTCCTGAACCTTGCGTATGCCAGATGATGCCGCCCTTGTCTTTCTTGGTGGCACCCGTCTTGAGGCGATGTATGGTTTTATGCACCGCGCGAAACTGCTGGTAGCGTGCAATTTTCTTGATCACACGACCATCGACTGGCTCGTACAAGGTGAAGTTCTGAATCACATCCAGAAAGTTGGCATGGCTAAACAATCCGGCCAACAGAATCTGCTGCGAATTAGCCACCACAGGATTATTCAGAATAGCCTCATACGGTACTGCTTGTTCAGCTATACCAAGCTGGTTCTGATGAGTGCCGGTATCCACTGCAGCAACCTGCGCCTCTGTGTATGGGTAAGCATCTTTCCATTCCAGATAATGCTCAACCTTGGAACTGATAGTCCCAACGCGCGCCTGGTCGCGATGCGTACACACCATCAACTGGTTATACCAAAACAACCTCTCAACGCCTTCATCTTCATGCGGAGCGCGCCGATTGGCATACCGACGCAGTTGGTTGATGCCATTTTCCATCGGGTTGGTAACGTAAGGCGACTTCGCCTCGATCACCGCCAGCGGTAAGCCATTAACGAAGCAAACTATGTCCGGGATGATCGACTCGTTAATACCTTCAATCTTGAACTGATTGACGCACAGGAATTCATTATTGGACAGGTTGTCGAAGTCAATGATGCGAACCGTCTGCCCTTTGCGTCCCTTGCCCAGATCCTGTTCGACCGACTGGTAATGCACGATGTTTTGCCACAGGTTCTGGTTGGCTTCCATCAAGGTTGCAGTTACCGGATGCGTAGTTTCACGCACGACCTTGCGTAAATTCTCTTCGCTGATCCACGGGTTGATGCGCTGGATGGCAGCAGCGAGGTGCTTTTCCAAGACCACTTCGCGGAAGTAGCTGCGCTCGCCAGTAGGCGACGGTGCGAACTGCGCGCCATGCAGATAGGTCCAGCCTAGCTGTTGCAATTGCTGCAGTGCGGGCAGTTCGACTTTATCGTATTCGTCGTTGGTCATGTTTAGTTCACGCTGACGCGGACTTTGCCGGTTAGGAGGTCTTGCATGAGCGCTTTTTTTTCATAACACGTTGATAGCAATTTTTTCTCCAACGACAGAATTGAATTCTGAATTGCCAGAATGCAGCCAGCAATTTTCTTCTGCTCGCTCAATGGTGGAACAATACAGAGAACTTTTCTGATGTCTTCAATATTTATACGAGTAACGGTTGTGCCAATCGAAAACCTAAATATGGCATCAATCGCCGGTTGCGAATTTAAATAAATAGAAAAATACTCGGGGTCTATAAGTGATTTATTAGCACGCAACAAAACCATTCGTTGCCCCATACAAACCTTCAAACTTTTCGGAACCATGCATGATTCACCAGCGGGGGCTTCGCGGGTAAATAAAACATCACCCTCCCTGGGTTCCTCTCTGCTGGTCCATTCCTCGTAACCTTCTTTACTTGTAAACTTTATTTCGTCGAGAACCAATTGCCCACCTTTTACATTGTTCGTACGAACCACCATGAATTCGGACTTATCAACATATGGAGCTGTCTTGTGTTCGCAATCAACAATTTTTTCAACAAGCAAATCTAACTGTTTAACTGCCCATTCCTTAGGAATTCTTCCCACCGGACTACCCTTGAACTCCGTGTGACCTATCCCCTTGGTCAACAGCTCCTGCATCATGCCGATCTTCAAGTCTTTCAGCTTGTTGATTTGCGCTTGAGTGGATTCGATCACATCATCAACGGCGGTGAGGATGATGGCGATTTTTTGTTGTTCTTGGAGTGGTGGAAGAACATGAGGGATTGCGTAAAGAGTGTCCCGATTTAAACTGGGGACGCCGCTAGCCTCATTAAACTTCGTAAGATCGATGCTCTGAACTGAATAGTAAAACCATTTTGGGTCAGCATTTTTATGCTCAGAAACGAAGTAGGTCGTATCTATCGGCCAAAATTTAGTCGTGATAAACGAAGGATTATTGATAGTCCCTTTTCGGCCAATGACTGTAGTGCTTCCTTGATGTAGAAATCCATTTGTAAAACCAGTCACCCCACCTGTGCCAATCACGGGATATTTACCATTCTCATTAAAAATATCTTTTGGTGATTTTCCGTAATCGAGTTTAACGACGTCGGCGAAAATACTTCGTTTCCATCCTTGTGGCACTGAATTACTCATACCCTAACTCCACCAGGTACCCCTTCATTACTGCTTCCGCTTGTACCACTTGCGCATCCAGCTCATGCAAGGAAACACGGTACTTGTTCCACCAGCGTTCAAACTGGGCGATCAATGCCTGGTTGTCGCTTTGCAGCTGCGTGCGGAGCATTTCCTTACTGCTGATCTCAGGTTTGAAGTCGTAATAGTCAGCGTCGCGCTTGACGAACACTGCCGTCACGTCAAAGCCTTGCAAAATCTCTTCCTGAATATAATCGTCATGCACTTCACGTACTGGCACACCGCCGTGCAGTAGTGCCCGCACGTCGAAAATCTCCGGCGGCGGCGAAGTGTCGGCATAGCGGCGGATATTCAGGTTGTAATCGTTGTCGGCGATCTCGGCCAGCGTAACGACCTTGGCGTAGCGTTTGATGTCCTCGTATTGCTCAAAGGCGGTAACGATTTTTTTGATGTCTGCGGGGCGCAGGCTGTTCTGGTTCTTGCCTTCCTGGTAATCCAGCTCACCGTTGATGAACAAGACCTTGCCCTTGCGCGCCTGCGATTTTTTCTTGTTGAGAATCAGCAGGCTGGCGGGAATGCCGGTGCCGTAGAACAGTGCGGCGGGCAAGCCGATCACCGCTTCCAGCAAGTCGTCGTTCAGGATGCCCTTGCGGATTTCCTTTTCGCTGGAACCGCGAAACAGCACGCCATGCGGCATGACCACGCCCATCATGCCTTTTGCATTCAGCGACGCTATCATGTGCTGCACGAACGCGAGATCGCCGGAATCCTTGGGCGGCGTGCCGTACGGGAAGCGGCCAAAACCGTCGTTGTCGGCGTCTTCCTTGCCCCAGGCCGCCAGACTGAACGGCGGATTGGCGATCACGCGGTCGAAATGCATCAACTCCCCATGTTCTACATGCTGCGGATCGCGCAAGGTATCGCCCTTGCGGATGTCGGCATTGAACACGCCGTGCAGGAACATGTTCATCTTGCAGATGGCCCAGGTATTCAGGTTCATCTCTTGCCCGGACAGCGACAGGTTGGCGGCGTTCTCGCCATGACGGACCAGATAGTTGCGGGTCTGCACCAGCATGCCGCCGGAGCCGACGGTCGGATCGTAGATGCGCATGCCGGCTTTTGGCTTGAGCAAGGCAACCAGCAATTGCACGACTTCGGATGGCGTGTAGAACTCACCACCTTTTTTACCAGCGGAATCAGCGAACATCTTGATCAGGTATTCGTAGGCGGTCCCGAGCAGATCGGTTGATGCAAAATCGGCGTTGCGCAAGCGATGCTTGCTGAAGTGCGACAGCAAATCGCCGAGCTTTTTGTCGGACAGCTTGTTCTTGATATTGAAGTCGATCGACACCAACACGCCTTCCAGACTGGTGTTGTGTTCTTCAATCGCTTCGGTGGCTTTATTGAGTTCGGCGCCGATGTCGTGTTTCAAATCCTTGAGCGTATTCCAGCGCGCCTTCTCCGGCACAAAGAAGGTCTGATCGTATTCGTCTTCATCTTGCGCCAGCTTTTCCGCTTCGGCTTTTGTTTTGCCTATGCCGACGTAGTGGGCGATGACCTTTTCCTGCTCTTCGTCAAAGCTGTCTGACAGGCGTTTCAGGAACATCATGCCAAAGATATAGTCCTTGAATTCCGATGCATCCATATTGCCGCGCAGGATGTCGGCGGCTGTCCAAAGATAGGATTCGAGTTGTTGTAGGGTGAGCTTTTGGGACATTGCGATGATTGGATATTCTAGGTTGATCGTCTTCGATTGCAGTAATTGCGCTTGCTTTTGACGCTAGAGAATAACATTTCATTGCACTTAATTTTCGTTTTCTATCGCCCCTCTTAGAACGTGTCCGTGGTTCTGGGGGAAGCCCATTGTTCACCCCACGCATTAGGAATCTAAGTTAGATATGCATTCCCAGTTATCCTTACTGGCGAGGAACCGGAGGATTTGACGACCACAGCGGAGTATTAAGCGGCGTGTTTTTGAGTGGCACGCCGATTTGTGAGTCGCTTGATCATGCCAGTGGTACTTTTCTTTAAGCTATAGTCGCGATGCGCTACTGTCAAAACGTTCACGAATCCGCCCTACGTCCATTTGTTGAAAATACGACGCGCGTGCGATCGCCGAAATTAGCAAAAATCCTTTGCAGATTGTGACTGCATCGCCTTTCGATACCGGCAGTTAACAAGGTTGGCATATTCAAAAATGCTTGAACTCAAATCCAATCACTTGAACATCACGCAAGATCTATTTGACGGCGTTGCACTTCTGTCCTGGCTTCCTGACGAAATACTATTCAGTCTCGTCAGCCGCCATCACCGCTTTTGGGGCCATCGCCTGGCGAAACACACGAATGTCCTGCTTTTTGGTCGACCTCTTGGCGGCAGCCAACATGACTTCCCAAGTTGTATTGATGAATTTGTAAAACGTACCGATCAATGCCACGGCACTGCCATCGAGATATGCACTGAGCACACATTGCTCAATTATTATCGTAAATTCATGGATGCCAGCGAAGAAGACAATGTTGTCGCGACCCTTCGTAGTCCGACGGTCGCGAACCTCAAATTCCGGCTTGGGTTGTTGACCAGTCGATTTCGTGCGCACCATCCCCTCAAAGCTTGCACTGTTTGTATGGCAAGTGACTTGGAAACAAGGGGCTGGGCCTATTGGCATTTGCAGCACCAATACCCCGGCGTGTGGGTATGCCCGACGCACGGCGTAGCTCTGCAGGAATCTGACATCAAGGCTAGCGGTGTCGAGAGATTTCTTTGGCATCTCCCGGACAAAGCTAACTTTCGCCTTTGGCCATCAGAACTCCACGAAATTGAACGTACATCCTTCGATATCTTTTCACGCATATCGAATCTGACGGTGAGCCTTGTCCGCAGCCAATCACCCTATCGAATCAATCTGACGCAACTGCATCGGTTGTATCACGCAGAACTTGATCGGCGAAATTTGTTAACGGCTCATGGAGGATTTCGGCTAGCGGAAATTGCCGCCGAGTTCGTCAATCATGTTCAAACGCTACGATTACTGCCGGAATTTTCGGCCCTACCGGCGACCAACGACGCAGCATATTCCCAACTATCACGTTATCTTCGTGCACCACGCACTGGAACGCACCCGCTTCGTCACATAGTGCTGATCGATTGGCTGCTCGGTGACAGCGAAAATTTTCAGAAACAGTATGCGCAAACATTATCCGCAATCCAAACGATCAACCTTTTTGCGCCTTCTACTCTGAACCTCACACCGCATCCAGCGATAGTTCAAGACAGCAGAAAACTTGAACTGGTGAAGATAATTCAGGACGACGGTAAATCCGTACGGGCTGCAGCTGTAGAACTCGGTATCGATACCGCTACCGCAATGGTGTGGGCGGCACAAATGGGCGTTGCTGTTGCGCGTCGGCCGAAGAAGCTAAAGTACGAGCGCCGCCAAGCCTTGGTGGCACAACTTCGGCAGGGCATGGATAAACTAAATGCTGCCAAGGATTTCCAAATATCCGTTGTTACTGTCACGCAGGTACTCCGCACCGAGATTGGCCTGCACGAACAATGGCAACGAGCACGGCACCAGGCCGCGCAGAATGATGCTCGTGAATCCTGGGCAGCATTGACGACCGAGTACGCGAACTTAGGTGTCAAACTCTTACGCGGACTAAATCCGGCCGCTTATGCATGGCTATACCGGAATGACCGTGCATGGCTATCAGAGCACACTCCACCTCGAATCGCACCTCAGCGTAATCGCAATGCGCTATGGGACAGCAGAGATTTACACTTGAGCGACGAAGTCGAACAGGTGACGTTGACATTACGATCAACGTTGGGAAAGCAAAAATTAATGCTCTGGCACCTCTATCAAGCGATCCCCGAACTAAAAGCGAAATTGTCGGCTCTCGATCGTTTACCACTTACGGCACGCGCCATTGATATCGCACTACAACGCCGCGCTCCGACCAAAAAGCAATCGGACTTACCGCTTTAAGTCGCAATAGCCGTCGCTGAAAAGCAATCTGTTGCATGCATATATGCATTTTGTTATTCTTAATCCGTGAAAATTAACGGCCTACAAGCACGCGCACTTCGCGCTGCAAATATATACAAATCCATTGGACTCACTCAATCTGAAGTGGCTTCCGTTATTGGCGCCAGTCAATCCCAGGTGAGCAGGATCTTAAATGGGCGCGGACTTCGTCAATCGCGATTGTTTGAAGAATTATGCATTTATGCAGAAAATTTAAATAATAAAACATCCGTTGAAGCAATTCTTTCCAATCAGGAATTGGTCGGCGCATTAGCGGATACGTGGGATGGGACGGCTGCTCATTCGAAAGCGCTTGCTGCTGTAATCCGTTCCTTGGCTCTTCTTGCCCCACCTGAAATTAAAATTTTATCTACCGCGAAAAGAGACAAATCGTCATGATTGCGCTCTCGCCTTTACCAGACGAGTTAGATCGCGCCTATTTGGGCCGCCTAATGCGAATGAACGGCTTACGGTCCGAAATAGAAATCGTAAATCTATTGGCGCAATGGGCAAACGTCCCGCCTCCTTCTCGCCATGGTGTGTGCTGCCTGGAACTCCTCTGCCGGGCTGCGCATATGGAACTGACGCAATTTGTTTGTCGACATACAACGCTTCCCTTGCGCCGATCATTCACTTCGTATTTCCCTAATTTGGCTCATGGTAGCCCTGAGGGTCAATCGATGTTACGAATGACCGGCATGCGGTTTGCGCGGCCCTGCGCCTATCTTTGTGTTGACTGTGTTAAATCAGATCTTACGACCTACGGTATGAGCTATTGGCGGCGCGACCACCAGTTGCCGGGAGTGGTCTTGTGTACGAAGCATCTAAGGCCGTTACGCTATGTCGACAATAACGACGTTTTCTTAGAACCGCCATCACGCTTTGTCGATAATAGTCATGAAGTTGGCGAAGCATGGGCGAGGTTGAATCAACACCACTCTGGAATTCAACGCTTTCTCGCAATCTCGCGTGAGCTGTTGGATCGTGATAAACCAATTGATGTGAAAACGGCCCGTTTTGTGCTCCACGAGCGTGCCAGCGAGCGAGGTTGGTGCACTCATGCCGCCAAATCCACGAAACCTTTGTTAAGCGATCATGTATTGGCGAATTTTCCACGTGATTGGCTATCGACGATATTTCCAGTGCTGGCGGATAAAAAGCCAAGCATTACATTAAATCAAATGGACGGGGTGCTCTACCTATCCACCTCAGCATCTTCCGTTACGCCTTACATTTTGGCATGCTGTGTCTTGTTTGAATCAGCCGACGAAGCGCTAAATGCATTGACGACACCCCGTTCAAAAACAGTGGCACCTCGACGGCGTCAGGCAATCACGCCGATCGATACGGATGAACTTCGCGCTGCTTATATTGCTGCCAAGGGTCAATACGCTCTGATTCTTCCCGAATTTTCTGGTAGCAGAAGAGCTATCGTTAATGGCCTTGAAGCCATCGGACTACCGAATCTTTCCGGTAGAGATGGTCAATCGCTACTCGCCGCAGCAACTGCATTTTTTGTGAAAAAGCGATCATTGGCTGACAGTGCGACGCTGGGCGGCATCGAATTGGACGCTTTAGAGCACATCATCCGACAAGGGGGTGCCCACTTGGCCGCCGCGCTTACGGATATCTCGGCACCGCCTACTGGCCCAGGAACCGGCGTCTTACGTGTAAAACCGAAAACGCCGGCCGAAGCCGGCGCTACGATCACTCAAACCGTTGAACAATCTCCCTGTCATCGCATATCCGAATTGGAAAACTCGACCTAAATTGCATTCGTCGAACGCCAAAATGTGGCTGAAAAGCCCTCGTCACGCGACATCAAGTCTTTGAATCGATCCACACGTAATGGATCATCTGAACGCAGCGCGGTAACAGATTCAAGACTTACTACGAATGCACAAGTGTTGGAAATTATGCCTAACTTCGATTCATGGAGTTCCAAAACAGGGCCCAGAAACCATCGTCGCGCGGTGCCAAGTCTTCGTACTGCGCCATGCGTTGCGGATCATTTGAACGCATAGCAGCAATAGCAGGCGCAACAGGCGCGAGATAAGTATCTGCCGCTTTTTTGAAATCTTCAAATCTCAAATCATCAGTGGTGCGTTCGAACGCCACGCGATGGGCAGCAATCCAAAGTGCGATGATTATTCGTTGAATACCTCCCGTGAGTTGAATGATCAACTCCGCGAATCCATCACTCACAGGCAGCTTCTTTTTTACATATTGGTACTCGCATAACTTGGGGAAAAATACATGACGAAAGCGATGATCTAGAGCTGCTTCAAAGTGAGGCAGTGGATGATAGCCCGCCGTGATTAGTCTCTGCGTCGTACTCATGCGTTTAGTTAAAGCACCAACGCCATCAGGGGTCCCCGAAAATAACAACGGAATCTGGCAGGTATTGGTAAAATTTAATATCCCCTTAAGACAAGCATCTTCCACAATGCTTAGCTCAAGGCCGCCCTCATTGTTTTTACGCCTACTGCGCCGTTCAATGCTTTGGATCTTGAAGAAATTCTGCACCTCGTCAAGATGCAAAATCCCGAGAAAATGACTCGATGCTACTTGACGCCATTCGTCAAGCATCTGAACACCATCACGACGATTTTTGGCAAGTGAATTAGCGAATCGCCCCCCTTTGGTTACATTGTCCCAAGCCATCATCAAATTTGCCGCCAGATCATCCGTGCGGCCACTTGCAGGCACGTCTGTGGATAGCCAAACGACTTGAGATAAGCCATTAGCCATCTGCGGAAAATTTTCATGGAAAATTACCTGCTGAGGATAAGTGTTCAATCCTCGCAGCACCGCTTCGGTCTTCCCCGTTCCAGAGTACCCCACAGCTATAGCCGCGCACGCCGGCGAACGTGATGGTTTGCGCGCGCCGGCTTCACCACCAACCATGCGCCAGGTTTCCGCAAACAAGGGATCTCGATATCGATATCCTTGTCGAGTCATCAGATCCATTGTCGTTAACAACTGTGCGCCTTCAAGTGCAGGAATGTGCAGGTCACGCAGGCTCATCAAATAATGCAAACGGATGTGCACCGGCATGCCCTTCATTTCCCCGGGTAACGGCGGTAAATGAAGTAATGATGCCAGCGCTTCTTCACGCGACAAAATGGAACCGAGGCCGCGGGTTAAAATATTGCCTTGATACGGGTCGTGGTTTGACATATGCAAAATCAATCCCCTTCGCCGTTTGCAGCTGCGAACATGCTTTTCATCATATCGAGATAAGCTGCCTCCGTTTCATCTATCGAAGGCGGCTCGGATGCTCTCGGTTCGGCCATCGTCTGCTCGTCAGTCTGCGCCTCCATTTTTCGAGAGTCTGTCATCGTTGGCAGGGCACCTCGATGTCGCTCTATCGCCTCTGCAGTAAGCGCCTTGGCTCCAGCTACAAGGGCTTCAACTCTTTGGCGTGACTTCAACGCGGCCAGAACATTAGCGTGTTCCACTTCCGCGCGATTCAATTTTCCGATCATAAATGCGTCGAGCACTTCATCAAAGGTCTGATCCTTTGATGCCCGTGTTTGCTCGGATAAACGTAGATCCAGAAGCCCAGGTCCTGACGCATTAGGGACCCAGATACGCGACACAGACCCAGGGAAATGATTGGCAGTAATCTCCCAACTGCCAAAATTGCGTGCATGCGCGGTCCATTGCTCTTCATTGACCACTTCCGACTCGTAGTGCAGACCACCAAATCTCACACCAGCTCGTGACACCGTTGCAGATTGGTTGGGCAAAAGGGACGTCACAAGCTCCGACTGAGTAAATCCTCGACGTGTCCCAATGCCGACTTCGTGTCCCCAGCGCCACAAACCAGCGGGGCTAGGCATCACACCTGCAGCAATCATGTGGGTATCCACGCGCGCAACACGATTAGCTGTCAGGTTGTATTCAGAAAAAATCGTGTGGAGGTATTCAGTGTATTCCCGCACGGTCAAGACTGCTTCATTAGGATCAAATCGTCGCAGTTCATATTCTTCTCGGCGTGCATCGATGGCTCCAGGCACCCACAGGTATTGACGATCTTTCTCAATGCGGTGAAGTACCTCCACCAACCCTTTCATGTCAGGTCGATACGGCGGCGCATAACTCAAGCACGGAATCAGTTTGGCACCAGTCAAACTTGCTGCACGCGACAGATATTCACCGCGGTCACACATGAGAACTGCCGGCATCGTCGGAAAGGGATGCAGACACAATACTGGCTGGTATTGCCACAAATCTGCGACCAAGGCAGGGTCTGCTGCGGCGTTGAATAAGCTTACTTTAGCCGTATCCCAACTTGGCCCAGTCAAACACACATAGAAGCCCACCACTGCGGTCGACCATATATCCACAATGATATAGACCACCGGCCGGCCAATGATCCAAGCTCTGTTCACGCTTGACCGAAGGTAAATGTCACCAATAGTGGAATCGATGGCCCATGTATGCCCTGGCCCTGCGACGCCTTTCCAGTTGCGCCCTGTCATTCCTCTAAGGCTTCGAAGAAAATGGCCCTTGGTAGTTTTCTCCAGCAGTTTTTGGAGGCGGGGCACTTCGGTAAGCAAGACTCGCTTTACTTGCCCTCGGTTTGGGTACTCGCCCATTTTTAATTCAAGAGGGATGAGATCATTATTCTCCTGTCGGTACCGTTTCACAAACTCGCTATTCATTATTTGTGTGTAGCGAGCCGGAAAATCTGGCTTCGGAGATGGAATTTTTTTGTCGGCTGCCATGATCCAGTGACGCCACTGCGTACTTATCCCAGGCTGCTCGGGTGGCAACAATTTTCCTGACGCACGCGCGACTCTCTGCTTCTCAGTTTTTCTGCCAGCCTTTTTGCGGCCATCGGTATCACAGGGGCGTGCAATACCAGGCGCACCACACCGATCACGGCGTGGTCTTAAGCTCTCCTCACGAAAACCAAGGCGACACAGTTGCGACCAACATTTGTAGATCAATGCACGACTTAATCCACTAGCATCAACTGCGCTTTTTACCAAGCCACCCATACCGCCATTAACCAAGATACTGGTTCTAAGGTTATCGTAGTCAAGGAAACCAGCCATCGCCGCCTTCCGTGTTTCATATCGAGCCTGATCACCCTTTCCCTTTATTGGCGAAAAAATATTTTCAATTTCGATTCCTGCGAGCGTACCTTCGTCTTCAAGCTGCTTCAGATCAGCATATTCGGCCCAAATTAATTCCCCAATCAGCGACAATGGCTTTTTCTTTCTGGGTGACTTGGTTACCACTAATTTTGGTCTGCCGCCACGCCGCTTGTCCTTATGCGGTGCATCTGTAAAATTGATCAAGACTGCCTTGTTGATGCGCGGCTCGACCAGGATCACACGGTAGAGACCCTCGTAATTCCCAGTCGAAATGCGTATCACTTGGTTGTGCATCAGAATGCCCATGCGGACCTCCGCGATGCAATTGGATTCAGATTCCAGAAGGCAGTATCAGTTAAGAGTGTGATAGGTTCATGTGGCCGCCATCCTCTGCGCAAATCCACGGGTAATCGTCCAGAGCACACCGCTTGCCAAAACGCCCGCTGGGCCAAGTCGATGTCATTAAACACGTTACTCAATCGTTCAAGCACATAGGTCAACGAACGTCCCGACCACTCATTTTGATTTGCAATGACGAAGTCGATCACAACTGGGTCCGCTGGTATGCCCAACGCCCACGGCATGCACCTACGTAGCGTATCAGCCACCAATTCGTCATACATTGATGGCGTTATCAGCAACCACAGAATGCCGCGCTTAAGCCAATATTGGCGTTCAATGGCCAATAACTCTCGGGTTCGATTGTTATCAATTTCTTTATCGATCTTAATTGCAACAGCAAGCAATTCCAGCTCACCAGTAACACGCTTCAAAGTAAGCAGCAGGTCGGTGGTCATCACCCAGTCCGCAGAGCGGCCGTTGCCATGTACCTTGGGATGTTTAATTCCCAATTGTTTTGCAATCTGCAATGTCCCTGGAGATTCTGACGCTAAGGGATTAAAAAGGTATGCAAAAAGTTCGCTGGTTGAATTTCCATGGCTCAATGGGATCTGCTCCCTGATATCGACGACAGATGGAAGCATGGTAGAGAACAAGAGCCCAACCCACTCCTTGTCGCTCAAGAGCTCCCTTTGACGTCCTTCCCATAATTGCAAATGAGAACGTCCTTCGCTTGCAGGATCGCTCCGGCCCACCCGGTGCCAAGGAATATAGGTTTCATATACCCCGTGTCCTCTGCCTATGCTCGTGTAGCGGTCAAGCAAATTTGGGGTAAATCTTTTTTGAGTTCGCATCGATACTCCTGTGAATAGAAACGGCAAAGCTTTGTCGTCCACTTGCCGAAGGCAAGCGGACGACAATCAGAATAGAAAAGTGGACGACTGTTTGAACAGCGTAGAGGCGTACGAATCCATTCGAGCCTTTCCATGGAAAGGTCAAAGTATTGACAGTGGATTCGGGAGAGACGATACTTGATGCTGGAACAGTCAATATCCAAGCAGCAAATACAAAGCCAGAGAGCTAGAACCCTCTGGCTTTGGCCTTTTTAGCGCCCCAACTGTAGTTCTGAAATTGTTATTTCCAGGCTAAGTCATGGTGCCCTCCCCAAAAAGTTACTACCGGTTTCTGCATCTGGATCGGCAGGGAATTTTGCTCCAGCCTGTTGTTCAAGCCAATTTGCAATGTCGGTCGTCAGTGCAAACCAGCCGCGCCGACCAGGCAAGATAAAAACGTTTACCCCGATTTCACTTCTCTGCTTGCTGCGATGAAACGCTGCATAGGTCTTGAAACCCAAGGCAGAGTAAAGATCACGACCGCCAACAGTCGGCCCATATAAGGTGATTAGTTGATCCACAAGACTTCTCGGTGCTGAGATCATGAAGACCCTTTATTTGGATTGATTTGACTTGATCTTGACAATTTCGCGCGAAACAATCTAGGCTGCACGAATCCAGATTCAAGTGACACCAAAATATGAAACGAGCGCGCGGCGGGCAAAAAAAACACTGGGCCGAGCAGGCGCGTGTGCAATGTTGGTACGGTGAGGTCAAGCGACGTTGCGACTGGTCGGACTACTTGCTAGACAAAAAATTTGCGTGGACAGAACCAGACGGTGATGATCGTGAATCCGCCACCAGACCCAGAACATTCGAATGGATTCGCAAGAAATCACGAGTTCCGCGGGGTCTCGACCCTCGTTGGCGAAGCATGGCTGATCTGGTTGTTGCTGTTGAGCAAAATGTGCAGCTTGCAGGAACGCAAGAATTTTACGATGCTATCTTTTGGGACCTCCTCCAGGATACGACTCCAAGCCCTGAGACAGTACAGCATCAAATAGACAAACTTTTGGCTACCAACGGTCTGGTTCGTGTTCCAGCTGAGAGGGTTTCAGCAAAGGATTCACATTCACTCGCGAGTTATGACGAGCCCGAATTATTCGATCGTTGCCTAAGACTTTCACTGCACCGAATGAACCAGCTTTCGCAAATTGCACTTGCTTGGCTGGTCTACATACAAACTGAACCTCCGCACAATGCTAGATTCCGAGTTGCCGTCGAAGCAATTGTTGACCAGCTCCTGGATCATTTTTTCGAGGATCATTTCCCCGATCTGCACCTCGATTACTACCCGGAAGCCATAGGTACTCTTTGCCAAACTCGACTGGATTTGTCTGCGCGCAATTTGAGCGGCTATGGTTACATTGAAACGATCGGAACTTGGCCGGTGATTCCGGAAGAATTGGTTGGAAAACTTACAGAAAATCACTTAATTCCAGAAATTCACTTTTTTTTCCCCTGATTGGTCCAGTCCGAGGGGTTCACTCCACTTTGGAGAGATGGAAATGCAATAGCTGAGATTCGCATCAATACCGCTACCAAATCGTATCTGAAAGTTGCCATATAAACGCATTTCAAAGTTACTCAAAGGCGTTTAATTGGCAACTTGAGATGCACCTTAATCGCATCATAAAGTAACCGGCTATTCGCTTCAAAGTAACCGAGATAGCTAAAGTGCCAGCGGGTTGACAAAGCCTAGAATCGTGGAGCGAGGGCGATAGCTGTAAGCCAACGCGTGCGCATCGTGCAAGGCATGGTGTTCGGGGCGACCAATCTTATCTTTTACGTGATATTCATGGCGCAGCAATTCGTTTGTGTCACGACTCGAAATACGTGCAATCTGCAGCCAGTTCGGTACGGGATCAAGCGCGGTGCGAATCATCCGCTCATCGAATTCGCTGTCAAAATGAACGAATAATTCATCATCTGGATGCCGCACCAACTGCAACCAGTTAATTATGCGGCTTCGTATTTCTTCCTGCGGACACTCTGCACCAGAATAACGGCCTAATAAGGGCAATACCGTGTCGCGTACAAACGCACTGCATTCGCCTATTGGCGGCTGAGGCGACACTTCGATGTAAAGCTCGTCTAGGGACTTTTCGACGACAAGTCCAAGTGAAATAAGCTTGGCATCATTCAAATTCAACTGGGTAAATTCGGTGTCGAGAAATATGCGCATGTTTTATAGGGTTCGTTTTTTCGTGGCAATGGCGGACATTGCAGATTGATATGTTACACAGACATTTAATAGAAGTGGTGCCGTTGTAATGTGCGAGGCAGCTACTTTTAATGCGGATACATGATTATCTTCACGATAGCGAAACGATGTCGTAGTGCAGTGTGATGGTGTTGCGGTAGCATAGAGAGGCGGATTAGAACTCGATTGCGCGTTTAACTCGTTCGAAATGTGCGAAATCAGCGAAATGTTTTTTATAACAAGCGCTTGTACGGCTTAAACAGCCTGCGAACTGAGCGAAATGAGGGTACCGCCGATGGTTGGCGTATTTGATGTGACTACGCCAATCGATAGATCCGGGTTGGTGTGCCCGGTGCATCCAAAGGACGTTGGAGCCATTGCACACAGATCTTGGGCGGCGTTGCCGCTAGTAGATGATCGAGGCTGGCATCCATCTGCGCCTTGGGTACGCGCCCCCGAAAACACTCGGCACTGATTTCACTGCGCGTGGCTTTCCCGTGCTCCTGCAAAAACGCCAGTACCCGATTAGCGAGATCGATGGTTTGCACCATTTTGGCTTCTTCGTAAGCACTGACAAAAACGTACCTGACCGATGCCGTGCTGTACCGCATCCACGCCATAGCAGCATCAATGTGATGAACATCGACGCGCAATTGCAGATCGGACAGCGCAAACAGCATGGCCATACGCAATAGCATCGGGGCGCGGCGTTCCAGCATGGAACTAATCAGTTCGCTGCCGAGGTCTTCGTTGAGCTCGCCCCGGTAAAGTTGCGCGTAGTGCCACTGCGCCTGCGCCGACAGATCCATTCCTAAGTGGTCACGCTGATCATGCCGGTCGGCTCCGACAAACTCCAGGACATCCAAAATCCTGCGCGCTATTGCATCCACCGTTGATTGTGGCGTCGCCTTCGGGAAGGGTAATACCTGTGATCGCTCAGCCCAGATCATCAGGAATCGGTTGGCGAAACCATTGGTCAATTCGCGGGTAGTCATCAAGCCCGTCAGCTCGCTGGGCGAAATTGCTCCGCTCAGGCAAACGTGCGGGTGGCTGGCATACAGCCGATTCGACTTGGTGGCTGGCTTGAGGCAAACACCATCCCAGCAATCCCGTAGCGCGGCGGACAGTGTGTTGCCTTCTCGACGCCCCTGGTGCAACACATTGGAAAATTCAGTTTCGACCACCCACAGGCGCTTGTCCTCGATAACTGGAATTTCTTGCCTGCCTTGCCGATAGCCGTCATGCATCAAAGCCACCAAGCCCTCGCGACTAGATAAGCCACCGCGATGAATCTGCGGCGTGAAAAAATCGTTCATCTCGCGCAAAGCTTGGTCCATTCGTAGCACCAGTGACAGAGCATCGCCCTTGCGGCCGCGACCGGAACGCCCGATGTGCAAACAAAACATGCGCGCGTGATGCCAGGTATTGCCAATGGGCAGATAGACCCCGCGGCCAATTGCACATGAGAGGTAGGCCATGAAATTGGCCGCAATGGCATAAGCATTGGTTTCAGTGCCTTCACTGCCTGCTCGCGCAACATCGCCAACCAGGCCATATAAACATGCCGGATCAGCGTGCGGTGAGTTGCGGTGTGTGGCCATCTGCGTCTCGTTGATCGGCTCGCCATCGACAGCAGATTGACGTGTCGGGGCCGATGTTGAAGATTCAGGTGCAGGCGAGTCAGCGGCCATTCCATCGTTGTTCATTTACTTGTCCAGCGATACCGTCTGGACAATGCTTTCGAATTCGACCAACACGTCAGGCTGATTTTGGGTGAGGAAACGGATGACCGCCTCGTTGTCCAGCAGCTTGACCAGATAGCCCTTGGCCAGCACCAGATTTAACACATCCTGGCCGTAGGTTTGCTCGACCATTTTGTACTGTCCTTGAAGGTTGGCCATTTCCCTCTCCATTTTTGCTATCTGCTCCTGCGACACGCCTGTCATTTTCTGTGGCTTTTTGCCTTCGACCAGCAATTCGGCCGGCGTCGCCACCAGCATGGCTTCGGCGTAGGCCGTCGTCACCGTGTTCGCAGATACCATCAATTCGACACATTCCACCTGCCTGGTAGTCTTCATCTTGCGCAGCACCCGAGAAATCTCGGCAGAAAACTGCCGGTCCTTCAGCATTTCTGCAGCCTCGGGGCAAATACCATCCAGCAAGTTCATTTTCTTGATAATTTGACTGACATCTACGCTGAGTGCCCTTGCCAGACGTTCGGTCGAGACGCCGCGCTCAATCGCGCGTCGGATCATGAAATGCTCCTGGATGGTCGACAGGCGATTGACTCGGCTGTTGTATGTATATCCCTCGTCATCCGTGGCTATCAAACACGGCGCTTCGACATAACCCAGGTCACTCAAGACAATGAGGCGGATATGCCCATCCAGAAGCATGTGTTGATCCGACTTCTTGATCGCCTGGGTGACTGAAAGAGGTTCGATCAATCCGACCTCCTCGATCGAGGAACGAATTTGTTTGAATTTCCGTGACGTCACGAGTCCTTCCGGTACTTTACGCGAGGCCAAAATGTTCGCCAACGGAACCGACAAGGCATCCATCGAAAACCCGAGGGAGATACCTGTCATGACATGCTCCCGCCGGGCCACACCCGTTCAGCCAGATACTTCGGTAGGGTATCCAGTCCTTCGGCGCGCAGCAGATTCGTAAAGTTTTCGTCGGTAAGAAGTTCGCGTAAAGCGCCCACTATAAAAAGCAGGCGCTGTTGCGCGAACTCCGCCTTTTTTACCATCAGTCGCTGCCGTTCAACTTCCTTCCGATAGGTTCTAACCAGGCTGGACTGCGTCACGTCGACTTGCTTTCTTGGCGTACCACGCGCCACCGAGCGCCCCAGCGTGTGGCGACGTTCAATTACTCGCCTGGCTTCAATTAAATGTTTGCCGCGCAGCTTTCCAGACTCGTAGGCATCCTGCAAGGCTGCCTGGACCGCTTTGTCATCATCGCCGGCACCAACGATTGCCAAGGCCGCATTAAGGGGAATTTGGCCTTTTTCAACGCCGACGATAAGTCTCTCTTCCCCGTGTTGCAGCAGTATCAGGATGCCGCACACATATTCAGGCGTAAGGCCGGTTTTGGCGGCGATCGCTTTCTTGTCATAGCCCTGATCGCGCAATGCCACTATGCTGGCGAGAATTTCCAAAGGACGGCATTGGCGGCGAGCGATATTTTCAGCGAGGCTCATGATGAACGCGTCCTCATCACTGACAGCGACGACCAGCGCGGGGATGGTGGTTTCGCCTGCTGACTTGAACGTCTTGAGGCGCCCCTCGCCACAAACAAGCAAATACCGTTCGGCGCCATCCTCCCCTGCGCGCGGGGTCACGGTAATTGGCTTCTTAAGTCCGATCGCATGAATATTGCCGGCAATTTCGTCAAAGATTTTGTTGTTACGTTCGCGAGGGTTATGGACATCGATGCAGCCCACCGGAATCATGCGTAACTCGCCGGCATTGTGGTTCTTGATCATGCCACTCTCCTTAGCCGAGTGCGTTCTGCCATTCCGTAGAGGTAATCGAGGGTGTCAAAGCGGTAGCTTTCCAGTTCAACGGCGTTCTGCTCTGCCAGGCTGAGGCGCGGCTGCCCAAAATCCAGTCGCGGCAAAAGGTAGTAATCGAGAGCGCTTTGGTTATCATGGTCGAGCCGCACGGCCACGGTGATGTCGGGCAAGAGGCTGGTGTCGAATCTGATTTTCCAGTGGTGCCGGCCAGAGTCGTGAGTTTGGCAACGCGCGAGCACCAGGGAAACGTTGAATTCGCCATTCACCCACAATATGTCGGTCCCCGGATCGCGCACAACCAACCCTCCCAATTCGGCGATTTGTTGTTCGGTCTGTGCCACGATGCCCGGGTGCAGGCTGCGCAAGAAACGATTCACTTCCAGATAACGATAGTCCCGGTCCGGAGTGAAGCCGACCATTTGATAGGCTTTGACCAAGCTACCAAAGCGGAAGGCGTACACCGACGAAGAGGGCATCCCATCCGTTTCGTTAATGATCAGGCCGGAGAGGAGGCCACGTTTTTTGTAGAGGGATCGAAGCCGGTCGACCAGTTCCTCATTGGTGTAACGCCTGGTTCGGGCGCGGATGATTCCCTGCGCCGTGTAAAAGATGTCGGGCGGCACGATGGGCTCGAAGGCGCCGTCCTTTTTGATCCACATATCGGGCGTGTTGATTACTCGCAGTTTTTTGAGCTTGAAGGAGATGCGGTTGTAGACGTTATTGCCGACGTACTTCTCATTGATCAATACCTGATGCACAGTGGCACGGGTCCATGCCCGATCCAGATCAGTCAGCATGTTCATCCCGTTCAAGCGCACGGCTATTTCTGACTCCACCAACCCGTCATCAATAAACCAGCGGTAGATCTGGCTCACGATGCGGATTTCATCCTCTGGGCCAGGCATCAGAATCACGCGATCTGTCTGCAGACTCTTGTGCTCGCCGCGGCTCAGTTCGGTTTTGATGGAGCCGTTCTGGTCAATCAATACCCGGCGCAGACCGTAGCCGGCAGGGCCGCCTTGCCGGTAGCCGAGTTCGATCAGCCGACACTGTCCGGCGAACACCTTGGCGGATAGTTCCCGGCTGTACTCGCCAGCCATAGCCCGTTTGACGCCCTTGACGATGGTCGATACCGGGGACCCATCGTTCTCGAATTGCTCGGCGCAGTAAGCAACCTGAATACCGGCGCGTCGGCATCGGTATTCGTAATACGCGCTCTCGTCAGCGTCCTGGAAGCGTCCCCAACGGCTGACGTCATAAACCAGGATGATCGTGAAATCCGCCGTGCCGCTTTCAACGTCCTTGATCAGCTGCTGCAACGACGCGCGTCCATCAATGCGCAGACCACTTTTGCCGGCGTCGGTGTAGGTGCGAACAATCTCAATGCCGCGGTGTGCCGCATATTCGCGGATCTTGTCAGCTTGATTTTCGGTGGAGTACTGCTGGTGTTCGGTCGACATCCGAACATACTCGACCGCCCTAAGCAGGGATGGCTGCTCTCCCCCAACATCGCTTGGTTCGTCATATTCCATGATTCCCGATCGCCCCAGTCAATTGGAATTTCGGCTCTCGGGAATTCACCTATATGGCGATGGTCGTCAAGGCACGCTCCTGTTCATGAACCAGGAGGGCCACAAGTCGAAGTCGCGCATCGCGTGTCGAGAGTGCATGTGTGCGATACGTTAGCATTCATGCATGAAATCACCGAACACGTCCTCTCTTTGCAATTTTGACTTGTGGCACGCACGGGCAGATGTGCACTGTAATTTCGACGGTCCACACATCCATCTTTGCAATTGCACCGGCCGCGACCCTACTGAGACGATAGATCCCTGATGGCAGGGGCATTTCTGGAATTGACACGTCCATCTTTGCAATTGAGCCATTTTGCGGTCGGCCGTCGCGCTCGCGTTGCAGAGTTCGATTTCGTTCGGCATACTCTGGATGCGTGCTGCGGTATTCGCGCCAATAGTCAGGATTGCGCTGGACCCAGGCATGCTGCGCCCGAGTTTGGTTGTCCTGGTAGTCTGGATCGCTCTGACGTTTGAGCAGTTGCCAGCGTCGTCGACGTTCGAGCTGGCAGCGCGGCCTTGAGCAGTAAGATTGTTGCGGAGTTTGAGGGCGTGGTTGAAAAACCTGGCCGCACGCTGCGCACTGCTTGATTTCCATGAATTTTCTCCATACATGAATCATGTATGGAGCGTGCGTGAATATGAGCGAAGCCCTATCGCATCCCATGTTTATGGGATGCGATAGTTAAGTTGTTGCGCTCTACTCTCAGATACTCCAGAATTCGTGCCACAAGAAATATAGCCAGCGGTCGGAACAGGCTGTAGGCAATCTAGAGGAGTTAAAGTTGAGCGCGAATCCAAAACAAGTGCATTTTCATAAACCAGAGTCGAAGGCGAAAGCTGCAAATGATCAAAGCGAGACGACGACTTTACTGGAACAACGCGCGTCAAAGGAACTCGTAATTGGCTTTATGGGCGCAGTCGGTTGTGGACTGCCTCGAGTGATCACTGAGTGCGAAACGCAACTACAAGCCTTGGGATACAAGGTAATTCGTATCAAGCTTAGTGCGTTTATTAATACGCAACTCGATAAAGGCGCAGTCGTCATTCCGCCGGAACACGCTGAAGCTGCAAAATCTAAGTACGTCCGCAATCAAATCGGCGGGAATCTTTTGCGGAACAAAGTTCGTCATAACGTCCTCGCAGGCTATGCGATCAATCAGATAGGTCGGCACCGACTCGCTGGCGACCCTGAATCCAATGAACATGCCACTCAACTAAAACGCGTCGCATATTTAATCGATCAAATAAAACATCCCGAAGAAGTGCGACTTCTGAGACTAGTGTATCGACGGCTGTTTTATGCAGTCGGAGTTATGAGTACGCATGAACATCGAATTTGTCGATTGAAGGACGAGGGGCTAAGCGCTGAGCAGACCACTGAAATCATCAAACGGGACCGAAAAGAGTCTATTACGCACGGGCAGCAACTCGAGAAAGCTTTCAAGCTAGCCGATTATTTCGTCCATCACCCATTGGGACGTGAAACAATCATTCCGAATCAAATAGCGCGATTTCTAAACCTAATTCACGGCAGCAATTCAATCACGCCTTCACGCCATGAGCACGCTATGTATCTTGCGCATTCTACTTCGCTGCGTTCAGCGTGCTTCTCCAGGCAGGTCGGCGCATCTATTTTGGACAAACAAGGCCGAGTTATAGCGGTTGGCACTAACGATGTACCTCAATACGGCGGAGGCCTATATGGCGATGAAAGTTCTCCTAACGATGACCGGTGCTTTAAGCATCGTGGCATATGCGAAAACGATCTGCAAAAAAGAATTCGTAAGCAACGCATTCATGACGGCGTGACTAATTCGCTGGACAAATTATTTCCTAAAGATGAGCACAGGGCCGCAGTAGCCGACAAGGTCGATGAGCTTGTTGATTTGGTTTTTGAAGAGTCTGGCATACCGCACCTAATAGAATTTTCGCGTGCGGTACATGCAGAAATGGATGCATTAATCTCTTTGTCGAGGGGCGGCGGGGGCTCATCTGTTGGCGGAAGTTTATACACAACAACTTTCCCCTGTCATAACTGCGCAAGGCATATTATCGCCGCCGGTATTGAAAAAGTTTATTACATAGAACCCTATGAGAAAAGCTTGGCGCCAGATGCACACAGCGATGCAATTGAAGTGTTAGATCATGACGCTGATGATAATCAATCTTCGCAAAAGGTAAAGTTCATCCATTTTTCGGGAGTGGCACCGAAGCTTTATCCAGATCTCTTTATTCGTGAAGCTGGTCGCAAAGATGCCGATGGTAAGTTCATACAATTTAGTCCTGCGGGCGAAACTCCGCCGGATAAGATTGTGAAGGAATATCTAGATTCTTATCGCTCTTTTGAAGAAAAAATAGCGGCGATCTTTGATGAAGAGTTCGATCCCGCACAGCAAAACTAACTGTCGTATCTATACCATACCAGTTGTAGCGAACTTAATAGGTTATGGATATACTGAACTGAGCGAACCAAGCTATGTTAATATTTCGCGGTTTTTCTCGGGGGAACGTTATGAACAATAAAGAGAGCAATAAAGACCAATTGACCGGTTCGGCAATGCGCCCAAGTTGTGCGTCCCACGCGGAAACGTCAAAACCAAAATCTGCCGTTCCGAATCTTGTTTTGGTTTCATCAAAACCAAGTACGCTCTCTCTAGATCCTAACTCTCCTGAGATCACAAGAATTATTCGAGCCAAAGGTAGAGCACTAGGTTGGTGAATTCAAAACTTCACTCGCACCTACAGCTCGAACATTTACGTTCAATCAGCTCATACTAAAAACCTGAAATAAAAATCCATCATTGACCGATGGATTTTCATAGCTTTTCTTTTTGGGACACACCAATACTAAAGATAATTAATTTCAGTATGGATAAGTGTCTTGATCTCCGCTTCTTTTACTTCAATGAACTTCTGAGTGTCTTTCATCGCATTAGTTTTCGACTTTATTTGTTGGGCGTGACCACTTGGGCGACCTTGATCTTAATGTGTTTTCGACTTTGAACAATAAGTGACTGAATTTGCATGTTTGAAAGCCGCATGATTGCTATGGCCATGTTTTTGACTTTAATAGGTCTGAATAACAATTAAAGTTTGAGACAAAACAAAAAGGCTAGAACAATCATTGTTCTAGCCTTTTTGTTGAGCACTTGAGTGGTGTCGGAGCCAGCAGTATCAGCCGCGCCGAGCGACCTCGATTGCAGCGATGTCTATCTTAGTCATTTCCATCATGGCCTCGAACGCACGCTTGGCTGCAGCTTGATCAGGATCGGTGATCGCGGCGGTCAGGGCGCGTGGTGTGATCTGCCACGACAATCCCCATTTATCCTTGCACCAGCCGCACGCGCTTTCCTGGCCATCGTTTCCGACTATCGCATTCCACAGGCGATCCGTTTCAGCTTGGCTATCTGTCGCTATCTGAAACGAAAAAGCCTCGTTGTGTTTGAACATTGGGCCTCCGTTCAAGCCGAGACAAGGAATACCCGCCACCGTAAACTCGACCGTCAACACATCGCCCTCCTTGCCTGAAGGATAGTCGCCGGGCGCGCGATGGATAGCGTCTACTGTGCTGTCTGGGAATGTTTCGGCGTAGAACTTTGCGGCCTCCAACGCGGTGCCGTCGTACCAGAGACAAATCGTGTTTTTGCTGATCATCTTGATTCTCCTCAGTTGAGACAGGCAACAGAGTTGCCATCCACCAATCAAGCTTTAGGCTGAGATACGTTACCAGATAGACTTCGATTAGATTTTTTGAAATGAGTGCCACAAAAATCGTAGTGTTCGCTGATTCTATGTCAGCCACTGATCAATGGAAGATGCTGATTGCCGAAATTATTTAACTATGGGATATTGAACGTCATGAAATCTTGCTACCCACAAACTTCAGCGATTATTTGCACCATTCAAAACATGGTGGGATAGCGTTTGTGTTGAAGTAGCTAAAGAACCCGCCCCAAGAGGCGGTTTTTTTTCGACTGCTTTTTGAGAAATTTACCCAAGTAGTCATCGGAGATATCCATGGAAACAAGCACGCAAGAACTGCCTACACTGCATCTCGTATGCGGAAAAATCGCCTCTGGCAAATCAACATTGACCCAGCGACTCGCGGCAGAACCGAAAACCATCTTGATTAGCGAAGATGAATGGTTGGGCCAGCTTTTCCCGGGTGAGATAAGCACACTGCAGGACTATGTGCGATGCACGGGCAGACTGCGTAGCGTCATAGGTGTGCATGTCGAACACTTGCTGCGCGCTGGGATCTCGGTCGTACTGGATTTTCCAGCAAATACATTAGATAGTCGTCTATGGATGCGAAGTATTTTTGAACATGCCGGTTCGGCCCATAGCCTGCACTATCTGGATGTCTCTGATGAAGTATGCAAGGCGAGGCTACAACGAAGAAATCTTGACGGCTCGCATCGCTACACGACTAGTGAAGCAGAGTTTGATGCGATCACTCGCTATTTTGTAGCGCCCTCTTCTGCGGAAGGCTTTAACATCGTTAAGGAATAAATGCGTCTATCAGATGAATGGCTATCTTCATCGTGCTGCTAAGAATTCACTCTCAGGCATAAATGGTTGAGGCTAAGGACATATCACGGTCATGTATCTGCTTGTTGGTCGCCACGTCGAGATCCGAGCGCCACACACCGTTCTTGGCCGCAACGACCTCGGCCATGATGCTGATAGCAATCTCGGATGGCGTCTTGCTGCCGATGTAAATCCCGACAGGACCATGCAACCCTGCCAGACATGCATCGCTTAGTTCGAAATGTTCGGCAAGTCGCATTCTGCGTGCAGTATTGTTGCGTCGACTGCCTATCGCACCTACATAAAATGCCGGGCTCATCAGTGCTTCAATCAGTGCCAAATCATCAAGCTTGGGGTCATGCGTCAACGCGATGACGCAACTGCGTTGATCCAGCTTCATGGCAGTCACCGCATCGTCCGGCATACCATCAATGAACTGCACATTCGGCACCGTCCAACCGCGCCGATATTCTTCCCGCGGATCGCAGACTGTCACTGCAAAACCGCTGAACACCGCCATAGTCGCGAGGTATTCAGTGAGTTGCCCTCCACCTATCAGCAACATACGATAACCCGGCCCGAAGACTGCTGTTACTTCATGTTTAGTAACACTCAATACAGAGGGACGCTCTGCTGGAGTCAAAGTGACACGTCCAGTGGCAAGATCGATGCTGCGTTGTACCAGCGCACCGCCCTCCAGTTGCCTTACCAGTTGGTCGAGTACTGCCCCATCCGCGTTAAACTCCAGCAGCAGTTCCAGCGTACCGCCACAAGGCAGTCCGAATCGATGTGCCTCATCGGCGGACAAACCATAACAATCCCATTGCGGACAGCGCGCCATCCCTTCCGCCGTGACAAACTTCTCCCCGGATGCAAAACGCGCAATCAGGTCATCTTCGATACAACCGCCGGAGACCGATCCGACCACGCTGCCCGTTTCGCACAGAGCCATCAACGAACCCACAGGTCGCGGCGAAGCACCCCAGGTTCGCGTTACTGTCACAAGCACGGCATTCTTTCCTTGCGAGCGCCAGTCACGCAAAGTTCGCAGCACGATCAGATCGAGGTTCTCCATTAGACTTCCTTATCCGCCTAGATAGGCACGACGAATTTCCGGATTGGCACGCATCTCTGCAGATGTCCCCTGAGTCACGATATGACCGTTTTCCAGCAGATAACCACGGTCGCACATCGCGAGTGCGGCATAAGCATTCTGCTCGACGATATTAGGTGCCAGTCCCAGCGACGGTTCGTCAAACATCACCAACTTTGGGCGTGACATCAAGGAGCGCGCAATCGCCAGCATCTGCTGCTCGCCGCCGGACAGTGTTCCTGCAACCTGCTGTATGCGTTCACGCAAGCGTGGAAACTTGTCGAACATGCGTTCCATGTCGTCGCGCACTCTCACCTTATCTCTACGGCGATACGCACCCATCTCCATGTTTTCACGAACAGTCAGTTGCGGGAAGACGCGTCGTCCTTCAGGACAATGCGAAATACCATGGTCGAGAACTGCTGCCGGCGATGCCCCTGATACAAGGTGACCATTCATGCGGATACTGCCATGTGCCAACGGTTCAAGCCCGTTGATGGCACGCAAGGTGGTTGACTTGCCGGCACCGTTGGCGCCAATCAGCGTAACAATCTCGCCTTCATGAACTTCCATTGAGATCTTGTTGATGCCGGTAGTGGCCCCGTAGCGTACGGTGATTTCTTCAATTTTCAGCATGTTCAATCCCCGATCCAAGATAGGCGCGAATGACTTCTGGGTCATTCTGAATTTCCGACGGTGAACCAGTGGCGATCAAGCGCCCATAGTTCAACACCACGATATGATCTGAAATCGACATCACCATGTGCATGTCATGCTCAACCAGCAGCACAGTGACACCACTTTGGCCTATGCGTCTGACCATTTCCTTGAATCCTTCTGTCTCCGAAGGATTCAGGCCGGCAGCCGGTTCATCCAGCAACAACACCTTGGGCTTGGCTGCAAGCGCCAGACCGACACCCAGCAAGCGCTGCTCACCATACGACAAATTGGACGCCACAGTATTGGCTCTTGCACTCAATCCCAAAAAGGCGATCAAATCATTCGCCTGCGACTGCAAACTGGCTTCTTCACGACGAAACTTCTGCGTCCGCAACAAGGCTTGCAATACACCGCACTGCCCTTTCAAATGCAAGGCAGTGAGTATGTTTTCCGCTACCGTGCAAGCTGAAAAGATACTAGTTCGTTGAAAGCTGCGTACCAGGCCAAGCTGCGAAATCTGTTCCGGTGCCATGCCAGTGATGTCATGACCGAACAATTTAATCCGACCTGAAGTCGGTTTCATATAGCCGGAAATAACGTTGTAGGTCGTCGTCTTGCCTGCACCGTTAGGGCCAATCAAACTGACGATCTTGCCAGCCGGTACGGAGAAGCTGGCGTTATCAACCGCCGTCAAGCCGGCAATACGCATGGTCACGCCTACTAGTTCGAGCGCGGGAGTAATGTTCGTTTTGCTCATGCTGTTTTCCTCCGTGCAACGGGTGTCTGCTCTTTCAACGCTTTTGAAGAAAAGCGACGCAACAGATTACCGGCCGATGGCACCACACCTTTAGGCATGTAGACCAGTACCGCTATCATCAGTACGCCGTAGATTATCCATTGGATTTCAGGTGCTACCACACCACGCAATACCTCCGGCAACAGACCGAACAACAAGCCACCAACTACAGGGCCTGCAAGCGTGCCCTTGCCACCAACGATGACCATGATGACCATCATGATGGTGAACATGAACATGAAGACGTCCGGATCAATAATCCTGACCGTATGCGCATACAAGCCGCCTGCGGCACCGGCGATACCGGCAGCGAAGATGGTGGCGATACCAAGATAGTGAGTAACCCGTATGCCGACCGAACGCGCCAGCGTTTCATTCTCGCGCAAGGCAATCATCGCGCGACCCACGCGGCTATGGACGATGGCAGCCACCAGCAGATAGGCCAGCACGCCTATGCCCAGCACCAGCCAGTAAGTCGACGCCTTGCTGACCAGATCGATCACACCTTGGCCCGGTACCCACATCGTCAGCGCCGGAACGCTGTTCAATGCCATCGGCCCTTCTGTCAAATCAACCCAGTTCAGCGCGACCATGCGTGTGACTTGGGCAAAGCTGATCGTGACAATCACGAAGTAAGCGCCACGTACTCGGAACGCCAACTTGCCGAGCAACCATCCAGCAACAGCTGCTACCGCAATGCCACAAATAAATGACAGCCATACTGGTTTAGGAGTGACTACCAGCGGCGTAGTCATGCCCCACAGCGTGACATCAAAACCCAGTGACATGAGCGAGGTCGTGTACGCGCCTAGACCAAAGAAGGCCACATGCCCGAGACTCAGTTGCCCGGTAAAACCTAGTAACAGGTTCAAGCTGATCGCTGCAATGATAAAGACGCCAGCCGATGCGACGACAGATAACACGTATGGATCCGGCCATATCACTGGCAGCAGAGCCAGTGCCAGCACAGACACAAGAAAAGTGATTTTCTTATTCATGATTAACTTACCCTTTCCTTGATGGTAAACAAGCCTTGTGGACGGAAAATCATGACCACAATAATGACAAGAAAGCCAAGTGCATCGCGATAGGCGGTGGAAATATAACCGGCACCAAACTCTTCAACGATGGCCAGGACGAAGCCGCCTAGGGCCGCACCCGGAAGATTGCCGAGTCCGCCGAGAATAACGATGGCAAATGCCTTCAGGCTCGCCAGATCACCCATGGTCGGAGTCACTACGAATACCGGAGCCAGCAAGGCCCCCGCCACCGCAGCAAGACAGGAACCCAGCGCGAAGGTCAGCGTGTACATGTGTGACACATTCACGCCGACGATCTTGGCTGCATCCTTGTCCTGGAACGTGGCACGCATCGCCAAACCAAGACGTGAACGCTCGATCAACAGATAGAAAATCACAAGCAGGGCTACAGCTGCCGCCAGCACGAACAGACGGATCGGAGCAACAGAAACTGCACCCCACACGATAGGTTCCTGGCTGAATGGCGAGGCAACCGATTTGGCCACGCCGCCCCACATCAACAGTTCCATGTTCTGCATGATGAGCATCACACCGATCATGATCAGCATGACTTCATCCATCGCCTTCAGATCACGACGGCGCAGCAGAAAGTACTCGATCGCTGCACCGAGCAAGAAGCCGACAAGGGCAGCCACAAGCAATGATGCAAAAAAATTCATGCCAAACATGGCAACCACGCCATAAGCGACATACGCACCAAGTGCATACAATTCGCCGTGCGCAAAATTAACTACCCGCATGATCCCGAAGATCAGTGTCAGGCCGATCCCGAGCAGGGCGTACGTCGAGCCCAGCACGAGAGCGTTAAGCATATGCTGTAATAATTGGTCCACAGGATTCCTCCGGCAGGCAGTGCGATCAACGAAATATCACGCATTACCCACGTTTAGGTGAGAGAGAGCGGAGTCGCATCTCGCGACTCCAGGCGCAATGAATTATTTGACCGTTACCTGGCCGTCTTTTAATTCGACGACATAGATATTCGGTGTCGATTGGCCGCTTTCTTTACCGGCAGGACCTACTTTGACAAAGGCGATATCACCGTTGGCTCCCTTGGCTTGTACCTTCCACAACGCATCACGAATGGCCGCTGGTTCTGCTTTGCCCGCAATACGGATCGCTTCGGCGATCGTCAGGATGCCGTCAAAACCACGGAAACCTTCGATTTGACCAGCGAGTTCCAAACCACGTGTTTTCCAACCATCCATAAAGGCCTTGGCAACTGCTGGGTGCTTGGCACGTTCAGGCGTCCATGGAGAAAAGAACACAATGTGCTGGCTGGCAAAACCTTTTGGTCCGGGGGTCTTCAACAACTGTTCTGGAAACGCGCCGCCGGTTGTGAGGATGCGTTGTGTCAGGCGTTGTTCGCCTGCTTGGCGAATCGCCAGCGTCAGCTGTTCGCTACCGGAGGTAACAAATACCGTGTCGGCACCACTACCTTTCAAAGCCGCAAGCTGTGCTGAAAGGTCAGTCATGTCAGGAGTCATCGTTTCGGTACGACCGACGGTAATGCCTTTGGATTCCAACATCTTCTTGAACTCAACTGCGGCACCCAAGCCCCAGTCATTGTTAACAACCAGGAAATCCACCTTCTTGATTGCCGGGCTGTAGCTGTCTACCACTTTAGAAAATGCCTGTGCCTCCATTGCTGAAGTTGGGCTGGTGCGAAACACCCATGGATTACCTGCAGTTGTGATTTTGCTGGATGATGCCGCCTCTACAACCAGAGGCACTTCATACTCGATCAGCTTAGGCATGATCGCGAGCGTAAAGGTTGAGCTCCAGGCGCCCATCATGACCGGAACCTTGTCCTTCAAAATCAGTTTCTCTACCGAGTTGACTGCTTCACGCGGATTGGACTTGTTGTCTTCGATGACAAGCTGGATCTTCTTGCCCAGTACACCGCCGTTCTGATTAATATAGTCGGCAGCAATCCGTGCACCATGGGTGACGTAGGTACCGGCAGCGGCGACCGGTCCGGTCAGGGGTTCGGTCACGCCGATTTTGATGGTTTCTTGTGCATAAACGGAGGTTGCTGCAAACATGGTAAAGCCGATGCAAGCTGCTAGGGATTTTGAGGTACGCCAGATCATGATGGTTATCCTTTATCTCGAAATAAGTAGATGATTAATTCAACATTTTTAATAATTATTTAATTTTTTCTACTGGAAAATAATCCAGCCAATAAAGCCTTGATCAAAGTCCAGAGGTCAATGGAAGAAGTATCTTTTTGCGCAGGGCGGGATACCGCACGCGCTGCCGGTGCCGAGCCTGCTCCATCACTTGCTGCAGCAGGTTGCGGCAAACGTGCCTGCAAGTTCTCCGCGAACTGCTTGGTCAACTGCTCAGCAAGTGCGCGTACGATCCCTTCACGGCTGAATTGTGCGAGCGAACCGGTAATGGTGTGATCGACCTTGACCTCCACATCGGTGCCGCCATCCGGCGCTGCGGTAACGGAAAAATGTGCCTCGCCTTTGACCCGACTATTGCTTCGTGCATCGACTGCCGTACCAACAATGGCACCGCTATTCGATGTCTCGTCCAGATTCAGACGGCCCTGCCCGGCAAAGCCGGCTGCAATAGGGCCCAGCTTTACTTTAAACAGCAGAGGAATTGATCCTTCCTCAGTTGCTGTCGCGGCAGTGTTGATCGAGGCACCAGGCAAACAATCCACCAGCAACTCAATATCGTGAAAAGCTTTCCATACAAGGTCAGTCGGAGCTGCGATGTGAAACGATTGTTCAAGCTGCATGAGTGTTCTCCTGAGATGAAACTGATTGAGCGCGTTCGCGCAATACACGCAAAATCGCGCGCACGATACCGAAGTAACCGGTGCAGCGGCATAAATTGCCCGCCAATTCTTCGCTTACCCGCGCCTCATCGGCTTGAGGCAAGCGTGTGATGATGTCACGCGCCGTCATCAACATGCCGGGTGTGCAATAGCCGCATTGCAACGCATGTTCAGCAGAGAATGCTGCACGCAGTTGCGCCATGATCGGGTCGTTATCGAAGGCCTCCAGCGTGCGGATTTTTTTACCTTCCAAACGCTTGGCCGATTGCAGACAACTACGTTGCGGCGCGCCATCGACTTCGATAGTGCAAGCGCCACAGACACCTTGTTCACACCCAACATGAGTGGCTGTCAGTCCGCAGTGATCACGCAAGGCATCGGCGAGATGGGTACGTGGCTGCAGTGTTAATTGGTAACAGTGACCATTGACGTTCAGCTGTACCTCGGTGGTTTCCACCGTTGGAAATTCAATCGGCAATGCACTCATCGTGTTTTCCCCATATCCAATGCCACCAGTCTCAACATTTCAATCAAGCTCTGGCGACGATCAAGTTCAAGATCGGGAGCAGCCTGCATCACGATCTGCTCACGTACTTCTGTTTGCAATAACTCAGCCATCAGCCCACGGCGTTCGACGACATACGGAGCACCATCCAATGCACCCAGCACCACGCGCTCAGTACCATCGTTGGCATCACGCATACCCGATGCCATGGCGTGCGCCAATTCGCCAGTCTTGCGACATAGCTTGTGGTAGGACCACTGCATGCCGCTCATGCGTTTTGGCACACTTACGGCAATCAATATTTCACCGTCCACCAGTTGCGTTTCGTAAGCAGAAGTCATGAAATCGCGGGCAGCGATATCGCGCTGACCGGAAGGACCAAGCACATGTAACGTAGCTCCCAGCAAAGGCATGGTGCTGATCCAGTCCGCTGCAGGATCTGCATGACACAGACTGCCGCCTAACGTGCCGCGATTGCGCACCGCACGATAGGCAATGCCGCGTGCAACAAAGGGCATCAAACCCTGGCTTGGATCTGGATCACGTTTGTCTTCTATAGAAGCATGTGTCGTCATCGCACCGTAGCGAATTGCATTGCCGCTATCACTTACTCCACGCAAGGATTCAAACGCATCGAGATCAAGTAACGTGTCTGGTTGCGCCAGGCGCAAATTCAACATCGCACCCAAGGACTGGCAACCGGCAACAACTTTGCTACCCCAACCACCTTCAACCAGCAGCGCAGTTGCTTGTGCGAGATCATCAGTACGGGTCAGACTGTAGGCGGAAGGTTTCATGCGTGCGCCTCCTTCTTGGCGGCCGCAAGTGCTTCCAGCACGCGACGCGGATTGGCGGGACATTGCGTCAACTCGGCACCGAGTCCATACAATGCGTCGTTGATGCCATTGATGATGGCTGCTGGTGGTGCGATTGCACCGCCTTCTCCGATTCCTTTTTGTCCGTACTTGCTGTTCGGACTTGGGGTTTCCATGTGCAGCAATTTGGTCGGCGGCATTTCGCCTGCACCTGGCAGCAGATAATCCTGCAGTGTCGATGCCAGTGGCTGACCTTCACTGTCGAATGGCATCTCTTCGTACAGTGCGGTGCCTATACCCTGCGCCAGTCCGCCATACATCTGGCCATCGACGATCATTGGATTCAGCAAGACGCCACCATCTTCACAAATGACGTAATCAAGGATGGCAACATGACCAGTGGCGGTATCGACTTCAACCAGACAGGTGTGACAGGCATAACTGAAGGTACCGGCGTCCGGCATCATCTTGTAACCGGCCACCACCTCCAGCCCACCCGGATCGACTGAACCGACCGGCAATTTTTGCGGTGCGCGATACCAGGTATGTGCGATTTCGGACAGCGGCAAACGTTTGATACTGTCTTGTACGCCGACTGTGCCATTTTTCAGGTTGAGCAAGCTGGCATCGGTCTCAAGCAGAACACCGGCTATTGCTTTGATGCGTTCAGCCAGTTGCTCACAAGCGGTACCGACAGCACCACCCGCCATCACCGCACAACGTGAGCCCCAGGTACCGGTGGAATATGGCGTCACGCCGGTATCACCGTGTATCACGCGCACTTTTGCGATATCAATGCCGAGCACCGTATGTGCAACCTGTGCCATCGAAGTTTCCAGACCTTGTCCGTGTGAATGCACACCGATACGCAGTTCGAGCACACCATCTGGTGTGAAGCGGGCCGTGCATTGTTCGTAGCCCGGCACCATAGGAATGCCCCAGCCGTGATAGACGGAAGTACCATGCGCACCTTGTTCGCAGAACACCGCCATGCCGAGGCCGAGACGCTTCTGGTTTGCGTCACTACCATTCGCTGCATGACGTTCTTTTTGACGGGTGCGCCAACCATTCCAGTCGATCGCTTCGACGGCCTTGTTCATGCAGGTTGTGTAATCGCCGGAGTCAAACAGTTTGTTAGTGATATTGCAGTACGGCATGGCCGATGCAGGCACCAAACTCTTGGCACGCAGTACATACGGTTCAATACCCAATTCACGTGCGGCAATATCCAGCACTACTTCCAGTGCAAAGCAGACGCCGGTACGTGCCACACCGCGATACGGCAAGATAGGTGGTTTGTTGGTGGCAGCTGAGCGTGTACGGCAAACAAAGCTGTCCATCACATACGGTCCCGGCAGAATGGAACCGATCTGCGCTCCTTCCAGGCAGGCGCTAAACGGGTAAGAGGAGTAAGCGCCTGAATCGACCACAGCATCGCAACGTATGCCGGCCAATCTTCCCTCATGCGTCACATCAACGGCTATGTCGTAACCGTGTTCGCGGCAGTTCGCATTTGCACTCAACTGCTCACGTCTATCTTCCAGCCAACGCACCGGACGCTTCAGATGCATCGCCAGCCAGGCACAACAAATTTCTTCTGGCAGCAGAATGCCCTTATAACCGAAACCACCACCTACGTCAGGCGAAATGACACGTATTTTTCCCTCGTCCAATCCCAGACATTCCGCGAGACCGGTACGATTGATGTGTGGCACCTGCGCAGCTGTATACATAATCAGCTGATCCATGCGGGTATCCCACCAGCACAGAACCGCACGACCTTCCATCGGCGCCATGCATTGGCGCGCCATGCGCAACTTGCGGCTAACGCTGTGTACTGCTTCCTCAGTTGCGCTTACACGGCGATCAACATTGGTTTCTGCAAAGACGTTTTCGCTCCAGTCGTCATGCACACGTGCATTGCTGTCCAAAGTGCCGTACATATCGGCCAGTACAGGCAATTCCTGATAATCGACCACCACACTTGCAGCGACATCTTCGGCGCATGCACGATCGGGGGCGACACAGACAGCGACCAGTTCACCGACGTGTCGCACCTTGTCTTGTGCGAGAGGGTATTGAGCGGAGTGTTTGAAACCAGGCAGAGAAGACGTTGCCACGATAGGACGTACGTCCTTCATGTCGGCCATCGTGTAGACCAGATGCGCCATGCCTTCCGGCTTTTCGATCTGTCCAAGGCGCGCATGCGCAACCGGCGAACGAACAAAAGCAACTTCCACCATATCCGGCATGCGCATATCGCCGACATATTTACCTTGACCCAACAGCAGTCGCGTGTCTTCCTTGCGCAATACCTCGTGACCAATTCCTTGATCGGCACCGGCTTGCATGAGCAACTCGGGCATCACCAGATCATTCATTAATTTCTCCTGAACATTGCCGGAAGTTGAAATTAAAATCCAACTTTCCTCGTCTCAAATAATTATGTGGCATACCACATTTATATCGCTATGTGTCATTCATTTCTGCATTACGAGCATGAGTTATTTTCCATCTCCTTTGCGTTGCACTACGAGCTTATTTAATAAAAGTATTCCGCTTAATAAAATACTGTGCAAGCCGCAATACTGAATACCGCACGCCATACTTTAATGTACTTTTAAAGCGATGACTACACCCATAAAACTTGCAGAGCATCTTTAGCAATGACCGTGCCAACCATGTCTGCGCATTAGAAAAAAATCATGCAAGTACTTGATTTAAATCGAAATGTTTTATTTCAATATTATGTGGTACAGCACATATATTAAATTAAAAAAAGCAAAATAAAAAAATATGCTTGAACGAATGCCGACATTTATCGTTTTACATCAAAATTGTGGGCTTTGCATCAAGTTGTAGCGAAGTTGTAAAAAAGTTGTAGCAAATTTGCGTCAAAAAAGTGCAACAACATTTTGATACGCACCACAAGCGCACACCATCAAGTTCATAACGAGAAACGCCACGACGCATAACGTATCAATACAATGAACGTGATGAGTTATCCTGATTTCACAGGTAAAAAATGCTTGCGATGCGGAAATAGAGGAACGGTCTATCTGGCCTTGAGCAAAGGCGCACGATCAGTAGCCTCGGCATCGACCAACTTTACCATTAGGAGAATGAACAACTGGCGTTCTTCTGGAGAGAGATTTTCAATAGTGCGGTCATGCGCCTTCTGTACGGCAGAACGCATTTTTTTTGCCAGTGCACGTCCCTTGCGAGATAGTTTGACGTACTTGACACGTTTGTCATGCTCGGATTGGCTGCGCACAATATACTCGCGCTGTTCCAGTCGCGGCAATACTTCAGCCACACTGGTACGCTCAAGCCCAATATGATGTGCGAGTGAATTCTGATCCAACTCACCGTACTCTTCCAGCGCCGTTAACAAACTGTACTGCACTGGCGTAATGTTGTACTCGACGGTTTCTTCCATGAACAACGCACTGTGGATCTGATGCAGTCGACGAATTAAAAATCCTGGACGTGTAAACAACAAGGAGCGCGCCTGCACTGACTCCATTTCGCTCATCAAAGAGGGACGGACTGCTTCTTCAATCATGTTCATGGATGGTCAAGATATAAAAAAGTGGATGGATTCAGGTTTGCCGAAAACCTGAAGTATATGTGAATCGGCCATCAAATCAGCAATAAAAATAGATTAACAATGTGGTGCACCACATTTATTCAAAATTATAATAGAATAAGAAGAGCACCACATTTACTCAAACTTCACATAAATTATGTGGTGCACCACATATTATTTAATTCACTTAGAAGGACTATCCATGAATCATATTCTTCTCAAGAATGGCCATGTAATCGATCCTGCAGCCAATCGCGATGGCATCTTCGATGTACTGATCAAAAATGACTGCATCGCCGCAGTAGACCGCGATATCACACCGCCGGATGCAAATACAACAGTAGTCGACTGCCAAGGTAAGCTGGTATTGCCTGGTCTGATCGATACGCATGGTCATATTTATCAAGGTGTCACTGGCCGTTTTGGCCTCAACGCAGACATGTGCGGTGTGTACTCTGGCGTGACTACATTGGTCGATCAAGGTGGTGCCAGTTGCATCACCCTGCCCGGCTTCCGCCAATACGTCGTCGAGCCATCCAAGACACGTGTACTGTCATATATGTCGGCCTATCTGGTCGGCGGTCTGGAAGGACATTACTACCCTGAACTCTATCGCCCAGAATGTCTGGACGTGGAAGCTACCGTCACCGCAGCCAAAAAGAACAGCGATATTGTTCGTGGCTTGAAAGCGCATGCCGAGATAGGCGGATTTGCGCGCTGGGGTGTTGATGTCATGCGCATCGCCGCGCAGATCGGACGCGAAGCAGCGCTACCTGTATATATACACTTCGGCCAACTCTGGCCCAAGCCAGAAGTCGGTGGATCGCCAGTCAATCCCGATAATATTTTCAATCAAGTCGTCGACATGCTTAAACCAGGCGACATCCTGGCTCATCCATTCAGTCGTCACCCGGGTGGTTTCGTTGAGCTCAATGGTTCGCTACATCCGATGGTCAAGGAAGCAATTGCACGTGGCTTGAAGATAGACGTTGGCCATGGTTCACACTTCAGCTTCAAAACCGCGCGCATCGTGCTGGACGCTGGCGTCATGCCTGACACCTTAGGTGCCGACATGCATGGCTACAACACGACCGTTCCACCGCCACCTGGCACACCATCCTGGCATCCGGATGAAAGCGTGCATATCTTCAAAGGCAATGAACGCTTTAGTCTGGTATCTGCCATGAGCAGTATGCTGGCACTCGGCATTCCACTCAATCATGTTGTTGCCATGGTGACCAGCAATGCCGCAAAACTGGCACGTATGGAAGATGAAATCGGCACACTCAAGGTCGGTGGCGTAGCGGACGTCAGTGTGCTCGAAGATCTGCGTGGGCGCTGGGCAATGCATGACAATGAAGGTACGCAAGTCATTACCGAACGCATGTTGCATCCTGCATTCTGTTATCGCAATGGCGAACGTTTCGATGCAACTGCCACCATACTTCCGGTCGCCAAGGCTGCATGATGAAAATCAATCAGCCCCTTACCCTGCAGGAAGTTGAACAGGTCTTCGACGCCTACGAGAAGGCGCTGGTAGGCAATGATGTGACCAAGCTCGACGAACTGTTCTGGAACAACGCTGCCACATTACGTTATGGCGCAACGGAAAACCTGCTTGGCTACGACGCTATACGCGCTTTCCGCTTGCAACGTCCATCCGCCAATCTCACGCGCACCGTCACCAGTCGACATATCACCACCTTCGGTACGGATTGCGCGGTTGCGAACATCACCTTTACCAAGGCAGGTGAATCGCGCATCGGCAGACAAACCCAAACCTGGGTGAAATTTCCCGATGGCTGGCATGTAGTTGCCGCGCACGTGAGTTGGATGGACAGTAAATGAACACGCCCTTGAGTAATCAGTTACAACCCGATACCGGCGGTGCCTTTCTGGCTGAAGCTTTTGGTCATGCCTTGCAAGCGCATCGTCCTTTGGGCAACAAGTTGAAAAACCTGCGCTTTGCAGTCAAGGATGTATTCGACATCGCCGGCACGCGCACCGGCGCAGGTAATCCGGTCTGGCTGTCCGGTAATCCCGTGGCAAAAAAACATGCGGCAGCGGTAGAGCGGCTATTGTCTGACGGTGCCACCTTCGTGGGTAAAACGCTGACTGACGAACTCACCTACAGCCTGGCCGGCATCAACGCGCATTACGGCGTACCACGCAATCCGGCCAGTCCGGATCGTTTGCCCGGTGGTTCATCATCCGGTTCGGTAGCAGCAGTCGCGGCAGGCCTGGCTGATATCGCACTGGGAACAGATTGCGGCGGCTCGATCCGTTTACCAGCTAGCTATTGCGGTGTATGGGGTATGCGACCTACGCATGGCCGTCTGTCCGGACATGGTTGCCTCACCCTTGCGCACAGTTTTGATACGGTCGGCTGGTTTGCCAATACGCTGGAACACCTTGAACAAACCTTCTGCGCATTGGCACATGCAGACGCCACCAACATGCCGGCGACATTCCTGACTCTCAACGATGACGGCATCAACAGCTTGCTGGACCCAGCCGTACTCCATGCCTTTAGTGCGCTGAAAAACCAACAAACAGATTTTGTCGCAGTAACAAGCGCATTGGATCTAACTGCCTGGGCTGCAGCCTTCCGCATACTGCAAGCATCCGAAGCGTGGATGGAACATGGTCTGTGGGTTACGCAGCATGCGAGTGAATTGGGTCTCGATATCCGTCAGCGCTTCGACATCGCTGCCAGCGTGACGACATCACAAGTCCGCGCGGCGCAAGAAGTCAGAATCGCGGCTATCAGTGCACTGAATCAGATTCTTGATGACCAGCACAAGGTGATCGTCATCCCAACCGTGCCCACACCTGCCCCGCTGCTCACCGCAGACAGCGAGCAGGTCAACGATATACGCATGCGTTCACAACAGTTTCTCTGTATCGCCGGACTGGTGGGTCTGCCGCAGCTCAGCATGCCCTGGATCCAGATCAACGGTGCGCCAGTTGGTCTATCCATCATCGGTGGTCGCGGTTGCGACGAAATCGTTCTGCATGCAGCGCATAAGTTACATAGCCACATCACAAATTGATCACTCACGGAGAACAAGCATGAACACAGCCAGTCTCGACGATGAAATCGCACTGATCGCAAATCGCTTTCACGACATACTCTGGACGGACGTTGTGTTGCGCTCCCAAGCGCTACCTGATTTGTCCGCCGATGTACTGCTGCATGCCGGTCCTCCACTGATAGGCGAGATCCCGATGCCGATCAGGCAAGCTGCCATGGAAGCCTTGTTGTTTGAAGGACTTGCAGAAAATAATGAAGCAGCAGCGCAATTGCTTGATCAAGGCAAGGTCATACTGATGCCTGCGCAGGATCACGGAGTCGTCACACCACTGGCGCAAGTAGTGTCTGCATCGATGCCACTGTTCGTCGTCAAAAACAAGGGCGCAACGCGTTATGCACCTATGGTCGAAGGCACTGCTCCCGCGCTGCGTTTTGGCAAACCGAGCACCAGTTCCCGTGCGCACTTGCAGCTACTTTCACAATTTGGCATGCATGTATTAAAGCCGATAGTGAAACAGCAAGCCATCACCTTATCCACGCCGATACATTACGCCTTGCTCGGTGGCGAAGAATGTCATGCACTCACAGCGCGCGCCAATGCTGCACTGACCGCGCAACTTCATGCATTAGGCACCCAAGATCGCCAGGTCATACTAGCCAATCCGGGCTTCGTGCTGCCGATACTAATGGCAGCATGTGCATTGCGCCTGGAACAAACTGGGCACATCGTGGCTGCAGGCGGCAATGGACAAGTTTTCGGTTATCGCCTGCGTGAAACAAATGACTGGCAAACCATTCCTGCAACGCCGCCGCAAGGGACGCGATTCAAAGGATATGAAAACACTGTGGCGCTTGGTGCGATAGGCGACAGTGCCGTCATCGACTTCTGCGGACTGGGTGCACAGGCACTTGCTTACGTACCGACGCTGGCAAACGACTGGAAAGAATTTTTACCCAGCGATCTGCACGCGCATCGAACCCAGATATTGAATGCCCGCAGCGGAATGGTGGATTTAAAAAACATACTGGGCAGAGATTGCTCGCCCATGGTCAACCTCGCCATTCTTGATCAAGCCGCAGAGATAGGCCTGATCGGGCGCGGTGTTTTCAAAGTCCCTACGCAATTGTTTGCAGATCCGAGTGAAATCACTTTAAGGTACTCATGCGCTGAGTCCTGAAAAATCTTGCGGTAGCGGTACAGTCAAACACCCAGATAAGCGCGCTGTACCGCTGGATCATCAATCAGCACTTTGGCCAAACCTTCATGCACGATGCGACCGGTTTCCATCACGTAGCCGCGATCGGCTCCAGATAAGGCAAGTTGTACATCCTGCTCAACCAGCAACACGGTCACGCCGTCTTGCTGTATTGCAGCCAATATTTCCATCAACTGATCCACCACGACCGGCGCCAAACCCAAACTCATTTCATCTATCATCATCAATACCGGCTTGGCCATCAAGGCACGCGCCATCGCACACATCTGCTGTTCGCCGCCCGACATATTGCCGGCCAGTTGCTTCCGCCGTTCTGCCAAACGCGGGAACAAGGTGTACATCCGCTCCAGATCGCGCATCAACTCCGCCTTGTCGCGACGCTTGTAACTTCCCATCAGCAAATTGTCTTGCACCGACATGCGATCGAATAACTGACGCCCTTCCGGCACTTGCACCAGACCGAGAGCAAACACCTGATCCGGCGTCATGTTCACCAGTTCATGTCCATTTAATTGGATGCTACCGCTACAGGACAGCATGCGTGACAGCGCGCGCAGTAAGGTCGTCTTACCGGCGCCGTTACTGCCAACCAGCGCGACCATTTCTGCGTGGTAAATTTCCAAGGCAATGTCATGCAGCACCGGCATTTCGCCATAGCCGGCGGACAGTCCTGCGACTTTGAGCAAGGGCGCGCGATGCGGCATAGCGCGCGGCTCTTGCAATCCATCCTGCAACACGCTGCTCATTCGCGCTTCCTTCCCAAATACGCCTGTATCACTGCCGGATTCGACAGCACCACATCCGGCGTACCTTCGGCAATTTTTTCACCGTGATGCAACACCAGCAAACGATCAGACAGACTTTTGATGGCCTTGATCACATGTTCGATCACCAGAATGCTGATGCCTTGCGTGCGCACCTTGCGGATGACTTCGATCACTTCTTCAATCTCGACATGATTCAGGCCAGCCATCACTTCGTCGCATAACAAAATTTTCGGCTGCATCGCCAAGGCTTTCGCCAACTCCAGACGTTTGCGACCGGGACCACCAAGCTCATCTGCGCGCTGATCTACATTTTTTCCCAAACCGACGAAGTCCAAACAGGCGCGCGCCTGTTCACGCGCCAATCCCAATTTGGCTTGTCCGCCATCGCGTCCGAACAAGGCGCCGACCGCCACATTGTCCAGCACCGACAAACCCGGAAACGGCCGCATGATTTGAAAGGTACGACCTATACCCAAGCGCGCCCGACGATATGCAGGCACGGCAGTAATCGACTCGCCCTGAAACAGTACGTCGCCAGAACTTGGAGCCAGCGTGCCGCTGATCAAGCTCACCAGCGTGGTTTTGCCAGCGCCGTTGGGACCGATCAAACCAAGGATTTCACCTTGCGCCAACGAGAAATCAACGTCATTGACGGCGATCAGACCGGCAAAGCGTCTGGTGACATGCCGAACTTCGAGTAGTGTGCTCATAGTCGATGCGATCGAATGTTTTCAATGAAATAGCGCCAGCCAACCTTGCGAAAACGTCGCAACATGTCGGCTAACCCACGCGGCATCAACACCACTGCGACGACTATCACGATGCCGAAGAACAAACCGGCAATGCTGGTCACTTCACTCGACAGAATTTCTGAAATAGCGGACAACGACAAGGCGCCGACGATAGGCCCGAATATTGTTCCTGCGCCACCGAACACCGCCATGATGATCATCTTGACGTTGAGGCTGATATCGAAAGCGCTCACCGGATCGAGGAAGGTGATCCAGTAAGTATGTATGCCACCAGCCAGCGCGCTGAATACGCCTGACAACGCAAACGCCAATACCTTGTACAAAGTAGTGTTGACGCCCATCACGGCGGCACCTTCTTCGTTCTCTCGTATTGCGATCAAGCCAAAGCCGAAGCGACTACGCGTCAGCCAGAAAATCGTCAAGGTCGCGACCACCAGCAAACCCAGCGACAATTCGTAAAACAAGGGATCGTTATTCAGCGGTGGTAACACTAAGCCGATATTCTGGCCGGCCACACTGATGTTGGAGACAATAGCGGTCATCACCTGCGACAAGGCCAGTGTCGCAATCGCGAAATAATGACCTCGCAGGCGCAGTACCGGCAAACCCAGCAACACCGCAAAGATCACCGCCAGCACCACACCAAACACCATGCCGACGCCAAACGGTAGATGCCATTGCACCATCGCAATCGCTACACCATAACTACCCAGACCGAAGAACACGGAATTGCCGAACGAAGCGTAACCGGCATAGCCACCGATGATGTTCCAGCCTTGCGCCAATACCGCCAGCAACAAAGCATTGATACCAAACTGCACCAGCACGTCTGAACCATACCAAGGCACGCCAGCCAGAATCACCAGTGCCACCAGGATCAACCCTATGCGTAATCCTTTCACGCGGCTCTCCCCAATAAACCGCTAGGACGCAATATCAGCACCAGCACCAAAATGCCGAAACTGGCGACGTCGGAATAAGTAGGGCCGATATAAAGCGCAGTCAGCGATTCCACTATCCCTAGGAATAAACCACCAACCAACACCCCGAGCGGATTGTCGAGGCCACCGATAATCGCAATTGCAAATGATTTGGCAGTCAGCGTGGCACCGATATAGGGATTGATCTGCGACACCGTGCCATACAGTCCGCCGGCAGCACCGGCCAGCGCAAGACCGAGCGCAAACGTAGTGGCATACAGATGACGTGGCTCAACGCCGTACAGGCGCGCCGCAAGAAGGTTTTGTGCAGTGGCACGAATCGCCAGCCCGAGCCGTGTATGCAGCAAGAACAGCCACATACCCACCGTCAATATAATGGCGGCGCCAAAAGCGGCCAGACGCACTACCGGCACCACAACCGGCCCCCATTGCAAACTGTTACCGGCGTAGCTTGGATTGATAGTACGGAAATCTGCCGAGAACATGATTTGCGCCAGATAGGTCAACACGACTTCCAGCCCGAACGTAATCAGCAAGGTGTTGAACATCGGCGCGCGTATGACCAGATTCAACAGGCCACGTTGCAACACATAGCCGAACCCAAACATGATCAATGCCGTGAGCGGCAAGCCGATGAAGGGATCGATGTGCAGATAAGTGTAGAGATACCAGGAAGCGTAGGCGCCCAGCATGATGAATGCGCCGTGTGCCAAATTGACGATATTCAGCACACCCCACACCAGCGCCAGGCCAAGCGCCATCACAGCATACAGTCCGCCTAACAGTACCCCGTTGACGAGGATTTGCGCGAGCAGGTCCATGGCAGGCCGCCGTTACTTACGCGCATTCCAGGCCGGCATCGGATATTTCGGTTGCTTGACGAAACCTTTCGCGTTGTAGACTTCGACCAACTCATTGCCCTGTACTTGAATGACGACTTGCGGCAAATCGATCTGTCCATTTTGATTGAAGGCAATCGGACCATACAGGCTATCGAACTTCACTTTCGCGAGTGCATCACGCACTTTCTGCGGATCCATGCTGTTGGCATCTTCCATCGCCTGTACCAATGCTTCTACATCAGCGACACCGGATGCTGCATGGTAATCAGGATCGTAGCCATATTTGGCTTTGTACTCTTTCGCGAATTTTTCTGCATCACCAAACCAGCGATCTTTAAGCGATGCCGATGGCAACCATGCCGTCATGCCGAATGCGTAATCAGCATCCGCGCCAAGTGCTTTGCGGAAATCTTCACTAGGTACACCGACTGTAAATGAATAGATTTTCGGTGCCACAGCTAAGCTCTTGGCTTGCCGCACGAAATTCAGGATTTCAGTTTCATGTCCGGCCACCAAAACAACTTCAACATTTTTGCTTTTAATTTGTGACAACAGTGAATTGAAATCAGTGGCGTTCGTGCTGTAGCGCTCATCCATCACGATATTAAAGCCGGCTTGTTTCAGTTTCGGCCGCGTACCTTCCGCCACCGACACATCGAAAGCATCATCGGCATACAGCAGTGCCACCGTTTTCGGCACTGGCTTCAGCGCTTTCAACATGTCTATCGTGCTGCCAAAGTAATTACTGGCGGGTGCCAGTGTGCCGAATATGTATTTGAATTGCCGCGTAAAGATTTGGTCGGAAGCGCCGCCGCCCTGCACCATCGGCACTTTATATTTTTCCGACACGGCAGAATCGGCCAGTGCAAAATTACTGGCGAATGGTCCGAGTAGGAGATTGACTTTGTCCTGTGTGATCAATTGCGTGTACTGCCGCACACTCAGATTGACGTCGGACTGATTGTCATACAGCTTTAGAGCTAGACGGTGTTGCTGACCGGCGATTTTGACGCCGCCTGCTGCATTGATTTTGTCGATCGCGAGTTGATATGCATCGCGGTAATAACGCCCGGTATTGGCAACCGGCCCGGTCAGCTGTACCGATGCGCCGAGCACCACATCCTGCGCGGAGGCAGTGACGGGAGTCGCGAAGAGTAAGGAAATCAGTAGCGCTGAGAATAAACGAAAAGATGTGAGTAACATGGGTTACCTCTTTCTTATGCAATTCAGACACTTCACACTTCAAGGAAAATCAAAGTACGCCTACGCACCCCATCCGTCCAGGCAGCTTTTACAAACTTCCTTAAGATGACAAACCGGAAACTATGCGCGTACTAATGCACTCTCGCTTTAAGTTGCCAGAAATACATACAATGATGAGGTCACCCGTTCGAGTAAGAACGTTGCAAGTACTTTTAGTTCCTAATTGCATGAAGCTATTACTCAAAATCGCGTTCATCACCCGATCGTGGCATCGGTAAAATCACTCACATTTATTTTTATTGGAAAAACACATCGTGGAAAATGTTAATCAGATTGGTCGCGCTGATTTAATCGAGCGATTAACAAATTTGGAATATGCGATTAGGCAATCAATGATGGTCCGGGAAGACCAGGATGAGGCCGCCGATCAGCAACACAAGCATGAAGCTGAACGTTACGGAATCGTTATAGAGGATGCGACGACAAAAGGTGATCTGCTCAATGCAGTGCAAACCCTGGTTCGTGCAACACAGAAAAAATGACAGCAGAGTCCCTCAGCATCACGCCGAAAAAATGAACCAAGACGAAATCCCGTCTTAGTTCATCCCCAGCATACGCGCCAAACTGTTTTCTGATTTTTCATTCATCAGTTCTATACGCTCCTCCAGCACCGAGAGATGTGCCTGCATCGCTTGCGTCGCACCTTCGACATCGCCGCGCTCTATGCATTCGACGATCAATGTATGTTCGTCGTGTTCACACGATGCGTGACCACCCGGCTCATGCAAGGCAACGATCAACGAGCAGCGCGACACTAGTTCACTCAGATAGCGTTGCAACAAAGGATTGTGCGACAACTCGGCCACACGCAAATGAAAGTTGGATGCCAGTCGCGCCCAATCCACCTGCTTGTAGGTGTGCATGACTTTGTGTTCTTCATCCAGCATGCCGCGTAATTTGGCGATGTCTGCTTTGGTCGCGTTTTTCACAGCCAGCGGAAGCATCGCTGTTTCCAGCGCGCGACGTGCTTCAAAAATCTGTCGCGTTTCTTCCTTGGTTGGCATCGCCACCACCGCACCGCGATTCGGGCGCAGTTCGACTATGTGATCATGCGCCAGCTTTTGCAGTGCTTTTTGAATTGTCGTTCTGCCGACATTGAACAATTCACATAGCGCTGCTTCCGGCAACTTGGTGCCGGGTTTCAGGCGTTGGCCCATGACGCTGTCAAAGACAGTTTGATAAATACGGAGTACCAGCGCATCGCCGCTATCCGTACGATCAGCTTCTGCAACTATGCCCTGAATTGGGGCAGGTGATTTCGCCATCTTTTGCTCGTCGTTTCTCACAAGATTGTTGTTATAACTGCTGCCATAATGCCACCGCAAGCTTTATCAAAGCACGATCGCTGCCAGCCGGTCCTATCAGCGATATTCCTATCGGCAAGCCAGATGCGGAGTTGAACGGCAAGCTGACTTGCGGCAATCCCGCCAGACCGGCGACACAGGTAATACGGAAGGTACGGCTGCGCAGATTATCTATCTCTGCGCCGGAAGCCGTCAGCAGCGGTGCAATCCCAGCCGCCGATGGAATGATTGCCACACCGTCGGTACCCAGCATATCTCTGATGGAAGCACGAATTTTTGTCTGTCTGGCAACCGCGGCATCGGCAGCAAGCTGACTGGTATTGCGCGCCATCTCCCAACGCGCAGCGACTGCTGTACCGAAGATAGGTTGATGCTTTTCTATCCACTCGCCATGCACTTGCCATGCTTCGCGCGCCGATGCGCTGATGTATGTTAAACGCCACTCGTCCAGTTCTTCGCTGCTTCCGTTTGTCGTCACACGTGTGCGGAATGTCTCCAGATTTTCCCCCAGTGCAGCGTAGACTTGCTCAGCTTTTTCATGGAATACATCGTCAGCCTGCGCCAGCACATCATCAAACATCATCGCGCGACGAAAACCGGATGTCGGCGATTCCGGCAACAGCACATCGGCGACGCGCATGAAAGTATCTGCATCATGTGCCAACCAAGTCGGTGTATCGAAGCTCGGATTCAGCGGCACCATGCCGGCACTTGGCAACAAACCGTGCGTAGTACGCAAACCCCACAAGCCGCAATAACTAGCCGGCACGCGTGTAGAACCACCCGTATCAGTACCCAGTGCAAAGTCGCACAATCTGGCCGCCACTGCCGCCGCTGATCCGCTGGATGAGCCGCCCGGCACGCGTCCTATTGCCAAGGTATTCAACGGTGTACCGTAATGCGCATTGTCACCGTTGATGCTGTATGCCAATTCATCGGTCAGCGTCTTGCCCATCAAGGTCGCACCAGAATTCAACAATGTGTCGATGATGGGACTGCTCTTGCTAGGTATCTGATGCGTGGCCAACCAGGTTGGATTGCCAGCACCGGTTGGATGACCAGCCACATCGAACAGATCCTTGGCGGCGAAGGTCAAACCCGCCAGCGGACCAGTCGGTGCACCATTGACGACAAAGCGACCATGCGGCACCCATGCACCTATGGTGTCCAGAATCGGGAAGTTGGCATCAGCCTTGATGGCGTCAGTATTTAAGTTCATGCAGATGCTCCATCTATATATGTTGAATAAGTTGTTCGTTGGTTTTGAGTACGTCCAAGGTATCGACGTAATCGCAGATCGCGCCCGGCGTGGTAAACCAGACTTGGTCCTGAGCGCGTGTGAGATGCGTCAGTGCAGCGCGCAAATGGCGCAAGCGATATGGCTGGCCAACCAGATAAGGGTGCAGCGCGATACCCATGACTAAAGGTTGATGTTTGGATTGCTCCAGCATTTCATCGAAGTTGTCGACGATCAGTTGCGCAAAATCTTTGCCGTCCATTTGCCGCGCAACGATCATCGGGATGTCATTCACTTCCTGTGGATACGGCAGCGACCACAGCGACTTGCCACTGCGTGTATTCATCCGTATCGGTTGATCGTCATGACACCAGTTCAAGGTGTAGCGATAGCCAGCTTCCGCCAGCAGATCCGGCGTGACCAGACTTTCTGAAATCCACGGCGATAACCATCCAGCCGGCGCACTGCCGCTTTCAGCCAGCATGCGTTCGCGACAATGTTCCAGCAGCAAGCGTTCTTCCTGTTCTGAAAACGTGCCCTGCTGCCGCGCATTCGTATGTCCATGCCCGATCAACTCATCGCCTCGAGCAACAAAAGCAGCGAGCAATTCAGGGCAATGATCATAAAGAGCGGTATTCGCCAATACGCCAGCCGGCAAACCAAGCGCATCAAACAATTCCAGACAGCGCCATGCGCCAACGCGATTACCGTATTCGCGCCAGGCGTAATTCAATACATCTGGTTCCGGGCAAGCTGGACCTAACTTTGCGCCCATGCCTTCGCCGAAGGCAAAGTGTTCGATGTTGAAACCTATATAGACAGCCAGACCTGCGCCGTTCGGCCAGCGGTAATTTGGTCGCTGCGTAATCGCTGAATAAGGAAAACGATCATGCGTGCGCAGAGCAGAAAAATTATGTGTCGTCATAGCACCGCCAAACCTGCGCGCACCAGCAACCATTCCGCGCTGTCGTTCCAGACATCCATTTGCACGATCAAGCCATCGCGCACTACATAGCGATCGACATAACGATTGCCTTCAAATGTGCTGCCGTCCGGCCACGCACCATACAAAGTCCCGTAGCTGTAAACAATCGTGTGCTGCGGCGATCCGCCAACTACGACTTCCGTACTTTCGATGCGTTTTTTGACCCAGCTATAACGCGCAGCATTGAAGCGTGCGCATTCTGCCGGCTCTTGCATCAATCGTCCGCCAGTAAAACGAATCACCAAATCAGGTGCCGTCAAACGACGCGCGGCTTCAGGATTCGGAATCATCAGCAGGCGCAGATATTCATCTACAACTGCTGCTGCCTCGGTGGCTTGTACTTGCGTGCTGCCTAGTGGTGCGTGCTGCATCATTTTCTCCAGTGTTCGCACAGTTCTTGTGCGCTGTTTAAACAGATCAAATCGCTTTTTCTGCAAATTGTCGGCAATACAGTCAATAAATTGCCAATGAAATGAAGTTCATTTTGTTGCGATGGCATGCACCTTGCATAAGTCGTGCCGGGCATTCCATTTCCTTAATCTCACCGAGAGGAACCATCATGATTAGATTTACCCGCCGCACTTTCGCCGCCGCCTGCACGCTCGTTGCATGCAGCGCTTTCATACCGACAGCATTCGCCGCCGACCCAATCAAGATCGGTCTGGTCACCGCTTTGTCGGGACAATCAGCACAAGCAGGCGAAGCAATTGCACGCGGGCTCAACGTGGCTATTGATGAAATCAATGCCAAAGGCGGTCTGTTGGGAGGACGCAAGGTCGAGCTGGTACGTCGCGATGACGAAGGCAATCCAGCCAAAGGCGTGATCGCTGCACGCGAACTGATCTACAAGGAAAAAGTCTCCGTGATCTTCGGCGGACTGGATACGCCGGTATCGATGGCGATGGTGCCGTTAGTGAATCAGGAAAAAGTCCCGTTCATGGGTCCGTGGGCCGCAGGCACTGGCATCACCAAGAATGGCGCAAGCCCGAATTACGTATTTCGCGTATCCGCAGTGGATGAGATTGTCGACAAAGCGATGGTGCAATATGCGCAAAAAACCTTCAAATCCAGCAAGGCCGGACTGATCCTGATCAACAACCCTTGGGGCGAATCGAATGAAAAAGGCCTGGTCGCGGCATTAGCTGAAAAAGGTACGAAGCCAGTCGGCATTGAAAAATTCGAAGGCAGCGACATCGACGTTGTACCGCAACTCAATCGCTTGAAAGCAGCCGGTGCCGACACGCTTTATATGGTTGGTAACGTCGGACCATCAGCACAAGTCGTCAAATCGCTGGATCGCATGGGCTGGAAAGTGCCGGTCGTTTCGCACTGGGGTCCAGCTGGTGGGCGCTTCACCGAACTGGCAGGTCCGAATGCAAAGAATGTGCACTTCGTACAAACCTATAGCTTCTTCGGCAAGCAATCACCAGTGGGTGAAAAAGTCATCAATGCGCTCAAAGCCAAATATCCCAACGTCAAAGGTCCAGACGACATCACACCGGCAGTCGGCGTAGCGAATGCGTATGACGGCATGCAACTGGTCGCGCTAGCGATCACCAAAAAAGGTTCCAGCGACCGAGAAGCAATTCGCGAAGGACTCGAAAGCATCGACCGTTACGAAGGCTTGATCAAAACCTACACCAAGCCATACAGCCCGACCAACCATGACGCGCTCAGCGAGAACGATTATGTGTGGGCGCAATTCATCGACAACCGCATCCTGCCTGTCGGCTTGGCGAAATAAATACATACGCAAGGCAGCAGCGCATCACAGGATGCCTGCTCGCTTTGCGAATGGCACGACTCGGAGAATGACAAATGTTGTTATCAGCACTGATTAGCGGTATCGGTTTGGGAAGCATGTACGGGTTGCTCGCTTTGGGCTTCTACATCACATACGCCGTGTCTGGCACAGTCAATTTTGCGCAAGGTAGTTCGATGATGCTGGGCGCAGTACTGTGCTTTTGTTTTACGCAAACACTGGGCTTGCCGATGTGGCTGTCTATCGTATTTGCACTGGCCTTGTGTGCAGCTTATGGCTTACTGGTGGAGTTGCTGGCGGTGCGTCCGTTTGCCAGCCGCGGCTCCAATGCCTGGCTGATGTCCACCGTTGCGCTCGGCATCGTTCTCGATAATCTGGTGATGCATACATTTGGTAAAGAGCCGCGCAGCCTGCCTTCCGACCTGGCCATGACGCCGATAGAAATCGGCGGCATCGGTCTGGGCGTCTATCCGCTGCAATTGCTGATTCCTGTATTGGGATTGGCCTTGGCTGCATTGCTGCACACGATCTCGCGTCGCACACGTTGGGGTATTGCGATGCTCGCAGTGGTACAGAATCGTCAGGCGGCGCAACTGATGGGTATACCAATCAAGCGCACCATCGCTGCCGCGTTTGCACTCTCCGCTCTACTCGCCGGCGTTGCCGGCATCTTGATTGCACCACTGTTTAACGTGAATGCCGATATGGGCACGCTGTTTGGCTTGAAGGCATTTGCCGTTGCCATCCTCGGCGGCATCACCAGTGCATGGGGCGTCATGCTGGCCGGCCTGTTGTTCGGCATCGTCGAAGCATTGGTGACTTCATCACTGGGTTCCGGTTACACCCAGATCATTACATTCGCGCTGGTCATCGTGGTACTGGCTGTGCGGCCCAACGGCCTGTTTGGGCAAAAAGAGGTTAAAAAAGTATGAAGCAATTTCCCTTTCCATCGCAGCTCGCGCTCACTCTGGTATTTCTTGCCGCGGCCTGCGGTCTTGCTCTGGGCTTGAATGGCTACTATGTCTTCGTGCTGGCTAGCATCGCGCTAACTGCGATCGTCGGTATCGGCTTGAACGTCTTGCTCGGTCTCACCGGACAAGTCTCGTTCGGCCATGTCGGCTTCTATGCCATCGGTGCTTATGCAGTCGCCATATTGACGACCAGCATGGGTTGGAGTTTCTGGCTCGCGTGGCCGGTCGCTGCGCTGATATCTGGCGTCTTCGGTTTGCTGCTCGCCCTGCCGGCACTGCGTGTTAAAGGTCCATATCTGGCAATGATCACCATCGCGTTCAGCTTTATCGTGCAGCACGGCATAGTAGAAATGCGCGGACTGACCGGCGGACAGAACGGCATCATGGGCATCGCAGCACCCAGCTTTGGCGGCCTCGTCGCTGGCGAAACCGGTATCGCATTGCTTGCACTGATTACTGCAGCAGTTCTCTTCATAGCCTTTGCGCGTCTGGCGAACGGCACCTGGGGTGCCGCCATGCGTGCTGTGAAAGATAGCGAAACCGCAGCAGAATCGATCGGCCTCAATCCACTGACGATCAAGACGGCTGCGTTTGTTGTCTCGGCGATGCTGGCGGGATTGGCTGGCGGATTGTTCGCGCCTTTATCCGCATTCGTTACGCCAGATAGCTTCGGCTTCATGCAATCGATCTTGTTTGTATTGATCGTGGTCGTCGGCGGTGCAGGTTCGATAGCCGGGCCACTGGTCGGTGCACTGATCGTTGGCTTGCTGCCTGAGTTGCTATCGGGCTTGGCAGAATATCGCTTGCTGTTCTTCGGTACCTTGCTGTTACTAGTTCTGTGGATTGCACCAGACGGCGTAGTCGGCGCATTGCGTCAACTTGGCAAATCACGTCACACGAAAAAACAAACTTCTGCCAACCACACAAGCACACCAGACATCGCACTCGCCTCGCGTCTGCGTCGCACACTGCGCACCGATGCACTCAGCATGGTATTCGGCGGCGTTCGTGCGGTCACCGATCTGAGCTTTGAAGTCAAACCCGCTGCCATCACCGGCTTGATCGGTCCGAACGGCGCCGGTAAAACCACTGCGCTAAATATGCTCAGCGGTTTCTACCAACCGACCAAGGGTGGCTTCAGTCTGGATGGTGCAGCCTTGCAAGGCAAAAATGCTTATGCGATTGCCAGAACAGGCATTGCCCGCACGTATCAAACTTCAGAATTATTCGGCACGCTCAGCGTCGAGGACAATGTCGCGCTGGCGACAAGTCGCGGCAAGCTCGGACACTTGCTCGACACGACACGCTTCAATGCATCCGGCGTACGCAGCTTGAGTCAACAGTTGCTGGCTTACTGCGGCTACTTCGGCGCGACCGATACGTCCGCGGCGGATCTCGCACATGTCGATAGACGATTGGTCGAAATCGCACGCGCACTCGCCACTGACCCGGATGTTCTTTTGCTGGATGAACCGGCCGCCGGCCTCTCGACCGAAGACAAAGTACAACTTGCCGCACTGTTGCGACGCATAGCAGCCGCAGGCATCAGTGTCGTCGTGGTCGAACACGATATGACCTTGGTGATGGATATCTGCGACCAGATCGTGGTACTGGATGCAGGCAAACGATTGGCGGTAGGCACGCCGACCGATATCCAGAACGATCCTGCCGTGCGTCAGGCTTATCTGGGCGACGCCAGTATGGAGAGCAGCGATATTTCCAAACGCGTGCATAGAGTCGTTACAGGCGAAGAAGTCCTCGGCGTCGGCGATCTGGTCACCGGTTACGGTGCAGAACCGGTACTGCAAGGCATCAACATCCAGGTCAAACGCGGCGAGATGGTTGCGCTACTGGGTGCCAACGGTGCCGGCAAATCGACCTTGATGCGCGCCCTCGCCGGCTTGCACAGACCAGTGAGCGGCGGCATACATTTTGAAGGCACAGAATTAAGCAAGTTGTCAGCAGATGCCATCGTCGCCAAAGGTTTGGTACTGGTGCCGGAGGGACGACAAGTGTTTAAAGATTTGTCGGTATTGGATAACATTCGACTGGGCGCCTTCCTGTATCCGCAAGACATGAACACGCGGGTTGAAGAAATGCTGACGCGTTTTCCTAGATTGCGCGAACGCTTGCATCAACGCGCTGGTCTGCTCTCCGGCGGTGAGCAACAGATGCTGGCAGTGGCACGCGGACTGATGTCGCGGCCACGGATACTGCTGCTCGATGAACCGTCGCTGGGTCTGGCACCTAAAGTAATCGCCGAATTGTTTGCTGCATTGGATAGACTACGTGCAGAGAACATGACGATATTGCTGGTGGATCAAATGGCAGCTCTCGCGCTGGCACTGGCCGACCGCGCTTATGTGATCGAAGGCGGACGCGTTGCGGCACAAGGAACAGCAGCAGAAATCGCCAGCAATGATGGATTGGCCAAGGCTTATCTTGGCGGACACTAATGAATATAAAAAGGGACAAGCAAGATGGAACACGAAATCAATTTGCCGGAAGTCGTTGCCGAAGTGACTGCTGCATTCATGCGTTATGAAGCAGCGCTAACCGGCAATGACGTCGCCGTACTCGATGAATTGTTCTGGCACAGCCCGCACACGCTACGCTACGGTGTCGGAGAAAATCTGTTGGGTTACGACGCGATCCAGGCATTCCGTCTTGCACGTCCGTCCAAGGGATTGGAACGCGACCTGGTCAACACCGTCATCACAACTTACGGCCGCGACTACGCCACTGCCAACACCGAGTTCACGCGCAAAGGTGAAGCACGTATCGGTCGCCAGAGTCACACCTGGTTACGTCTGCCGCAAGGCTGGCGCATCGTGGCGGCGCATGTGTCATTGATGTCTGCATAGACTACGAAAATTCATTCAATGGCACCGATTGCACTCAGCTTCGGTGCCATTTTTCTTCACCACTTAATCCTTGGCACCCGATCTTCGCACCATCTCACTCGGCGTCATGCCCATGATCTGCCGAAACGCGTGACCGAAAGCAGCGACGCTGCTGAATCCCAGTTGCGCCGATATCAGTTTAATCGACATGCCGCCACGCCCCAAGGCTTCGACTGCAGCCATGATGCGCGCGCGTTGTCTCCATTCCTTGAACGTCAAATTGGTTTCCGCCGGAAACAAGCGCGTGATCGTGCGCGCCGATGCGCCGGCAGTGTGCGCGAGAATTTCCAGTTCGCGGTCGTTGGCGGGATCGGCCAGGATCATTTCAGCAACGCGCCGCGCGCGCGGATCTGTCGGCAAAGGCATGAAGGTCGCCGCATCTTCATCCTCGGCGAGTTCGAACAAGGCTAGCTCCACCAATAGATCAATGCGCTTGGGATGCGAACCTTGCTTGAATGCGGCGAGTATCGTCTCACGCAACAAGGGGCCGACTGCGACCACGAACTCACGATTCAATCGTGGCGCTTCGGGATGTGTTGCCAGCCAATCCGCAGGCACCAGCAATGCACGCATTTGAATATCGGCCAACACATCGACCGCGTGTTCTATTCCCGGCGGCAGCCAAACCGCGCGCGCAGGCGGTACCAGCCAACGACCTTTGGGCGTCGTCACCTGCATGATGCCGCTGGATGCAAACAGCAATTGCGCCTCGCGATGCACGTGCAATCCCAAGTGCGTGCCGCGCGCGTAAGCAGTGGCTCCAACGATCATTTCTTCCTCTCAAACTCAAAAAGACGCCTAAGAATTGGCGTGTAAGCGATGTTAGTTGTCGCCCCGTCGATGAGCAGTCAGATTAACCTAATCAGGCTCTTTTAGAAAGGCTAGACAAATTAAATGAATCATCCCCGCACCGTCATCCTCTATATGAACATCGCTCACTTCATCGATCACTACGCGATGCTGGTATTCGCCGCAGCGGTCATCGTCATGGCACCGGTCTTCGGCATGTCTTACGCCGACTTGCTGCCTTATGCGACGCCCGGCTTTATCGCTTTCGGCGCGGGTTCGCTACTGACCGGATGGCTGGGTGACCGCTGGAGTCGGCGGCACATGATGGTGATCTTTTTTATCGGCATCGGTCTGGCGATGATGTCGGTTGGCTTGACGCAGTCACCACAACAATTGAGCATCGCCTTGCTGGCCGTCGGTCTGTTCGCTGCGATCTACCATCCGGTCGGCACCGCGATGCTGGTTGCGCATGCCGACAAGCTCGGCCGTGAAGTCGGCGTCAATGGCGTGTGGGGCAATCTTGGTGTTGCGACGTCGGCACTCATCACAGGTGTGGTCTGCCAATACATAGGCTGGCGCTGGGCGTTTGTGCTGCCGGGTCTCGCTGCAGTAATCGCTGGCATCTTCTTCGCGACCAAGGTCAAACACGAAGCGCGCGGCAGCCGCAAGGCCGCCAGCACTACTACGGCACGCGTATCGAAAGACGCAATGTGGCGCGTGATCGTCGCACTCATCATCACCATCATTGCCAGCTCCACCACGTTCAATGCGCTCACAGTGGCATTGCCTAAATTGTTCACCGAACGCCTGGCTGACCTGACGAGCAATACCGCGCTGATCGGCCTCATCGCTGCGGGCACTTATGTGTTCGGCGCATTTGCGCAATATGCGATCGGACATTTACTCGACAAGCATTCGCTCAAAACCTTGTTCTTGCCATTGGCTCTGATACTTGCACCACTGCTTTTCCTGGGTGCATCCTTGTCCGGCATCCCGCTGGTTCTGGTCTGCATCGGCATCATCATCGGCATCTTTGGACAAATCACCGTCAACGACGCAATGATAGGCAAGTACACCAGCGACGAATGGCGCTCACGTGCTTACTCGGTACGTTACTTCCTGGGATTTACCGCAGCGGGCGCTTCAGTCGGACTGGTTGCGATGCTGCATGAACGCGGTGGCTTCACACTGATGTTGCAGGCATTGGGCGCGCTGTGTGTGTTGATCATTGTTGCGGCCATTGCTTTTCCAAAGGAAGAACACTCCAATGCTTAAGCAGGCATTGAATTGAGCGACGGACTGTTAATCCGTCGCTCTGCGATACAAAAAAGGGGTACGTGCAAACGTCACCCTTTTTGTTTAAACACCGATCTCGACACAAATAGAAAAACGCATCGCAAGCGCTTGCAACATCAGTAGCGCATGGACTACGCTAGCAAAAACATGAACAGATTGCCCCTTGTCGGAGACAAATGTAATGACTGAAAATCTCGGCACCATCAGCAAAGCCAGCGAAGCTGATTTAGACGGCATCCTGAAACTGCAAGCCGCCAATCAAATAGATCAAGGCGGCACCTTGTCGGCCAATCTGCCACGGCCACGCGTGGCGGCGATGATGGACGATATGCCGCTGATCGTTGCGCGCCGCAATGAGAAGGTGGCTGGATTCCTCATGACGACCACGCGCGAGATGAATGCCGATCTGGCCATCGTCAAAACGATGTTTGCTGCATACAAAGGTTCGACAAATGCTTATGTCTATGGCCCGATCTGCGTAGATGCGAGCGAACGCGGCAAGGGATTGGCGCAAGCCATGTTTGCAGAATTGCGCCGTCTGGAATCAGGGCGCGAAGGCATACTCTTTATACGGCGCGATAACGAAGCATCGATACGCGCACATGCACGCATGGGCATGCGCGAGGTTGGGGAATTTCAATTCAATGGCGGTGACTTCGCTGTTTTATCCTATATCGGATAAGACGCTCAAGCTTTTATCTGCGACGATCAGCAAGAGCACGCATCGTCGCAGCATCTCTTGGCCTCACTTCTCGGCCAGGCAACTCAAGCGCACTTGATGGCCGAATTCCTTACCTCTGGAATTTGCCAAGGCCTTGTCAAAATAAACCGTCTGTATTGCATCCTTCTTCACCTGTAACGGTATCCCTTTGACGCCGATGATCATATCGAGCGTATGTTCAGGCTTTGCGCCTTGATCGCGCCATGCGGCGATAGATGTGAACATGGCCCCATAGCTGGCGCAATAAGATTGTCTATCCATGTTGGCGTCAGCATGTGCGAACGCGGAAGAAATGCTTAGTAATAAAATGACGGTGATTTTTTTCATGAATACCTTGAGTCGATCACGCACTATACAGACTATGCCTGCCGCACTTGCGAACTATGCATGCCCCGGTGATGAAACAAGTCGATAGAGATGGAAACAGACGTTCGCGACACTGACTCGATAAGCATCGTCAACATCACTGCGAGGAAGACATCCGGACGTTATCAAGGATGCAAGGAAGAAGTTGCAATTACGCGGAATGGCTCCGCTGATGTGAGCGCCAACTATCGGCGGAAAGCGCTCATTTTATTTTGTCGATCTTATTGAGATAGCGTTTCTTCAGGTCGTCGGCGATTTCCACACCGAGATACAAACCCGCGAACAGCCAGAGCGGCAGGATGATACAAAACAAAGCGTAAAGTAAGGTGTTCATCATTACCTCGCAATCGATTGCCGATTCCCGATAATAGCGCAGGTTTGGGTGCGGTGGCACTTTTGCATACTGAGCCAGCGGATTGCATCAAATCAGCAACAGAACGGCGCGAACATCCCCTAAACGGTCAGGACAAAAAAAAGAGGGCGAAATGTATCGCCCTCTTTTTAACTCTGCGCACCTGCGATCAGACGCAAGCGATTAGAAGTCATTACTCAGATCATCACTTGCGATTCAACTTCACCTTAGGCTTGGTCGGATCAAAAGGACGGCTAGGCGCGCCAGCTGTTCTCTTCGATGGCGCTTTGGTATTGCGCCCTTTTTCCGCTACGCGTCGGTCGCCGCCTTTGTTCGGAGCAGCCAGAGTGACACGCTTGTCGAGAGACGGCTCTTCCGTTGGACGCACACCGGAATGGCTGATGCGCAACTTGTGCTGACCTATCGCTACCGTTTTCAATTGGTCGAATACTTCTGTCGGCATGCCAGCAGGCAAATCCAGCAAGCTGTAATTATCGAAAATCTCGATGCGGCCGATATATTTGGCTTCCAGTCCCGCTTCATTCGCGATAGCACCAACGATGTTGGCTGGCTTGATGCCGTGCGTATGACCAACCTCGATACGGAAAGCTTCCATCTCAACCGCGCCCGCTTTTTTCTGTGCAGTGCGTTCTTTCTTCTGCGCGCCCGGCTCTTTCACTGCTGGCTCATCGCTCTCAAAATGTTCTTTTGGAGCTGGTGCTGCAGCTGCCGGCGCTGGTCGCTCAGCACGTGCCGGACGTTCTTTGCTTTCAGAAAAATCTTTTTCTTTACGCACAGGCTTGTCGAACGAGGCTTCTTTTCTTGGCGCAGGCTTTGGTGCTGGCGCGGATGATGCGGCAGCTTCGCCATCGCGGCTGATATTCAATTGCTGTCCAGCCACCCATACTGCTTTGAGGTGATTGAATTGTTCCGGCGACAGAGTCTCAGGCAAATCAAGTGTGCTGTAATCGTCGTAAATTTCAATGCGACCGATGTATTTGGAATCAAGGTTGGCTTCATTCGCAATCGCGCCGACGATGTTGCCCGGCTTGACGCCATGCGCATGGCCGACTTCGATACGGAAAGTTTGCATGCCTTCATCCGGCGCACGTGGGACACGCTCCTTGCGTGGCGCAGCCGAACGTTCGCTACGTTCAGGACGCTCAAATCTTTCCGAGCGCTCTGGTCTGTCATTGCGCTCAAAACGTTCTGAGCGTTCAAAGCGACCGCCGGATACCGGCTTGTCGCTGCCCCACGACTCACGTGGCGCTGGCTTGTTTTTATCGATCAGCAGCGGCACATCACCGCGCGCCATTTTGGCCAATGCCGCAGCGATTTCCACTGCAGGCACATTGTGTTCGCGCTCGTAATCTTCGATCAGCGAGTGGAATACATCCAAACCACCGGCTGCGATGGTTTCGGCGATCTGTTCCTTGAACTTGGAGATACGCACATCATTGACCGCTTCCACGCTAGGCAATTCCAGCACGGAGATAGGTTGACGCGTGGCGCGCTCGATCGCCTTCAACAGATTGCGTTCACGCGGTGCGATGAACAGAATAGCTTCGCCGCTGCGGCCAGCACGGCCGGTACGACCGATGCGATGGGTATAGCTTTCCGGATCGTGCGGTACGTCGTAATTGATAACGTGACTGATGCGTTCAACGTCCAGACCGCGCGCAGCAACGTCGGTCGCAACCAGAATGTCGATTTTGCCATCCTTCAGTTGCTGGATCGTGCGCTCGCGTTGTTGCTGTTGAATGTCGCCGTTAATTGCCGCAGCGGAGAAACCGCGCGCCTGCAATTTACTCGCCAATTCTTCGGTACCCAATTTGGTACGCGCGAAGATGATCATGCCGTCAAAGGTTTCCGCTTCCAGGATACGCGTGAGCGCTTCCAGCTTCTGCATGCCGCTGACCAACCAGTAACGTTGACGGATATTGTCGGCGGTGCCAGTTTTGGCAGCGACAGTAATCAAGTCAGGATCGCGCAAGTAAGTCGTGGCGATGCGCTTGATGGCGGAAGGCATGGTCGCGGAGAACAATGCGGTCTGACGTGATTCCGGCGTTTTTTGCAGGATGGTTTCCACATCATCGATAAAGCCCATGCGCAGCATCTCATCGGCTTCATCCAGCACCATCGTCTTGATCTTGGACAGATCAAGCGAGCCTTTTTCCAGATGGTCAATCACGCGACCTGGCGTACCGACAACCACATGCACGCCACGGCGCAATGCGCTTAATTGCGAGCCATAGCTCTGGCCGCCATAAATCGGCAACACATGAAAACCGGGAATATAAGTCGCATAACGCTGAAAAGCCTCCGCCACCTGGATCGCCAGTTCGCGCGTAGGTGCCAGCACCAAGGCTTGCGGCGTGGTCTGTTTGATATCAATACGCGCCAGAATAGGCAAGGCGAAAGCCGCTGTTTTACCCGTACCGGTCTGCGCTTGCCCAAGTACATCGCGGTTATTCATCAGCAGCGGGATCGTGGCTGCCTGAATCGGCGACGGTGACTCATAACCCAATTCCTGCAGCACGCGCAGGATAGGCTCGCTCAGGTTAAGGTCGGCAAATAGGGGGAAGGATGCTTCAGACATAGTTACTCACAAGAATGTTCGTATCGCGGAAATGCGAAAGATGGGACGGAGTTTACTCTGTTACACGCAATTAATGAGCAAGTCACCAGCAATAGCTCCCGCTTCCGAACATATAGATTAAGTTAACCCCAAAAATCTATTCATCCCAACGGTCAAGTAAAGACCAATCTTTACGAGGCCTTTGTTCGGCTATAGATATCTAACTCCAGCTCTTCTCGTTCGCGATTCGGATCGACATCAGACTCTACTACTGCAATTTTTTCGACATATGCTCTAGGGAGATCAAATTCAGCCGCGCCGGTCAATACGTGATGGAGATACCAGGAATATGGTCTCAATTCAGGATTCTTGCGTGTTGCAAGATAGGTCGTGGCTAATACAATTCCATCTGCCGTTGTTACATCAACATCAACAGACTCATATCCCAAACCGCGCCCTTCAGCAGCATCCAGTGCTTGTTTGTGCTGCATATCAATCTGAAATAAAACTCCAAAAACTACCGAATCTGCGTCATCGGTCCTTTCACAATCAGCTTTTCCTGAACCATCTTTTTTACTAATTTTGTCAAATACAAGACGATACCCACGAACTTGGGCTATACCCATACTACGAGCAGATGGGATACGTGTTAGAAGGCGAACAGAACTCATATTTGAGCCGTAAGCGAAGTAGCGAAAAGTACTTGGTTCAGAATTAGCCACAGTTCAATATCCAGTCAAAAAACACACAGCATCGCGCCGCCTATTCACATTACGAGATTGCCAAAGGTAAAGGCGGCGGCATTGCCCCAGATGCAAATGCCGTATCCATTTCCATCAAAATAGAAAGAAGTGCTTTTACTGCTGGGGCATCAAACTCTTCTTTTGCATCTGCTTCATGGGTTCCTTTATTAAGACAGTTCCACTCCAACGGATATTTGGTTTCTTTTCCTAAAATTTGTGCCAGAGGGGGAATCATTTGTTGGTAAATGGAAACTTCTTTTTTCTGAAGAAATCCATGAAGTCCATTTGCAATACTCATCAAATCGGGCGAAGCATCTGGACCTCGCATTCCAACCGTTACCTGTGCGGTATGGCTTTTCTCACCAATTTTTTTCCATAAACGGTTGAGTAGCTCTTCCAGTGACTTACGCATATAGCTCAAGCAATCACGTACTTTTCCATCCGCATAGCTTTGTTCAGCCACAACCAAATAGTGGCGTGCAGATTCCAACTTAATGACAATCGTCTTGGCCTCCGTAGGGACTAAAAAATCTATTCTGCTGACAGTTTTTGCATAGTCTTTCTTTGGCACTGCATTTTCTAGTCGCTTTACGAATTCCTCTCCATGAGTCGTAATTATCAATTGCCTATTCTTAATCTCTTCGTCACCCAAGAGTAATTCGACGACTCCACTTCTATGCTCGTCGTCAATTGAGTTAACAACGTCGTCAAAAATTAAAAATGGTAAATTTTCGCGAACAATTTTAGATAATAAAATTGCCAACCCCAAACATCGAATATGTCCTTCGCTTAATATTTGTAACGCATCACAACGCTCGCCGCCATGGAACTCGATCTCAATTTTCTTTCCCGCCGCAGTCGGCAAGGTCAACGATTTCAGTTGATCTGAAATGTGATCGTGCCGGTTAATTGCGTTATAAAATTTTAACGTTTTCTCATTCAAATCAGCAGCAAGAGTGAGCGGGAGATTACTGTTGAACGCCAACAATTTTTCTCGAAAACTCTCGTAAGCAACCAAATATTTATTATTGCGGGCTACGACTGGCTTTTCATTTTCGACTTCTTTTATAAGCGACTCATTTTCCGTTTTGAATTTTTCTATTGCTGTATTTGCCGCACTAGCATTCGTTATATTTTCTTTCAAAATTGTTTTGATCGAAACAATTTCCTCTAACGTTGAAGTTAGCTTTTTGTTCTCTGTCTCTATCTTTATAATTTCCGCTTTAGCTTTTCCTATTTCCAAATTGAATGCTGTGATTGAAGCTTTAACAGCAGCAAATAATTCAACCTGTTTCAGAAGTTGATTTAAAGCAGCCTCTAATGCCGCCGAGCTAGTCACATTTTCACACGTATCTTTCAGGACTGAGATATCCCCTATTTGAGAAAATTTTACGAGTGATGCAACAGAATATAAGTTAGTTATTTTTGATGCCAAAAGTGGCCATCTACTTTCTAATAAAGCTGTAATTTCCTTAATTCTTTTTTCCTTGTTAAGAGCAACTTCAAACTGCTTTAATTTTTCAACAGCATTTTCGTAAGGATTAACGGGGACAACCAACAAACCATCTTCATATAGTATTGATTCGCATGCTGGGCATTTATCTTTGTATCTATCTTGGTTTTTCAATACAGCTGCATACAGATCACCAAGAGATAACTGCTCTTTATAAATCGACAGAAACTGCTTTGCGTCTTTTCGTTCTTGAATAAGCGTCGTTAGTGTTTTTACTTCTTCTGAAATTGCATCAATTCCAGGATCATTTGCCGATTTTAAATTTGTAAGCCTGCCAATTTCAGCATGATTTTTTTTAAGAACTCCAGCAATCTCATCTGTGCCGGATATCTGCGATTTCACATCGTCCAAGGTTTTACAGTTTGCGAATTTGAGCAATACTGCTTCCTCTCTAGTTTTTATGTCTTTTTCTTTCTGAGGCACTAATAACAAATTAGCTCTATGCCCTGCAATTTGTTTCTCTTTATCCGATAACTCTTTAGCTTTTTTACCAACGCAATCAACGTAGCTATCAAAATTCTCATTAAACTGAGTTGAAAATGTATTGAACTCTTCCAAGCCAAAGAGGGCGGCAAGTCTACTTTGCTGCGCTTGCGCAGTATTCGCAGCAACGCGTGCAAATCCGTCGATTCTATTCTTCTCTATAAAACAAAATTCAAAATTCTTTGGATCTGCATTCACTGCAACGATACTTCCGTTAGCCCCAACGCCTGAAAGTATCGGCCGTTGAGATTTCTTGGTAATAGCATTCTTAATGTATGTGCCAATTTCAATTCGCTTTGCTTCAGCTTCACTTATTGCTCCCAACAAGCTGAACTCTAAAGCCTCACAGAGACTTGATTTTCCAGTTCCATTTGGCCCATAAACAAATGTATAAAGATTTTTGAATTCCAAAGTTTGTGCCTTTGAAAAGCCGCGGAAATGCTCAATCGTGATGCCAGTAAGTCGATTAATTTTATTAGCATTACTTGATGCTGCTCCCATTTCAATTTTTAAATCACTCGACGCAGAATCTCCCGCATCTGCGATTAACTTTGCGATCGCTTTACCCCTTTTCCCGCCTGCACTTCCCGTACTTTCCACATTAGAAAAATTATCTAAAATTAACTTTGCTAGCTTTTTCTCAAACTCTGAAAAGCCCACAATATTTTTTTGAATAAATGATTTGAATTCGCTAAGCGCTTTAGACATGCTGGACCAATCTTTCTTATAGATGAGTTTTTCTTTTATGCATCGCCAATGCAAATGAGACATCCACTTTAAGCCGATGTAGTTTTTATGAGTGCTTTGAGTTAGATCGGGTCATTGTCCACACATTACTCACTTCTTTTATCCCATGAATATGGGATAAAAGGTTATACATTGTGAATTTTGGGCTGAATTGAAATCAACAACGGTGGCACAAAGAAAAAGTGACGGCAAAGTATTCGATGTTCGATAAGCAATAGAACAGCGCGATCAAACCCTGTATAAAGAAACTTCGGCAATCGTTGTCACGACGGATGCCACCTTTGCCAACTCACCCAGGAGTTCGTCATGCAAAAACTGTCACTCGCACTATTAAGCATCGTCGTTATTACCGGTTGTGCATCAATGTCTGGCTCAGACCCTATCGCTGTCGCCAACATGGCTCCCACGCAAGGCAACAAGGCGCAAGGCACTGTGACCTTCATCAAAAAAGGTGATCAGTTATTGGTGGATGCGCGCCTGACCGGCTTGCCGCCTGGCCCGCACGGCTTCCATATTCATGAAAAAGGTGATTGCAGCGCGCCCGATGGGATGAGCGCCGGTGGCCACTTCAACCCGACGGGCAAAGCGCATGGTGATCCTATGCATGGTGCGCATCATGTCGGTGATCTGGGCAACATTACAGCCGACGCCAGCGGCAACGCTCAACTGCAACTCAGCATCCCGGCCAGCGCAATCAGCAATGATGCCGCGTCCAGCATCGTGGGCAAAGGTTTGATCGTGCACGCTGATCCTGACGATTACAAAACACAGCCAACCGGCAACTCAGGCAAACGCCTGGGCTGTGGTGTCATCAAGTTGATGTAAGTCATAGCGCGGATACAGCCGTATGAATGGTCGCGACGTGCCGCCGAAGTCTGGCGGCCGTTCGATCAGAGCGCCCAGCTACAACACCGGACTGAACAAGCGCGCCACGTGTATGGCCACTCTATATAGATAAGGCAAGCGCGCGTAGTCATTCCCGGCTATCTCGACAGCTTGCTCAAAATCCTTGCGCAGCATCGCCTCCACCTCTCCCGCAAAAGTCTCATCGACGTTCAGCGCACTGATTTCGAAGTTGAGGCGTAGTGAGCGGTTATCCAGATTCATGCTGCCGACTACAGCGGTGTCGTTATCGATCAGCATGACCTTTTGGTGCACAAAGCCGGGTTGATAGCGGAATACGCGTATCCCGGCGCGCACCGATTCATGCGCGTACAAGGTCGACGCCATATATACAGTGCGGTGATCGGGACGCGAAGGAATCAGGATGCGGACATCGACACCACGGAACACGGCCAACTGCAATGCAGCGTTCAAGGCGGAATCCGGCACTAGATAAGGTGTGCTCAACCAGATGCGCTCACGCGCTGCGTGTATCAGTTGCACGAAGAACAGCGAACACGTCTCTTGCTCATCGGCGGGGCCGGTTGCGGCAATCAGGCTAGTGGCCGGGCCGTCTGTGACGCATGGTGCCAACAGCTGCAGTTGTTGGCCGGTGATCCAGTGCCAGTTCTCATCAAATGCCATTTGCAGATCGGCGACTGCCGGGCCTTGCAACTCCATGTGCGTATCGCGCCATGGCGACAACGGTGGTTTTTTGCCGAGATATTCATCACCTACATTCAAGCCACCGACAAAGCCGCGCCAGCCATCGACGACGACGACCTTACGATGATTGCGGAAGTTGAGTTGCAGGCGGTTCTTCCAGCGTCGTGTTGCAAAGGGATGCACTTGTACGCCACCGTCACGCAAGATGGCGGCATAACTATTAGGCAGTGCGTGACTGCCTACGCCGTCATACAACAGATAAACGCGCACACCTGCCGCCGCACGTTCCAGCAACGCCGTTTGCAGTCGACGACCAAGTTCATCGTCGTGGATGACAAAGAATTGCACCAACACATAATGTTCAGCCGCAGCAATGGCCTCAAAAATCGCGTCAAAGGTAGTCGCACCATTGATCAACAGACGCAAGCGATGACCGCTCAGGAAAGGGACGCCGAGCATGGCGCTAATCGCTGCGTAACGTTGTGCATCCGGATGGGGTGGATACTGTTTGCTCCGTGCCTGACAAGTCGCATCGGCCAAGGTGCGCTTGCGCGACTGTCGCGACTGATGCAGTTCGGCGTAGCCGGAGAAGTGTTTACTGCCGAGGAAGAGGTAAGGCAGCAAGGTGAAGTACGGCAGCAGTATCAAGCCGAAAACCCAGGCGACTGCGCCCTGCGGAGTACGCGTATGCATCAAGGCATGTGCTGCAGCAAGTATGCCGGCCGCATGCAAGAGAAGGATCACAACAGAAATCAGGCCAAGCGGTACATGCGACATGCAGTCATCTCCCGTGTTGGTATGAATCTCATTCTAACCAATAAGCCTGTTTTTAAATAAAAACTCTTGGCGGCACAAGGATGGCGATGATGTGTTTTTCTTTATACGGCGATAGCCAGTTAGGGAATAGTTGCTATTGATTGTGTATTGCTGACTTACTTGTTTTGAATAATCTGATATCCGGCCCAATCGCCGCGCGCACTTTTATCTATCTTGGCGCAGAAGCGTATTTCCTGATCCACTTCGCAGGTGATCACATCGGCATTGGCACCGCTCTGCCGCAATTTGGCGATATCTTTGGTCAGCTTTGCTTTTTCTTCCCGCATATCTTGTATCGAGAATGGGCTGGGCACGTATAACCAGAGCGCTACCGCGATGGCGATTGCTGGCATAAGCAGCCAGCGCATATAGCCTTTGGAGGCCTCTTGTTCTTTTGTTGATGCGTGTTTTGCGTTGCTGTTTAATTCTTCGATCCGCTGATTCAGTGCAACGATGGCATCGCTCATCGCCCTTCTGTCGCGTGCGACTCCTTCCAGCAAGGCATTGATCACAGCAGGCTGCTGTTCCTCTTTCATGTCACGGCTTTCATTCTTGCGGTAAAAAAAATAGGCTCCCGAAGGAGCCTTGAAAGTTGAGTCTATTTACTACTAGGGGAAAAACCTAGTTACGCATGCGCTGGTGTTGGAGCGCCGCCGCTAGCTGCTGCCGCGTTCTCCTTCGCCAACAACTCTCTCGAGTGCGCTACGTGTTTCTTCAATGTCGGACGCAGGGCCACGATAGCAAGGATCGCTGCCGTGATATCCATACATGCCACCGTGTACAGAACAGTAGACCATGTACCGGTTGCTTCCATCATCAAGTTACCCAGTGGTACGAACAGAGCGCCGATACCTTTAGCGGTGTACAACACGCCGTAGATTTTGCCGATGTGCTTGGTACCGAATGCATCGCCAGCCAGAGCCGAGAACAGGGAGTAAACTTCGCCCCATGCCAAGAACACGACGCCGGACAAGATCAAGAACGCGTATGGGTTGTGACCGAAGTAGCCCAGAGCAATAATGCCGAAGCCTTCCAGTGTGAACGCGATAACCATGGTTTTTTCACGGCCGATGTTGTCTGAGATCCAGCCAAACAATGGACGCGAGATACCGTTCATGATGCGATCGAGCATCAGTGCCAATGGCAACGCTGCCATGACCCAGAAGTGAAGATCAACTTGGAAGTCATGTACGCCCAAATCGTTTGCGATCACGCCCAATTGCGCTACAGCCATCATGCCGCCAGTAACTACGCAGATGAACATCAAGAACATGAGCCAGAACAGTTTGGTGTTCAGTGCTTCTTTCAAGGTGTAATCGCGAGTTGCTTGCGCCAATTTGCTCGATGCTTGTACTTCGCCTTTAGCTGGCGAACGCAAGAACCATGCTGCGATGAATGCCAGCGAACCTTGCAAGATACCGAAGAACAGGAAGGTTTCTTGGAAGCCCGACGATTCGATCATTGCTGCGATAGGCAGAATCGTTGCAGCAGAACCAGCACCGTAACCACCAGCGGTCAAGCCAACTGCCAGACCACGACGGTCCGGGAACCATTTCAACGCGTTGTTGATACAGGTTGCGTAGATCGAACCGACGCCGATACCACCGAACGCTGCGCCGACGTAGAAGCCGGTCAACGATGTGGCTTGCGAGTTCAAGTACCAAGCGAAACCGATAAAGACAGCGCCGAATGCGACCATCAGGCGTGGGCCTAATTTATCGATGAAGTAACCTTCAATCGGTGCGAGCCAGGTTTGTACCAGAACGAAAATGGTAAATGTGATTTGAATCTCTGCACGCTTCCAGCCGAATTCTTGTTGAATTTCTGGAACGAACAATGTCCATGCGTACTGAATGTTCGCGGTTGCGATCATACATACGACGCCGACGAGCAATTGCAGCCAACGCTTGTTGGATACTGGTTTGTCTAATGCTAATGCTGGTCCGCCGCTCATTTGCATACTCCTGAATTAAAAAGTGCCATCATTTTTCTTCCTCATGTTCGCCACTGTTTGTATTTTTTACAAAGCAGACAACGATTGATAAATTTATGTGTTCGCATACTGCTGCAAAGACACGCGCAGAATGTTGTTTTTAAGGCAGTCATTTCTGAATCGGTCGTAATGCCGTTCCGCCTTCTGCTTTCGCAATCCTTGCCGGACTACCAAAACAGTCGTCTTAACCTAATCCTCACCTTCACTTTCGTGAAACAAGCCGTTTTCTGAGCTGATGGCCCAGCCTTGCCTAAACTTTGCCGCAGTGCATTCCACCTATGAGCGGGGAACATTTCGACTGCCGGATAGGTAGGCAAATGTCGGCGCGGAGCAGTTTAGGGAAGATGAGAAAGGCTGGTTGCCCATCTCAGCATCGGGTGAAGCTAACGTTAAGATTTCGTGACGATACGTAGTTACCTATACGCGAACAATACGTAGTTATACGTACCGGCAATACGTGATTACCCTTAAAAAATCGACTTTTTGGGCCTTCTGCTGCGTTGCGATGAATGCCTGATATTCATAATATTTATAATGTAAATCGCCCGCCAAACCGCGCCATTTATAGGAAAAACCAAATTCGCAATTGCGCAAGAAATCACCCATCTTGAAAAATTTCCGGATGCACATTTACACGCAATTGCTGCGTCGCAGCATGGCGATTTTTTTCTAAATTCCTGCAGTAAGTTGTAAATATGGAATGTCTTTGACGTTTTTTGTTGTGCGATCCAAACAGCCTCGATGCAAACATCGACCAACCAAACAGTGATTGCAGTGCAGCATCACGATTTCTTTGTAATGACATCGGAATTTATGATTGGCTCTTAATTTTTGCCCTCGTTATAGTCCGGACAGAACAGCTACGCGCTGTCTATACATGAGGAGACACAATGAAATTCACAGCACGTCATACGGTGCTTGCATCGCTACTATCGCTGGCATTCGCCGGCGCTCACGCGGCACCTATCACCATCATCACGTCCTTCCCGAAAGAAATCACCGAAACCTACAAGAAGGCTTTCGAGAAGAAATATCCGGATATCAAGGTCGAAGTCCTGAACAAGAACACCAATGCCTCGCTGGCATTCATCAAGGAAGTCTCGCCAGGACAACGTCCTGACATCTTCTGGGCATCCGCGCCTGATGCGTTCGAAGTGCTGTCGCATGACAAGCTGCTGGAAAAAGCGCCTGAAGTAAAAAATCCGAATGCGCCTGCCAAGATCGGCAACTATCCACTGAACGATCCGGATGGCATGTACTACGGCCAGGCCTTATCGGGCTACGGCATCATGTGGAACACGCGCTATCTGGCTGCGAACAAATTGCCTGTGCCTAAAGAATGGAGCGATCTGACCAAACCGGCTTACTTCGGTCACGTTGCATTCAGCGCGCCATCGCGCTCCGGCACTTCGCATCTGACGGTCGAAACCATCTTGCAAGGCGAAGGCTGGGACAAGGGTTGGGCACAGATGCTGGAGATTTCCGGCAATTGCGCGCAAATCACCGAACGCTCCTTTGGCGTGCCGGACGGCGTCAACAGTGGTCAATTCGGCCTTGGTCTGGTGATCGACTTCTTTGGTCTGGCCGGCAAATACAGCGGCTTCCCGGTGGACTTCGTTTATCCAAGCGTCACGGCAGTCGTCCCAGCCAGCATTGCGCTGGTAGCCGGTGCGAAGAATCCAACCGATGCGAAGAAGTTCATGGCCTTTGCCTTGTCGAACGAAGGACAGGAAGTATTGCTCGATCCAAAAATCTCGCGCATGCCTATCGTCCCTTACGACAAATTGAAAACCAAGGTGCCGCCAGGCTATCCGGATATCTTTGCAGTCGCGAAGAAGTCCAAGGTGCAGTTTGATTCCATGAAGGCACAAGCGCGTTATCACGTTGTGACGTCGATGTTTGATCAAACGATCACCTTCCGCCTCAAGGAATTGCAAGCTGCAACCAAGGCAATCCAAGAAGCCGAGAAAAAACTGGCAGCGAAACCATCGCCACAAGCAGCCGCATTGATCAAACAAGCGCGTACGCTGGCTTATTCACCGCAGGTTGATGTGCAACTGGTAGAGCAACCGGCCTTCCTCGAATTGTTCTCCAAAACACTGTCGAAAAAAGGTAGCGGCGACGCCAACAACCGTCAGGTATCTGCATTGGAAGAACAATGGAGTTCCAAAGCCAAGGCTAATTACCAGAAGGCAGCCGAACTGGCGCAACAAGCATCAGCCGCAATCAAGTAATCAACTAGCGCAGCGTTGCGCTAGCGAACGGGACGAGTCCACTAGTTCACCATGGATTCGTCCCTCATCCATCAGCTATTCCGTACAGACATTCTCAGTGCACAGGCACCGAGAAGGACACCACTATGAGATTTCGATATCCAATTGCGCCAACCCTGATCGCGATCATCATCGCCGCGATACTGTTGACGTTCCTGATTCTGCCGGTCGGCACCGTCATCCTTTCTGCCTTCGGCACGGATGGCAACTTCACGCTGCATCACTTCGTCACCTTCTTCGAGCAATCGCTGTTGCGGGAATCCTTTATCAACAGCTTGAGCGTCTCCTTGCTGTCGGTATTGTTTGCCTCGATGATCGCGATTCCGCTCGCTTATCTGACGGTACGCTTTGAATTTCGCGGCGCAATTCTGATCCAGACCTTAGGCGTGTTGCCACTGATCATGCCGCCCTTCGTCGGCGCAGTCGCATTGCAATTGATCTTCGGCACCAACGGCAGCATTAACTTGCTGTTGAGCGAATGGTTCGATTTCAAGATTCCGATCATGGATGGGCTGAGTGCCATCGTGTTCGTGGAAAGTATTCATTACTTCCCATTCATTTTGATGAATCTGATCGTGTCCTTGCGCAACATCGACGGCGCGATGGAAGAAAGCGCATTGAATCTGGGCGCAAAAGGTTTTCGCCTGTTCCGCCGCGTGATTTTTCCATTGGCGATGCCTGGCTTTATCGCCGGCGCAGCGTTGGTCTTCGTTAAAGTCTTCGATGATTTGGGTACACCGCTCGTATTGGGCACGACCAATATGCTGGCACCGCAGGCTTACTTGCGCATCACATCAGTCGGCCTCGACGATCCGCTTGGCTATGTAATCTCTTTCATCATGATCGGCTTCTCCATCCTCGCATTGTGGATGTCGGCGCGCGTACTCAAGGGCAAGGATTACTCGACGACGCAAAAAGGCGGTAGCGCCATACAACGTCGCAAGCTGAGCAAATGGCAATCCTTCATGGCGTACGGCTGGATCGCCATCGTACTGCTCGTGGTCTTGTCACCGCACCTCGGCATCTTGCTGTTGTCGCTGGCTAGCGTCTGGAGCTTCTCGGTATTGCCGGATGCGTACACGCTGCAACATTACACAACGGTGGTTTCCAACTCCGGCAGCATGATCAGTAACACGCTGCTGTATTGCGGCTTGGCAGCTTTGATCGACGTAGTGCTCGGCACTGCCATCGCTTATCTGATACTGCGTACCAAAATGGTCGGTCGCCAATGGCTGGATTACGCGGCCAGCGCCGCGATGGCGATCCCCGGCGTCGTGTTGGCGATCGGTTATCTGCGTTTGTTCAAAGACGTGATGATTCCTTTCACCGATACGCTGTTCACGCAGACTTGGGTGTTGATCATGATTGCGTATGCGATCCGTCGTCTGCCGTATGCGTTGCGTTCTTGCATGGCAGCGCTGCAACAGATCAACGTCAGTCTGGAAGAGGCGGCAGAAAGTCTGGGCGCATCCAAGGCCAGCACGATCAAACGCATCGTGATCCCGCTGATGGCGGGCGGCATTCTGGCTGGTTTCGTCACCAGCTTCATCACCGCGGCAGTTGAACTGTCGGCCACCATCTTGCTGACTTCATCCGAATCGCAAGCGCCTATGAGCTATGGCATCTATCTGTATATGCAAAGTATCGCGGGTCGCGGACCGGGTGCTGCACTGGGCGTGTTGGCCGTCATCATCGTCGCGCTCGGCACTTATGCATCGCATGTTGTCGTCGAACGTACTTCGGCGCTGACCAGATCCAAACGCGTAGAAGACGAAGAGCTGCCGCCACTGGCGAACATCACACTAAGCCCGCCGACAGGCACGATAGCAACTAATGAAGTGAAAGCGACATCATGAAACAACTCAAAAAAATCGCAGTCGAGTGCAAAAATATCGGCCTGTCTTATGACGGTGGCAAAACAGAAGTATTGAAAGACATCAGCCTGCGCATCGAGCCGGGTGAATTCTTCGCACTGCTCGGTCCATCAGGCTCTGGTAAATCCACGCTGTTGCGCTTGATCGCCGGCTTCAACCAACATCAACGCGGCCAGTTGCTGGTCGATGGCAAAGACATCACCGGCGTGCCTCCGCATGCACGCAATATCGGCATGGTGTTCCAAAGCTATGCGCTGTGGCCGCACATGACGGTATGGGATAACGTCGCTTTCGGTCTGGTTGAACGTCGCATGGACAAAGCCACCATCAAGCAAAAGGTTGGCGCCGTACTGGAATTGGTCAGCCTGTCGCAATTCGCGAATCGCCGTCCGAATCAGCTTTCCGGCGGTCAGCAACAACGCGTGGCCTTGGCGCGCACCGTCGTGATCGAGCCGCAAGTGCTCCTGCTGGATGAACCATTATCGAATCTGGATAAAAAATTGCGCGTGCAAATGCGTGAAGAATTATTGTCGCTGCAGCGCAAGCTCGGCATCACCACCGTCTTCGTCACGCACGATCAGGAAGAAGCGATGACGACTGCTGACCGCATGGCGGTGATGGATAAAGGCATCGTGCAACAACTTGGCACGCCAGCCGCGCTGTTCGATTACCCGGCTAATCCTTTTGTCGCGAATTTTGTCGGCACCACCAATCTGCTGTCCGGCGAAATCGATCACATCAGTGGCGACACCTTGCGCTTCCGTGCGCCCGGCATCGGCGACATCACATTGCCTAAACATCCTTCGGCACGAGCCGGTCGCGTAGCGATCAGCTTCCGTCCGCACACGATCAAGATGATCGTCGGCGATGCAGTGCATGACGGCGCTTACATCTGGCTCAACGGTGCGGTCGAACACAGTGAATTTCTCGGCGAGTTCACACGCTATCGCGTGCGCGTGGGTGAAGCCATCATCACGGCTGATCAGGCGCATTTCTCCGGCATGGCGCAGTTTGCGGATTCAGCATCCGTCCGTCTCGGCATAGATGCATCGCAAATACGCTACTTGCCAGCCTGATCAAATCGTTTAGCGAGGGCGTGAGCGCAATCAGTTCACGCCTTCTTAACGCTATCGATTTGTTGCCGATTCCCCGCGTCGCCGTCTACACTGCATGCAAGACCATTTGCCTCGCGTACTTGCGTGGCGCGAGAATTTTGCAGAACAAGACCGGCCGTTCGCGATGAACACAACAATACCGTTCGGCACACCGGGCTCAAGCAGACTGATGCAAATCGGCTGGATGTAAAAAGGGAGCGCACGCCGCCTATGGAAATTTATCAACTTCGAACCTTTGTGACAGTTGCCAAACTTGGGCACATCACCAAGGCTGCGGAAACGCTGCACGTCACACAACCGGCAGTGACCGGACATATCAAAGCCTTGGAGCAGGAACTCGGCATCGCATTATTCGACCGCAGTCATGGTCGCATCGCCTTGTCTAAAGATGGCGAACTCTTGTTGCCGGAAGTGGAGCGCACGCTCAGCGCCTTCAATGCCACGCTGGCCAAAGCCAAGGAAATCAAGGGTGAAATCACAGGCCGCGTATTGATCGGCACCTTGGGTGATCCGGACTTTTTACGACTGGGTAGTTTTCTCAATGGCTTGATGGCCGCCCTGCCACTGCTGGAAATCAAAACGCGCTCCGTGTTGGCTGGTGCAATTCTGGAAGGCGTCGCCAGCGGTGAAATTGCTGCCGGCTTCTACATCGGCACCGTCAACAATCGCGATGTCGCCAGCCTGCCCTTACGCGGCGTACGTTATCGCGTAGTCGCACCCATCAGTTATGCAAAGCAGCTTTCTACTTGCGGCTGGAAAGATATCGCGGCGATGCCGTGGATAGGTGCGCCAGATAAAAGTCATGTCCATCAATTACTGGTTGCGATGTTCGGTCGTCAGGGCCTGCAAGCCAACATCGTGATGGAAACCGACGAGCTGACCTCACCACACAGTCTGGTACGTGCCGGTGTCGGCTTGGCGCTGATGCGAGAAGATCTGGCGCTGGTAGCCGCAGAAAAAGCGGAGATCGTGATCTGGAGCCACGCCACCGTCGAGACCCAGCTCTCCTTCCTGTATCCAGTCGCGGCCGAGTTCGAACCAGTGATCGTCGGCATGCTGTCTATCTTGCGCGATGCCTGGGGCGCAACGGTTTAGTCGCTCAACTTTGCAGACAATCACGGCAAACCCAGCTCCGCACGCAATTCTGCGCGGGCTGCCGCATAGTCGTTTTGAAACGCAGGATTCTGCTGGATCAAGACCGCAATCATCGTCGCCAAACGCTGCCCTGCTGCCACGTCACTCGGATAATGCACGCCACCGATGACGCGATTCTCGCCAAAAGCACGAGCGCGCGCAAAAATCTGCTCGCTCTTTTCCGGCACCATGTCTGCTAAAACGATGCCCGACAGGTAACTGAAAGTGGCGTGGCCGCTAGGATAAGAACCGCTGGACGAATACTTGGTGACTGGATGGATACGCGCGTCGGCTAGTGGCGGACGCACGCGCTTCCACTTCTTCTTACCTTGTTTATCCAGACCGTTGCCGGTCTTGTACAAGGTCGCGAACAATTTGGCTGTCTTGGGCAAAAATTCCTTTTCGAACTTGTCGCCCATTACATCGGCGAAGCGGAAAACGCTTTGGTCCAGATCGGCCGCAGCCATCTTGGCTTGCGCCTGCGTACGATGCTTTTGCAGTGACAACATATAAGCAATCTCGCGCTTGGTAGCAGCTGCATCCGGCGGCGGCCCCAGGAAACGCGTGGTATCGATCTGCTCCGGGCTGAGATAAACCTGCTGTTCCGGCGCGGCAATTGGCTGAGCATTGGCGAGCGGTGTACTGGCTGGCAACGGTGCTGACGTCGCACATGCTGTGAGGAAAACGACAAGAAGCAAGCCGTAGAATTTGCGGATAATGTGCATTACAGGTCTCCAGCCATTTTTATAAAAGTTGGGCTATCTTGCTCCTGCTCAAGGCTGCTCTGCAAGCACCATAAAATGACAGATGCACAAGCTTGCATGTCAGAAAATCCCCGAAAGTCGTTCCCTGCACGCAAGCGTGCCCAACACAAAATTATTAAATTGCCCTTAAAACAGCGCCACCATGCGCAAATTGCGCGATTAACTTTACAAAAGATCAGTCAAACAAAAATCCTCAGCGCGTTCATAATGGCAGCAGTTTCCATTTGCTGTAGAACATGAAGTCCAATCCGACTCTAGCCAACAAGCGCGCTCGCACTGCCATCGGCATCGGGCTCTCACTGCTGATACATGCTCTGATCCTGCTTTATGCGCTGGATCGCCCAACCGTGCGCGTGGCAGAAACAGGCGACTCGCCAACCGCGCCGCTGACGGTCAGTCTGATTGCGCAAGCTCCGTCATCTAAACCCGACGCATCGACCGCGATTACACAGCCATCGCCGCAAATCAAAAAATCCGGGCAACCGAACGAGACCAAACAGGCAAAGTCCAGCCCGCAGAAAAAATCCGCGCCTAGCAAGACGAATGAGGTGGCAAAAGCCAAACCGCCACCTATCGCGCCAAAATCGACCAGCACTGCACCTTTGCCACCCGACATGTCGGACATGATCCAGGCCGCACGTGAGCGTCGCCGCGCGGCCGGCATCATGGAACCGGATTCCAGCGACAGGCAGCCAGCGCAAGATGACAATGCGATTGCGCGCGCCAATATTGCCGAGATGATGCAAAGACAATCGCGCGGTCGTAATGAATCCGGCGGCGTGTTTCAAATCACGTTCAAAGGTGTGCGTACGGCAGAGTTTTTATTCCGTGGCTGGGATGTACGTCGCAGAACCACTTCGCGTCAGTTGATTACCGTCGATGCCGGACCTACCCTCGATATCGATACCGCCATCGTACGGAGAATGATCGAATTGATACGTATCTACGAAAAAGGCGATTTCAGCTGGAACTCTCCACGCCTGGGTCGCGTCGTTATTTTGTCGGCACGAGTGCAAGACAGTACCGAACTGGAAGAATTTTTGAAACGGGATTTCTTCGAAGTAACCCGTTAGGCAATTTGACATGGAAACACTTCCTTACACTTAAAGCCGTATCCTTGTCAGCACAGATCCTTTGCGTACGTTGATGTAAAAGTGGTTATACAAACCGCGATAATTTACTCAACACTCAAGGAACACATCATGCTGAACACAAAAAATCTGCGTAAAACCTTTGCCCTGATCGGCGTCGTCGGCATGCTCGCCGCTGTAACAAGTAATTCATTTGCGGCAACTGAATTCCAAAAAGATCATCCACGTCGCGCAGAAGTGAACCATCGTCTGGCAAATCAGGACAAACGTATACACCATGAAGTAAAGACTGGAAAAATCTCCAAGGCACAGGCCAAACAGCTGCACCATGAAGATCACCAAATTCGCAAGGAAGAACACGCAATGGCCAGCCAGAACGGCGGTCATATCACCAAGCAAGAGCAACGCACCTTGAATCAGCAAGAGAACGGCGTCAGCAAACAAATCGGTCACTAATCGCCGACACCGATTCGAGATACTTGTTAGCGTTTCTTGATGGTGGATCAATGAAAAAGCCTGTGTAGGCTTTTTCATTTTTTTAACGGGTAGAAATATTGTGATTGCAGCAAGAAAGTATCTTCCACTGCAATAAGGAATAAAGTTCTTATTCGCTCATCCTGTCTGGAGACATGACGTGCACCTCCCCACTCGCTTTGCCGCTCTGTTCATCATCGCACTGTGCACTTTCAATGCGCATGCCGCGAATGTCTCGCAAGATCAGCAAGTATTGCTGGTACTAAACAGATTGGGCTACGGTCCCAAACCCGGCGATATAGAACGCGTCAAACAAATTGGGATCACGCGTTACATCGATCAGCAATTGCATCCCGAAAATATTCCATTGCCGGCAACACTGGTCGCGCGACTCGATACGCTGGATACCGTCAATCAAGCCGACGGCATCATCCTCGACAACTTCCTATCCTTGCGTAAAGCAGCAACAGCGCAAAAGGATGAAGAAGCCAAACAGCAGCAACGCGCATTTGTGACACGGCTGACAGATCAAACAGCTGAAGCGCGCCTGGCACAAGCCATTGATAGTCCGCGTCAGTTGCAGGAAGTAATGGTTGATTTCTGGTTCAACCATTTCAATGTGTTTTCCGGCAAAGGGCTGGATCGTGCTCTGGTTGGTAGTTACGAGCGCGATGCGATACGCCCTTACGCGCTGGGATCGTTCCGCGATTTGCTCGGTGCGACGGCCAAACATCCAGCCATGCTGTTCTATCTGGATAACTGGTTATCCACTTCAGCCGAATATCAGGTGCGCAGAAAGAATGCACAGAATTCCGGCTTGAATGAAAACTACGCACGCGAGTTGATGGAGTTGCATACGCTGGGCGTGGACGGCGGTTACAGCCAAAACGATGTCACCGAACTGGCACGTATCTTCACCGGCTGGACTTTCGATCAGCGGGATATGGTGATGAACAATCGCACCTTCCGCTTCGATCCGCAACGCCATGACAATGGTGACAAGCAATGGCTAGGTCACAGTATTCGAGCAGAAGGCCAACAGGAAGGTGAAAGAGCGCTCGATATTCTGGCGATGCATCCCGCCACTGCCCGCCACCTGAGTTATCAACTGGCGCAATATTTTGTACAGGATCAACCGCCACCTGCATTAGTGGAACGTTTATCGCGTCGCTATCTGGAAACCGGCGGCAATATCCGTGAAGTCTTGCGCACCTTATTCAACAGTCGCGAGTTCATGGCACAAGCCGGCACCGGCAGCAAGTTCAAGACGCCCTATCAATTCATCGTCTCTGCCGCGCGCGCTGGGCAAGTGCAATTCACCAATGTGCGTCCATTTCTCAACGCATTGAATCAACTCGGCATGCCGCTCTACGGTTGCCAGACGCCAGACGGCTATAAAAATACCGAAAGCGCCTGGCTGAATCCGGATGCGCTGACGCGTCGCATCGCATTTGCCAATGCACTGGCAGGCGGCCGCTTGCCTTTAAATAAGATCAACGACGATGCACAGGCAATGAATCCGCCCGCGATGCAAAATCCACCGCCACTGAATACCGACGCATTACTCGACACTTTGGGTCCTGGCATCTCGACCCAGACGCGTACGACGATAGGCAACAATCCGTCTAACTTGCGCAGCGCGATGGTGCTGGGCAGTCCGGATTTCATGCAGCAGTAAACCAAATTGATTGAGGCGCACCATGCAACGCAGAGATTTTTTACACATGATGACGGCCGCCGGATTGATGATCCCGGTTGGTCAATCAGCCTGGGCCGCAGTTGATGGCGACAATCAAAACACCAATCGCAAATTGATAGTCGTCATGCTGCGCGGCGCAGTAGATGGCTTGAATGTGGTCGCGCCTTACGGTGATGCTGACTATGTACGACTGCGCCCGACTATCGCGCTGGCGCGACCGGGACAGGAAAATGGTGTGCTCGATCTGGACGGCTACTTCGGTCTGCATCCAGCATTGGCACCACTGCAAACCTTGTGGGAAGAAAAGAAACTCGCCTTTGTCCATGCCAGCGGTTCGCCCGATCCGACGCGCTCACATTTCGATGCGCAAGATTATATGGAGTCCGGCACACCGGGCAAAAAGTCTACGCAAGACGGTTGGCTCAATCGTATGTTGACAGTCTTGCCCGGCAACGCGTCGCCGACACGCGCCGTCAGCATCGGTCCTGTCATGCCACGCATACTCAGTGGTCGTGCTTCTGCCACCAATCTGGCTTCCGGCGATGCGGACACCAAAGCCAATCTGCTGGATAAACCGCAAGTCGGTACGGCCTTCGATCAGCTGTATCAAGACAGCGCAAGATTCTCTCGCACCTATCAAGATGCAAAAGATGCGCATAAAGAAGTCATGAATGCGTCGCTGGAAAATGAAATGCAGATGGCCAACAATGGTGCACCGTTGCCGAATGGTTTCCCTAAAGATGCATCACGCCTGGCGACCTTGATGCGCAACGATCCCAAGATACAGATCGCTTTTTTCGCACTGGGTGGTTGGGACACACATGCGAATCAAGGCGCAGGTACAGGACAACTTGCCAGCCGACTTGCTCCGCTGGGACAAGGTTTGGCGACGCTGGCGCAGCAACTCGGCCCCATGTTCAAGGACACCACTATCGTCGTGATGTCCGAGTTCGGTCGCACCGCACGCCAGAACGGCAATGGCGGCACCGATCATGGTCACGGCAATGTGATGTGGTTGCTCGGCGGCGATATCACCGGCGGCAAAGTGTATGGCGATTGGAAAGGTTTATCGTCAACCGGTTTGCATGAAGACCGCGATGTGCCGGTGACAACGGACTTCCGCTCGGTATTGGCACAGATTGCGGAACGTCATTTATATTTGAGTGACCGACAGTTGACGCAACTGTTCCCGTCTGCGCCATCGAAGGGAAGCCGGATCAACTTCATGCGCACTTAATCTAATACAGCACCCATAAAAAAAGCCGCTGAGTGAGCGGCTTTTTTACATCTGGCAATTAAAGTATCGCGGATACCGCCGGATGCGGGATATGCGTCATCGAGCTTCTTTCCAGCACGCGCAAATCGCTATCGAGCTTGTACACCAGCGGTACGCTATTCGGCACATCGAAACGTGCGACTTCTTCGTCCGGCATGTCTTCCAGCAATTTGACCAAGGCGCGCTGGCTGTTGCCGTGCGATGAAATGATCACGTCTTTGCCTTGTCGCAAGACCGGCGCAATCATGCCATCCCACAACACGCGGACGCGTTCCACCGTATCTTCCAGCGATTCACCCAATGGCAGCAGTTCGCGTGACACATCGTCATAACGTGCTTCCTGCTGCGGTGCCCGCGCATCGCTGGCATCCATCAAAGGCGGACGACTGGCGAAACCACGACGCCAAGCCCATACCTGCTCTTCGCCAAATTTGGCGATCATTTCGGCACGGCTGTGGCCGGTCAATGCGCCGTAATGCCGTTCATTTAGACGCCAATGACTGATGATGGGCGTAAACATCGCATCCATCTCATCCAGTATCAGCCATTGCGAACGGATGGTTCTTTTCAGCATCGAGGTAATCGCAAGATCAAAACGGAAACCAGCTTGCGCCAGTGCACGACCAGCACAACGCGCCTGTTCGATGCCATTAGCTGTCAGGTCGATATCTGCCCAGCCGGTAAAGCGGTTTTCCCTGTTCCACTGTGACTCGCCATGGCGAACAATCACCAGATTACCCATTGCTTTTCTCATATTGAAGCGACAAAGCATGAAGATTAACTGAGTTTCGTCTAGGCGGCATGGACTTCATAGCTTTTCAGAGGATTTTTCCTGCCGAATTTATTGCCATTCCTGCATGAATGCAGATAAAAAATTGCCGCCCGGTTTTAAGCAGGCGGCAATAAAGAGCACCGTCAAATCATGACGCATCGTGCAAAACACGGTGCAAGCGTCTTACTTAAAACGAATAACGTGCGGTCAACTCTACACTGCGCGGTGCACCAGGCAAGATGCCGACATCGTTATTGGCTGAAATGTAATAGCGCTTATCGAAAATATTCTTCAGGTTAAGCGCAAGACTCAAACCTTTAGGTGCAGGCCGGTAATACGCAGCCAGATCGACGGTAGTAAATGCCGGCAATTTAATTGCATTATCGATCGCCGCATAATTGCCGCCGCGATAGGTCACACCGCCGCCAACTTGCACGCCGGGTATCCACTGCTCGATAGATTTCAAGGTCCACAAGCTGGCGGTATGACGTGGCGTTAATGCCAGTGTTTTACCTTGAAGTGGTGACGCTACTGCACCTGGCAATGGTGCAGTCGTCGTCCCCACTGCTTTGGTGACCTTGCCATCCATATAGGAATAACTTGCAATCATCTGCCAACCACGCGCAATCTCACCGTTCATGCTCAACTCCAAACCTTTGGTTTGCTGCTCACCTATCGGAATCAAAAGCGCGGTGTTATTCGGGTCAGTGATTTTGACGTCGCTGCGCGTCAACTGATACACCGCTGCGTTGAAACTGGCTGCACCGTTGAACAAGTCGATCTTGGTACCAACTTCCAGATTCTGCGTTTTTTCCGGTGCAAGCTGTGCGTTGTTGGCAGCAACTGCGCCACCTTCACCGGAAGGCTGGAAGGATTTGGAAACTGTCGCGTAATAACTTTGTGTCGTCGTTGGCTGCCAGACTATGCCCGCACGCGGCGAGAACGCATTGTCGGTACGGTCCAGACTTGCACCTATCTGATTGTCATAACGCTGACCAAAACGATCGAACCGCAAACCAACCAGGGTCTTGATCTGTGGCGTCCACGTAATCAAATCCTGTATGTAGGCAGCTTGCGTACTCAAGATCGCGGTTCCCTTATTTTGCGGTGCAGTCGTTACCGTAAACGGTAAATTCTGCGGCAATACCGGATTAAACAATGAAGTCTGATAGTAATTTGCAGCTAGAGCATTGTTGACGTACTGGTATTTGTTTTGCTCACCGAATTCCACACCGGTCAGCAATTGATGCTTGGTATTGCCCCACATCAGGTCATGTGTGAATTCCGATTGATTGAACCAGCCATATTCATGACGCGTGATATTCCCGCGCTGGAAATTCAACAGCGGATTCGCCACAGTACCGGTGATGCTGATAACACGCGTGTGATTACGATCCAGCGTGTAGTCAAAGTAACGGAAGGTATTGGTGAACGAAGTCGTATCCGAAATCTTTTGTTTGTATTGCGCAGTCGTCGATTTCACTTCTGATTCGGTGTAATCGTTCGGATAAGCATTCTTTGCGCCGTAGTACGTAGCTGGATCTACGTTAAGCGGCGACCCATTGAAGCCTGGAACACCAAAATCGATAGAACGCTTTTGATGCTGGTAATCGAATTGCAGCAACAAACTCTGTGCGCCATCTTTCCACAGCAAGCTAGGCGAAATATCCTTATTTTGTACATAACCCTGATCGCGATAGCTGCCCGAATCTTCATACGCGCCATCAAGACGAATCGCCACGGTGTCGCTGACTGGACGATTGACGTTGAAGTCGGTACGGCGCAAATCAAAGGAACCTACCGTAACGCCTATTTCTGCCGATGGCGTAAAACTAGGCTTCTTGGTAATGCGATTGATCAAGCCACCGGATGAACCGCGCCCGTACAATACGGCTGCCGGTCCTTTAAGTACTTCGATGCGGTCAATGTTGTACAGATCGCGGAAATATTGCGAATCGTCGCGCACGCCATCAAGCAAAATATCGTACAGCGCAGTAAAGCCGCGAATGACGAAAGCATCGCGTTGGCCGTCGCCGGTTGCCAGACCGACGCCTGGAACGTTCTTGAGTACATCGGATAATGTGCGTGCACCCTGATCGCGGATGACTTCCGACGTGATCACGTTGATGGTTTGCGGCACATCTTTTTGCTGCGCGTGAATTTTGAGTGCGGTACTAGTATCGGTCGGTGCGTAGTTCTCGCCATGTTCGTGCGGCGCGGTAACTTCGATTTCCGGTAATTGATCATCTGCGTATGCAGCCTGCATAGGTAAACCGTTGACGATGGCAAAGGCCGCGACCGCAATAGTACGTAATCGCAATGAGTGATTCATAAATCCTTGGGGCGTGGATAGTTTGCTGCGGGCTGGCTAGGCAACAAATTTTGGCTGGCTGGCAGATTCTCGGAATGAGAATGGTTATTATATTTATCCTGTCAAAATTACCCGGCTCCGCAGCTCTTAAATTTGCATCTTGTCGTGGTCGGGCAACACGTTTCCAAAAAGAAATTGGCAGGATGAAAACTTATACGGCCAACATCTAAGACTAGCGTTAAGCAAGTGTTAGGTAGTCGTTAATCGATGCAACATACAATGCATGACGTCACACAGGCCGTATTTTTATAGAAACATGAAAATAGGAATCTTTGACGAGTTGGACTGTCCATTGAAGGCATGTCACGCGGCACATGCAAAACGGAATAAAAAGGAAGTAGTCATATTTATGCGATCAAGCTTACGTGTCCTGTTGCTGTCAGGACTTCTTGCTGTCATCGCCGGTTGTGCGGGGAGCAAACCAGGTGTCTATCAGGCAGAAAAATTCGACTCCACCGATACGTTCACGCGCCGCTTCCCGGTCTCATCCGAGGTCGCGTGCGAAGCAGTGCGTCGCACCTTGCTGAGTCAGGGTTATGTCATCAGCGCAGCCAGCAATAATCAGATCGATGGTCGCAAGAGCTTTCAACCGCAGAGCGATGTGCATGTGCAAATCGCATTCCGCGTAGTGTGCGCGACAGATGCTGCGGACGGTGCGATGGCGTCGGTGTTTGTGAATGCGCTGGAAGATAGATACGCGCTCAAGAAAACAAATAACTCAGCCAGTCTGGGCGTCGGTGCGCTCGGTTCGCTCTCGCTACCATTTTCATCCAGCGATGATTCGCTGGTGAAGGTTGCCAGCGAAACGATTTCATCCGAGAAGTTTTACACCCGCTTCTTTCAATTGGTAGAACGCTATCTGGCCAATGAAGACACGCCGACATCGGAAATCATGGAGATGCCAGAGAAATCATTCCGCACTCAAGCCAAGTCGGTAATGGGAAACTAGATTGCAAGGCGCAAAGTGTTGCAACCCGCTGCTTCCTGGATAGATCTGGCGATCGTCTTCTGTACCCAGCTCTTGAAATTCACGTTTTTAATTCTCTTTTTCCTCTACTGCACTTTCCCCACCAGCGGCCTGCAATCTGCGCCACAAGGTCGTGCGGCTGATGCCCAGATAATTTGCTGCCGCTTCACGATTGCCGTGATAGCGCTGCAAAACTTCTTGTAGTGTTTCGGCTGGTCTTGTTTCCTCACCATCCGCAAGCAACACCTTGCCTCCTGATAGGGCAAGTTCAGGCGCAACACTTTTCAAAAATGCTGGCGTCAGCGCCTGCAATGGTGCCGCGGCCAAGAACAACGCCAACCGCTCCATCAAATTGCGTAACTCGCGCACATTGCCCGGCCATGTATAAGACGCAAGTAAAGGCAGGCAACCGAGTATCTCTGCATGCAGGTTGGCGGATGGACGACTATCCAGAGAGGCCAGCGCATTCTTCAAGCACCACTCCGCCAGCGGCAATATATCTTCAGGCCTGTCGCGCAAAGTCGGCAAGCTCAGACGCAAAACACTCAAGCGATAAAACAGATCAGCGCGGAAGCGCCCTTCTTTGACACGCGCATCCAGATCGCAATGCGTTGCGCTGATGATGCGTACGTTAATCGGAATCGGTCGCGTGCCACCTACGCGCACCACTTCGCGCTCTTCCAGCACACGCAACAAGCGTGTTTGCAAAGGTAGCGGCATCTCGCCGATTTCATCGAGGAATAAAGTACCGCGATGCGCAGCTTCAAACAAACCGGCACGGCCGCCGCGTCGCGATCCGGTGAACGCGCCCTCTTCATAGCCGAACAATTCAGATTCCAATAGCGACTCAGCCAATGCGCCGCAATTGACGGCGACGAAAGGATGGCCGGCTTGCGTCTTGCCCTGCATCAGCGGATGCGCGCGATGCATTGCCTGCGCCACCAACTCCTTGCCGGTGCCGGTTTCTCCCTGTATCAAAACAGTAGCCGGCGATTTGGCGAATAGCGTGACCGACTGCCGCACGCTTTCCATCGCTTCCGAATCGCCACGCAAATCCTTGATGTGATGTTTGGCGCGCAAGGTATCAGCCACCGGAAAACTGCGGCCGCGTGTCGCTTCCAGTTGCGTCAAGCGCGCCAGCTCCAGCGCATCTTCAAATGCCTGGCGTATCGATGCCGATGAATAAACGAAGACGCCAGTCAAACCGGCTTCTTCGGCCAGATCCGTGATCAAACCGGCACCGACGATGGCCTTGATGCCGGCGGTTTTCAACTCATTGATTTGTGCACGCGCATCTTCTTCCGTGACGTAAGTGCGTTGCGCGATATTCAAACCGAAAGTAGTTTGGAACTCGGCCAACGCCGGCATGGTTTCCTGATAGGTGATCAAGCCGATATCCGGTGTGACCTTGCGCGCACGCGCCAGTGCTTGCATCACATCGAAGCCACTAGCCTTGGCGATAATGACAGGCACGGATAAACGGCTTTTTAAATATGCGCCGTTCGAGCCGGCGGCAATCACGGCATCGCAGCGCTCGGTTGCCAGACGTTCACGGATGTGGCGCACCGCATCTTCAAAGCCCAGATTGATCGGTTCGATGTCGGCTTGATCGTCAAATTCCAGCGTGATGTCGCGGAACAATTCGAACAGACGGGACACCGAAACGGTCCAGATCACAGGTTTGTCGGTATGGTCGCGAAATGAGGGCGAAGGACGTTTCATGTTTCAACTCAATGTTTCAAACGTTCCAAATGTAACACACGATGCAACAGTGGCGTACTTATGGGCGAAAAATACGTCACGAAAAAATAGAAGCCAAGTCTTTGATTTTTCTTAACTTATGACAAATAGATGAAATCTATTCCGATATAAGCAGGCACAAAAAAGGGTATGGCACGCGCATTGCAATAATAGGAACAAACAACCTCAATGAAACATTCCGGCAAAAGGATCTCCATGAGTAGTCAGTCAAAAAGTAGTAAACAGATTTTGCGCGACAAGATTAATGAGCGCCGCGGCCTGCTAGTCCCAGGTGCATTCAATGCGCTGTCGGCACGCGTGATCGCTGATCTCGGATTCGAAGCGCTCTACATCACCGGCGCAGGCGTGACCAATATGTATTTCGGCATGCCGGATCAAGGCTTCATCGGTTTGAATGAATTGGCTGATCACACTGCACGCATACGCGATGCGGTCGATATCCCCATCATCGTCGATGCCGATACTGGTTTCGGCAATGCATTGAATGTACGCCACACCATACGCACGCTGGAACGCGCCGGTGCCGATGCAGTACAACTGGAAGACCAGGTTTCGCCAAAGCGCTGCGGCCACTTCAGCGGTAAGGAAGTCATTTCCTGCGCCGAAATGGTTGGCAAAATCCACGCCGCAGTCGATGCCCGCAGTAATGAGGGCATGTTGATCATGGCTCGTACCGATGCACGCAGCGTGCATGGATTCGACGATGCGCTGGAACGGGCTGCACGCTACAGTGAAGCCGGTGCCGACATCCTGTTCGTCGAAGCGACTGAAACCGCAGAAGAAATCCGCCGCCTGCCGCAAGCACTGGACAAACCGCAATTGGTCAACTTGGTGATCGGCGGCAAGACGCCTATCTTCAGCGCCGACGAACTGGCCGGACTCGGCTACGGCATCGTGTTGTACGCCAACGCAGCACTGCAAGGCGCAGTAGCCGGCATGCAAAAAGCGCTAACCGTATTGCGCGACACGCACCGACTCGACGAAGACCCGAATCTGGTTACACCGTTTGCCGAACGTCAGCGTCTGGTCAACAAACCCCTCTTCGATCAATTAGAAAAGAAATACGGCTACAAATAAATACGTAAACATGGTCCCAATCTGGGCATCAATCTATACATCAGCAAGGAGACAATTATGAGCGAGCAACAAGCACCAGGTTTCAAACCGAAAAAATCAGTCGCGCTGTCCGGCGTAACTGCAGGCAATACCGCACTCTGTACTGTCGGCAAGACCGGCAATGACTTGCACTATCGCGGCTACGACATTTTGGATGTCGCCGACAGCTGCGAATTCGAAGAAATTGCACATTTGTTAGTGCACGGCAAATTGCCAACCACAGCAGAATTGAAAGCTTACAAAGCCAAACTGAAAGCGCTGCGCGGTTTGCCTGCTAACCTCAAAGCAGCACTGGAATGTTTGCCAGCCTCCTCGCATCCTATGGATGTGATGCGCACCGGCGTATCGGTACTCGGTTGCGTGTTGCCAGAAAAAGATGATCACCATGCACCGGGCGCACGCGATATCGCCGATCATCTGATGGCATCGCTGGGTTCCATGCTGCTGTACTGGTATCACTACAGCCACAACGGTAAACGCATCGAAGTCGAAACCGATGATGAATCCATCGGCGCACATTTCCTGCATCTGCTGCACGGCAAAAAACCATCGGCGCTGTGGGAAAAAGCGATGCACACCTCGCTGATTCTGTATGCGGAACATGAATTCAATGCTTCGACCTTCACCGGTCGCGTTGTCGCCGGCACCGGCTCTGATATGTATTCCGCCATCACCGGTGCGATCGGTGCCTTGCGCGGGCCGAAGCACGGCGGCGCCAATGAATTCGCGTTTGAAATTCAAAAACGTTATGAAAGCCCTGACGAAGCAGAAGCCGACATCAAGCAACGCGTCGAGAACAAGGAAGTCGTGATCGGCTTCGGCCATCCGGTCTATACCATCTCTGATCCACGCAACAAGGTCATCAAGGAAGTCGCTCGCACCTTGTCCAAGGATGCTGGCTCGCTGAAGATGTTCGACATCGCCGAACGTTTGGAAACAGTAATGTGGGACGTCAAGAAAATGTTCCCGAATCTAGATTGGTTCTCGGCTGTGTCGTATCACATGATGGGCGTACCGACTGCAATGTTCACGCCGCTGTTCGTAATCGCACGCACCTCCGGCTGGGCCGCGCACATCATTGAGCAACGCATCGACAACAAGATCATCCGTCCTTCAGCCAATTATGTCGGCCCGGAAGATTTGAAGTTCGAGCCTATCAGCAAGCGCAAGTAATTTTTACCTACGCTCGCAGCATCTGCAGCCTGCCACGCCCGTAAGTGCTGAGCAGGCTGCATCTCTTAGCTATGTTTCTTTCTGGATTGAGCAATGAATACCGCAAACCGCAAACCCTTGCCTGGTACCAAGCTGGATTATTTCGACGCCCGTGCTGCGGTTGAGGCGATCAAGCCAGGTGCTTGGAACAAGCTTCCCTATACCTCGCGCGTGCATGCTGAAAATCTGGTGCGCCGCTGCGATCCCGCCATACTTACTGAATCCCTGACGCAAATCATCGAGTGCAAGCGCGATCACGACTTTCCGTGGTTCCCGGCGCGCGTGGTGTGCCATGACATTCTTGGCCAGACTGCACTGGTCGACCTCGCTGGTCTGCGCGATGCCATCGCCGATCAAGGCGGTGATCCGGCTCAAGTCAATCCAGTTGTGCCAGTGCAACTGATCGTCGATCACTCTCTGGCGGTGGAATGCGGTGGCTTTGATCCGCAAGCGTTCGAAAAAAATCGTGCCATCGAAGATAGGCGTAATGAAGATCGCTTCCATTTCATCAACTGGACAAAAAAAGCTTTCAAGAACGTCAACGTGATCCAGCCCGGCAACGGCATCATGCACCAGATCAATCTGGAAAAAATGTCGCCAGTGATACACAACGATAACGGCCTGGCGTATCCAGACACTTGCGTCGGTACCGACAGTCACACACCACACGTCGATGCGCTGGGCGTGATCGCGGTCGGCGTCGGCGGCCTCGAAGCTGAGAACGTCATGCTCGGTCGCGCATCATGGATGCGCCTGCCGGAAATCATCGGCGTCGAACTCTCTGGCAAGCCGCAGCCGAATATCACGGCGACTGACGTTGTGCTGTCGTTGACCGAATTCCTGCGCAAAGAAAAAGTAGTCGGCGCTTATCTGGAATTCCGTGGCGAAGGTGCGTCTGCATTAACACTCGGTGATCGCGCCACGATCTCCAACATGGCACCAGAATACGGCGCAACTGCAGCGATGTTTTTCATCGATCAGCAAACCATCGATTATCTGAAACTCACTGGCCGCGACGACGAGCAGGTAAAACTGGTCGAGATTTATGCGAAGGAAGCCGGTTTATGGGCCGACAGCCTGAAGACTGCGCAATACGAACGCACCTTGAAATTCGATTTGTCGACCGTAGTACGCACGCTGGCCGGCCCATCCAATCCGCATCGCCGCTTGCCTGTATCCGATCTGGCCGAACGCGGCATCGCTATCGATCTGGCGCAGGCACGCACACAAGAAGCGGAAGGCTTGATACCGGATGGCGCAGTCATCATCGCTGCCATCACCAGTTGCACCAACACCAGCAATCCGCGCAACGTCATTGCCGCCGGTCTACTGGCGCGCAATGCCAACAAATTGGGACTGACTCGCAAACCGTGGGTGAAGTCTTCGCTGGCCCCTGGTTCCAAAACCGTGGAACTGTATCTGGATGAAGCAGGCCTCACCGATGATTTGGAAAAACTCGGTTTCGGCATCGTCGCGTTTGCCTGCACTACCTGCAACGGCATGTCCGGCGCGCTCGATCCTGTCATCCAGCAAGAAATCATAGATCGCGATCTTTACACCACCGCCGTCTTGTCGGGCAATCGCAACTTCGACGGACGTATCCATCCGTATGCGAAACAAGCTTTTCTCGCTTCGCCGCCATTAGTGGTAGCGTACGCAATTGCCGGCACCATCCGTTTCGATATCGAGAAAGATGTGCTCGGAGTAGTCGATGGCAAGGAAATCCGCTTGAAAGATATCTGGCCTAGCGATCAAGAGATCAATGCCGTCGTCAAAGCCTCGGTCAAACCGGAACAGTTCCGCAATGTCTACACTCCGATGTTCGCACTGCAAGTGGATAAGGGCGAGCCAGTCAGTCCGCTGTACGACTGGCGTCCTATGAGTACCTACATCCGTCGTCCTCCATACTGGGAAGGTGCGCTGGCTGGTGCGCGTACCATGACCAATATGCGTGCGCTGGCGGTGCTGCCGGACAATATCACCACCGATCATCTGTCACCGTCCAACGCCATCCTCGCAGATTCAGCCGCTGGCGAATATCTCGCCAAAATGGGTTTGCCGGAAGAAGACTTCAACTCATACGCAACACATCGCGGTGATCACTTGACCGCACTGCGCGCCACCTTCGCCAATCCACAACTGATCAATGAAATGGCCGTCGTCGATGGTGTAGTCAAAAAAGGCTCGCTGGCTCGCGTCGAACCAGAAGGCAAAGTGACACGCATGTGGGAAGCGATCGAAACCTATATGGAGCGCAAACAGCCGCTGATCATCGTCGCCGGTGCCGATTACGGCCAAGGCTCGTCGCGTGATTGGGCGGCCAAGGGCGTGCGGCTGGCAGGTGTGGAAGTGATCGCAGCCGAAGGTTTCGAACGCATTCATCGCACCAATCTGATCGGCATGGGCGTGTTACCGCTAGAGTTCAAAACGGGCGTGACACGTAAAACATTGGGCATCGACGGCACAGAAACCTTCAACGTGGTCGGCAAGCGCACACCACGCGCCGATCTGACGCTGGTGATCATTCGCAAGAACGGTGAGCGCTTCGATGTCACTATGACTTGCCGCCTTGACACGGCTGAAGAAGTCTCGATCTACGAAGCCGGTGGCGTACTGCAACGCTTTGCGCAAGACTTCCTCGAATCGACGGTGAAGGTCGCTTAAGTAATCAGGAATATATGCATATGACTCATGTACCGCAAATCAAAATTCCTGCCACCTACATCCGTGGCGGCACCAGCAAAGGCGTGTTTTTCCGTTTGCAGGACTTGCCAACTATTGCGCAAGTGTCAGGCGCAGCGCGTGATGCGCTACTGATGCGTGTCATCGGTAGCCCAGACCCATATGGCAAGCAAATCGACGGTATGGGCGGTGCGACTTCGAGCACCAGTAAAACGGTCATCCTCTCTAAATCCAACCGCACCGATCACGATGTGGATTACCTGTTTGGTCAGGTGTCTATCGATAGCGCCTTCGTTGACTGGAGCGGCAATTGCGGCAATCTCTCGGCAGCAGTCGGTCCATTTGCCATCAGCAGCGGACTGGTCGATTCCGATCGCATTCCGGCTAACGGCGTATGCATCGTACGTATCTGGCAAGCCAACATCGGCAAGACCATCATTGCGCATGTACCGATCACCAACGGCCAGGTACAAGAAACCGGTGACTTCGAACTCGACGGCGTGACCTTCCCTGCGGCCGAAGTACAACTTGAATTCATGGACCCGGCGGCCGAGGAAGAAGGCGCAGGCGGTGCCATGTTCCCGACCGGAAATCTGATCGACGATCTGGAAGTGCCGGGTATAGGCAGCTTCAAGGTGACGATGATCAATGCCGGCATTCCAACCATTTTCTTGAATGCGGAAGCCATCGGCTATACCGGTGCCGAGTTGCAGGACGCCATCAACAGCGATCCGAAAGCGCTAGTCATGTTTGAAACCATCCGCGCACATGGCGCGATGCGCATGGGCTTGATCAAGCATCTCGATGAAGCCGCCAAACGCCAACACACGCCGAAAATCGCCTTCGTCGCCAAACCACTCGATTACGTCGCATCCAGCGGCAAGAAGGTCGCCGCCGCTGATATCGATCTGCTGGTGCGCGCGATGTCCATGGGTAAGTTGCACCACGCCATGATGGGCACGGCCGCAGTCGCCATTGGTACAGCCGCTGCGATTTCTGGCACGCTGGTGAACCTTGCCGCTGGTGGTAGTGAGCGCACGGCAGTCCGCTTTGGCCATCCATCCGGCACCTTGCGTGTTGGTGCGGAAGCGCATTTGGTCGATGGCGAATGGAGCGTGACCAAGGCCATCATGAGCCGCAGTGCGCGCGTCTTGATGGAAGGCTGGGTACGTGTTCCCGGTGATACATTTTGATCACTGTTAACAAGTCGTAGACAGGCAAGAGTAAGCGGGGAAAGAATCGCAGAACGGAAGTTGGTAAGATTCCATACACGTTCTTTTTACCCGCAATAGACGAGCTGCTCCCTCTGGGTTCGGGCAAGAACGATATTTTCTGATTTTCTAATCGTATTTAGATAATAGGAAAAAATATGTCTGCGCCTATTTCCAATGTCCGCCCCAAGTACGACCAAGTGCTGATCGACATCGTCGATTACGTCAGCACATACGAAATTGTTTCCAAACTCGCCTACGAAACGGCACGCAATTGCCTGATCGATACACTCGGCTGCGGCCTGGAAGCACTGGAATATCCCGCATGTAAAAAATTGCTGGGGCCGATAGTACCCGGCACTATTGTGCCGAATGGCGCGAAAGTACCAGGCACGCAATTCCAACTCGATCCGGTGCAAGCCGCATTCAATATCGGCACGATGATCCGCTGGCTGGATTTCAACGACACCTGGCTGGCGGCGGAATGGGGCCATCCATCCGACAATCTGGGTGGCATCCTGGCAACTGCCGATTGGTTGTCACGCAATGCAGTCGCTGTCGGCAAGCAACCTCTGACGATGAAAGACGTGCTGACCAACATGATCAAGGCACACGAAATTCAAGGCTGCATCGCACTCGAAAACTCCTTCAACAAAGTCGGCATCGATCACGTAGTGCTGGTGAAAGTAGCATCGACTGCGGTAGTGGCCGAGATGATGGGCCTCACACGTGATGAAATTCTGAATGCAGTGTCGCTGGCATGGGCAGATGGTCAGTCACTGCGTACTTATCGCCATGCGCCGAATACCGGCTCGCGCAAATCATGGGCGGCTGGCGATGCAACATCACGCGCGGTACGACTCGCGCTCATCGCCAAAACCGGTGAAATGGGTTATCCATCAGTGCTGACTGCCAAGACTTGGGGTTTCTACGATGTGCTATTCAAGGGCCAACCCTTCAAATTCCAGCGCAAGTACAAGTCGTATGTAATGGAAAACGTGTTGTTCAAAATTTCCTTCCCGGCAGAATTTCATGCGCAAACTGCAGTCGAAGCAGCGATGACTTTGCACGCAGAGCTTGCAAAGTCCGGCAAGAAAGTTGAAGACATCAAAAAGATCACCATCCGCACACACGAAGCCTGCATACGCATCATCGATAAAAAAGGTCCTCTCGACAATCCAGCCGACCGCGATCACTGCATCCAATACATGGTGGCAGTGCCGCTGATTTTTGGTCACCTGACAGCAAGTGATTATGAAGATGACATCGCCAGCGACAACCGTATCGACGCCTTGCGCGACAAAATCGTATGCGTGGAAGATCCCGCTTACACCAAGGATTATCACGATCCAAAGAAACGCTCCATCGCCAATGCACTAACGGTAGAATTCAAAGACGGTAAGAAACTAAAAGAAGTCCTTGTCGAATACCCAATTGGTCATGCACGTCGTCGCAAGGAAGGTATTCCGCTGCTGGAAGCCAAGTTCAAGATCAATCTGGCGCGGCAGTTCCCGGCAAAACAGCAGCAAAGAATTCTGGACGTATCACTGAATCAAAAAGTACTGGAAACCATGCCTGTCCATGAATATGTGGATCTGTACGTAATCTAGTCTTGCTGTAAGGCCCATACCGAAGCAAACGTCGGCATGGGCTTCCTCACTATAAAAATAGCATTCTATAAATAGTATTTTTATCTGGCCGGAGGAGACTTATGAGTTTCGATGCCGCAGCATACGACGCGTTTTACCGTCTATCAGTTGATGACCCGCACACCTTTTGGGCGACGCAGGCCAAGCGCATAGATTGGCACAAGCCGTTCACAAAGACACTGGACTACGACAAGCCACCTTTTGCCAAATGGTTTGTCGGCGGTGAAACCAATCTCTGTTACAACGCAGTAGACCGCCATCTGGCAACGCGTGCCGATCAAGCTGCATTGGTCGCCATCTCTACCGAGACTGATACGGAGACCACGTATACCTACGCGCAATTGCATGTAGAGGTAAATCGCAGCGCTGCGATGATGCAGGCACTGGGCGTAAAACAAGGCGATCGCGTGTTGATTTACATGCCCATGATTGCCGAAGCTGCATTCGCGATGCTTGCTTGCGCGCGCATAGGTGCAATTCACTCGGTGGTATTCGGCGGCTTTGCATCAAACAGTCTGGCGACCCGCATCGATGATGCGACGCCAACATTAATCATCTCGGCCGATGCCGGTTCACGCGGCTGTCACGTTACGCCGTACAAGTCATTGCTTGATGAAGCCATCGCGCTGGCGCAGCACAAACCCAAGCATGTCTTGATGGTCAATCGTGGTCTTGCTCCGATGACGATGGTGCCCGAGCGTGACATCGACTACGCCACGCTACGCGAAAAACATTTGACTGCAGTCGTGCCGGTCGTATGGCTGGAATCGAATGCGCCGTCCTACATCCTGTACACCTCTGGCACTACCGGCAAACCGAAAGGCGTCTTACGCGACGTCGGTGGTTATGCCGTGGCGCTGGCCACGTCGATGGATTTGGTTTTTTGCAGCAAGGCCGGCGAAACGTTTTTCTGCACTTCAGATATCGGTTGGGTAGTTGGTCACTCTTACATCATCTACGGCCCTTTGCTGGCTGGCATGACAACCATACTGTATGAAGGTTTACCGATACGACCGGATGCGTCGATATGGTGGAGCATCGTGGAGAAATACAAAGTCACGCGCATGTCATCAGCACCGACCGCCATTCGCGTACTGAAAAAACAACCGTTGGAACTGCTGCAGAAACACGATCTATCCTCGCTCAAGACACTCTATCTGGCAGGCGAACCACTGGATCAAACCACTTCCGATTGGATCTCCGGTGTACTCGGTGTACCTGTCATCGACAATTTCTGGCAGACAGAAACCGGTTGGCCAACCATCTCGATCGCCAAAGGTGTAGGCGACAAACCGGCACGCTCAGGCAGCCCCGGTCAGCCACTGTATGGCTTCAAGGGCAAGATCATCAACGAAGAAACAGGCGAAGAATGTGCACCCAATGAAAAAGGTGTAGTCGTCATCGAAGGGCCGCTACCACCCGGTTGCCTGCAAACCCTGTACGGCGATGACGAACGCTTCGTCAATACCTACTGGCGCAATTTCAAACGCGAAGCCTATTCAACCTTTGACTGGGGCATACGCGATGCCGATGGTTACTATTTCATCCTCGGGCGTACTGATGATGTGATCAATGTTGCAGGTCATAGATTAGGCACACGCGAAATCGAAGAAAGTATTTCCAGTCATCCCAATGTCTCGGAAGTCGCGGTGGTCGGCGTCGAAAATCCGATCAAGGGACAATGTGCTGTGGCCTTTGTTATTCTGAAGAACACGGCCGCAGCAACTCCTGAAGATGCGCAAAAGCTGGAAACAGAAATCATGAAAGTAGTGGATAAACGACTCGGACCGATCGGTCGACCATCGCATGTGTACTTTGTGACCGCCTTGCCGAAAACGCGCTCCGGCAAATTGCTACGCCGCTCGATACAAGCGATTTGTGAAGGACGTGATCCGGGTGATTTATCGGTGATCGAAGATCCGGCGGCATTGCAACAAATACGGGCCGTGCTGATACCTGCGTAAAAACGATCAGCAAGTGGAATGATCTGTGCTGGATGTCGCGTTATTTATCTGCAGATAATATATTCTCGACTTCTGGCACAGTCGTTTGTGTACTTGAATCAGCAAGCTGGTCTGCGGCGGCGCGCACAAAATACATGGCTTGCGGCTGATTCACCAACACACATTGCTTGCCGGTACGCTTGCAGTGATCGTGCACTCGCCAGTACGCGTTATGGCTGATGCAACCGGTTTGGCAAATTACCAAATCGGCAGCAAGCAGACTAGCCTCCAGCGCGGCATCATCTCCACCATCCAGCCCATCGTGACGCAGAAAATGACCACCTGCCTTTTCCACTTCCAGTTGTGCGACCGTCGTGCTCGATTCATTCTTGCCTATGCACAGCACGGATTTTTGTCGCAAATCTGCAGGTATGACTGGATGGGTGCCACGTTGCTCAAATCGTGCGGGCTTGGCCCGCCATTGCCAACCTAGACGCTCACGCATCAAGCTGTGCAGATGTTCTGTCAACGACTCTACGCGGCGCGCCAGAGTCACACGAGTAGGCAAGCCGGGAATAGCCGCTTCCAAAGCCGCCATATCCTCACGCACATACGCCAACTCGGTATCGCGCACGATCACGTCTGCGCGCAAGCGCACTACTTCTGCCTGCGCACGCGCAAGTTCAGCCTGCAAGGCTTCAATTTGATCGACCTGTCGCGCCACCAATTCGCTGCAGCGGTTTTGTACACGACCATATTGATTGATCAACACGCGATGCTCACGCGCCATATCGTCCAAATCTTTGGGAGAAATACTCATGATCTATCCTTCACCTTAATCAGCGGCGGCGTATCACACACTTCAGAAGCGGCGCGCCGCAAGACGCGTGCTCAGTAACAATGACCTTGGTTTCATACCAATAACAGCTCCTCAAATGTGAGGAATTGGCTTCTTATAAATGAGAATCATTATTATTTGAAGAAATGAATACTGATGGTCTGATGGCAATATCGACCAGTTACTGATCAAGGAAAGGAATAGCACCATGAAGGGACGAAGCAATCAACCTTCGGCTCCAAGTTCGGTGACTACTTGGAAAGCATGTATTCTTGCTTATCTCCGCAAAGAATCCGAAAGCGCAATGGCCGATACGCCCAAGCAGCCATACACACTTATCATTTGCTTTCATGACTCAAAGCATCGCACCTAGCAATCAAACCAAGCCCTTATCCCGCTTGGCCAAAATACTCTATGGACTAGTAGGCGGCTTGGCGTTGCTGCTGGGCATTATCGGCATCTTCCTGCCGGGTTTGCCGACCACGCCTTTCGTTTTATTGGCGGCTGCCTGCTTCGCGAAAGCATCGCCGCGCGTACATCTATGGATGTTGCGGCACAAGTTGATAGGGCCGATGTTGCGCAATTGGGAAGAACATCGCAGCCTCACGCGTCGCACCAAATGCGTAGCAATAGGATCGATGTCTGTGATGATCGCCTTGTCTATCTGGAGCTTCTCTGGCCAGCCATGGATACAAATCAGCTTGTTGGTTCTGGGCGGCATCGGTGCAGTGACAGTTTTGCGGATACCGACTCGACCACCAGTTTCCACCTCATCGCTGCCCAACGAAGGCAAGCCGTAGAAATGAGAAAAGCGCATCGTGTCGGATAGACACCATGCGCTTTCGTTTACCTACTGCTGTTCAATTTGCATGTGATTGCAGACGCAATCGATAACAAACTTATTTTTGCATATCGCGGATGCGTTCGATCAACAAATCACCATATTTAGAAGTCGATACGGTACCGCCCAGATCGACGGTACGGCCACTCTCCGTACTCAATACGGAATCAATAGCATCGCGTAAAAGCTTGGCCTGTTTATCCAAACCTTTGTGCTCTAACATCAACGCGGCTGCCAGCAAGAGCGCTGTTGGATTGGCCATGCCTTTGCCAGCGATATCCGGTGCGGAACCATGCACGGCTTCAAAAATAGCCGCACGTTCACCAATATTCGCGCCCGGTGCCATGCCCAAGCCACCCACCAGACCAGCGATTTGATCGGACAAGATGTCGCCGAACAGATTGGTGGAAACGATGACGTCGAACTGCCATGGATTCAATACCAGTTGCATTGCGCATGCATCGACGATGCGATCATTGAATTCGACTTGATCGGCGTAGTTGAGACCGACTTGCTTCGCCGTTTCCAGGAACAGACCAGTCAATGCCTTCAGCACATTGGCTTTGTGCACGATGGTGACTTTTTTGCGGTTATTGCGTACCGCATAGTCAAATGCGAACTTGGAAATACGACGACTACCGGCGCGGGTATTGATACCAGTCGCCATTGCCACTGCATGTGCATCGTCGCCGATAGGCACATAGTGTTCGTGACCAACGTACAAGCCTTCGAGATTCTCGCGCACCAGCACCAGATCAATTTTCTCGTAACGACCACCAGGCACGATGGTGCGTGCAGGACGCACATTGGCGTACAACTGGAATTCTTCACGCAGGCGCACATTGACGGAGCGGAAGCCACCACCGATAGGTGTGCTCAGTGGACCTTTCAGTGCGAGACCTGTGCGAGCGATGCTCTGCAGTGTCGCTTGCGGCAACAAATCGCCGCTACTTTCCAGCGCATTCACGCCGGCTTGTTGTGTTTCCCATGCGAATGGATTGCCCAGCGCATCAAACACGCGCACAACCACATCAACGATTTCAGGGCCGATACCATCACCGGGAATAAGCGTTACCGGAATTTGTTGCTGCGTGCTGTTAAGCATGTTGTGTCCTATCCATGATCAAGATAATTAAAAGCGCGTATAACTTTGTGTAAAAGCCGCAGGACGTAGTTTAACTCAAAAGTCTTATGTCATATATAAGAGTCAAGGTTTTTTATAATGACGTAAATCTTTGACAAGATTGCAAATTAACAAACCAAGCCTAGATCAAGACGATGTATTAGGGCCTAGGCTATAGTGAGGCTCACGGCTCTACTGCAGGATCGGTCGTCAACTCACCTATCAATCACGCATCAAATTAAGGACATTACAGATGGCACAAACCGAAATCAAAATAACTAAAGGCGCAGGCAAGCTGCAACAGATCGTCCAAGCCGGTCCACACACATTGATCGCTGATGCGCCTTCCGCTTTTGGCGGCGACGATGCAGGCTTTGTACCGCACGATTTGCTGGCTGCTGCTCTCGGTGCCTGCACCGCAGTCACACTGAATATGTATGCCGGTCGCAAAGAACTGCCGCTGGAAAAAGTCGATGTAACCGTAGTCGCAGCGGAACAAGACGGCGTCTATGTATTCAATCGCACCCTGCACTATCATGGCAATCTGAGCGCTGAACAAAAAGACAGCCTGAACAAGATCGCTGATAAATGCCCGGTACATAAAGCACTGTCCGGCGAGATCAAGATCATTACGCAAGCCAACTAAACCAAGTCTGAGGTAGATATGGATACCGACCTGAGCGCACTGGAAACCGTTGTCATCCCGCGTACGCGCGATCTCGGCGACAACTTTGAAGTACGGCGTGCCTTGCCAACTTCGCAAAAGCGCATGGTCGGTCCTTTCGTCTTCCTCGACCAGATGGGGCCGCACGTGTTCGCGGCCGGGCGCGGGCTGGACGTGCGACCACATCCGCACATCGGCCTGGCCACCGTCACTTATTTATTTGAAGGTGAAATCGAACATCGCGACAGCGTCGGTTCGATACAAACCATACAACCGGGCGCAGTCAACTGGATGACGGCCGGCAGCGGCATCGTGCATTCCGAACGCACCGGTAGCGACTTGCGCAAAACCGGCTCCTCGCTAACCGGTCTGCAATGCTGGGTTGCACTCCCAAAAAAATACGAAGAAATCGCGCCCAGCTTTATCCATACTGCGGCCAACGAATTACCGATCATCGAAGGTGACGGTGCTTCTGCGAAGATTATTGCCGGTAGCTTTTTCGGCAAGAGCTCGCCAGTGCCTACCCTGTCTGATTTGTTTTATGTCGATGTGCAACTGCAAGCCGGTGCGCGACTGGATGTCCCGGCTGAATATCCGGAACAAGCGATCTATGTCGTAGAGGGCAAACTCGATCTGGGTCGCGATGGCGTATTCGATGCCGGCCAATTACTGGTGCTGAAGGCCAAGACTGCGGTCACGCTGCGCAATGCCGGTCCGGGCACAACACGCTTGATGCTGCTGGGCGGCGAACCTATGGATGGCTCGCGCTATCTGGTGTGGAATTTTGTTTCCAGCTCTATCGAGCGGCTGGAGCAGGCCAAGGAAGATTGGCGTCTGCAGCGCTTCGCTGCAGTACCGGGTGAAACCGAATTTATTCCGCTACCAGATCTACCGGGCAAGCCTATCGGCTATCCGTAAATCCTGCGAGCAGGAGCGCGGCCAAGATTTCCTCAACGCAGATTTTTAAGCGCTCTTGCCGTCGTACGGATATTTCTTCAATGCAGCGAGATCGACATTCTCCAGAGTGCGCGCATTCACTGCGGCCATCTCTTTACCCTCTTTATCCTTGGCGAAACCAAAAGTCTGGCAGCCACAGGTCGGACAGAAGTGATGTTCGATCTTGTGTTTGTTGAATTTGTAGACAGTTGATTTGCCTTCACCGCTGGTGATTTTCAACTGTGCTCGCGGCACGAACCAAAGCAGAAAACCTTTGCGACTGCAGTGTGAACAATTGCAGTCTATGACTTGCTCCAGCTCACCTTCTGCTTCAAATTTCAGCAAGCCACAGTGACACGATCCTTGATAAAGCATCTTGATCTCCTGAATGTTCTAATTATTCAGCAGACATCTTCGCGCCATTACTGTGCTTTGTCCAATTGCTCGTACACCGCGTGGGCAATGTTGGCCAACTCACCTTTATTGATGCCGGCCGACAAGGCGTAACCGAATTTGCCATCTATCCAGTAAAACACATTCACCGCACCTTCTTGCGCGAAGCGGAAACCAGTGTCCTTGTTCTGCGCTTGGTCGGTCGAGACATATAGCGTTAAACGTTGCCCCAAACCATCCTGATACATGAATTGCGCCACCGGTCCGCTTTCTCCCGGCAACAAACGACCACCGATCAACTCATAACCGAGCTTGCCCAATTTGGGCGGACGCATAGGACTGCCGGTACGCTTGGATAACCAGGCTACCAATTGATCTTCCTGATCCGCAGTCACTTCCACCGGACGCCGCGCATCCGGGCTGTACACGCTATGCGCCACAGCGGCCTGCCGCGCCAGTGTCGATACCTTGAGCGGCACAGGCAAACGGCTATCTGTTGCTTGCGCCAGCATATTGTTAGTTTGCGTTGCGCTATGCAACATCCAGCCACCGATACCACCGGCGACGGCAATCGCCAGCATTGCTGCATAACGACCAAACTGCGTCGTCCAACTCGTCAAACCAGAAGTCAGCCGCGCCGGTACCGGCTCATCCAGCACAGGTTTGAATAACAGACGCAAGGCTTCGTTTTGTTCGCGATAAGTATTGATGCGCTCCAACTCTTCCGGCCGTGCAGCCAGATAAGCGTCGACCTCCTGACGTCGCGCTTCGCTCAGGAAGCCATCAACGTAAGCATGCAAGTCTGCTTCTGTCACAGCGAGCTGATTCATTTGACTACCTTTAATAGCGATACGACTGATCGCCCTTCCATTTGTGCACGCAGTTTTTGGCGCGCACGTGATAAACGTGACATCACCGTACCCAGCGGCAAGCCCAAGGTTGCTGCGACTTCGTCATAACTCATTTCTTCCAGCGCAATCAGTAATAAAATTTCGCGCTGCTCTGGCGGTAAAGTACGTAATGCCGAATCGAGATCGCGCATTTCCAAACCGTCAGTCAGAGAATGATGTGTTGCCGGCAGCGGCGTATCGTCGTCCAGTTCTTCAGTTGCTACCGATGGTCGACGTACTTGATCAATATGCAGGTTGTGCATGATGCCGAACAACCAGGCGCGCATATCGCTGCCGCGTTGCCATGAAGACAGTTTCTTCCAGCCGCGCTCCATCGTGTCCTGCACCAGATCGTCAGCACCCGTGCGATCACCGATCAAGGCACGGGCGTAACGACGCAGACGGGGGATACAGGCGACTAGACGATCGCGTTCATCTTGCATGGCAATGTCCACTGCAGCGATTACTCAAACCTTAATCCTTGACGACGTGCCAGATGTCCTTGAAGTTATCGCCAGTGCGATCACCTGCTTTTTTGTCGGAAGCGAACAGATACAAAGGCTTGCCCTTGTAAGTAAGTTGCGCCGTACCGTCGTCACGCGTGACTACGGAATATGGTGCAGCAGGTTTGGCATTGCCGGCAGAAACTGGTGGCCACGCTGTAGCGCAAGGACCGTTACAAGCACTTTTGCCGCTATCTGCAACGTCTTTGTCGAAGGTGTAAACCGTCATGCCTGTGGCCGTTACCAGAACGCCGTCGGCTTTCTTGAGAGGAACGTTTTGTGCAAAAGCAGTGCTGGACATGAACAAGACCGCAGCGGCAGACAGTACGAGATGAGAGAGTTTCATTTTCTTATTCCTTTTCGATGAAGAGTGGCAAGTCGATAAAAGGACCTCATAAATGCGTCCCTAACGGCTTGAATCATTTACGTCAGAAAAAAACAATACGCACGACAATGCGCTGACATAGAGGTAAACGATGGCATGGCTGATTTATTCCATCGAATCGAAAATATTTATCCGCTCTGGCACATTGCTGTCGCTAAGTTACACCTTCTGCGTGCAAGCGTGCAGGTCTAATGCGGGATTGAGCTGGATTAGCGGCGATCGATCAGACATTGCGCGGCTTCCCACGCTTCCATCGCGGCATTCGGGTTACCGGTGAGATGGGCGGCATCGATGGCGCCATCCAGCAGGATATTGATCTGTGATGCCAGTTTCCTGGCTTTTGTACCATGTGTCTCCAGCAGCAAGGTTGCTATGTAGTCGATGATCAGTTGCTTGTGCAAAGCGGCAACTTGATGGATAGGATCCTTGCGATCATGAAATTCGGCAGCTGCATTGATAAACATGCAGCCGTTGAAGTCTTTGCGCTTGAACCATTGATCGTGCCAGGTGAACAGCGCCAGTATCTTTTGCGGAAGACCCTCTTGCTGATTAACGTAGTTCATCAGCGATGTACGGAAGAAGGTATCTCGCTGGTTCAAAACTTCCAGAATTAGGTCTGACTTCGAAGGGAAGTACTTATAGAGTGTCATCTTCGCGATCCCGGCTTCCGCAATGATGCGATCTATGCCGACACCCGTGTAACCACCTTGCGCGAATAACTCCATCGCCTTCTTCACCAGTATTTCTCGTTTATCCAACATCGTTTCACCTGTAATTCAAAGCATCATCGCTTGCAAAGAGCTTGTTGCAGATCATTGCCAACATCGTTACTATACAGATCTGTCTGTATATTTCAAGAGAATCAAACCTAGCCTGCATGGATGCAATCGGGGAAAGCTGGCTCAAGGCACGATTCATGTTCAACTTTCCTAGCGAGTCATTCATGAATACATTTTTATCAAAAATGCGCGGCGGCACTGCCGTACCACCACGCGCACCATTCCGGCATATTGCGCTTTCCTGGCTGGGCGGCTTTCTTGCCATCTCGGCGGTCGCACTCGCGACCGATATTAGTCACATGCCGCTGGTACTTGGTTCTTTCGGCGCTAGCTGTGTGTTGATATTCGGCTTTCCTGAAAGCCCTTTCTCGCAACCGCGCAATGTCATTGCCGGTCACTTCCTGTCATCGCTATCTGGCTTGCTCTTCCTGACGCTGTTCGGCCCGCATTGGTGGAGCATGGCACTAGCTGTTGGCACCGCTATTGCCGTAATGCAACTAACTCGTACTGTACACCCACCGGCCGGTTCAAATCCGGTGATCGTGATGCTGGCTGCGCCTGCCTGGAGTTTTCTGCTGACGCCGACCTTGATCGGCAGTGTGATAGTGGTCATCGTGGCTATTGTTTTCAACAACATTCCCAAAGACCGTTCCTATCCAAAATACTGGATGTAAAAGCATCTTTGCATTGCCTCAGACCTGCCTGATTTCCCAAGGAATTTGAATATATGGCTAGCGATGCAGCCATATATTCATGCACGGCAAAAAGTCGATCCGCACATTTTGTACGTAGTATCCACAGAGACCTTACGTGGTATCCACAATTCACAATTTTTTTCGCCGCGTGAATACGTGATATCCACAATCTGAATATCTCATATTCTTAACTTTAGGTATAGCAACTCGCCCGCCATTCTCGGATAGTAGCGTCGTTGAATTAAATAAACACGAGCCGTGTGCACAAGTTCAGATCGGTTACAAACTTTTCTGACAGATCCCACGGTTTCAAATGATCGCAATGAATCATCCGTTGTTTATTGCAACGAGGGCACTGAACAATCGTGACGTGCATTTTCATACTTGAGAGTTGAGAGAAGGCAAATATGAGTGAAATTAAACGTCCAGCGTCATTCCGCTGGATACAATTGATTTTGGGTATCGTCGCTATGGCGATGATTGCAAACTTGCAATACGGTTGGACACTGTTCGTCGACCCTATCGCTGCTAAACACGGCTGGAGCCGCGCTGCGATTCAAGTTGCATTTACTATCTTCGTTCTGACCGAAACATGGTTGGTACCTATTGAAGGCTGGTTCGTCGATAAATTCGGCCCACGTCCTGTCGTTATCGTCGGTGGCGTATTGTGCGGTCTGGGTTGGTTCATCAACTCGTTCGCTGATTCGCTCCCTATGTTGTACTTTGCTGCTGTCGTCAGCGGTATCGGCGCTGGCGCTGTATACGGTACTTGCGTTGGTAACGCGTTGAAATGGTTCCCGGACCGTCGCGGCTTGGCTGCTGGCTTGACCGCTGCTGGCTTCGGTGCTGGTTCAGCAATCACGATCATCCCTATTTCGATCATGATCGCTTCCCGCGGCTACCAAGATGCGTTCCTGTACTTTGGTATCGGCCAAGGCGTCATCGTGGTTCTGGTTGCACTGTTCCTGGCCCGTGCTCCTGAGCACAAAAAAGGCGATGCAGTTGCAAACGTTCAACAAACCAAACGTGATTACAAACCAAGCGAAGTTCTGCGTGAACCAGTTTTCTGGGTTATGTACGCAATGTTCGTGATGGTTGCAGCTGGTGGCCTGATGGCAACTGCGCAACTGGGTTCGATCGCTCGTGACTTTAAAGTGTTCGACGTTCAAGTCAGCATGATGGGCTTGACCTTGCCAGCACTGACGTTTGCTCTGGCTATCGACCGCGTATTGAACGGCTTGACCCGTCCATTCTTCGGCTGGGTATCGGATCAAATCGGTCGTGAACCAACCATGTTCATCGCGTTTGCTATCGAAGCAGTTGGTATCTTGGCTCTGTTCCACTACGGCCACAACCCAATCGCATTCGTTATCCTGACCGGTATCGTGTTCTTTGCATGGGGCGAAATCTACTCCTTGTTCCCATCGACTTGCGCAGATACATTCGGCAGCAAATTCGCAACAGCTAACGCTGGTTTGCTGTACACAGCTAAAGGTACCGCTTCGTTGCTGGTTCCACTGTCAGCAGTATTGGCAACCGCAACCGGTGGCTGGTACGCAGTGTTCGTAGTTGCTAGTGCACTGAATGCAACTGCAGCGCTGATGGCTTGGTTCGTATTGAAACCAATGCGCGCTAAACACATGAGCAAACCAGCTATCGCTGAATAATCGATTTCATTGGTTGTACCTCTTCAAGACCGGCTTAGGCCGGTCTTTTTTTGTCTGTAATTTCCTCAACTGATACGCCTTCTTGCGCTGACAAGAATCTGGCGCTCTGCCCTTATGTGAGTCAACACGCTCACTTTCTCCATGACTTCGGTTAGCATTAAGCAACAACAATATGCGTAACGCTCACAAGGCGATCGAATCCATGAACTATTCAGAAATCCAGCAAAAGACTTTCCTCGCCCTATTGATTGCCTTTTCATTCGCATTCATCGGGATTTTATTGCCGTTCTACGGCGCGGTATTCTGGGCTTCTGTACTGGCAATTCTGTTCTCGCCGTTCTATCGAAAGATGCTGATCAAAATGAATCAGCGCAGCAATCTTGCTGCATTGGCGACATTGGGTATCTGTTTGGTACTGGTCATTCTTCCGCTGATCCTGATTTCCATTTCGATGGTGCATGAAGCATCGAACTTGTATAACAACATCCGTTCCGGGCAAATCAACTTTGGCGCTTATTTTGAAAAAGTGGTCGCCGCCTTGCCTAGCTGGGTCGTTACCCAAATGGATAAATTCGGCCTGACCAACGTTGCCACATTGCAGGCAAAAATTACTACTGCTGCCGTGCAAGGTAGCGAATTCATCACCAAGCAAGCTATCAGCATCGGTCAGAATACGTTCAACTTCCTGGTCAGCTTCACCATCATGTTGTACATGCTGTTCTTTCTTTTGCGCGACGGTGACAAGATCGCCAATCGCATTCGACAAGCCGCACCCTTGAATCCTGACCACAAACGCACACTGTTCAATAATTTGACCACGGCCATCCGTGCCACGGTCAAAGGCAATGTGATCGTTGCCGCGGTACAAGGTGCGCTCGGCGGTATCGCATTCTGGTTCCTCGGCGTGCAAGGCGCATTGCTCTGGGCCGTGTTGATGGCCTTTCTGTCTTTGTTGCCAGCCGTCGGTGCAGCACTGATCTGGGTGCCAGTCGCGGTTTACTTCTTGCTGACAGGCGCAGTCTGGCAAGGCGTCACCTTGATCGTGTTCGGCGTACTCGTCATCGGTTTGGTAGATAACATCCTGCGCCCGATTCTGGTCGGCAAAGATACGCAACTGCCTGACTTTGTCGTACTGATTTCCACCGTCGGCGGTATGGCCTTGCTGGGCTTGAACGGCTTTGTGATCGGACCGGTGATTGCCGCGCTGTTCATGACATTGTGGGATATTTTCTCTTCCGGCAAACAGAAACAGGAAGCAGAGAAATTGCACCGGCCAGACTAAAGCTTACTTATACGAATGGCAAAGCCGGCTAAACACCGGCTTTTTTAATGGCGTCTGCAAACGCCTTGTCTGCTTGTCATCAGCAGCCATGCAGCGCAATTTCTGCGACAATTCGCGCTATGAATTCGATATCCCCTGCCGCAGAGCAATTCCACATCGCCTTTTACAAGTTTGCCAAACTGGCTGACGCCGATGCCGTTGTCACCATTTGTCGTGAACTGACGCACGATCTACTCGGCAGCATCTTGATTGCTGATGAAGGTATCAACGGCGTATTGGCCGGTGACGCAGCAGCACTGGACCGCTTCGAACAAGCGCTTCGCAACGACCCACGTCTGGGCGGTGCATTCAGCAATATCATCTTCAAGCGCAGCGCCTGCAAGACCGCGCCGTTTGCCCGCATGAAGGTGCACAAGAAATCTGAAATCGTTTTCCTCGGTGTAGACAACGTCGATGCCATCAGCAAAACCGGCATAGACGTCAGCCCGCAAGAATGGCGTGAACTGATTGCGCAAGACGATGTAGTGGTCATCGATAATCGCAACAGCTTTGAATTCAAGTTGGGCAAATTCAAGAATGCGGTCGACCCCGGCGTTGATAACTTCCGCGACTTTCCCAAGTACATAGAAGAACATGTGCCGGAATGGCAAGCGGCCGGCAAGCGCGTCGCGATGTATTGCACCGGCGGCATACGCTGTGAAAAAACCAGCGCCTGGATGCTGGATATGGGCGTGCCGGTTTATCAGCTCGAAGGCGGCATTCTGAATTACTTCCTCGAAATGCCGGATGCAGAGAAAGACTGGGAAGGCGAATGCTTCGTCTTCGATAATCGCATTGCACTCGATACCAAAATGCAGGAAACCGACACCACGCTGGAAGATGTGTACGGCGGCGAGCCTGATTGGGAATGGCGTTTGCAACGCGCCAAACGGCTGGACGCAGACAGCGAGTGAGCGCAACCAAAATTCCACCGCCGCCCAGCAAGGACGGCGTCGGCCCCAGCAGCGTCGCGCTGCCGACTGGATCATGGCCCAGCATCATCGCTTTTCTCGTCGAACACTTCCCGGCGATTCCACGTGCAGAATGGGAAGCACGCATGCAACGTGGTGATGTGATCGATGCAGCAGGACAGGCATTGACACCCGCCAGCCCATACCAGGCGCACAACAAGATTTTTTATTACCGCAGCTTAGCGGCGGAACCGCGCATACCGTTTGATGAAGTCGTGTTGTATCAGGACGAGTATCTGATCGCGGTCGACAAGCCGCACTTCCTGCCCGTAACACCAGCTGGCCGCTATCTGCAAGAAACCTTGCTGGTACGTCTGAAGCGCTCGCTAGGCATAGATACCTTGGCACCCATGCATCGCATCGATAGAGAAACTGCCGGCCTCGTGCTCTTCACGATACAACCGCACACACGCAATCTGTATCAAACCCTGTTCCGCGAACGTAGCGTCAGCAAAGAATACGAAGCCATCGCGCCATATCGCACCGACCTCGTCTTACCCACCACTTATCGCAGCCGTTTGCTTGAAAGCGCTGCCTTCATGAAAATGGAAGAAGTCGAAGGCGAACCGAATGCGGAGACAGCGATAGCGTTGATTGAAGTACACGGTGAGTTGGCGCGTTACAAGCTGGAACCCGTCAGCGGCCAGAAGCATCAGCTGCGAGCGCATATGGCAGCGCTCGGCATACCGATAATGAATGACAGAATTTATCCTCACCTTTATCCAGATGAAGGCGCGGAACAGGATTACAGTCAGCCATTAAAGTTGCTGGCGAAGACCATCTCTTTTACCGATCCGATTTCGCAGCAATTACGTCAATTCAAAAGTCGACAAAGTCTGTCGTTTTAGCAAGCGTACTTAACACTCGTTGCACTGCGACGATCACATCTATTCAAGGAAATCAATGTCACTAGACACCATAGGCGGCTTTATCGGAACACTCATCAATCCGCTAGCAAACTGGCTCTCAGAAAAAATCCCTGGACGCGTGGACGGCAATGGATCGCCGGTGAGACAAGTAGCGATTAAATGTCTGGCTTTCGTCCTGATCTTGATACCCATTACGTTGCTCATCGTCGCGCTGTTTGGCATGACTATATTCAGCTTTCAAATGCTGTATGCAGGTATCTGACAGAAACGATTACTTTTCCGCATCAAGCCGCATGGCACAAAGCGCGATAGAAAAATCGGAGCGCTCTAGAAGCCACTTTTACTACCGTTATCAGGTTTAACCCTTCATCGGTCTTACTACATGCTTATGCTCCATTCGCTTCGTCGGCTATGGCCGTTACTGCTAATACTGTGCAGTTCCCTCGTTCTGGCCCAAGAGATACTCTTGGATCATGACCGCATAGACCTGTCATCACAGGTAGAAAGCCTGATCGATCCGGATGGAAAGCTGACACTGGAAGATGTGATGCAGCCGGGGATGGCCAGCCGCTTCGAGCAAAGACCTGATGTCTTGCAAAAGATAGGCAGAAACAATACCGTCTGGTTAAGAGCCACATTGAAACCAAACTCGACACAGTCGCAAGAATGGTGGCTGGAATTGCAGATGCCTGCAGCAGCCGAGCAAATGGCCTTCTACAACGCAAGTGACCTGCAGTTCTATTCTGCCGGCGCAGATATCTCACCCTTGCGTGCGACCGACTATCGCAATCCTATTTACAAACTTGAGTTTGCCGATGGGCAACCACGTACCTTCTATATGAAGGTGCATACCGGGCAGGTCATGGCCAAGCACCTTGTACTGTGGGAACCGTCGGCCTTCACACGCGCTACGGCAAAAGAAGAATTCATCTGGGGTATACGCACCGGCATCTGCATCTTGCTGGTCTTGACCAGTCTTTGGCTTGAACGGGCCATTCGCGACGGTATATATCGCTCATTTGCCATGTATGTTCTATGCGTCATCTTCATGAACCTGCCGGCGGCAGGCTTGGTACGCGAAGCCTTCGGTGCCAATTACATGCAAATATTGAATTACATACGCTTCTTCGCGCTAACGGCTGCTCTGGTGACGTCCATCGAGTTCCTATTTCGCTTCGTCGGCATGCGCGAATTGCGCCCCCAACTGACTAAAATTTATCTTTGGACTATGCGCAGTTATGCATGCGCGATCATTGTCGTCACTTTGGCCGGTTACTTCGAAGTCGGCATCACCATGCTATCTGTCGGCATGACTTTCCTAGCCGCTCCCTTGGGATTTTTGATCCTGATCAAGCATGCACTGCGCAGCAATATGGAAGTGAAGCTGCCTTTCTTCATTGCCTGCAGCACCTTGCTCGTCACCATCATGTTGCAATTTCTGGTGCTGCGCGGTGCCATCCCGAATGACATCATGAGTTATTCGACCGCTGTCACCACGATGCTGCTTTTCCTGACAGTTTTCTACGCAATTACCAAACGTTATCAACGCATGCGTGAAGCCAATGAATCAGCGCAAAACCGCATCATCGACATGGTGCGCAGCTCGGAACGTGAGCTGGAAAAGCAGGTTGCCGAACGTACTCAGGCTTTGTTGGTCGCGATGGAAGATGTCGAAAAAGCGTTGGCGCAGGAACGTATCGCGTACGAAGAACAGCAGCAATTCATTGCGATGGTGTCACACGAGTTACGCACGCCACTGGCCGTCATCGATGCGGCTGCACAGAACATGACACGCGAAGGTGTGCAAGGCTCTGCCAAAGCACCACTACGTCTGGAAAAAATTCATCGCGCAACAGAAAGACTATCGTCGCTCTTTACGCATTACCTGAGCAGCGAACGACTGAAGATGTTCGCTCATGGCATACAGCCGGCTGATACCACTTTGCATCTACTGCTGGAAGATGCGGTCAATATGACCAAGCCCCTTGCCGATAACCACCAATTCCTGATCGATTCAGAGCAAGTCAAAACGCCAATACGGGCGGATGCCGACATCCTGCGTCTGATCATCAGTACGCTACTTAACAATGCCGTCAAATACACTCCCGCCGGCAGCACGGTCATCCTGCGCGCGAAGCCAGTAGACCATGGCTGGCATATCGATGTCGCAGACAACGGCCCCGGGATTGCAGCGGATGAACGTGAGCAAATTTTTAATCGCTATTACCGTGGACGTATCTCTGTTAACCAGGCTGGAACCGGTCTGGGCCTGACGCTGGCGCGCCATTTGATCGAGCGTCATGGCGGGACACTGGAATTGCTGGATACCGCGACTGACGGCAGCACCTTCCGTATCTTCCTGCCATCGGATAGTGTGGCTGGATCCGCATATGAAAATGCCGCTACTGCACTTGCATAGACACAGCAATACAGATGTACAAGAATGAAAATTAATCTCTGCTATATTGCAAAAATCGCTTAATCATAAGAGAGTTATATGGCGACTCTGGAATCAATCGGCAGCTTCATTTCCAGCATGGTTAATCCACTCTCCACCTATCTGGCAGAGAGAATTGCCAATCGACTGGGTAAGAGCGAAACACCGGTGAAAGCCGTGGTGTTGCAATCCCTGATTTTCACCATCATCTGGATTCCCGTCCTACTCCTAACGGCCTTCGCCATCGCACTCTGTCTATTCGGACTAAGCTGGCTGTTCGCTTTCTTCTAAAGTTAGTGCACCGCGTCGGCTATGCCCGCCATGTCGTAAAGCACGCTGCTCTTTCTCTTTCGTTTCACGCATATGCTTGAACCAGCCCGGATGCGCCTGCTCGGAAGTCCACACATCAAGATGCAGTTGCGATAGGAAAATTGGATCAGCCAGCAAACTGTTCTTTTGACCATCAGTCAAAACGGATGCGCCATTCAGCAATGCGTTTTGCACTAGCTCAACACGCATGCGTTGTGCGGTCGGCGAACGATGTGCGTGGATAGAACTGCTCGCACACATCACGCCATTGAAGCGAGGATCAACCACCGCATCGACAAACGTCATTTGATGCGGCGCTTCTTTCACATGTGCGACTGTAGCCGTCAACTCAACTGGTGGTTCAGCCTCTTCCGGGATCAAGAATAATTTCTTCCGACGGAAGCGCAAGCCGTTCACAACCTTGCTGGAATAAATCGACACCGGTATCGCTACTGCCAGCGAACCAACTATGGGTAAGAGCCACGGTAGAAAAGCCGGATTCAGCCAAAAGATGATGCCGCCCCAGGTCAAACCCAACAGCGTATGAAAGCCGTGCTTGCGTATCGCTTCACCAGGACTGGTTTCTGCATCTTCACGCGGTGGCGATTTCCAGCGCAGCGCCCAACCCATGAAGGCGGCGATGACGAAGTGCGTGTGGAACAACATGCGCACCGGTGCCAGCAACATCGAAAAAAACATTTCGATGAACATACTGAATATCAAACGCATACGTCCACCAAACTGCTTAGCGCCCTGCATGCATATCAATACAACGCTTAATATTTTCGGCAAAAATAATAGCGTCGCCGTTGCACTAAATAGTGCGAGCGCTTTTTCCGGATGCCATTGCGGCCAAGTTGGAAACAACTGCCACGGTTCGGTAAAGTAAACCGGCTCAGCCAAGGTGTGCTGCATCAACATGCCAGTGGAAAGGAGCAGAAACAAAAACCATAAAGGTGCCGACAGATACGCCATCACGCCAGTGACGAATACTGCGCGATGTACCGAATGCATGCCCTTGGACAAGAACAGACGGAAGTTCATCAGATTGCCCTGGCACCAGCGGCGGTCGCGCTTCAACTCATCCAATAGATTCGGCGGCATCTCTTCATAACTGCCATCCAGATCATAGGCTATCCACACCTTCCAGCCGGCACGTCGCATCAATGCCGCTTCGATAAAGTCATGCGACAGAATCTCACCCGCAAATGGACCTTTACCCGGCAACAGGGACAAGGCGCAATGCTCGATGAAAGGTTTCATCCGTATGATCGCGTTATGCCCCCAGTAATGCGACTCACCAAGCTGCCAGTAATGCAGGCCCGCAGTAAACAAAGGGCCATACACACGTGTGGAAAATTGCTGGATGCGCGCATACAAGGTATCGCGGCCCGCAGCGCGTGGTGCGGTTTGAATAATGCCGGCATCCGGATTGGCTTCCATCGATTGCACCAGCTTGGTCAGGCAATCACCGCTCATCACGCTATCGGCATCCAGCACCAGCATGTAACGATAATTCTTGCCCCAGCGTCGGCAAAAGTCATCGATGTTGCCGCTCTTGCGCCGCACACGACGTTGGCGACGACGATAAAAAATGCGGCCAAAACCATCGACCGCTTTGCACAACACTGCCCACGCTGCGACTTCTGCCGCGCAGATATCGCTATTGCCGCTATCACTCAACACGAAGAAATCGAAACGATCCAGCTGACCTGTTTTCTGCACCGATTCATACGTTGCACGCAAACCGGCAAAGACGCGCGTCACATCTTCATTACAGATAGGCATCACGATCGCGGTACGCGCATCGGCGGCAATCGGACCATTCACCACTGCCGATTTTGAAATCAGATGAGGATCTTTACCGCGTGCCAGCAAAATGAAACCTGTCATCGCAGTCCAGAAACCAGCCGATACCCAGCAGAACAGCAAGGCGAACAAAGCCAGCATCGCCATCTCTAGCGGCTGCTTGCCTTGATACGGTAAGACGCTACTCATGTAATACGTTGCCAGCGCCGTTTGTCCCAGCATCAGGAACAGCAAGGTCAAGCGACGTGCACCACCTTTGGCAGCATCATTGGCCGGTGCTGCATCCGCCACGGGCACAGCTGATTCAGCTTTATCTGTATCGCGACGCCGCAGAGATTGAAACCAACGCGTGAGCGGATTCAAGGCGCCCCACGGCTGCGGCACCATAGAGACACGATTGATCGGCGGTGCGATATTTAATGCTGCACTCGCTACCGCGCCGAGTTCTTGCGCGGGTTCGACTGTATTGAAGGCATGCGATGCCGTGCCAATTGCCAAGCGCGTGCGCGCCACGACGGAAGCTAATGCCGGATTATCTGGGTTCGCATGCTTTCCAGCCAAGGCATGATGCAAACCAGTCATGGCCTCACGCGTAGAAAAAGTCGACGCTGCTTCAAGCTGTGCCTCTATCGCCTCGCGCTCAGCCTGCGGTAAAGACAGATGATCGAGATAATGCCGACATTGCGTCGGGATGCGCGGCGCGTCCATCAATCCGCCGGCAGAATGTAACTCCACGTTTCCGATAGAGTCGTATTGTTGCTATACAAGAAACCACGCAGTTCTATCGGCTTCTTGTCGTCTATACGCTTGACCTTCAGCGCTGCGCGCCAGCCGCCACTGACTTCGTTGCGAGAAGTTACCGATTCCAGTATTTCGCCATTCGCATCGGACGATGCACGTATATCTATCTTTGTATTCGGCGGCAGTTTCTTCAGCGCCGGCCCATCAAAATCGATGAGCAGGGAAATACTGTCATCTGCTTTATTGTTGGTATAACCGTGACCGCGTCGAGTTTGCGTCACCCAGGACAAGGGCGGACGCTGCTGCAAGCTCTTGTTCCAGTACACGCGATAATCGATATTGATAGGCTCGCCCGGCTTGGGCAACTGATCCGGCACCCAGTAGGCGACGATGTTGTCGTTGGTTTCATCCGGTGTCGGTATCTGCACCAGCTCGACCCGGCCGGAACCCCATTTTCCTATCGGCTCCACCCAGGCACTCGGACGCGCCTCATAACGCGCAGCCAGATCTTCATAACTGGAATGTCTTTCATCGCGCTGCATCAAGCCGAAGCCGGATGGATTGCTCAAGCTGTATGACGTTACCAATAAACGTTTGGGATTAACCAATGGCCGCCATATCCATTCACCAGTGCCAGACTGCACCGACAAACCATCCGAGTCATGCACTTCGGGACGATAGTCGTCAGACGTCGGGCGCTGATTCTCGCCGAATAAATACATGCTGGTCAGCGGCGCGACACCGAGCTTGCTGACGTTCTCGCGTAGATACAACTGCGACTTCACTTCGGTTACGGTTTGTTCACCGGGTCTGACAATGAAGCGGTAAGCACCGGTGACGCGACGTGAATCGAGCAAGGCATAAATCGTCAATTGCTTGCTGTTGGCCGTAGGACGCTCAACCCAGAACTCCACAAAGCGCGGGAATTCTTCACCCGAATTCAATGCAGTATCGATAGCCAAGCCACGCGCAGAGAGTCCGTAGACTTGCCCCTTGCCGACCGCGCGCAAATAACTGGCACCGAGGAAAACCAGAAACTCATCTTTGGATTTAGGCGTATTGATCGCGTAATTCACACGGAAGCCGGCAAAACCCAGGTGCTTCAGATCCTGCGCACTGAGTTTATTGCTGCCGTAATTGAAGGCTCTCGGATCGAAGGGTATCGGACGTGCGCGATTGTTGATAATTTCGTTGATGCGGACGGGACTGTCGTACTGCCGACCTTGATGAAAGAAGCTGAGTTGAAACGGTAGCTTGGCAGAACGCCAGTAAGCACTTTCCGGCTTGAATTGAATATCGTGATACTGCGCGTAGCTTAAATTCTCGAGCGCTTTTGGAATATTCTTTTGCGGGGCTTTGTAAGAAGTCGTGGCCAGTTGCTTGGCCTTTTTTGCCACATCGTTGAAATCAAATGCAAGCGCATGGACACACGGAATAAGCGAAAAAACCAGCACCGCGATGCGCTGAGGGGCTCGCACAAATGTAAATAAACTTCGAAACATGATTTCCAATCCAAACAAACTATCCGACCGATGCCAGCTATCAGATCCCTGCTGCAAAATGTTTGTGCAGGGTCAGGACGTGTATCGCGCTCAGTTGCAATACTCGTCGTACATTGAAAAGGCTTTACGAATTAAGCCAATATTGACCTTTCGCCCCGGATGATTCGGGCAAAAGACGATAACTTTAGCGAAAAGTGCGTATGGCTCTACACAGACTCTTGATCTTTCTCTCGCGCATGACAGTTATGCAACAGGTCTGACTATGTAAAAAGTCGAATGGTTCCATCTTCAAATGTTTTTTTCCGGCATTTTTTCAGACCTTAGGCCTGCCATACGCCGTATCCCGCTTCACGTAAGGCAATACCCAACTCCACCTCCATCTCGCACGCGGCGTCATACGGCATCGGGTTGTACACCGCATACAGCTCCGGCAGCAGGCGCAAACCGAACTTTTCCACATAGCGATTACTCTGTATGCCTGCCTTGTGTTTATCGAAGCGCAGATCCGGATCCAGCCCAGTCATGCCCACGTACACGCAAGGCTTGCCCGCGATGTAATCCGGATTTGCTTTCTTGAAACGCGCCTCGTAAAGCACATCCGCTGATAATTCAACGACATAAACATGATGATGGTGACGACGTGGCATGGCGATGCTAGACAGTGAAACGGAAGATGTCTTCAGCATAGCAGGCCACAACATTTTCTTTCGCCTCTCTGTTATTTCGCAGCAAGTCCCATGCCACCGCGATCATTGACGCACCGCAGGCGAACTATCGGTACAATTCGAGAAAAACCGCATCAACGATAATGATGAAAATTGATTGTCGTCCCACGCAGAAAGCGATGCCAATAATGAAAACAAACTATCTGCAAGAAGCCTGGTTCCTCACCAGAGATGCGGTACAAGCCTGGATACAGGATTTCGCTCCCAGCATGGGTGCAGCGCTGGCTTACTACACCATCTTTTCTCTTGCACCAATGCTGATCATCGTGATCGCCATTGCCGGATTTTTCTTTGGACAAACCACGGCGCAGGGCGAAATCGTCATGCAATTGCGCGATATGGTGGGCGATACCGGTGCAGCCGCAGTAGAGGGCTTGCTGAAATCTGCCAGCGAACCGGGCAAAGGCATCGTCGCCGCCACGCTCGGCACCTTGACCCTGATGATAGGTGCGACCGCCGTCTTCGGTGAATTACAAAGCGCGCTGAATCGCATCTGGAAAGTCCCGGCCGAAACAAAAGGCGGCGGCCTCTGGAAATTTCTGCGCACACGCCTACTGTCCTTCGGCATGGTGATGGGTCTGGGCTTCATGCTCTTGATCTCGCTAATCCTGAGCGCCGCGCTCGCGGCTCTGGGTCAATGGTGGGGCAATGTGCTGGGCGGCTGGACTATCGTCTTGCAGGTATTGAACCTGGCCGTATCCTTCGCTGTCATCACCGGCTTGTTCGCAATGATCTACAAATTCATGCCGAGTGCTTATATTCCATGGCGTGATGTATGGGTCGGTGCCGTTGTGACTGCATTGCTGTTCACGGTGGGAAAATTCCTGATCGGTCTATATCTGGGCAAGACCAATATGGCCTCCGGCTTCGGCGCGGCCGGTTCACTGGTTGTCTTGCTTGCCTGGATTTATTATTCGGCGCAGATCTTCTTGCTGGGCGCGGAATTTACGTGGGTCTATGCACAACGACATGGCTCACAAGTGAAGTCTGCTGAAAACATGAACATGGCAACGAACAATACCGTCTCGGAATAAAATCATTCTTTCAATGCTATAGGCTACGAAGATTTCGTAGCCTATATCTGCCCGTGCGATGAACAAGCATCGCCAAAGCTGCACTTACTTAGTAAACATGACCGATACCTCCAGTCTGCCTCAACCTTCTCGCTCGGCACGCATCGATGCCTTGCGCGGCATTGCCGTATTTGGCATCTTGCTCGTCAATGTATGGTCCTTTATCTGGGGCTTCGAAAGCTTGCGTTACGGCGTGTTGCCGGCAACTGCATCACTCTTCGATGTACTGTCCGTTGCCTTTGTCTCTTTCTTCGCAGAGCAAAAGTTTTATCCGATTTTTGCCTTCCTGTTTGGCGCCAGCTTTGTGCTGATTACCCGCTCGGCCAAGCGCCAGCTGGGACGCTGGAGCGATGCGGAACGACTGTATAGACGCAGACTGCGCTGGTTGCTGGTGTGCGGCATCTTGCACGGCGTGCTGATCTGGTTTGGCGACATTTTGACTGTCTATGCCATCGCCGGCTTCTGGGTACTGGCGGGCCTGGCCAATGCGCGGCTGCGCAAGATACGCAGTCATCTACGCATTTGGGCCTGCGTGTTTTTTGGATTTGTAATCGTCAATTTTGTCTTGAGTATTCAAGTAGTAAATCTCAATGATTTGCTCGAACAGGGAAAAAGTGCTGCCTCTGCCGTTGAGTCTTCACGTGCCATTTATACCTACGGTAATTTTTTCAACATAGCAATACAGCGCATCAGTGATTACGTATCCGTCACGACGCAATCCTTATTTATCCTGCCGCATATCGCCGTGCTGTTTTTGCTGGGCGTCATGTCGGTACGTCGCGGCTGGCTGACACAACCGTGGCGCCACACGACATTCTGGCGTCGTACACAGTGGATAGGTTTTGCCATCGGCATTCCATTCAATCTGGCTTGGGCCACGCTGGTGTTATCCGAAGCCATCGATCCCTTACACCCTTCCATCTATTCTTTCCTGATGTATACATGGCTGCCGATCGGCGGCTCTTGTCTGGCCGCAGCCTATGTCGCAACCGTCATGCTCGCAAGCCAGGGAGTCACGCACTTTCTGGAAAGATGGCTGGCACCGGTAGGCAGAATGGCACTGACAAACTATCTGATGCAATCGCTGATATGCAGTGTATTGATACAAGGCTTTGGTTTTGGCCTAGGTGCGAAATGGCCACCGGCTGGATGGTTGGCGCTTGCCTTTGGCCTCATGTTCTTGCAACTATTATTCAGCCGCTGGTGGCTGTCGCAATATACGCAAGGGCCGTTGGAAATGTTATCGCGACGCTATATAAATAAGGAGTGACAAATTAATTGGCGTCGTTCAAATGGCACGCAGAGTAATGCTGCGGCACGACTTCCTTCAGCAACGGTTGCTCGACGCTGCACCGTGGCATCGCATGTGGGCAACGCGGATGGAAGTGACAACCTGAAGGCGGATGCAGCGGCGATGGGATTTCACCTTTAACAGCGACGAAGTCTATCTTCTTCACTTCCAGCTTGGGTGCGGAAGCCAGCAAGGCCACGGTGTACGGATGATTAGGCTGCGCAAATAATTCTGCAGTTGGCGACGACTCTACGATACGCCCCAGATACATGATGACGACGCGATCCGATACATGTCGCACCACGCCCAAATCATGGCTGATGAATAGATAAGTCAGATTCAGTTCATTACGCAATTCGATAAACAGATTCAGCACTTGCGCCTGTATCGATACATCCAGCGCGGCTACCGCTTCATCACAGACCAGCAATTCCGGCTTGACCGCCAAGGCGCGTGCAATGCCTATGCGAGCGCGCTGACCGCCAGAGAATTGATGCGGGAAGCGTCGCACCAGCGCCGGATCAAGCCCGACCTTTTGCAATAAACCTGCGACATAGTCTTTTTGCTGCGGCGCTGTAATCATGCCGTGCGCCAGCGGCGCTTCACCGACGATGTCCTGTATGCGCATGCGTGGATTGAGCGAAGCATACGGATCCTGAAAAATCATTTGCATCGCCAATTGCTTATGCCGTCTTTGCGCGACGTTCAATTGCGCCATGTCTGCGCCCTGCCAGTAACGCGTGCCGGACGATAGCGTATGCAAACCAACTGCCATGCGACCCAGCGTCGATTTGCCACACCCAGATTCGCCAACCAGACCGACCACTTCACCGGAATTGATAGACAAGTTGGCGTGATCGACTGCATGCACTACTTCTTCCGTGCGCTTGGCACCGAACAGCTTCGCTACTTTAGCGGCGGCATCGAGTGGTTTCACGAAGCGCTTACTGACGTCGCGTAATTCCAGCAAAGGTTGGACTATCTCATCCATGCTCAACCTCGGCCACTTGCTTGATTGGATAGAAACAGCGGAATGCATGTTCGCCGTGTATAGATAGCGGCGGAGTGTGTGCGCATTCTGCTGTCGCGCGTTCACAGCGTGTACGGAAGGCGCAACCGGAAGGCAGATTCAATAAGGATGGCGTCATGCCAGGAATCTGGCGCAGCGGCTCACCCACTTTATTTCTGGACGGCGACGATGCAATCAAGCCATAGGTGTAAGGATGGCGCGCCTGTTCCAGCACTTGCTGCACGCTGCCGCTCTCGACTATCTTCCCCGCATACATCACGCACACTGCATCGGCCAAACCGGCAATCACGGATAGATCATGCGTAATCCAGATCAAGGCGGTGCCGGATTCACGACACAGCTTTTGCATCTCATACAAAATCTGACCTTGTATCGTGACGTCGAGTGCCGTCGTCGGCTCATCACAAATAATCAGATCCGGCTTGTTCAACAAAGCCGTTGCAATCGCCACACGCTGACGCATGCCGCCGGAAAATTGATGTGGATAAGCCAGCAAACGTTCATCCGGCGATGCAATGCCGACTCGGGCCAAGGCATCACGTGCCATTTCCCGTGCAGCTGATTTACTCACATCCTGATGCGCCAACACCGCTTCCATCATTTGCGTATCGATACGCAAGACTGGATTCAGCGTCATCATCGGGTCTTGAAAAATCATCGCAATGCGATTACCTCGTACGCGGCGCATCGCTTCCGGTGACAAGTCCAGCAGGTTTTGATCTTTCAATAGAATCTTGCCGCCGACAATCTTGCCCGGCGCATCGATCAAACCCATGATCGAATATGCAGTCATCGATTTACCTGAACCCGATTCGCCAACCAAACCCATGATCTGTCCCGGCGCAACCGAGAAGGACACATCCTCGACGGCCTTCACCACGCCATCGCGCGCAGAAAAATGCATCTGCAGGTTTTGTACTGTCAAGGTCGGAGTGGTTGTCATGCTCATGATGTTTGCAAGCGCGGGTTCAAGACATCGCGCAATTGATCGGCGACCAGATTGATCGCGACTATCGTCAACAGCAAGGCAATACCGGGGAAAACACTGATCCAGTATTTGCCGGACATCATGTAGTTAAAGCCGTTTGCAATCAACAAACCGAGCGAAGGTTCGGTAACCGGCAATCCTATGCCGAGAAAGGATAAAGTCGCTTCCAGCGAAATGGCGGATGCCACCTGCAAGGCAGCGATCACGATCAGCGGCGGCAGGCAGTTAGGCAACAGGTGATGAAATACGATGCGCAGTGGCGACAAACCTAATCCGGTCGCGGCTTCTATATATTCCTTTTTGCGTTCAACCAGTGCGGCACTGCGCGCAGTCCTTGCGTAATACGCCCATTGCACCGCGACAAGCGCAATGATGATCTTGCCTATGCCCGGCCCCATCAAAGCCAGCAGTATTAGTGCCACCAAAATCGGTGGGAACGATAACTGGATATCAGCCACACGCATGATCAAACTTTCAATCCGGCCGCCGAAGTAACCGGCAAACAAACCCAGCGTCAGACCTATCACCAGCGCAATCGCAGTACTGACTACACCGACGATGATGGAAATGCGTACGCCATACAAAATCGCCGACCACATATCGCGCCCTTGCTCATCGGTACCGAGCACATAGGTCAAGCTGTGATCAGCATTCTGCTGCCCTGGCTCCAGTCGCGAATCCATGATGTCTATCTGTGATAAATCGTAAGGATTTTGCGGTGCGATGACAGGGGCGAAGATCGCTGCCAATACGATCACTATCAACAAAATGAAGCCCAGCGTCGCTACCTTGCTGGCAAAGAAGTTGCGCGTAAAACGCTTGAACGGCGTTTCTATCGGTGTGGAAGTAAGCGTAGCGTCCATCATCAGGCTTTCGCATCCGACAAACGTACGCGTGGATCCAGCAGCGAGTACACGACATCGACCACCAAATTGATGAAGATGAACAAAGTAACGATCAACATCAGATAAGCAACGATCACTGGCCGATCAAGAACGCGTATCGAATCGATGATCAGCTTACCCATGCCCGGCCACGCGAACACTGATTCCGTCACGATCGCAAAGGCAATGATGGAACCGAACTGCAAGGCGATCACAGTAACAATAGGAATCAGAATATTCTTCAACACATGCACACCGATGATGCGGCTATTACGCAAACCCTTAGCACGCGCAAATTTCACGTAATCCTGCAGCAGTGCTTCCTGCGCACCGGCGCGCGTCAGTCGTATCACCAGTGCAATATTGAACAGCGCGAGATTAAAGGCCGGCAGCAATAAATGCTTCAAGCCATCCAGCGTCAGGAAGCTGACCGGCACACCGAATAGCAAAGTCGTCTCGCCACGTCCGCTGGCTGGTAACCAGCCGAGCTGCACCGCAAACACCATGATCAACATCAAACCAACCCAGAACGTCGGCAACGAAAATCCAAGAATAGAAACCGCCATAATGCTTTTGCCTGTCCAGCTATGCGGACGCAGTCCAGCCCACAAGCCAAGTGGAATACCGAGCACGATGGCAATCAGGATGGCACAGACCGCCAGTTCCAGCGTCGCCGGCAAACGTTCCAGAATCAAGGCCAAGGCTGGAGTGCCGAAAGCAAATGAGCGCCCGAGGTCGCCGCTCAATGCATGCTGAATGAAGATGAAATATTGTTGCCACAAGGGCTTGTCGAGTCCGAACGCGGCGATGGTACGTGCGCGTTCAAACTGATCGGCATCAGGACTGAGCAGAATATCGATAGGATTGCCGATGGCGTAGACGCCGACAAATACCAATAGCGACATCACGCCCAGCACGATGATGCTTTGTCCGAGGCGGCGCAGGATGAAGTCAAACATGATGCACTCCGCTCACCGATTGGCGAGCGCAGACTGCCAGCTTATGCAATTGCACGCGGGATTTATTCTGGGTGAAACTGATGTGCGAAGGTGAATTCATCGATACGCGCAGTGTACTTCAAGCCTTTGCGCATTGCCCAAGTTGCATATTGATGATGCAAAGGCACGACTGCATAATCCTTCAACGCGACTGCCGCTGCATCTTTCGCAAAACCTTCACGCTTGGCTTGATCAACTGAACCCAGCGACGATGCAATCAATTTATCCAGCGTCGGATTACTGTATTTACCCCAGTTCCAGCTGCCCCAACCAGTATCAGGATTGGGTGTGCCGACCAAGGTACGTAAACCGAAATCACCAGCCAACGTGCCCCAACCGAGCAAAGCAACACTGAACTCACCAGTGCGTGCCTTGCTGAAGTAAACCGACAGCGGCAAAGTTTCCACTTTTGTTTGGATACCGATGCGATTCAAGAATTGCGCTACCGTTTGCACCACTTGTGCATCATTGATGTATCTATCGTTCGGACCATGCAGAGTCAGCGCAAAACCATTTGGATAGCCGGCTTCCGCCAACAATTTCTTCGCGCCTTCAGGATCGTAGGCCTCAACCTTCAAGCCATTGTTGTAGCCAAAGATGCCCGGCGAAACGATGTTCGATGCCGGTACGGCCAACCTTTCCATCGTGCGATCAGCCAAAGCTTGGCGATTGATCGCTTTCGAAATTGCCTGGCGCACACGCACATCGCGCAGTGGATTGGTCGGCAATGGCTTGCCGGCTTTATCCGTCACGTAGCGCGTGCCTTTTTCAGACTGATCGATTTCCCAGAATATCGTGCGCCATGACACACGCTGTTCCAGTCGGAATTTTGAATTGGCTTTGAGCTTGGCTAGATCGGCAGTCGGTACGCTTTCGATGGCATCAACGTCGCCCGACAACAATGCCGCCATACGCGGTGCCGAGTTGGTGATGATGCGGAAAGTGACTTTGTCCCAATCCGATTTACCGCCCCAGTAATTGGCATTACGCGTGACTTCGATGCGATCACCGCGTTTAAAGCTGAGGAATTTATACAGGCCGGTACCAATCAAGGCCTTGCCGCTATTGAAATCATCGGTACTGGCTTTTTCTGCGGCTTTCTTCGATACGATGAAAATCGTGCTCACGTCCAAGGCCAATGGGCCATACGGCGCAGCGGTAGTCAAACGTACTGTGTATGGATCGACAATTTTCTTGGCGACGATCTGCTTTGTATACGCGGTGAAAGGGCCGGGGCTGTTGACCAGTTTGGCAGGTCTATCCAGCGAGAACACCACATCCTCGGCTGTGAAATCTGAACCGTCGTGAAATTTCACACCATGCCGCAACTTGAATTCCCAGGTCGTCGCATCCACTGCACGCCATGAAGTTGCCAAACCCGGCACCAATTTACCGTTCGCATCCACATTGACCAACGCATCGAAAATCTGCGAAGAGAAGGCGACGTTGGGTGCGATATTCAGATAATGCGGATCCAGCGAAGAAACATCTGCCGCCAAGCCGATTTTCAAATCTGCAGCCAGTGCAGCATGCGTGATCAAATTCGCCGAAATTGCGAGCGCGCCGACCAAGGCCAGCATAGATAGATTTTTTCGTTTGAAGCCGAGCATATTGTTCCCTTAAGTAGCCATGAGTGAATCGATGTCTCACGCAAGGATGCGCGACCAACGCTACAGGGCGATGTTAGTCACCTCGGCTGCGAATGTAAATAATCCATTTGGGCTTTGGATATATCAAAAAGATATATTGAGAGTAAGACTTGAGGGCAATTGTTGAGCAAGTGCAAGCAATATGCAGTGTGACTCTAACACCATCGTCACATGAAGAAATGGCGGAACCTGTATGATGCTTCGGCGCTCTAAAGCATTACCACTATTGCCGCATCGATACGGAGATTGCCATGCTGACCAGATTACTCACCCTCGCCTTTACAGCATGCATGATGCTGAGCGCACCGGCGTTCTCCGAAACAACCCGTCTGGATTTACTCGGTTATCCGGCAACAGCTGCTGCCGCTATACGCACTATCGTCATCACGCCTGACACCAAATGGGTCAATGTGGAAGGCGGCGAAACCATCAACTTCGTCGTTGGCGATAAATCCTTCGCATGGTGTTTCTACGTCGGATTTACCGTGACATCCTTCGACCTACAACTGGTCGCTCCTCCCGGCTTGCTGCAGCGACGCATCGTGGCCTATGTCTCGCCAGATCCTAGATTTATAGGACGCGACTAAGCTGTTGCTGGTGGACGCGATGCATTTTGCTCGACAGAGCTTGTGTATCGCTGTAATCGCGAAGAACGCATTACCTTAGTGCGTGGCCATCAATGCATTCGCGCTCATCGGAATCTGCGCATCATGCGACGCAGCGGGAAGAAGCGTAGTAACAGGCAATTCAACAGCGATGGCGGCGATCTTTTCCGTGGTCACATCGAGCTGACGCACTTCCGTATCCTGCATCGCGATGACTTCACCATTTGCCTGATCGCTACCAAAAGATCCACTCATCGCATGTTTGGCCATATCGCTCATGCCATTGGCCTCGGCAAATTTCATCATTAAATCGGCACGCTCTTCATCAAACACGAAGGCATTCGCCGCCAGCGCATGCGAAGCGAGCTTGAAGTGCACGCTAAAACCGGCCACCGGATCTGCTCCCAATTTCGCCATTCGATCGAAAGCCCATTTATCGGCCATGTAGAAACCTGTTCCGGCGACCCAGGAAATTCCAGATAAGGAGCTGCGGAACAGAACGGAAGTTTTCATCGTATCCAGCGCCACATCCTGTGCCTGCGCTTTCAATGCCTCCTGCGCCACTGCTATCGCGCGATTGCGTACGCTCTCCATCGCCTGCTCGGCCGCATATCTGGCGACTGCTTCACCCGCTGCTTGCGCTGCTTGTTTACCTGCTTCAATCGCTGCCGCATTAGCCGCGGCTGCCTGTGCCGCGTTGGCAATTGCACCGACACCACTTACTACGCTGGCGACTGTCAGTCCGGTTTTCACAAAGCGCATACCGTAGTGATAGGTTTTCATCCTGGCACCCACTTCTTCCGACATGCCTTGCGTCCACAAAACCATCCACAACGCTTCGTCCCGCGTTAATTCATGATTGAAAACAGACAATGGATGCTTGGCTTGCAACCAGTGATATTCCTGCACATCGGGCTTGTAGGGATCGGCAATCTCAAAATGGCCACGGCAAACTTTGACCGGTGTGATTCTGATTTTCTTTCCGCCAGATGTAATGACATCAAACGGATCACCATCATCGCGCGCTTCGATCAAACGCTCACGCATTTTTTCCGTATTGTCGCGGTGGTAGCCATCGACCTTATCCAGCTTGTCACCAACCGTCAGACCAACGCTATCGCTCGCCACAGAAATCACAGTCAAACGCTCATCCACGCCCGCGCCACGCACCCAGGCGATTCTGTCCATCTTCGGCAAATCGTATGAGTCGGCAACAGCAAAAGGCAATTCCCATTGCTTGTCACAGTCTTTGTCCTTCAACTCTGCAGTTTTAATAATGGCGGGACGCACGGCTTGATGTGCTTTGCCATATAGACGGATGGACGAGAGCAATTTCTCGTCTACTTCGCTACCGTCATCGACGGTGAATTTGGGGCCGGCACATCCGGTCAGGATGGTGACGAATACAACAGACGCTAAAACAGATACACGCTTCACCAGCGTCGTTGAGATCTTCATGGGAAATCTTTGAATGCGTTACGCGACTACAGACCGTGGTCCGTACCTAACCTGCAAGTGCACGGGCGATGATGCTGATATTGCTTGCACCATAGTTGCCTTACAGAACTATTCTAGTGGTGCATCGGGTCTTGCGAACGCAAGGGATGCTGCTGGAGGCACTTATTTTTGCTGGAGTTGCAAACGCGACACAGTGACGATTATGCAAAAATAGCTAGTTAAACAAGAAAGTAAGTACACGCTTACATAAGGAAAAATTGGGATTAATCAAGCAAACGTACACGTAGCAATAAGCGACCCGCACACTTGAAAAAGCCGCTTGACCTTCCCATCATGGTAAGGTCGATACTGCATGCATCTTCCACCTTCCGCGAGTCACATAATGACGACCGTACAGTCACAAATTGAGTCTGCCGACACCCGCCGCATCACGCTTGATGTAACAGGCATGACCTGCGCATCTTGCGCATCGCGCGTAGAAAAAGCCATCAACGCCATCCCCGGCGTAAAACAAACCAGCGTGAATCTGGCGACAGATTCGGTTGCTGTTGAAGTCCCGCCAGAAATCAATGCCGAGATGATTCGTCACGCAATTGAACAAGCCGGCTATGGCGTACCGCAGGAAGAAATCACACTCGATATCACCGGCATGACGTGCGCATCCTGCTCCAACCGCGTGGAAAAAGCATTGCTCAAAGTCGACGGCGTGATCGATGCCAGCATTAATCTGGCGACTGACCGCGCGCAAGTCCGCGTCAACAGCGGCACCAACAGTTCTACCTTGATCGCCGCAGTACAAGATGCCGGCTACGGCGCATCATTGCCGCTGAAGCAATCTGCGCAACAAGCGGCCGAACAAAAACCGGCCAAAGACTGGCTGCCGGTAATGTATGCAGCCTTGCTGTCCATCCCGCTGGTATTGCCGATGTTCCTGCAACCTTTTGGCATCGAATGGATGTTGCCGGGCTGGGTGCAATGGGCATTGGCAACGCCAGTGCAATTCTGGCTGGGTGCGCGCTTTTATAAAGCTGGCTGGCATGCGGTCAAAGCCGGTACCGGCAATATGGACTTACTGGTCGCGCTCGGTACCAGTGCCGCTTACGGTCTCAGTATTTATTTATTGTTGACGGCCATGCCTGCCCACATGCCGCACTTGTACTTTGAAGCGTCGGTGGTCGTCATTACCCTGATCTTGTTGGGTAAATGGCTGGAAGCACGCGCCAAGAAACAAACTGCATCTGCCATACGCGCCCTGCAAAAGCTGCGTCCGGAATCAGCACGCGTGCGACGTGATGGCATAGATACCGATGTCGCCATAGATTCAGTACGCGTCGGCGACATCGTCGTCGTACGTCCAGGCGAACGCATCGCGGTTGATGGCACGGTCGTCGAAGGCAATAGCCAGGTCGATGAATCACTGATCACCGGTGAAAGCCTGCCGGTAGTCAAACAAGTTGGCGACAAAGTCACTGGCGCATCCATCAATGCCGATGGCTTGCTGTTGGTGCGTACCGATGCGATCGGTGCGGAAACCACCTTGTCCCGCATCATCCGCATGGTCGAAAACGCGCAATCGGCAAAAGCACCTATCCAGCGTCTGGTCGATAAAGTCAGCGCGATCTTTGTACCTATCGTCTTGCTGATCGGCCTCGCAACTTTCATCGGCTGGTGGCTGGCTGGCGCTGGCGTAGAAGTCGCCATCATCAATGCTGTCAGCGTGCTTGTCATTGCTTGTCCTTGTGCCCTGGGTCTGGCAACGCCGACCGCCATCATGGCCGGCACCGGTGTCGCGGCGAAGTCAGGCATTTTGATCAAGGATGCCGAAGCGCTGGAAATCGTGCATCGCGTGACCACCGTTGTCTTCGATAAAACCGGCACACTGACACAAGGCAAACCACACGTAGCAGATATGCAGGCCATGGACATCCCAGCCGACACCTTGCTGCAACTGGCTGCATCGATACAAAGCGGCAGTGAGCATCCGCTGGCACACGCCGTGGTCGAGCGTGCACGCGAGCAGAATGTCACCGTGCTGCCTGCCACCGAGGTGCAAGCCTTGCCGGGACGCGGCGTCGCTGCGACGGTGGATGGTCGCCATTTGCAGTTAGGCAGCTCGCGCTTGATAGAAGAGTTGGGACTGGACTTCGGCTCGCTCGCAACACGCGCTAAGGAACTGGAAAACACTGGCCATACGATTTCATGGCTGGCATCAGTCGATACACCAAAACAGTTGCTGGGCTTGATCGCCTTCGCCGACCAGATCAAGGAAAGCGCGCCGCGTGCTATCTCCAGTCTGCATGCACTCGGTATAGAAACCGTTTTGCTGAGTGGCGACAACTACGGCAGCGCCAACGCCGTCGGTAGTGCGCTCGGTATCAAGCATGTCATCGCGCAAGTACTCCCGGCTGACAAAACGGCAAAAATCGCCGCTCTGCAAAAGACTAATCATGTAGTCGCGATGGTCGGCGATGGCATTAACGATGCGCCAGCACTGGCCGCGGCAAATGTCGGTATTGCGATGGCAACCGGTACCGACGTTGCGATGCATGCAGCCGGCATCACGCTGATGCGTGGTGATCCGGCGCTGGTTGCCGATGCGATTGATATTTCCCGCCGCACTTATAACAAGATACGGCAGAACTTGTTCTGGGCCTTTATCTACAACCTGATCGGCATTCCTCTCGCTGCATTCGGCTTGCTGAATCCGATGTTTGCTGGTGCCGCAATGGCGTTCAGCTCCGTCAGTGTGATCAGTAATGCGCTGCTGTTGCGCCGCTGGCATCCTTCGGCGCTCGAACATCACGACGCCAAGTAAATGCTTATATTGATTTTGAATCGGAAGGAATAAACATGAACATCGGAGAAGCAGCAAACGCATCCGGCATATCGGCCAAGATGATCCGACACTACGAAAGTATTCAACTGATCCGGCCAAGTACGCGTACCGATGCCGGTTACCGCACGTATGACGATAACGATCTGCATACGCTGCGCTTCATCAAGCGCGGACGCAAGCTGGGATTTTCGCTGGAACAGATCAGGGATTTGCTGTCGCTATGGAACGACTCGCACCGCGCCAGTGCGGATGTCAAAGCGATTGCACTCGCGCATGTTGCAGATTTGAACAAACGCGTTGCCGAGCTGAGCGAGATGCGCGATACCTTGCAGCACCTAGCGCAATCATGCAATGGCGATGCACGCGCAGACTGTCCGATTTTGCAAGGCTTGGCGCAGCAAGACGATAATAGCCAACAGGGTTGTTGCACCCATTGATGACAATCATTTCGCGCAGCAAGTAGATTGCGGCGCTCCTAATTTTTGCAAGTTAGAATACATTTCTTGCTTTTTCAGCCGACTGCGACCATCTCGATTACGGGCATGTATTCATCAACATTTATCTTCGCCACCAAACAATTCGACGACGAATTTCATCGTCTTGATCGCATCATTGCAGATGCCGCCAAGACAATGCCTGGCTACCTTGGTGAAGAAACGTGGGAGAACTCTTCCACTGGCCTAACTTCAAACGTGTATTACTGGGAATCGCTTGCATCGCTCCAGGCTTTGATTCAACATCCCGTTCATCTTGAAGCAAAAGCTGCGCAATCGAATTGGCTCAACGGATATCGAGTAATCATTTCCGAAGTTTTAAGAACTTATGGAGATGATGTTCTTCCTCAGATTACTGAATACACAAGCAAGAATTGAGTTTTGTCGGGTTTTATAGCCCTTGTAATTGAGCCTGCCTAATAAAAAAGGGCGCATGGTTATCAACCATACGCCCTTTTACATAGCGCTTTTATTAAACAGCCGCGCTACTCACTACCGGATAACCAGCATTCACAATCGCTACTGAAATTTCTGCCAGCTCCGCATCGGTCTGCACACGCACTTTGCGTTGCGCAAGATCGATTTCCACTTTAGCGTCTGCATCCACAGCCTGCACCGACTTCGTCACTGCATTGATGCAGTGACCGCAACTCATCTTTTCGACTTCTAATTCATACATGACATAACTCCTTGTGGTGAATGACTGAATCCACTATATGGCTTCCCACGGTAGGAAGGTCAAGCGTCTTTTTGCTGATCTATTTTACGCATGCCGAACAGATGACTTTTCTTCAAAGCTCGCCGCATCAATCGCAGATATCGCCTATCGATTAAGCACCTTCATCTGCCTGTCAAAGCACATATAAATACAGCAGGCACAAAATATGCTCGGTTATATTCGATGAAAAATTACTCCATAGAAACTATTTTGTTACATTTTGGAAATGGCATGCTGACATGTGCGCATGCCATGTCATAGCAAGGAAAAAAAGCAAACGTAAAATATAGTTTCCACACACCAACTAATAGGCTTGCAGCAATCTATTCAGATAGAATACTTCTAACTAATTAGACAATAAAAACTATATAAATCCACTCAATTAGCTTTTATCGCGCTCTTGAAATTAGCTTCTCTTAATAGAAAATTTTTCTTGAAGTCACGCTCCATGCTTAAACAGATTCAAACAAATATTTTGGTCGATGTCTTTGCATGGATGCCCTGTGAGCACTTCTGAACCACTGATGATGGGATCTCTACTGGAACATCTGGTAGAGATTACCGGCCATCGCGACCACGACTTGCTGGACATCTCGGTGATGACAGCATTGCTGAATATGGTCGGCGTCACAGAAGCACGCGTCATGGAATTATTTCAGTCGCGCGGCGAACTCTTCGTTCGTCCGCGTGTTTGGATCTCGGGCGGCAAAGTACAAACCGTCGATGAAGAGTCATCCTCCGATCACGCAGGCGAACCGATAGTCTCTTTCCCTGCGTTGGTAACTTGCATTGCGCAACGTAAAAATCGTCTGGAAGAAGCCAGGGAAGACGGCCGCCACATCTTGTGGATTCCGATCTGGCAAAACGACAAGGTATCGACCTGCCTCGAAATTGCACACACAGAGCCATTCACTGCACAGATGCTGCAAGTGATGGAAGGCATCTTGAGTGTGTATCGTAATTATCAAAGCCTGCTTGATTACAGCGAACGCGATTCATTGACCGGCTTGCTCAACCGCAAAACCTTCGATGAAAAATTTGCACGCATGCTCAACAGCAAGCCAGCCGAGCCTACTTCACACGATGTAGAAGAACGCCGTCATCATGCGGACGTCAAATCGCAATGGCTGGCCGTCATCGATATCGACCACTTCAAACGCGTGAACGATACCTTCGGCCATCTGTATGGCGATGAAGTCTTGATTCTGGTCGCCAACATACTGCGCACCTCATTCCGTGCGCAAGATCGTGTTTTTCGTTTTGGCGGTGAAGAGTTCGTTGTACTACTGCGTTCAGCGACGCTGGCTGATGCACAAATGGTTTTTGAGCGCTTCCGTCACAACATTGAGCAAAATCCATTTCCGCAAGTCGGCCAGATTACCGTCAGCATCGGCTTCGCCAGCATCTCGCAAGAAACACCGGTCGTCATACTTGGTCATGCCGACCAGGCGCTGTATTACGCCAAGGATCATGGCCGCAATCAAGTCTGCTACTACGACGAGTTGCTCGCTCTAGGCTTGCTCCATGTCGGCAAAAAGACTGAATCTGTTGAGTTCTTCTTTGACGAGCCGACAGCAGGCTAAGTTTTAACCCTCGCCTTACCGCTCTGATCAGAGCGACACATTCCCGCATCATCTTCAATCAATACGATCTTCCGTAACGGCAGCTTGCGTCAACGCACCATCTCAACGTACATCGTCATCCGCTTATTCAACATGAATCGCAGCAATATTTCCCAACAGGAATTGATATTGCAAATCATTCTCAGTTGCGTTAAGATTCCGTTAAATATATTAAGATTTCGTTAAATTCCAGCCAGCCAATCACTGAAATGTCGGACGTCCCCGCCCCATTTCCATTCGTGTACTAGCCAGCCACAGACTCTCCCCCTTCTTCTGGGCATCCCTTTTCTGGAGCATTAAGCATGGCTGTACAGCATCCTCAGGACTTTGCACGTCCTTTTGCAGTAACTTCATCCCGCATGGAAAGCGGACTTGAGCGCCATGCTCGTCGTGTCTGGCCTATCGCTGCTGCGCTGCTGGTCGCCTCGGCTACTGCTTCTGCGCAACAAACACCATCGGAACATCAGTTACAGGAAGTTGTCGTCAGTGCATCCGGCTTCGAACAGGCAATAAAAGATGCGCCTGCTAGTATTACTGTGATCACTCGTGAAGAACTGCAATCTAATCGCGTCAACAGCATTGCGGAGGCATTAGCTCATGTTGAAGGTGTCGACGTAACGTCGTCTATAGGAAAGACTGGCGGTCTCAATATTCAAATGCGTGGTTTAGGCAGCCAATACACATTGATTCTCATTGAGGTTGGTCGTGAATTTCGGATACCGACGGTAACAGTTTAAACTGATTACT
>JAZJXV010000032.1:0-93883 GCA_040390795.1 Pseudomonadota bacterium | reverse complement strand
GCTACTTTGGCGGGTCGGGTTAGCTAAGTAAAGACGGTGCTGGGATGACGCTTACATCTCGGAAACAAAAGCGCAGTCTGAAACAGATGCACGTAGACCTACGTTCGTTGGGATATGAAGGGTCGTACGACCGTGTTGCCGCATTTGCTCGGCAGTGGAAAGTGGATCAATTGGAGAGGGTCAATTCCGCGAGCAAAGGAACACCAGTGTCCACCATTCCTGTGGTATATCTCGGCATGTGAGTCGGCCTCTAAGGCCGAGCTACAAGTCGCAGGTATTTAAATCATATTGCTTGAACAAGCGCTTTATACCCTGCCATGTAATAACGATTACTCGATCTGTAATGGACATGTCCATATTTGTAGCTCTGCAAATATTTGAGCCGCTCTTCTGTCATGGGCGCATGGCAGTCAGAAATCAATATGCGGTGGCATTGCAGACCGATATGTCGTCGATATAAGTTGCAAAGTCGGTGCCGTGAAATAGTGGTAAACATCAATCCAACTGGCATTCAACTTTGCAGTTATTCATGAAAAAGTAATGCAACTATTCATCTGCATCGGGACAAAGGGCCACGCCAAAGTACAACACAGCTTTGCCCATCCCGGTTATCGCGTCATTCTGGCTCAATTTCGCTGCTGGCATGTTTTTTGAGTGTGCACCTGCATGCTAACAACAATCGAAGGCTAGCAAGCATTGTGGGGACAGCGTCGATGCGACCGTGTCCGGCCGGCCAGTCACGTATTCTTGCACTAGCGCTGGTATTTGCGGTCGGATGTAGTCGACATATTTCATCACTTTCAATTCAGGAGTTTCGTATGCGAAGCAAAATCATTTCCCCGTTGATCGCCATTGCCGCACTGGCGTTTTGCGATATTGCTCAGGCTCATCCTGGCCATGGCGGCGGCTTTGTCGCTGGTGTCGAACATCCATTGTCAGGTGTAGATCATCTGTTGGCAATGATTGCGGTCGGTATCTGGGCATACCAGCTCGGCGGACGCGCGAAGTGGCTGGTGCCAGTATGCTTTGTGGCAATCATGGCTGGTGCTGCTGGACTTGGTATGGCTGGCGTCGGTTTGCCCATGATTGAAGGTGGTATTGCGGCATCGCTGCTGGTGCTCGGTTTATTGATCTTGTTTGCGGTGTCGGTGCGTCCGGCAGTAGCAGGCGCTATCGTCGCCATGTTTGCTGTTTTCCATGGCTACGCGCATGGCGCGGAAATGCCTGCGATGGCATCGCCATGGTTATACGGCACCGGCTTTATTGTCGCCACCGCAGCATTGCACGGTTTGGGGCTGATGTTTGGTCGCAGTGTTGCCAGTAAAGCGTTGATTCTGCGGGCCGTCGGCATTGCGATAGCGACAGCGGGTGCCTGGATGATGGCGGCCTGATCGCAACCGGAAATCTCTTCGTCACCGAAAATGCTGTTCAGATGGTTCCGAATTTCTCGCATTCAGCTACTGCGAGAGATTACGTCCAGGCAATGGCATCGGCCTCAAGCTGTTTCACAAACGTATCTTTGCCATCGCAGTAGACGTCGATATCGTTGCTGCGTGTAGCAGTCAGCGACTGTTTCAACTATGCCATATTGCAGACATGGGCGGCCAGTCCGGCGCGAAATATGTTGAAGGTCTGAAATAAATGACCGCGATGGTTCGACAGCAGAGAAGCTATGCAGGGCCGCCGCAGGCCATGTTGCGGCAAACGCATTTGCGTCAGCAGCCGGCGACGACTCAAACGGCCTGACGGTGCAACCGTTCATCCGCCGCTTCCTTGTAGTGAGTATTTCTGTCAGATTTTGCTCATCTCCGTTGCGGGGAGCGCGGGTAACGGTATCGCCGTGCCAGCCGAAATTCATAGCTTTACCCTCCATTGTTTAAGAGTTTTTCGCTGGCTACTTTAGCAGCGATGCCGACAGACTGCCGGAGGTTGAAGGCGCGTAATCGCCCCTCCCAGTCAATGATGCCAGTTTGTTTTTATTGCAATGCAACAACTCGGCTACTGGTTAGTTGGTTTCCGCCGCGCCTGCCAAATCGCTCGCTTCCTGCTGCCGTTCCCGGCACAAATTCCCCAAGACAACAACAATCCGATGCTGCAAGGCAGGTTTCCATGCGTTTGACCTGATTATTTGCAGTGGCATGGAAGTTGCGAAATGATAGGGGTAACGGCAAGCACATGTGCAGTTGCAGCATGGGAGACGGCAGTAGCACAGACAATTTAAAACGGTGGATACCGGTGGAGATTTGCAATGATCGAAACATTCTATGAGGTCATGCGGCGTCAGGGCATTTCGCGTCGCAGTTTTTTGAAGTATTGCTCGCTGACGGCAACGTCGCTGGGTCTGGGTCCGGCCTTCGTGCCGCAAATTGCGCATGCCATGGAAACCAAGCCGCGCACGCCTGTGTTGTGGTTGCATGGCCTCGAATGCACCTGCTGTTCGGAATCATTCATCCGGTCCGCGCATCCGCTGGCCAAGGATGTGGTGCTCTCCATGATTTCACTCGATTACGACGACACGCTGATGTCGGCCGCCGGTCATCAGGCCGAAGCGATCCTCGAAGAAATCATGGTCAAGTACAAGGGCAATTACATCTTGGCGGTAGAAGGCAATCCGCCGCTGAATCAGGATGGCATGAGCTGCATCATCGGCGGCCGACCCTTCATTGAACAATTGCGTCACGTCGCCAAAGACGCCAAGGCCATCATTTCCTGGGGTTCCTGTGCCTCGTGGGGTTGCGTGCAGGCGGCCAAACCGAATCCGACGCAAGCCACACCGATTCATAAAGTGATTCTGGACAAGCCGATCATCAAGGTACCGGGCTGTCCGCCGATTGCCGAAGTCATGACCGGAGTGATCACCTACATGCTGACCTTCGACAAGATTCCGGAACTGGATCGCCAGGGTCGTCCCAAAATGTTTTACAGCCAGCGCATTCATGACAAATGCTATCGCCGTCCGCATTTCGACGCCGGACAATTCGTCGAATCTTGGGATGATGAGTCGGCGCGCAAGGGTTATTGCCTGTACAAGGTCGGCTGCAAAGGCCCGACTACCTACAACGCCTGTTCCACCACACGCTGGAATGAAGGCACCAGTTTCCCGATCCAGTCCGGCCACGGTTGCATCGGCTGCTCCGAAGACGGCTTCTGGGACAAGGGTTCGTTCTATAACCGCCTGACCGACATTCATCAGTTCGGCATCGAAGCCAATGCCGATCAGATCGGCGGCACTGTCGCCGCGGTCACCGGTGCGGCGGCGGTAGCGCATGCCGCAGCGTCGGCCATCAAGCGCGCCACCCGCAAAAAAGATCCGGCTGACGCCGACCACTGACACCGCACCGGAATTCATTGCACATACGAAAAGTGCCCGCGTTCCATCGCGACAGCGCACGAGTACGCAACCAGGACAAAGCATGACAACTTATCAAACCCAAGGTTATCAACTCAATGACAGCGGCCGCCGCATCGTGGTCGATCCGGTCACCCGCATCGAAGGACACATGCGAGTGGAAGTCAATCTCGACACCAACAATGTGATCCGCAACGCGGTTTCGACCGGCACCATGTGGCGCGGTCTGGAAGTGATTTTGAAGGGCCGCGATCCGCGCGACGCCTGGGCCTTCGTCGAACGCATCTGCGGCGTCTGCACCGGTTGCCACGCGCTGGCCTCGGTACGCGCGGTGGAAGACGCACTCGATATCAAGATTCCCAAGAACGCCCATCTGATCCGCGAGATCATGGCCAAGACACTGCAAGTGCATGACCACGTGGTGCACTTCTATCACCTGCATGCGCTCGACTGGGTCGATATCATTTCCGCGCTCAAGGCCGATCCCAAGCGCACCTCGGAATTGCAGCAATCGGTATCGCCATCGCATCCGGTGTCGTCACCGGGATATTTCCGCGATATTCAAAACCGCATCAAGAAGTTTGTCGAAAGCGGCCAGCTCGGACCGTTCAAGAATGGTTACTGGGGCAATGCTGCCTACAAGCTGCCGCCCGAAGCCAATCTGATGGCACTGGCGCATTATCTGGAAGCGCTCGATCTGCAAAAGGAATGGGTCAAGATCCACACCATTTTCGGCGGCAAGAATCCGCATCCCAATTATCTGGTCGGCGGTGTGCCATGCGCGATCAATATGGATGGCAACGGCGCAGCCGGAGCGCCGCTCAACATGGAGCGCCTCAATTTCGTCAAGGCCCGCATCGAGGAAGCCATCGACTTCTGCCGCAACGTCTACATCCCTGACGTGCTGGCCATCGGCACCATCTACAAGGACGCTGGCTGGCTCTACGGCGGCGGACTAGCGGCAACCAACGTCATCGACTACGGCGCTTATCCCAAGGTCAATTACGACGACAGCACCAACCAGATGCCGGGCGGCGCCATTCTCAACGGCAACTGGGATGAAATCTTTCCGGTCGATCCGCGCGACCCGGTGCAGGTGCAGGAATTCGTCTCGCACTCCTGGTACAAGTACGCCGATGAAACCAAGGGCCTGCATCCGTGGGACGGCGTTACCGATCCGAACTATGTATTGGGCGCCAAGACCAAGGGGACCCGCACCGCGATTGAACAGATCGATGAATCGGCCAAGTATTCCTGGGTCAAGTCACCACGCTGGCGCGGTCATGCGATGGAAGTCGGCCCATTGTCGCGCTACATTCTCGGTTATGCCCACGCCCTGAAAAATCCCAACCATACCGGCGCGGCTTACATCAAGAATCAAATTCTGGAATCGGCCCGTGCAGTCAATGTCGACATTCCCAAGATGCTCGGAATGAAGCAAACCGATTACACCGCCAAGCAATTGTTGCCGACCACCATCGGCCGCACGCTGGCGCGGGCGCTGGAATCACTCAACTGCGCCGAGATGATGCGCGATGACTTCAATGAAATGATGGCCAACATCAAGGCCGGCGATTCTTCCACCGCCAATGTCGAAAAATGGGACCCGTCCACCTGGCCCAAGGAAGCGCAGGGCGTCGGTCTGGTTGCCGCACCGCGCGGCGCGCTCGGACACTGGATCAAGATCAGGGATGGCAAGATCGAAAACTATCAGTGCGTGGTCCCGAGTACCTGGAATGCCGGCCCGCGTGACAGTCAAGGTCAGATCGGCGCGTTCGAAGCATCGTTGATGAATACGCCGATGGCCAATCCCGATCAGCCGGTGGAAATCCTGCGCACACTGCATTCGTTCGATCCGTGCATGGCATGTTCCACTCACGTCATGAGCCCGGACGGCCAGGAACTGACCACGGTAACGGTACGTTAAGCGCGGCAGCCAAGCAGCCAGGAATCAACAGGAGACAACATGACACAGCAAAACACCGCACCGGCAAGTACCGGTCAGGATGAAGATGCCGTCGCACAGGCGGGAGCAGTCAAATCGGTCTATGTATATGAAGCGCCGGTGCGGATCTGGCACTGGATCAATGCCTTGTCGATCGTGATCCTGGCGGTGACCGGCTATTTCATCGGCAGTCCGCTGCCGACCCAGCCGGGCGAAGCCAGCGCCAATTACCTGATGGGCTATATCCGCTTCGCCCATTTTGCCGCCGCCTATGTGTTTGCCATCGGCATGCTGGGACGGATCTACTGGGCTTGCGTCGGCAACTCGCATGCGCGCGAGATGTTCTGGGTGCCGATCTTCACGGCAGCATACTGGCGCGAAGTATGGTCAATGATGAAATGGTATGGCTTCGTGCTGGCCCGTCCCAATCGTTACGTCGGGCACAACCCGCTGGCGCGCTTCGCGATGTTCTTCGTATTCCTGCTGGCCTCGCTGTTCATGATCGTGACCGGCTTCGCCATGTACGGTGAAGGCTTGCAGCGCGGTTCCTGGGCCGATCATCTGTTCGGCTGGGTGATTCCGCTGATGGGGCAATCGCAGGATGTGCATACCTGGCACCACGTCGGCATGTGGGTGATCATCGTGTTCATCATCCTGCATGTATATGCCGCGATCCGCGAAGACATCATGGGCCGTACCAGCGTGGTCAGCACCATGATTTCCGGTCACCGCACTTTTAAAGGATGAGCCGTCATGCATCAATCTGATTTGCCGGCCGCACCGGCCATCGTGGTACTCGGCATCGGCAATGTGTTGTGGGCCGACGAAGGTTTCGGCGTGCGCTGTGCCGAGTTGCTGCAACAACGCTACGAGTTCGCGCCCAATGTGCAACTGATCGATGGCGGCACGCAAGGCTTGTATCTGATTCAGCATGTGCAGGCAGCCGACCGCTTGCTGATTTTCGATGCCATCGATTATGGTCTCGCGCCCGGCACCATGAAGCTGGTATTGAATGACGAGGTGCCGAAATTTCTCGGCACCAAAAAAATGAGCCTGCATCAGACCGGTTTTCAGGAAGTGCTGTCGCTGGCGCAACTGACCGGCCGTTATCCGCAACAAGTGGTGTTGATCGGTTGTCAGCCGGAAGAAATCGAAGACTACGGCGGCAGCCTGCGACCGCTGGTGCGTCAGGCGATGGAACCGGCGCTGTGCCATGCGCTGGAATTTCTGAATGCCTGGGATGCCGCGCCACGGCCACGCACCACGCCGCTGACCGAAGAGGAAGCAATCACCTTGCCGCATCTGGCGATGGCACGCTATGAAGCAGAACGGCCGCCGGAAGAACTGGCCTGCCGCACCGGCGACGAGCGCTTCATGCCACCCGCTGCGGAGCCGGCATGTGCATAGGCATTCCGATGCAGGTTGAGCGTGTCGAAACCGGTTACGTATTGTGTTGGGGCCGGGGCGAACAGCGCCGCATTTCTACCTTGCTGGTCGGTCCTTGCCAGCCCGGCGACTGGCTGCTGACCTTCCTCGACGATGCCCGCGAACGCATCGATGCGGTACGTGCCGCTGAAATCAACGACGTGCTCGACATGCTGCAACAAGCGCTCGGCGGCCACTGCAGCAATGTCGCTGCCGATTTTGTCTTGCCGTCCAGCATGAGCGCCGCCGAACTGAGCGCCAGCCTGTCAGGCCAGTCCACACCTTTGAATGAAAGCCCGCCATGAGCCACGAAGCTTCCATGTTGCAAACCCCGGCGCCGCATACCGTGCCGTCGACGCCACCCCTGATGCAACGGCTGGTCGACAACTTCGATGCCGGCTGGGTCGATGACACCAGCGGCAACGCATTTCTGGAACAGGCCGGCGACTGCGTGCTGTTCATCGCCGGCGATCCGGTGCGTTTTCCGGAATGCCTGGATGTCGCGGTGGTGTTGCCCGAGCTGCAAAAACAATTCGCCGATGGCTTTCGCATTGCGGTTGCCGTGCGCGAATCGGAAGATGCACTGGCGCGCCGCTACGGTGCCACCAAACGGCCATCGCTGGTATTCCTGCGCGACGGCCAGTACGTGACTACCGTTACCGGCATGCTGGACTGGGACGATTATGTCCGCGCGGTCGGTCTGGCGCTGACTTCACCGGTATCGCGCGTGCCGGGCATCGGCATCCCGCTGGTGACCGTCAATAGCAGCAGTTGCAGTTGACCACGCACCATTTTTTCCACGTGTTTTTGCCACGTGCCTTACCCGGCAACATCGCTTTATTCTGAGGAGAAACACGGATGAACGCCTTTCCGATCCCGGTCGTCAGCATCGGTCCCGGCAGCCAGACCGAAGAACTTGAACTGGATTACATGGTCATGCCGCAAGGCATGCAAACTTACGCCTCGCCGATCCTGCCCGAACCGGAAGAAGTGGCCTCGCTCAAGCAAGCCCATCTGGCGCTGCACGCAATACTGGATGCACTGACCATCGCGGCCACCGGCGCCAGCGCAGCGGCCGTCGATTTATCGCAACTGGACAGCGCCAATTTGCAACTGGTCAATCAGGTACTGGGCGAGGGCGAAGTCAGCGCCCGCGCTGAAGGGATTTATTCGATCCGGATTCAGGAAGCGATTTTTGCCGGCGTCTGGCGCACCGTGGTCAGCGACGGCGAACAGATCGTGTCCGATCGCGTCGATATCGGCCCGGTGCCGCCGGTGCTGATTAGTGCCGCCCGCGATGGCGCCAGCATGAAGCCGGGGGCACCGATCATGGTGCCGGCAACGCTGCCCGATGGCGTCATGAATGCGCCCTCGATCATCGCCGAACTCAACGAACAGATCGGCAAATGGAAATCCGGCATGCCGGCCCATGTGGTGAATCTGACGCTGTTGCCATTGTCGGTCGAAGACGTCGCCTTTCTGGAACAACGGCTGGCCGGCGGTGCGGTGCTGATGTTGTCGCGCGGCTATGGCAACTGTCGCATCCTGAGTACGCTGGTGCCCAATTGCTGGCGCGTGGTGTATTACAACTCGTCCGACACCATCTTGCTGAACACGGTCGAAATCACCGACATTCCCGAAGTGGCCTGTGCCGCCCGTGAAGACCTGGCCGATTCCTGCGAGCGTTTGCGGGAAGTGCTGGAATGGGTGGAGGGCGCATGAGTGCCCATTTCGAAGGCAGCTATCTGGGCGACATCAGCAAACTGGCACCCGCCACACGGCTGGAATGCAAAATCTGCTGGTGGGTCTACGACCCCGCGCTGGGCGATCCGGTCTGGCAGATTGCGCCCGGCACGCCGTTTGCCGAACTGCCGTCGCATTGGCGCTGCCCCGACTGCGATGGCGCCGCCGAGCAATTCATGATCTTGCCGGTGGAAGAATAATGTCTGCTGCTCTGCCATTGCCAGTTGCCACACTGAACCAGAAAATCGCATCGCTGGTCGCCGCCTTTCGCGTGGTCGGCGCCACCCGCATGCAAGGCGTGCCGGTGCTGCATCCGGGATTGAGCGTGGAAGCCGTGGCGTTTGACATCGTGGCCGACGCTGATGAGAGTGCCGCACTCGGCATCCTGCTCACGCCATGGTTCATGAATCTGGTGTGGCTGCCATTGCAGGAACAAGCACCGTTGCCGGTCGGACAAACCGTGGTGCGACGGCTGGGCGTTACCGATTTCGAATTCATTGGCGCCCATGAACCCGGCTTCGGCGCGTATGAAATGTGTTCCTTGTTTTCACCGATGTTCGAGTTTGCCGATCAGGCGGCTGCGCGCGAGACGGCGCAACAAGCGCTGGAATTATTGCGCACCGCGCCCAAGCCAAAGCCAGCGGCACCGCTGCATGGGCGGCGGGCTTTCCTGTTCGGTCGTCCGCGGGAGACCGTATGAGTCATGCCGGCACTGCCCTCGGCGGCCAACTGGTATTTCGTCCCGGTCGGGCTTTGCCGACCATCGCCAGCAATCGCACGGCACTGGCACAACGGCTGCTGCGCGGCCGGCCAGCCGCCGATGCGCCGCAACAATTGTTGCGCCTGTACGCACTGTGCGGACGCGCGCATGGCTTGACGGCGCGGCTCGTGATTGATGCCGCCCACGGCTTGCGCACCCGGCCGACCGCGCATGAGCTGAACGGCTTTATCGTCGAAACCGCATGCGAACACGTGCGCCGCATCTGGATGGACTGGCCGCGCCTGATCACCGGCCAGATACCGGCCAATCTCGCCGCCGTATTGAGTGAATGCCCGCTGTTTCGCTATGGTGTCGGCGCCGATAAAATACCGCCTGCGTTGCAAGGCTGGCTCGAAACCCATCTGCTCGGTGAGGCTGCTGCGCCGTGGCTGGCGCAATGGGATGCCGATCCGGAACACTGCATGCGGCAATGGACGACACGCGCCCGCACCATGCCGGCCAACCTGCTGGCGGCGGTGGATGCCGATGCCTGCGCATTGCAGGCCGCCGGACCGACACTGCTGCCGCATCGCCAGCCTGATTGCCTGCGCACATTGGCAAGCGCCATGGCCGCTGACGAAGAGTTCGGCAGTCTGCCGTCGCAAGCCGGCATGATGTGCGAAACTGGCGTCTGGACCCGATTGGCGGCGCAGCGCGACGAGGCCGGTCCGGTCGCCAACGCGTGGTTGCGGCTGGGAGCACGGATTGCCGAGCTGGTGCGCCTGAGTGTGCCGGCTGCGACGCCGGGCGCCACGCCCCCGCTCGCAATCGGCGCCATGACGCTGGGGCCAGGGCGGGCGCTGGCCTGGAGTGAAATGGCGCGCGGTTTGTTGCTCCATCTGGTGTGGCTGACGCCGGCAACCAACAGCGATGTGGCGCAGGTTGCCGATTACCGTATCGTGGCACCGACCGAATGGAATTTTCATCCGCGCGGCATCGTGGCCCGCGCGCTGGCGGACATGCCGACACCGCGCAGCACCGTCAGCCGCCAGCATATCGGGCGTCAGGTCGCGATTCTGGCGGCGGCATTTGATCCTTGTGTGGATTATCGAATCGAGTTTGAACATGCATGAAGTCAGTCTGGCAGGCGGGATCCTGAAAATCGTGGAAGATGCGGCGCGGCGCGAGCGCTTCAGCCGCGTCAGCCTGCTGCGGCTGGAAGCTGGCACCTTGTCCGGCGTCGAAGTCCGCGCGCTGCGCTTTGCACTGGAAGCGATGACGCCCGATACCTGCCTGCAACACGCCCGCATCGAGATCGACACGCCGCCGGGACAAGGCTGGTGCATGCGCTGCAGCGTCACGGTCGAGATGCCGGAACACGGTATTGCCTGCCCGCATTGCGGTGCCTATCAGATACAAGCCACCGGCGGCACCGAACTGAAAGTGATCGACATGGTGGTAGAAGATGATTAAACCGGACAACAGTAATTTCAGGAGAACAATATGTGTGTAGTCTGCGGCTGTGCCGATACCAAGCAAGTGGCCCCGAACGACAGCGGTTTCGCCTATACCCGCGTGCATCAGCATTCTCATCTGCAGGGGCACGCGCATTCGCACCCGCATGAACATGCTCATCCCCACGGCCATGAACACGCCCACGTCGCCGTTGATCCTGCTACCGGTGATCTGCACTATGGCGCCGGTCAGGCCAAGGTGTCGGTACCTGGCATGAGTCAGGCTCGCGCCATCCGTCTCGAACAGGATGTGCTGGGCGAAAACAAACGTCTGGCCGCGCATAACCGGGCGCACTTTTCGGGTCACGGCATTCTCGCGCTCAATCTGGTATCGAGTCCCGGCTCCGGCAAGACCACCTTGTTATGCGCCACCATCACCGCCTTGCGCGCGCGCGCCGATGGTATGCCGGTGGCGGTAATTGAAGGTGATCAGCAAACCAGCAACGATGCCGACCGCATTCGCGCCAGCGGCGCCCCGGCGATTCAGGTCAATACCGGCAAGGGCTGTCATCTGGACGCGCAAATGGTGGGCGATGCCTTCTTGCGTTTGCCATTGCACAGTCATGCCGATGCCCATGGCGAAAACGACGGCGGCGTACTGTTCATCGAAAACGTCGGCAATCTGGTGTGTCCGGCCATGTGGGATCTGGGCGAAGCCGCCAAGGTGGCGATCCTGTCGGTGACGGAAGGTGAAGACAAACCGCTCAAATATCCAGACATGTTTGCCGCCGCCGACCTGATGATTCTCAACAAGACCGACTTGCTGCCGTATCTGCAATTCGATGTCGAGCGCTGCATTGCCTACGCGCGCCGCGTCAACCCGCGCATTGAAGTGCTGCAACTGTCGGCCACCAGCGGCGCCGGCATGCAAGCGTGGCTGGATTGGATCGCCGATGCCCGGCGCCGCTTCCGGGTAGCGCCGGTGAGCGCGCAACCGAAACCGTTGGATGCCCGCATTGCGGCACTGGAAGCGGAATTGCAGGCTCTCAGGACGCAGGCCGGAGCGGGGCCGGCATGACACCGCAGCCGCTGCCGGCAGTGAACGGCGATGCGCCGCCGACATCGTTGGTGCGGCCAACGGTGCTGGCTTGCGGCGCCTGGCTCAAGAACAGCGCCTGTTTGCTGCGCGGCGATCAGGTCATCTGGAGTCCGCTGCACGGCGATCTCGGCGAGGCCGATAACTGCCTGGCGCTGGAAGCCTCAGTCAATCAGTTGATCGCACGATATGGTCCCGAGATCAGCGCCATCGCGCATGACTTGCATCCGGATTTTTTCAGTACCCGGCTGGCGCAGACGGTGGCCGCGCAACTGGATGTTCCCGCCATCGCCGTACAGCATCACCATGCGCATATCGGTGCAGTCATGGCCGAATTCGGTGTGGCCGGACCAGTAGTGGGGCTGGCGCTCGACGGCGTTGGTCTGGGTCTGGACGGGGTGGCGTGGGGTGGTGAATTATTGTGGCTGGATGGTGCCAACTGGCAGCGTCTCGGTCATCTGCAGCCCTTGGCCCTGGCCGGTGGCGACACCGCAGCGCGCGAGCCATGGCGCATGGCCGCAGCGGTCTTGCATGCGCTTGGACGTCAGGCTGAAATCGCGCCACGCTTTGCCGCCAGTGCCGGCGCGGCGGCAGCCCAAACCGTGCAAGTCATGCTGGAACGCAATCTCAATTGCCCGTCCACCACTGGCGCTGGTCGCTGGTTCGATGCCGCCGCCGGCGTGCTCGGCATCAGCGTGCGGCAAAGTGTCGAAGCGGAAGCGGCAATTGCCCTTGAGCGACTGGCGCAAACCTGGCTGCATCAGCATGCGGCACCGTCGGCACGCAATGCATTTGACATCGGTGCCGACGGTACGCTCGATTTGCGCCCCTTGCTGACACTGTTGCTGGCACTGACAGATCGTGGCCGTGACGGCGATCCGCATGCCGTGGCGCAAGGAGCCGCACTGTTTCATCTTGAACTGGTCGACGCCCTGACGCAATGGACTGCGGCGGCAGCGATTCGCAACGATACCCGCACCGTCGCCCTCGGCGGCGGCTGCTTTTTCAATCAGATTGTCAGCAGCCGCCTGATTGCACAACTGCAACAGCGCGGCTTGCGCGTGCTGCTGCCGCGCAGCGTTTCTTGCGGCGATGCCGGTCTGGCACTCGGCCAGGCCTGGGTCGCACGCGAACAACTGATGGCGCTCTATTACAACGAAAGCGAGGTCACATCATGTGTCTAGCCATCCCGGTAGAGGTAGTGGAAATACTGCCAGAACAACAAGCCATCATCGATCTTGGCGGCGTCCGCAAACAGATCTCGACTGCCTTACTCGATGCGGTGGTGGTCGGTGATTACGTCATCCTGCACGTCGGTTACGCCATTGGCAAACTGGATCAGGAAGAAGCCCGGCGCACGCTGGCCATGTTCGGCGAACTGGCAGTGACCGAGAACCTGGCCTTGCTCGCCGCCGGCAATCTGCCCAACGCCGGAGGACTGGCATCATGAAATACATCGACGAATTCCGCGATGGCGATATCGCCCGCAAAATCGCCGACCGCATTGCCGCCGAAGTATTGCCGGCGCAGCGCTACAGCTTCATGGAATTTTGCGGTGGCCATACCCATGCGATTTCGCGCTACGGCGTCAGCGAACTGTTGCCGGCCAACGTACGCATGATTCACGGTCCCGGCTGCCCGGTCTGCGTGCTGCCGATCGGTCGCATTGATCTGGCGCTGCATCTGGCGCTGGAACGCAATGTCATCATTTGCACCTACGGCGACACCATGCGGGTACCGGCCTCGGGCGGCATGTCGATGATCAGGGCCAAGGCGCGCGGTGCCGATATCCGCATGGTGTATTCGGCCAGCGACGCCTTGCGCATCGCGCATGAAAATCCGGAACGGGAAGTGGTGTTCTTCGCCATCGGCTTTGAAACCACCACGCCGCCGACGGCGCTGGCGATCCGCGAAGCAGCGGCACGCCAGTTGAGCAACTTCAGCGTGTTGTGCTGTCACGTCCTGACGCCGTCCGCCATCACCCATATTCTGGAATCGCCCGAAGTGCGTCAGTACGGCACGGTGCCGATTGACGGCTTCATCGGTCCGGCCCACGTCAGCATCGTGATCGGCTCCGATCCGTATGTGCAGTTTGCGGAGCAATACCGCAAACCGGTGGTGATCGCCGGCTTCGAACCGCTTGACGTGATGCAGGCGATCCTGATGCTGGTGCGTCAGGTCAATGAAGACCGTGCCGAAGTCGAAAACGAATTCACCCGCGCCGTCAGTGCGCATGGCAATCTGACCGCACAGGCGATGATGGATGAAGTACTGGAAGTGCGTGACAGCTTTGAATGGCGCGGTCTCGGTGAAGTGCCGCTGAGCGCGCTGAAAATCCGGCCGGCATTTGCCGCGTTCGATGCCGAACGCCGCTATGACCTGGCCTATCGTGCGGTACCGGATAACAAGGCCTGCGACTGCGGCGCCATTCTGCGTGGCGTTAAGACGCCGAGCGACTGCAAGATTTTCGGCACCGTCTGCACTCCGGAAAATCCGATGGGTTCTTGCATGGTGTCGAGCGAAGGCGCTTGTGCTGCGCATTATTCCTATGGCCGCTTCAAAGATGTACCGGTGGTGGCAGCATGAGCGGCGTCGTCAAAAAGAATTACATCCGCGCACTGGATATCAAGAACGGTCGCATCGATATGGGCCACGGTGCCGGCGGTCGTGCTTCGGCGCAATTGATTGAAGAACTGTTCGTCACCGCTTTCGATAACGAATGGCTGCGTCAGGGCAATGATCAGGCCGGCTTTGCCGCGCCGGCCGGGCGCATGGTGATGGCGACCGATGCCCACGTGGTGTCGCCGCTATTTTTCCCCGGTGGCGATATCGGCTGCCTGTCGGTGCACGGCACCGTCAACGATATTGCCATGTCCGGCGCCAAACCCTTGTATCTGGCGGCCAGCTTCATTCTGGAAGAAGGTTTCCCGCTGGCTGACCTGAAACGCATCGTTGATTCCATGGCCGCAGCGGCACGGGACGCCGGGGTGGCGATTGTCACCGGCGATACCAAGGTAGTGGAACGCGGCAAAGGCGATGGCGTATTCATCACCACCACCGGCGTCGGCGTGGTGCCGTCCGGCATCACGATCGATGGTGCCGCAGCCCGTCCCGGCGATGCGATTCTGGTGTCCGGCACCATCGGCGATCATGGTGTGGCGATCATGTCGAGACGCGAATCGCTGTCGTTCGATACCGAAATCCGTTCCGATACTGCCGCCCTCAACGGTCTGGTAGATCACATGCTGGCCGCCATGCCGCGCGTGCGCGTGCTGCGTGATCCGACCCGCGGCGGACTGGCCACCACGCTCAATGAAATCGCCCGCCAATCGGGCGTCGGCATGATGCTGGACGAAGCCGCGATTCCGGTAGCGCCGCAAGTGGATGCCGCCTGCGAGTTTCTCGGACTGGATCCGCTGTATGTCGCCAATGAAGGCAAGTTGGTGGCGATTTGTCCGCAAACCGATGCCGCCGCCTTGCTGGCGGCGATGCGCGCTCATCCGCTCGGCGCCAGGGCCGCGCTGATCGGCAGCGTCACCGAAGATCCGCATGGCTTCGTGCAAATGCGCACCCGCTTCGGCGGGCGGCGCATCGTGGACTGGTTGTCGGGCGAACAATTGCCGCGCATCTGTTGATGGCGGCGAGACGGCGGCAGGTGCTCCGCGTTATCATGACGCACCGATTCGCCCGCACCCGTGGCGTAACGATGTTTTCAGAAAAATCAGGAACAGCCGACCTTCTTCATGGACACATTTGACAGCAGCGATTTGCCGGCAGTGCTGGTGGTGGACGACGAGACCGGCTCACAGGATGCGATTCGCCGTACGCTGGAAGAAGACTTCCAGATCCTGACTGCCGGCTCGGCCGATGAAGCGCGCCTGTTGATGGAGCGCCACGAACCGGCCGTGATCCTGTGCGACCAGCGCATGCCCGGTACCACCGGCGTCGAATTCCTGAAAGAAGTGCGCGAGCTCTGGCCGGATGTGGTGCGCATCATCATTTCCGGCTATACCGATTCCGAAGACATCATCGCCGGTATCAACAATGCCGGCATCTATCAGTACTTGCTCAAACCGTGGATGCCCGACCATCTGCTGTCGTGCGTGCGCGGCGCAGTCGAGGCGCGTCGTCTGCAACAAGACATGCACCGGCTGGATGTCGAGTTGCGCACCAGCACTTCGGTGTTGCGGGTGCGCAAGGCTGACAAGCAGCAACGCGTCAAAGCCACTTTCGATTTCGACCGCATCATTCGCGCCGCCGACAGCCCGATGGACGGCATTTGCGAACTGGCGGCACGCGCCGCACGCTACGATTTATCGGTGCTGGTGCTGGGTGAATCCGGCAGCGGCAAGGAATTGCTGGCGCGCGCCATGCACTACGCCAGCGGCCGCGCCGAACGCATATTCGTAATGGAAAACTGCGGCGCCATTTCCGACAGTCTGCTGGAATCGGAATTGTTCGGCCATAAGCGCGGCTCGTTTACCGGCGCCTATGAAGACCACGTCGGGATTTTCCAGCGCGCCGACGGCGGCACTGTATTTCTTGACGAAATTGGCGATACTTCACCGGCGTTTCAAGTCAAATTGTTGCGTGTTTTGCAAGAGGGCGAAGTACGCCCGGTCGGTGCCACGCGGCCGATCCCGATCAATGTGCGGGTGATCGCCGCCACCCATCGCGACCTGGAACAGGAAGTCCGCGAAGGGCGCTTCCGCAAGGATTTGTATTACCGGCTGGCCGGAATTACCCTGACCATGCCGCCGTTGCGCGAGCGTCCTGGCGACATCGTGCCGATTGCAGAAGCCATTCTGGAACAGGCCACCCGCGAACTCGGCGTGCCGGCTAAAGATTTTGCTGCCGATGCCATGGCCAGCCTGATTACCTACCCGTGGCCCGGCAATATCCGCGAACTGCGCAATGAAATCTACCGCGCATTGGCGCTCGGACCAGGCGACCAGCGGCCGCTCGACGCTCAGGCATTTTCCAGCCGGGTCCTGCAAGGGCAATCCGGTAGCACCGCACATATGCAAGACAGTAGTGGCCTGCGTCTGCCGCAAAGTGGTACCTTGCAGGAACGGCTCGAAGCCATTGAGACCGCGATCCTGAAAGAGACGCTGTTGCGGCTGCGCTGGAACAAGACGCATGTGGCGCGCGAACTCGGTTTGTCGCGGGTCGGCTTGCGCAGCAAAATGCAACGTCTGGGACTGGAGAAGAAATAATGGCCATCGACGCCAGCAAGGGCTTCAACGTATTGTGGTTGCAATCAGGCGGTTGCGGCGGCTGCACTATGTCGCTGCTGTGCGCCGATACGCCCGATTTCTTCGGCACCCTCAACGATGCCGGCATCAATCTGCTGTGGCATCCCTCGCTATCGCTGGAAACCGGCAGTGAAGCCTTACGCATCCTGCAAACCTGCGCCGCCGGCGAGATCCCCCTGCATGCCTTGTGCGTCGAAGGTTCGATGCTGCGCGGCCCGCACGGCAGCGGCCGCTTCCACATACTGGCCGGCAGCGGCAAACCGATGACGCACTGGGTACAGGAACTGGCGGCAGTAGCCGAATACACTGTGGCAGTCGGCACCTGCGCCGCGTTTGGCGGCATCACTGCTGCCGGCAGCAATCCCACCGATGCCTGCGGTTTGCAATATGAAGGCGAACGCATTGGCGGTTTGCTCGGCGCCGCGTATCGCGCCCGCAGCGGCTTGCCGGTGATTAACATCGCCGGTTGCCCGACCCATCCCAATTGGGTCATGGAAACCTTGATGGCCCTGGCTGCCGGCCTGTTCGATGCCGGCCAGATGGATGCCCTCGGCCGGCCGCGTTCCTATGCCGATCATCTGGTGCATCACGGCTGCACCCGCAATGAGTTCTATGAATTCAAGGCCAGCGCTGAAAAGCCTTCCGACCTTGGCTGCATGATGGAGCACATGGGCTGCAAAGGTACGCAAGTGCATGCCGATTGCAATACCCGGCTATGGAATGGCGACGGCTCCTGCACCCGTGGCGGCTATGCCTGCATCAGTTGCACCGAGCCCGGTTTTGAAGAACCGGGACATTCCTTCCATCAAACCCCCAAGATTGCCGGCATTCCGATCGGCTTGCCGACCGATATGCCGAAAGCGTGGTTCGTGGCGCTGGCCTCTTTATCCAAATCGGCAACGCCGAAACGGGTGCGCGACAACGCCACCGCCGATCATCTAGTGCAGGTACCGATGATCCGCAAGCGGCGCGGCAAATGAATATCCTCGGAGCAACACTGCCATGTCCCGTCTGATCGTCGGTCCCTTCAATCGCGTCGAAGGCGATCTGGAAGTCCATCTCGATATCGCCGATGGCGTGGTCAAGAGCGCCCAGGTCAACTCGACCATGTATCGCGGTTTCGAACAGATTCTGCTGAACAAGCCGGCCCTTGATGCCCTGATCTATGTGCCACGCATTTGCGGCATATGTTCGGTATCGCAATCGGTGGCGGCGTCGCGCGCGCTGGCCGATGCCATGGGCGTGACACCGCCGCACAATGGTTTTCTGGTGACCAACCTGATGCTGGCGACGGAAAATCTAGCCGACCATCTGACCCATTTCTATCTGTTTTTCATGCCCGATTTTGCCCGCGATCATTACGTCGGGCGTGCCTGGCATGCGGTTGTACAAGAACGCTTTGCGGCACAGCAAGGCCAGCATGCGCGACTGGCGCTGGCAGCGCGGCAACGCTGGTTTACGCTGCTCGGTACGCTGGGCGGCAAATGGCCGCATACGCAATCGGTGTTGCCGGGCGGCTCATCGCGCGCGATTGAAGCCGCCGAACGCATTCGCCTGCTGGGACGCATTCGTGAATTCCGCGCCTTTCTCGAACAAACCCTGTTCGCGGCGCCGCTCGAAGCGATTGCCGCCATCGACAGCGAGGCCGAACTGCAGGCATGGCACGCCGCCGCAGCCAGCGATGACGGTGACTTGCGCTTGTTCCTGACACTGGCGTGGCAAACCGGACTGGACGCCATGGGACCCGGGCCCGGCTTGTACATGGCCAACGGTTCTTACCCCGGCGCCAACGGCGACACCTTGTTTGCACGCGGCCTGTGGGACGCCACCGGCGCTGCCGGCAGCGCCGCACTTCACACGCTCGATCCGGCCACGATTACCGAAGACGCCACCCACACCTGGCTGTCGGACGCCGGCGGTGCGCGCCATCCGGCGGTCGGCATGACGCTGCCGGATATCGACAAACCCGCCGCCTATACCTGGAACAAGGCACCGCGACTGGCTGGCCGAGTGCTTGAAACCGGAGCCCTTGCACGGCAGGTGGTCGATGGTCATCCACTGATTCGCGATGCCGTGCAACGTTGCGGCGGCACAGTCTATACGCGGGTGCTGGCGCGTTTGCTGGAATTGGCGCTGGTAGTGCCGGCCATGGAAAACTGGCTCAAGGCATTGCGCCCGGACGAACCCTATTTCGTGCCGGCCACGCTGCCCGATGATGCGGTCGGCATCGGTCTGACGGAAGCCGCTCGCGGCAGCCTCGGTCACTGGGTTGCGATCCGCAATGGCAAGCTGGCCAATTATCAGATCGTGGCGCCGACCTCATGGAATTTCTCGCCGCGCGATGCCGGCGGCGTGCCGGGCGCACTGGAAAGTGCCTTGGTCGGCGCTGCCGCCCCGGCCGGTGAAGACACCCCGGTGGCAGTCCAGCACATCGTACGTTCGTTCGATCCCTGCATGGTTTGCACGGTGCACTGATGCCGCGCCATTCGACACCCGCCACGGGCCGTCCGAGCCTGCCTGAAACACCGCCGATGGGCGGCGTCGATGAGGCCGTATGGCTGGACGTGATCCAGAAAATGGATGAGGTGTATTCACAGTTGGTCAACGATGAAATCGCGCTGGAAGAAAAGAATCGCGAACTGGAAAATTCGCAGCAATTCATTTTCAGCGTGTTGTCGGCCATGTCAGATGTGCTGGTGGCATGCGACCGCGCCGGCATCATCGAAGAAACCAATACTGCCTTGCGCAAACTGAGCGGCCTTGATGAAGATGCCTTGCGTGGCATGTCGATTTTCGATTTGCTGGCCGACGACGCCAGCATCGGGCTGTTGCGCCAGGTGTTCGAACAAGCGGCAGCACACAGCGCCAGCACCGTGCTGGAATTGAATCTGCGTCATCCGCAACACGGCGTGGTGCCGGTCGATGTCAACTGCACCCAACGCAGCGACGGCGATGGCCGCGCCGCCGGTTATGTCTTCGTCGGTCGTCCGCTCGGCGAATTGCGACGCGCCTATCGCGAACTCAGCGATACCCACGAAACCCTGAAACGCACCCAACAGCAATTGTTGCATTCGGAAAAACTGGCCTCGCTCGGTCGTCTGGTGGCCGGGGTCGCGCATGAATTGAACAATCCGATCAGCTTCGTGCTCGGCAACGTGCATGCGCTCAAGCGCTACAGCGAACGCATGGCGCAGTACCTCAATGCCTTGCACAGCGGTGAGCCGCAAGATCTGGCGGCGCTGCGCAAGGAATTGCGCATCGATCACATTCTCAAGGATTTGCCGTCGCTGATCGACGGCACGCTCGAAGGCGCCCACCGGACCACCGGCATCGTCGATGGTCTCAAGCGCTTTTCGGCAGTTGATCGCGACGAAAGCATTGCACTCGATCTGAATGGCGTCATCGAGCGCGCCATCCACTGGGTTGGCAAAGGCGCGACGCCGAACTTCAGCGTGCGCTGGAAAGCAGGGGCGCCGCTGATGGTCATGGGCAATGCCGGCAAACTGCTGCAAGTGATCATGAACCTGATCCAGAACGCCTGCGACGCCGCCGCCGGCAATCCCGCGCCGACCTTGCGGATCGCCAGCGAGATTCACAGCGACACGGTAGTGCTGACGCTGCATGACAATGGCCCCGGCATCGCACCGAGCCATCTGTCGCATGTGTTCGATCCGTTCTTCACCACCAAGCCGGTCGGCAAAGGCACCGGACTTGGTTTGTCGATCAGCTACGGCATCATGGAACAGCATGGCGGCAAGCTGTATGCCCGCAACCATCCTGACGGCGGCGCCGAATTCGTGATCGAACTGCCGCTGGCCGCCGCCGTGCCTTAGTCCGATACCACGCTGCTTACTGGATGGTCGCCGCCAGTTCGCCTGTTGCATACCGCTGCGCCATTTTTTCGAGCGGCATGACCTTGATTGCGCTGGCCTGGCCGGCGGCGCCGAAGGCCTGAAACCGGGCTTCGCAAATTTCCCGGGCGGCGGCTGTAGCATCCTTGAAGAATCGACGCGGATCGAATTCCGAACGGTGCTGCGCCATGCCGCGTCGCATCGCGCCGGTCATTGCCAGCCGGATATCGGTGTCGATATTGACCTTGCGCACGCCATGCTTGATGCCTTCCAGGATTTCTTCCACCGGCACGCCATAGGTTTCCTTGATGTCACCACCATGTTCGCGGATGATCTCCAGCCACTCCTGCGGCACCGATGAAGAACCGTGCATCACCAGATGGGTATTTGGAATCCGGGCGTGAATCGCCTTGATGCGATCAATCGCCAGAATATCGCCGGTCGGTTTGCGGCTGAACTTGTAGGCGCCGTGGCTGGTGCCAATCGCAATCGCCAGTGCATCGACACCGGTGCGTTGCACGAAATCGGCGGCCTGGTCCGGATCGGTCAGCATTTGTGCATGCGACAGCGTGCCGGCAGCGCCGGAGCCGTCTTCTTCCCCGGCCTGCCCTGATTCCAGCGAACCCAGACAGCCGAGTTCACCTTCGACCGAGACACCGATGCAATGCGCCATATCGACCACGGTGCGGGTAGTGCCGACGTTGTAATCGTAGGAAGAAGGGGTTTTCATGTCAGCCATCAGCGAGCCATCCATCATCACGCTGGAAAAACCCGAGCGTATCGATGCTTGGCATACCGCCGGACTGCCGCCATGATCCTGGTGCATGCACACCGGAATATGCGGATAGGCTTCCACTGCCGCTTCTACCATCTTGCGCAAAAATGCCTCACCGGCATATTTGCGCGCGCCGGCGGACGCTTGCAAAATCACCGGGCTATCGCAGGCGTCGGCGGCTTGCATGATCGCCAGGATCTGTTCCAGATTATTGATATTGAATGCCGGCAAACCGTATTGGCGGTCGGCCGCGTGATCGAGCAACTGGCGCAATGAAACGAGTGACATGAAATCTCCTTTTCGTAATTATTGGATAACTATCAGTGACGACGCGCATGGGCGCGCAAGGCTTCTACCGCCGGCAATGGCTTGCCTTCGAGGAATTCCAGAAAAGCGCCGCCGGCGGTCGAGATGTAGTTCACCTGATCGGCAATGCCGAAGGTGTTGATGGCAGCTACCGTGTCGCCGCCACCGGCAATCGACCACGCCGGCGATTCGGCAATGGCACGCGCCAGCACCCGGGTGCCGCCGGAAAAGGCATCAAATTCAAAGACGCCGACCGGGCCGTTCCAGATGATGGTGCCGGCGCTTTGCAACTGCCGTGCCAATTGCAGTGCACTGTCGGGACCGATATCGAGAATCAGGTCATCCCCGGCCACGGCGTCGCAGGATTTCACGACCGCCTCGGCATCCGCAGCAAAGCGCTTGGCGCACACCACATCGGTCGGCAACGGCACCGCTGCTCCGCGTGCCTGCATCTTGGCGATGATGCGGCTGGCTTCGTCGACCATTCCCGGCTCAGCCAGCGACTTGCCAATGGCATGGCCTTGCGCCAGCAAAAAGGTATTGGCAATGCCGCCGCCGACAATCAGTTGATCCACCTTGTCGGCCAGCGCATTGAGAATGGTCAGTTTGGTCGATACCTTGGAACCGGCCACAATCGCTACCAGTGGCCGCCGGGCATCGGCCAGCGCCGCACCCAACGCGTCCAACTCGGCACTCATCAACGGTCCCGCACAGGCCAGTTTGACGTGATGCGCTATCCCTTCGGTGCTGGCTTCCGCTCTGTGCGCGGTGCCGAAGGCGTCGTTGACATAGATGTCGCACAAGGCCGCCATGCTTTTGGCGAGCGTCGGATCGTTGGCCTTTTCTCCCCGATTGGCGCGGCAGTTTTCCAGCAACACCAGCTCGCCGGACTCAACAGCGATATCGGTAGCCAGCCAGTTGTCGATCAGGCGCACCGGTTGCCCCAGCAATTGCTGCAGACGCACTGCTACCGGCGCCAGCGAATCACGTGCAGCCGGCGCCCCTTCGGCGGGACGGCCCAGATGTGACGTCACCATCACGCGGGCGCCGGCATTCAGTGCCAGCCGCAAGCCCGGCAATGCGGCACGCAACCGGGTATCGTCGCTGATGGCGCCATCGGCGTCGAGCGGCACATTGAAGTCGGCGCGGATGAAGATACGCTTGCCGGCCAGTTGCGCCGGGTCCAGATCCCTGAACTTGCGGAACGAGGTATCGCTCATGTTGCCGCCATCAGAGCGACTGTGGTATCCAGCATGCGATTGGAAAAACCCCATTCGTTGTCGTACCAGCTGCCGACCTTGACCAGATTGCCGGAGACTTTGGTGAGCGAGGCGTCGTAGCTGCCGGACGCCGGGTTATGGTTGAAATCGGCGCTGACCAAAGGTTCTTCGGTATAGCCGAGAATGCCCTTGAGTGCACCGTCGGCGGCATCGCGCATGATGGCGTTGATTTCGTCAACACTGGTGGGGCGCGCCGCGATAAAACTCAGATCGACCATCGAAACATTGATCACCGGCACCCGCATGGCATAACCATCGAGTTTGCCGTCGAGTTCCGGCAAGACCAGGCCGACGGCGGCAGCAGCACCGGTTTTGGTCGGGATCATGTTCATCGTGGCGGAACGCGCGCGCCGCAAGTCTTCGTGCATGACATCGGTCAGCACCTGATCGTTGGTGTAGGCGTGAATCGTGGTCATCAAGCCGCTGACGACACCGATCTGTCGGTGCAAAGGCAAGATCAGCGGCGCCAGGCAATTGGTAGTGCACGAGGCATTCGAGATCACCGTATCGCTGGCCTTGAGCACCTTGTGATTGACGCCATAGACAATGGTGGCGTCAACATCCTTGCCTCCCGGCGCGGAAATGATCACCTTCTTTGCACCGCCGCGCAGATGGGCCGAGGCTTTTTCCTTGGTGGTAAACAAGCCGGTACATTCCAGCACTACATCGATGCCGAGTTCGGCCCACGGCAACTGCGCCGGATCCCGCATCGCCAGTACCCGCACGCGATCACCATTGATGATCATGTCGCCGCCATCGACCCGCACCTCGCCGGGGAAACGGCCATGCGCAGTGTCATAGCGGGTGAGGTGGGCATTGGTTTGGGGATTGCCGAGATCATTGATAGCGACGATGTCGATATCATGGCGCTTGTTGCTCTCGTAATGCGCACGCAGAATATTGCGGCCGATGCGGCCATAGCCGTTGATGGCGACTTTGATGGTCATGACTGGAGTTCTCTTTCTGGATAAACAGGGATCGCGGCCAGCAATCCCGCTAGTTGATCAAAATGCGTGAAGGTTTTAACCGCCGGTCCCCAGGCGGCAACAGGTTCAGGTGCGCCATGACGCACGATCAGCACCGGCACTTCGGCAGCTTGTGCGGCCGCTACATCGACGCCGGAATCGCCGACCATGCAGGCGTGACGCGGGGCAACATCGAGTACATGACAGGCGTGCCAGAGCGGTTCCGGCGCCGGCTTCATGCTCGCCAGCGAATCGCCGCCGACGATGATGCCGAAGTGGATATCAATGTGATGCATCTGCAGCAGCGGCAGGGCGAACGCCAGCGGCTTGTTGGTGACACAGGCAAGCCGGTAATTGGCGGCACGCAAACCCGCAAGGCAAGCTTGCACGCCCGGAAACAGGCGGCCGAAACGGCCATTGGTCTCTGCGTAATGACGATTGAACGATGCCAGCGCAACAGTGTGCAGTTCAGGTTCCAGCGCACTGGCATCGAGTATCCGTTGCACCAGCGTCGGCACGCCGTTGCCGATAAAACCGGCGATCTTGTCGAACGGCAGTGGTCGCGCCTGCAACTCGTCGAGCATGCAATTGGCGGCCGCCACGATGTCGGGCGCGGTGTCAATCAATGTACCGTCAAGATCGAACAATACGGCATGTTGGCGGATGGCGGCGCTCATGCTGCGCCTCCGGCGGCAATCATTTTCCGCACCTGCACCTGCACCTCGTCGGCGGTCAGCTTGAAGTAGGCATACAACTGTTCTGCCGGCGCCGATTCACCAAAGCTGTCGATACCCATTGCCACGCCATGTTCACCGACCATGCCGCGCCACAACCAGGTGACGCCGGCTTCGATACTGAGCCGCGACACGCCCTGCGGCAATACCTGATGACGATACGATTCGTCTTGCTTCAGAAACAACTCGACACACGGCATCGATACCACACGCGTTGCAATGCCGGCCGCATTCAATGCTGCCGCCGCAACAGCGGCAATTTCAACTTCGGAACCGGTGGCGATCAACACTGCCTGCAATGGCCCGGCAGCATCGACCAGTACATAACCGCCGCGCGCCATGTCAGCCAGTTGCGCCGCGCTGCGGGCAAACGGCGTCAGGGCCTGGCGCGACAAAATCAGGCTGGTCGGACCATCGGCACGGGTCAGTGCCGCATGCCAGGCGGCAGCAGTTTCGACGCCATCGCATGGACGCCATAAACGGTTGTTCGGAATCAGGCGCAGGCTGGCGGCATGTTCGACCGGCTGATGGGTCGGACCGTCTTCACCGAGACCGATGGAATCGTGGGTCAGGACATGAATCACGCGTTGCTTCATCAACGCCGCCATGCGAATCGCATTGCGCGAGTAGTCCGAAAACGTCATGAAAGTGCCGCCATAGGGCAGCAAGCCGCCATGCAAGGCAATGCCATTCATGATCGCTGCCATGCCGAATTCACGCACACCATAACTGAGGTAATTGCCGCTGCCATGCTGATTGACCCAGACCGATGCTTTGACATTGGTCAGGTTGGAACCTGATAAATCAGCCGAACCGCCAAACAGTTCCGGCAATACGGCCGTGATCTGTTCCAGCACCAGTTGCGATGCCTTGCGGGTGGCGATTTTCTTGTGCAATTCGCCGCTCTCGGTTTGCAGTTGCGTCATGAGCGCCGGCAATGATGCTGGCAACACGCCAGCGATGCGGCGCTTGAACTCTGCCGCCAGTGCCGGATATTCGGCAGCATAGGCCGCAAAACGACTCTGCCACTGCGCCTGTTGCCGGGCACCGGCGGCGCGTGCATCCCAGGCCTCGCGCGCCGCGGCCGGCATCTCGAACGGCGCTGCATGCCATTGCTTGTTGTGGCGCATGGCGGTAATTTCCGCCGCGCCGAGCGGGGCGCCATGCACATCATGGCCGCCCGCCTTGGTCGGTGCTCCCTGGCCGATTACAGTCCGGCAGCAAATCAGGGTCGGTCGCGTTGATTGCGTCTTGGCTTGGCGGATGGCCGCATCCAGCGCGGCGACGTCGTGGCCGTCAACATCGGCGATCACGTGCCAGCCATAGGCCGCAAAGCGGCCCGGCGTGTCGTCGCCAAACCAGCCTTTGACATCGCCATCAATCGAAATGCCGTTATCGTCATAGAGGCAAATCAACTTGTTCAGATCGAGCGTGCCAGCCAGCGAACAGACTTCATGGCTGATGCCTTCCATCAGGCAACCGTCGCCCATGAAGACGTAGGTGTAATGATCGATGATCTGATGTCCGGGCCGGTTGAAACTGGCCGCCAGCATTTTTTCAGTAATCGCCATGCCGACTGCGTTGGCCAGTCCTTGACCCAGCGGGCCGGTAGTGGTTTCCACACCGGGCGTCAAACCGTGTTCCGGATGGCCGGGGGTGAGCGAGTGCAATTGCCGGAATTGCCGGATGTCCTCCATGCTCAGCGCATAGCCGCTCAGATGCAGCAAGGCATACAGCAACATCGAGGCATGGCCGTTGGAGAGGACGAAACGGTCGCGATCCGGCCATGCCGGGTCGGCAGGATTGTGTCGCAAATGATGGCGCCAGACGGCATCCGCCATTTCTGCCATGCCGAGCGGGGCGCCGGGATGGCCGGAGCGGGCTTGTTCGACGGCATCGGCGCACAAAAAGCGCAGAGCATCCGCCGGGGTGGCGGCGGCCGTGATATTTTTTTCGGGTGCGTTCATGTTCAGTCCTGAGTCAAAGTGCCGCCGCCGCGCGCTTCTTGCGTTCCATCATGCGCAAGATGAACGGTGTGAAAATCAATTGCATCGCCAGTTCCATCTTGCCGCCCGGGACCACGATGGTATTGGCGCGCGACATGAAGGAGTCATTCACCATGTTGAGCAGATACGGAAAGTCGATGCCTTTCGGATTGGTGAAACGGATCACCACCAGACTTTCATCGGGTGCCGGAATTTCGCGCGCGATAAACGGATTCGAGGTATCGACACAAGGCACGCGCTGGAAATTGACGTGGGTATGCGAAAACTGCGGACAGATGTAATTCACGTAATCCGGCATGCGACGCAAAATCGTATCGGTCACGGCTTCGGTCGAATAACCGCGCTTGGATTTGTCGCGCCATAGCTTTTGTATCCACTCCAGATTGATGACCGGCACCACGCCGATCAGCAAATCCGGGTGTTGCGCGATATTGACCTGATCGGTGATAACACCGCCGTGCAAGCCTTCATAGAACAGCAAATCGTTGTCGGCCGGCAGGGTTTCCCACGGCGTGAAGGTGCCGGGTTCTTGCTGATAGGGTGCGGCTTCGCCGCTGTCGTGCAAATACTTGCGCCGCTTGCCGGTGCCGGTGCGGGCGTAATCGGCAAACAGGCTTTCCAGTTCCTGGAACAGATTGGTGTCGGGGCCGAAGTGGCTGAAGTTATTGTCACCGGCCGCTTCCGCAGCGGCCAGCCGGACCCGCATTTCATTGCGGTCGTAACGATGGAAACTGTCGCCTTCGACAATCACCGAGCGCACCTGCTCGCGCCGGAAAATGTTTTCGAAGGTGCGCGTGACCGAGGTGGTCCCGGCTCCCGAGGAACCGGTGATGGCAATAATGGGATGACGTTCTGACATGGCAGGGTGCTCTCGGATTGATGGTTTTAATTCGGCAGACGAAACAGGCTGCGTTCCTTGAACAGCGGATTGGTCAACTCTTCCGGCGGCGGCGTATGGTGATAGCGCTCGATGCGATCCACTTCATTGCGCGAACCGAAGATCAGGCCGATGCGCTGATGCAGCGCTTCCGGCTGCACCGCCGTCACGGCCTGGCGACCAGTGCTGGCGCGACCGCCGGCCTGCTCCATGATGAAGCCGATGGGATTAGCTTCGTACAACAGGCGCAGACGACCGGCCTTGGCCGGGTCCTTGCTGTCGCGCGGATACAGGAACACGCCGCCGCGCATCAGGATGCGATGCGCTTCGGCCACCATCGAGGCAATCCAGCGCATGTTGAAGTCCTTGCCGCGTTCGCCGCTTTTACCGGCAGTGCACTCGTCGACATAGCGTTTGACCGGTGCTTCCCAGAAGCGGCTGTTGGACGAATTGATGGCGAACTCGCTGGTATCGGGCGGAATCTGCATGTCCGGATGGGTCAGCATGAATTCGCCGAGATTCGGATCCAGCGTAAAACCGTTGACGCCATTGCCGACCGTCAGCACCAGCATGGTGGCCGGGCCGTAAATGGCATAACCGGCCGCCAGTTGCTGCGTACCCGGTTGCAAAAAGTCTTCTTCGCTGGCGACCTGTACGCCATCCGGTGCCCGCAATACCGAAAAGATGCTGCCGACCGATACATTGACGTCGATGTTGGACGAGCCGTCGAGCGGGTCGAATACCAGCAGGTATTTGCCTTTCGGAAACCGTGACGGAATCTGATACGGCTCGGCCATTTCCTCCGATGCCATGCCGGCCAGTTGACCACCCCATTCAGTAATGCGCAAGAAGGCTTCATTGCTCAGGACATCGAGTTCCTTTTGTGTCTCGCCCTGGACATTGATGGCGGCCGCAGCATTCTTGCCGCCGGCGTCGCCGAGCACGCCGCCGAGCGCACCAAACGCCACCGCGCGGGCGATGCTTTTGCAGGCCAGCGCGACATTCAGGATCAGCGTGTTGAAGTCACCGCTGGCATGCGGATAGCGACGCCGTTCTTCGATGAGAAACTGGGTCAGGGTAGTGCGATGTTGCGTGAGTGGCATGGCGGTCTCCGGTCGGTTCTTTGTTTTTTTGAAACTGAATCAAATGCGGTGCGGCGCTATCCTTGTTGCGCCTGCTGGCGCAGATGGCGGATCACCGTGCGGTAACCGCCGTCGTCGTCAGCCGCACAAAACACGGCGCTGCCGGCAACGAAGGTATCGGCGCCGGCGTGTTTGACGGCGGCGATGTTGTCCGGCTTGATACCGCCATCCACTTGCAACCAGATTGGCTGGCCACCGGCAGCGGTGTGAGCATCGATGCGTTCACGCGCAACGGCGAGTTTGACCAGCGTCGACGCAATGAATTGCTGACCGCCGAAACCGGGATTGACGCTCATCAGCAACAGCATGTCGAGCTTCTCCATCAGGTGGTCGAGCACCGACAACGAAGTCGCCGGATTGAGCGCCAGTCCGGCGCGGCAGCCGTGTTCGCGAATCAAGCTCAGCGTGCGGTCGGGGTGCAGACTGGCTTCCGGATGGAACGTGATCAGATTGGCGCCAGCCTTGGCGAACAGTGGAATCAGCGCATCCACCGGCTGCACCATCAAATGCACGTCAATTGGAATCCGCACATGCGGCCGAATCGCCGCGCACACCAACGGGCCGATGGTCAGATTCGGCACATAGTGGTTATCCATCACATCGACATGGACCATGTCGGCACCGGCGGCCTCAATAGCGCGGACTTCTTCTCCGAGGCGGGCAAAGTCGGCCGACAGAATCGAAGGCGCGATACGGATCGCAGATGCTGCGGTAGAAAATTTTTGCATGTCAGGCTGCCTCGCCACAGGTTTGCGCATGCCAACGGCGCAAGGTTGCCAGATCGAGATCACCCAGATCGGACACCACATTGAGCGCGCCGTCGAAACGATGACCGGCGGTATACGCGGTCGGTGTCACCACGGTCGGAATGCCGGCAGCGCGTGCGGCCCGCAAGCCATTTTCGGAATCTTCGAATGCCAGGCAAGCACTGGGCGGCACACCTAGTCCGGCCAGAGCCGCCAAGTACACATCCGGCGCCGGCTTCTTGTTGATCGCGGTAGATGCATCGCACACGCTGACGAACAGGGAGCGCCAATCCCCGCCCAATGGTCCGCGCAACAAGGCATGCACATTGGCCGGCGTGGTCGTCGTCGCAATCGCCATCGGCATGCCCGCCGCACGTGCCTCGCCGATCAGGCGCAACACGCCGGGCCGCAACGGCAGCTTGCCGCCGGCTGCCAGGGCGGTGTAATGACGCGTCTTGAGGGCATGCACGGCGGCAATGGTTTCGGCCACCATGACGCCGTGCGCCTCTTCCGGATCGATCATGTTCCAGTAATGCAGCAGGCGTTCCTTACCGCCGGCGACATCCAGCAGGCCGGCATAGACCGATTCGCTCCAGTGCCAGTCGAGGCCGACTTCGTGGAACGTAGTATTAAAGGCGATGCGGTGCGCGGTTTCGGTATCGGCCAGCGTGCCGTCGACATCAAAAATCAGGGCATTCAACATGAGGGATTTTCCTTGGTAGGCGCCGCCGCATCGAATACCCGGCTGGCGCGCAAGTCGGCTGCGCTGAGGGTACTCAGTGCCTGTCCGGCCTGATCATCGTCGAGCAATTCTGGATGCCGCATCAGACGCGAAGCGTGGCGCAAACGGGCACGGTCCAGCGCATTGCGGACACTGCGTGCATTGGCAAAATTTGGTTGTTGAATGCGGCGCTCCAGATACGCGACGAAGACTGTTTCCGCTTCGCTGTCAAAGCGGTATTGCATGGTGTCCAGCATCAGTCCTGCAATCTGGGCCAGCTCGTCGATGCCGTAATCGGGGAAGTCGATGTGATGCGCGATACGCGACGACATGCCGGGATTCGACTGAAAGAACTGCTCCATGCGATCTTTGTAGCCCGCCAGAATCACGACCAGATCGTCGCGGTGGTTTTCCATTTCCTGCAGTAGGATTTCAATCGCTTCCTGGCCGTAATCGCGTTCGTTTTCCGGGCGATACAGGTAATACGCTTCATCAATGAACAACACGCCACCCATCGCGCGTTTCAGCACTTCACGAGTTTTCGGCGCAGTGTGGCCGATGTATTGGCCAACCAGATCGTCACGTGTGACTGTCACCAAATGACCCTTGCGGATATAACCGAGCTGATGCAGCAACGATGCCATGCGCAAGGCGACCGTGGTCTTGCCGGTGCCCGGATTACCGGAAAAGCACATATGCAGACTCGGCGCACCGGCGCTGAGACCGCGCTCGGCACGCAACTTGTCCACCAGCAGCAAGGCCGCGATATCGGCGATGCGCTGCTTGACCGGCGCCAGTCCGATCAACTCACGATCGAGCCGGGCCAGCAAAGCGGGAATGCCGGATGCCGCCAGCGCTTGCGTCAGCGGATTGACGCCGGCCGCTGGGGGGACTGCTGAAACAAGCGCGGAAGTAGACATGGCAAATTCCTGTGGGTGAATAAAAACAGCGATCAGTAACGGGAACCTTCGGGTTGCGCCTGTACCGCATAGCTTTCGATGCTGTAGCGGATCTTGCGGCCGGCATCTTCATGCCGCACCATGCGGAAGCCCGGTTCCTTGTCAGGGCGGTTGACGATAAATGCCGCCACCAGCGATTCCACGCCCATGCTGGAATCGAATGCGGTCATGCGGATGTAGTGCTGCGGAAACGTCTGACGGCAATTGGCCAGTTCCCGCATGACGCCGGCGGCATCGCGCAAATCGAACATCGGCGGACCGAACATTTCCCAATAGGTGTTGCGCGGGTGCGGATCATCCGTGTATTCGATTGCCAGCGCCCAGCCCTTGTCGAGGCAGTAATCGATCTGAGCCGTAATCTGCTGGTCGCTCAGTTCAGGCAGATAAGAAAAAGTCCCTTGTGTAATACGCATGATGTTTCCTTGTAATGGTTTGACGATGACCGCAAAGCGGATCAGGCCACCGACGCCGTCGGCACGAAATCCGAGGTATCGGTGGAGGCGTAGTTGAACGACACATCGCCCCAAGTATCCAGTGCCGCTTTCAGCGGTCCGCACCAGGTCGCCGCCTGACGCAGGATTTCCGGTCCTTCGTTCTTGATGTCGCGTCCTTCGTTGCGCGCCAGCACCATCGCTTCCAGCGCCACGCGGTTGGCCGTGGCCCCTGCCTGAATGCCTTGCGGATGGCCGATGGTGCCGCCGCCGAATTGCAGCACGACGTCATCCCCGAACAGATCCAACAACTGATGCATCTGGCCGGCATGGATCCCGCCCGATGCCACCGGCATCACCTTGCGCAGCGAACCCCAGTCCTGATCGAAGAAAATGCCGCGCGCCAGATCTACCTTGGTATGGGTATCGCGGCAAATGTTGTAATAGCCTTGCACCGTCATCGGATCGCCTTCCAGCTTGCCGACGGCGGTACCGGCGTGCAGATGATCAACGCCGCACAGACGCAGCCACTTGGCAATCACGCGGAACGAAACGCCGTGATTTTTCTGGCGGGTATAGGTGCCGTGACCAGCGCGATGCATATGCAGCACCATGTCGTTCTGACGACACCAGTACGACATTGACTGAATCGCGGTCCAGCCCACCACCAGATCGACCATGATCACGACCGAACCGAGTTCCTTGGCGAATTCGGCGCGGCGATACATTTCTTCCATGGTGCCGGCCGTTACGTTCAGGTAGTGCCCTTTGACTTCACCGCTGGCGGCAGAAGCACGGTTGACGGCTTCCATCACGAACAGGAAGCGGTCACGCCAGTGCATGAATGGCTGCGAGTTGATGTTCTCGTCATCCTTCATGAAATCGAGACCACCCTTGAGACCTTCGTACACCACGCGGCCATAGTTGCGGCCGGACAACCCGAGCTTGGGCTTGGTGGTGGCACCGAGCAGCGGCCGGCCGAATTTATCGAGGCGTTCACGTTCAACGATGATGCCGGTCGGCGGGCCGGGGAAGGTCTTGACGTAGGCCACCGGGAATTTCATGTCTTCCAGCCGCGCTGCCTTCAGCGGCTTGAAACTGAACACGTTGCCGATGATGGACGCAGTGACGTTGGCAATCGAACCTTCCTCGAACAGCGACAGGTCGTAAGCCACGCGGCAAAAGTACTGGCCCGGATTATTTGGTACCGGCTCAACCTGATACGCCTTGGCGCGATACATGTCACAGGCGGTCAGGCGGTCGGTCCAGACCACGGTCCAGGTTGCCGTCGATGATTCACCCGCCACCGCGGCAGCGGCTTCTATCGGATCAACGCCATCCTGCGGAGTGATGCGAAACAGCGCCAGCACATCGGTTTCCTTGGGGACATAATCACCATCCCAGTAACCCATCTGGGCGTACTTCAAGACACCTGCCGAGTAACGTTTCTTTGCGTCCATGACTGCGCCTTCGTCCATGTTTCCCATCGTGTTCTCCTGTGTTGTGCTGACAATGGACACGACTATATAAAACGCATAACATCAGGTCTAATAAATAAAATTTGAAGTCTCATAAGCTAAAACTGATGGATTAAGCCAATGCGCCGCTATACGATCCGACAACTCGATACCTTTCTGGAGGTCGCACGCGAGCTTTCCGTATCACGTGCCGCCGAGAATCTGCACGTGACGCAGCCGGCGATTTCGATGCAGATGAAGCAGCTGGAAGCGGCGGTAGGGCTGCCGTTGTATGAACAAGTGGGGCGTAAAATCCGGCTCACCGACGCCGGTCAGGATTTTCAGCAATACGCCATTTCGGCCGTAGCGCAATTGAAGCAACTGGAAGATGCGATGGCCGAGCGCCGTGGCATCCGCAAAGGCCGTGTCGATCTCGCGATTGTCAGCACCGCCAAGTATTTCGTGCCGATGTTGCTGGTGCGTTTCCGCAAGAAGTTTCCGGACATCGAAGTCAAACTGCAATTGCACAACCGCGACAACATCATGAGTCTGCTCGGTCGCAATGAAATCGATCTGGTCATCATGGGGCGCGCACCGGACGATATGGAATGTGCGGCAACAGTATTCGCCACCAATCCGATGGGTGTCATCAGCGCGCCAGAACATCCGTTGTCGCGCCGACGCAGCGCGCCGTTATCGATACTCAAGGATCAGGAATTCGTGGTGCGCGAAGATGGCTCCGGCACGCGTCAGCTGATGGAACGCGTGTTTGCCGAGCACGGCATCAAACCGCCAATCGTGATGGAAATGCCGAGCAATGAAACCATCAAGCAGGCGGTGATGGCCGGGATGGGGCTGAGCTTTTTATCATTGCGCACGATCCGCCATGAGTTGGCGAGCGGCCATCTGGTGCTGCTCGATATCAAGGGCTTGCCGATCGTGCGTCACTGGCATGTGACGCATCTCGCCTCCAAGCGTTTGTCGCCGGCAGCGCAGGCGCTGAAATCGTTTTTGATTGAAGAGGCGGGGCCATTGGTTAATTTGTGGGCGTAATGTGTTAAATGATGCCTCAACGCCATGCGATCCGTACCTGACGATAAGGATTATACCGGTCTTGGCAACGACCTTTGACACGCGCCCAGACCGGGTTTTCTCCCTTTCGCAGCATGATGCGTTCATCGCAATGTTCGCCAGTGTGACGTAGAAACCCCAGCCATTTGTCGCCGCGGTCGACATACTCCCGAAAGCTCGGATAGAAGCCCTGATGCCACGACCGCGTGGCAGAACCAAGAAGATGACTAATATTGATCCACCTCTAATCCCCCCTTCCGCTGAGGACGAAACTCGTAATCACCACCGTATCAAATTCAAACTAAAAGGCCTGAATCCTGCGCAATACAGGACTCAGGCCCTAGGGCAAGTTGTCTGCATATGACCGAAAGCTGCCTGTCGGCGTCGCCAATGGCCGGTGCAAATGGCCAATCGGAAGCTGGCAGGTGACGATGATCGAGCGGCTACCGTGGCTCTAGCGATTGTAAGAATTAGGTCAACGAGGTAAATCACGGATCGGGGAGACGCTATCTCCGAATAGCACACGCCGCCGGCGAAACGGTGCGCCCTGGATGCATTCCGGTCTGCTGATCCGATCCATTCGAAAATGACGGAAGTCCTCGCGCGCAGGATCCCAGGCCACTAAATACCAGAGTGGTGGCAAGATGAGTATGGCTTGCGGTTCAACAACTCGACTGGTTACGCCCCCTTTTGCGTCACGATATTGAAAACCTAGGTGCAGCCGCTGGAGAAAAGCTTGCTCGAATGCGGGCTGCAGGGCAGGCTCCATCGCCTCCATATTTGATATATCCACCAGTGGTGAAAGCTGTCCGACATACAGGCAGTCCAGAAACCGGCGCAGGTCGTGCACCTTGTCGGACGGCAGGGCCTGCTCAATCTTGGCCAGCCCGGCATCTGCAAGACCTGAAAACGGTATATTCATGGCGACCCGCATTGATGCAACGCTGACGAGCAGCGCAAAGACCTCGGCGACCGAGAGCCGCGGCGTGGTCTGAACCGATTGCAGATTAAGTTGCAGGCCACCGCCGCGACCCGGTTCGGAATAAATGACAAAGCCCTCATCGCGCAGCGCGCTGATGTCACGCAACACCGTGCGCCTGGATACGCCAATCTCCTCCGCTAGGGCTCCGACTGTCGAAGTGCTGTTGCGGCGAAGGCTGCGTACGATGGCGTCATGTCGAAGGCGAAGATTCATGTCTCATCCTACCCTTAAATGGTGCCAGTATTTGGCACCATTGGATTTTAATATATCAGTGTTGCCGTCGAAATTGCCGCGCACACCCATTAAATCCGGGGACGGGAAAGAGCGGGCACTCCAAAATAGAACGAGTCGCTTGATGACCCGGGACGATCAAATAAAGGAAATACTAATGTCAACCACAACCCATTTTCCCAAGCCTACGTTTGTTTCAATCAACGGCGTGGTACTGGAAGTCTTTGAAGCAGGCCGACAAAATGGCGGAAATCCAATCGTACTCTGTCACGGCTGGCCTGAGCACGCGTTTACCTGGCGCCATCAGATTCCCGCCCTTGTCGCGGCGGGCTACCATGTCATCATCCCCAACCAGCGGGGCTACGGCAACTCGTCCCATCCGGCCGAAGTGACGGACTATGACATTCGAAATCTTTCGGGCGATCTTGTCGCTCTTCTCGATCACTACGGATACCAGGATGCGACCTTCGTCGGTCATGACTGGGGTGCAATGGTCGTTTGGGGGCTGACCCTGCTCTATCCGGACCGCGTAAACAAAGTGATAAATCTGAGCCTGCCTTACCAGGAGCGTGGCGAAAGACCCTGGATCGAGGTCCTTGAGCAAATCTTGGGCAGCGACTATTACCTTGTCCATTTCAATCGAAAGCCGGGTGTCGCGGACGCCATATTGGACGAGAATACCTTCCGGTTCCTGCGCAACCTGTACCGGAAAAGCGTGCCACTGAAAGAGCCCGAGCCGGGCATGGCAATGATCAATCTGGCCAGAGCAGAAACTCCACTCGGCGAGCCTTTGATGAGCGACAGCGAGTTAGCCGTTTTCGTCTCCGCCTTCGAAAAAACTGGGTTCACGGGCGGTATTAACTGGTACAGGAATCTCGACCGCAATTGGCACCTATTGGCGGATGTGGACCCTGTCATCCAGCAACCTACGCTCATGATTTATGGGGACCGTGATGTGGTTCTCAAATCAGAAAGACTGGCAGAGTTCGTGCCCAATGTGGACGTGATCAGTCTGGATTGCGGTCACTGGATCCAGCAGGAAAAGCCGGAAGAAACCAACCAGGCGATATTGAATTGGCTGGCACGGCAGAGTTCAACCTGATCGTAGGGCCGGTTCAAGGGCATGCACGCCCTCCGGCCTGGCCGGAGGGCGGAATGGCACGCCGAAAGCTACCAGTGAGCGGTACGCCTTCAAGCGCACGAATTCTATTCTTGAGGAAATCTACGAACGCAGCACGAGTCAACCTACCCGCGGCGTAAGCCTCTAGCGAGTTCTCCAGCCGCTCAAGAATCGAAAGATTCGACACGGAATGTCCTTCAATCGCCTACTGGCGTAAATGACGTTTGGCCGTCCGCTTCTGGCCGAGGTTGTGTAAAAACGTGAAAATTTTTAACCTATCGAAAAATCGGCCTTTCAAAACAGCCGCTATTCAATTTTCTCGGTATCGGCGAGGGTCTCCCTAACCACCAATTTTTGGTAAATTTGCGTTTTTACACAGCCTCGGCCGACTGCAGACATGGGCTTTACGGATTGAACTATTCCAAACCGCATTAAAAGATGAGCTTACTAGGGCGTGTTGACATACCAAAAAGTAATCTTGCAATAATTTTCACAGGGGCTGTTAATTGTTTGCTATTTGTGTTCACATCCTCGCCATTTAGGTAAAACAAAGGATGCGGACTATGCTGAGAAATGATCAATCTGGGGGCACTATCCATCGCGACCTTCTTGCAACGAAAAATCTTGTCTATAGTCCTAACGAGTTCGAATATTCTGAACCTCGGATGGAAGCAGAAAGTGCCGAATATGGGGCCTACATCTTTGAACTGAATGGCTTTTCGGTGAGGTTTCGCGTTGCTAAAATCACTCCCACAAAAGTCGGGCAATTTGTCACCTTATGGAAGCGGATCGGAAATGGTCCGATCCAGCCTTATGATATGTTGGATCCGGTCGATTTTTTCATTATATCTACTCGCAAAGACGATTTCTTTGGACAGTTTATATTTCCAAAATCGGTTCTATGCGCGCACGATATTGTGTCAAACAATGGCGAAGGGGGAAAGCGCGCGATCCGTGTTTACCCACCATGGGACCAGGCATTAAATCGCCAGGCAAAAAAAACGCAGAGCTGGCAACTAGACTATTTCCTAGAGATACCGCAGACCGAGTCCATAGACAGCGCACGATGCAGGCTGCTTTACCTTCAAAAATAGTTCTGGCCTATTCCAGCATGCTAAGTATTAACATTGAGTTCATTTCATCCAAAGTACCGATGCAGCGATAATAACGAACGATTCAAAGCGTGAAATCAGTTTGTCGTAGCGCGTGGCAACACGACGAAATTGCTTCAACTGAGCAAAGAATCGCTCAATGACATTACGATTGCGATATTGTTGACGGTCGAAACTGCGCCGCACTTTCCGGTTTGCTTTTGGCGGTATCACGGCCTTCGCGCCTTTGCTCTCAATACAATGCAGCAGCGCATCGGCGTCGTAGGCTTTATCGGCCAGCACGGCCTCTGGTTCGATTTCTGCCAGTAGCATGGGAGCCTGGGTGACATCGTGCACTTGCCCGCCAGTCAAAATACAGCACACCAGTTGGCCTAGTCCTTCAACGCACGCATGGATTTTGGTCGTCAGTCCACCGCGAGAACGTCCAAGCGCTTGCGCACCTTTTTTTGGCAGCGCCTGCTGCATGCTGATGGGCACGCACCACGGTGCTGTCCAAAAATACTTCTTCGAAATCGGCGTCTTGACGCAATTCCGCAAAAACTTTTTGCCACACCTGTTTGTCCGACCAACGCGCAAATCGAACATAGACGCTATTCCATGATCCAAATTCCGCTGGCAAGTCGCGCCATGGACGGCCGGTGCGCGCGACCCATAATACTGCTTCAACAAACAACCGATTATCAGCTCCTTTTCGACCGCTATCGCCTGGCTTGCCTTGCAGTAGCGACGCAATCCGGTCCCATTGATCGTCTCTCAAAATAGTTCGCATCCTTCGTTCTGCCCAAAATTAAGGATGTAAACACAACCGGCAGAAAGTTAACAGGCCTTGGCGGCAACTATCGAAAATTTCTTTTCGGTAAGTCAACACGCCCTAAGCTACGTCAGCTCCTTTCCTAAAAAGATGAAGCCAGGTCAGCCAACGTGATGCCCCTTAATTCCTTGATAAAACTATCTTGGGCTTTTTGAAGTCCGCCGCCAATCGCGGCATTTACAACTTTCTCTACCGGACATTTGGGATGGTCAGACGACAGGCCAATTGAAAATATTTGCATATCACTCAGCGCAGCTTGTACTTCGAGTAAAGAGATATTCTTCGCTTGCTTCGCAAGCACCCATCCGCCACCTTTACCTCCTTCTGACTGTACGATGCCGTGATTTCGCAGGTATCCCATCGTCCTTCTCACGACAACCGGATTGGTATTAAGCATGAGTGCAATGGTTTCTGAAGTCTCACGACCACCAAATAAATGCATATGTACCAAAACATGCAGCATGCGAGCCAAACGTGTATCGGTACGCATCTTTACCTTTCTAACTTGAGGGAATTGCGAGGTTGACCTTGAAGTATGCGTAACTTATCATGTTACGCATACTTTGATTCAGGAGATTTTAGCGTGAACAACACACAGCATCGCATGATTACAGTCAATGGAATCAACATGCATATTGCCGAACAAGGCAATGGTCCTTTAATTTTGCTCTGCCATGGCTTTCCTGAAACATCATATTCTTGGCGTCACCAACTCAAAGAACTGGCGGCAGCAGGATTTCATGCCGTGGCACCGGACATGCGTGGCTATGGAAAAACGGATAGTCCCGATAATATCGAATCTTTCAACGTGCGCGAAATTGTCGCAGACATAGTTGGATTGCTTGATACATTAGGAGAGGAGAAAGCAATCATCGTGGGCAATGATTGGGGAGCCACTATCGCGTGGCAAGCAGCCTTGCGAGAACCACAGCGCTTTCATGGTGTAGTCGCATTAGGTGTTCCCATGATGCAGCGGGCGCCAGTAGCTCCCTCCAGCTTCTTCCCAAAGACTGCAGACGAGGAACTCTACGTCTTGTACTTTGAAACACCAGGAGTTGCCGAGGCAGAGCTTGATGCCAACGTTAAAGAAACGCTTCTTAAGATTATGTTTGCCGCTTCTGGTGACGCCGGTCCACGACTACCCAACGACGGAACACCCAATCCATTCGGTATGGTTTCGCGTAAAGAAGGTTTGCTCTCTGCTCTTCCAATACCCGACCAGCTTCCATCTTGGCTAACGCAAGATGACCTGACTACTTTTGCAGAATCATTTGAGTTGAGTGGATTTCGGGGTGGATTGAACTACTACCGCAATCTGGACAGAAACTGGGAGCTGGAAGCGGCAATAGCTGGGATTCCAGTATCGATTCCTGCACTCTATCTTGTCGGTGAGCGCGATACAGGATTAAGCATTTCAGGAATGAAGGAAATAATCGCGTCTATGCCGTCTGTAGTTACTGACCTTCGAGGCAGTCTCGTTGTGCCTGAATGCGGTCATTGGCTTTCACAAGAGCGACCTGCCTTGCTCACTCGCGCCATTATCGATTTTGCGAATAGTTTGTAAAACCAACTGTACCGGATGTCTGCTTCTGGCCGAGGCTGTGTAAAAACGCGAATCTATCTTAGGAATCAAGATCAGCGTCATTTTAATGCAGCATCGCTACAGATAGAGCCCGTCCACATTAAACGGATTTCGTCTTGCCGATGTCCACGAATCGATGCAATGGTGCTCTGTAAATGCATTTCTCGACACTAAAAGCGCCTATGCGCTCATCACGTTCATTAATGCTCCCACGCCCAGCATGTTGATCATCCGCTTCATGTTGTAAGCCAGAACATGCAGGCTCATCTCGGTGCTCACCCGCGACTTGGTTTTGGTCAGGAAGTGCGTAGCGCCCATCCATGCCTTGATGGTCCCGAACGGATGTTCAACCGTGCGCCGACGTATTCGCATGGCGTCCGGTGTTTGTTCCAGCCGTTCCTGCATGGCATCCAGTATTTCTTCATGCTCCCATTGCGTCACGCGTCGTTGTGGACTTGGCGTGCACTGGGATTTGAGTTGGCACTGCTGGCAGTGCGAACTCCAGTAGCGATGTAAATTCAGACCTTTTTCTTTGCTTGTAAAACGCCAGATCAAGCGCTCCCCGGCCGGACATCGATATTCATTGGCTTGCGCGTCGTAGACGAAATCCGCTTTACCAAATCGCCCTTCGGCAGTGGCATTGGAGGTCACGTTCTTGGGCACGATCACATCGATACCGTCCTGTGTGCACGCGAGAATTTCTTCGCCTTTGAAGTAGCCGCGATCAGCAACAACGGTTAGCGACTCAGTACCAATAGCTTCTTGCGCCTGTCGGCTCATTGAGTGCAGTTGATCGCGGTCGCTACCGATGTTAGTCACCTCGTGCGCCACAATCAAATGATGCTTTGCATCGACCGCCGTTTGTACGTTGTAGCCAACAATACCAGTGCCGCGCGTCTTCATCGCACGCGCGTCGGGATCGGTCTGGGAAACTTGTTGATCTGGCGTCTGGTTGAGTTTTAATGTGATGTCTTCAAGGTCTCGCATCTGCGCCTTGAGTGCCGCGATATTTTCGTGCAACCGTGCTGTCGTGATCTGCTTGCGCTCAGGTTCTTGCCGGTCGGCCGTATCAAGGGCATTGAGATAACGGTTGATACTCGCTGTGATCTCTTCCATGCGCCGTTGCAGCTTGGCGTTGGTGAAGTTACGGTCGCGATTGTTGACAGCCTTGAATTTGCTGCCGTCAATGGCAATTAACGCGTCAGAGAACAGACCAAGCCGCTGACAGAGCGCGACGAACTGTCGGCAGACATTGGAGATGGCACGGCCGTTATCTTTGCGAAAGTTGGCGATGGTCTTGAAGTCCGGCGCCAAATGTCCGGTCAGCCACATCAGCTCTACATTGCGCTGCGCTTCACGTTCCAGGCGACGGCTTGATTGAAGTCGATTGAGGTAGCCGTAGATATAAATCTTGAGAAGCACTTCCGGGTGATAAGCGGGACGTCCGGTTTGTGCAGGCGTCGTCCCTTCGAAACCCATTTGCACCAAGTCCAATTCGTCAACGAAGACATCGACTATCCGCACTGGATTGCTGTCGGCAACGTAGTCATCTAGTTGTTCAGGGAGCAAGGTACCTTGCGTCCGGTCTCGACCTGCGATGAAGCTTTTCATAGGAGCACCTCGAATAGAACAATCTCATCCTGTGACCAGAGTTTGCTCAATTCGTTTACTTCAGCGCTGAATATATTAGACTGCTTGCTGATGTTTTTACACAGCCTCGGCCGAAAGCAGACTCCAACCTGACTTTCCATCCGCGCGAAATCCAGCACACATCATTCGATGCGGTACAGGCTGCCAAAGTCGCCTCCATTCACTGACGTGCTGTCATCGCTGCTAGGCATCGGTAGACCTTGTCGCCATCCGGCGGCCAAGACCTGCACGTCACGCACAGGATCGGACGCCTTGGCCCTCTCGTTGCGGATGCGACAGGTTTCAGAATCTGTGGCGAACAACCCGCGTGCGAAGACCCGGCCCTGTTCCGCCAGCCTTGCGGTTTTGGGGGCACGAATTGTCGCAAACGCCTGGAATATCTCTTCCAAGCCTCCACTTGCACCATCCAGGCACTGAGCCAAATGCCACGCATCCTCCAGCGCCTGGCAGGCTCCTTGCCCCGACGTCGGCAACGGCGCGTGTGCGGCATCCCCGACCAGCAGTACATTCGCCCGACTCCATGTATGCAGGGGCTCCAGGTCATGCACCGCAATCAGCCGGATTGCATTCTCGGGCGTGGCACGGATGATGCGTGAGACCGGTTCAGGCCATTCCGCGAACAGATTCTCGACCTCCTTGTGCATATCTGCGGTGGGCGTGGCCTCATTTAGGGGGCGTGCCTGCGCCGCAGCCCAATACACCAGTTCGGGTCGAATCGCCACGCAACCAAAGCGCTCGCCCACCCCCCAGAAGTCCTGAATCGAAATATCGTCCACCAGCGCATGCGGCGCCTGCGCCACGCCGATCCAGTTCACAAAGCCTTGATAGATTGGTGTGTTGTCACCCGCGACAAACTTGCGAGCCACTGACTCCATGCGGCCGTCGGCGCCAATGAGCAGATCCGGGCGGATGCTCGCACCATTTTCGAAATGAGCCACGGCTCTGCCATGAGCATCTAGCTCAATGGCCACCGCCCGGCGCCCGAACTCCACCGGAATCCCCGCCCGTGCCGCATGATCCAGCAACACCTCCTGCAAGTGCCTGCGCAGCACCGTGTAGGTTGGGTATCCCATCGTCCGGTCCAACAAACCAATATCGAGGCCCCCCAGTGCATTTCCCGCAGCATCCTGGCGACGCATTGTCAGCGGTCGACCGCCAATGGCCTCAATGTCTTGCTGCAGTCCCAGTTCTTTCAGCACAAAGCTGGCATTGGGCCAGAGCGTCACGCCGGCCCCCATGGTTGCCGGCACCGCACGGCGCTCATAGACCCGAGGGTTGTAACCCTGCTTGCGCAATGCCAGTGCCACGCTCAGGCCCGCAATGCCGCCGCCAAGTATTCCGATTTCCATGCTGAAGCTCTCCTTGTTCATATTGTGCCCGGTGCACGGCACACCGCGTCACATTGGGCAAAAGGACATTTTAAATTTCACCACTACAGAGAACTAGCATGCAAAAATGGGACATTTTCATACCTCAAACGGGATAATCAATGCGCGATGCACTCGATCTGAATACTGTCCGTGTCTATGTGGCAGTTGTTGATGAGCAGAGCTTTGCTGGCGCGTCGCGTCTATTGGCCATGCCTTCCTCCAACGTCAGCCGGCACGTCGCCGCACTGGAGCGCAGACTCGGCACACGCCTGCTGGAGCGAAGCACCCGCCACCTGCGTATGACCGAAGCCGGTCGGCTGCTCTACGAACGAGCAAAGCCCTTGCTCGACACCCTGCTCTCCACGCAGGAAGAGCTTAGTGCGGTACAGCACGAACTGCGTGGTCCTCTGAAGATGTGCATGCCTGGGGAAGCACCAAGACTGCTGGCTCCCATCCTCGCCGAATTCTGTAGCCTCCATCCAGGTATCGAGCTCGAATGCGATACGCGGATGACCGGGTTGGAGATACTTCGAGAGGACGTCGACCTTTCCATCGTCTTCCACCGGGGCCACCAGGAGGACAGTGCTTTCATCACCCGCGAACTCGCCACACTGCCCAGCATCGTGGTTGCCGCCCCCTCATTGCTGGCCAGGACCGGAATGCCACGCCATGTGCGCGAGCTGAAATCTTTGCCCTGCATCACCACCCTCAGTGCGCTGAAGGGCCAGCCCTGGCAGTTTCAGGACGCTGCGGGCGAAATCGTCAAGGTGCCGGTCCGCAGCCGCTATCGCGTCAACAGCGGAGAACTGGCCGTGGCAGGCGCACGGCAAGGCATCGGCTTCGCAATTGTGGCGGCCTATCCCTGCCAGGAAGACCTTGCTATGGGCCGATTGCAGGAGGTGCCACTGGACCTGTGTCCCGCGCCACTGCAATTGCTGGGGGCATACAGCCATCGCCATTCCGTGACTACGCGTGTTCGGGCGCTGCTGGAATTGATACAAGTGCGGTTGGCTGGATCGATTAACCCTCCCAAGGACCCCAGACCTTGTGGGGCGGTCTAGGATCGAAGTGGTGCACTGGGCGTAAAGTGGAGCCCTTCGGAGCGCAAGCAGTCGCTCGGTATGACTTTCTCAAAGTCAGCTTTTGGCCGATTGCGGACTGTCACTTCATATGATTCTCCGTAGTTCTCTCAGATATCGACAACAAACGGCTTCCTATTAACCGCCCCGTCTTCGGTATCATTTTATTTACAGCAGTCAGTTCGTAAAGCTCAGGCGTCATAAATCTGACTAAAGTGCAGAAATCCTTTTATTTCAATCGGATTGCCGAACGGATCTTGAAAGAACATTGTTGCTTGTTCTCCGGGTTCGCCGGCAAAACGAACTCCTGGTGGGATGATGAACTCGATCTGTTCACTTTGCTCAAGCGAGTCGGCCAGTACGCGCCAGTCATTCATTTGCAATATGACACCAAGATGCGGCATTGGCACCATATGCTGACCCACTTTTCCCGTGTTCGATACAGGAAAGGGTTCACCCAAATGCAGCGATAGCTGATGTCCGAAAAAGTCGATATCGACCCATGTATCTGTGCTGCGCCCCTCCTTGCATCCGAGCAGCTTGCAGTAAAAATCGCGAGCCTTATCTAAATTTTTGACATGATAGGCAAGATGAAACAGGGATTTCATAGAAGTCCTTGAATTTGGTTGGATGCTAGTGAAGATCGCGCCGCCGCGCGCAGTGAGCTTGTCTTTGCAGAGGAGCTAATCTTTCGCCATAAGTGCATCTGCAAACCTCTGCGGCTCGACGTTGCCGCCGGTGACGACTGCCACGACGGTTTTCCCCGAGAGATTGATTTGTCCGCTGGCAGCAAAATGGATCGCAGAAGCTGCGGCGACGGCCCCACCCGGTTCAGCCACAATTTTGAAGGCGCTGAATAGCGTTCTCATCGCGGTCATGGTCTGGTGGTCGCTGACGGTCAGGACGCCGTCCAGCGTCTTGCGATTCATTTCAAGTGTCATTACCCCGCACTGTGTGAGCAGCGCATCGCAAATGGATGCAGATCCGCGATGATTATTCTCGCGCTTGCCGCTTATCAGTGAACGTTTTGTATCGTCAAAGTCTTCCGGCTCAACAGCAAACACTTGCGTTGTCTTCATCAGTTCTTTGGCCGCCAAAGAGGCTCCGGCGCATAAGCCGCCACCGCCGCAGCAAAGCAGCAGCACGTCAGGAACGATGCCCGCTGCAGCACATTGAGCGGCAATTTCCAAGCCGACAGTTCCTTGCCCGGCGATGATGTCGAAATCGTCGAAGGATGGAACCAGAACCCGACCGCTCTTTGCAATGATGTCGGTGGCGATGGCATCGCGGTCATCATCCCAGCGGTCATGGAGCTGTACCTTCGCGCCGTATGCGCGAGTTTGCTCAATTTTTATCGGCGGAGCATCCGAGGGCATCAGGATGATGGCGTCGATGCCGAGCATGGCGGCAGCGGCCGCAGCACCTTGGGCATGGTTTCCTCCTGAATAGGCGACGATGCCTGTTTTTCTGAAGGTGTCCAAGTGACGCTTGAGTTTGTTGTAGGCGCCGCGGAATTTAAACGATCCTGTACGCTGAAGATTCTCTGCTTTGATCAGAAGCCGCATTCCCAATTGTTGGTTCAACAGTGTGGATTCGAGCAGGGGCGTAGTCAGTGCTACCTGGTGCAACCTTTCCGCCGCGAGCTCGATATCGTTGAAATTGGGGCGGTGCGATATTTCTTCCATGGTGAATGCTTTCGCGTCGACGGACGATGATTCGGGGTTTATCTTGTTTCGGTGAATGGCTTCTCGGGGCAATGATGCTTCCTGTACAGGTCAGGCGGACATGTATTGGCGATAGGCAAACAGTGCCGGCGTTCCACCGGTGTGGAGAAACACAACATTGTCTTGTTTACTCCATCGCCCTTCGCGAATCATGCCGATGAGTGCCGCCATGGCTTTGCCTGTATAGACGGGATCCAGCAAGATTCCTTCCAGGCGCGCCGTGAGTTGCACGGCATCCAGCATCGCTGGGGTGGGAATACCGTAACCTTCTCCGATGAATCTGTCGTCAACGATGACCTGGTCGCGTTTGGCTACAACGGAACTGTCAAGCAATGTATTTGTATCGCACGCGATGTTCCATACCTTTTCTTCCTGCGTTTCTTTTGCGAAGCGTACGCTGCATCCCACGACGGATGTCAGCGGCGATTCCGACGTCATGCCAGCTACCAGTCCGGCCTGCGTCCCGGCGCTTCCGGTGGCGTGAATGAGCGCGTCGAGGGATATCCCCAAGGTACGTGACTGTGCAATGAGCTCATTGGCGCACACGACGTATCCCAACGCGCCCAACGCATTCGATCCACCGCCAGGGATGATGTAGGGATGTTTTCCTTGTTCGCGCAACGCTGTCGCCACCGTCTCCGCCATATCCTGAGGATTGGCGCCAGCGGGAACATCATGCACTTTCGCACCGAATAAGTGATTCAGCAGCGTGTTGCCAGATTGTGCGTAATCTTCACCGAAACCCTCTACCCGGCGTTCAAGAATCAGATGGCAGTTCAGTCCTGCTTTTGCAGCAGCAGCGGCAGTTTGTCGCGCATGATTGGACTGCGTTGCGCCAATGGCGATGAGTGTGTCCGCATGTTGACCGATAGCGTCGGCAACCAGAAATTCCAGTTTCCTTGCTTTGTTGCCGCCGGTGGCCAGACCTGTGCAGTCATCGCGTTTGATGAAGATCGACGGCCCACCCAGATGATGGGAAAGTCTTGGCATCGGCTCCAACGGCGTCATGCCGTGGCAAAACTGTATTCGGGGAAAATCCGCTAGGGACATATTGCTGGCTCCGTTGGTGGTGAAATGCGGCCCGCTGGTGGCAGGCCGCAAAGGATTTCAATCAATACGCTGCAGGATCGGGCGAATCGGTCGGATGCGCGACCACCTTCAGCAAGGGGGCGCTCATTGGCAAGCCCATATTGATACCCTTGGGCGGGACCGGAGTTTGGAACCACTTGTGATAGATGCGATTGATTTCGCCGGATTTGAACGTGGCGATCAGTGCTGCATCGACCGTTTTCTTAAACTCGGGGTCATCCTTGCGCATCATCAAAGCATAAGGCTCAACCGAGAGAGCTTCGTTCGAAATGACAAACTCGGCAGGACTTTTCGATCCTGCCGCCAGCCCTGCCAAAGTGACGTCGTCGAGAAAGAATGCCGAGGCGCGGTTGGTCTCCACCATCAAAAAACCTTCGGCAAAATCCTTGGACGAAGCGATGCGCATGCCAATATTCTTTGTCGCATTGAGTTCGCTGATTTGCCGGATATTGGAAGAACCGGCGGTGGCCACCACCGGCTTGTCTTTCAATGCATTGAGGTCTTTCAGGTTGTTGGCTTTCTTGGAAACAAACTTGGTGCCGGCGACAAAGGTTGTGACAGAAAAGCCGACCTGCTTTTGCCGCTCGGCCGTGTTCGAGGTGGTACCGCATTCCAGATCGATGGTGCCGTTGGCGATGAGCGGAATTCTGCTGGAGGAGGCGACCTGCACCATGGTGACTTTGAGATTGGGCATTTTCAATTGCGCTTTGACGGCGTCGACCACTTTGAGACACAAATCGATGGAATAACCGATGGGACGGTGTTCATCATCATAGTAAGAAAAGGGCAGCGCCGCTTCACGCGTTCCCAGCGTGATTTCTCCCCGCTCCTGAATCTTTTTCAATGTACCTGTCACGGCCTGAGCGCTGCTGTTGCCCGCGACCATTACCAGACCCGACAGAAAGCTTCCCAATACGACCATCTTGTTCATCTTCGCCACCCCGTCCATGTTAGTGAATGACGACCAATGGCCGTCAACGAATGCCCCTGAAACAATTTGCGGCCACAGTTTGTTTCGATACAAACTACGGTTAAATTATTATGAATCGATACAAATAAGGTGTCAAATCAATTTATAGGGATGCAATAGAGCAACGATCGTGTAGATGTTGTCTTGATCATATCGACTTCGTATAAGGGGCTGGCCCAGGCCTCTGCCATCAACGAGGCGAGCTTTGTGATGCGTAAGAGTGTGCTACGGCGGAGGGAGGGGGGGCGAAGCGGGGCGAGAGGGATCGACCCGGCTTCGCCGGCAAAAGAAACAGGAAGATTACGGAAAGGCGGTAATGTCGTTCACTTGCGGCCCTTGTGGCAGGGCTTCGGCGATCAGCCTGCCAAAGCGCGTCAGGGAATCGACGCTCGGCGCCGCGCTGACACTGATGCGAACCGCATGATCCACGTCGTCGCGGCTGACGGCGAATCCGTCGGCACCCGAGACCTTGTAGCCGCGCGACTCGATCCAAGTGGTGAATTGCTTCACGGTCCAGGGCGCCGGCAACTCGATCCAGGCATGCGGGCCGTGCAGTTCGTTCTTCAGGCCGGCGTCCTTCAGCTCGCGGCGCAGCGCGGTGTTTCGCAGCGCCAGCTCGGTGCGGTTTTCATTCAATATGCTTGCGGCTTCGCCACTCAGAATGAGTTCCGTCGCCAGCTCCGCTGCAATTGGCGAAGCCATCCAGGTGGTCGCGCGAATCGCGTCTGCAATCGTCGCCACCCAGCTACGCGGCGCCTCGATATAACCGATGCGCAAACCGGGCCCCAGGGTTTTTGAAAAGCTGGTCAGCCGGATGACGCGTTCCTGCGCCAGTGACGCCAACGATTGCACACCCGGATCGACCAGACCGTTATAAACGTCATCTTCAATGATCATGACATCGTTGGCGCTCGCAATTCTGACCAGTTCCTTGCGGCGATCCAGCGGCAGCACGGCGGTGGTCGGATTGTGCAGATTGGGAACGCAGACCAGCGCCGCAATGCGCTGCGTCGCGCATACCTGCGCAAACGACGCCGGCAGAATGCCGTGCCGGTCAATGTCGACCGGGATCAGATTCAGGCCCAGCAAAGGCGCCACCGAGCGAAGTCCGGTATAGGTCAATCGTTCCGTGGCGATGTTGTCGCCGCGCCGGGAGATGGAGAGGAGGGCGCACAACAAGGCATGTTGCGCGCCGTTGGTCACGACCACGCGTGCGGGATCGACTTCATGCGCTTCCTTCGACAACCATTGCGCGCCCACGGCACGATGCGCGGCCCGTCCGGCAAAGTCGTCGTAACGCAGGATGGGATCAATGTCGCCGCGCGTGCTGCGTTCCAGCATGGCTTTGTTGATGCGTTGTCCCCAACTGGCTACGGCGGTCTGGTGCCCACGCAGGTCGACGATGGCCTGCGCTTCGCCCAGCACGCCCGGATTGCCTGACATGAAGCCTGCATGCGCGGTTCTTTCTTTCACGCGGGTGCCGCGGCGCGAGCCGGCTTCGATGAGATCCGCCCGGATCACTTCGCCAAACGCCCGCGATACCGTGCCCACCGTCACGCCCAGCGCGACAGAAAGATCTCGTTGCGGCGGCAGCTGGTCACCGGCTTTCAGTCGTCCTTCCAGTATGTCTTCGCGCAGCGCGGTCGCAATTTGTTCATACATAGGACCGGTGCGACCGGTGAGGTCGGGCATCCAATCTAATCGACTCAATCGACACTCCTAAAGATTTAAAAACAACGAAAAACGGAACAATAGACCTTGACTTGAGTTTTGCACCCTATCATAATCCGTCTGTTCTTATTTTGTATCGATACAAAATGTATTTCAATCACTATTGTACAGGGGGCAAGACAATGCTTCAAATGATTAAAACCGACCTCGACGGTTCGCGCGGAGGGCATTATTCCCACGCAGTACGCGCAGGAGACTTTATCTATGTTGCCGGACAAACGCCCCGCGACTCCCAACGCAACATCCTCGGCACCACCATCGAGGACCAGACCGTCGCGACCATGGAAAACGTCCGTCTGATCCTGAGCAATGCCGGCGCTACGTTGGAGCAGGTCGTGAAGGTCTCGGTGCATCTCAGCAATCTCGCCGACCAGTCCCGTTTCAATGCGGTGTACCAGCAATACTTTCCGACTTTTCAACCCGTGCGCACGACAGTCGGCAGCACGCTCAACAACATCCTGGTGGAAATCGATGTGGTCGCCTACGTTGGCGCTCCCTCGACCGCTGGTCACCAATAACGTCCAGGAGGAATAAAGATGGAAGACCAATCCTTACACGGCGTCATCGCCGCCGCGCCGACACCTCTGGACTCCGCGGGCGAACCGGACTGCGATCGCCTGATCGGATTCATCCGGTATTTGTTGAAAGAGGGCTGCCACGGCGTCAATCTTCTTGGGACGACAGGCGAGGCTACTTCTTTCGATCGCGCCACTCGTCTCAAGATCATGAAAGCGGTCGCGGAACATCAAGACCTGCTGCCCCACGTGATGGTCGGCACCGGCGCCGCCTCCGTTGACGACACCATCGCGTTGACGACTGCCGCCGATGAACTCGGTTACAAAGGCGCTTTGTTGCTGCCCCCTTTCTATTACAAGGATCTGGCGCAGGATGCGTTGCAGCGTTACATCGGTGAGGTCGCCGAAAAAGTCGCGCCGTCGAATATCCGTTTTTATCTCTACAACTTCCCTCAACTGACGGGGCTGACGTATACCCGGGAAACCGTGGCGGCCTTGGCCGACGATTTGGGCTCGCTGCTGGCCGGGTTGAAAGACAGTTCGGGCAATCTTCCCTACGCGGAAGATCTGGCCGGCAGCTTCCCGCAGTTGTCGATTTTCCCCAGTAACGAAGCCGTGTTGTCCAGATGGCGTGATGCCGGGTTCGCCGGCTGTATTTCCGCTTCCGTGAATGTCGCTCCAAAACTGGCGCGCAAAGTCTTTGACGGCCAGGAGTCCGCGAGCGATGTTGTCCAGGCGATGAATGCGGTGCGCGCCGCAGTCAGTAGTGTGCCGTTGGTGCCCGCCGTCAAGTTCGGCGTTTCGCTGCAGCAAAGAGACGCCGCATGGACGCGGACCAAAACGCCCTTGTCCGCCCTGAATGTCGCCGACCGCGATTCGCTGACCACCCGGCTGGCGTCGCTGGGCGTGATCTAAGTCCGGCAGTGTACGGCCCTCGCCGGCCGCCTGCGTTCACTTCATGAGACGTTCGCAATGATGCGCCGTCTCTCTATTCTTATATGTCGTCGACCAACCGCTCGAAGAACGCGGGCGCGCGGCTTTGGAGAAACACATGAACTACAACTGGAATTGGAGCATCTTCAGCGCCATGACGCCGGATGGCGAGGGGACGTATTGGCAGACACTGTTGTCGGGATTGGGCTGGACCCTGGCTACAGCCTTGTCCGCCTGGATCATCGCGCTGGCGATCGGTACTGTTATCGGCACGATCCGGACCTTACCGTCGAGATCGCTGGCGCGGGCGGCGAACTTGTATATCGAAGCGTTCCGGAACATTCCTTTGCTGGTCCAAATGTTCGTCTGGTATTTCGTTGTCCCGGAGTTGTTGCCGAACGTTGTAGGTGACTGGATCAAGTCGCTGTCGCAAGGTTCGTTTCTCACCGCCGTGGTGTGCCTCGGCCTTTTCACTTCCGCACGTGTCGCCATACAGACATCGGCGGGCATCAATGCGCTCTCAAAAGGGCAGATGGCCGCTGGCATTGCACTGGGTCTGACCACGTATCAGACCTATCGTTACATCCTGCTGCCCATGGCTTTTCGGGTTGTCATCCCACCGCTGACCAACGAGTTTCTGAGCGTCATGAAAAACACCTCGGTCGCATTGACGATCGGTCTTCTGGAACTCACTGCGCGCACTAGGGCCATGCAGGAATTTTCCTTTCAGGTTTTTGAAGCCTTCAGCGCCGCAACATTGATCTACCTGGTAATGAATATTTCCGTGGTTGGTTTGATGGCTCGGCTGGAACGTTATGTCGCCATTCCCGGCATGGCGACTCCCCGCGTGAAAGGAAAATGATCATGTTCGGCTCCTTCGATTTCAGCGTGATCGAACGCTCCTTGCCGTATCTCTTCGGTGTCGGGATGCTCTTCACTATCAAGCTCACTTGTCTGTCCATGCTGGGCGGCATCGTGCTCGGAACACTATTGGCGATGATGCGGCTGTCGCATAAACGTTACATCTCCATCGCCGCTGGCGCTTACGTCAACTTCATTCGCTCCATTCCGCTGGTGTTGGTGATCTTCTGGTTCTACTTCCTGGTTCCCTATCTTGGCGCATGGATTGTCGGATCGGCGGAACCCATACGCGTAGGCGCATTTAATTCCGCGCTCATCACCTTCATCTTGTTCGAGGCCGCCTACTACTGCGAGATCATGCGTGCCGGAATACAGGCTATTCCCAGGGGGCAGGTCTGGGCCGGACAGGCCATCGGCATGAACTACGCCCAGTCCATGCGTTACATCGTGCTGCCCCAGGCATTCAGGAACATGTTCCCGATTTTGCTGACGCAATCGATCGTTTTACTGCAAGACGTCTCGCTGGTTTATGTCGTATCGATCACCGATTTCGTCGGTGCGGCCTCCAACGTGGCCCAGCGTGACGGGCGTTTGGTCGAGATGTATCTGTTCGTCGCACTTGTCTACTTCGCCATTTGCTTCAGTCTTTCCTATTCGGTAAAGGCTTTGCAGGCACGTATGTCCCTCGGACGTTAGTAGTCGGTGCGCCTCGGTATCCGGATTTGATTTGTAAAGTGTGCAGGAGACAAAAATGATTGAAATTAAAAACGTAAGCAAGTGGTATGGAGATTTTCAAGTATTGAGCGACTGTTCCACTTCCATTAAAAAAGGAGAAGTCGTGGTTGTTTGCGGCCCTTCCGGTTCGGGAAAGTCGACCTTGATCAAGACAGTGAACGGGCTGGAGAAATTCCAGGCAGGTGAAATCATGGTCAACGACGTCGCAGTCCATTCTCCCCGCACGAACCTGGCAAAGCTGCGCTCCAGGATCGGCATGGTATTCCAGAATTTTGAGCTGTTTCCACATCTATCCATTCGCGAAAATCTCATCATCGGACAAATAAAGGTGCTCGGCCGAAACGAGAGTGAGGCGATTAAAAAAGGCCTGGAATATCTCGACCGCGTCGGACTCTTGTCGCAGGAGAAGAAATATCCGGGGCAATTATCCGGCGGTCAGCAACAGCGTGTGGCGATCGCGAGAGCACTCGCCATGGATCCGATTGCGATGCTGTTTGATGAGCCGACATCGGCGCTTGATCCGGAGATGATCAATGAGGTTTTGGATGTCATGGTTGGTCTGGCGCAAGACGGTATGACGATGATGGTGGTGACGCACGAAATGGGTTTCGCCAGAAAAGTGGCCGACCGGGTTCTCTTCATGGATGGTGGAGCCATCGTGGAAGACTGCAACAAGCAGGATTTCTTTCAGGCCCCTAAATCTGAACGCGCCCGGGATTTCTTGGCGAAGATTATTCATTGAGAGCGTGGCAGAGGTGGCGCAGCGTTTATTGCCCAAGCCGGACTATTCGTCGTCGTTGCAGCATGAGGAAATCTACTTGTGAAGTGAGTCGACTGGTTTAAGCTTCATAGGCTAGCTTCCTCATAGATAATTTGCAGATTGAGCGTTATTCTCTGATAACCATCAACCATCGTTTTCAATGAAGAAGGTGGCTCGAAAAATCTGGATAGCCTCCTCTTACGTCAGAACTTTCCATTTTTAATTCCGGGTCATTATCAAAGGAGGCCGAATATGCCACATGTAACTGTTGAATATACGAGTAATCTGTTTTCACTGGATACCGGCAAGATATTGCAGAAGCTCAACGCAGCTTTGGCCGCATCAGGGAATTTTGAAGAAGCGGATATCAAGAGCCGCGCAATCAAATTGGACGACTATGTCGTCGGGACCAGCGCGGATACAAGAGCGCGAGGTTTTTTTACATGTGAGGCTGGCAATACTGTCTGGCCGGACAGATACCGTCAAGAAGCAGTTGTCTGAAATTGCTATCGCAGAAGCGCGTGATTTTTGCCAAGGCTACCCTAGTATTGAGATACAGCTAACAGCAGAGGTCGTGGATATCGACCGAAGCGCTTATTCAAAAATAGTCTTTTAGGCACCACTAATGTGAATCGGTATGACGCTGGCAACTTTCTTGGGATACCCGTGATGGTCGTTGCTCTGCGGCACTCTCTAGCCGGGAATGGGCAAATTGTTTGATTCTTAGAAGTCCGTAACTGGCCGATTTCGGTCATTCGTAATTCAGATCCAGCCCAAGCTTGACCTTGCATACCGTGCGCATCTGCTCACGTAGCCAACGATGTGCAGCATCAAGCTCAAGGCGTGGATGCCACATCTGCGAGATGGTGATCGGCGCGGTGTTCACAGGAAGCTCAAAAACATACATTGTCGTTACCGACTTGTCCGTCGGATGCTCTTGCGCCGCCGGCGAAAAAGACGCCGGTACTAACGCCACTAGGTTGGAAGAACGAGCTATGGCAAGCGCTGCCGGAAAGCTCGGGACGATGGCGACGATATTGCGTGTCAAGCCCATTGCCGCCAACGCGTCATCTACAGGCCCAATCGAGTGCCCACGACGTGACGCCACGACGTGACTGCATGCCGCATAGTGTTTGGCACTTATCTTTGCCATTGTTTCAAGCGGGTGGCCTTTGCGAACTACACCGACGAAGCGGTCACGAAACAACGCCTGCACACGCACCTCAGGCCCCATCTCGCTCAATACGCCAATCTCCAGGTCCGCGCTACCGTCCCGCAACGGTAAGGAACTCTTTTCTGCCTTTGGAGCAAAACGCAGTCGTACAAAGGGTGCAGCGGAGGTGATTGCAGCGATCAGTGCGGCGCCGAAGATCTCCACAAAACCATCATTGGCGCGAATGGTGAAGGTTCGCTTGAGCGCGGCAATGTCAGGTTTGGTGGCAGAGGGACGCAGGATGGAACGCGCTTCATGGACAATATTTCTGGTACGCGCGCTCAGCGCTTCTGCGCAGGGGGTAAGCACCATTCGCCTACCGGCTCGCACCAGCAGTGGATCACCAGTCACTGTGCGAAGGCGGGTCAAGGTGCGGCTCATGGCCGAGGCGCTTAGTCCCAGGCGGCGCGCTGCAGCGGCCACACTGGCTTCGGCGACCAATGCATCCAGCGCAATCAGTAGGTTCAGATCGGGTTCGGACATCAGACGATACTAACATGTGGTGATTAGATAAGGCGTTTGGTGCAGGTATTGAGTGCAGGCCATGCGTATTCCGCCATCTCAGGTGTCTGGCTATAGTAGATGCACAGATTGTTTAACAGGATTCTCAAGATATGGAATTGTTCTCAGATATGCCTTTCGACGAGGGGCTTCCCGGCACTGAGCGACGCCGCGCCATGATCGCCGTTATGACTGCGACCACTATGGCGGTCTTCGACGGCACCATCGTCAATGTTGCACTGCCTCAGATCAGCCTGGCACTCCACGCGTCCGCGGGTACATCCATTTGGGTCGCTAACAGTTATCTGCTCGCCGTGGCCATGACCCTAGCGACATTTGCGTCGCTGTCTGGTCGGCTGGGCTTCCGGACGCTCTTTACCGCCGGCCTGACTGTGTTCACGCTAGCTTCACTGGGTTGTGCGCTATCGTCGTCGATCACCATGCTGATTGGCATGCGTGTGCTGCAAGGCATTGGTGGTGCAGCCATGCTGAGTATTGCACCTGCGATTCATCGCACGGTGTTTCCCAATCGGCTGCTGGGACGCATCCTCGGACTCAATGCCGTACTCGTCGCTGCCAGTACGGCCATCGGCCCTGTCCTAGGCGGCACGCTCTTGGCGACCTTGGGCTGGCAGTGGATTTTCGCGATCAATGTCCCGCTGGGCATCGCGGCGATCGTACTGTCGCTGAGTGCGATCCCTGATGCGCGCAAGCCAATCGCCGGGCCTTTCGACACCGCGGGCGCGCTCTTGTCGGCCATTGCCATGGGAGCGTTGATTATGGCTGCCGACACCTGCTCCCAGTTTTCGGATAAGAGAGAAGCGCGCGATGCTGCTCTGATCGCCGCTGCCTACGGAATGACCGCGCTCATCTCCGGAGTTGCCTTTGTCTGGGACCAGCGCCGCGCACGCCAGCCATTGTTGCCATTGGCGATGTTTGCATCAGGCCGTTTTTCGCTAGCGGCGCTGACCTCGCTGGCATCATTCGTCGGCCAGGGTATCGCCTTCGTCGCCTTGCCCTTCCTGTTTCAAAATGCCTATGGATATACTGCTTTCCAGTCGGCGTTGCTGTTCACGCCATGGCCGATCGGTATCGTTTTGGTTGCGCCGTATGCAGGACGCCTTGCTGACCGCCACTCGCCCGCTATGCTGTCGACTATGGGACTGGCCTTGTTCACCGTGGGGCTGGCCTTGCTTGCGCTGCTTCCTGATCATGCTCCGGCGTGGGACATCGGTTGGCGGACCCTGATCTGCGGGATGGGATTTGGCTTTTTTCAGAGCCCCAACAATCGGGAGATGCTCTCCAACGTCGTCCGTGAACACAACGGTAACGCCTCCGGCGTCCTCGCCATCGTACGTACGTTCGGCCAGTGTCTTGGCGCGGCGATACTGGGCGTGGTCATTTCAGTGTACACCGCCGAAGCAATTACACTCGGTGAAGCGCTGATGACTGCTGCACAGGATACGCAAGCGATTCGAATTGCATTGTGGGCGGCGGTTGCAGCTACTGCACTGGCAACCGGAGTGAGCCTCGGTCGTATCAGGAGGGCACGCGGCTCGGTGGCTTGAATCCGTGCTGTCAAAATGTAAAATATGTCGGGCGTAAGGGAGGGTAGCTCTTGCGGGAATAGTTTGCTGTCAGCAACCAGCCGCCGTAGTCCTCCGGCTCTTTTTCTTCTATGTATCGGCCTTACTAAAGACCGAGGTGGTCAAATCACGCAAGCAACGGCGCACATTGAAGCAGATCCATGAAGACTTGAAACAATTGGGCTTTGATGGGTCTTATAACAGAGTCGCTGCGTTCGCGAGGTATGGCGGGCGGGTCAAACTGACCGGGTCAACTCAGCAAGCAAACGAACAAAAATGGGCTGCCTGGGATAAAAATTTGAATCCAATCCTGATCGTTGCTCCGTTACTGCCATCGCAGATTCCTCCGCAAACTAATTTGACGAACAAAGAGCAAGCTGCTCACGCAACCATAGATGGCCCGGTTCTTTGCTGAAGCGTTCGTGCCAGGTGGCGTAAAGACTGAAACGTTTCGCGTCAAACGGCAGCGGCGTGGAAACCAGAGAGTCGCCATACCGCTCCAGAAATCTTGCCGGCAAGGTACAGACGAGGTCGGTCGACTGCAGAATCAGCGGCACCAGACTGTAGTATTGAAGCGATACAGCGACATGTCGCGAGAGATTTTTCTCTTTCAGGATATCGTCTATGAAACCACGGTATCCCCCGCCGCTGCCGGATACGATCACATGTTCAAGCGCGGCAAATTCAGCGATTGATGATGGCTGCGTGCCTCGCGGATGACCTTTGCGCTGCGCCATCCTGAATTCTTCTTCAAATAGCAGTTGGTGAGGCGCATGAGAAAGGCCGTCTCTGGAGACTAGGGCAACATCGATGTCGCCGTTTTCCAGTTGCTCTGGAAGCTTGCCGGGATCGATCACACGAAATGAAAAGCGTATGCCCGGCATGCCGTTCTGACGTGCGAGTTCAACCAGCCGAGGCGCCATGATGGCGCTGGCGTTGTCGTTGGCTCCCAGCGAAAAAATGCGTTGCGCAGAATGCGGATCAAAGACGGGCTCACTGCTGACCACGTCCTCCAGGGCCTGCAATGCCAGCCGGAGAGGTTCGCGCAAATAGGCGCCCCTTGGCGTGAGCACCATTCCCTTGCCGGAGATCGCAGTCGTCAACAGCGGATCGCCGAAAATCTCGCGTAGCGTAGCCAGTTGAGACGACAGCGCCGGCTGACTCAGGCCAAGCCGCGCCGCAGCCTTCGTAACATTCCGCTCATCCAGCAGCGCGCTGAGCGACGCGAACAAAGCAAGGTTGTGTCTGGTGATATTCATTGTGCTTATGCCGGTATCTTGATATTCGATTTCACAAGAAAAAAACGTCCCTTTAATATTGGTTTTGACAAGAAACAAATAACCAAAAACGATGGAGTACGAGTGAAACAATTGAGCAAATCAGATCTGCAACCGGAAGTCGCCAATACCGCTGGCCACCAGCGCAAGGTAATTATAGGGGCGACCGTTGGGACGGTGTTTGAATGGTACGACTTTTTTCTTTATATCGCGGCGGCATCGACCATCTCGAAGAATTTTTTCTCCAACGCCAATCCCGCCGCTGCGACGATTTTTGCGTTGCTCACATTTGCCACCGGCTATCTGGTGCGCCCCTTTGGTGCACTGTTCTTCGGCAGGATCGGTGATCTCTTTGGAAGAAAACATACCTTCCTCGCCACCATTCTTATCATGGGATTTTCCACGACCGCCATCGGTTTGCTACCGACGTATGCATCGGCGGGCATCCTCGCGCCCTCGCTGCTGATTGCCGTCAGAATGTTGCAGGGCCTGGCTTTGGGTGGCGAATATGGCGGTGCGGCAACCTATATTGCTGAGCATGCGCCTGCAGAGCGTCGTGGCGCCCAAACCTCCTGGTTGCAAATATCTGCAACCATCGGCTTTGCCTTGTCGGTATGTGTGGTGCTGGCAATACGCGCAGGGCTGAGCGTAGACGACTATGACAAGTGGGGATGGCGCCTGCTGTTTCTCACCTCGATCATCCCGCTCGCGATCTCAATCTGGATACGCATGAAACTCGATGAGTCGCCACTTTTTCTGCAAATGAAAAGAGAAGGCACACTCTCCAAATCACCCATCAAGGAAACGCTGGGAACTTGGTCAAATCTCAAGCTGGTTCTCGTAGCGATGTTCGCGATGGTCGTTCCCCAGAGCGTTCTTCTCGTCGGTGCGCAAATCTATACCCTGATATTTCTGACCGGCACACTGCAAGTGGATCCGCAAACTGCCAATTTGTTGCTGTTGACGGGACTGTTGATCGGACTTCCTGCTTTCGTGATCAGCGGTACGTTGAGCGATCGATTTGGCACAAAAATTTTTATTGCGGGTGCCTGCCTGATTGGTGCGCTCACTTATATTCCCCTGTACAAGGCCCTGACGTTTTACGCCAACCCGGCGCTCTACGTCGCACAAAAGACCGTCCCAATCGTAGTAGAAGCTGATCCGCGGGAATGCTCACTGCAGTTCAATCCCATCGGCACGTCTACATTCACGTCGGGCTGTGACACCGTTAAAAGCGCCCTGATCCACACAGGCGCTCCCTATTCGAACAAGGCCGGGCCGGCGGGAACGATCGCCACCGTGCACATCGGAGCAATCACCATTCCAGTTGCAACATCAGGAAATGCGCCGGATAGCAATCTGTTCCGTAGTCATCTGGGGCAGGCGCTCAAAGACGCCGGGTATCTCACTCTGGCCGACAAAAAAGCGATGAATTACCCAATGATTATTCTCATTCTGGCCACACTTAGCACTATCGCTGGCATGATATTCGGACCGCTGGCGGCCGCCATGACCTCGTTTTTTCCAACGCGAATCCGCTATACCTCGGTCTCTTTTACCTATCACGTGGGTAACGGCCTCTTCGGCGGACTGTTGCCGGCTATCTCGCTTGCCATCCAGACCGGTACCGGCGACATCTATGGCGGCCTTTGGTACACGGTGATGGTCGCCGGCGTCGCATTTTTTCTGGCCCTGTTCCTTTTGCCATCAAAGCATTCACAAGCTCTGACAGCGTCACCGACGTCATCTTCTCGGGCGAACACTTAGATTGCGAGCGGCGAAGCGCAGCATTTTTTTAACTATCAGAGAAGGCAAAGACACTTCATGTGCATCCATCATTTCGGGGATATTTCGGTTACTAAAGTCATAGAACAACACGGAGCCGGCTTTGCCCCCGATTTCCTGTATCCGGATTGGGATCCTGCTGTTCTGGAAGAACATCGCGCATTAATGATTCCAGATTGCTTTGACGAAAGCCAGCAACGTTTTATCGCAAGCATCCACACCTGGGTAGTGAAGACCCGGCATCACACGATTCTGATTGACAGTTGTGCAGGCAATCACAAGCAGCGTCCGGAGCTGCCGCGATTTCATCAATTGGATCTGCCATTTCTGGAGCGCCTGGCCGAGGCCGGTGTCACACCTGAATCTGTCGACTACGTGATGTGCACGCACCTGCATGCAGACCATTGCGGCTGGAATACGAGACTGGTCGATGGGCGCTGGGTTCCGACCTTCCCAAACGCCAAATACGTGTTTTCCAAGGCAGAGCATGACTATTGGCAAAGCCGGATTGGCGAAGAGGGATTCAACGCCAACGTCTTTGAGGACAGCGTATTGCCGGTTATTGCCAGCAATCAGGCAGAAATGGTCGATGGTTCCGGGGTCGTCGGTGACGCACTGATCATTCACTCCACTCCTGGCCACAGCGTGGGGCATATTTCCATCGAGCTTGCAAATAGCGCAGGCGCGGGAATATTCAGCGGCGACATCATGCACCAACCACTCCAGGTAATACGTCCGGAATGGAATAGCAGATTTTGTGAAAACCCCGAACGGGCGAAGGCATCACGGCTGTGGATGCTGGAGCATGCGGTGGAACGCAATGCGACGGTTTTCACGGCTCACTTCTCCAACAGCTCCGCCGGTCATGTCAGCCGACGCGGGGATCGCTTTGGATGGCGTTTTATTTAATTCCCCAAAAGGACTTCAGCATGTCTACACCAAGCTCTACGGAAATTCTCTGTGAAGAGATGAAAATTCCCAGCGGTACCCCTGGCATCGAGCTGTTCGTACGCAACAAGCGACGCAGCGACCTCACCTCCCTGACAGCGGAAAACACGCTGCTGTTTGTCGCCGGCACTACATACCCGGCGTCGACCTCGTTCGATCTGAAGCTCGATGGGGTGTCTTGGATGGAACAACTTGCCGCCAGCGGCTACAACACCTACCTGGTTGATGTCAGAGGCTATGGCCGTTCCGACCGACCGGTCGAAATGCATCAACCCGCAGCCGACAATGATCCGGTCGTGCGTACGCCGGTCGCAGTCGGTGACGTCGCGACGGTGGTGAAGTTCATATTGTCCAGGACAGGCGTTGAAAAAATCAATCTCATCGGCTGGTCATGGGGCGCTGCACTCATGGCTTCCTATACCGCCTCGCACAACCATACGGTCAACAAACTGACGTTGATTGCACCGCAATGGGTGCGTGACACGCCAAGTATGGCCGATGGCGGTGGTGCGCTGGGCGCTTATCGGATTGTGCAGCGGTCTGCGGCGAAAGCACGCTGGCTCAACGGCGTGCCCGAAGACAAGCAGGAATATCTGTTGCCGCCAGCCTGGTTTGAGGCCTGGGCCGATGCGACTTTCATCAATAGTGCAGACGGCGATGCCGGTTCTGCGTTCCTGCTCGCACCCAATGGCTCCGTGCAGGATAGCCGCGAATACTGGGCATCCGGTAAATCGCTGTACGACCCTGCGGCGATTCGTGTACCGGTATTGATCGTTCACGCCGACTGGGACGCGGATTGTCCTCTCGATATGTCACGCGCCGTTTTTGCAAAACTGACGGCAGCACCTTATCGGCGCTGGGTAGAAATCGGAGAGGGGACACATTCGGCGTTCATGGAAAAAAACCGCTGGCAATTCTTTGGTGCAGTTCAAGCGTTTCTGGACGAAATGCCGCCAGCTCGTTAGCGCTGTATCCGGCACATCGCTTCGCACTTTTTAATACGCTTCGATAAGCGGCGTCGCCGCCAACGACACAAAAATACATAGCAGGAATACCTGATCTGGCTCTGTAACTCACGGTGCCTGTGTCTTCGTTCGTCTTGCGAAATTGCCGAAGACTATAGGATTTTCATCAACAACCAGCAAGGAGGTCCACGGACACAATCTGTCTCATATCAAAATTTTTTGTAAATGAAAAAGAGGCTCTCAGAGAAACAGAGAAAGAGGTCTTCGGGATGAGGACCTGGGTTAAAAAGGATGAAGAAAAATGAAAAAAATTTCAAATGCAGTAACCCTGTTTTGCTTGAGTTTTTGTGCATTGCAGGCCAAGGCAGAGGGGCTGACGCCGACAACAAGCGTGACGCTCTATGGCGTTGTCGATACGGCAGTGCGCTATACCTCGCACTCGGATGCGAAAGGTAACGCCTTATGGCAAATGACCGGCGGCACGTTCCAGGGTAGTCGCTTTGGCTTGCGCGGCAATGAAGATCTTGGTGGCGGTGCGGCAGCGTATTTCGTCCTAGAAAATGGTTTCTCGCCCGATACGGGAGCTTTGGGCTATGGAGGACGTTTGTTCGGTCGGCAGGCCATCGTCGGACTTAATGGCAAGCTTGGCGTCATCCAACTGGGACGAGACACGACATTGGGTTTTGACACGCTGGCGATCTACGACAGCGTCACGCCGATGAACAACAATACGCTGTTGCAAATGCCAACCATCTTGGTAGGCGATCGCCTCGACAACAGTGTCAAATACCGGTACCAGGCGGGACCGGTCGCGCTGGCGTTACAATATGGAGCAGGCGAATCCGCCGGCAATATTGGCGCAGGCCGGTCGTTGGGGGCAAGCGTCGTATATACGTTGGGGGCTTATTCGTTGGCGACAGTGGCGCAACAGATGAAGGACGGCAATCAGGTCGAATCCAGAGTTCTGAGCGTGGGAGCTGCCTATCAGGGAAATTCTGGAAAATATGCCATTGGCTTTGTACGCAGAACGACCGGCGCCAATTTTAATTGGCAACCTGGCGGCTCCAATGTGGGCATCGCCGGCTCAAGCGAAAACATCCTCAACGCCAATACGACCGGATCACGTCGAGACGATCTCGTCACCGCGAGCATGAATTTCTCACTAACACCTCAGTGGGTGGTTTACTCCGGTTATATGGTCGACAGGGTCAGAAATGTTCTGGCCAATCAGAACGGCACGCGCCATACCTTATTCGGTATCGTCGACTATTTGCTGAGCAAGCGCACGGACATCTATCTCGAAGCCGACTTCAATAAATCCGCCGGTGCCCTGGTCACACAACCACTGTTCGGAAACGGTATCGGCAACAATCAATCCACCATGCTGGGGGTGTCGCTCGGCGTTCGCCATAAATTTTAAATCTTGAGTAGGGAAGTGAAAGACAAGTCTGAAATGCACTCATCAAATCTGACCTGTCATGCTTTTTCATTTACATGGCATTCGATTCCGAAGCGTTACCTGTTGCGGGTAGACAGTTTTGATGCTGCACATGAGATCGCAATGCAAGATCCTGTACATACAAGCAAATCGTCCATTGTTACGGTTTATGAATGGAATGCTACGTAAAGGATAAATTTTTCCGGCTTATTGGTCGGAAGAGGTGGCTGGTTTTTAGCAGAAGGTAATTCTGCATTGTCATCGTTTGCGGTGTTAGGAGTTATTGAAGATAAATGAGATGTTCGCATGTGCAATAACGCGAGCATTTCATTTGAAATTTGTCCCGAACTTGCCATGGCGGAGAGTCCACTGCTCCCAGCAGGGGGGGACGAATGCTTTTTTCTTTGCTCGCAGAATTGACCCGCGCCAACTGATCCACTTTCCACTGCCTAGCGAACGCCGCAACGCGGTCATATGACCCGTCATACCCCATATGGAGCAAATCCAGCTCTGTACACGACTGAACAGCATTTATCTGTAGATTTGCACCGAAAACTGACCCACTTTGCCGGGAATTTTGCATCGAAAATTGACCCACGTTTGAGACACAATCCTACCTAAGCAATCAGGTAGGAGATTGGAGTGATCGACGTGGCATTATTAGGAATTATTCGGCGCTGGCACCTGCGTGACCAGATATCGCTAAGAGAGATCGCCAAGCGCCTTGGCATCTCCAGGAACACAGTTAGACGCTACCTGCGTTCAGAAACCATAGAGCCAGCCTACGCAGACCGGCGTTCGGCCAGTGCTTTGGATGTGTACGCCTTCAAGCTATCTGCCTGGCTTAAAACTGAATCTACTAAATCCAGGAAGCAAAAACGCAGTCTCAAGCAGATGCATGCAGATCTATGCGTACTGGGATTTGAAGGCTCTTATGATCGCGTTGCCGCGTTCGCTCGGCAATGGAAAGTGGATCAATTAGATAGGGTCAATTCTGCAAGCAAAGGGACAGTCTTTTCTTTAAAACGTAAACAAATAGCCTTTATAAGAGCTATTTGTTTACGTTTTTAAATGTTGGATTGATTGTTGGTCCCTAGATGAATGGGTTGCAGAGATTGTTTACATGTTTAGGTAGTGCAGGTTGTAGCCATTGATGTAGACCGCTGTGCGAATGTTGTTGTTTCTTCTGGCACAAATACTCTCTAGATGTGAAAAAGCCGCCCCGAAGAGCGGCTTCTCCTTCCCAAGCGAGGCCAACCTAATGACGACACAAGGCATGAGTGGTAAGTGAAATCATATAGATAAGTAACTTACTCGTCAACAAAATTGGCGTCATTATCAATTCGTTTCCACAATTAAGGGTCGAGCCGAGCTAAAGTTGAAAATGACTTTTAAGCCTAACAGTAATATGGAAATATTATTTTGGTGATTTTTGAAATGAGCAAGCTCAAGAAAATAGAGAGTTGGCTTGTAACTTATCGAACCGGATACTGCCGCTTTCGGAAATGGCGTAGCGAAATTTGAATATCGGCAAAAACAGGAGTGGATTTGCGAAAGAGAAACGGTTCGTCGAGTGTTAAGCTATTTTTTCGCGTTCGCGGCATAAGTAATTGCACCGCCGTTTTCTTGACGAAACTGTAAAGATCCTGCTTTACAGTTTTTTTTGCCAGATGGCAGAAGCATCGAAAAAATGGCTGAAAATGCTCAGTAACTTTACAGAAAACGGCTGTGGAGTTTTTGATTTTTAAAAAAACCAATTAAATTCAATCGGTTAGAAAAGGTTGGCTGGAGATGTGGTCGTTCTTATGTGCACTGCCGTTCTTCTGGATTCTTGGATTTGGCGCGTTCGCCGTACAGAATCGCATCATCCATCATAAAGGCCACCGCTCGCCCACTATCAACGGATAAAAATGCCTGGCCATTTTCCTTGGCAGAAATGATGTTCATGCCGAGATTTTTCTCGTCATTCACTTTGTTGAGCAAGCGTTCCGAGGTGGTGCCGGCAGTGGTGGAAACATTCTTGCCTTTCAGATCGGCGAAATCCTTGATGCCGGAATCCTTGGCCGTCAGCAAACGTGTACCGATGATGAAGATGCTGTTCGAGAAGGCAACCTGCTTCTGACGATCTTCGGTATTGGTGGTGGTGGAACATTCCAGATCCAGCGTGCCGTTTTGCATCAATGCAATACGATTTTGTGCGGTGAAAGGCATGATGCGGAATTGCAGATTCGGCATCTTCAATTCTGTTTTCAGATGATCAACGACCTTCATCATGATGTCGACTGAATAGCCGACGAATTGCGAGCCTTCCAGGTTGTAGCTGAATGGGGCAGTAGATTCACGTGCACCCAGCGTGATCATGCCGGTGTCCTTGATTTTCTTGAGCGTACCTGTGAGCTCCTGGGCATGCACGACACCTGCGAACAGACCGGCGGAAAGGATTAAAGCGAGGCTATTAACAATTTTCATTTGATCATCCTGAAAGTGAACAAGGACGCAAGCGGTCTCGGCGGAATCATCGTGACGATGCCGCGCAGAAAATATGGTGTGCTACGGATAGGGCCGAGACGTGACATGCAGGGATTACTTGCGTCAAATAATTAGCCGCCCCGCTGTCCTATTTACCTGAGAGTTTCGCGGGCAGTGCCCGCTTTCCCCTTCGGTGGATTGCGTACCAACTATTCGCAACCTCTCTCCAGATCGGCCAAATTACGCCGCAGTTGTTGTTGCCTGAGTGATTATGGGGATGCACCTTCGGCGGGGGAAAACCCCTCTCTCCTGCGGAGTAATACCGATACAGCAATTGTTGTGCCACGGGAGATGCACAGTATTGGTGAATGAACGATTTGCTTATTTTTTAGGCAAGCTCGTATTCACTACTTTGCAAAGAGTGGATGGCTGAGAGATGTTTTATTTAGAAAAAATAATGGCGCCGATTTGCCTGTTTGATGGAAAACGGCGCCATGTATTGAATCAGTGATCTTTTATGCTGCTTCTTTTTCGATGCGTTTGTGACGAGCGCTTGAGTTATCTGTTCCGAGCCGCAGAGTATTTTTCTCTGTCGAAATTTGTTTGCGCCCTGGCTTGGCGTGTTGCGTAGCACCTACTTCTTTATACACACCGCAACCGATAATCAAATCCTGATACTTGTCGAGATACATGGACTTGGCTTCCATCTGTTTCGAGATGGGATTGAGGAACATGTAATCTTGCCAGCCTTTGCCGTGATTCTTGATGATGGAGAGGCGTTCCTGAATGAACAGATTGCCGGCGCCGTCTTTTGCGTTGATCAAATCCTTGCCGATCAATGCGGGGTTGGCACCGTGTGCCAGATTTTTGCCATGCATATCGTAGACCACGACGTATAGATCGCGATCGCAGAATGGGCCGAGCTTGTTATTGATCTCGGCGAAGGTTTCGATCTTGCCGTTTGTATGCAGGGATGCAATCGCACGTGTGACCATCTCGCTTGCTTCTTCCATTGTGCCGTGGCTGCCGTTCTTGATCTTGAAGACGTCGACGACATTATTCAATTCTGTTGTTTGGTTTTGTAGAGCTTCTGCGGCAGCAGCGGCTTGTTCAACCAACGCGGCATTTTGTTGCGTCACTTGATCCATTTGTGCGATGGCTTGGTTGACTTGCTCTATGCCTATGCTTTGTTCGCGACTGGCGGAACTGATCTCACTCATGATGTTGTCGACGCGCTGGATGCTGGTGACTACTTCATTCATGGTGGCGCCGGCATGTGCGACCAGCTTGCTGCCACTTTGTACTTTGCTGACTGAGTCTTCGATCAGGGATTTGATTTCACGCGCAGCGGCTGAACTGCGTTGTGCCAGGCTGCGGACTTCTCCTGCAACGACGGCAAAGCCACGTCCTTGTTCGCCTGCGCGTGCTGCTTCAACGGCCGCGTTCAATGCCAGGATGTTGGTCTGGAAGGCGATGCTGTCGATGACGCTGATGATGTCTACAATTTTCTTCGATGATTGATTGATCGAGTCCATCGTGTTGACGACTTCCGCTACGACGTTGCCACCTTTGACTGCTACTTCAGATGCTGTGCGTGCCAATTGATTGGCCTGCTCTGCATTCGCTGCGTTTTCCTTGACGGTGGAAGTCATTTCTTCCATTGCCGATGCAGTTTCTTCCAATGAACTGGCTTGTTGCTCGGTACGTGATGACAGATCCAGATTGCCGGCAGCGATTTCATTGGTTGCTGTCGATAAGGTTTTGGTACCGTTACGAATATTCCATACGACGTTGGCCAGTCCTTGACCGATACCGTTGATTGCATTCAACAGATGGCCGACTTCATCCGAGCGATTGGTTTGCAGTCTGACAGTGAGGTCGCCAGTAGAGAGTTTGCGTGCGGCTTGTGTTGCTTGTGCAAGAGGAGTGATCAGCATCTTGCGTATGGTTGCGTATAACAGTGCAGCCAAGATCAGTGCGGCAGCCAGTGCAGCAGCAGCGAAAATATTGCGCAACATGCTGGCTTCTTGCGAGAACTCACTGGCATAGGTATCGCCGACCACAACCCAGTTTTTATCTTTGGCGTAAGTGTATGCGGCTATGCGTTCAGCTGATTGCGCCTCGGGACGATAGCGAATGAGGCCTTCTTTCTTACTCAGGATGTCTTTAATGAATTCACGGCCATCACTGGTTTTGCTTGCCAGAATGTTTTGTCCTTCCTTATTCGCCGCGATGATCAGCTTGCCGTAGTCTTTGCCTTGATTCGCATCGAGTACATAGTAGTTTCCGGTCTGGCCGACTTTAAGTGATAGCAGCTTGTTCTTGATGAGTGCAGTATCGTTCGTCATGCCGAGTATCAGCTGACTCTTGGCGTTGACTTCTTCTACCGCGCGCTGCTCCAGCACATCGGATGTCGCTTGCTCGCTGATCCATACAAATATACCGAAGACCACAGCAATGAGTAAAAAGGATATGGCAGAGAGTTTTACACCGACACCACGCTTGGCTATATAACGCTTAAGGCTGTTCATTTCTTACTTCCATCCATGATGAAGTTGTACGAAAACTATAACTAGCGGTCATTCCTGATGGAAACATCATAACTGTATATCTGATGATTTCTGCAGGAATCAAAATTGCTGCATTGCACGATGTTGTGTGTAGACAGCAGCATCTAATTCCATGCAAATGGCAGCCAGACATTAAAATCAAATGATTCAAACAGTTAGCCTGTAATGCTTCGGAACAGGAAGAGGTTTATGAAAACCCTATATATTTGTTATCGGCGATATTTTTAAAAACAATAGCGGTCAAATCAGGGCCGCACATTGACATAAATCAAATGAATCCCATAGTCCGTAGCCTGCTGGAAAACGATTTATACAAATTCACGATGTGGCAGGCCTTGCTGCATAGCCATCCCGATGCGCAGGCTGAGTACGCATTTGTCTGCCGCAACACGCCGGCTTATCCTTTAAGTGAGTTGAAAGCGGATGTAGAGCGCGAGCTGGATCATTTGTGCACGCTCTTCTTCGCGGAAGATGAGTTGGTGTATCTGCGCAGCTTGCGTTTCATGAAGAGCGACTTCGTGGATTTTCTGACCGTGTTTCGTTTTCAACGGAAATTCATTACGGTGACGACAGATGGCGAAACACTGAATATTCACGCGGTCGGTCCGCAAGTGCATGTGATGGGTTTTGAGATTTTTGTTTTGTATATCGTTAATGAGCTCTACTTCCGTCGCTTCGATCAGCAAGCTTCATTGCTCGAAGGACGCAAACGCTTACAAGAAAAGATTCAGATGCTGCACGCATTTGGTGAGGAAACTGCCAGAAACAATCCATTTGAATTTTTTGACTTCGGTGTACGTCGCCGTTTTTCTGCTGCATGGCATGAAGAAGTTGTCGTTACGCTAGCGAAAGAAGTGCCGCAATATTTCAAAGGCAGTTCAAATGTGTATTTCGCGAAGAAGTATGGATTGACGCCGATAGGTACGATGGCGCATGAATATCTGCAAGCCTATCAATCGTTCGGCGTACGTCTGCGCGATTTTCAAAAAGCAGCGCTGGAAGATTGGGTGCAGGAATATCGCGGCGATCTAGGTATTGCCTTGACTGATGTGGTTGGCATGGATGCCTTCCTTGCCGATTTCGATTTGTACTTTGCCAAATTATTCGACGGCTTGCGCCATGATTCGGGTGATCCAGTTGTATGGGGCGAGAAGGCGCTGGCGCACTATGCCAAATTGCGGGTGGATGCGAGTAACAAGCGTTTTGTATTTTCCGATGCTTTGGATCTGCCGACAGCATTTTCCCTGTACCGACATTTCGCAGATCGCGTGATGACGGGTTTTGGTATCGGTACTAACTTGTCGAATGATACCGGTGTAGCAGCGCTGAATATTGTGATGAAGTTGATGGCATGTAACGGACAGCCTGTTGCCAAGCTGTCCGATTCTGCAGGCAAGACTTTATGTACGGATGAAACTTTCCTGGCTTATTTGCGGCAGGTTTTCCATCATCCTACCGTCAAGAAAAGTTAGAACTTGTAGCCTAGTGACAGGAAGGTGACCGTTGGATTGATAGTTAGCTTAGTCGTACTTCTGGATATGACTGTGCCTGCTGCATTTCTGCCGATGATTTCGGCATCTGTTTTGAGTGGAATATAAGCGACAGAGAATCCAAGTGACCATTTTTCATTGAAATTGTAGGTCAGACCGATATTGGCGACCGGTGCCCACGATGAACTGAGATTGGCGCTTGCGGTTCCACCTGCGCCACCACCAAAAGCTGCAGGTGTTACCTGTGCTTGAAGTGCAGGCGTTAATTCAACACCGGTATACCAGACGCGTGTTACGCCTAGGCCAACGAATGGGCGAAGTTGTGAAGTCTTGTCGCCGAAATACCATTTTGCAATGACGGCTGGGCTCCATTGTTTCGCTTTGCCGAGTTGGCCGAGAGGGGCAAGTGTGCCGCCGCCATACAGTTTGAATTTCGGTGGTATGCCTAAGTCAGCTGTGAGGGCGAAGTTGTCGGTGAAGAAGTGCGTGAAGGCAAGTCCGAGCGTGTCTGCATTACTGATGCTGGCGCTGCTACCGACCTGCGGGCCTAGTGCCGGTTTTGTGAAAGTGAGTGGTTCACTCGATTCGTTAGGCTGCAGATGAAACCAACCGACATTGACGATGTTGTCACCGGCACTTTGCGCAGCAGCAGGCAAAGAAAATGCCGCGAATATGGAGATGGCGGCAATTTTTGGCAATACGCTAAAAGCTTTATTCATACATGTCCCCTCATAATGTTTATGTGGTGTTTGTTTTATATTGCACCTTTACATTACGCTCTTCAAAAAATATCTACAACTCCCATATTCATTTGTTGTGCGGCTTCGCCACAGTTTGTAAAACTTACTCGCTGGCCGCGATGCAATTGCGACCGTTTCTTTTCGCTTGATAAAGACGTCTATCGACGGCTTCAATAAATTTGATGGGTTCGTCATGATGGGTCGGGACTATCGTGCCGACGCCGAGGCTGATGCTCAGTATCTGGCTGACCTGGGATTTTTCGTGAGGGATCTGTTCCTTGAAAATCAGGCTACGGCAACGCTCTGCCACCGTGAGGGCTGATTTTTCATTCGTCTCGGGAAGCACCAATATGAACTCTTCCCCGCCAAAGCGAGCAAAAAAGTCGTGTGATCGGGTTGCTGCAGAGCTCAAGGCTTTTGCTACTTGCTTCAGACAATGATCGCCCTGGATATGGCCATAGTGATCGTTATATTGTTTGAAGTAATCGATATCCAGCAAAATGATGGAGAGCGGCTGGTTGTTGCGCCTTGCATTGGCCCACTCCATTTCCATGACAGTATCGAACATGCGTCGATTGGGGACGCCGGTTAAACCGTCGTTGAAGGATAGTGTTTCCAGTTCTTTCTGCAAATCGATGAGTTTCGCTTCAGTCTTTTTGCGCTCATTGATGTCAAACATGAATCCGATCAAGGAGTTGACGGAACCATCATCGTTACGTACGACATGTACAACGTCGCGTATCCAAACCAGTTCACCATTCTTGGCGAGGGCACGATAGTCGGCTTCGTGATCGACACCAGCCTGCGATTGCGCGACGCAGAAATTGACGATGCTTTCTCTTTCCTCAGGATGTATCCGCGAGGCCCAGTCTTCCACGCCTATCCAACTGGATGGTTCCCAGCCGAGCACGCTCTCTATCTGCGGCCCGATATAGGCGAATTTCATTGTGGCCCAGTCGATCTTCCATGGAATGGCTTTTGTGGATTCCAGCAAGGTTTTATAGACGGCGCTATCTGGTTCCAGCTTTGCGGCAATATCGGTCATGGTTTGCAACTCAATCGATTAAAGCAATTTCTCTATGGCGTTTCTGATTGGCTCATGATTCAAATCGTCAACCAGCTTCAAAGTGTAGTTTTTCTTGCTAAGGCGGAATAACTCTACCATGCGTTGTATGGAGAAATGTCGTGCGCGCATAGTCATCCCTTGGATGAGGGCTGATAAAGGGTTGAATGTTGCGTGTTCGCACCAAGCTATGCATGTACGGAATATTACAAATCGAAGCGTTGCAATTGAGTATGTGTGGTTGGACTTTTTTCTTCGTGATAATGCGGCTTGGTGGCTGCGGCCATCATCGTGTCTTTGTTGCCTAGAATAGTGGTGGTCAGCAAAGTCGCATTCCCTTCCATAAACCAGCAGGCGCGAGCAGAGTTTCTGTTGCCGTGCAGATCAAGAATCAGGCTTCGTGCCAGGTCATCGGAGGGGCAACGTGGCAGCACCGGTTTGACCTTGGGCGGTAATACGATGGCATCGCCCGGTTTCACCCATAAATCGGCCAGTGCGATTTCATTCACGTAAGGACGCCAGCGCGCCACGCTGATGACTAAAGGCGGTCCGCCGGCCCGTGAAAAGAAAACATGCGGAAAATTGTGATACTCCAGATCAGTCGGATTGATGGGGAGTAGTTCGCGGCCACGACCCGGGCCAAGATAAGGTGACTGATGCCCCGCCCATTTACCGTAGGTGAAGTCACTGGTGATCAGACCTTTGTATGGAAACTTCACACATTCGCCGCTCTTCAGTAAGGTCATGCCGAAGGCTTGTACATTTTCCTTGTTAGCGGAAAGAGGCGTGTAATGGACTTCGCTGGCACCGAAATCAAATGAGGTTATTTCGTAGGTCTCACCGCTATCGGAAGTGATCGTTTTGGGAGCATGCTTGATATTGAAGTATTTGTTACCGAGATCGAGATCAGGATGGTCAGGCTCGATGGTGATCAGTTTTCCAAACACATCACTGTGTTGTTCACCTGTGCCGTTATTGTTATAAAGGAATGGAAATGCCACAGGATCTTTTAAATCCTGCGGTTTGCCGTCTTTGATGAAAGTGATGGAATCGAATTCGGTTTCGTCTTTTACCAAGGCTGGCTCCATGAGATAACAGTAAAATGGGCGACGATTGATTTATTGCTGCGGATACACCCTTATCCGAGCATCAACATTTTTGACAGTTATCAGCGTCATGCCCAGTTGCACTCACGACCATAGGCGGTCTGAGGCGAGGAGATGATGATGGCTGTTTCTATTTTGCTAAGCAAAAACTTTACCATGCGACAAGATGTCTATCGTGGTGCATAGCGCGCAAGATATTTAATTACAGAGAAGAACATGACAAAAAACGAAGCGATCAAGCGAGTCAACGAAGAGTTGCATGCCAACTTGCTGAATGACAGCAACACGCAATGGTCAACCGTGGTGCCGTATGCGGGGGATGAAGGATGGTGGTTGAATATTCCGCTATCCGGTTTTCGGCAAGAGCGGCATTTTCTGATTTGTAGCGAGAAGGCAAAGAGCTTTCGCCATATCAGGATCAAGGCAAATACGATACTGAGCCCGGCAACGAGATTTCGTTGCAAGGATCAGATGGCGGATGTTTTTATTTCAGCCAAGAATGCAAAACGGTTGGTTGATACGCTGCCGGGTGGCACCAAGTTCAGTTTCGACAAATATGTATTCGGTGAATACAACTTTTAAAAGCCGTATCTTGAGAGGCTTATGTCAGCAACTCCAGCAGGCTCCACGCAATCGCCTTGGTTGCAACGGGTAGTGTAAATAGCGGGACCTTCTCATCTGCACGATGGCCGTTGGCTTCCAGCAGCGTGCGTGGTCCGGCGCCATACATCACGGTGGCGACACCGGCTTCTGCATAAAGACGTGCATCGGAATACAGAGGCACACCTATCGGTGTCACTTCTTCTCCAAGTGCGACAGAAGCTTTTGCGCAGACGACATCACGCAAACGCACCGCATCGCCAACAGGCTTGAACGGGCTGGCCAGCAAAATACGTTCTATCTCGCAGCGTATGCCGGGCATGCCATGTAAGGCGCGTTCAATGACGGTGCGCAATTCTGCTTCCACTTCTTCTGGAATTTCTTCCGGGATGATGCGTCTATCCAGACGCAAAGTGACTTCATCCGGCACCACATTGGTGTTGATGCCGCCGTTGATCGTGCCGATCACTAGCGATGGCGTGGTGATGCCCGTGGTTGCTGACGTGCGATGCTGCAAGGTGTCACGATAGCCGTAGAGAGCGGTCAGCAATTTTGTGCTGGCTTCCAGCGCATCGTGTCCAGTGTCGGGACGCGCTGCATGTGCGGAGACACCGTGCACTTTAATTTCCAGATGCAGGCAGCCATTGTGTGCGGTCGTCACGTTGTATGAGAAGCCGGCGCAGATCGCGTAATCCGGTTTCGTTAAACCTTGTTGTAATAACCAGCCAGGGCCAGCCAGACCACCGGTTTCTTCATCGTAAGTTAGATGCAGTTCGACTTGGCCACGCAAGGGAATCGACAACTCCTTCAAGGCGCGCAAGGCGAAGGCATACGTCGCGAAGTCGGATTTGGAGACAGCCACGCCGCGTCCTATCATCCAGCCATCGCGCACGGTGGCGGAGTACGGGTCCACGCTCCACCCGCTGCCTGGCGGTACCACGTCGCCGTGCGCATTCAAGGCTACGATTGGACCATCAGCGAAACGTTCGCGCACGATCAGATTGATCGCACTTTCCAGACCTGTGCTGCGGGCAAATTCATTTGGCACTGCATGTTGCTCAACGGTGAATTGCATCTCTTCCAGCAAAGCGGCAGTCATGAGCGCATGTGGTGCGCAATTGCCGGGCGGGTTATCAGACGGGCATTGCACGACCTTGGCAAGAAAAGCGATTTGCTCGGCGGCATGCTGATCGACCCATGTGGAGATCTGTTGTTTGAGTAAGGCTTTATCCATCTTGGTTATCCAGTGTTGGGAATAATTGGCAAGCATCAGAGTTGCGAATGAATGTGCAGTGATGCAAGCAGCATTCTGGCAACGCATATTTGTTTGGTGCGATGTGCTTATGCGGCGTTCTTGTTCAAAGCATCGAAATGTTCGACAAAATCCATGAAGACATCGGAAGCCAGTGCGGCGTCTTCGACTGCCATGGTTTCTGCCGGGTTATGGCTGATGCCGCCGTTGCCGCAACGGACGAACAGCATCGCGATCGGTGCGACAGTAGCGATCGCCATGGCATCGTGACCTGCGCCGGACGGCAGACTACGCATGGTGCAGCCATTGCGTTCTAGCGAGGCACGCCAGCCTTGCTGCAGCCAGTCGGCACAGACAGCGCTGGATGTTTCATACGTTTTTTTCAAAGTACTGCGTACGCCGCGTCGTACACAAATACGCTCAAGTTCTGCTGTGATATCCGCCGTGGCTGACAATCGTTGCGCATCGTCGCCAGCACGTACGTCGAGTGACAGAACGACGCGTCCCGGGATCACATTGGTCGCGCCATTCGGCACTGTCCACTGACCGATGGTGCCGACTAACTCAGGTGTATTACTGCAACGTTGTTCGACGAATAGTGCAAACTCTGCTGCTGCCATCGCTGCATCGTGGCGCATATTCATAGGCACGGTGCCGGCGTGACCGGCGATGCCTTCCAGCTCCAGCATGTACCGTGTGGCGCCGGCAATCGCGGTCACCACACCCAGCGCCAAATCCTCATTGAGTAGTACTGGGCCTTGTTCGATATGGACTTCGACAAAGGCGGCAATGCTGTCGCGCGGTGCGGCAGCAGCGGTAATCTGTAAAGGATTGAAATCAGCAGCCTTCATCGCATCGCGCATCGTGATGCCTAGCTCATCGATGTGATCCAGTACGCTTTGCTGGAAGGTGCCAGCAATCGCACGACTGCCCAGCATAGGCGCTTTGAAACGCACACCCTCTTCTTCACTGAAGGCGATGACTTCAATTGGAAAAGGGAAGCGTTTTCCTTGCTTATGCCAGTTGGCAATGCAACTGATGGGCAACAGTATGCCCAGCAAGCCATCATAGATGCCGCCATTGCGCACGGTATCGAAATGCGAACCTGTCATTAACACTGACGCATTTGCATTGCTGCCTTCATAGCGACCGATGACGTTGCCAACAGCATCGCGTCGTACGGTCATGCCAGCATCGCGCATCCATGCTGCGATCTGTCCGGCGGCACCGCGATGAGCGGGCGTCAGATAGGTACGTGTCATCATGCCATCTTGCTCGGTATATTGCGCCAGCAGATGCAGGCGCTCCATGATTTCATGGCCTATGGTGGGCTGGATAGCGCTGGTAAAAGTAAGGCTCATGATTGTTTAGAACGTTGATTTTTTGTCAGACATCGCATGCTCGATTAGATGCGTATCAAGCTGCCGCCATTCCCAGGAATTGTTTCAGTTCAGGTGTTTCAGGATGTGCAAAAATCTCTTCCGGTGCGCCTATCTCATGTACTTTCCCCTGATGCATGAAGACGACGCGATCGCATACTTCGCGTGCGAAGCGCATTTCGTGCGTCACCATGATGAGCGTCATGCCTTCTTCGGCTAACCCGCGTACTACATTCAATACTTCATTGACCAATTCAGGATCGAGCGCCGATGTGACTTCATCGCACAACAAGGCTTGCGGTTCCATGCTGAGTGCGCGCGCGATGGCGACACGTTGCTGCTGCCCGCCGGAGAGTTCATCTGGAAAACTGTCGAATTTTTCACCCAAGCCAACACGTTCCAGATTCTTGATCGCGAGTGCGCGCGCATCTTTCTCCGATACGCCTTTGACGATCATCGGCGAGATCATCACGTTGCGGCCTACGCTTAAATGCGGAAACAGATTGAACTGCTGGAAGATCATGCCGACCTTCAAGCGCAGATTGCGCAGCTCCAGTTCCGTTTTTCCCAAGTGCGTACCGGCGACGCTGATCGATCCTTCATCTATGCTTTCCAGACCGTTAATGCAGCGCAGCAGTGTGCTCTTGCCGGAACCGCTCTTGCCTATGATGGCGATCACTTCGCCGGGTTCGACATTGAGGCGTATGCCTTTCAGAACTGAATTGCTGCCGTAGCTTTTCTTGACGTTATCAATGGCGATGAGCGGCATGGAATTTCCTTTCCAGGAATTGGCTGTACTTGGATAAAGGCCAGCAGAGGATGAAATAAAAGAAGCCGGCAGCCGCATATACGGTGAACGGCATGAAGGTGGCGTTGGTGATGACAGTCGCCGCCTTCGACAATTCGACAAAGCCGATGATCGATGTCACCGCTGTACCTTTAATGATCTGTACGCTGAAGCCGATGGTTGGCGGGATCGCGATGCGCAGTGCTTGCGGCAGTATGATGTAACGCATCTGCTGTACGTAATTCATCGCCAGCACGGAAGATGCTTCCCATTGCCCACGCGGAATTGCTTCGACACAACCGCGCCAAATTTCGGCAAGAAACGATGCGCTCCACAAAGTCAGTGTCAAACCGGCGGCCAGCCATGCCGGTACTTCAACACCAAACAAGGCAATGCCGAAGAACACCAGGAACAGTTGCATCAGCAGAGGTGTGCCCTGGAATACTTCGATATAGACCCGTGCAACATTACGCAGCGTAGCTTGTTTCGATGTACGCATGAACAGGATCAACAGACCCAGCATGCCACCCAGTAAGAAAGTCACCAGCGACAAGACTACAGTCCAGCGTCCGGCCAGCAGCAGGTTGCGCAGAATATCCCACAGCGAAAAGGAAATCATGTGGGTCTCCTTCCAGAAATAAAGCGATTGCCGATTAGTCGCAGTAGTTGCCGTAGCAGTATCGCCATGACCAGATAAATAGCAGTAGCGACCAGATACGCTTCAAATGCGCGGAAGTTACGCCCTTGAATAAAGTTGGCAGCGAACGACAATTCTTCCACTGCGATTTGTGAACACACAGCCGAGCCCAGCATCACGATGACGATTTGACTCGACAATGCCGGCCATATTTTTTGCAAGGCCGGACGCAGAATGATGTGACGGAATATTTGCAAGCGTGTCATCGACAAACTCTGTGCGGCCTCGATCTGCCCTCGTGTGACAGCGACGACACCGGCACGAATAATCTCGGTGCTATACGCGCCCAGATTGATGACCATGGTCAGGATAGCTGCCTGCATTTCTGTAATTTGCACGCCTATGCTTGGCAAACCGAAGAAGATGAAAAAGAGCTGAATCAGGAATGGCGTGTTGCGGATTAATTCGACATAGGCGCTCACCAACGGCCGTAACCAGCGCGGCCCCTGCGTGCGCGCCCATGCGCCGAAAATACCAACGGCAACACCGAGCACGCCGCCGACCGCAATTAATTCCACCGTCGTCAGTACGCCTTTGACGAGTACGCCGGTGTAATCGAAGGTCGACAGAAAATCAAATTGATAAGCCACGCTAGCTCCATTTCCTACAAGTGAGGCGCATTCCTGACAGCGCCTGTTTCAGCATGCATCCGCAACATAATGTGCGGATGCGTTTGCTTTACATATTGGCTGGCAGTGGCAGGCCCAACCATTTTTCGCTCAAGGCATTGAGCGAGCCGTCCTTCTTCGCTTGCGCGAGGATGGTGTTTACTTTTTCCAGCAGTTTTTCTTCACCTTTGTTCAGGCCGATCGAACATGGCGAGTTCTTGATGAGGAATTTTGTTTCCGGTTTTTTTGGTGGATTCTTCGCGATGATGGCAGCGGCGATCACGTTGCCGGTGGCAACCAGTTGCACTTGATTCGACAGGAAGGAACTGATGGTGCCGTTATTGTCTTCATAGCGTTTGATGGTGGCGGTTTCTGGTGCGATCTTTGACAGTTCCAGATCTTCCACCGAGCCACGCGTTACGCCGATAGTCTTGCCAGCCAGATCAGCAGGAGCTGCGACCTTTTGGTCAGCCGGACCGAATACGCCATTGAAGAACGGTGCGTAGGCTGCGCTGAAGTCGATGACTTTTTCACGCTCGGGATTTTTACCCATGCTGGAAATCACCAGATCGACTTTTTTTGTTTGCAGGTAAGGGATGCGATTGGCGCTGGTGACCGGAACCAGCTCGACTTTGACGCCCATCTTTTTCGCAATCAAGGTGGCAACGTCGATGTCCAAACCTTGCGGTTTCATGTCGGTGGTGACGGAACCGAATGGTGGGAAGTCTTGTGGTACGGCGACGCGTAACACGCCTTTTTTCTGAATATCGTCGAGCGCATCGGCGCGCGCGAAACTGGTGAACAGAAGAGTACTGGCCATCAGGCCGATCAGGATTTTAGAGAGCTTCATTTTTTCATTTCCTTTCCAGGTGAATACGATGATGCATGCGATAGGGATGACGAGATAGTTGCTGCATTAGCCGCCCGGCTCGTCTTTGCCCGTGCGGTGGATTTTTTTGCTGGCTGTTTTTCGGTTGGGATGGTTGCTGCTGACTTCGATGCTTTTGCTGCAGAAACCGGTGTCAGCGCGGTACGCAATGCATTCAATGGATCGCTGGGAGCAACGTCGTACAGTGTGCTTTCCACGATTTGCAAATGGTCCAGCATCAGGCGCTCGGCTTCATCGATATCGCCGCTTTCGAGTGCAGCGACGATGTGTACATGGTCTTCGCAAGAATCCACTGCTTGCGATGGCGACTGACGCAGCATCGCAGTCAGAGTGGTCCGTGCAGTCAGGTCGCGCAGTGTGTCGGACAACAGATTGTTGCCCAGGCATTCGCACAGACAAACATGGAAGTCGCCTAATAGATAACTACGCGCACCGACATCGTCGCCGGCAATCGCTGCCTGTTCGCGTGCGATGTGGTCGTGCAATTGGTTGATGGCGGTTTTGGAAAGCGGACGTGCATGGCGCAGGAGGCCTAGTTCGATGACGCGACGTGCTTCAAAAGCTTCGCGTGCTTCGCTGGCAGTTGGCTCGATGACAAACCAGCCGCGGCGTGCACTGACCATCACGATGCCGCGTGTTGCCAGGCGCATCAAGGCTTCGCGTATCAAGGTGCGCGACACGCCGAACAGATCGGCTAATTGCTGCTCGCCCAACCTTGTGCCGGGTGCGAGTTGTTTGGCCAGTATCGATTCTGTAATGCGTGCAGCGATCTGGATCGATGATTTGAGTGGGTTCTCGGAAGTCATGACCATACCTCAGCAAGTTGTATGCCTATCTGATGGACAGTACTTGTATACAAGATTTAAGGCAAATATTTATGTTGTTTTCCCTCTGAGCCTCGTGCAGATGGGTGGGACAACAGTGCAGCTACGGACGGTGGAGCCCGGTGTTTTTGTGCTCACCATTCGGGTGCGTTGTTGTCTTTTTGGTGCGGAATTGGTGACGTGTGCTGTGTTTGGTTCACGCTGGCGTTGGTGGGCCAAGGTGGTGGGTTCTTAGATGCCTCTTGAACTTAGGCATCGCCATAGGCTACGTTCGGATAATCCATCTTTTCATGGGCTTGTTCATGTACAACTATTACTGCGATGTACATTTAAAGGAGATCACCATGAAAGCAAAAATCATCGCATGGAACATGGGCGGCCGTATCGCGGCGCCTTCCCACGTAATGGCTGTTGCGACGCTTGCTTGCGCTGCGTTTACTACTCCGGCATCCGCGCATGACACGGTCTTTCCCGCGCAGCAATTCCAGCTCGCTCTTGAGGCGCAGACCATAGGTCACTACGGAGAAATGTTGGTGCTGCTGCGTTCGGCAGGTGAGGCAGGTCATCTGCCTGCGCAGGAAATGCTAGGTATGGCGCTTCTGACGGGACCGACGATGTACGGGCACGCCGTGCCAGCCGATCGGTGCGAGGCGGGGCGCTGGATACGTCGAGCGCTTGCGCAAGGAAGCGAGGTGGCGCGGTATCAATCAATCTTTCTTAGGCGACTGCGTCACGCACCTGTCGGTGTCGCACCATGCGATCTGTCGTCAGGATGATAGCCCCGGATACGTTGCTGCGCTTGCTCTATTGGGCTAATGGTGGCGCTCTCGCGCAAGCATGTATTGAATGAGCTGCTGTACGTGATCGGGCATGTCCTGCATGTTTCTTACGCATACCACCAGATTGCGCTGCGCCCAAGGTTCCGACAAAGCGATCATCTTGATGCCCGTCGACCGCGTATAACGCAGTGCAACCGCCTTGGGTACAATCGCCAGTCCGATGCCGCGCCCAACAACGCGGCATATCGATTCGAAGCTGCGCAGGCGCACCCGATAATCCAGACTTTTACCTAGTCGTCGCGCATGTTGTGTCACGTGATCGTGCAAGGCGCTGCCTGCACCCAGGCCAACAAAGGGTTGGGTGACGATCTCTGTGAAGCTGATACTTTTCTTCTGTGCGATAGCATGATCACGCGACGCCACGAGCACCAGCGGGTCTGGGCGGAATACAAAGCATTCCAGCCCCTCCAAATCCACTGAGTCTGAGACCACGCCGAGATCGCACAACTGGTTGCGTACGGCATTTACGATTTCGTCGCTGGTACGTTCTTCGAGGTCTAGCGAGATGCCGGCATGCTCGGCCAGGAATCCACTGATGACATCGGGCAGATGTTCACTCAGGGCTGACGTATTACAAAGCAGCCGCACGTGACCTCGCACCCCCGCACCGTAGTCGCCCAATTCGTCGTGCATACGATCGATTTGCGACAAAATGAGCCGGGCATGATGCACGAGCGCCCGTCCCGCGGGTGTTATGTGTGCACCACGACGATCGCGCACCAGCAGGGACGCACCTAGCGCACTCTCCATGCCTCGAATGCGTTCGCTGGCTGAGGCGAGTGTTATATGGCTCGCCTCGGCCCCAGCCGTGATTGTGCCTGTCTCGTGAACATTCAGGAATAGTCGTAAGTCGGTCAGGTCAAAGCGCATGGTGAGGATAACTTACCACATCTGTCCTCAGGCCACGACTGAGGCAGACTCAGGTATTTCCGCCTATCGGAGGTCGCAGTTCGACGCAATAATAAAACCCTCTCTTTTCGTTCGAGTGCAAAGTACGATGCCATTGCCTGACAGTTTTACGTTTACTTCATTCATGTCGCTGCTCGGTATCGCGACCGCGGTATTTGTTCTCGCCGGCTTGGTCAAGGGTGTAGTTGGCCTTGGGTTGCCGACGATCGCCATGGCGCTGCTGGCGCTCCGGATGACGCCTGCCCAGGCAGCGGCACTGTTGATCGTGCCATCTCTAATTACCAATATATGGCAGATCCGGCCTTGGGGCAGTCTAGGCCCCATGCTCAAACGGCTTGCTCCGATGCAGATCGGAGTGTTCTTGGGAACGCTGGCTGGCGCATGGGCATTGGGCGCACCAGCGGGCGCATGGGCGGTAGTATCTCTGGGCATAGCGCTGATTGGCTATGCCGCTTGGGGATTAAGTGGTGCGCGTCTGTTTGTAGGTTCGGCCACCCAGAAGTGGTTGGGCCCCATGATAGGAGCCGTTACTGGCATGGTGACTGCAGCCACCGGCGTGTTCGTAATACCTGCCGTTCCCTACCTGCAAGCCATCAGATTGGAGCGCGACGAACTCATCCAGGCAATGGGTATTTCTTTCACGGTTTCCACTATTGCGTTGGCGATCGGACTTTATTTCAACGACAGGTATTCCGCCACGTCGTTAGGGATCTCCGTCCTGATGCTTGTTCCTGCGCTTGTCGGGATGGAACTCGGGCAACGTTTGCGGCAGAAGCTTTTACCTGCCGTGTTCAGAAAGTGTTTTCTTATCAGTCTAATTCTTTTGGGTATACACATGATTGTGTATGAGATGCTGGCCCGATAAGAATGGCTTATGACAACACGATGCTGTGTGACAACTGAGTCAGTTATGGAAGCATTTAGATGGATATTGTTTGTTTCGATTGCCAAAAGAAAAAGCCGCATTGCTGCGGCTTTTTTATGATTCGACTACTTGAGCTTAGGCTGGGACAGCTTCGTTGTTCGCCGGTGCTTCAACCTCATCCGTATCCGAACTGCGGATCAGATAATCGAAGGCGGAGAGCGATGCTTTCGCGCCTTCACCGACTGCGATCACGATTTGCTTGAACGGTACCGTCGTTACATCGCCGGCAGCGAACACACCAGGTACCGAAGTACGGCCGTGCGAATCAACTTCGATTTCGCCATGGCGCGACAAAGCAACTGTGCCTTTCAGCCATTCGGTGTTAGGCACCAGACCGATCTGGATGAAGACGCCTTCCAGTTCGACTGTTTTGATTTCTTCGGATTTGCGATCCTTGTAAACCAAGCCATTGACACGTTTGCCGTCGCCGGTGATTTCAGTCGTTTGTGCCGACGTGATCACGGTGACATTAGCCAGGCTATGCAATTTACGTTGCAAGACTGCATCAGCGCGGAGTTCTGCGCCGAATTCGATCAAGGTCACATGACCGACGATACCTGCGAGGTCGATTGCTGCTTCCACGCCGGAGTTGCCGCCACCTATCACCGCTACGCGTTTACCTTTGAACAGTGGGCCGTCGCAGTGCGGGCAATACGCAACACCTTTGTTACGGTATTCGTTTTCACCTGGCACGTTGATGGTTTTCCAGCGTGCACCGGTTGCCAGAATCACGGATTTGCTTTTCAGCGAGCCGCCATCTTTCAGTTTGATTTCGATCAATTTACCTGGCACCAGCTCGGAAGCTTGCTGCACGTTCATGATGTCGACTTCATAGCTACGTACATGCTGTTCCAGCGCGACGGCGAATTTCGGGCCGTCGGTTTCCTGTACCGATACGAAGTTTTCGATCGATAAAGTATCCAGCACCTGACCGCCGAAACGTTCCGCTACCACGCCGGTACGGATGCCTTTACGTGCTGCGTAAATAGCTGCAGCTGCGCCTGCAGGTCCGCCGCCGACGATCAATACATCGTACGGTGCTTTGGCACTGAGCTCTTCTTGCTTGCGCTTGTTACCGCCGGTGTCGAGTTTGGCGAGGATCTGTTCGATACTGACGCGGCCGGACTCGAACGGTTGTCCGTTCAAGAAGGTCGTTGGCACGGCCATGATTTCGCGTTCCTTGACTTCGTCCTGAAACAAACCACCGTCGATCGTGACGGCACGGATGCGCGGATTGATCAGCGCCATCACGTTAAAGGCCTGCACGACTTCCGGGCAGTTATGGCAAGACAAAGACATATAGGTTTCGAAGGTGTAGTCGCCGTCCAGATTACGGATCTGTTCAATGACTGATTCTTCGAGTTTCAATGGATGGCCGCCGGTTTGCAGCAAAGCCAGTACCAAAGAAGTAAATTCGTGCCCCATCGGAATCGCGGCGAATTGTATGCCTGCGTGAGCGTCTGGGCGCTTGATGACAAAAGAAGGTTTGCGCTCGTCGTCATCGGTGCGTTCGACCAGAGTGATCTTGTCGCTCAGCACAACGATTTCTTGCAGCAGTTCCTGCATTTCACGAGATTTATCGCTGCCATCGAGTGACGCGACGATCTCGATCGGTTGCACGATCTTTTCCAAATAAGCGGCTAATTGGGTTTTGAGATTTGCATCCAACATGATGGTCCCTACTTTCTTTACGATTTAAATTAAGTCCTGCATGTCCGGGCCACACGGCCCGGACAATATTGCAACTACTTGAAATTACAACTTAGATTTTGCCGACCAGATCCAGCGATGGAGCGATGGTTTTTTCGCCTTCTTTCCATTTAGCTGGGCAAACTTCATTTGGGTGCTCTGCAACGTATTTCGCTGCTTTCAGTTTGCGCAGTGTTTCCGAAACGTCACGAGCGATTGCGTTGTCATGCACTTCCAGAGTTTTGATAACGCCTTCTGGATTGATGACGAAAGTACCGCGCAGTGCCAAACCAGCTTCAGGAATGTGTACGCCGAATGCGTTGGTCAATGCGTGGGTTGGATCGCCAACCAATGGGAATTTTGCTTTGCCAACTGCTGGCGAAGTTTCGTGCCAAACTTTGTGCGAGAAGTGGGTATCGGTAGTCACGATGTAAACTTCTGCGCCCAGTTTTTGGAATTCTGCGTAGCTGTCAGCTGCATCTTCAACTTCTGTTGGGCAGTTGAATGTGAAAGCCGCTGGCATGAAAATCAGAACGGACCATTTGCCCTTCAAGGATTGCTCGGTAACTTCAATGAACTTGCCATTATGGAAAGCTTGGTTCTTGAACGGCTGAACTTGGGTATTGATAAGAGACATGTCGTTATTCCTATACGGGTTAAAAATTGGTGTGAGTACGAATAGTAGAGGACCATCAATCATTTGTATAATTGATTTATTTTACAAATTCGATTTGTTTTCGCTATCGAAAAGCGTTGCAACAACGTTCCTTTGCTAACGAACCACCTATTATGCAGTTTTACTGCGACTAGGGTGTGACAGTCCTGTTTCCGGTATAAAAATGGATGGAAAGCGCTGGATTTCAAGAGGAATCGGCGTCTGTCCTACTATGACTTTATAATTTGATCCTTCGCGACGCTCAAGGCGTCTTCCGCTTCAGATTATTAGCAAGGTGATATGACTACCCCAGCAATCCAGACTCCACCGGCCGGTATTAGCGCCGCTGAATGGCAAGTTCGTATCGATCTCGCCGCCTGTTACCGTTTGTGCGCGTTAAAGAATTGGGATGACCTGATTTACACGCACATTTCCGCTACCGTGCCGGGCGAAGACGGCCGTTTTCTGATCAATCCTTTCGGCTTTCGTTTCGATGAAATCACCGCGTCGAATCTGGTCAAGATCGATTTGCAGGGCAATATTATTGGCGACCAGACTTATCGTGTGAACGTGACCGGCTTCGCGATCCATGGTGCAGTGCATGCGGCGCGCGCGGATGCGGTGTGCGTTATGCATTTGCATAATGAAAATGGTGTCGCCGTCGGGATGCAACAAGGCGGCTTGCTGCCTTTATCGCAACACGCGATGCGTTTCTATCAGCAGATGGGTTATCACGACTATGAAGGTTTGGCCTTATCGCCAGTCGAACAGACGCGTCTGATTGAGCGTCTCGGTGATTATCCGGCAATGCTGTTGCGCAATCACGGCACGCTGATCAGCGGCCGCACGATAGCCGAAGCCTATGTATTGATGGATACGCTGGATAAAGCGTGTTCGTTCCAATTAAAAGCGCAATCTGGTGGCGGTCCCCTGAATATTCCGTCGCCGGAAGTTTGCGCAAAAACGTACAAGGAATTGCTAGGTGACGGTTCGCCTGAAGGCATACTCGAATGGCCGTCTCTATTGCGTAAACTCGATACCTTGTCGCCGTCCTATCGCGACTGATTTATTCATTATTCTCATCAACTAAAAAGGAAAACTCATGCCAACTATCAACGTCCAATTATTCGAAGGCCGTACCGTCGAACAAAAACGTGCTTTCGTTAAAGCCGTTACTGAAGCAACCGTTGCAACCTTGGGTTCCAGCGCTGAATCCGTCGATATCATCATCGAAGACGTGAAGCGTGAAAACTGGGCAACCGGCGGCAAGCTTTGGTCTGACGTTTAATGCAAACGTTGATCAGCCCGGATGTAGCAAGCTTTCGCGGCTGATCGGCACGCAATGCAAATCACAGACGCCATCACTATCGACGATAGTGAGATAGTCCTCACCGCTATACGCGCACAAGGACCGGGCGGACAAAATGTGAACAAGGTCGCGACGGCGATACACTTGCGCTTCGATATAAGCGCATCGTCGTTACCGGATTATCTAAAAGAACGTTTGCTGCTACTCAACGATCAACGCATCACCAAAGATGGCGTGCTTGTGATCAAGGCGCAGCAGGGCCGTAGCCAGGAACAAAGCCGCGAAGAAGCAGTGCGCAGATTGCAGGAAATCATCCAAAGCGTCACCATCTTGCCGAAAGCGCGACGCGCAACCAAGCCGACTTACAGTTCGCAACGCAAACGTCTCGATACCAAGAATGCACGCAGCCAGACCAAGGCGATGCGCGGCAAAATATCCGATTAACTCCATTTTCCGCATTCGCGGCAGAGCAATTTTCTCCTATGTGGTGTAGCGTACTTATTATTCCTGCACTTGCGTGCATTATGGATGCGTAAGGAGTACACCCCATCATGAACAAGGCTTTTGTCAAAGAAACGGGCGACGACGATGCATTATCGTTGCAGCCGGAGATGCCGCTAGACGTGAAAAACTACATCACGCCAGAGGGTTATCAGCGCTTGCAAAATGAGTTGCGGGAATTGGTGGAGGTAACACGCGCTAATATTTTGCAAAACGAACAAGATGGCGCGGATGAAGCATCTTTGGAGTTCGACCCCGAGCGTACCTTGCGTGAAATCGACCAACGTATCCACTATCTACAAATGCGTTTGGAGTCTGCAGAAATTGTTGATCCAAGCGTGCATGTCGATGGTGATCAAGTCTTCTTTGGCGCAAGCGTCACCTATAAAAACGAAATTGGTGAGCAACACACCGTCACCATTGTTGGCCTGGATGAGCTGGACCCGGCGCACGGCAAGATAAGCTGGCTGGCACCACTTGCGCAAACATTGCTCGGTACACACGAAGGCGACACCGTATTGCTGGAAAGCCCAGCTGGTACGGAGAAGTTGCAGATATTCAGAGTGCATTATCCGCGCAGCAGTTGAACCGGATGCCGATGGAAGTGTCCTACAGATAACAGTATGGACATGCGGTAAAAATGAAATTGCGTTGCCGCATCCAGCGTTACAAGCTCAGAATACCTTCGCATACAAGGAGTTCCAAATGGCACATCATGATTCCTCAGTTAAGCCGCAAGCTTTTGCGAAACATGCGTCAGCATCTGAATCACATTCACGTGAAGAGCGTCAATTGGATGATGCGTTGGAGCAAACTTTCCCTGCCAGCGATCCGGTAGCTGAGATGCCGACCGAGACGGCGGCATCTGAAGGAGAAGTAGCGAAAGAAACCTTGCTCGATATCGCGATTGAAATGACTTTCCCCGCCAGCGATCCCATCTCGGTTTCATCCGGTATTACGCATATTAAAAAATCACCGGATTCTGCCGACGCGCATTTCGATCATCAAAATAGCCACGATTCGGGAAAAAGCGAGAAGAGCAAATAGCGATCTATTTCTCGCACTAAGCATTCTTTTCACAGATCTTGGACGTCCCTGCTTTTCACTTTCATACCTTCGCAGACTAACCATCCTGCCAATTGATCCTGGTTAAGATCGGCGAAATTCGCTGCAAAATACAACAAAGATGCCATTTCGCACGCTTATTCTTTCGTGTTAGTATGCGGCCACGCTAGGGGTCCTGAAGAGCTAAACGTCTTCGGGTGAGAAAAAACCCTCCGTACCTGACCTGGATAATGCCAGCGTAGGGAAGCGCAAAGTCCACGCAATTTCTTTGTCCATTCCTTCGCACGCATTCGTTTTTTAACGCGATTGATTGAACAAAACATGTCTGCATCACACTCCCGCCGTTCCCTGATTGCCCTGGCTGTTGCGCAAGCTTGTGCATTTGCGCCTGTTGCCATGGCTGAATCCTCCGAAAACGTTTTGCCTGAAGTTGTTGTGACTTCCGATTCGACCAAGGATGGGATTGCGCGCAATGCGAGCATCGGTGGTTTCTCCGATACCCCATTGCTGCAAACGCCGGCATCGATCAGCGTCATCACCGCCGAGCAGATGCAGGAACGCAGCATACGTACCGCGACCGATGCAGTGGAATACGATGCAAGCGTACAGAATTCCTATAACGCGGTTGGTTTGTCCGACTGGTTCGCGATACGCGGCTTTACGCTGGATATGGGCTCCAATTATCGTAAAGACGGTATGGTGATCTTGGCGCATTCGGCGATTCCTATGGAAAACAAGGAGCGTCTCGAAATTCTGAAAGGCCTTGCCGGCATGCAGGCAGGTATTGCCTCTGCTGGCGGGATTCTCAATTACGTGACCAAGCGCCCGACCGATGCGCCCTTGCGTTCAGCTACATTTGAAGTGCGTGAACGTGGCACGATTTACAGTGCGATTGATCTGGGTGGTCGTTCTGAAGACAAGCGTTTCGGTTACCGCATCAATGCAGCGGCTGAAGATATCAAGTCCTATGTGCAAGGCTCAAACGGTGATCGTCGTTTTGTCTCGGGTTCTTTTGATTGGCGCATTAGTCCGCGTGCCTTGCTGCAGGTGGATATGGATTACCAGCACAAATCACAGCTAACGGTTCCCGGCTTCCAGTTGCTTGGCCCTGAACAAAGTATTCCTACTGGCGTAAGTGGCAAGACCATGCTGAATAATCAGTCATGGAGTCGTCCGGTTACCGATGACACCAACAACCTTGGTGTCAAATTCGAATATGAGTTGAATGACAATTGGCGCACCACGTTGCAAGCAAATAAATTTGAGTTGCGGCGCGATGATGCGGTGGCGCTGGCTTCTGGTTGCCTGGCGCAAAACCTGACCTTTGGTTATTGCTCAAGCGGTGCAAGTAGTGCAAACGGGGACTTCGATTTGTATGACCTGCGTCGAGAAAACGATAAGCGTTCAGTCATGACCACGCAGGCACTATTGCAGGGTAAGTTCAGCACAGGTGACATCAAGCATGACTTGACGACAGGTGTTTCCACGCTGAATCGTCGAGATAACTTTGCTGACTATTTGTTCGGCTCTGTCGGAGTCGGCAATATTTATAATCCGGTGTATTACAACTACACGTTGGGACCAACGAATCCGGTTAGTCTGCGTCGCAAGGATGATGAGAAGTCATTTTTTGTACAAGATGTGATGGCATTGAACGATCAGTTCAAATTGCATGTAGGCGTGCGTTACACGAAACTGAAGCGAGTTCAGTTTGCAGCCGATGGTACGAATATCAGAAACACGGATGAAGATTTTGTATTGCCTAATGTCGCTTTGGTCTACAGCCCGCAAACCAATCTCTCTTTCTATGCATCGTATGCACAAGGTTTGGAGCCAGGTGGAGAAATTCCATCGGGATTGCCTAATTCAGAGTCTGTGCTCGATCCGTACAAATCGAAGCAAATCGAAGTGGGAGTGAAAGCGGATATCACGCCGGATGTCAGCGTTTCTGCTGCGCTGTTCCAAATCAAGCGACGAAATGAGTACGTGAAAGCATCGAGCTCGGATGCAACGGCAATCGTAGCGGCATATGTGGCAGCTGGCGAACAAGTAAATCGTGGCCTGGAGTTTGCGGCACAGGGACGTGTGACACGCGACCTGATGCTGGGCGCCAGCTTTACTGCGATGGAAGCGAAGGCGGTTGGAACTGGCGACGCCGATATCGAAGGCAAGCGTGTCGGTAATGTGCCTAAGTTCAAATCGGCAGTGTATGTTGACTATGCTTTGCCGCAAATGCCGGCTGTCAAACTGAATGCGACCTGGATTTATTCGACCAGCAAGGTGTTCGCGCCGAATAGCCAGATTGCATCGCTGAATAAAAGCGTAGACGGTTATCACGTGTTGAATGTGGGCGCACGTTATGCGACCAAAATCAGCGGCAAAAAAACCACCTTCCGCTTCGGTATTGACAACCTCTTTGACAAGTTTTATTGGGGTGATTCGGCGAATGCCTTTGGCGGTTATTTGATTCCTGGAGCGCCGCGCGTGTTCAGATTGTCAGCTCAAGTGGACTTTTGATCACGGTTATTTAAGTAGGTATAAAGTAATACGCCACCAGTGTTTGAAGCACACAAGGCTTTCAACACTGGTGGCGTTTTTATTACGTGTCTACTTTTCTTCGGATAAATACTTCGTCACTTGATGTACACGTTGTTCCACTTTTCCCGACACCAACAGAAAAGGGATCGCTTCTGCAGCAAGCGTAGCCAGCAATAGTTTGTGAACGGCTTGTCGTACCGCATCCGATTCGCGTTGCAGGCCATCAGCGATCCAGGGAGTGTTTGGTTCTGTGACGATGGTGAAGTCATAGCGATGCGCGCGCACCAGATTCGTCAGCGCCGTGTCTGTGCTGCCAAAATAGAACTGACTGTAAACGTTAGTCATCAGCGGCGTGGTATCGCAAAACAGAAACGTATTAGCGTCTCGCGCTGAATCATCTTCTCTTTCAAGTTGTGTATTGGCAATCAGGAGTTGTTCTTGCTCTTGCGGCGTACGCTGTTTTTCTTCTACAAACTCACGCAGATATTCCGGTACCCAAACGGTGCGGTAATGCGCAGCCAATGCTGCAGCCAAGGTCGACTTGCCGGTTGATTCTGCGCCGAGTAGTGCAACGCGTAACGGAGTGGTACTCATGGACGGGATACTTCGATTGTCTGATTTTCAAGAGATTTTTTCCAAGTGCGCAATCCGACGGCAGCCAGGACAACGAACAAGGAAAACAGCAAGGCTGTGAGATACAGATTCTTGTGTATGTACAAGCCTATGTAAATCAGATCGATGCCTATCCATACATGCCAGTTTTCCAGTTTTTTACGTGACAGCAAGAGTTGGCCGACCAAACTACCGGAAGTCAGGAAGGCGTCGATATGCGGCACGTCGGTATCAGTGAACAGGCGCAGGAAGGATGCGATAGCGAGAAATCCGAACAGCCATGCGAGTCCTGAATATAGCCATCCTTTTGAAGTGAGGCGCGACACTAGCACGCCATGATGTGAGACGCCGCCGAACAACCATTGATACCAGCCCCAAAGTGAGACGGCGATAAAGAAAAATTGCAGCGACATATCGCCATACAATTTGCTGTCGTAAAACACGACTGCATACAAGGCAGCTGACGTGATGGAGAATAGCCACGCCCATGGTGATTGACGGATATTCAATACGACCATGACAAGCGCGAGTGCGAACGACACGATCTCAAGAAGCGAGGTGTGGACCAAACCGAAGAGCGTGAGTGGATCGTTCATGCAAGAGATGCGAGTGAGTTTTTGTTGGTGCAGAGATGGAGCGGGCGAAAGCGTATTTTGAACTGAGCACGAATACGCACCGCATGCGACTCCGCAGTATATTAAAGAAACCGACGCGTCGAACGCTATTTCTACTTTTATCAATATGCCTACAGCCAAGCATCCCGATGACGCACCACCCGTTCCGCCGGTGCGGCCCGACAATGATGAGTGTTGTCACGGCGGTTGCGAGCCATGCATCTTCGATTTGTATGAACTTGAGATGGAACGTTATCGCCTTGCTTTGAAAGAGTGGGAAAGGAATCGGGAAGGAAATACAGCAAGTAAGAAAGCAGTACGTCGGACATCAATCAAGTAAGGCCATCACTTTTCTCCGCACTCCGTTTAATCGCGCTGCAAATATTTCAAAATTGACGTGAGCGTACCGTCCATTGCCACGTAGGAATTTCCCCACAAGCAAACGGCATGAACGCCTATAGTTTCCCCAGTTCATCTTCTATACATTACAAACTTATCGAAAGCTGCCTCAAGAACAGGAATCAATATGATCAACATAACGAAAATCTTATCAACGGCGGGCATGGTCGTCGCCATGGGATGGTTTGCGATGAAGCCTGAGTTCGCGGCGGTGCTGGTTGGTATTTTGTCCTTAACCGTCTTCATGCTGACGTTTCTGCCCATTACATCTGATAGCAAGCGCTAACTTACTCTAGACGTATAGTGCGCAATGCACACATCGTTGGCTTTCAATTAAGCAATATTTGACTGCATAAAAACACAATCAAACGATTTAATTAAATCAAACGTTTGATTTATGTGTTCTAATGCTGGTCATGACTTCTACCAGCAATAAACCTTCCCCCAAGCCGCAGCATCCTGCCGATTCCACTAATGCGGACGGCGAGGCACGCAAGCAACGTTCTGACGGTGCCGAGGCGCGTGCGCGCTTATTGCAGATGGCTTTGCGTTTGTTCGCCGACAAAGGCTTCAGCAAAACCTCCACTCGTGAAATCGCGCAAGCGGCTGGCGTCAATATCGCATCGATTAAATATTATTTCGGCGACAAGGCGGGTTTGTATCGCGCCGTGTTTACCGAGCTGATGGGTAGTTCGTGTGAATACACTCCGCTCAATCAAGACACACTGACTCTGCATGAATCGTTGGCAGAGTTCTTCACCAATTTTTTAGAGCCCTTGAAACAAGGCGACCTGGTGCAACTAGGCGTGCGTTTGCATTTCCGCGAAATGTTGGATCCGACTGGCTTGTGGGAGGAAGAGATAGGCAGCAGTCTCAAACCAGCCCACGATGCACTGGTTGTCATTCTGATGCGTCATCTGGATGTAGTGGAAGATGATGATGAAATACACCGTCTGGTGTTTTGCATAGTCGGCATGGCTGTGCATCTGATGATTGCGCATGACGTGATCGATACCATCCGCCCCAATTTGATCAACGCACCGACAGCCATTGATCTGTGGACAGAACGGCTGACTGCTTACGCAGAAGCGATGGTCGCAGTTGAGGCAACACGCCGCCGCTCTCTTACTCAATAGAAAAATCATGAAACGAATTCAGCTACTCGCGTATGCGAGCCTGCCGTTGTGGCTCGCTGGTTGTGCTTTGACTGCGCCGCCGGAAACAGTCTCGGTAAAGCCGCCTAACAAATGGTTCGCGCCATTGCCAACTACAGCTACCGTTGATAAGAGCGTGGAAAATTTACCGCATGGTGGCAAGTTAACCGACTTGTCCAAATGGTGGGAGCAGCAAAACGATCCTGTACTGGTGGAGCTAATCCAGTCGGCGGAAACAGTCAGCCCGACGGTGGCAACTGCAGTCTCGCGCATAGAGCAATCGCGTGCGACCAGCGTGTCAGCCGGTGCGGCACTGGGACCGAAACTGGATGTAACGGCGAGTTCGCAACGTAGCAATATGCAAGCGCCACTGCCTCTCGGTACTACTACGCAAGCGGCGTTGCAGCCTTCATGGGAAATCGATGTGTTCGGCGCCAATCGTGCAACCAGTCGTGCTGCGCAAGCACGCTTGCAAGGTGCACAAGCGAACTGGCACGACGCGCGTGTCTCGGTCGCCGCAGAAGTGGCGAATCGTTATTACAGCCTGCGTACCTGCAACAAGCTGGAACTTGTGACGCGTGCAGATGCAGATTCGCGCGCTGAAACTGCGCGCCTGTCCGAGCTTAGTGCGAAGGCAGGTTTCCAGGCGCCGGCGACTGCCGCTTTGGCACGCGCCAGCGCAGCAGAAGGTAATGGCCGTGCGACACAACAGAGTGCCTTGTGTGATCTGGACGTTAAGGCTTTGGTGTATTTGACGGCGATGGATGAGCCAACGTTGCGCAACAAGATGGCAAACAGCAGTGCGCCAGCGGTATCGGCGACCTTGCTGAATATAGACAGCTTGCCGGCACAAACTGTAGTGGTCAAGTCATTCCGGACACTGCGTTAAGAGCCTGTCAGTATTTTTGTGTGGAAAGGTCATGAAATAATAGCGAAAGCGATAC
>JAZJXV010000031.1:0-105735 GCA_040390795.1 Pseudomonadota bacterium | reverse complement strand
CCTTGCGGTCTACTTGCCTTCCGATGTTCTGGAAGGCGGCGAGTTGGGCTTACCACGTTCCCTAAGATACCGACGCGATAAAGTTCATCGCGACTAGCCGTTTAGGACCTGTCTATCCCCCGGTGGTTTTGTGACGACGTATTCCCTACAGTTACGAGAATAACCAACCACATACCTTTGGTTTAGGCCAGCAGCAGCTTAGGCCTATCAATTGTTACGAGGGTTCAAACGACAGTTCACTTTACGTTGTCCATGCGGCATTAACCTAGCGCCTCGACCGCCTTGCTGCTAGCAGTCTCTAACTATTCACTCGCATGAGATAGTTACCCTGTAAAACTTGGGGGTACATTGTCTTCAAGGCTTCACACCTCATCGTTACCGATGACGCATGCTTGAATAGGTTACGAATGGTCGTGCATCCGGTCGTAGCACCTGATATTTTGGGTACGACAAGGTATCTTAGAGCTTGCGCTCCATTAGTTGAGATACGAACCGTTTGATTTCAGAACTATTGCTAGGGCGCTGTGATAGATCCTTGGTAAAGGGTCTATCAACGTAACAAAATATGGATATATCTTGTTGTTTTGCAGCGTCATCTGTCTGCTTTTTGAGCTGAAATTCAATTACTCATTTCCCCATAAGGCTGGTTGGCCTGCACGTGGGTAGTTTTAGTTGGATTTTTTTTTGACAGAATTTCTGATGAGACATTGCATACTTGCTGGGCGTAATAAGGGAGCCCACGCTAACTTCCTTTAATTTACATTAATAAATTCAAAGGCTTAGCGAATGTTTTCGGTTTTGTACTGCTCGAGGATTTTGCCGCGTAGCGGCGAGAGCGACAGCGTGTCGCACAACTGCTTCAATTATAAGGGATTTCCATCTAAAAGCCAGCGTTAAGGCCTGAGCCGGCCCCTTCTTTAGTACAGCTTTTGTGATGATTCATGCAATAACTGCAGGTACAAGGCATGCCGCATCGGCGAAATAGCATCGGCGGCAATAGCAGTGCGGATTGCACATTCCGGCTCATTAGAATGATGACAATTATAAAACTTGCACTTGCCCAGATACGGTTCGAACTCCGGGAACGCGCGCTCCAGCATGCCTTCAGTCAAATGATAGAGACCGAATTCCTGAAAACCTGGTGAGTCGATAATCATGGTTTGATCGTCGATGGCATACAAGCGTGTGAAGGTCGTCGTGTGCTTGCCGGTATCGAGCGCAGCGGAAATTTCGCGCACCGCGATGTCTGCATCTGGCACGATCAAATTGATGATCGATGATTTACCCATGCCTGATTGGCCAATCAGAATTGTTGATTGGCCTTCCAGTATCGGCATCAAGGCAGCGCAGGTTGCTTCCGGCTGTGTGGTTGCCGACACTTCATGTACGGGGTAACCAAGTCCAGCGTAGAAGGCCACGCGCTTGCGAGTTTTTTCCAGCGATGCGACGACGTCTATCTTGTTCAAAATAATATGAACGGCAACGCCGGCCGCTTCTGCAGCAACCAGCGAACGCGAGACCAGATCGTCGGAGAAGCCAGGTTCGGTGGCGACCACGATGAAAAGTTGCGTGACATTGGCTGCCAGCAGTTTGGATTTGTATTGGTCGGAACGATACAGCAAGGTTTTGCGTTCGGTGATCGACTCGATCACACCTTGATTGGCGGAAGTCAGTTGCAGATTGACGATATCGCCCACTGCGACGTCGCTCTTTTTGCCGCGTGTGACGCATTGCAATTTTGCGGCATCGGTCTGAACCAGATAATGACGGCCATGTGCGGCAATGACGGTGCCTGTAATAGTTGCCATCAGTTAGACGAAAGACTGATCAAAAATAGCATCCAGCTTGGCAGCGCAGATGAAATCGTTTTGCGACAAGCCACCTTTACCGCCGTTGACTGAATGGGTGTCGTACTTGACCACACATTGATTGTAGGTGACAACCAACTCAGGATGATGGTCTTCGGCATGTATCACATAGGCGATCGCGTTGACGAAGGCCAGGGTGTCGTAATAATTCTGGAAAGAGAATTTACGAACGATTTTGCCATCCTGCAGGCTCCAGTTGCTGATTGCTTTCAGACCCTCGCTGACCTCATCCGCGCTCAGCGCAATTACCTGGCGCTGGCATTTTTGTTCGCGCAAATCGGCAGCGTTGCTCATGATGTCCTTGTTCAACTGGCAGCCAGAAGTTTGTTGATACGCACGGTTGCTGGCGGGTGCGAGTCATAGAAGGCGGAATGCAATGGATCTGGCGTGAGCGTCGATGCATTGTCTTCATACAGCTTCACCAGTGCGGACACCAGATCTTGCGAATTGGTATGTTGTGCAGCAAAGGCATCGGCTTCAAATTCATGTTTGCGTGAGCTGAGTGAAGTCAGCGGCGAGAACAGGAAAGAGAAGACCGGCAAGACCAGCGCAAACAGAATCAATGCCATCGCATCGTTGCTGGCACCCATCATAGGTTCCACACCCAAACCAGTATAGAACCAGGTTTGATTTTTCAGGTAACCGAGCAGCGCCAGGAATGCGAGCGAAGCAGCAAACATCATCACGATGCGTTTGACGATGTGCTTGAGTTTGAAGTGACCTAATTCATGCGCCAGTACTGCTTCAATTTCATTCGGTGCCAGACGTTCCAGCAGCGTATCGAAGAAGACGATGCGTTTCGCCGCGCCGAAGCCGGAGAAATAGGCGTTGCCGTGCGCGCTGCGTTTGGAACCGTCCATGACGAATAGGCCGCTTGCTTTAAAGCCTATGCGTTGCATCAGGTTTTCTATGCGGGTACGCAGGTTTTCGTCTTCCAGTGGTTTGAATTTGTTGAACATAGGCGCGATGAAGAGTGGCACCAATACCAGCATCAACAACTGGAAGGAACACCAGACTATCCATGCGTACAACCACCACAAGTCGCCGGATTTTTCCATCAGGATGATGGTGATCCAGACCAAACCGAGGCCGAGTGCGAGCGAAATGATCGTGCTTTTGAACAAATCGGTGAAGAACAGGCGTGGCGACATGCGGTTAAAGCCGAAGCGCGCTTCCAGTACGAATTGACGGAAGTAATCAAACGGCAATTCGATCAAGCCGGAGATTAATGCAAAGGTCAGTACCAGTGCCAATTGATAGCGATAGCCGGGACCGAAGACAAACAGAGAGCCTTCTGCCAGCCATTGCAAACCGCCCATCAGCGTAAAGCCGATCAAGGTAGCGGCATTCAAGATGACGATGAACAGTGCGAATTTTGTTTTAGCGATCGAGTAATCCGCGGCTTTTTGATGTGCTTCCAGCGGTATCTTGCCGACGAATTGCGCAGGCACAGCAGCACGATTGGCGAGAATATGCCGAATATGACGTGATGCCAGCCAAAAGCGAACTACTAGGCTGATAAGCAGAAAAGTGACAAACAAAACAGTAAACACGAGGGATGACATTCTTTTCCTGTGAGAAAATGGCGGATTGAGCAGGCTAAAGGAAAACAATTATGTCACAAGCTACTGAATTAGAGTCGTCATCCGCCACCCCATTGCGCCCGAATGAGTTCAATCTCATCTGGGTAGATATGGAAATGACCGGACTCGATCCAGACAATGATCGCATTATCGAAGTAGCTGTCGTCGTCACCGATTCCAATTTGAACATACTGGGCGAAGGCCCGGTGTTTGCAATTCATCAACCAGATGAAATTCTGGACGGCATGGATGCGTGGAACAAGGGTACGCATGGTCGCTCCGGCCTGATCGACCGTATCAAAGCATCAACGGTGACCGAGGCGCAAGCTGAGGCGGAGCTGATCGAGTTCTTGAAAAAATACGTGCCTAACGGCAAATCGCCTATGTGTGGCAACACCATTTGCCAGGACCGTCGCTTTATGGCGCGCGGCATGCCTAAGCTGGAAAACTTTTTCCACTACCGCAACCTGGACGTGTCCACACTGAAAGAACTGTGCCGTCGCTGGAAGCCTGAATTGGTGAATGGTTTCAAGAAACATCAGAAGCACACAGCTTTGGCTGATATTCTGGAATCGATCGAAGAGCTGCGTTATTACCGCGAGCATTTCATTAAGGAGTAATTTCCTTAATGAATAAGGGATGAACGGATGCGATGGTGGCGTCCGTTTTTTTATTTTGGTTGAAATGTGAGTTTGGGGTTTTGGGCTGATGTTTGTTGGTAGCTGATGGGCCGTTGCCGGGGGTAGCCCGGCGGCTACTCACTTTTCTTGCTTCGCCAAGAAAAGTAAGCAAAAGAAGGCGACCGCACAGCCGCTGCCCTTCGGGTTCCCGTTTGTGCAAATCAAAAAATGGGAAGCGAACGAAACTCGCTACGCTCAGACAGCGTTCACTTCTATTTCCATTTTCTGCTTCGCACAAACGGCAGCGTCACAGCGGGTAAGAGTAATCGCAACTTCTTAAGCTACATTTGCACAATAGTTTTCCAATGAGCAATTCACTTAGTGGAATTCGAATATTTTTTCTTAAATTTAAAGTTCGCAAAAAATATTCAGACTTGCCTATTTCTTTAATTATTAAGGTTTGAGTTCAGTCGTAATTTTGTCATTGTTCCTCCTGCGAGCGAATGAGAACATTGCCCAAATAAACGATGCAGCAAGGGACGAGATAATGCCGAGACCAATGCCAATCCAGCGCTCGGCGCTCTGTGCGGCCTGATTTCGTGCTTCTTGTGCAGCGAACAGCGCGTCGATAGTTTTTCGATCTGATTCAACAAGCGGGCGTAATTGTTCATGCTCCTTCTTCAAGTTTTGAAGTGCCTGCTCTGAGGTGCGTAGGTTCTTGCGTTCATCGTCTATGAACTGCAGCAGCGTCTGAAGATTAGACCGCGTCTCTTCTAGCTTTTTTACCTGTGTGGCATAGCTTAGGTTTTCAAGGCGCCTTGCCTCATTTTCAACCCTCGCCTTCTGCTCTGTGAAGTAGATCACGGTAGCTACAATTGCCGTAAAGAAAAGCGTTCCTAGTACGGTCACGCGAGGAAACAAACGATAGAGTTTTATCCATTCGCGTACGGCAAACTCAGCGGCGGCGTCTATGGAGAGGAGTGACATTGTCGGTTTCTTTATTAGATTTGTTTTACGAATAGTGAAAAGAACGAGAAACCCGGCAAAGCGTCATCTACATTCGCACGAATGTAGATGAAAGCAGAGTGATGAAATGCTTACTCCGCAGTTTCAGCACCACAGCACTTCTTGAATTTCTTCCCACTACCGCATGAGCAATCGTCGTTGCGGCCAACCTTCGGTGTTTCGCGTTGTACGGTTTTTACTGCTGACTTGCGGTGTGGCAGCCAGAACTTGTGGATTTCTGGAATCGCGGATTCGATTTCGATAGTCAGCTTGTGACATTTGACCGGGTTATCGACCAGCACTATTTCTTCTTCTTCGATTTCTTCTGCGCCCAGCAGATAGATAGGGCGCATCAATGGCGCGATGTTGGAGGTATGGACAGGCTCCCATGCTTCTGCGCGCAGGCTCATACCTAAATTGAAACCCCAGGCCCAGGCTTCGCCATCCAGTACCGGCTTGCCTTCCCATTCGTGTTCGCAGAACAGAGGTTCGTATTCTTTTGGGGCGACTTCCAGCGTGATGGCGATTTCATTCATGAAGCGCGCAATCAGGGCGACGATGCGTTCGTATTCTTTATCGTTCTTGAACTTCGGGATGGCTTCCGCGTCTTCGCCCCAGACGTGTGGCAACCATTCTGCCAGTGGGACTTCTTCCGGGCCGACGACCAGTGCTGTCAGATAGCCGTGCAGCGAATCCATCGCCATGCAGTCGTCTGCGGTGCGATCGGAAAGCAGGAATTTGTCGAGTTCGTCGAATTCCTTGTCGGAGAGAGGCTGGTCGAGATGCATGGTGGAATTTTCTTCAATGGTGATTAGGGCGACAGTGTACCAGTACGACTTTGCAGAAGCGATGCATTTGCCATGTTGAAATGTGTGCATCATGCACCCGGGAAACAGTGTTGGCACCGTACAATGCAGAGATGAATGATTCAACAGTATTGTCTTTTTCTACACTCACGCCTGATTGCGTGCTCGATGCGCTGGAAAGCGTTGGCTTGTATAGCGATGGCCGCTTGCTGGCCTTGAATAGCTACGAAAACCGCGTTTATCAAATTGGCATCGAAGATGGTCCGCCGCTGGTGGCAAAGTTTTATCGCCCTGCGCGCTGGAGTGATGCGGCGATTCTGGAAGAGCATGCCTTCGTTGCAGAATTAGTCGAGCGAGAAATTCCGGTTGTGCCTGCGATGACTTTGGCCAATGGAAAAACCTTGCATGATTTCGCAGGTTTCCGTTTTGCCGTCTTTGCGCGACATGGTGGGCGCGCGCCGGAACTGGATGATCCGGCAACGCTGGAGTGGATGGGGCGCTTCATCGGGCGCATACATGCAGTAGGCGCGCTGAAAACGTTTGAACATAGACCTGCATTAAATATCGTGACCTTCGGCGAAGAGCCACGTGACTATTTGCTGGCGAATCATTTCATCCCACCAGATTTACTGGAAGCCTATCGCAGCGTAGTGACGCAAGCGCTGGATGGCGTACGACGCTGCTTTGATCGTGCCGGTGATGTTCCTATCTTGCGACTGCACGGTGACTGTCATTGCGGCAATGTGTTGTGGACGGATGCTGGCCCGCACTTTGTCGACTTTGACGATAGTCGTAGCGGACCGGCAATCCAGGATTTATGGATGCTGCTATCGGGCGAGCGGCGCGATATGGTGCGGCAGTTGTCTGACTTGCTAGCCGGTTATGAGGATTTCGCCGAATTTGATCCACGTGAATTGCATTTGATCGAGGCTTTGCGCACCTTGCGTTTGATTCATTACGCGGCGTGGTTGGCACGTCGTTGGGATGATCCCGCATTTCCGGTTGCCTTCCCTTGGTTTAACACGCAGCGTTACTGGCAGGATCGGATACTGGAATTGCGTGAGCAGGTCGCGCTGATGGATGAAGCGCCGTTGTGGACGACTTGATGTGACAGCTTGGTGCGGAACTTCAGTTAGCGTTACATGAAAAATTCTTCCTACGGGATAGTTAACACATGACTGCATGATGGAATCAATCTACATTTTGATCATTATGGGTGGTGCTGCTGCCGGCTTCGTTCAAGGTCTCTCAGGCTTCGCATTTGGAATGACGGCCATGTCATTTTGGGCTTGGGGTATGGATCCTGTTATTGCCGCATCGTTAGCAGTATTCGGTGCGTTGACGGGACAAATCATTGCGGCATTTACGGTGAAGCGCGGATTTGATTGGCGGCTGTTACTGCCATTTTTTATCGGCGGCATGGTTGGTATCCCGATCGGCGTTATGCTGCTGCCACTCTTGAATATGGATATGTTCAAGGCCTTGCTGGGGTCGATACTGATCATCTGGTGCCCAAGCATGCTGTTCGTTACTCGCTTCCCCAAGATCACATCGAAAGGACGAGTCGCAGATGGTGCCATAGGCTTGATCGGTGGCGTGATGAGCGGCTTTGGTGGGTTTGCCGGGATCGTTCCTACGCTATGGTGCACGCTGCAGGGCATGGCCAAAGACAAACAGCGCGTCATCATTCAAAACTTTAATTTGGGAGCCTTGATATTCACCATGATTGCCTATCTATACAAAGGCATCATCACGGCCTCTATGCTTCCTTATTTTGCGGTACTGGTTCCCGCGATGTTAATACCTTCTATCTTGGGAACTAAGCTGTATCATCGCATCTCCGATGTGGCTTTTCGACGGCTGGTGTTGAGCTTGCTTACACTCTCTGGCATTGCACTATTGAGTTCCTCTCTCCCAAAACTATTGTAAAAAAGACTGTTTGATCTATGCATAGGTTTAGTTGGTTATCCAGTCTCTCGCCTCAGGCATCCGCGATCGGTACCGAACTTGGTCAGGCCAAGTTTCGCGTCATTAATGTGACCCCGTTTTGTTTGTATCTCGTTCTTGCCTGGTATTTCAAATGGCAGGCGGTACCTGTCAGCGTCGTTATCGGTGCCGTGGGATACATTGCCTATGCCGTGATTTGGGTCGCTGTCGTTCGTTTTTCTATTTTGAACACCACCTTGCGCCGCACCTTGGCCACCATGCTGGATCAGGCTTTACCGGCTTTGGGTATGTATCTGGCTGGATTTCTGGCGGGCTTGGTGGCATGGGTGCCAACCTTGGGAGCGATAGGGAATGGTCTGCGTTTCGGCACGCGTTATACCTGGTTGTCATCCGCAGTGTGTGGCCCCTTGATGGGCGCGGCGTTCTATTTTTCTCCTGATTGGCAAACCATACCGGGAGTAGCGACGGGCATCGTGCTGATCAATGTGCTGGTGCCGCTGTATGTGGTCGTGCTCGTCAAGCGGATGGAGCAGGATAAGCAGGCTTTCGAACAACGCGCAGCGCATTTTGAAGAGGCAACCAAACATGATCATTTGACTGGTTTGTTGAACCGGGCAGGGTTTGCCGATGTGTTTGATGAATTATTCAAGTCGGGTGCCGAGCAACGAGAGATGAGTGCAGTACTACTGCTCGATCTGGATGGTTTCAAGGCTATCAACGACGGTTGTGGCCATGCGGCTGGTGATGAAATATTAAAGACAGTCGCGACGTCCTTATCTGCTTGTGTACGTATCTCGGACAAGGTGGCGCGACTGGGTGGAGACGAGTTTGGAATATTGCTGCGACACGTTACCAATGAGCGAAATGTGGAATTGGTCGCAGAAAAAATATTGAGTGCGATGAGAGAAATCGCTGTGCCACGTAACGATTTACGACTTGGTGCCAGTATAGGCATCTGTGTACTGCCAGACGCAAACCTGCACACTTACGATGATGTTTTAAAAGCAGCAGATCGTTTGATGTACGAAGCGAAGGCAGCTGGAAAACACCAGTTTCGGAGTCTTGCAGCTTAAGCTTCGATTCAATCAACGATTTCTTGCTTGAAATAAGTATGAGTTGATTGATAAATCTCCGGATCAGCCAGGAAATTTATCAGCTCTTACTGAAACGTCACACCTTTTGTGCGCTCTGCGCCAAATCATCCAGCGCCACAATTACCTTGTCGATCGATGCATCGCTATTGGCAATGAGCACTGCGTGTTCAATCGCATCATCGCGTTTTGTCCGGGCAAAATAAGCCAGCAGGTAATCGCCATTCTCGCTGTGCGGCGTATTGCGCGGATCGTCTTTAGCCAGGCGACGCGCATACCAGACTGCGTAACCGTTCGACTCTTCGCAGCAATACACTTCCACCGAATGATGCGGGCCGAGCGGAAATTCTTCCGGGTCGGTATACCAAATGGTTTTACGCCATAGATGATTCTTTTTTGATTCTGGAATTTGATTCGTGTCTTGATATTTGTCAGCTTGGTTCATGGTGGGTGGTAGACGTATTGTTGGATAAGGATTATTTGCGCAAGATCATAAGAACGGACGTTTTTCTGTAATCGGTATTGTCGCCGTATTTCTCTGATTTTTTACATCAATGTTTATCGTGCAGATCGGGTGGCGATTCAATGTCCGGCGTGGTGTGTGACAGCATGCTACGCAATTTTTTGTCTATTCTCACGTATTCAAGTTCTATTGCTGTCAGACGCGATGGTGCATCGTCCAGCATATTGTTCTTTGCACGAATTTCCAGTTCTCGACATAAAGAGGCGAGAGTGGTGGCACCTATCGATGCCGTGCTGCCACATAAGACGTGCGCAAATTTAGCAACGGTCAGCGTATCTTTCGCGAGAATAGCTTCATGCAGTAGTACAAAACGCTTTGGACTATCCGTCAGGAAAAGATCAACCAACTCGGCAAAATCATCGCCAAACATTTCTTGTGTAGCATCCAGTTCATCATCTTGTGGCATAAGGGCCTTGTCGTTGGTGACTGGCTTCAGCCAGCGCGTCAGCATGTCATTCAATGGCCGCATGCGTATAGGCTTGAAAATGAAATCGTCCATGCCGATGGCGAGGCAGGTGTCGCGTTCACTGCGATTAATGCCGGATGACCAGCCGATGATAGGCATGTGCGACCCGTCAGTTTCTGCTGCGCGTAGCAAGGCAGTGGTGTGGTAACCATCCATCTGCGGCATCTGACAATCCATCAGTATCAAATCGTAATGTTGTTCATTGACCAGACGTAAAGCCTGTTGCCCATCGGATGCCGTGTCGACCTGACAGCCGAAGCGCGCCAGCATACGTTCTGCGATCTGCAGATTGACCGGATTATCGTCAACTGCCAGAACGCGGCAATGCGCAAAGGCAGGAGCATGGTCTGATATGAGATGTTCTGCATTCACGCGCACGCCTGCACAGACAAAGCGGGGCGCATCTTTCTTGGCGAGACAACTGCACAACATCGATAGCGTATTGAGCAGCATTGTTTGTTGTAGCGGTTTAGGCAGCCATGCAGAAAATCCTGCTTGCGCCAGGCGATCGGCATCGTGCCTGCTGTGCTCGCTACTGATCAGTACGACCAGCGTATCGCGATACAAAGGGGAATTGCCGATGGCAGTGCCCAGTGTTTCGCCATCCATGCCAGGAATTTTTTGGTCGAGTAGCGCAATGCGATATGGGTCGCCGGCGATTGCTGCGTTCTCTAATGCGGCTAAGGCAGCTTTGGGTATATCGAAGCAGTCTATACGCGCGCCACGTTGTTTCAGTTCTCTTTCAATGTGGGTACGCGTATCAGGATTGGTATTGATAAACAGCATGCGGGTATCGGCCAGCGCATGATGCGTGCTGTTCATACCTTCGCCGATACCTAGATCACTGTTCGATTCCAGCAACTGCTCGATATTCATCAAAAGGCTGTCTGCGCTGCTTTGGGCCAGATGAATCATTTCCCGCTGATCGGGGGCTAAATCGTTTTGCCGAATCATTTCCAGCGCCCCGACGATGCCGTTCATTTGTGTATTGACTGCCCGCTGCAGATCGCCAAGGAGGCGCTCGTCCAGCTGAGTATTGCTCAAGGTACTGCTCTGATGTTCTCGACGTCGCACGATGCGCGCACGTTGTGCAGCGGTGAGTGTTTTTACGGTGAACGGCAGATATGAAGGCATGGCTTCCCTAGTGTTGTTCTGCATCTTCTGTGGAATGCTTGGACTGGCTGACGCAATGAAAGAATATATCAAAGCGGCATAGTAAGGATAAACCTTTAGCAATTGCTAAAAATACATTTTTTCATGTAGTCTTGCGAAAGTTATTTTCCGCGAGGAAATGCTATTGAGGGAAAAGATAGCAAACGTTTGTGTCGGATCGGTACTCATGCCGTGATTCAGGCATGGGGGAGTGGGCCAAAGTAGCCCGTCGCCGACGGATGCACAAACTTGTAAGGGAAAGCGAGCGCATTCGGTGCGATTGTCGTACCGCTGCGCTTTTATTTTAGCTGCTGCAACAAGGGGAAATGCATGTCGAACATTGCTGGAAAAGCATATGCCATGAATGTGATCACGCCGATCCGTTGGTATATGACTTGGATCAATAAGGTGATTTTCTGGGTAGCACTGAAGAAGCCCGCCACTCTCAGGGGGTTGATTACCCTCTCACTGATTCATTATGCGCGCTGGGTCATCATCGGCAAGAATCAGTTTCCGCATCTGTCTGCGGAACAACCGAAGGAAAAGCTGAACTACGCTTACATGCTGTTCTTCAGTAATTTCAACGGTAGCTGGGCACAGTATGTTGATTCCTTTACGTTTGCCATTCCCAGTGGCTTGGACCTGTTCTGGAAATGGAATATTCGTTATCCCAAGTCGGTTCCACTGACACCATTCCATTCCTACATTCAATTCAATCAAGTCCAGACGGATCATTATTACAACGCCTATCCGATGGCGGCAGCGAATGATGTGAAAGCTGCAAAAAAATTGAAAGAGGCGCTGATCGCTTTCGATACAAATTTCGGCAATGCAGATCCTGAGCAATTTCAAAAGCAATACAACACCTTGTTGCGCTCTCTACAGCATGATCTCGGCGATATGCAACCAACGCCGATTGTCAGCTTGGCCGATCAGGCGAGGGGAGAATAATCATGGCTAATGTCAGCAACAATGCCTACGCGCTTACCTGTTTGTCGCCGATCAAGAAAGGTCATATCGGCGGCACTGCTTACAGCGATGAAGTCCGCCGCCGCTTGCAAGACTGGGGCTTGAACGAGATGAGCCCGATGGCGAAGGTGCCGCAGACTTATCTGTGCCGCTATTTCGTCCTCGACGATGTGTATTACGAATCCTTGCCCGGCACCGATTTCGGTGGAACCTGGTACGACTTCCTGTCTATTTTCTCTGATCGTTTCCGCCGTGCCGCCTTGCCGGAAGAAGATCATTTGCAATCCAAATATCTGGTCTGGTGCTGCAATGTACATGGCGACCTTGATAGCTATCTGCGCGGGATGTGGGCAGCTATTAGCGATGACATACGCCAACTGTGGGGCTTTTGCTATGGCTTCGAGCAAGTCTCTGACGCAGATAGCTTCATTGCCTATATCAAAAAATGCCAATTGAAGGCTGCCTTGTTCTTCGTCGGCTCTAACGATGAACCTTTGCCAGAACAATTGAAGGGACTCTATCTGAAGCAGGAGTTCTCACGTTTCGTGGCCGAACATCAGGGCTTGCCGGCAGCGCAATTGCAGAAGGCATATCAGGCATTCATTCAGCGTGTTGATCCGACGAATCTGCAAGAGCCGACTTGGCTTGCCGGACAATCCACTGTGCAAAAACTATCGTAGAAGGATCTTCTTGTGAGCAAAGTTCTAGACTTGATGGATATACAGGGCAACGTGATCCGTGCCTATGGTCGCTACAATTTTCCATTTGCACGTTACGTGTTTTTTAATATTCGGGATGGTGCGCGTGGTCGCGAGTTCGTGCGTCGCGTGACCGAGCAGGTCACGACTGCGGTGAATTGGGGCGAAGGTCCTAATCCGATTGAAAAACCAATGTCGACGGTGAATATCGCCTTTACTTATCCGGGTTTGAAAACGCTGGAATTACCGCGTGCTTCCTTGATCGGCTTTCCGATGGAATTCGTGATGGGAATGAAAAACCGTGTCGATATTTTGGGTGATGATAAACGCAGCGCGCCCGAATATTGGGATCCGATCTGGCAAGAAAGTCGGGAGCGTGATCGCCATAAAGATGTACATGCATGGATCTCGATCAATGGCCAGACACGTGAAGCTATACAAGAGACTTACGAATGGTTGCAAAAGATCGTGCACGATACTGCTGGCGGCGTAGCGATACTGTCTGGGCATCGTGGCGACAATGGTGAAGAACATCTGGAGTTCCAGGATGTGCATGCCGTGTTTGAAAATGGCAAGGCAACCAGTAAGGAACATTTCGGCTATACCGATGGCATCGGCGATCCGTATTTTGAAGGCTTGCCCGATCGGCCGGAGCGCGTTCTCGGACGTGGCAAGCAACTCAAAGGAGGCAAGTGGGCACCACTCGCAACCGGAGAATTCATACTCGGTCATAGGGATGAAGCGGAAGAGTATCCGATTGCACCGGCACCGCAACTGTTATCGCGCAACGGTACCTTCATGGTGTATCGAAAATTGCATGAAAACGTTGCGACATTCAATACCTATCTGGAGCAGGAAGGGCAGAAATATCCGGGCGGCAAGGAATTGCTAGCGGCTAAATTCGTCGGGCGTTGGCGCGACAATGGCGCGCCTTTGGTGTCCGCACCGGATGTAGCAAGCAAGGCGGAATGGGATGCCAAGTTCGCTGTAGCCAAGTCGTCGGCCGAGCGCGACAAAATGCTGAGTGACTTTACCTTCGATAGCGATATGGATGGCGCGAAGTGTCCGTTCAGTTCGCACATGCGTCGCATCAATCCGCGCGCTTCACTGGAATTGACACCCAACGCTTTTGATACGCCGGGTGCATTGGCGAATCGACGCCGTGTGATACGCCGCGGTTTGCCTTATGGTGAAGTGAAGGATCCGACACGCGATGACGGCAATCACGGCATCATCATCATGATGCTCAACGCCAGTATCAATCGACAATTTGAATTCGTACAGCAGCAATGGATCAATTACGGCAACGATTTCAAGGCTGCCAATGAAAAGGAAATCATTCTCGGTAATCACGATGATGAGTATCCGAGCAAGGCGGTGCTGCAAGTTGATCCTAATGGTGACGAAGCGCCGTATTTTCTATCGAAGATTCCACGTCTGGTGGAAACACGCGGTGGTGATTACTTCTTTATTCCGAGCATGACGGCCTTGCGTATGATTGCGAAGGGTATTGTCGATCCGACCTGATACGGGTTCCGGAAAGTAAAAGGGAAGCCAAACTGGCTTCCCTTTTTTATTTCAGCCTACAGATAGCGCGACGGGTCAGATTTCCCAACTGGTGGGTTCTTTGCGCGCCACTTTGTTGTACTCGTGGCGGAATTTTGAAATCGCATCGTAGACTATCTTGCGTGCGCGATTGATCCCGCCGAGCGGGCGATGCGCTGGCAGGCTATGCCAAGGCGTGAACGACAGGTTTTCGCCGAGCACGCGTTGCGCTTCACTATCAAATTCCTGCTGTGGAATACGTATGGTGGCGACTTTGCGGAAAGGCGATGCACTTTCTTTCCATTCCTTGCCTGGATCTTCTATCGGCATACTGTTTGGATCAGTTTGCAGTTGTACTGTGAAGTCGAAAATTGCTTCGCCTTGCGCCAATTGACGCACCATTGCCTGACGTAGATAGTCGGGCCCAGGATTGGATGGAATGGCGTCCGCATTCGTGACGCGCGGAATGGCGGAATATTTGACCGCAGTATCACCAAACAAATAAGGCGTGGTGCTCCAGTAGCGCATTTGCAGTGGATTGGCGAACTTCTTCAGCGATTTGATCAAATTCCAGATGACACGCCAATGTGTGGCAAAGAACAGAATTTTTGCCAGCGTGTTGCTGGTCATCGCCTTGATCATGGCATCGAATTCTTCGACATCCTTAGTGACAAACACATTGGTACTGATGACGATGAAGTCCTGTGTCTGCTCATGACGTTGGTCTTCCAGTAACTTGTCACCGGGTACTCCCATCAATTTGATAGCCATGCCGCGAATGTCGCGCGCAGTATCTGCCTGTATCGTGCCATCCTGATTGGAGAAACGTATCCATGCCTGATACGTGCGTGGCTCACTGAATATGCCGACCCGCAGCATGGCCGGCAGATCAGGTTCAACAGTGAATTCTGCCTTGACCAAACCATGCATCTTGGGATGGGCATCGCGTCGCATGATGCCGCTTGGGTTGTCTCTGATAATTTTGGCTTGCAGGCGTGTGGCCAGATCGCGCGTATATTCAATTTCGGAGGTGGGGATGATCTCTTGTGCGAGCAAATTGTTGGGCATAAATTTATTGTAGATTTGATACCACATCATGGCCGCGCAACAGGCATTTCGAGCTATATTACGCGGGGCAGGTGACCGGATAATAGTTGTCTATCATTAACTGCAATTAACTTTTTTGCAAGAAAAACTGACGCGCATAGTCGTCAGACTGTGATTAAAACCGGAGCATCAAATCAAATTCCCACAGCAACCGGGTTGGACACCACTACTGAAACGATCGAGCCTGGCGAAAACCGGCTTGCATCGGATGATGTTTTTTCACTTGCCGGCCGCGTTGGATGAGGCAGAGCAGGATCGTACCGGTGTATCCAATTACGATTTGGTCGGCGCTCTTACCTTGTTTGTCGCGACGATACGCGGCTTGAGTGAAGTACATAAGCGCATCGATCTGCATCAGGCGATATGTCTTGCCAACTTACGTTTATTGCCAGACGACGCGGTTGAGTTCCGCAGCGATGCTACGGTTCCACTTGCATATAGTTCACCGGAACAAACTGGCCGTATGAATCGGCAGGTCGATTACCGCAGCGACTATTACTCGCTTGGTATCGTGTTCTATGAATTGCTGAGTGGTCATCTTCCGTTCGAGTCGGATAACGTGATGGAACTGGTCTATAGCCACATCGCGAAGAAACCGTTACCGCCTAGCCGTTTTAATCCTGCAATTCCAGAAGCTGTTGGCAATATCGTCCTCAAGCTATTGGCGAAAAATGCAGAGGATCGCTATCAGAGCCTGGATGGTTTGCTGAGCGATATCGAACAATGCCAGCATGGATTGATGGAAGTCGGTGCGATTGAGCCATTTACGCTGGCGCAGCATGATGTCTACGATCGTCTGCAAATTTCTCAAAAACTATACGGCCGTGATTGTGAATATGCGCGTCTGCTGAATGCATTCAAGAGCGTTACCGACGGCGGTGTAGAGCTGTTGCTGGTGACCGGTTATTCCGGTATCGGGAAATCGTCACTAGTGAATGAAATCCATAAGCCAGTCGTGGCGCAAGGTGGTTATTTCATTTCAGGGAAGTTTGATCAATTCAAACGCACGATTCCTTACTCTGCATTCAATCAAGCTTTCCGCGAATTGATGCGGCAAATTCTGACCGAGAGCGAAAGCAGAATTGCCGAGTGGCGCGCGAAATTGTTGAAAGCGCTGGGACCGAATGGACAGCTGATTATTGATGCGATTCCAGAGCTGGAATTCATCATCGGCAAGCAATTGCCAGTGCCATTGCCGAGTGCTACACGCAATAGCTTCAACTATGTGATGCAAAATTTCGTCAGCGTGTTTACTCATGCTGACCATCCTATCGTTCTCTTCCTCGACGATTTGCAATGGGCTGATGCGGCATCGCTGAAACTCATCACATTGTTGATGCGGAATCTGGATGAGCCATGTTTGTTGCTGATCGGTGCCTATCGTAATAATGAAGTCGATATTACGCATCCACTTAATCTGACCATCGATTTGATCCGCAAAGAGACGACCGTTACGACGATAGAAGTCAGTCCCTTGTCGGAAGTGAGCATCGTTGAATTAGTCGCCGATACGCTTAAATGTTCCGTGCCTGAAGCGGTATCGCTGGCGAGTCTGGTTTATCGCAAAACCTTGGGCAATCCGTTTTTCATAGGCCAGTTCATCAAGAGTTTGAACAACGATGGATACTTGAAGTTCGAGAATGGTCGCTGGCAGTGGAATTATGCAGAGATAGAGGCATTGAACATCACGGACAACGTAGTTGATCTGCTGATGAAAGAGTTGCGTCGTTTACCAGAGCCTACGCAGCGCCTACTCACGATTGCTACATGTATAGGCAGTCGTTTTGATATCCAGACACTGGAAACGGTCAGTCAAAAATCCAAGCAGGAAATCGGTGAGTTATTGCATGACGCCATACAAACAGGATTAATTCTGCCAGCAGAACATACGGTAGCAGCGGCGGCGATGGTGTCTTATGTGTATCAATTCCAGCACGATAAAGTACAACAGGCTGCATACGAGGGTATAGCCAAGCATGAGACCGATGCCATCCATTTGGAGATTGGTCGCCTTTTGCTCAATAGTCTGAGCGAAGAGGAAAAGGAAGAGTCCATTTTTGAATTGGTCGACCATCTGAATCAGGGACGTGCATTAATGACGTCGCAGATAGAGAAAGATGAGTTGGCCGAGTTGAATTTGCAGGCAGCAAAAAAGGCACGTAAGTCGGCAGCCTTCGATGTGCATCGCGATTGCATCGATATCGCGGGTACGTTCGGCAGTGTCCATATCTGGCGCGAGAAGCAGGCTTTCATGCACGATTTGTACATGGAGCGCATTAATGCTGCTTTTGCACGTGCCGACTATAAGGAAATGGAAAGTCTGTGTCAGATCGTTTGCGATAGAAGTGAAACACCGCACGAGATGATTGCGGCCAAAAATTATCTGATTCGGTGCTACGGTGCGATTTACAAGCCGCAGGAATTGATGCAAACCGGTATTGAAATGCTGGAAATTTCCGGCATCAAGGTGCCCGTCAATTTGAGTGACAAAGATATTTTTCTGTCGCGTCTGAAATTGAAGATTGCTTTGCGTGGCAGGGATCCGTTGGAACTGGAGCATCTGCCTCCGGCTACCGATCCTCAGTATTTGCTGCAATTGCACGCCACGATGGCTTTTCTTGGTTACGGATTTACGTATTTGGCAGGTTCTCCAGTTGTTCTATGGGTCGCCTTGGAAATGGTACGTCGCTCGATACGTTATGGTTCCTCGCCGAATTGCGCGTACGCATACGCGGTGTGGGGACGTACGCTGGTTGGTAAATTGGGACGAATTACTGAAGGCTACAAGTTCGGCAAGGTCGCAGCGCAACTGGGTGGTGACAAGCAATCGCTAGGCGCCGCTGGTATTTTTCACGGCATTATCCGACATCATCGGGAGCATTTACGTTTGTCGCTGGAGCCCTTGATGGACATTTATGTCAAGGCTATGGAAATCGGTGACCGACCTGGCGCGATGGTGGCACTTTCATTCTCAGATGCGATCCGCTTTCAATCTGGCGGTAATGTACAGGACGCCTTGGCAACCATACGCAAGGATCTGGATATTTATCGGAAGATGGATTACGCGGCTTTACTCGGCGTCATGATTCCGTGGGCATTGCTCTTCTCCCGTTTGGTAGGTGAGCCTATCGGCGACATTACACAAGGCAGGAATCAGGAAGATTACGTAATGGCGCGTAAGAACGCGATAGATCCGTGGGGCATTTTTTATGTGCGCACGATCCAGTCTATCGGTGAGTATTATTTTGGTGAATTCGCCAATGCCCGTTTGCATGCGGAAGAAGCGATGGATTTGCCAGGCTTCCACTTCGGTACGCCTTCGTCCGGATTCTTGATGTGGGTACATTCACTTTCTGAGTTGGCGCTATGCCGTCCGTATGATTCGCATGCATCGAATACGCTTGCAAAAGTACGGGCCATGCAAAGGAAATTCAAGTCGTGGGCCGATCACGCACCTATGAATTATCGCCATAAATGGCAATTGATCGAAGCGGAGTCATTCCGTGTCGCTGACAAGAACAGACTGGCGGAGCAATTCTACGAACATGCGATCACGGGTGCGCGTCAATATGGCTTCATCAATGATGAAGCATTAGCGCATGAGCTGGCTGGAAAGTTTTATCTCAGTCAGGGAAAAGATATTAATGCGCGTATGCATCTGGAACAGGCGCATGCGCGATATGAAGATTGGGGTGGATACGCCAAAGCGTTGCAAATGGAAGAGTCCTATCCAATTTTATTGGCACGTGTGATTACACGCAAACGTGCGGATAGTCGCGAATTGAAAGATGTGCGTGAACGGCAGATGGATATTCAAACCGTCATCAAGGCATCGCAAACCTTATCTGGTGAAATCCAGCTCGATAAATTACTGTCTCAATTAATGCGTTTGTTAATCGAGAATGCCGGGGCACAAAAAGGCGCTTTGTTATTGATGGAGCATGGAAGCTTGTTTATTCAAGCGGAAGTGACGGCGGATGGCGCCATTGTCGTACAACAAGGTTTGCCGGTTGAGAAAAGTAACAACCTCGGTCTTGCTGTTGTCAATTACGTCAAACGCACGCAAGAGAAAATCGTGTTGGGTGATGCCGGGAACGATAGTCAATTCAATGGCGATCCATACATAGAACGTGAACGACCGAAATCAATTTTGTGCTTGCCATTGCAGAAGCAGGGACAACTGGTTGGCGTTCTGTATATGGAAAATAATCTAGCGATTGATGCCTTCACGCAGGAACATACAGAGTTATTGCAGATGCTCTCAACGCAGATAGCCATTTCTTTGGAAAACGCAGGTTTGTACAACGATCTTGAACAAAAAATCGAGGCGCGTACACAAGCGCTCAGTCAAAAGAATAGTGAATTGCATGACACACTGAATTCCCTGCGACACACACAAAAACGCTTGGTGGAATCCGCCAAGCTGGCATCGCTAGGTCAACTAGTTGCCGGTGTCGCACATGAGATCAATACGCCATTAGGTGTTGGGGTCACTGGTGCGTCTACGCTAGCAGAAGAGACAACACGTTTGAAATCCTTGTTTCAGACCGGTGCGATGAAGCGTTCCGATCTCGATGCTTATGTTGGTACAGCGACGACGATCAGTAAATTATTGTTATCCAATATGGAACGTGCTGCGACCATGATACAAAGCTTCAAGGATGTGGCCGTTGATCAAACCAGCGCTGAGCGACGTACTTTCCGCTTGAAGGGATATATCGATGAAGTTTTGTCGAATCTGAGCCCGATGTTGCGTAGGTCTGATCACAGAGTAACGGTTAATTGCGACGAAGCGATAGAAGTGGATACCTATCCTGGTGCGCTGTCACAGATCATTACCAATATGATGATGAATGCCTTGCTACATGCATTTCCGGAAAATGTGCGTGGCGAGATGTTGATTGTGGTGCGTAGTGTCTACACCAGTGGACAGGAAACGGATTTGGTCGAGTTGCGCTTTTCCGATAACGGAAAAGGTATTCCGCAGGAAAATTTGGCAAAAATATTCGATCCATTTTTTACCACCATGCGCGGTCGTGGTGGCAGTGGACTGGGTTTGAGTATTATTCACAATCTCGTCACCAATAGCTTGCAAGGACAAATCACAGTTGAAAGCCAAGTGAGCGAGGGCACAACATTTATACTGCGTTTTCCGCGTAATCCGGTTACGGAAGCTCCCGATGCTGACATTGGTCATGCCTCGCAACGCCATGTTTAGGATGCGCCATGTTTGAAGATTTTTCTTTTGCACCAGAAAAAGAAGGTGCGACCGGCAACATCGAACCGCCATGGAAAATTCTGATCGCGGATGATGAGGAAGAAGTGCATCAAGTCACTGCGGTTGCGATGATCGATGTGATGTTCAAAGGTCGTGCACTGCAATTTTTGCATGCCTATTCTGCTGCAGAAGCGCGCGACATACTCGCTCAGCATCCGGATACGGCGATTATTTTGCTCGACGTAGTGATGGAAGATGACAACGCCGGTTTGAAGCTGGTGCGGCATATACGTGAACAGATGCGTAATCGTCGTTTGCGCATAGTGCTGCGTACTGGCCAGCCGGGGCAGGCGCCGGAACGTGATGTTGTGATTGATTACGACATTAATGACTACAAATCGAAGACTGAATTAACGCGGCAGAAACTACTGACCTGCATCATCTCTGCTTTGCGCTCGTACGAAGACATCATCTGGCTGGAAAAAGGTCGCGATGGTTTGGAGCGGGTAGTCAATGCAGCCAGCATCTTTTTACAAACGCCTTCCGAACATGCGTTCGCTACGCAAATCCTGAAGCAAATCAATATATTGATCCAACATCCGCTGGATGGGCTAGTGGTGCGCCGTGCATTGGATAGCGTAGAGCTGCGAACGCTTGCATCAGTTGGTACGCAGCTAGCGTTTTCTTCTGCAGTGCAAGAAGCTGTGATGCAGACACTCAATGCACAAAGAAATTTATACGATAGCGATCATATTTGTTTATATATACGCTCGCTCAATGACACTGGCGAATACGCGGTGTGGTTGCCTCTACAACGTCCATTATCCGAGTTGGAACGTCGGCTGGTTGATGTGTTGTGTAGCAATATTGCAGCAGGTCTGGCGAATGTGCAGTTGTATGAATCCTTGGTGAATCTCAGCCATGATCTGGAAAATCAAGTCATAGAACGGACGCGCGATTTATTGCTCGCCAAGGATGAGGCAGAATCGGCAAACCGAGCCAAGTCGGAATTTCTCGCAGTAATGAGCCATGAAATCCGCACACCCATGAATGGCATGCTGGGCATGATGCAATTGGCACTTGCCGAAACCACAGATCGCGATCAGCGTGAGCATCTGGAAACGGCGCAGTACTCGGCAGAAGCCTTGCTGAGCATCCTCAATGACATTCTGGATTTTTCCAAACTGGAATCGGGCAATCTGCAATTTGAATCCACGCATTTCGATTTGATCAAAACCGTCGATAGCGTGATCAATCTAATGTCCTCCATGACCTGCGATACGGCGTTATCGCTCAGCGTCGATTACGTCACGGATATGCCTCACCTGTTGGTAGGTGACGTTAGTCGTTTGCGTCAGGTTCTACTGAATTTGATTAACAATGCCTTGAAGTTTACTGAGCAAGGTGGTGTTTCTTTGAGGATCGAGGCACTTGACTTGGATGAAACACAAGTTCGTTTGCGTTTTACCGTGATTGACAGTGGCATCGGGATCGCGCCTGAAGCACAGCCCCTGTTGTTCCAGGCTTTCTCTCAAGCAGACAGTTCTATTTCGCGACGCTTTGGTGGTACCGGTCTTGGTCTGTCGATCTGCAAGAAGATCATAGAAATGCAGGGCGGCAGCATTGGTGTCGAGAGCGTGCTGGATAAAGGTAGCCAGTTTTGGTTCGAATTGACCTTTGCGCGAGCTGGCAAGGTGGAGGCCGTGTCGGAAGTACTTGCCGCCGTTCCGCCAAAGACGAAGCGTACATTGCATATCCTGCTGGCCGAGGATAATGAGATCAATCAAAAAGTCGCGGTCGCTTTATTGAATAAAGCCGGGCATACGGTACACATTGCGCAAAACGGCCATGAAGCAGTGTTGGCCGTGCAAAACGAGGTATTTGATGTTGTGCTGATGGATATGCACATGCCGGAAATGGATGGTTTGGCAGCTACGCGTGCGATTCGTCGTATGTCGACACCTGCATCAACGCTGCCAATTGTTGCCCTGACTGCTGCTGGTGCGTTGTCAGATATACAAACTTGTATGGACGCAGGGATGAACTATTTCCTCGTCAAACCGTTCCGGATAGAGCGTTTGAGCAGCATCTTGCATGAGTTGTCCGCCACACGGGATTAGCAAAATACGGCTAATTCCTACCCAAACCGCCTGCCATATCGCCGAAATGACTCGGCTTTCCCCCTCTTTTTCAGGCCTGATTTACGGCCGGTCCCTTGATAATGCCTATTAAGAAACTCCGGCCAATGTAGATAAAAGCGTCCGGAACTGATATCCAAACGGGGATCCATGATGGAAACGAATCAAGCACTGCGTAAGAATCTTTCTCTGCAAGCGACTGATGCGGAGAATGACGACGTTATTGACAGCACAATTGATGTGCCGAAAAGCGGTGCTCGTGTCGGAGGCATGGATCTCAAAGCGATACGTGAAGCAATCGCCCGCGTGGAAGCAGAAGCCAAGGCGACAGTCACTGCAGAAAACCGCGCCTATGCCGAAGCGCATGCCCGTTCTCTCGCAGAAGACCGTGTGCAAACCGACGCAGCGGCCATCGCCGAAGCCAATAAAAACGCACGTGCTGCGGAAGAAGCCATTGCCGCCAGCCGTGCTCGTCTGGAAGCAGAACGTCAGGCACGTGCTGCCAGCGAAGCCCGCACGATTGCCGTCAACAAGGAAATCGCAGAACTTCGCGCACGCACCGAAGCTGATACGCAACTTGGCATTATCGCGATTGGCCGTGCAAAAGCAGAGCAACAAGCACGGAAACGCACCATTGAACAAATCGCTGAAGAAAGCGAACTGAGCGCACGCGCGGCGGCCGCCGCTGAGCAATTGGCGCAAGAAACTGAAGATATGCGCCGCCAAGTAGCCGAGCGCATTACTGCAACCGAAATTGCCACGCAGTCAGCGCAAGAAGATGCCGCAGAACGTGCGCGCCTGGAGTCACGCGTAGCCGATCTGGCACGCGAGCATGCACGTCGTGAGAAAAGTGCACTGGAAACCAATAAGTCACTGATTAGCGCACAGCGCGATGCAGCGATCCTGACGCAGCAACGTGAAGAAGCCGATAGCAAGGCTTTGGCAACCATGCTCAATCGTGTGCCTGCCGAAGTGCGTGCACGCGAAGATGCACTGGCCCGTGCCGCAACCGAGCAGGAACAACAGTCAACCGCACAAGCACGTATTGAATCCGAGCAGCGCGCGCTGGAAGCGATTCAATTACGCTTGCAAGCCGAAGCCGAGATGCATGCAGCAGCAGAGCGCCGTGAACATGTAGAAAGAATGGCCGCAGTTGCTGCGCAGTCGCGTCGCGAAGCGGAAGAGCGCATCCGCGTTGCGACCGAAGCACGTATCCAGGTCGAAAAACAATTACAGACATCAGCAGTTGCTCGCGTAGAAGCCGAACATCAAGCTGATGAGCAAGTTCGTGCTCGTATCGCAGTAGAAGCCAGAGGCGAAGAAGAAGCACGTCAACGCGCGATTGCTGAACAACAGGCAGTCGCCGCATCACGCGTACGGGCTGAAGAAGAATTGCGCGCCAGAGAACTGGCTGAACAACGTTTAGCGATGGAACGCGCTGCCGCTTCAATGGCAACAGCCCGTGCAGTTTCCGAAAAAATTGCACTCGACAGAGCCGCAGAACGAGTCAGCTTGCAGCAACAAATGGCTGAAACTGCATCGCAAAAAGCAGAAGAAGCATTGGCACTGGCGAATGCCGAGCGTGAGCGCGCAACAGCGGAGCAACGTGCATTAGTCGCATTGCAGGAAAAGAAGCTGGCAGAAGAAGCCGTTTCGGCAAGTGTTAAGGCACGTACAGAAGCCGATCAAGAGCAGACCGCATTGCTGCGCATGCAAGAGCAAGCCGAGCAAAATAATATCTCTGCACAGGAAGCAGAAAGCGCAGCCATCAAGCTCACCATGGAGCAAACGGTAGCGCAAGCGAACTTGAAACGTGCAGCAGCGGATGCCGCCTTGGCTCAAGCACATGAAGCAGTGAAGCTGGCGAAACTGCAAGAACAACGTCTGCAAGTAGAGCAAAAAGCGCTGGCAGTCATGCAGGAAAAGTTGGCTGCCGAACGCCAGCATGCCGAAGCTGTGCAAAAAGAATTGCAAACCAATCAGGCGAAAATCGCAAAAGAACAGGAAGCGCAAGCAGCATCAGAAGCACGTGCACGTGCGAATCAGGAGCACGCTGCGCTGATGGAAGCGCAACAACAAGCTGATCAAGAATTACGCGCTGCACGTGAAGCAGAATGCGTTGCCAACCAACATGCGCTGGCACAAACCAAAGCCAAGACCGATTTGCAGCGCAAGGCCGCACGTGCAGCCTTGGAAAAAACACGTCAAATGGTCGAGCTGACACGTGCCGAGCGCGAACGTGCAGAAGCGGAGGAGTTGGCAGTACAGGCACTTGCAGAGAAATGCCAGATCGAAGCAGCAGCACAAGCCGAAGCAGAAGCACGTACGGTTGCCGAATTGCAGAATATGGAAATGCTGCGTGAACGTGAACTGGCCGAACGAAAAATCCGCGAAGCCAGCGAAGCAGAATGCGTAGCAACACGTGCGACATTGGAACAAACCCGAGCCAAGGCAGAATTTCAGCACGCTGCTGCACTGGCATCAGAACAACGCGCGGCAGAAGCATTGGCATTGGCACAAGCGGAACAAGCACGCAGTTTGGCAGAACAAGACGCATTGACAGCTGTACAGCAAAAGCTGGCTTTGGAGCAGCAGGCACGGATAGAAGCCGAAGCGCGCATCCTTTTGGAAAACGAAGAGGCCAATACACTGCAGGCACGAGCAGAAGCAGATCAGGCGTCGCGTACATCTGGTGCGCAGCGTCTGGCAGCAGAAAAGCAAATGCTGGAAGCCGCAGAACAACAAGTTATCTTGCAACGTAAAGCAGCAGAAGCGGCAGAGATCCAGGCACGGCAAGCAGTCGAATTGGCGAAAACAGAACGTGTACGCGCCAATCTGGAACAGCAAGCCATGAATGCGATTGAGAAAAAGCTGACAGTCGAGCAGCAACGCGCGCATGCAGCGACCGCATTGTTGCAAGCAACGCAGGAAAAACTCGTGGCAGAAGAAGCAGCATTGGCTGCATCCGAGTCGCGTGTGCGTGCTGAACAAGAACAAGCTGGTATTTTGCGCAGCCGGGAACAAGTACAAGCAGCATTGCGTGAAGCGACCGAAGCCGCGACCATGGCAGAAAAAGCATTGCTGGAAAAAGAAACACAGCAAGCCGAAGCACAAAGCATCTTGACAGAGCTTGCCGAGCGCAAGGCGCAGGAAGCAAATGAGCTGGCTGAAATTGAAGCGCAACGCATCAGTGCGGAACAACAAGCAGTGAGCATGCTGGAAGAACAGCAACAGCTTGAATTGCAACGGGCTGAAGCAAGTGAAATAGCCTTGCTTGCAATGCAAGAGAAGCTTCAAGCAGAACAGCGTGCATGCACAGAAGCCGAACAATGTGCGATCGCCGGATTGGAAGAAGCGGAGTTGGCTGCGCAGCGCCTGGCACTGGAAACCGAAGCACGCTTGGCACAAGAAGCGCAGCTCGAAGCAGAACGCGAAGCACTGGCGATTGCACAAGATAAAGCCAAACTTGCTACAGCGGCACTGGAGTTATCCAAGACCAATCAGGCACGACTGGATCGCGAACAAGAAGAAGCACAACTCGTCGCACGTGAGCTGTTGCTGCGTATCAGCGCACAAAGCGAACACAACGAAGAATGGCGTATGCGGGCTGAAGCCGTTTTGGCGGAGTCGACCGTTACACTGCCACGTAAATCGAATGCACGTGTATGGACTTCGGTCGCGGTCGGTCTGGCTTTGTGCGCAGGTGTCGCGGCTTGGGCGGTTCAAAGTGGTGCGATGCAGTTGTTGACACCGCAAGCAGCCAAACAAGTCGTAGTCGCGCCGGTCATTGCTAGCGCGCCAGCCGAATTGCCGGCACTTGTTCCTGCCGCTAATTTGCAAATGTCGTATGCGCTGATGACGGTGCCTGCAGCAAGTTCTTCCGCTGCAAAGTAATTTCTCGCTCAGTTAATCAAGGGATATGCAGCTAGCGTGCCGCATATCCCTTTGTCTTATATTCCACAGTCGTATCGGATTTCATCCGTCGATGCATGCTTGCGAGCGCTAGCGAAATCTCGGAAAATCACCGCCGAGTACAGAAATCGCCTATCCCAGCGTGCCACACCCTGAAAAACGTAGTCATCCCGCCACATTTCGATGCAGCAATCGATTGGGGAAGGGCGGCGGTTTGTCGTACTATATCGGGTGTGCGCATTTACCCTACAACCATAATAAGGAAAACCATGTTCTTTGCGTCGCGCCGCACTCCACATTCAGGCTTACGCCAAGCGCTGAGCCGGGCCTTGATCTCAATCAGCTTGGTAGCAGGATTTTGTGTTTCTCCGGCGATGGCCGATGAATTGGCGGATGTGTCGCAATTATTGCGCGCAGGGCAGCATGGACCAGCTTTGGCCAAGGCCGATGCCTTCTTGAGCAAGAATCCGCGCGATGCGCAAATGCGCTTCCTGAAAGGTGTGATTCTGACCGAACAAAACAAGTCGACAGAAGCGATCGCGATCTTCAGCAAGTTGACGGAAGATTATCCAACCTTGCCTGAGCCTTATAACAATCTGGCTGTTTTGTACGCGTCCAGTGGTCAATACGACAAGGCACGCACGGCTTTGGATATGGCGATTCGCACCAACCCGACTTACGCAACTGCCTATGAAAATCTGGGCGATGTGCATGCCAAATTGGCAAGTCAGGCGTACGACAAGGCACTGCAACTCGATAACAGCAATACCGCGGCAAAATCCAAATTGACGATGGTGCGCACCTTGGTTGGTAACACGACCGGCGGCACAAATCCGAAAGTAGCCGTGGTTGCGGCAGCAACGCCAGCGCCGGCCAAAGTAGAGCCGATCAGACCAGAGCCAAAAGTCGAGCAGAAACCGGTAGTCAAGGAAGTTCCTAAGGTCGAAGCCAAGCCTGAGCCGAAACATGATGCTAAGGCAGAACAATTAGCCGAACAAAAAGCAGCGCAGAAGGCAGCGCAAAAAGCGGAAGCCGACGCCAAGCGTGAAGCCAAGGCTAAAGCCAATGCCGCAGCTGATGCTGAGCGTGATCAAGTTCTGGCCGCTGTTCATACTTGGGCCAAGGCATGGAGTGCACGTGACGTCAAAGCTTATCTGAGTGCTTATTCGAATGACTTTGATTTGCCTGCCGGACAATCGCGCAAGGCGTGGGCGGATGAACGTCGTGCACGTATTGAAGACAAAGGACGCATCAGCGTGAAAATCGAAACGCCGCAAGTTAGCGTGAACGGCAATACTGCCACCGTGAAATTCCGCCAGGTTTACGATTCAGATCGCACCAAAGCCAATAGCCGTAAAACGCTGGTCATGACCAAGCAGGCTGGCAAATGGCATATCAAGCAGGAGCGTTCGGGTAGCTAATGGTTTGTTTGTGTACACAGTTGCGATCTATCGCACGTCGTCTCGGGAATAAGGCAAGTACAACTGCTTTAGGGTTGCTGATCGCCGGCGGCATCATGTCGTCGACGCCAGTTTTTGCTAACGGTAGCAAGCCGGGTATTCCTGCACGTCTTGATCCTGAAGTGATGCTGATAGATGTCTACAAGGCATTGTCGGCTAATCGCTTGCGCGATGCGCAGGCCAAAGCGGATGCCTTGGTAGCGGCCTATCCCAACTTCCGTCTTGGTCATTTGGTGCGTGGCGATTTATTGCTATTGCATACGCGTCCGATTAAAACTTTCGGTGCTGCTTCCAATGCGCCTGCCGAGAGCCTCAATAATCTGCGCGATGAAGCGATCGTACGCTTGAAGTCCTTGCGTGAGCGGCCTGATCCGGATTTGATTCCCCGTGCAATTTTGCAAATGCGCGATGACCAGAAAAACATTCTGCTGGTCGATGCCAAGCGTTCGCGTCTTTATGTCTATGAACGCGTCAATGGCAACTTCAAACTGGTGAGTGATTACTACATCAGTCAAGGCAAACTCGGCGTCAATAAATTCAAGGAAGGCGACCAAAAGACGCCACTCGGTGTGTATTACATTACCGCGCGTTTGCCTGGTGCACGTTTGCCGGAATTTTATGGTCCGGGTGCTTTGCCTATCAATTACCCGAATGAATGGGACAAGGCCAACGGCCGCAGCGGTTCGGGTATCTGGCTGCACGGTACGCCATCGGACAGTTATAGCCGCCCACCTTTGTCTTCAGATGGTTGCGTGGTGCTCACCAATCCTGATTTGAAAGAATTGTCGGCCTCGGTTGAAATCGGTAATACGCCGGTGATCATCAGCGAAGATCTCAAATTTGTCTCGAAGACAAAATGGGAAGCAGACCGTGTCGCTGCAAACAAGATGCTGGAAGCATGGCGTGTCGATTTGGAAACCACAGATCCTGAATTGCTGCGTCGTCATTATTCGCGCAACTTCAAGGCGATGCGCGGACAGAACCTGAATAACTGGCTGGATAAAGTACAGCAGTCTAATTTGGGCGCGCGCAAAATCAACGTCACTTTGCGTGATGTGACTTTGTTCCGTTATCCAGATCAGAAGGACCAGAAAGAATTGATCGTTGCAGCTTTCACACAAGAAGCTGTGATCGGCAAAGGGAAGCACGTTACACGCAAGCGCCAGTATTGGGCCAAGGAAGGCGTGCAATGGAAAATCGTTTCCGAGGTTAATCTCTAGTTTTATTGCATCCGGCTATCTATCGATTCTGTTGTTCTCCTGAATCGGATACGGATGCAATACGTGCATCACCATCTAGCAATATTGCTCAAGTACTACACATCATTCCTCTCCTGATACAGCAAGCCTGTCTTCATACTTCTTTACAATTGTAAAAGACTATTTCTCTCGTGGATTTTACGCATGCAGCCTATATAGTGATTCCATACCGAAGCGATTAATGAAGCCAAATCTGGTTTTCGCGACGGCAAAAAGGAATCGATCATGTTGCATAAAAAATGGATAGGCATTGCTCTGATAGCGACTGCTGCAGTTTCAACGACTGCCTTTGCAGATAACCGCGGTATCAACACAGCACTCGGTGCAGTAGTTGGCGCAGTCATCGGTAATAGCGTCGGTGGACAAAATGGCGCGATTGTCGGTGGCGTGCTGGGTGCTGCAGTTGGTGCAAGCGCTTCCGGTCATGGTGATCGTTATTATGGTCGTCAACCGCAAGCTTATTACCAGGCACCTCCTAACTACTATCGTCCCGCTCCTGCTTATGCAAGACCGTATTACCGCGATAGCTATGCGCAACGTGACGATTATCGTAATCAGTCTTACAGAGATGTACGTCGCGTTGATTACGAGCCATACGGTCGCGGCGATTATCGTCGCTAGGATTCAGATTTTTGAGGGCATAGACACAGTTCAATAGTGTCTATGCGAGATGAAGAGATGTACTCAGCAGAAAATGTTGGAGCAGATTTGCATTATCGGAAAAGGAGTGCAGCGCTTTGAATCACAAATGATTCGCTGTTTGCTCCTTTAACGAATTGTTCGAAGAAAGGTGGTTGCGATGAAATCATTTAATCTAGGCGTAGCGAAACGCCTCACCATTTCGCTAGTGGCGTTGGCTGCACTGGGTGGATGTGCGATCGTGCCGTATAACGCCGGTTATTACGATCAGCCCGCTTATGTTGGCGGCCCTGTTTATGCAGCGCCTGCTCCGGTCTATGTCGGCCCACCGGTTAGTATAGGTCTGGGTTTTGGATACTACAGAGGCGGTGGTCGAGGCTATTACGGTCATGGTCATCGCGGTTGGAGATAAGCGATAGTTGATGACGAAACTGAGTCGGAAAATAAAAATGGCTAGCCTGTATCGGCTAGCCATTTTTTTATCGTAATGAGAATAATCGTAGCCTAATCAAGGCGCAGTGTTTAGCGCCTATGACACTTTAAAAATTAACGACGATAGTCCCGATACTCGCGTGGCCCACGATAATACGGACGGGGAGAGTGATAATGAGGACCGTAGTATGGGCGGTAACTTGAGCCATATACAACTACCGGAGGCGGCACATAAACGACTGGTGGCGGTGGTTGGTAGACCGGAATGTTATTGCCGTAAACGATAGGTGGCGCGTAATAATTTGAATAATTATTAAGTGGTGGCGCATAGTACATCGGAGGTGGTGCATAGTAGCCACCTCCGTAACCGCCTCCGCCAAGGCCGACACCCACGTTGACGGACCAGTGACCGCCTGCCATTGCTGGTGCAGCAGCCAATAAGGCTGCACTTGCTACCAAGCCGGCAAGGGAAATGGAAAGAATTTTTTTCATGGCAATCTCACTCAGTGATGATTGTATTTAACGCCTAATTGCCTCAATCAGCCACAGCTAATTGGTAAAGCCTGTAACAAGATGTATCGCTTAATGAATAGGCAACAAAGCGATATTCTCTCGCTGAGAAAAAGTACTGGGCACTGTCATTTCTCTCTGCAGATCTATTTAATATTAATTCGGATCGCTTGCCACCAAAAGACTGCAGCGTATCTTTTCAACGAGCAGAGCATCGGTAGAACCACGCCACCAACGCATGGCCAATGACTGGAGGCGCGAATGGCCGACGATCACGAGTTCTATTCCCAATTTGTCGACCATGTCGGCAATCATGGGCACCGGTTCACCCATTTCGAGATGCGGATGCACGGTCAAACCGGCTTCGCGCAAATGAGCATGACCGGCAGCGAGTTCATCTGCCATTTTTTGCTTTTCGGCGGCAATTTCTTCTTCGACGCCGAGCATCGCTACCATGGCATATTCACCAATGACGACGGATTGAGGAGGACTGACGACGGCCAGCAAATGGATCTCAGTGGCGGGGCCGGGAGCGAGTCTTACACATTCTTGCAAAGCGGAACGGCTTTCGGGTGTGCCATTGTAGGCGACCAGAATTTTGCGATACATATAGCCTCCTGATTAGCGATAGTGTGCAATATCAGTATATCGCTAACGGGACCCGGAGCAAGAAAATAGCTTGTTCTTGTGCAATTCAAGAATTGTCCGCCATATGCGCTGACTTTAGCCGAGAAAAATTCAAGGCGACCAGGAGGACACCGATGGCACCGATGGTAATCACGACACTGGTGCCCAGATAGGCAATGCCTAAGCCTGCAGCACCGACGCCTACCGATTGGCCCAAGTAGAAAAAGGAGGCAAAGGCAGAAACGGCTGCGCCGCGTCGCTCCGGTGCCATTTGCGTGGCATTGATCTGCAAAGTGTTATGCAGCATGTAAAAACCGAGGCCGGCAGCGAAACATCCCGGGATTGCCCACCACCAGCTTGGTGCCAGCCCAATGGTCAGGAAGGAGGCGGCGATGATAATGCCGCCCCAGAGAGCCAAGCCTTTTTCCCCTAGATTGCGCACTAACTTGCGCGAAGTGCTGGCATACAGCAAGCCACCCAGGCCGAATAGCATGACCAGAGAAGCGGCATTTGTCAGCGATATTTGATGTTTGTGATGTAAATGCGTGGCTATGAATGCAAAAGCCCCATACAAGAAGCCACCTTCCAGAAACACGGTGATCAGCACGATACGCGCCCACGGTTTCGACAACACCTGCCGGAACTCGTTAATCATACGTGGCACTACGGCGCCTTCAGCTTTGTGCGTGGTTAGTGCGTAAGCCGGCAGACGTCGATTAAAGGAGAACAGTGTCAGGCTGATCAAGACAAAACAAAATGAAATGCCAAAAAACGGCACACGCCAGCTGAAATAATCGGCAGCCAGACCACCCAGTAATACACCGGCAGAAATGCCGACAATTTGCCCAATCAGGAACTGGGCAAGTACCGGTTGGCGCTCGTCATAAGGAACGACGTCGCCGATCCAGGCCATGGACAAGGGAATGATGGCAGCTGCAGTTGCCCCCGCCAGCAGGCGTGCGACAAGAAGCAGGGGATAGCTGGGTGCAAGTGCACATAGCAGTGCGGTCAAGGCGCAGGCGACACATGCGCAGGAAATGACAAAGTACTTCCCAAAGCGGTCACCAACCGGACCAAAAAACAATTGGGAGATGCCGTACGCGATGGAAAAAGCGGTAATGACATAAGAAACATTCCCCAGGGAAATGCCGAATTCTTGTGCCAGTCGGGGTAATAAGGGGTCGGTAACCCGCAGTGAAATCGCGCTACCGAAGGCGGCAAGCGATAAAGCAGGGATAGCGAGTGCAGGGATGGAAGGTGCGGATTGCGCAGAAGAGCCGTCAGACATGGTGCATTTCAATTTAATCCTGAAGAACGAAGCGTACAGGAAATTCATACATATTATTTGCAGGAATCAACATTAAGGCATTCTTTTAAGCTGCTCTTAAGCTTGCCATCCTATCTTGGACATACCGTATTCATGGGAAATGTTTGCATTTCTTCATCTTTTCCTACACGAAGTTGCGTTGCTGTCCTATATGGCGGAGTCCACGGTACCGCTACGATGCCAATATCCTGCTCAAACTGGCTGTTTGCTGCATGAATAAGCGAGGAATTTGAGAGCAAGATTGAAGCACTCTGGGATAAGACGTAGCGATTTGAGGCGCACTACATCAGAGGTGATCATGTCCATACTCCAAACAACACCACAAGATATTTTCAAGCATTTGATTGCAGAGAAATTAGGCGACGTTGAATGGCCGGGATATATCAATACACGCCATGAAATTGCCGAGCATCAAGCCGAGCGAATTGAAAAGATGTTGAAAAGAAAGCGTGTGGAAGCTCTGAGGTATCTGGGAAATAAAATCCGGATGGAAGGTTATGCCTATAACAAAACCGAGCCAGCCATTTTTACACCGCAATTTGTGCATGCGCTGGGAGAAGAAAACTTCTTGCAGCGTAAGAAACGTAATCCATGGTTAGGAATGAAGCAACAGATGAGTAAGGACAGTGTGAATAAGGTACTGGGGGCGCATGCCAATATTTTGCCTTTCGGGCCGCAGATTACAGTTGGCAGCGAGTTGATTGCGGGCACGCTTCCTTAATACTTTCTGTTGAAGAACCTTCTATTGAATCGAGAACACACCATGAGAAAACTTCACTACACCCTATTGATATGTGCAATCACCGTGATTGGTGGCTTGTTCATCATTGCGCATCCAATACGCGCAGCGGCAGAAAGCAGCCCAGATCAATTTATTGAGCAAACGCAAATCAGTGCCTTGGTTACGATGGCGATTCCGCCATATAAATGGTGAGCTTTTGCATCAAGATCGGGTGAGATGACGCCGGTAGCTGGGTCGAGAAGATAAAGTAAAAAACCGGATGCACAGTGATGTGCATCCGGTTTCTAGTCATGGTGCTCGAATAATAATAAGAGGCACCTTGTTGCTATCCTTATTTATTGAAGACGAATATCACCATCGAAGGTGATATTCAATTTAAGTCCTTCAATTTCCAGCGTGACCTTTGCAGGGAATGATTCGGTACCGGCAATGCTGCCGTTTGCTATCGCTGCTTCCACTGCTTTTTCGATTTCATGCTGTGAACTAACTCCCACCATTTTCAAAAATTTACGCATGCTGAGATTGAAATTTTCTTCGTCCATAATGAACTCCTGTCGATTGGTAGGGGAAGTGACGTGTCGCTAGGTACTAGCGGCGTACGATCATTCAGAATAATACACATGCTCATGAGTAACATGCGGCATTGCTGTCATCACTTCCACAGTCTACTACTCGTTTGGTATGGCAGGAACATGCTTACTCCCTGAAGTACAACAATCGTCGCGCAGAGTATTTAAATCGCTGGTGACAAGTGGTGAACTGGAATGAAGTGAATAAACGTTTTGATACAGCGATCGCCGAGAAGTAATGCCGTAATAAACAGGTGAAATAAAAAGAGCCCGATTCATGGATTGAATCGGGCTCTTTTACATGCAGTCGCTGCTTTGTATTGTGATCAGCAATAAAGATTATTTAGACTGGCCATTGCTCCAGACGATAAGCAGAATCCCAGAACATCCACTCCAGTTTGGCTGCATGTGTATAAGCGATATGCATATCGCGTCGTGTCTCTTCGCTGGCAACTGCGGCGACGCGATCAACTGTTGCAATCACAGCGCGTACTGCGGAGTGGAATTCTTCGCCGCCGTAAGTACTGATCCATGCATCGTAAGGATTATTCTTCGCTGTACGACCAACAATGTCGCGGCCGATTTCGGCGTAGATCCAGAAGCAAGGCAGCAAACCGGCCAAAGCGACCGGATAAGATGCGCTCCACGCATTTGCCAGCAGATAGCTGCTGTAATGATGCGTGGTTGGCGAGAGTGGCGTGGCGGCAAAGGTAGCCGGGCTGACGCCAAATTGTTCCATGAAATCCTTGTGCAGGCTGCGCTCGACCACCACTGCGCCATGCGCTGCGTTGGCGAACTGCACTACTTCGTCAGCATTGTCTGCTTTGGCGGCTGCAATGGCCAGTGCGCGGCCGAAAGCGACCAGATAGTGCGCATCCTGAATCATGTAATGACGGAAGCGCTCTTTACTCAGTGTGCCGTCGGCGAGTTCCTGATTGAATGGCATGGTGCGGGTTGTTTCAAACAAGGCCGCATTCTTCTTCCAAATTTCAGCAGTAAAAGACATGGTGTTCCTTAACGAGGATGGTGGCCCGTCGCATGCGCACGGGCAGGGATTCAGGAGTATTGGAGCGGAGTGTAGACGTGATCGAAGAACTCACGTTCCAGCTTGACGGCGCGACCGAACATGTCTGCACTGCGTGCTTGTCCATCGGCATCGAGTGCCGCACCAGTGCGATCCAGTTCAGAGCGCAGCCAGCTAATGAATTCGGCAAAGGCTGGATTGTTATGCAAGGTGATCCACTCTGCATGAATAAAACGTTCCGGTAGCGCAGCGTTTGGACGGTCGGCCCAGCTCAAGTACAGCCATTCGGCCACGACCAAGACAGACAGACACAAAGGATAGATTCTGCTTTCAGCCGCTTCTGCCATCAAGTCCTGGAATGCCTTGGTCGGCGCAGTCAATTGCGGTGCAGTGCGATGTTTGGTAGCAGTGCCGAGCTCATCGAAGGCGCGCAGGAAATAGGTATTTTCATCGCTGGTAATCATCGCTGCAAAGCGGGCTAGTCGTACCCGCGATTCAAAGCGATCAGCGCTGGCAATGGCTGCGCCGAGCAGGGCGACGAAGCGATCGATGAATTGATAATCCTGCACCAGATAGTGTTGCAGCACATCTTCTGCCACTGAGCCGGCAAATAACTCATCGATGAAGCGATGATTGATCGCAGCATTCCAGTTATCTTGATTCTGTTCACGCAGCCATTCCGTAAATGTACTGGCAGTATTTTTTCTGGCGTTGAATTGTGTATCGGTCATGAGAAATTTCAGAATGATCTAATGGCGTGTAGCGCAGCCATCGTCAACTTTACGGGAATATAAGAAGTGATGAGCGCTGCAAAATCGTTCATCTCGATTCGTGCCGATCAAGTCGGCAGTGACGAATTTTACAGTGCTGGGTATTTTTTTGCGTTGATCACAAGCTTGTCTTGAATCGCGGCATTCAAATCAACCTTGAGGACCGAAGCCAGACGTATCAGATACAGCGCAACATCGGCCAGCTCCTGGCGCACATGTTCGGCGGTTTCCGGCGCTTGTGCCACCTGCCAGGATTCTTCTTCAGTGCGCCATTGGAAAATTTCTACCAATTCGCCCACTTCACCAGTTAGAGCCATGGCCAGATTCTTGGGAGAATGGAATTGTTGCCAATTGCGTGCATCAGCGAATTCTTCCAATACATTTTCTAATGCCTTGGTATCGAGCAGAGTTTTTGTCATGAATTGTGCAAGTTGAATGACGATGAGCTGCAATGATAGCGTAACAGTCGTGCATGACCTGAATCGTACCTCCGGCTATGTCGAGAGTGTGCAAGTCGTCCGTGCCATCAAGTTCTCAATGTTGCTATCAGATAGTGATATCCGACAAAAAAGAAACAGCAGTAATGTTGCGCCGCAGTACATGCAGGTACGTGGATTCCACAATTTACCGTTTTCTTAACATCTCTTATATTCCAGTCAGTGGTTTCAGTGGCGTATGCATTGTTTCGTCGTGAGAGTACGCGTATCAACTGCTGGTGAGTAACCAGTGTTTGAAAATACATAGAATCATCAATTCAGAAGGAAGAGCAATGAGTAAAGTATTATTCGCAGCATTTGCGTTGGCTATGTTATTGGCTGGTTGTGGCGCTGAAAGCCATACACCTGCAGAACCTGCTGCTGCAACAAGCACAGATCCAGCTGCACCATTGAGCCCGGAAGCTGAAGCTGAAAAAGAAAAAATCCGCAAACAAAATGCTGCTGCTGAAGCTGCATTGTCCGGACATTAATCTTAGTCAGGTCTGCAAAATAAAAAACCGTCGCATGCGACGGTTTTTTTATGTCCGCGATACCTCTTCGAGTATCAGTTTATTTGACGAGTTATCTCAATAAGATGAGTGTATCTACGTCGACCTCCGGACTTTGAAGAAAATCTTTTTCCACTTTTCCTCTTAACTCGACTTTGGTATTTGCATCAACTTGCTGCCCTGCGAAACGCTTGGCATCGATCTCAACGCGAATTTCACCAGTGCCATCGGAGAGTATGTATTTATCGTGTCCGACTTGTTTAATCAAGAGTCCGCGCAACATGACAGGTTGATCATCGACTGGATTTTTTAAAATGTCGGCAATTGAGCTGACGGTAATCTGAGCTGAAGGGCCGACGTACTGTGCTTGGACTACTAAGGGGGAACACACTAATGCGGCGGTTGCCGCGAGAACCAATGCTGCGTTTTTACTTTTGATATTCATCTAAAGTCTCCTTTTGTCAGAGTGAGTACTGGTTGTAGTTCTGTGTATATAGTAGGCCAAATCCATTGTCAGCTAGAAAAAGTCGAAAATAGCTTGTTTCGATCTGGCGATCGCCAGATGACTTTGGAAAAAATTGTTTATTCAAAAATAATCGAGAGCGATGCATTTCTATCGGCTTAGGTACAATATGTCCTCAAGGCGATGTGAAAAGTCGTGATCGACGACTGCTTTGAGAAATTGAATTTAACCGACCATTATTTTGGAAGTGAAAATGAATTTAACAGAGATCGTTAGCCAGTTCGAAACGCGTGAAGCGGGTACAGATTCTTACGTTGAACTGCGTGCACAGTGCCTGTCCCTTATCGACAATGATGCGAATAACGCTGCCGCATATTTCTTGATCGCCAACTTTGCCAGATCGTATGTCATTCTTTACGAAGAAGAAGCCGTGACTATCGATGTCGCGCGCAAGGCAAAAACCTTGATGCTGGATTATTTGCGCCAGATCGCTGCGGCGCAGAGTGGCAACGCAGAGGCACGCTTGTCTGCCGTTAATGCAATCGTGATCGATTATCTGCGCGGAGAAAAAATATTTTAATGGCGTCCTGTCAAATCTGAGTCGGAACATCTGCCTGCATGGCAGATTGCTTTGCCGCGACCTGAACTTTTCCACATCGTTTAAATGAAGCGAAAATGGACGTATGCACGTCGCGTCAAATTACGCGTTGTGAAATCGTTTGGATAGTGTGGATTTGAAATATGAAAAATCAGCGAGGAAGAAAATGCTGATTTTATTGAAATACAGTGGGGTGGCTGATGGGGCTCGAACCCACGACAACAGGAATCACAATCCTGGACTCTACCAACTGAGCTACAGCCACCACTGATTTACAACTATCTGACTAACAATGTTTGCTAGACAGCTGCGCATTATACAAAATTCATACGCGGCTGGCAAATCAAATAAAGAAATGAATCAAATTATTCTCACGCAGCCGTTTTTGCCGGCATTTCCGTGACTGAGGGATGCTGATTCAGCAATTGTGCAAAGGCTTGAACGAGGGCACTGCGACTACCGCTTGTGAAGGCTTGTAGCGATCCGGCAGTTGTTTCAAATCGCTGCAGGCCGCGTTGTTGCAACAGTCGCTCGAGCTGGCGTGACACGGCTTCGCCAGTATCGATGATCGTAACTGGCACGGTGCTTTCGCGTTCGACGATGGCTTCGATCAACGGTTGTACGAAAGGGTAGTGCGTGCAGCCCAAGGCCAGCGTATCGGCACCGCCACGCAGCAGCGGTGTGACGTAGCGTTCCAGCATGGCGGTTGTTTCGGGTGAGTCCAGCTCACCTTTTTCAATTTCTTCAACCAGACCGACACAAGCTTGCGACAGAAACGTGACGCCGGTTGATGCGCTGATCTGGTCGCGCAGGGCAATGAAGCGGCTGCTTGCGATGGTGCTGGCTGTCGCCAATACGCCAGCCTTGCCACTTTTGCTAAAAACGGCTGCGGGTTTGAGGCCTGGTTCGACGCCGACGATGATCAATTCCGGATAATGCTGGCGCAAGGCATCGATGGCTGCAGCGGTCGCAGTATTGCAGGCGACGACGATAGCCTTGATGTTCTTGGTTGCAAGAAAGGATGCAATTGCCAAAGTGCGTTCGATGATTTCGGCATCGGATTTGCCGCCGTATGGTGCGTAGCCGGAATCGGCAAAGCACAATAAATGTTCGGACGGCAAGCGCGCCTGGATATGACGCAGGACCGACAAAGCACCAACGCCCGAGTCGAAAATGCCTATCGGTGCGTCGGCTGCAACAGGATCAGGATATGCGGAGAATGCCACGTTCGATGTCTGCTTGATTGATATGCGATGTCAGATTGCGGAAACAGGAATATCGTTCAAACGAATCTTCTCGATTTTCTCTTTCCATTCCTTCGGTCCGGTTGTATGTACCGAGGTGCCGTTTGAGTCAACCGCGACTGTGACGGGCATATCTGTCACATCAAATTCGTAAATCGCTTCCATTCCCAGATCTTCGAAGCCGAGAACTTTGGCGGTCTTGATCGCTTTCGATACCAGGTACGCGGCACCACCAACTGCCATCAAGTAAGCCGATTGATGTTTCTTGATTGCTTCAATGGCGGTTGGGCCACGTTCTGCCTTACCGACCATCGAGATCAAGCCGGTTTGCGCCAACATCATCTCGGTAAATTTATCCATGCGCGTTGCTGTGGTTGGGCCTGCTGGACCAACGGCTTCGTCCCGTACCGGATCGACCGGGCCGACGTAATAGATGATGCGATTGGTGAAGTCGACTGGTAGTTTTTCGCCTTTGGCCAACATATCTTGTATGCGTTTGTGTGCAGCATCGCGACCGGTCAGCATCTTGCCGTTCAACAGCAAGGTTTGTCCCGGTTTCCACGAAGCGACTTCTTCCTTGGTCAGTGTATTCAAATCGACGCGTTTGGATTGTTCTGTATTTGGCGTCCAGTTCACGTTCGGCCAATCGGACAGTGATGGTGGGTCCAGATAAACCGGGCCGGAACCGTCGAGTACGAAGTGCGCGTGACGTGTGGCGGCGCAGTTCGGGATCATGGCGACTGGTTTGGATGCCGCGTGTGTCGGATGCATCATGATCTTCACGTCGAGCACAGTGGTCAAACCGCCGAGACCTTGCGCGCCTATGCCGAGCGAATTGATCTTGTCGCACAACTCAATGCGCAGTTCTTCGGTCTTATTTTGCGGACCGCGTTTTTTCAAATCGTACATGTCGATGTCTTCCATCAACACTTGTTTGGCCATCAGCATTGCGCGTTCTGCTGTGCCACCGATACCAATACCGAGCATGCCTGGTGGGCACCAGCCTGCGCCCATCAAAGGCACGGTTTGCATCACCCAATCGACCAGCGAGTCTGAAGGGTTGAGCATGACGAACTTGGTTTTGTTTTCCGAACCACCGCCTTTAGCCGCAACTTGGATATCGACAGTGTTGCCAGGAACCAATTCCATGTGAACGACAGCAGGTGTGTTGTCCTTGGTATTTTTGCGCTCGAAATGCGGATCAGCCACGATCGATGCGCGCAGCGTGTTGTCTGGATGGTTGTATGCCTGACGCACACCTTCATTCACCGCGTCGGTGATCGACCCTTTGCCGAATCCTTCAAAGCGGACTTCCATACCGATTTTCAAGAATACATTGACGATGCCGGTGTCCTGACAAAGAGGGCGCTTGCCTTCTGCGCACATGCGCGAATTGGTCAGGATTTGCGCAATCGCATCTTTTGCTGCCGGACTTTGTTCTGCCTCGTATGCACGAGCCAAGTGCTGGATGTAATCCTGCGGATGGTAGTAGCTGATGTACTGTAATGCTGCAGCAACGGATTCGATTAAATCGTCTTGTTTAATGATGGTCATGGCAGTGTCGGCTGTGAGCGTTAGTGGGAAGATTTATTCAGTGCGTTGGTGTCCGCCATGATGCGATCCGCATAGGCAATCGCCATTGCGGACAACAGGAAGACAATATGAATACCGGTTTGTGCGTATAGCGTTTTTGCATCATAAGCAGATGCGTTGATGAAGGTCTTCAACAAATGGATGGACGAGATGCCGATAATCGCTGTCGCCAGTTTGACTTTCAGCACTGACGCATTGACGTGTGACAACCATTCCGGTTGATCGGGATGGCTTTCCAGATTCATGCGTGAGACGAAGGTTTCGTAGCCGCCAATAATCACCATGATCAACAGGTTGGAAATCATGACTACGTCGATCAGACCGAGCACGACCAACATAATGGTTGTTTCGGTAAGCTTCTCCGCGCGCTGTGTGCCGGGAATCGTGACTACATCTAGAATATGTTTCAGGGATTCAGGGTTGCCGAGGATGGCACCGATCAAATCCGACAGTTCAACCCAAAAATGATAAACGTAGACGCATTGCGCCAGAATCAGACCCAGATACAATGGCAGTTGCAGCCAGCGCGTCATGAAAATGAAGCCAGCTAGAGGATGAATGGCCTTTTTTGTTGGCAATTCGTCAGTATGTACAGGTGATGTCATGGGATGCGTTGAGGTAACAAGGAGCAAAATGGAAGACTGCATTTTACACGTGCATGCGCTTTTTCTGTGCGGCAGCACTTAGTCAATTTCAACTTGCTGAAGCCGGATTTGTGTAAGGCTTCAGTAAGTGTAAAAGCATATTGTGAGTAACAAATAAAATCCGTAACGGAGGGGACGATGTCCAGTATTGAAAGCTTCAAGCAAGAGGCGCGGGTGTTTAATCCGCCTGTTGAGTTCGTTAAAAATGCTGCTATTAGTGGTATGGATGCCTATCGCGCACTTTGTGCCGAGGCAGAAGAAGATTACGAAGGATTCTGGGCACGCCTTGCCCAGCAGAATATTCAATGGACCAAACCATTCACCAAAAAACTGGATGAGTCCAATGCGCCATTCTATAAATGGTTTGAAGACGGTGAGTTAAACGTCTCCTACAACTGTCTGGATCGTCATCTGCATAATGGCAATGCCGACAAAGTTGCGCTCATTTTTGAGTCAGATGATGGCAAAGTTACACGGGTCACTTATAAAGAACTGTACGAACGCGTCTGCAAATTTGCCAACGGCTTGAGAGAGCTGGGCATCCAGAAAGGCGATCGAGTCATTATTTATATGCCGATGTCGGTCGAAGGCGTGGCTGCGATGCAGGCATGTGCACGTATTGGCGCAACGCACTCGGTCGTATTCGGTGGCTTCTCTGCCAAGTCGCTGCAGGAACGCATCATCGATGCAGGCGCAGTAGCGGTGCTGACTTCTGACTACCAAGTACGCGGCGGTAAAAATCTGCCACTGAAATCCATCGTCGATGAAGCGCTCGCGCTCGGTGGCTGCAATACTATCCGCAATGTCGTTGTCTACAAACGCACAGGCGGAGACATGAACTTCGTCGCCGGTCGCGATATCTGGTTGCATGACTTGGTTGAGAAACAAGCTGCTGAATGTGAGCCGGTAGCAGTCGGTGCCGAGCATCCATTGTTCATCCTTTACACATCCGGTTCGACCGGTAAACCAAAAGGCGTGCAGCATTCATCCGCAGGCTATCTGTTGTGGGCGATGTTGACGATGAAGTGGACTTTCGACATCAAGCCGAACGATGTTTATTGGTGTACTGCCGATATCGGTTGGATCACGGGCCACACTTACGTTACTTACGGGCCACTGGCTTGCGGTGCGACACAAATAGTATTCGAAGGCGTACCGATGTTCCCGAACGCGGGTCGTTTCTGGGACATGGTGCAAAAGCACAAGGTCACGATTTTCTACACCGCACCGACGGCAATTCGTTCATTGATCAAGGCTGCGGATGCGGATCCGGCTGTACATCCGAGCAAATACGACTTAAGCAGCTTGCGCTTGCTCGGTTCCGTTGGTGAGCCGATTAATCCAGAAGCATGGATGTGGTACTACAAAAACATCGGCGGTGAACGTTGCCCGATTGCCGATACTTTCTGGCAAACAGAAACCGGTGGTCACGTGATTTCACCTATGCCTGGCGCTACGCCTATGGTGCCAGGTTCATGTACTTTGCCACTGCCAGGCATTACCGCTGCGGTTGTCGATGATGGCGGCCACGATCTGCCTGACGGAAAAGGTGGCTTGCTAGTCATCAAACGCCCATGGCCATCGATGATCCGCAATATCTGGAATGATCCAGAGCGTTTCACCAAGAGCTATTTCCCGGCAGAACTCGGCGGTACAACCTACCTTGCAGGTGACGGCGCAATCCGCAATGAAGAAACCGGTTATTTCACTATCACCGGTCGTATCGATGACGTGCTGAATATCTCCGGCCATCGCATGGGTACAGCAGAAATCGAATCCGCACTGGTTGCCAATCCTATCGTGGCCGAAGCAGCTGTCGTTGGTAAACCGGATGAAACTACTGGCGAATCGATTTGCGCTTTTGTTGTGCTAAAACGTAGCCGTCCAACCGGTGATGAGGCCAAGCAGATCGCCAAGGAACTGCGTGACTGGGTAGCGAAAGAAATTGGTCCGATCGCCAAACCGAAGGAAATTCGTTTCGGAGACAACTTGCCGAAAACACGCTCAGGAAAAATCATGCGTCGTCTGTTGCGCGTACTGGCGAAAGACGAAGCCATTACGCAAGATATCTCGACCCTAGAGAATCCGGCAATTCTGGAACAATTGAAGCAGGCTCAATAAAAATATTGACCTGCATTCAATATAAAGCCGTCGTAGTTACTCGCTGCGACGGCTTTTTTACGTCTAGTAATCTTAGATAGTGAGGAAAAGCGGCAATTCTGGATAAAATTTTGCTATAATCGGCGGCTTCGCTAAAAAGCAGTCGGCGAAGATAGATCAGGAGAGATGGATGAGTGGTTGAAGTCGCACGCCTGGAAAGCGTGTATAGGTTCATAGCCTATCCGGGGTTCGAATCCCCGTCTCTCCGCCAGAATATACATGCCCGCGCAAGCGGGCATTTTGTTTTGCAGAAAAAGAAACAAGGTATATTGTGGCCTACCTTCACTGAGCCGGCTCGTTTAAGCAGATGGTAAAGATAATTAATAAAAACACCAAAGATATGCTGGCGCTGGCGCAAGCCCATATTCTGCTATGGGCGGTCACTATCATTGTGATGTTGGAAGACGATGCTGCAATGCTCGCTTTTATGTTTTCTTAAGAGCGCCACAATTGCTGAGCATGATTTGATCTTTGTCAGACACGGCGCTGTACAGATCAAATGTTGAATTAATGCAGCTTGCTTCTCGCTACCTTCAATTCCTGAAACTGTTTAACCGATTCCAGTACTTGCGCCAGCTCATGCTCTGCATCTGACTGGATCAGTTCTATCTCGTCTATATCCAGCGTATCGTCGATTACGACCATCTCCACCCGAAAAATATGCGGATACTTATCGGTGATGCCTTGTAGCAGTGCATCCAGCTTTTTCCTCGTCCACACTTCCTTGATACGAGCAGCAAGAAACAATCTGATAATAGTCAGGCTGTTGTCTTCGCTTAATTCCTGAATGGCCAGCGCTTCACGGTGGAGCCATTCAGGGAATTGATCTGTCGTGATGTAGCGCGGGACGGTCAAAACGGAGACATGAAATTGTACGTTCAGGTTATCCATCATTTCCTCCTTGTCACATTACATCGGTGAGCCTGTGGAGTCAGCAGTTTGTGCTTACAGTTTATACGCGCATGCGCAATTTGGGGAGGAACAAATTGCGTCTGTTTATTTTTTCAGTACGGCAGCAAGTTTACCCATTACCTGTGTCACTTCTTCTTCGGTCGCCAGACCGATACGCGGCCAGTTTTGCAATTTATTGACTTCGGTTGGATGTCCGGTCAATTGTCTGCACTCCTCTAACAGACTGTTCAACGTTGCGGGCGATATCCCATAGGAAGAAGAGATAGGGTGCACGTTGAACGCGATTTCTGCTTCATTGCCGGGGAACAGTTCGGTGTGGTAAATCGTGACGGTTCCGTTACGCAAAAATCTTGCTCCGTTTTGGTTCGCGAGTGGTCGTGGCATGCCGAACAATGTTTTCAATGCGGCGAGTGCGTTGTTGTATACGGCGTTTTCCATCTTGTTATCCATTCAAATAGGTTGCAACTGTGCATGGCTGTATTGTATTCCTCATGCCGTACAAGGTTAGGGGCAGAAGGATTTATTTACGGATTTTTACCCTTCTTCCTGTGGGATTGCATCTGCTGGGCATGAATAATTGAAAAACCTCGCATATCGACAGCTTTTGACGTCTGGAGTCTCTTTTTGTGCCGAATGAGCATTATTTCTGATGAATGATGCGCGATATTTCTCTTTGATTCTGTGATGCTGAAAAAGGTTTTCTTTGCCGCTTGCCTGCATGTCCGGCATTTTTCGCTGGATGCCTTGACGTTGCCATCGATTGCAGGTGACATTACGCAATCATTTTTTCTTTCATCTCAATGAACCTCATCAAGCAGACGCTAGGGCGTAATGTGTCCCATTCGAGTGGAGTCGCGATATATCGTCTTGTCTGCATCGCATTTGTGTTGGCGACGATGTTGTTATCCGGATGTGCACTGACGACGGAAGAGCGCTTTCTTGCGATGAAGCAGGATGGCGGTACACAAGGATTTACGCCAGTACGTTTCGGCGCAGAACCACCGTTGGTTGGTATGTTGCGCGCACAGAGGCAATCACAGAATGCCCCCGACAATTTATGGGTTGTGATCGAAGGTGATGGTCGTGCATGGCTGAATATGCGTGAACCGTCGTCAGATCCAACGCCGGTCGATGCGGCAGGCTGGCGTTTGGCAAAAGGTATTTCCAAAAACACCGTGCTCTATCTGGCACGGCCTTGCCAATACATTTCTGAAGTTGAACTGAATGCATGCTCGGTAGACGACTGGACCGGCGCACGTTTTGCCGAGAAATGGGTAGGACGTTTGAATGTTGCGATCAGCGAAGCCAAGCGCACTACGCGGGCAAAAAATATTGTGTTGGCGGGTTATTCAGGCGGCGGTGTGTTGGCAGCTTTGATTGCTGCGCGACGTGATGATGTGACTATGTTGATTACTGTTGCGGCACCGCTTGATCATGCTGCATGGACTACGCATCATCGGGTGTCGCCGTTGACTGGTTCGCTCAATGCGCTGGTAGTCCGGGAGGAATTATTTCATTTGCCGCAGATACATGTAGTGGGGGATGACGATAAAGTCGTTCCACCTGTTTTGCTGCAAAACTTCTTGCGTGCCTATCCGGCAGATGCCCCGGCAGAACTTGTGATTCTGCCGGGAGTTGATCACCGTATGCGTACGCCTATCGATTTGAGCCGGATCAGAAGTTCCAGATCGCTTTTGCCGTCAATTGATGGCCGAGATACTTATCCCTGACTTCCATATCGTAGCCAAATGCAATTGTGGTACCTGTTGCAGTAACTTTGCGATAGCCCAGCCCCAGTTGCAATGCTTCGCGTCCTGGTTGTACACCATCGATCTTGAACGCTGGACCGCCGCTGGCGAAGGTCGCTTCGATGGCTGGCGTATCGGCAAATTCATGCAGGTAGCGGGCACGCAGCGTGGCGCTGGAAGAAGCGCTCAGCTTGTTGCTGAACTCCACACCCAATACGCTTTGTACTGAATTGGCGCTGCTGCTGGCAACGGTTTGTGCCGATGCGCCACCAGTTTCGGTGTAGCTGCCGTTATCGAGACGACTGACGCGAGCACCCATCAACCAGCGACCACTCCATGTCGCATCCAATACGAAGGGTAGGCCGTATTCGAAGCGTGCACCGATTTGGTTGCCGGAGAATTTGCCGCGCAAGGTTTCATTAAAACCTGGAATGCTGACCAGACGTTGTGTGGTGTAACGGTTGGCAGAAATCGCCAGGCTGGCATCCAGGGTGTAATTGCTTTCGGTACGGCTGAAGTAGCCACCGATATGCAGGGATTTGACATCATTGCTATCGCCTGCACCGCTATCGCGACCATCACTGCCTGCTTGCGTATAGCCACCGGAGATACCGACCATATCGCTCTTGTTCAGGTCGGTTTCATAACCGGCTGCCAGACCTTGCGCATCCAGATCGAAACCGTTCGCACCCTTGCGTGCTTTTTGTGTCGCGATTGACGCCAATCCTTGCATCCAGAAACGATTGCCCGCCGCATCACCACCAGCTAGACCGGTCTTGTTCAGAGCAACTTGTTCACCACTACGCGCTGCATCCATGCGGTTGTCGAAAGCGGAGAACACACTACTTTGCGCCGCCGTTGCTGCGGACTGTGCTGCAGCATTGGTTTCCGGTGCAAGCTGTGCTGCCGCGTCAGACAATGCGCGTGCATTCGGCAAGGATTGCAGAGTATTCAAAAGCTTGAGGCCTTGTTCCGAATTCGCGAATCCATTCGAAGCAAGTTGGCCTAAAGAGTTGGCCAAGCCCCCCAAGTTCTGCGGCAGAGCATTTGCCAAACCATTTTGGCGATGCGCGACCAGTTGCAGGTCGTTGCCACTGCCTTGCAGGCTATAGGTATAGAAAGCGCCGCTGCCATTGTTGACTTGCAGATTGCCGGTAGTGGCGTTCAAGGTGCCTGCCGATACCAGCGTGTAGCTGGAGCCGTCTGCGACTGAACCTGTGATCAAAGGACGTATCGTTGCACTGTCAGAGAAGGTGGCGTTACCGGTTACGGTAATCTTGTCGCTTACATTGTTGGCACCGATGCGTACTTCCAGTACACCGCTTGCACCTTGTGCGTAGTTACCAGCGACAGTTACGTTGCGGAAGGCATCGCCGCTGGCTGCTTGCAACGTACCGTTGACGGTCAGGTTGCCGCTTGCAGTGATATTGCCATTGATGCGCAGGTTACCGCCGGCATCGATCTGGATATTGTTGGCGTCGTTCAGCGCATAGTTGAAGGTGGTATTGCCACCGAGGACGGTGATGTTTTGGAAGTTGCTTAACTGTCCGGCATTGAAAGTTTGCGTACCATTGGTTTCCAGCAGGTTAGTGCCGGTACCACCGTCTATGCTACCGATCACGACACCGCCGAGCAGACGCAAGGTGTCATTGCCGGTACCCATATCGATCGCCAGGCCATTTTTACCTTCGATGCGGCCATAGTTGACCAGTACGTCGTCGCCGGCACCCATTTGTACCGCAGCACCTGCAACCGTGCTGTTGTTTTCGCCGAGACGCGTTGCATCTGCACCACCGGTGATGATGCCGCTGGCGCCGTTGATCAGGGTGTCGTTAAAAGTACCGATCAGTCCAACCGCGACTTTCTTGTCGCCGATGATGGAGCCTTCGTTGACGATGCGGATTGCACCGCCTGTTGCTGTGGCTGTGCCACGGCCGCTGGCGATTGCGGTGCCGTCAGAACCGTCGTCGATCAGAATACCTTTGGATTGGCCGTAGATGGTGGCGCCCGCATGATTGATGATGGTGCCGCCGCCGGCTGCAATACCGTCCGCGCCGTTCGGAGCGCCGCCGGAATCAAAGCCGCCAGCGCCCAGACCCTGGATGCGGCCGTAGTTTTCTACATATGCGATGCCGTCAATATCGACGCCGTCACCGTCACCATTATTGGTGGTCAGGCCGAGGCTGCCATGGTCATAGACATTGCCTGCGCCAGCGTATTTGCCGGTGATGGTGCCGTAGTTGATGACAACGCCATGTCCGTCCAGGCCGACGCCGGAACCGTTGTTACCGGTGATGGTGCCGCCGGCAAGATTGATCACAACCGGGTTGATGATTTTTACGCCCGAGGTGGTGACACCATTGGCGACCTTGTCGAATACCACGCCATTGGCATCGATCGACGTCACGATCAGGCGTTCGATACCGACCAGATTGGCATCCGCAGCAGCAGCTACCGGATCGCCACCATCGACGCCATGGCGCGGACCGGTGATGGAGCCGTAATTCAGGATGGCGACATTCTTCATGCCGTTTTCGATAGCTACACCATCAGCTGCCGAGAGCGCGCTGCTAGGGCAATTGGTTGTGCCTAGATAGGTAGGGCATTTGGTATTGACGATACCGGTCGAGAAAATTTGGCCGAAGTTGGTCAATACAGTATTCGAGCCAAGACGCAAGGCATCATCGCCGGTGGAGCTGATGACAGCTAATTTATTTGTTGCAGAACCGTTAATGATTTGATTGCCGGCGAATGTGAAATCGGAGTCTACTTTGATTGCGCGCTTGCCGCCGGCGGAAATGCCGGTCTGTGAAATCGTGCCTTGGTTGTCGATGACGAAGTGGCTACTGACATCACCAACCCGAATCGCGACATCGCCGACTGCGTTGATGACGCCGCCGAGATAGTTGTTAATAGTGATGTTGGTTGCTGCTGCATTAGCATCAATGCCTCGGCCACCAGTAGCTTGACTGATGGTGCCGTAGTTATTGATGATGGAAGTGCCGGCATTCACCTTTATCGCTGCAGTGGTATTGGGCGACGAAACGATCAGGCTGGCACCTTGTTGTACTGTGCCATTAGTGCCGGTCAGTATTTTGGCGACGGTGTCATTCGTTCCAGCAGCTACGGTGAATTGGGCTTGGGCATATGCCGGCAGTGCAAAGATGGCTTGTAGCGCTATTACTAGAGGTAGGGGCCGCAGTTGCATGTCACTGAAACGCATGTTTAGTCTCCGAATAAATTGCCGGATTATGCGGAGCACAGATGACAAGTTGATTACCGTTTTATTACCATTCGATGAATTGGCTACAGTGCCTTTAAGCCGTCTGGTTATAAGCAAATGAGAATTCCGTCATTATCAAATGGCGGTGCACAAGGTATCCTGATGCCCAACGTTTGCTGCGTTTTCAGGTATTCGCTATAATGAGAATAATTCTCAAGTAGTTTGCGCTGACGAAAGTCCACCATTGCAGTGTATTCAGGCGGCTCTGTCTGATGCCTGTGACAGTTCAGTCCCGACTGGTAAAATACGTGCTCCCTTTTTTCCAGGAAAAGTCAGGAGCGCCTTTTGGTATGCGTTCACAGCTTTGTTCGCCCGCTTGTCCGTGATAACGGCAATTTGATATTTAGGATGTATTGATTTTATGGCTGCTTTTGACACTGTTCGCGTTTTGTCTGTTCATCATTGGAACGACACGCTGTTTTCTTTCACTACGACTCGTGAACCAAGCTTCCGCTTCGAAAGCGGTCACTTCGTCATGATCGGTTTGCCGATTGATGGCAAGAATGTGTTGCGCGCATACAGTATTGCCAGCCCGGCATGGGAAGAGCATCTGGAATTCCTGTCGATCAAGGTGCAGAACGGTGCCTTGACCAAACATCTACAGAATTTGAAAGTTGGCGACGAGATGCTGGTTGGCCGCAAGCCAACCGGTACTTTGGTGATTTCCGATCTGTTGCCGGCAAAACGTTTGTTCCTGTTTGGTAGCGGCACAGGCTTGGCACCATTCATGAGCATCATTCGTGATCCGGATACCTACGAGCGTTTCGATCAAGTCGTTTTGGTACACGGCGTACGTCTGGTGAGTGAATTGGCTTATCGTGAATACGTCGCCGATGAATTGTTGCAAATCGAAGGCTTGGGCGAAGAAATCGCTGCCAAGCTCTTGTATTACCCAACCGTGACACGCGAGCCTTTCGCCAATGAAGGTCGTATTACGACAGCCATTTCTACTGGCAAGATGTGCATCGACCTCGGCATTGATCCTATGAGTCCATTGACTGACCGCGCGATGATTTGCGGTAGCCCAGATATGTTGAAAGACACTGCAGGCGAACTTGACAAGCTCGGCTTCGAAGTATCGCCGGGGATTGGTCAGCCAGGTGATTACGTGATCGAACGTGCATTTGTCGATCGTGGCTGATGCAATAAGATTCAAGAAATATCGCTTATGCCCTCAATAGGCTAAGCAGAAGAAATGGCGCTGAATGTTGAATGAACATTCAGCGCCATTTTTTTTTATGTCTATCAGTCGTGAGTGGATGTGGGAAGGTGCTTCCATTTCGTTTCTTCTTCACAATTCTTTACCTTATGGAATCAGGGATTGTCTTGATAATCCCCTACAGACTAGTTATCGTTAGGCACCGTTGTTAGATGCTGTCGTTGATGCGTCAACGATGTCGCCAGCCATTCCATTCTTCCGGATAGCCAGCCAGTCCTGCTGAGGGCTCGCATTGGTTTTGCACTATCCGGAAAACATAGAAATACCCGCGTTGTTACACGATTGTTTGCGCTTGTCGTCGTGTCATGCAGCTTGCTCAAGATTTGTTCCCGCGTCGTAGTCAGCAAGAGTAAGCGGCGCTTTCGCTCTCATTAAAATAATTATTTACACACTGAATGTCTCTGCCCATGAAGTCTTCATCCTTCCTTGCTGGTCTGCGCCAACGCCTCTTCAGTCGCTACTTCCTGATCGCTTTGCTGATTTTGCTGGTAGCTGGTCTTAGCTATTGGGGATGGCACAAGTTCTATGGCAAAAAAGATCCGCGTGAAATTTATCAAGTCGCGGAAGTGCAGCGCGGCGATATTCAGGATCTTGTGACGGCAACTGGTACCGTGCAACCGCTGGAGTATGTGGACGTCGGTGCGCAGGTGTCGGGGCAATTGAAGAAGTTGTATATCGAAGTTGGTTCAGTCGTGAAGGAAGGCGATCTGCTGGCCGAGATTGATCCGACCGTGTTCCTCGCGACTGTCGATGCACGTCGTGCGGGTTTGCGTAATCAGTTGGCGACGATGAAGGACCGTGAATCACAACTGGCTCTGGCGACCTTGCAATACAACCGCCAAAAAAATCTGATGGCAGCGGATGCCACGACGGCCGACTCGCTGCAAACGGCGGAAGCGGCATTGCGTTCGGCGAAGGCACAAATCGATGCCTTGCAAGCGCAGATCGAACAAACACAATCAACACTGCGTGCGGATGAGGCTAACCTCAACTACGCAAAAATTTATGCACCGATGGATGGTACGGTCGTATCACTGACCGCACGTCAGGGCCAGACCCTGAACGCGAACCAGACCGCACCGACGATTTTGCGGATTGCCGATTTGTCGACGATGACAGTACAGACCCAAGTGTCGGAAGCCGAAGTAGGCAAGCTGCGCAAAGGTATGGAAGTTTATTTCACCACGCTGGGTAGCCAGGGACGTCGCTGGTACGGCGTTTTGCGCAAGGTCGAGCCTACGCCTACTGTGACCAACAACGTGGTCTTGTACAACGCCTTGTTTGATGTGCCGAATAAAAACCAGGCTTTGATGCCGAGCATGACGACGCAAGTTTTCTTCATCGCTGCGACTGCCAAGGATGCCCTGTTGGTGCCGACTGCAGCAGTGAGCACCAGCCGTGGTTCCGGTAATACCGGTGGCCGTCGTGAGCGTGGTGAAGGCAGCGAGCGTCAGGGTGGCGAACGTAATTCGCCTGAATCAACTGAACGTAAACTAGCCGAGCATAAAGACAGTGCCGCTAGCGACAAGAAAGCTGCAGACACAACTGCTGCACCTAAGGCGGCAACTACGCCTGTAGCAGGTGCGGACAAGGCCAAGGCTGGCGCGAATCAGTTTGCGAATATGAGCTCGGAAGAGCGTCGTGCCGCATTTGAAAAAATGAGTCCGGAAGAACGCGAAGTAATGCGCGAGCGCCGTCGTGCGCTGCGCGAAGCAGAAAAACTGGCTGAAACACCGGCGACAGAAACCGCCGCGGCGGCAGCGACTGCGAAAAAAGACGAAGTCAAATCCGCCAAAGGTGACAAAGCCCAGACTGATAAGACTACCGCCAAAGGTAATCCTCCAACGGATACACCTGCTTCCAGCAGCGGCTTTGCTGAACAAAGTACAACGCGTACCGCGCGTACCGGCACGGTGAAAGTGATAGGCAAGGATGGCAATATCGAACAGCGCAAGGTCGAGCTGGGCGTCACCAATCGCGTGCAGATGCAGGTACTGAGCGGACTGGAAGAAGGCGACACGGTCGTGCTCGGCATGAAGCTACCGCCATCGACCAAGCGTCCGGCTGCCGCCGCTAACCAGCAAGGTGGTATGCCGCCTGGCATGGGTGGGCCATCGGCACGGGGTCGTTAATGGACGAGCAGATGGATATGGATGCCGTCAGCAACGCGACACGTGCGCCTGATGAGACGCCGCTGATCGAATTGCGTGGCGTCACCAAGACTTACCGCAATGGCGGGCTGGAAGTCGAGGTGCTGCACGGCATAGACCTGAAAATCTATGAAGGCGAATTCGTCGCGATCATGGGCGCATCCGGTTCGGGTAAATCGACGCTGATGAATATCCTCGGTTGCTTGGATAGACCGACGACCGGCAGCTATCACTTCATGGGACGCGATGTGTCCGGCTTCGACCGTGACGAGCTGGCCATGTTGCGTCGTGACGATTTCGGTTTCGTGTTCCAGAGTTACAACCTGATCGCCTCTGCCAGTGCAGTCGAGAACGTCGAAGTACCGGCCATGTATTCAGGGCTGCCACCGGCTGAGCGGCATGCACGGGCGCAAGTTTTGCTGACCGAACTTGGTCTGGCAGAACGCTCGCATCACCGGCCGAATCAGTTGTCCGGTGGTCAGCAGCAACGGGTTTCGATTTCGCGTGCGCTGATGAATGGCGGTCGCATCATCCTCGCCGATGAACCGACCGGTGCGCTGGATAGCAAGAGCGGGCAGGATGTGATGAAGCTGCTGGCGGATTTGTCGGCACGTGGACATACGGTCTTGCTGATTACGCATGCGAAGGAAGTGGCAGATCATGCGCAGCGCCTGATTGAAATCAAGGACGGTCATATTCTGTCCGATCCGGGACCGGCGCAGCAGTCGCCGACGCAGGAAGTATTCGTTCGTCCGGTGGTGGCAGGCGTGGGTTCGCGCCTGGCCGATATGCTGGAAGCGGCCAAGATGGCACTGCGTTCACTGCGCGCCAACTTCTTCCGTTCGGTGTTGACGCTGCTCGGTATCGTGATTGGGGTCGCATCCGTGATTGCGATGCTGGCAATTGGCGACGGTGCCAAGGCAGAAGTGGTGGAGCGTATCAGCGCGATGGGCTCCAACCTGCTGCTGGTGCGTCCGGGTGTACCGAATCAACGCGGTTTCAATAGCACGGCGACGCTGGTGGTGGACGATGTGCGTGCAATTGATGAATTGCCGAATGTGCTGGCGGCCGTGCCGGAACAAAGCAGTAGCGTCACCTTGCGCTTCGGTACTTCGGATACCTCGACCAGCGTAACCGGTACCTCGGCCAAATTCCCACTAGCGCGTCAATGGCCGGTGGCGCAGGGGACTTTCTTCAGCGAAGAAGACGAATCGAATTACGCTGCAGTTGCGGTGTTGGGCAAGACCGTCGCAACGGCATTGTTTGGCGAAGACAATCCTATCGGTGAATTTGTTCTGGTCAATAACCTGTTGTTCCAAGTCGTTGGTGTGATGTCGGAGCGTGGTGCTTCGCCCATGGGTTCGGATCAGGATGATGTGGTGTTCGTGCCGTACTCAACCAGCAGCTTGCGTTTGTCCGGCCAGCGTTATTTGCGTAACGTCACGGTGGCGGTAGAAAACGTCGACCATATAGATAACACGCAGGAGGAAGTCGATAAATTGCTGCTGGAACGGCATGGCACCGTTGATTACCAGATCCGCAATATGGCCTCCATCATGGAAGCGATGGAGCAGACGCAAAATACGCTGACCATTCTGCTCGGTTCGATTGCTGCGATTTCTCTGTTGGTCGGCGGTATCGGTGTGATGAACATCATGCTGGTGTCGGTGACTGAACGTACACGAGAAATTGGTATTCGCATGGCAACTGGTGCACGTGAGGCCAACATCATGCAGCAGTTCCTGATTGAAGCCGTGGTGGTATCTGCAATTGGTGGTGCTATCGGTGTGATTGGCGGATTGGCGACAGCAGCCGTCATCGATGCCTTCGGTACGCCGATTAAATATTCTCCGACACCGGTCTTGCTCGCCTTTGGTTGCGCGTTCATGACGGGATTGGTGTTCGGTTATTTACCAGCTAAAAAAGCAGCGCAACTCGACCCTGTGGTCGCCTTGTCGGCAGAATGAAATGACATCCATGACTACACGTTTTATTTTCCGTCGTACTCGTCTTGCGCTGGCTGTTGCAGCGCTGATGACACTGAGCGCCTGTGCCAGCCGTATCGATGCAACGCGACCAAATCTTGAGTTACCTGCGACCTGGGCCGAAGCATCGCCTGCCGGTGTTGAATTGCAGCGCGACTGGTGGCGTGGGTTTGGCTCAGACGAGTTGTCTGGTTTGATCGATCAAGCTCTGGCGGCTAATCCGGATTTGAGTATTGCGGCAGAACGCGTGACACAAGCAGAGATTACAGCGCGTAGTGCCGGCGCATCCTTGTTTCCATTGCTGACGGTGAGTGCGAATACCAATGTTGGCTCTAATAAGCCGGGGCCTGTCAGTACCGGTTGGAATAAAACAGAAGGCTCCGGTGTGGCGCTCAGCGTGGCCTACGAGGTCGATGTATGGGGGCGTGTCGCGGCAGTTGCCAGCGGTGCCAACGCATCGCTGAATGCCAGTCGCTACGATCTGGAAACAGTCAGGTTGACGCTCACAACTGGCGTTGCGAATGCTTATTTCCAAACGCTGGCCTTGCGCGTGCGTTTGCGTGTTGCAGAGAACAATCTGGCGATTGCAGAAAAAGTGTATGCGATAGTCGAGGCGCGTTACCGCTATGGTTCCGCATCAGCGCTGGATATGAGCCGCCAGCGTGGCACAGTGCTCACGCAGCGCAATACCTTGTTGCCTTTGCAGGTGCAGGAACGGCAAACAGTGAGTGCCTTGGCGATACTGCTAGGACGTCAGCCGCAAGCCTTGCAGGTTGCTGCACAAAATTTGACTACATTGAATGTACCGGAGGTTAGTCCGGGTTTGCCATCGTCCTTGATCACACGCCGGCCAGATATCGCGAGTGTGGAAGCGCAACTGTATGCGGCTGATGCCAATGTCGCAGCGGCGCGAGCCGCATTGTTGCCGACTATTTCTTTAACAGGCGCTGCAGGTAATTCCAGTGCAGCTCTGCTGGCACTTGGCAATCCGGCGTATAGCGTGGGTCTTACCGCATCCATCGTGCAAACCTTATTCGATGGCAATCGCTTGCGTCTGCAAGTAGAAACCAGCGAATCGGTGCGTCGTCAATTGATTGAAAATTATCGCCGCACGGTTTATGCATCGTTGAAAGAAGTCGATGACGCGCTCAGCAATGCGGGCCGTAATTTTGCACAGGAACAAGCGCAAATCGAAATCAAGAAAGAAGCAGAGCGCGCATTGAAATTATCTGAACTACGTTATCGCGAAGGAGCGGATGATTTGAACACGCTACTGGATGCGCAACGTACCTTGTTCACGGCAGACGATACATTGGCACAACTGAGGTTGTTGCGCCTGACCGGTACCACCGATGTATTCAAAGCATTGGGTGGTGGCTGGAGCAGGCCGCAAGTCGAAGCGAAGTAAGGAGAGATGGACGATGGAGAATATCCATCATCCATGGATCAAGCAGATTGCAATGCCGGACGACGTGACATCCGGTAAATACTTCCCAGCAGCAAAGTGATTGTCAGACTAGGCAAAGCCGAACCGACTACTGGCCATAGAAGTGGGCAGATGTGGAAGGCAGCGATGCCGATCAGCCAGATGGCAACGGGTACGACATTCACACCTTTATCTGTCGCTTGTCCCTTCGCTGCCAATTGCGAAATGACGACACCGAACAAGGGCACGAAGACCGAGCTGAGCAAGAGCAGGAAAGGTTCCAAACCGTGCATAGGCAGGAAGAGTGCGCAGCCGGTGGCGACCAAGGCAAGCGTAATGCCCCAGAAGCGTATCGTGAATTTTCCGTTGAGGAAGTTGAGCGAGACCGAACCAGAATACACATCGCCGTAAGCGTTATCCATCTCATCGATTAGAATCAGACCCAGCGCAATCAAGCCGCCTTGCGCCAGCAGCAAAGTCGTCATCAGATCAGCACCAGGATTGGATGTGCTGACGATCAATACACCTAAGGCGTGGCACCAGATATTTGCCACAGCAAAACCCAGCCATGTGCCGCGGAAGGTGCTGGCGCCAGTTTTGCCATAACGTGCGAAATCAGCGACTAAGGGTAGCCACGACACCGGCATCGCCATCACCAGATCGATTCCGGCCAATGTACTCATAGAACCGTCACCGGATCTGTTCCAGATCGCATCCAGACCTTGTGCTTGCGCTTTCAAGACAAATTGATAAGTCAGCCAGATCAACGAAAGAATAACCAAAGGCAAACCGAAGCGACCGACAAACCAGCGTACCAGGCCGATCATTGAGCCGGTTGCAAGGCCAACCAGCAGCAGACCCCAGAATAGTGCCGTGACATACGGCAGCCAGATTGCGTCTATGCCTGTGATGTCCTTGATAAGGGCAGTCGTGCCGTCGCGCATGACGACTAGTTCAAACGCGCTCCAGCCTATCAATTGAACGACGTTCAGGATCACGGGCAGTTTGGCGAATGATGTTCCTAGGGTTTGGCACATCAGTACCGGGCTGGACAAGCCACGTTCAAAGCCTATGTAGGCAACCAGACCGAGCAGGGCGGCACCAAGCAGAGAGCCGACGATAATGGCGAACAATGCTGTTTGCGTGCCGAGAGCAGTGCCGAGAAATGCGCCGATCTGCATGACCAGCAGGCCAACACCGAGACTGAACCACAGTGCAGCGTGATCGCGGAAGGAAAAAACTCTGTCAGTGGCAGGAATAGGTGTGAAGGCAGCATTGCTTGCTGCCGCAGGTGCGTTTGGTAAAGCCATCATCGTCTTTCAAAATAGATGGCAGGTAAGCGGATTCGATGCCGTGTACGGCGATGGATTGTGTGCTTTCCTGCGCGAGAATTATCTCAATCAGGTTCAACGGGTATCTCTCACCAACGCATCAAATGCGCAGGACCCCGAGCCAAGAAGGTCAAACTGGGCGCTACTTTGAGCCAAAAACGAGGTATAGGCAAGTTGTATGTATTGGGAAGTGGCTTGCCTGAAGGTGTGACGCGAAGATGGCGCAGCAATTGCAGAAGAAAGTGTCGGGCCGCACGATAAAACAGGGAGGGGGAGCGGCCCGACGAAAACACATAAATACTGTATGTATGAACAGTATATTATCACAGATCAGGAATGTCACAAGTTATTCATCGACAGGCGATATACTTAAGTTGACGCACTGCAATGTTGCAGCGCTTAGCCTTCTTGACTGTTTAATATGCCTGCTTCTCGCCGTAATTTCCGCATTGGATTAGCCACTAGCCGTACTCATCAAGACGCCCGCGACTCCGCACTGGCCCTCTTACTCAATGGTAGCCGCGTTGCAATTGAAGAACATTTGCAACCAGAATTGATCGTGGTCGGGCGCACGCTGGATGCCATGGATCATCTCGGTTTGTTGAAAGATTACCCGCGTATCGAACGTTTCCCTTACGGCCGTCATGGCGGTTTGATGAAACTGGTTTCGCGCGTGGTGGATAGTGATCCAGAGCGTCGATTGGACGCCGTCATTTACTTGATGGACCCGGTTGATCCTTCATCGACATTCCCGGAAGCAGTCGCTTTGAAGCGGCAGTGCGTGATTCATGGCAAACCATTTTTATCGACACTGGCCGGCGCACGTGAATGGCTGGAGCTGGAATCGATTGCGATCGGCGCTGCACCAAATCATGAGCTGGATGCTACGTTCGATTTGAAGAACGAAGGTATTGCGATGATTGCTCATGACGCGATGAAAGATCGCATGTTAGACATCGCAGAACGCCATTTTGAATTACTGGATCAATTCGGATTCCGCTGCGCGACTGGCACGACGGGTAGTTTGCTGAACAAGCTTGCACAGAAAATCAAAGGCGAAGAAGCCGGTCGTAACTGGGTCAAACCTTACTTGAGCGGCCCGATGGGCGGTGATGCGCAGATCGCAGAATTGATACTGGATAGGCAGCAGTGTCGTCGGGTTCTATTTTTGGAAGATCCGCATGTCGCGCGTCAGCATGAAGCGGATATCCAGTTGCTGGAACGTGCTGCACGTACGGTGACGGATTATGCGCTGTGTATCAGTAACGAGAAGTGCGGAGAGCGGTGGCTTGATTTGCTTGAGCAGCGCGTCAATTTGTGCAGAAGTTAAGCAGGTATTTTAAAAGCTGACAGTTAGTAAAAAGGCCTTCACGATCATCTCATCGTGTAGGCCTTTTTAAATTACAGACCCAGGCGTGCAGTTGCCTCATCCATGGCAGTTGCATTCCATGGTACAAAGCCGGTCATGCCAATTTTGGATAATGCGTTTTTACCTGCTTCGTTTTCCGATAAGTTCAGCAACAGAGTTTTGACTTTTTCGCGTTCCGCGTCACTCAGTTTTTTCGAGGCCAGGAATTGCTTTATTGGAATCGGTTTCGTTTCGCCCAGAATGCGGCCGCCTTTGGCAACCCATGCTTTTGCGACACCGGCTGAACCAGTAACGCCGGCATCGACAAAGCCGTTTTCAATCATGAACGGTACGGCGTCCTGATAGCGAGTCGGTGTGTATGTTTTTTCCGGATTAGGGAAACGTAATTCGTGCAAATTAGCGGTGAACATCACGGTGGTGATCGATTCTACCGATGGCACGCCGATTTTCTTGCCACGCAAATCCTGCATGGATTTCAATGGTGATGCTTGTGCAACCATCACGCGGGCGCGGTAGTCAGTAAAGCCTTTGGCGGTGACCAGACCTTCATAACCGTTCTTTTTCACTGCCAGCAAGCCGACATGGGCTGGGTGTATGAATGCCAGGTCGTATTTACCTTCGGCCAGGCCTTTTTCAAATACTGCGTATTTGTCGACGGTCTGCAGCTTCACATTCTGTTTCAGCTCTTTTGACAGCAATTGCAGAAGTGGCTTGTAACGCTCACTGGCTGGGCCGCCGTCCTGGTAGGTCACACCTTCGTTTATGGCCAGGACCAGATCTTGTGCCGCGGCGGAATTAATGCCAGCCGCCAATACTGTCATTGCCAAAAGAGATGCGAGTTTCATAAGCGGTGCTCCGTATAGAATTGTTTTTATTGGGTAACTAAATGTAGTCTGAATGTTACATTAACAAATGTGTCGGATAATAGGTTTCTTGTAGCTCTAGATATAAATACGCAACAGTTTATTTAATTTATATCAAGAGATAGGCCAAGACTGAGATTGATCGACATGATGGTGTAGTCAAATTAGTGCCGCATGTAAGTAGTACGTATTTGTTCGACGCAAGTAGTTAGTTGGGTTGTTTGCTTATTTTTTCGATGTGCCAACAAAGAAAGGAGCGAGACCACTATGCAGATTCGTACTTTGTTTTTCGTTATCATCCTTGGAGCCATTGGCGTGCTTGCCGCGTTGAATTGGGATACGTTCAATACACCAACTGAACTCTGGCTTGGTGTGACAACCGTACAGGCACCGCTGGGCCTGGTCATGTTGGGATTGACCGCCTTGCTCACGTTTTACTTCCTGGTCTGTATCCTTTACCTGCAATCTTCCGTCATGCTGGAAGCGCGGCGTCATGCGAAAGAATTGCAAAACAGCCGTGAACTGGAAGCTTCTCGCTTTAGCGAGTTGCATCGTTTCATCGACGAAAAAACACAAACGGTTGTGAAGCAGGATGCCGATGAGCAGACAGCACTCATAGAAAGACTGGAAAAGCTTGAGACGGGTGTCGTTGCAGCAGTCGAGCAATCCGGTAATACATTGGCTGCTTATATAGGCGAGTTGGAAGACAGGCTGGAGCGCGGCGGCAATACGATCACGCCAAGTCGGCCTGCATAACTAGTTGTATTATTAAATCGTCATGATTGTGAATTGCTGAGGCAAGAACACGATTTCGGGATGAGACATCAGTTAAACTAGCAGCTAGTCATTTTTCTTCCCGAAATCTTCTTATGGTCAAAACCAAGCAATCCGGCAATCTGTTGATCACGATACTTGGTGGCACGCTGGCTATAGGAGCAGTTGTCGCTATCGGGATTGCGATTGCATGGTTTTATTTCAAGCCTAGCGCACAGCAGTTAAGCCCTATTGCGTATTCCAATTTTGGTCCGATGGTAGTGCGTTCTTCGCAACTTTCGATCAAGGCGACCGTTGCGTTGCAAACGCATAAGGAAGACGCTGCATGGGTACAGCGCAACAAGGCAGCGCTGGATGTTGCCTTGCAGGCAGCGTTGGCGAATGTCGATTCGCAACGCGTGAGAACGCCGGAAGGTGCTGCATACGTGCAAGAAATGTTGCGCGATGTGGCGAATGCCACCCTCAAGACACGCAGCGTTCAGGAAGTGTTGTTGACTGATTACATCGTTCAGTCGAACTGATTCTGAACGCATCAATAGCAATATGCGCATGACGCTTCAGGCGTCGGCAATATAAAGATACACCGAATATTTTCAGTATGAGTAACGCAGATAACCCCTCCGACTCGCCGCGTAGTTCATTGCGGCCCGATTCGCCTTGTGCAGGCTATTGCTCGACTTCGCATGGTGATGAAGTCTGTAAAGGTTGCGGCAGAACCTTCGATGAAGTGATCAATTGGATCATTTACGATGATGACGAGAAAGCCGCCGTATGGGCACGTCTAGAGGCCGCAGGATTGGTAAAACGTTAAGTATTCTGTATTTGAAGCATCCCGTCGTTCCTTAAAATCCCCGTCAGTCATAGACGCATTAGACTTCAAGGCCAAGAGTCGGTAGACTTTAGGCCTTTTTCCAAGGGCTACTCCATGTCCGCCGCGCCCGAATTACCAAGTTCCGATTCTGCTGAAGTAGAAGCGTTTGAATCGCGCACAGTTTCTTCTGAATTGATTACCAGCGAAGTTGCGCGTCGACGCACCTTCGGCATCATCTCGCATCCGGATGCGGGTAAAACCACGCTGACTGAAAAACTGCTGCTGTTTTCCGGTGCGATTCAGCTCGCCGGTACCGTCAAGGGACGCAAGAGCGGACGCCATGCAACGTCCGACTGGATGGAAATCGAAAAGCAGCGCGGCATTTCTGTCGCCAGCTCGGTCATGCAGTTTGAATACCGCGATCACGTTGTCAATCTGCTCGACACGCCAGGTCACCAGGATTTCTCGGAAGATACCTATCGCGTGTTGACGGCGGTCGATTCCGCCTTGATGGTGATTGATGCCGCCAAGGGTGTAGAGACGCAGACGATCAAGTTGCTCAATGTTTGCCGTATGCGCAACACACCTATCATCACGTTCATGAACAAGCTGGATCGCGAAACACGCGATCCACTGGAATTGCTGGATGAGCTGGAATCGGTACTCAAGATCGAATGCGCACCGGTTACCTGGCCGATTGGTATGGGTAAAAATTTCCGCGGCGTGTATCACTTGCTGCGCGATGAAATCATGTTGTTCGCACCAGGTAGCGAGAAGGCAGATCAGACGTTTGAAGTTGTCAAAGGTATCGACAATCCACGTCTGGCAGAAATGTTCCCGCAAGAGATTGAACAATTGAAGATGGAGGTCGAACTGGTGCATGGCGCTTCGCATCCGTTTGAACTGGACGCGTTCCTGAACGGTACGCGTACGCCTGTTTTCTTCGGTTCCGCGATCAACAACTTCGGCGTACGTGAAATTCTGAATGCCTTGCTGGATTGGGCGCAGCCGCCGCGCGAGCGTGATGCTACTGTGCGTGCGGTCAAGCCGACTGAATTGCCGTTCTCTGGTTTCGTTTTCAAGATTCAAGCCAATATGGATCCAGCGCATCGCGATCGTATTGCCTTCTTGCGCGTATGTTCCGGTCGCTTCGAGCGTGGCATGAAGATCAAGCATTTGCGCCTGAATCGCGAGATCAAGGTGTCCAGCGTTGTGACCTTCATGGCATCGAGCCGCGAGCAAGTTGAAGAAGCTTATGCAGGCGATATTATCGGTTTGCCGAATCACGGCAATATGCAGATTGGTGACAGTTTTTCCGAAGGTGAATTGTTGCAGTTCACTGGCATCCCTTACTTCGCACCTGACTTCTTCCGTTCGGTACGGATTCGTAATCCGCTGAAGATCAAGCAACTGCACAAAGGTTTGCAGCAGTTGGGCGAAGAGGGTGCGATTCAAGTCTTCAAACCGGTCAACAGCAGCGATCTGATTCTGGGTGGCGTTGGTGTGCTGCAATTTGAAGTGGTTGCGAGTCGCCTGATGAATGAGTATGGCGTCGATGCTGTATTCGAAGGTACCAGCATCAGCAGCGCACGCTGGATTACCTGCGACGACAAGAAGATGCTGGCTGACTTTGAAAAATCGTCTGCTGGTCATAATCTGGCTCATGACGCTGCTGGCAATCTGGCGTATCTGGCCAGTTCCGGCGTCAATCTGCGACTGACGCAAGAGCGTTGGCCTGCAGTTACTTTTCATGAAACACGTGAACACGCAGTCAAGCTTGCCTGATTGAATGTCTCGCATCCCATCGCTGCCGTGTAGCGATGGGATGATTCTTTTACTCCCATTCCATATAACTGCTGATAGGCAAGACAGAATGCTGTACTTGCTTCATTCGTGCATTCTTGGCATCGTGTAGCCAATTGTCTGTAATAGGAACGACATGCCGAAAATTTTCAAATTCACTCAATTTTCCTTACGCGACTTGATCGTCACTGCCGGGCCGATGACGGTCCTGGTTATTGCGCTCTGCTATGTCGCTTACCGCTTGGTTGATCCTACGCCACCAACGCATGTAACGCTGGCGACCGGACAGGAAAATAGTGCGTATGAAGAATTCGGTAAAAAGTATGCGGCGGCCTTGGGCAAATTCGGTATCAAGGTGACGCTGGCACCATCACTGGGTTCGCAGGAAAATCTGCAGCGCCTGATGGATCCCGATTCAGGTGTCGACATTGCATTTGTGCAAAGCGGTTCGATAGATCAGGACGCGGCGAAGGAAGCGGGGCTGGTCTCGCTGGGCAGCCTGTTTACGGAGCCGATCTGGTTGTTTTATCGCGAGAGCAAGCACATCACGCAGTTGACACAATTGAAGGGTTTGCGCGTCAATGTCGGACCGGAAGGAACCGGTGTGCCGAAGTTGTTCAAGACGATTCTGTCGGTCAACGGTTTGGAACCGAGCGATGTGAAGATCAAGCAATTGGAAAATACGCCAGCTACTGTTGAGTTGCTGGCAGGGCGCATTGATGCGCTCGTTTTTAGTTCGGCACCGGATGCTTTGCTGATACAAATGCTGTTGCAGACGCCGGGCATCAAGCTTTTCGATTTCACGCAGGCAGAGGCTTATTCGCGCCGCTTTCCTTATTTGTCGCATGTCATTTTGCCGCGCGGGATTGTTGATCTGGGCAAGGATTTGCCACCGAAAAATTATCACTTGATCGCACCGACGGCGACCTTGGTCGCGCGCGAAGATTTGCATCCAGCCTTGATTGATTTATTCGTGCAAGCGGCCTCGACAATACACGGTGGTGCAGGTTGGTTCCGCAAGCAGGGAGAATTCCCTAATGCGAGTTACACGGAAATTCCGGTCGTGCCTGAAGCAGAAAAATTCTATCGCAGCGGCCCGCCATTTTTGCAACGCTATATGTCGTTCTGGCTGGCGAATTTCTTTGAGCGTATGTGGGTGGTGATCGTAGCCTTGGGTGCATTGATCTTGCCGCTGTCACGCATCGTGCCGCCGCTCTATGTATGGAAGGTGCGCTCGCGCGTGTATCGCTGGTATGGGCAGTTGCGTACCGTCGAACAAGTGATTGAAGATGTGCCGCCGGGGAAGCGTACAACCGTTTATCCGGAGCAGTTGCAGCGTTTGAAAGAGATAGAGGAGAAGGTGAATCAGATCTCGATTCCGCTCTCGTTTGCGGATGAGTTATATCGCTTGCGCAGCCATATTAATCTGGTGCGCAAGCGTATCTTGTGGCTGAGTGAGTCGCAGCCTGAATCAAAGCCAGAGGCTGAACAAGAGGCTAAGCCGGCAGCGGCTTAAGCACCCATCCAAGGCAGGCCGGCTTTGCACCAGCCATTGACTGTTTTGCGATGGCCGTTGCTATCTTTTTCACCTTCGAAACCTTCTAGGATATCGAAGGAGTGCGCGTAGCCGTTTTCAGTCGCCACCTTGGCAGCATGACGTGAACGGACTGCACCGCGGCAGAGGAAGAGCAAGACAGTTTCTTTATTTGCTACTTGCTCCAGTTGCGGCAAAAAATCTGGATTCTGCGCGCCACCCGGATACAAATTCCATTGCACTGCCAAGTGCTGATTGGGCGCGATACCGACGCGACCTATCCAATCGCGTTCTGCATTGGTACGGACATCGACCAGTTTCACATTCGGGTCATTTTGCAAAAGCGCATAAGCTTCTTGCGGTGTCACCGCACCGGCGTAAGGGAGTTCGTTATCTTTGCCGCGTTGCTGAGCAGCGGCGAGTATGTCTGCGGACTTTGTCATGATGATCTTGTTTTTCCGGTTTTCAGGTTAGATGCAAACGAGGGTGCTTATCGAGCTACCATCGTTTGCAGTATAAAGTGCTCTGGCGTTCAGGTCACATCAAGCGGCTTTGCGCTTGGCCTGAATGAAGCCCCATGCCAATCCAAGTACGGCAGCGCTCAAGGATGCAAGCAGGATACCCAGCTTCGCCGCACCTAACAGGTTAGGATCAGTAAAGGCGAGCGTCGCGATAAAGATGGACATGGTGAAGCCTATGCCTGCCAGCATGCCGACCAGACAGACGCCGCTCCAGGTCACACCCGGCGGCAGTGCACACCAGCCCAGGCGTACGACCAACAGGCTGGCACCTATGATACCGAGCGGCTTGCCGGCGACCAGCGCTACCAACACCCCTATCATCACAACCATGGAGCCGTTTGCCGAGAGATCGATGCCGTTTAAGGAAACGCCTGCATTCGCAAGGGCGAAGATAGGCATGATGCCGAAGGCAACATAAGGATGTAAGGTCATTTGTACGCGGCTGACTGGCGGTAGCAAATCACGTTGTGCTTGCCGCAATTGCTTCAAAGGTTGTACCAAATCGTGTGGATCCGGTTTGCTGTTTTCCACGCTACTCCACAAATCCTTCACTGCCTTGCTGGCTATCTCCAGCGGATGTATCAGTGAGCGGGTGGCGAAGACGGGCGTCATCAGGCCGAGTACTACGCCGGCTAATGTCGGATGCGCACCGGTTTTTAAGAAGCCGAACCAGAGAACTGCGCCGGGTAGTACATAAGCGTAAGCCGAGGCTATACCTATTCTTTGCATACCCAGCACCATGATGATGCCAGCTGCGGCGATGATGAAGCCACTGTAATCCAGTCCGCCGGAATAAAAGACTGCAATGATCAAGACCGCGACAATATCGTCGATGATTGCGAGTGCCAGCAGGAAGACGCGCACATTCGATGGAATCGAGCGCCCCAGCAGTGCCAGTACACCGACAGCAAATGCAATATCAGTGGCTGTCGGTACAGCCCAGCCATGTGCTTGTTCACCGCCTGGATTGAGTCCGAAGTAAATCAGTGCCGGTACCACAACGCCACCCACTGCGGCAGATAGTGGCAGGGCAGCCAGGCGCATATTGGCCAAGGCACCCTCATGGATCTCACGCCGGATTTCCATACCGACGACGAGGAAAAACACCGTCATCAAGCCATCGTTGATCAGGAAGTGCAGCGTTTCGGAGATAGTCCAGCTACCAATGGAGAATGAAACCGAGGTATGCCAGAAATGATGGTAGCCGTCGGCGTAGGAGGAATTGGCCCAGATCAGCGCAGCAGCGGCGGCGATTAGCAGCACGACGCCGCTGAAGGCTTCGATGTGCAGGAATTTTTCTAAGGTGGCAAAAGCGCGTTCGGCAAGAAGTTGCGCGCGCGGTGGAGTGGAACCTTGTTCTAGGTTTGGCTTCATGAGTCGTGTGTATCCCCGCGTGGCGGCCCGACCAACGCGTTGCCTGTCCGCTGCGGTATGCAGCGCAAACACCCAACAAAAATTCTACACTAGCAACTACCTGTAGGCAATTTAACTAGGGCTGCAATTGACGGTTAAACAGTAAATTTGCACCAATTTGGATCGAAAATGGCATTGCATCATAAAAATGCTTTTATTTGGTGCGAATCAATTAATTTGCACATATTTGGTGCGTTCTGTTTTGTGATTATATAAATAGAAAAACCGCGGTGTGCCATCTATTGGCTATGGCGCTCCGTTGCAGTGCGGCTCAGCGAATTTTTGAAAGATGGTGGCATGGAATCTGCTATCATTTCGGGCGAGTTATGGACACATGCTGTTAGTACACGCACGTCTCACAACCCATTTACTAATTCTGTATTACTTTGCTCAAATTTTAGGAGATTCGCATGGCAATGACGGCAGCAGAGGTCTTGAAGATGGTGAAAGACAACGAAGTTAAATTCGTTGATTTTCGCTTTGCTGACACACGCGGTAAAGAACAGCACGTCACTGTGCCAGTTTCGCATTTCGACATGGACAAATTTGAATCCGGTCATGCGTTCGACGGTTCTTCTATCGCTGGCTGGAAAGGTATCGAATCGTCCGACATGTTGTTGATGCCGGATCCGAACACCGCAAATATCGACCCATTCTTCGAAGAAACCACACTGTTCATGCAGTGCGACGTGATCGAACCATCGGACGGCAAAGGCTACGATCGTGACCCACGTTCGATCGCTAAACGCGCAGAAGCGTATTTGAAATCCTCCGGCTTGGGCGACACCGCTTACTTCGGTCCAGAACCAGAATTCTTCATTTTCGACAGCATCCGCTGGAAAATCGGCATGGACGGCTGCTTCGTCAAGATCGATTCGGAAGAAGCATCGTGGTCGACCGGCGAAAAACTCGAAGGCGGTAACACAGGTCACCGTCCTACAGTTAAAGGCGGTTACTTCCCAGTACCACCAGTCGATAGCTTCCAAGACATGCGTTCGGAAATGTGCTTGATCCTGGAATCCCTCGGCATTCCAGTTGAAGTGCATCACCACGAAGTTGCTGGCGCTGGTCAAAACGAAATCGGCAGCAAATTCTCGACTTTGGTTGAGCGCGCTGACTGGACCCAGAACCTGAAATACGTTGTTTGGAACGTGGCGCATACCTACGGCAAAACAGCGACTTTCATGCCTAAGCCTATCGTTGGCGACAACGGTTCCGGCATGCACGTGCATCAATCGGTTTGGAAAGACGGCAAAAACTTGTTCGCTGGCGACGGCTATGCAGGCTTGTCCGATTTCGCTCTGTACTACATCGGCGGCATCATCAAACATGCTAAAGCATTGAACGCGATCACCAATCCAGGTACCAACTCGTACAAACGTTTGGTTCCAGGCTTTGAAGCTCCGGTCAAATTGGCTTACTCGGCACGTAACCGTTCCGCTTCGATCCGTATCCCACACGTATCGAATCCTAAAGGTCGCCGCGTTGAAGCGCGTTTCCCAGATCCACTGGCTAACCCATACCTGTGCTTCTCAGCTTTGCTGATGGCAGGTCTGGACGGCGTACAGAACAAGATTCATCCAGGCGAAGCAGCCTCGAAAGACTTGTACCACTTGCCACCAGAAGAAGATGCATTGATCCCAACAGTCTGCGCTTCGCTGGAAGAAGCATTGGACGCGTTGAACAAAGACCGCGAGTTCCTGACTCGTGGTGGCGTGTTCAGCGACGGCATGATCGATGCGTACATTGAATTGAAAATGCAAGAAGTTCAACGCTTCCGCATGACTGCTCACCCAGTCGAATACGATATGTACTACTCGCTGTAATCAATCTTTGATTGTTACCGCAAGGTGAAAAAAAGGCGGGAGGAGCGGAAGCTTTTCCCGCCTTTTTTATTGATCTGTTGCTAGTAAGCAGTAAACTGGTGATCTGTGTTTGTCAGGCTTGAATTGTTGCCCTAAACTAAGAACCCGATTTAACAGTTTCAAAAAGAAAGTCTATGAAACGTCAACTCGCAGTCCTGTTTCTCTCTTCCATCGTGTTTTCCGCTTATGCGCAAAATGATGTCTATCTGTGTATCGATAGCAATGGCAACCGTGAGTACAAAAATACCGGTCCTACCAACAAATGCAAAAAGGTCGATTTGCCCGGCGTAAGCACAATTCCAGCGGCAAAAAAACCGGCCATGCAGCAGACCGCCGTAGCCAAGCCATCCTCTCCTAGCGATTTTCCGCGTGTAGACAATACAATTCAAAAAGCGCGTGATAGTGATCGCCGCCAGATTTTGCAGGACGAGATGCGAGCCGAGGAGCAAAAACTGGCTGATATCCGTCGCGAATACAATAATGGTGAGCCGGAGCGTCGTGGTGACGAGCGTAATTATGCAAAATACCAGGAGCGCACAGCGACGCTGAAGGATGATCTCGCTCGTTCAGAGAAAAATGTAGAAGCATTGAAGCGTGAACTCGGCAACCTGAAATAACATCGGTACGATGTTTGCTTGGATCAGGCCGCATAGTGCGGCCTTTCTTTTTGGATTCCTGTGAAAAAACCTTTAATAGCTTTAGATGGTCTCGATTTATTGGCGTCAGCCGTTCTTGTTCTACGTGCGGATAGTGAGATTGCGTATGCGAATCCGGCAGCAGAAATTTTGCTGGAAAGCTCAAGTAAGGCACTGACAAATCATAAATTGAATGAACTCTTCATCAATTGTCATGAGCTGGAACAAGTGTTCCAGGAAGCTCTGGAGCATCAATTCGCTGACAAGCGACTGGATTTGGTTCTGGAGCGTATGGGACGCGATCCTTTACAAGTGCATATTGTGTTTTCTGTGCTGGATAGCGCGGAGACGCCGGTCCTGATTGAATTGCGTGAGAACGTACAGCAACTGAAGCTGGATAGAGAAGAGCGTTTGCTCGATCAGAGCCAGGCGAATAAAGAGTTGATCCGTAATCTCGCGCATGAGATCAAAAATCCGCTGGGCGGCATACGTGGTGCGGCGCAGTTACTGGAACTGGAGCTACCGGAGCGGCATCTAAAAGAATTCCGCGAATATACACAAGTCATCATCAAGGAAGCGGATCGCCTGCAAACACTGGTGGATAGACTGCTGGCACCGCATCGCAGCCCGCATATTGTGGGTGATGTGAATATCCATGAAGTATGTGAGCGCGTACGTAGCCTGATCGTGTCTGAATTCCCTAACGGTTTGAAGATCAAGCGTGATTACGATCTGTCGGTGCCGGAATTTCGTGGTGACAAGGAGCAATTGATACAAGCGGTATTGAATATTGCACACAATGCGGCGCAAGTGCTTTCCGCACGCATGAAAGCCGGCGATGCCGAGCTGACTTTGCGTACGCGTATTGCGCGACAAGTGACGCTAAACAAGGTCCGATACCGGCTGGCATTAGACTTGCATATCATCGATAACGGACCGGGCATCCCGCCTGACATCCGCGATCGTATTTTTTATCCTTTGGTTTCGGGCCGGGATGGCGGTAGTGGGTTAGGGTTGACGCTGGCACAGACATTCGTACAGCAACATATGGGTTTGATCGAATGCGAGAGCCGGCCGGGATGTACGGATTTCAGAATTTTGATTCCATTACCATGAGCAGCTTGAGCTCGAATATGGCAATGAGTCTATAAACCTAGCCACATGACGCGGGACACTATAAACATATGAAACCAATCTGGATTGTTGATGACGACGAGTCGATCCGCTGGGTCCTTGAAAAAGCGCTGGCGCGCGAAAATCTTCCAACCAAAAGTTTTTCCAATGCACGTGATGCACTGGAGGCACTGAAGACCGGTGCACCGCAAGTATTGGTGTCCGATATTCGTATGCCAGGCGAATCTGGTCTGGAATTACTGCAAGCTGTTAAAGCCAAGCATCCTGGCTTGCCTGTCATCATCATTACTGCATTCTCGGATCTGGATTCTGCAGTTGCAGCATTCCAAGGTGGCGCGTTTGAATATCTGGCCAAGCCATTTGATATTGATCATGCGGTTGGATTGATACGTCGCGCACTGGAAGAAAGTCTGCGCGAAACTAGCGTAGAACAAGTGTCGGCCGAGACGCCAGAAATTCTGGGACAAGCACCGGCAATGCAAGATGTCTTCCGCGCCATCGGTCGTTTGTCACAATCGAATGTAACGGTATTGATCACAGGTGAATCCGGTTCCGGTAAAGAGTTGGTTGCACGTGCTCTGCATAAGCACAGTCCACGCGCATCGCAACCTTTCATCGCATTGAATACCGCAGCGATTCCGAAAGATTTACTGGAGTCAGAATTGTTCGGTCATGAGCGCGGTGCTTTTACCGGCGCGCAAGCAACGCGTCGCGGTCGCTTTGAGCAAGCTGAAAACGGCACGCTGTTCCTCGATGAAATCGGCGATATGCCTTTCGATCTGCAAACACGTTTGTTACGGGTGCTGTCTGACGGTCATTTCTATCGCGTCGGTGGTCACCAACCTTTGAAGGCGAATGTGCGTGTGATCGCAGCGACGCATCAAAATCTGGAACATCGCGTACGCGAAGGTTTGTTCCGCGAAGATTTGTATCATCGCTTGAATGTAATTCGTCTGCGCTTGCCTAGCTTACGTGAGCGTCGCGAAGATATTCCTATTTTGACGCGTCACTTCCTGCAGCAAAGCGCGAAGCAATTGGGTGTGGAAGTTAAACGCATGTCCGAAGGTGCGATGCAATTCTTGAGTAGTTTGGAGTTGCCGGGGAACGTGCGTCAGTTAGAGAACTTGTGCAACTGGATCACGGTGATGGCACCGGGCCAAACAGTAGAAGCCAAGGATTTGCCAAACGAGTTGACTGAAGGCCAGGCCTTTGCTGCATCGACATTAGCTACGCTTCCTGCAAGTCCTTCCGCTGGTAATACGTATCAAGCGGTGGACGAGAGTACGAATTCCAGCAATGGCTATCAGCCCGCTGCCGTACCAAGTAGTGCTCCAGTAGAAACAAGTAGCTGGATATCACTGCTGGAAGCTGAAGCGGCTGCTTTGTTGGCAGCGGGTCAGCCGGAAGTGATGGATGCGCTGGGTCGTCAGTTTGAGTCGACCTTGATCAAGACCGCTTTGAAACATACACATGGTCGCAAGAATGACGCAGCCGTGCGTTTGGGTATTGGTCGTAATACCATCACACGAAAAATCCATGAGCTGGGTATAGATGGCGCAAAGGACGACTAATTGCCTTAGATGAAATGCGTATTGTCTGAGAACTCAAACTCTGCTATCGCGTAAGACTTTTAAGTAGTATGTACAAAGAGAAGCGAGCTGCCGTATAGGTAGCTCGCTTTTTTATTTGTGAAATGTATGTGACATCAGGCGTTCTCGCGAATTTACCTTTAACAGGGCAATATAAAAGCCGGTGCAAGCAAAGTGAAGGGTGGGAAGAAAGCAGCAAAGTAATGTGTTGAAAGTGAGAGGATCGTTGCATGGCAATGATCCTCTCGTTCGTTTGACGCTTGATTAGGCTAGCTTCGATGTTGAGCGGTTACGGTATGTATAAGAATTTTGATTAGTCGTATTTCTCGTAGTGCATTTTCACCATCCTATTCACACTATTGCTGCGCGTTGGCATGGTCCTGCCGCGCTAGCACCTCAATAATTTCCACCATCTTTTTAAATGTAGCTTCGCCAGCCAAGGTTGCCGCTTCAAATCGCTCCGGGTCTGGTGGGAACCGTGCTTTGTCACTGGCGATGCGTGGCCGGGTGTCGCGTTGCACACGCAAGTGCTCAAAGCCGATATCGAAGTAAAACTCCAGCTGGTAAAACAACCAGCCACGGTCTTGGGGGTAGCGCTGCGCAAAACGCGCCATCTGCTGCTGTGCCGCCTGGTTGACCTCCAGCATGCGGGCGTAGTCGGCACCGTCCCCGTAAAACCGTGCGATTTTACGATGGCTCTCCACCAGATTGACCTGCCACTGGATATTGCTCGGGTCTAGTTCTAGCAATTGCGTGCGTATTTTCAGCGCGTTCTGGTAGGCAGCTAAGGCCTGTCCCTGGAATTTGGACCGGCGCCGGTTTTCCAGATCGGCAATCTCCAGGTAAACCGTGCCCAGATCGTTTTTCCATTGGGTATTGCTTGGATCAAGTTTGGATAAGTCCTCATGCAGCCCTTGCCCGTCGGTGTAGGCATCACGTGCGGCATCCAGCTTGGCAAGATAGTTAAGGGCGTTCCCGATCTTGTCGAAAGTCATCGCCAATTCACGCGTCCACAGCGTGTTGGTTTCGTCTTTTCTAAATAGCTTGGTACGTATCGCCAGTTCTTCGTGGTACTCCGCTGGCACTTTAGCTTGCGTGCTTACGGTGGCATCGCCAATTTTTCCGTAGATGCTGGCGAGATCACGCTGCCAATCGGCGTTGGCCGGGTTGCGTTGTGCCAAGCGCAGGTGAATGTCTAGCGCAGATTGATAGGGGGCCAGCCTGTTCTTCGCACCGACAAGGCCTGGGCCTATTTTGCTATAACTGAGCGCCAGCGCTCGTTGCCACTCATCGTTGCTGGGGTCTAACGCTGCCAAACGTTGGTGTATGACGTGTGCGGCGCGGTAGTAGCTTCTTGCTGCATTGCGAAACTCCCAGGCACGTGCTTCATCGTCTCTGCGGGTAGTCACCTTAATGCGTTTGACCGTCTCCATCAAAGGGCTTTGAGGATTCATCTTCACATCATTGCGGGCAAGAAGAAGCGCCCGCTCGTAACCGACATCGTAAGGATAATGGCTCGCGTCTTTCTGCCCTTGGAGGTCTTGAATGTCTCCCATTTTGTCCAGAATCACAGCTAAGGCATGCTGCGATTGAGTGTTGTTGGCGTCTTGTTTCAAGCGGGCTTCAGCCACGCGCAGCTCGGCACTTGCGCTTGCCCAGGCTTGCTTCGCTCGTATATCTCGTGGGTCTTGGGGGGCGCCGGTTTGAGCAACCGCAAGTGCTCCTAGGCAGTACAAGCTCACGGCCATCAAGATGATGGTAAAGCGTTTCAGATATATGTTTTCATGCCTGGATAGCAGTCGCTCATTGGCCGCGAGCGATAGCGCGGACAGGGAAAAGTTTTGCTTGATGAAGGAGTGTTGTTCTAAATTTTCTTGCATGGGCTAACTTATAAGTTGATGCCTAACATAGCAAATTTCACGGACCAACTTGCGATTATCTGCATACTTTTTATTGGAGAAGCTTGCCGCATTATCGCAGTTCGGATAAGCAGTTTCCGCAGGTAAAAGTATCACTGACTTTCAGTGATCTTTCGTCTATATGACTGATGCCGCGGCCCGTTTTTTTTGTGCAGGATTTCTTGAAAATCGACGATGTTAGCTGGCGACATTGTTATTGGCTGCTGCAGCACAATCCAGGAAACATTCTTGGTGCAAGGTGGTGTCGTTAAAGAGCCTATGTAGGCATAAACGGTATTATCTTGGGCTAGTAGCTTAGCAACATCTGCGACCAATGGTTGCTCCGCTTGCGTGTCTTCAGCAGGACTCGTTTTATCTGCGTCAAATAATAGAACTAAAACCGCAAGCTTCCCGCTTTTACTTTTATGGAGCAGTTGTAGCTCCATCGGAAACCGTTTGCCATTGACGATGTGCTCACTTGGCGTGTGGAAGTGAAACTTGCTTAATGTGTACTTGCTTCCTTTTAGCGTGACGGTGTCGACGAGATTCTCGGTATCTGCCAGTTCGGTCTGCGTAAAGCTGCGGCTCTGCATTTCGATGTTGGTAGTTTGAAAGTCAATTTTGATTTCGCTATTCGCGTCTAGCTTTATGCCGCGTGTAGAGATATTAATCGACGATGGGATATTGTTTTTACAGACGCGATTTTCTGGGTTTACTGATGCCAAAAAAGTTGGATCTTTATCTTTACTCTGATTCGCTTTATGCGCTGCATTTGGGCCAGAATTTGCCTTCTTTGATGAAGTGTTTTTTTCGCTAGCCGAAACCGGCATAGCGGCCAGCAGCCACATTATCAATGCAACAAAGTGAGGAATGGTCATGCGCATAAAGTAGCTATCTTGCGCCCAGTGTTAGTACAGGGATTTTTGACGGAAAATTATGTGCTGGCCTAAGCCAACTTCTACATAACACCGTTATGGAAGCGGAAGAAAAAGTGGTCGGAAAGCGCTGTGAGAGACTGTATTTCAGCTGACATTGTTGTCAATGTCAGCTGAAAACAATACTTTTTAAGCTGCCAGTTTTGGCGTTGAACGGCAGCCGTCTAGCAAGAAGGACAGGCCAATTACCAAGACCAGTTCGCCTTCTGCCGAACGCGCAGTACCGGCAATGCCGGAGACGCTAATCGCAGTCATCGGTTTAATGACTAGATCAGCTGTACCTTCGACGATACCAACAGACAGAATGTAAGGTTGCGGTGCTGCGATAACGATCCCGACGCGTTCTATGCCGAGTTCGTAGCCGAGTGCGCCAGCCAGCGAACGTACTGGCAATGGTCTGCCTTGATCGCGTAATACAGGCGCACCGCCAACTTTTTCAAATTCTTCCGGCAGTTCCACTACGCGTTGCACGATCGCCATAGGCAAAGCCAGCGCTGCATCAGAACTGCGCACCAGCATCGTAGGAACGATAGACAATTCGATAGGCAGACGGATCGAGAAGCGCGTACCAACACCGAGTGTGGAATCGATAGTGATGGCGCCACGGTGTTTTTCCACGGCAGTTTTCACTACGTCCATACCGACACCGCGACCGGATACGCTATTGGCGACTTCCTTGGTGGAAAAGCCCGGCAGGAAAACCAGTTGCAACATTTCTTCCTGCGTTTGCGCTGCCGTGTCGGAAATCAATCCTTTGGAAATTGCTTTGGCGCGTAATTGTTCGCCATTCATGCCTTTGCCATCATCGGAAATTTCGATCATGACGCTGCTGGCTTCCTGCCATGCTTTCAATAAAATGACCGATTTGGTTGATTTGCCGCTGGCAACACGCGTTGCATTGTCTTCAATGCCGTGATCGAGTGAGTTGCGCAGCATGTGGACTAAAGGATCGTACAAGCTGTCGACAACGACGCGATCGACTTCGGTTTCGGCACCTTCGATTTGCAGCTCGACGTCTTTGCCCAAATCCTTGGCCAGCTCACGTACCAGACGTGGAAATTTTTGAAACAGTTTGCCGACTGGTTGCATGCGTGTCGCCAATGTGGCGCGCTGCAATTCTGTTGAGTAACGTGAAGCACGATTCAATGTTTCTGCCAGCGCTGCCATCAAGGTTGCTGCATGTCCTTCAACTGGGAACTGCGCAAGTTTTTCCAGCAGTACGCTGGCTTGGTTGGCGGCTTGTACTGATTCGCCGGCAACTTCCAGCAAGGTGTCGAGCTTGACTGCGTCGACACGGATGCTGTCTTCCTTGATAGGAGCAGAGGCTTGTTTGGTATCACCACCGCGGCGATCGACGCCATCCCATACTTTGGCTGCAGGCGCTTCGGTCGGCGTGGCTTGCGGTGCAGCTGTGGCGGCAACAAGTTCTGGTGCAGTGTCTGCTGGCACGACCGCAAGGTATAAAACATTCCAATCTGGACCATCGCTACCAACGCTTGTCGGAGTAGATGTAGCGATAGCGGCTGTCTCAACAACAGCGGCTGTATGCGCTTCGCCTTCGATGGCGCTGTTCAGAATTTGTTCCAGCGATGCTGGCATGGCGGACAGGCTTTCTGGTTGTGCACCATTGGCGAGTTCACCCAATTGATCAGCGACGAAACCGCTGGCCTGCAGTGCAGCTTCGATCGCAATGGGCGTGACCGGCACTTGACCGGTACGCAGCGCATCGAACAAATTCTCGGTCAAATGACATGCCGATACCATCGCCGGCAAGTTCATGAAACCGGCACCGCCCTTGATCGTGTGGAATGAACGGAAGACTGCGTTCAACGTATTGAGGTCGCCCGGGTTCCGCTCCAGTGTGAGCAGGTGCTCTTCTACATTCGTCGCTAGCTCCAACGCTTCAACGACGAAATCCTTGAGCATGTCATCCATTAGAACCCCAGATCGGCAAGAAGACTATTGACATCATCCTGCACCATGGCGATGGTAGGTGCGGATGGACCGTTCATCAATTCGACAGGTTTGTGTTCAACGGCTGCCTTGACTTCAGGCGGCGCGTTGTCGCGCAGAAGCTGCGCCAGTTCAGTTTCAGCCTTGTGTGTGATGGCGACAATTTTTTTGATCAATTGGCCGGTAATATCCTGGAAGTCTTGCGCCATCATGATTTCGAGAAGGCGAGCTTTTTCTGCTTCTGTTACTTCGACTACCTTGGCATTGAACTGACGGGAATCGTTGGCTAGCGTTTTGAATTCATCGACGCTGAGTTTGCCTTCGAATAATTGCGTCCAGCGCGCATCCATATCCTTGGCGCTTTTGGACAAGGCATCTTGTTCCGGCATGCCGACATCGATGGCATTCAAGACCTTGTTGGCGGCTTGTTCGGTTAATGTGGCGACGTATTCAAGACGGCCTTGTGCATCGGTAATCTGCGATGCGACGTCGGAGAGTGAGCGGTCGTAACCGAGTTCGCGTAGAGAGTCATGCAACAAACGGACGATGCCACCCAAGCGCTCGTACATGGGCTTCTCAGTACCATCTTCTTCCAATGTTGGAGTTGCGGTTGCCGCTGCAACGTGTGGCGTGTTCTGTGCTGCTTCGACTACAGGAGCTGGAGGAGCTGCGGCCGGTGTAACTGCCGCTACGGTTTCTGCACGTTGCGCGGAAATCTCTTCAAACAGTGCATCAAAATCATCTACGTCGCCGCTCATGTAATACCTTTCCCTGTCGTTTATCCATTTTGCTCTGCTGCTTGTTGTCGCGTATGTGGCTTGATCGGCAAAACAAAACGCGCTGCGCCTGATAAAGATGGCGCTTTTTATGCAGCAGGCGATGGATTTTGGTACGCGCACTTTTGCACGTTGACCTAGGGCAATAATACCCAGATTTAAGAGGGGCGCATAGCAATTCAATGTAAGTTGGCGACGGTTGGCAACACTTGCAAAATTTTGTTAAATGGCCGCGTCCTTGTTGTAATTCTGTAATGGCCTTGTCATGGCCGACTGCCATCCTATTCACTTCTTGCTGCTGTCGGTTTTAAAGATATTGCGCGCGCTGCTTGCGTTTGGCTCAAAAGCTGAGGTTTGACGCGGCTTATCCTCGCGCCTACACTGCAACAACTTTTTATTCGCCCAGCATTTTTCGGAGTCGATAAGGCGCAGGTTTACCTGTATCGAGGCCGCAAATTGTTGTCAAGGTATTACATTTATTTTAGGGATCGTGCGCCTCGGGCAGCACATCAAGCATGGCTACTATTTCGTCAACACACGACACCGCTTTATCCGCTGCACTGGATTCAGCAATCAATAACAAAACCAAACCGCTGGGCAGCCTTGGCATGCTCGAAACACTGGCCAAGCAAATCGGCCTGATTCAACAGACAACGCAGCCTAAGTTGATCGATCCGGCGCTGCTCGTTTTTGCTGGTGATCATGGCATCGTGGCAGAAAACGTTTCTGCCTATCCGCAAAGTGTCACCTGGCAGATGGTGGAAAATTTCCTGGCTGGCGGCGCGGCGATCAATGTGTTTGCGCGGCAGAATCATTGCGCGCTGCATATCGTGGATGCTGGCGTGAATCATGACTTTGGCAAGCGTGACGTTTTGCTTGATCGCAAGGTGGCGCACGGTACGCGTAACTTTGCACAGGAGCCGGCGATGAGCGCAGAGCAATGTGCGCAGGCGATGCAGTACGGCGCAGAGTTGGTTGTAGGATTGAAAGGCAATGTACTTGGTTTCGGCGAGATGGGTATCGGTAACACCACAGCCGCTGCAGCCATCATGCATGCGATGACAAAGTTGCCAGCTGCGGAATGCGTGGGCGCAGGCACAGGCTTGGCGCAGGACGGCATCTTGCATAAGCAAAAGGTTGTGCAAGATGCAGTGGTACATCATGCCGTGATCGTTGCGGGCAATGCACCGCTGGATATGTTGGCGACCTTTGGCGGCTTCGAGATTGCAATGATCGCCGGTGCGATGTTGGCTGCAGCGGAACGCCGCATGGTCTTGCTGATCGACGGTTTCATTATTACGAGCGCCTTGCTGGTCGCTGCACGTCTGCAACCGGCGATTCTCGATTATTGCGTGTTCGCACATTGTTCTGACGAGCATGGCCATAGACAAATGCTCGCGCATCTTGGTGGCCGCCCTATACTGCAAATGGGTTTGCGTTTGGGTGAGGGAACCGGCAGCGTGTTGGCATTGCCGTTGCTGCACGCATCGGTGAATTTCTTGTGCGAGATGGCAACCTTTGAATCGGCGGACGTTAGCAAGCAGACTGCGTAAAAATATTATGGAATTAGAAATCATCCCTCAAACAAGTTTTAGCGCACGTTGCATGCATCAACTGCGCTTGTTCTTTGTTGCCTTGCAGTTTTTTACGCGTATCCCAATTCCACGCTGGGTTGGCTTTGATACGCAATGGTTGCAACATGCATCGCGTTACTTCCCCGCAGTGGGACTGGTGGTGGCCTTGGTCACTATTCTTGTGTACGCCATTGGCTCCTTGCTGTGGACGCAATCGATAGCGGTTCTGTTATCGACCATTGCCGGCATTTATTTGACGGGCGCATTTCACGAAGATGGTTTTGCCGATACTTGCGATGGCTTGGGTGGCGGCACGACCGCAGAACGTGCGCTGGAAATCATGAAGGATTCGCGCATAGGTGCGTATGGTGCGATCGGAATAGGTTTGATGCTGGCGTTGAAGTGGATGACTCTTTCCAGCTTGCCATCAACGGCAGTCGTATTGGTCTTGCTGATCGCGCATCCATTGTCGCGTCTCGCTGCGATCAGTCTGGTTTGGCGCATGGAATATGTAAAAGCTGACGGTAAAGCGAAACCAATTGCGCAACAGATGTCTAACCGTGAGTTTGGCATTGCGGCGGGCATTACATTGTTGCCAATTTCGCTACTTTTCCTCACAGATTTGCTGTCTGTACTGAGTGTTGCCACTGGCGTGCTGTTCGCTGCTCTGGCGTCGTTCTGGCTGGCACGCATGTTCCAACGTCGTATTGCAGGCTACACCGGTGACTGTCTGGGCGCTGTCCAGCAAGTTGCTGAAGTGGCGTTTTATCTTGGCGTATTGGCTGTGATTGCCTATTGAGGTCTAACATGCATCTTTATCTCGTCCGTCATCCACGGCCTATTGTTGCTGCCAATACTTGCTATGGCCGCACTGATCTGGCTGTTGCTGCGGAAGAGTTGGCATTGGCACATGCTTCTTTGCTGCCAGTGCTGCCGAAGAATGCAACCTTGTTTTCCAGTCCCCTACGACGTTGTACTGAATTGTCGGAAAGTCTGGCGCAAACTTTGGGTTGCCCGACGCCGACCTATGACGAACGACTGGCAGAAATGCATTTTGGTGATTGGGAAATGCGCGCCTGGGACGATATTCCACGTACTGCCATCGATGCATGGGCCAACGATATGGTTGATTATCAACCGGGTGGCGGCGAGAGCGTGATGCAAGTCGCGCATCGTGTTCGGGCATTCCGCGATGAATTAAGTAGCCTGCAGATTGAACACGCCATCGTGATTTGCCATGCCGGCATCATCCGCTTGCTGGCAGCGTGCGAACACGGTTTATCCGTTCCTGAAATGGCGATGTATGCGGCGCAGAAGCCGCACAAGATTCGTTATGGTGAAGTGCTAGTCGTGGATTGCTAAGAGGCGGTTGTAAAATCAACCTGGCGTTGTCGCACCTCCTTGTCGTACTACTCGTACTGTCTGCGTCGACACGCTTAGCCACTTTGCTTTTACAAACGCCTCTAGTACTGGGTAGCGACGAGTGTGTTGCCTATGAATTCTGATTGGCGATGAAGTGCAGAACTTGTCCCGCAGCTTGAGCAGATACCACATCACGACCCCATGGTTTGCGCTTGTTCGGCAAGATGCGTAACCAACTAAAAGCACGCGCCGCACGTTTTACTTCTCGCTGCACAGCGCCATCATCCTGCTGCACATACCTCAGAAAAACCTGCGCGATGTCTTCTGTTTTCATGTGCAAGATGTAAGCAGTCGAGTGCAGATACAGCAGCCAATCGCGCGCCTGCGCAGCCGCCAGCGGCATGACCGTGCTTGGATCATCTTCAAAATCGATAAAGCTGATTTGACCTTCGTGCGAAATCATATTGCGCGCAAAACATTGGCTCGCAGTTTGGCCGAGACGATGCAAATCCAGAATCGCCTGCAATCCATTTTCCCAATGTTGCTGTCCCTGTTCAGGTTCTTGTCGCAGCAACTGATCGACCGAAGTCGCACCGAGGAAGGAGAGCGCAAACCATTCCGGCGTGACGTGCAGCACTTCAGGAACAGAAACACCTGCCGCTGCAAGCGAGCGCAAACGTGCAATTTCAATCGCCTGTGCTTCACTACCACCCGGTGCGGGAACAGCGCGCAGCATAGGTTGGCCGAGCAAGCGCGCCAAGGTATTCAGTACTGGATAACCCCAATGCTTGAGTGGTGCTTCCAGTTGCTTGACGATGATAGGTGCGCCATCCAGTTCAATCAATTGCGTGCGATCAGACTTGAGCGCCAGTTGGGCTGAAATCGTGTGCAATTGGTCAGGAGTAAACATGCGAGGAGTGGGATAAGCGGAGAAGGCTGGATTATAGATCAGCGCGCCTATTTGACGGCATTTGTAATGCTCAGCACTGTGGTTTGCAAAGAACAGAAAGCCCGGCGCAGTTGCCGCTAAGTGGCGCCAGTCGTACAATGGCGCAGTTTTGGTGCCCGCGGACATGTCCATGTCCGCAGTTAAACGGGAAACACGATGCTCCACTGCAAACGTGTGCTGCCCCCGCAACGGTAAACAAGCGTCACTGGTTTTTAGTGACAGATCATCTCTCATACCACTGTGCTATTTGTACGGGAAGGTGAGATGGTTTGCTTGTCAGCCCGGATACCGGCCAGAACAGGTGAAAGCAATGCGAACGGGGAACGTCGCAGCGAGCAAGTTGCAGAAAACTGCACAGCGCTGTTCAGATCATTCTCGTCCCATTCTTTTGTTGAATTCGACCCGCGGGGAGGTAGGTCGAGTGCTCCTTATCGAAAAGACAAAATGAAATCCGCATCATCAAATCGCAGCACCGCTGCATGGAAACCGCTCGCACTGGTTTCTGCACTCGCCACTCTGACTTTTCCTGCTGTTGCGCAAGTGGAAAGTGGTCAACAATTGGCGCCGGTTACGGTATCGGCATCACGCTTTCAAAGTACAGAAGCTCCTATTGGCGCGACGGTGATTACTGCCGAACAAATTCGCGAAGCTGGGATTGGCAATGTGAATCAAGCGATTCGCAAGATTGGTGGCGTGTATGGTCGTCAAGATTTGAATGGCGCATCAGACTTCGTACTTGACTTGCGTGGGTTTGGTGGCGCTAGTGAAAACAATATGGTGGTGATGGTTGACGGCATTCGCATATCCGAAAATGAACAGGCTTCAACATTGATGTCCTCGATTCCTATCGAGTCAGTTGAGCGTATTGAAATTGTACGTGGTGGCAGTAGCGTTTTGTATGGTCAAGGTGCAACCGGCGGTACGATTCAGATTATTACTAAGCGAGGTGTTAAAGGTACACACGGCTCGCTTTTTGCAGAAGTCGGTAATCGTAATAGCAAAGAAGTGCGGGCATCTTTGTCCAAAGGTTGGGATGGTTTCTCAATCAATGCAAATGTAGGTGCTTTGCAAACCGATAACTACCGTGATCGTAATGCGCTGAAACAAGAAAACTTTAGTGGTGGCATGCAATGGGCATCAGATCAAGGGCGCATAGGTATGCGTATTGATGCATCCCATCAGAAATTTGATTTGCCAGGTGGCATAACGTGGGAACAATTTCTACAAAATCCGAGACAGGCGAAGGATTTATCTAATTTTGGTTCTATAGATTCAACTCTCTATACCTTATTTGGTGAACGTCGTTTTGGTAATTGGGAGCTTGCAGCAGACCTTTCTTATCGTGAACGACAAGGCGACTATTTTTCCCCAACTTATCAAAGCATTTATGATGGCCGCTCCTCACAATTCTCTCCTCGTGCCCGTCATATTTTGAAAACTGGGAACATTGCTAATGAATTTGTAATTGGCCTGGATATTGGAAAATCTGGAAGAAATACAATTGATACCTTTAGCGGATCTGCTCAAGCATCTCAAGATTCTCAAGCGTTATATGTGCGTGATGAGATTCGATTCGGAAAGTCTCGTATCGCAGCCGGCGTTCGCCATGAAATATTTAATCAGAGTTCACGTGGTGCGAATATCTATGATCGAAAAATTTCATTAAACGCTTGGGATTTGCAAGGTAGTTATGAGTTGTCAGCAGTGGCGAGTCTTTTTGCAAAAGTTGGTCGCAGCTACCGTATTGCAAATGTGGACGATAATTCTGGAACATCAACTGGCTTGCCATTGAATCCGCAAACTTCCAATGATTTGGAGGTCGGTGCAACGCTAGGAAACGAAGGGAGAAAGCTGACTGCTAAGTTGTTTCAACATAAGTTAAAAAATGAAATTTATTATGATCTACTTAGTCCACCATGTTTCGGCACGTTTTGTGGTGCAAACATAAATCTTGATCCAACCAAACATGAGGGAATTGAGATAGAGGCCAATGCTCGCCTTACTCAAGAATTTACTGTTTCTGGAATTCTACGGCATGTAAAAGCTAAATTTACTGAAGGCCCTTATGCAGGAAAAGAGATGACGCTGATACCTAAAAATACAGCAACTCTGCGTTTGAATTGGTTACCTGGTAATGGGCAAAGTGCAAATGTTGGTGTTCAATGGATTGATTCGCAACGTTACGCAGGTGACTCCAATAATGCTTGCAGCACGAAAATCCCTTCGTTTGCAACACTTGATGCGCGCTACTCGATACGAGTGGGGACATGGGAATTCGCCGTTACAGGTACAAATTTAGCTGACAAAAATTATTTCTCTCAGGCTTTTGGGGCATGTCGCGATACTGCCAGTATTTATCCAGATGCTGGCCGTGCGGTGAAGCTCTCGGCACGTAAGGATTTCTGATTCACTATAAGTAAAAAGTAAAAATGTCGTGGCGCATGCGTATTGGAGATTTTTCCGATATCGCATGCGTTTTTTGTTTGTCATTCATGAAATCTTGCTTTCCGGTGCATGTTGCACAAATAGAACAGAAGCTCAGGCTAAATAGCTTGCAAAGTTGCCGCTCTGCAGCATACGCCCTTACAATGTCGCCAGTTTTGGTGCTCGCGGACATGTCCATGTCTGCAGTTAAACGGGAAACACAAGCCTTTAGGCTAACGTGTGCTGCCCCCGCAACGGTAATCAAGCGTCACTCAATCGATGACAGATCGTCTCTCAAACCACTGTGCAAGCTGCATGGGAAGGTGAGGCGCTCGTGCTTGCTAGCCCGGATACCGGCCAGGACAGGTGGAAATGCTGCGAACGGGGATGTTCGCGATGCGATTCGCTCATGTTCTGGTTAGTGCTGGTTCCTGTCTGTTTCGGTCGTTGATTCTCTTCCGGTATTTCTTTTCAATTCAGCCTGCGGGGAGGTGGGCTGGATGCTGTTTCTATGAAAAGTAATCATGACCTCATCCGTTTTACGGCGCGCCAGTGTGGCGTTCCAACCGCTTGCCATTGCACTTTCGGTTTCTGCTGCATTTTCTCCTTTGAGTTTCGCGCAAACCGCTTCCGATCAATCGTTAGCACCAGTTTTGGTGACAGCTTCGCGTACCGCGCAGAAAGCCAGCGATGTGCTGAGCGATAACATCGTTATTACATCGGAAGAAATTCAACAATCCGGTCAATCGTCGCTGCTTGATTTGTTAAAGCGTAAGCGCGGTATTGAAATTTCACGCAATGGCGGAGCCGGATCGTCGTCGTCGTTGTACATGCGTGGTTCATCTGCCAAGCAGGTCGTCTTGCTGATTGATGGTGTGCGTTCAGCATCGGCGACATCAGGTGAACCAACATGGCAAGCAATTCCGCTGTCTCAAATTGATCGTATTGAAATAGTTTTTGGCCCATTGAGTAGCATATACGGTGCGGATGCTGTTGGCGGTGTGATTCAGGTCTTTACGAAAAAAGGTGCAGGCGCTCCGCATGTGACTGCATCTGCAGGAGCAGGGACGTATGGCACGAAGGAATATACGTTAGGCGTATCTGGTGCTACTGAAGGAGATCATAAAATTCGCTATGCGATTAATGCCTCGCAGGAAGAGTCAACCGGATTCAACGCAACATTGCCTACCTTGTCGTCTTACAATCCAGATAAAGATGGTTATTCTAAGACTAGCAATAGCGGTCAGTTTGCGTGGGAATTGGCCTCTGGTCATGAGCTCGGCTTCAGTTTCCTGAATAGTCGTAACAATGCTCAATATGATACGAATACTTCTTTTGACGCACGGAATATTTCTGAAGTTGATGTCTATTCTCTTTATTCACGTAATCAGATTACTGCTAATTGGAGCAGCTTATTCCAAGTATCACGTGCCTACAACAAAGGAAGCGACTACGTTCAGCCAGTAGGAATTAATAACGGTATAAGTACATTTGATTCTGCCAGTACACAAATTAGTTGGCAGAACGATATAAAAATCGGAACGGATGTCTTGCAAGTTATTACCGAGCATCGCAAGGAAGAAGTCGCATCAACTGTCTCAGCATTAAACCGAGATCGCAGCACGAATTCACTGGCTCTTGCGTATCAGTTGATACGCGGTGCGCACCTAGGTAGCATCAGTACGCGATATGACGATAGCTCAGCTTATGGCTCTAATGTTACGGGTAGTTTGGGATATGGTTATCACTTCAGTAAAGTGTTGCGTGTCAGCGGTAGTGTTGGAACCAGTTTCCGTGCGCCTACATTTAATGAGCTGTACTACACTGGCTATGGCAATCCGAATGTCTTACCTGAAAAGGGGAGAAATGCCGAAATAGGTATTTACTACGATGATGGAAAATCGGATTTCAGTGCTGCTTTTTATCGTAATAGCATCACTAATATGATCATCACGCAAAGACCTTGTCCAACTGGCGGAACAAGTTGTGCATATAACGTCAATGATGCCTTGTTGACAGGAGTGACGTTGGGTGGTGGTACACGGATTGGTGATTTCAGATTGTATGGTTCCTTGGATCTGCAGAATCCGAAGGATGAGACGAAAAATACACTGTTGGAACGCCGCGCTCGTTATCACGGCACTGTCGGTGTTGACTATGTGGATGATAAATTTACAGCAGGTGTTGATGTTGGTTTCAGTGGCTCCCGTTTTTCCGACTCTGCTAACGTTCAACCATTGGGTGGTTATGCATTACTTAACTTGAATGCTACCTATAACTTGAGTAACGATTGGCAATTATTCGGTCGTTGGAATAATGCGCTAGACAAGAAATATGAAGTGGCTCGTGGTTACAACACTCCAGGCTCCAACGTCTTTGTCGGTGTGCGTTACGGTTTTAAATAAACATTTATAAAATAGCGGTTGTTGCACTATCGCGCATGCATGTTCGGAATACTTATCCGACATTGCATGCGCAAATTTTATGAGGAAGTCCCGATGTTGTTTCGCCGATGAGTACGAGTAGCCATAGAAGCATGAACATTTCTGCACTGCAGGGGCGGACGCGTGCGTGGATGGTTTTATCTCTGCTGATTTTTCTTGCGGTGTTAAGTTTATTGATTGCATGTGTAGTTGGTTCGGTCGGACTGTCGTTTTCAGAGATATATGGCGCTGTGCGTGAATTGGTGGCGGGAACGACATCGACGATGGCGGCGACCTTGGTTGATCTGCGCTTGAGTCGTGGGCTTTCTGCATTTGTGACTGGTGGCACCTTGGCGTTGGCTGGTGTAATGATGCAGGCGCTGTTGCGCAATCCTTTGGCTGAACCGTATGTGCTTGGTGTATCGGGTGGTGCTGCGGTGGGTGCGCTTGGTGCAATGCTGCTTTTTTCAATGACGTGGATGGTAGATGTCGCTGCGTTTGGTGGTGCGATTGCGATATCGATTTTGTTGTATGTATTCGCGCAGCGTGATTTGCGCGGTACTTCCAATACGGATGGAAATGCGCCTTTGCTGTTGTTGACGGGCGTGATTCTCGCGTCTGGTTGCAGTGCCTTGGTAGCTTTAATGTTGTCGATTGCGCCGGATAATCGTTTGCGCGGAATGGTGTTTTGGTTGATCGGCGATTTGTCGGGTACGCAATTCCGTTGGTTACCGTGGATAGTCTTGGCTGGTGCTTTGGTATTTTCTACGCGCGCGGCGCGTGCGATCAATGTGATTGCCTTGCATGCCGAAGCGGCATCGACATTGGGTATCAATGTAGGCAAGTACCGGATAGGTTTGTTTCTATGTGCTGCCTTGTTGACCGCTAGTGGCGTGAGTAATGCAGGCAGCATTGGTTTTGTGGGTTTGATTGTGCCGCATGCATGTCGTTTCGTTCTGGGGCCGGATCATCGCTTGCTGCTTCCTGCCGCGACTTTGGTGGGTGGTGCATTTCTGGTTTTGGCAGACACCTTGGCGCGCAGCATCGTCGCGCCGCAACAGCTTCCCGTTGGCGTGATTACCGCATTGATAGGTGTGCCGGTTTTCCTGTTGCAATTGCATCAGTTGAGGAAGCGCGGATGAAGACGAATAATCTTGAACTCCGCATTGCCGATCGTTTGTTGGTCGAAGGTTTGAACTGGCAAGTCGGGCCGGGTGAATGCTGGTGCGTGATCGGTCGTAACGGTGCTGGTAAAAGTACCTTGCTCCGCACACTGGTTGGTTTGCGTGCAGCAGATGGCGGACAGGTTGAATTGCAAAACCGCGCGCTTGCGAAGTGGCCTTTGCAGGATTTGGCGCGTGAGCGTGCATTTTTGCCGCAGGGGAGAAGCGACGCCTTCGGCTATCGCGTGATTGAAACAGTATTGACTGCACGCCATCCGTATCATGAGTCTGCGTACTGGGAATCGGATGCAGATTATGCGGCCGCACATGCGGCTTTGCAGATCATGGATGTCGATACCTTGGCTGAACGTGATGTGCGTTCACTCTCTGGCGGTGAACGCCAGCGCGTAGCGATAGCCGCGGTGTTGGCGCAGGATACGTCTTTGTTATTACTTGATGAGCCGACAAATGCACTCGATCTGGGGCATCAAGTGAGCGTCATGAATTTGTTATCCAAACTATGCCGCGAACAAAAGAAATCGGTGGTCATGGTTAGTCATGATCTGAATCTGGCGCATAGCGTGGCAACGCATGCCTTGCTGTTGATGGGTGATGGACGCTGGCACGCAGGTAGCGTTGATGAAGTCATGCAAGCTCCCTTGTTGAGTGAGTGTCTGGGTCATCCTATTGAGATCGTGAAACACGGCAAGCGCACTATTTATCTGGCAGTTGAGGAAGAACAATGAGTGAAGAATTGAATGGCGCAGGCAAGGATGTCGACGGTTTGAACGAGCGGCATAATGCGCGCATGGCGCGCAAGAAGGAAGTCGTCGATAAAAAGATAGACGCAGCTAAACGTAATGCGGGCGTTTTGGTGATTACTTGCGGTAACGGTAAAGGTAAAAGCTCTAGCGCCTTCGGTATGGCAGCACGTGCACTTGGCCATGGTATGAAGGTCGGCGTCGTGCAGTTCATCAAGGGTGCGATTATGACTGGGGAAGAAAACTTCTTCCGCCGCTTTCCCGATGAAATCAGTTTTCATGTCATGGGTGAAGGCTATACCTGGGAAACGCAAAACCGCGAACGCGATGTCGCCAATGCAGAGAAGGCATGGCAACGCGCGCAAGTCTTGCTGAGTGATCCTGCCATCGGCCTAGTGGTGCTGGATGAATTGAATATCGCATTGAAATATAAATACCTGGACGTGAAGCAAGTGATCGCTGATCTGCAGGCTCGCCCTGAGATGCAACACGTCGTGATTACCGGACGCGGCGCACCGCCGGAACTGATAGAAGTGGCTGATACCGTCACCGAGATGCAGCCGATCAAGCATGCTTTTGCGAATGGTATCGCCGCGCAACAAGGCGTGGAGTGGTAGATGACTAGTAGCGCACGCATCGTCCTGATTTCCGGTATCGCATCCGGTCAGGGTAAAACAACAGTCACGGCAGCTTTGGCACGCAAGCTGATACGCCAGGGTTTGCGTGTGCGCGTCTTCAAGACAGGGCCGGATTATCTCGATCCCATGATCCTGCAGCGTGCTAGCGGTGCGGAAGTATATGCGCTCGATTTGTGGATGGTCGGTCTGGAAGATTGTCGCAGATTGTTGGCCAAGGCGGCGACTGAAGTCGATGTGATCTTGATTGAAGGCGTGATGGGCTTGTACGATGGCGATCCATCATCGGCAGATCTGGCGCGTGCTTTCGGCGTACCGGTAGTCGTGGTGCTGGATGCAGCAAAGATGGCACAGACAGTCGGTGCAGTGGTGCTTGGTCTGCAGCAATACGGTCCGGTTGAACTGGCGGGCGTCATCGTCAATCGTATCGCCAGTGTTACACACGCGAAAATGGTAACGCAGGGCATACGCAATGTTCCCCTTCTCGCGACTTTGCCGAAACAGGTACAAGCCTTGCCGGAACGTCATCTTGGTCTGGTGCAGCCTGATGAAATCGCACAGGTTGATCAAGTGTTGGATCAAATGGCCGATCAGATAGAAATCGATATGGCGGCATGGGATGCAATTGCGCCAGTAGTGCTGGATGAAAGCTTGGCGGCAGCGACCACGCCGCAATTACTTGCTGGTAAAACGATAGCGATTGCACGCGACGCGGCTTTCGCTTTTGTTTATCACGCGAATCTGGAGTGCTTGCGTGCAGCTGGTGCGAAGCTGACATTCTTTTCTCCACTGAATGATGAAGCGATTCCATCCGAAGCAGATGCCGTATATATCCCGGGCGGTTATCCAGAGTTGCATTGCGAAACTTTATCGGCAGCACAAAACTGGCAGGATTCTATGCGTGCTGCGCATGCGCAGAATATGCCGATACTCGCTGAATGCGGCGGCATGATGGTGATTGCCGATCATCTGACCGATGCGCAAGGCAAGCAATGGCCTATGGTTGGCTTGATGCCGGGCGAGGTGGTGATGCAAGGCAAGCTGGCAGGTCTGGGCATGCAGTCGCTTGCAACGGAAGATGGTGAATTGCGTGGCCATGCTTTCCATTATTCAACGTTGTCTACGTCAGTCGAACCGCAAGCACAAACCGTCAAGCGTTCCAATGGCGCTGTGGGTGAGGCCGTGTACAAACAAGGTGCACTGACTGCGACTTACTTCCACGCTTATTTCTCATCGTGCCCAGCGGCGACGGCGCATATTTTTGCGCCTGAGGAAAAAGCATGACGCGTACTCTGATTATAGGTGGCGCACGTTCCGGCAAGAGTGTGCACGCAGAAGTTTTGGCGATGGCATCCGGCAAGCCGCTAGTCTATATCGCCACCGCACAAGCAAGTGATGCAGAGATGCAGGCACGTATTGCGCATCATCGTGAGCGACGTGATGGCCGTTGGCAGACAGTGGAAGAAATGCTGGCGCTGGGTGCTGTGATTCAAAAATACAGTAAGCCAGACAATGTGCTGTTAGTTGATTGCCTGACAGTCTGGCTTTCCAATTTACTGTTTTCCGAAGATAAAGAATTCCCAGAGATCGGCATCATCGATGCACCCGCTTGTTTCATCGAGCAGCGCGCTGCCTTTCTGCAAGCCTTGGCACAAGCACCAGGCGATGTGATCCTGGTTACCAATGAAGTGGGGCAGGGCATTGTGCCGCAAGGCGCAATTTCACGTTGGTTCGTCGATGAAGCTGGGCGTTTGAATCAGGCGGTAGCAGCAGCTTGCGAACGCGCCGTATTGATCGTCGCCGGTTTGCCACTGACGCTGAAGGGCTGAGATGTTATTTGGTTTGTCTTGCGGCGTGGTCGCGATCCTGATGCTGCTCGGCGTACTGCTGGATATGCGTTTGGGCGAAGCGACGCGCTGGCATCCGCTGGTCGGCTTCGGCAATCTGGCGATACGCATAGAAAAGAAATTCAATAGCGGCGATGCGCGTATTGCACGTGGTGCACTGGCGTGGTCGCTAGTTGTGTTGCCATTTGTATTGCTGGCATGGGTGCTGACTTTTTGGTTGGCGCAATTCGATGCGTTGATTGCATTGGGAGTGCATGCCTTGCTGCTGTACTTCAGCCTCGGCTTGCGTAGCCTGCGCGACCATACCTTACCGATAGCACATGCATTGATGGATGATGATTTGCCGCAAGCGCGTTTATTGACAGCGCGTATTGTCAGCCGCGATACGAGCCAGTCGGAAGAAGCCGATTTGGCGAAGGCTGGAGTCGAGTCTCTGCTGGAAAACGGTAACGATGCAGTGTTCGGTACCTTGTTCTGGTTTGCCGTGGCAGGTGGTCCTGGCGTGGTCTTGTTTCGTCTGGCGAATACTCTGGATGCGATGTGGGGTTACCGCACGCAGCGTTTTAATGAATTCGGTCGTGTCGCAGCACGCATCGATGATGTATTGAATTTCATTCCGGCACGCCTGACTGCGTTGTCTTACGCTTTGCTCGGGAATACGAAACAAGCCTGGCAATGTTGGCGTGCACAGGCACCAGCATGGTCCAGCCCGAATGCCGGACCTGTCATGTCTGCAGGTGCTGGTGCGCTCGGTATATCGCTGGGTGGCGCGGCAATTTACGATGGTGAAGTCGAACAGCGTCCACCGCTGGGCTCAGGTCCTTTGGCCGCGGGTAAAGATATTGCACGAGCCTGGCGTTTGGTACGCCTGACTACAGTGTTGTGGTTAGTGCTGATTTGCGTTGCGGGAGTTGTCTATGCTTGAGCATGGCGGCAATCTGCACGATGCGATTCAGCGTTATGGACGGTCGCATGCGGAGTGGCTGGATCTGTCCACCGGCATCAATCCGCAAGCCTATCCGGTACCGCAATTGGCGGCTGACGCATGGCATCGCTTGCCTGAACCGAGTACGACTTTGTTGCAAGCGGCGCAGGCTTATTACGGTGCGCCGCAGTTATTGCCGGTAGCCGGGACGCAGGCGGCGATACAAGCATTGCCGCGCTTACGTGCGCGTTCCCGTGTAGTGATAGCAGCACCTTCGTATGCAGAACATAGTTATCAATGGCGGCAAGCCGGGCATGATGTGCGTGAGGTGGCTTACGATCAGTTGGAAGCTGAGCTGGATAACTACGATGTGATGTCCATCTGCAATCCGAATAATCCGACTGGAGAAAGAATCGCTCCTGAAACATTACTGAAGTGGGGCGAGCGATTGGCGGCGCGTGGCGGCTGGTTGATCGTGGATGAAGCGTTTGGCGACACTACGCCGGCACACAGCGTTGCTGCATATACTGCGCAAAAAGGTTTGATCGTATTTCGTTCGGTCGGCAAGTTTTTTGGTTTGGCTGGTTTGCGTCTGGGTTTTGTCGCGGCGCATAAGGATTTATTACAGCAGTTAGCAGATTTATTGGGGCCGTGGACCGTCAGTGGTCCGGCGCAACAAATCGGTAGTGCGGCTTTGTCTGATGTTGGTTGGCAGGACGCGATGCGTTTGCAATTGCATGCAAGTGGCACGCGTTTGCAGCAGTTGCTGTCTGTGTACGGTATTCAATCAAACGGTACAGAGTTGTTTCAATACTGGTCGACATCGAATTCAACAGAATTCGCCGAACACATGGCACAGCACGGTATCTGGATCAGGATCTTTTCGCATGGCGTACGTCTCGGCTTGCCACCGGATGAAGCAGGTTGGCAACGCTTGCAACAGGCGCTGGCAAATGCACCTCTCATACAGGAAATAAAATGAACAAGTTTTTCTTGCAAGCCTTCTTACTGAGTACGGTATGTATAGCGGGCGGTGCGATAGCAGCTATCAGTGTTAAGGACGATGGCGGCAATACCGTCACGTTGAGCAAACCGGCGCAGCGCATCATTTCATTGGCACCGCATGCGACGGAATTGATTTTTGCCGCAGGCGGCGGCGATCGCATCGTTGGTACAGTTGGTTACAGCGACTATCCGGCAGAGGCATTGAAGATTCCACGCGTCGGTAGTCATCAGCAAATTGACGTCGAACGTATCATCGCGCTCAAGCCTGATTTGCTGGTGGTGTGGTTGCATGGTAATTCCGAGCGTCAGCTCGAACATATACGCAAGTTGGGCATTCCTTTCTATTTCAGTGAACCGAAGAAGTTGGCAGATATTCCGACTAGCGTAGAGCGGCTCGGCATGCTGATGGGTACCGAACAACAAGCCAATAAGGTTGCTGGCGCAGAACGCGCCGAGCTGGCGCGTCTGGCGGCGCAATACCGTAATCGGCCGACGGTGCGCATGTTTTATCAAGTGTGGGGCAAGCCGATATACACGCTCAACGGCGGCAATATCATGAGCGATGTGATTCGCCTGTGCGGTGGTGAAAACGTATTTGCCAGCCTGTCGATTCCGGCTCCTACCGTGACGACCGAGGCAGTGCTGCTGGAAAATCCTGAAGTGATGATGACAGGTGATCGTCAGGCAGAGAAATCCGGTGGACTGGAAATTTGGAAGCAATACAAAAACATGCTCGCTGTTAAAAACGATAATCTGTTTTCAGTCGATGCCGATTTGGTGAATCGTGCCGGTCCGCGCCTGATAGAAGGCGCAGCCATGGTCTGCGAAAAGCTGGAACTGGCACGCAGCCGTCGCACCAATAAACAATAAGCGAACGTGAAACTACAAACATTGATGGTGCAAGGCACGACTTCGGACGCCGGCAAAACGACGCTGGTTGCTGCGCTCTGTCGCTTGCTGGCGCAAGAAGGCGTGAAGGTCGTGCCATTCAAGCCGCAGAACATGGCATTGAATAGTGCAGTGACGGCAGATGGTGGCGAGATCGGTCGTGCGCAGGCATTGCAGGCACATGCTGCCGGTTTGCCACCGCATACCGATATGAATCCGATTTTGCTCAAGCCATCGAGCGATACCGGCGCGCAAGTTATCATCCATGGCAAGGCGCGCAGCGATATGAATGCACGCGATTATCATGCGTACAAACCGATAGCGATGCAAGCAGTGCTGGAGTCTTATCAACGCCTGAAAACACAATATGAGTCGGTGCTGGTAGAAGGCGCGGGCAGCCCGGCGGAAGTGAATTTGCGTGAGCGCGATATTGCGAATATGGGTTTTGCCGAAGCAGTCGATTGCCCGGTCATTCTGGTAGCGGATATCGATAGAGGCGGCGTATTCGCACATATCATAGGTACGCTGGCTTGTTTGTCTGAGAGCGAACGCAAGCGTACGGTCGGTTTCGTTATCAATCGTTTTCGCGGTGATATCAGTTTGCTGGAACCAGGGCTGAAATGGCTGGAAGAGCAAACCGGCAAACCGGTGCTGGCGGTGCTGCCTTATTTGCACGGCTTGTTCCTTGATGCAGAAGATGCGGTTGAGCACACGCAAGCTGAGCGTGGTGCCTTCCGCGTGGTGGTGCCAGTGCCGCCGCGCATCAGCAATCACACCGATTTCGATGCCTTGCGCGCACATCCTAATGTTGACCTGCAACTGATAGGGCCGGGGCAACCGATTCCTGCTGCCGATTTGATTATTCTTCCCGGCAGTAAAAATACGCGTGGTGATCTGGATTGGCTGATCGCCAATGGCTGGCGCGATGCGCTGATTCGTCATGCGCGTTACGGCGGCAAGATCATCGGTATTTGTGGTGGTTATCAAATGCTGGGCATGACGGTGGCCGATCCACATGGAATCGAAGGTACGCCGGGTATGTCGCAAGGTTTGGGTTTGCTGGATATCGCCACTGAACTGACGCGTGATAAACGGTTGGAGCAGGTCAGCGGCTTATGCACATTTGCTGATGCCAGTGTCAGTGGTTATGAAATCCACATGGGCATATCGGAAGGTGCAGCACGCCAACAACCGGCTTTCATCATCGATGGTCGGCCGGAAGGTGCACGCTCCGACGATGATCAAATCCTCGGTACTTATCTGCATGGTTTGTTCGATACGCCATCGGCGTGTACGGCCTTGTTGCGCTGGGCTGGTTTGGATAGCGATGTTTCGGTCGATACGGCTCGTCTGCGCGAGGCCAGTCTGGATCGTCTCGCCGATGCAGCGCGGCCCTTGCTGGAGGCGCTACGCGCCTTGCCTGATTACGCTAAGTAAATCCCTCTCGAACTGTGGCATTCCCGCTACGCCTTGCCAGATAGGACGAGGCCAGGTTGACCTTGCACCGCAGCATGATATTCTTGTCCTTAGGTCAACGCCGGGGAGCTGGATGGCGCGCCAGGATGTAAGTCTGAAAACAACATCAAAAGGGGAATTTCATGCCAGTGATCGTCATCGCCAATCCTAAAGGCGGCGTTGGGAAAAGCACGTTTGCCACCAATCTCGCCGGATATTTTGCCGCGCAAGGACATAGTGTGATGTTGGGCGATGTTGATACGCAGCAGTCGTCACGTTCTTGGCTGAACTTGCGTTCTAATACGCTACCGGCGATACAGGCGTGGGAAATTGACGATGGCCATGTTGCCAAACCGCCAAAGGGAACCACGCACATCGTGCTGGATACGCCAGCCGGTTTCAGTGGCAAGCGCTTCGAAAAAGTCATGCAGATCGCTGACAAGGTCATCGTTCCCTTGCAACCTTCCATGTTCGATATTCTAGCGACGCAGGAATTCCTGCAAAAGCTGCTGCAACGCAAAGACAAGTTTGAGCTTGGCGTACTCGGTATGCGTGTCAATGGACGTACGCGTGCGGCAGATCAATTGACGCAATACGTCAATGGTTTGGGCGTACCTGTGCTTGGCTTCCTGCGCGATACACAGAACTACGTGCAGCTGGCGGCCCACGGCACGACGTTGTGGGATATTGCACCGTCACGTGTGGAGAAAGATTTGGAACAATGGCAGGATATTTTGCCCTGGGTTAACAAGAGATAAGAAGATGATCACACCGGGCTACGCACAGTTATTTGCACGTTACAACCGCTGGATGAACGAAAAAGTGTATGCCGCCAGCGAGCAGTTAAGCGATGAAGAACGCAAGGCTGATCGCGGCGCTTTTTTCATATCGATACATTCAACCTTGAATCATTTGGTGTGGGGTGATGCGATGTGGTTAGGGCGCTTTGCCAAAGGTACGGCGCTGGAAAGACCGATGCCGACGACGCCCGGTGGTGTCGATGTGCATGCTGACTGGAATGATCTGAAGGCAGCGCGTAGTGCGCTGGATGAAGAATTGATCGTCTGGGCTGGCAGCTTGGATGCAGCATGGCTGGAGCAAGAATTTAGCTGGTATAGCGGCATGACCAAAACCACGCGTAGCGGACCAGCATGGGAATCCGTTACACACATGTTCAATCACCAAACGCATCATCGAGGGCAAGTGACGACGCTGTTATCGCAACAGAAGATCGATTTGGGCGCGACCGATTTAATGATGATGCCGAAAAACTAGAAATTTACATCTCCTTGCAGCCTCACTTTCGGCTGCACAATCTCTGTCATCAAGAAGTAATGCAGTTTACGTAGCATGGCAGCACTGACTCATTTTGGAGAAAGTGCTGTCATGAATACGAATGTGCAATTGACGCAGCAAGAATCCAGGCGGCAAGAGCGGCGTTACGTATTTCGTCGTCGAGGTTTGATGACAACCGAGAGGGTGACGACATCCATTCATACTCTGGATGTCTCTGCGCACGGCATGGGTGTGATGAGTGCTGTGCCGATCAAGACAGGAGAGTCTTGTTCTGTCGTACTTGACGCCTTGCTTGGTGCTCGCGTCGTTCAACTCAAATTTTCTTGTACGGCAGTCTGCTGCACGTTGGCTGGCACGGAAGGATTTCGTACCAGCTTATACATAGACGGTCGTGTGGAATCACATCAGCAACAATTACAGAAAATCATTGCTACATGCTCGGCCCTTGCCGTTCGAGACTTGGGCTGAGCATTTAACTGCAGGCAGGAAAAATCAAATTTCCAGATTGTCGATCAAGCGCGTTGCGCCCAATTTTGCTGCGGCGAGTACCACCAGTTTTTCACCTTGCGCCATATCGCCAGCCGATGGTGGTTGCAGATTGTTTTGCTTGCGGATGGAGATGTAATCAGGCTTCCAGCCACGCTTGCTGAGGTCTGCCATCGCTTGTCGCTCCAACTGGAAAATATCCAGATGACCGCTACGTACTTCATTGGCAACTGCATTCAAACTCTGGAACAAGGCAGGCGCTTCTGCGCGCTCTTCCGCCGACAAATACATATTGCGCGACGATAAGGCCAAGCCATCTTCTGCGCGATACGTATCGGCTGCGATGATTTCTGTAGGCAAGGCAAATTGCTTGGACATATTCCGCACGATCATCAGTTGCTGATAATCCTTCTTGCCGAATACCGCTACGCTAGGTTGCACGCACGAGAACAATTTCAATACGACCGTTGTGACACCAGTGAAGAAGCCCGGGCGGAATTCACCTTCCAGCGTATTGCCCAGATCGTTAGGTGGCTGCACGCGGAATTCTTGCGGTTCTGGATACAGATCTTTTTCCGTCGGTGCGAACAGAATATAGACGCCTTCTTTTTCCAGTTTCTCTACGTCAGCCTGGAAGGTACGCGGATATTTGTCGAAGTCTTCGTTAGGGCCGAATTGCAGGCGATTGACGAAGATCGATGCGACGACCGGATCACCATGTTTGCGTGCCAGACGCATCAGGGACAAATGACCGTCATGCAGATTGCCCATGGTCGGGACGAAAGCAGTACGTAACTGGCCGCGCAAATGGTCGCGCAATTCTTCGATACAAGAGATGATCTTCATAAATCTGTCTTAGTGAATTGGTCGCCGCAGCTTGATGCATGCGGTAACGAAACGATTAAGTAATCTGGAATGAATGGAGGCGAGCCTAGCCTAGCTCGGCGCGTAGGCCAGGCGCACGTAGATAGGCGCAAATGGTTCGGCTTGCGTAATCTCAATCAGCGTTTCTTTCGCCAGCTCGAGCAAGGCGACAAAGTTAACCACCACGACGGGCACGCCGCGCGATGGATCGAACAGATCGGCGAATTCAACGAATTTACTGGATTGCAAACGACGCAGGATGGCCGTCATGTGTTCGCGCACCGATAATTCTTCACGGCTGATCATGTGATGCGCGGTCAGTTTCGCGCGCTTCAACAAGTCTGCCCAGGCGGCTTGCAGATCAACGACCTCTACTTCCGGCCAGCGTGTGACGGTGTTTTGTTCAATATAAATCTGCGTGCGCACATAATCGCGACCCAATTGTGGCAGGGCATCGATTTGCTGCGACGCGAGTTTCATTTGTTCGTATTCGAGCAGGCGGCGTACCAGTTCAGCACGCGGATCGCTGGCTTCTTCGCCAGTATCGGCTTTGCGTACTGGCAGCAGCATGCGCGATTTGATCTCGATCAGCATGGCTGCCATCAGCAGATATTCGGCAGCGAGTTCGAGATTGTGCAGACGGATTTGATCGACGTATTGCAGGTACTGCTTGGTAACCTGCGCCATCGGGATGTCGAGGATGTTGAAGTTCTGCTTGCGGATCAGGTACAGCAAGAGATCGAGCGGACCTTCAAATGCTTCGAGAAAGACTTCCAATGCATCCGGCGGAATATACAAATCCGTCGGCATGCGGAACAAGGGTTCGCCGTACAAGCGTGCATAAGCAACGCCGTCAATGACATCCGGCGTGGTATCCGGTCTGCCATCGACTACAAGATCAGGCGCACTGGAAGGCAAGTGCGCCAGCATCGTGTTCGGCCCTTTGCTCATTTACCGAACTTTGTTTTGGTACGGGTAAGCTTGTTGATCAACGTGCGACGCAAGATTGCGTGCTTGCTGTTCCAGATCGATCGGGCTTTTATCCCACAGCAGGGCACGACCGGCGAGCTGGGATGCTTCCAGGTTCGGATTCTTTTCTTTTAAGGAAGTGATGAACTGGGTGGCTTCGGACTGGTAATTGGAATGCTGTTTGCTAAGTTTCATGGATAAATTGGCAACAAGGTGGATTCAGACGCTATTTTACATCGTCTATCAGTGATTCCTTCAAGGAAAAGGCAACTGTCTCAGATATGTCAATCCGGCATCATTTTGCTAGTATCAATGCGATACTTCTGTGCTTGAATGTGTTTTAGGCAATAAACATCCTAGTTCATCGCTGATAGGAGACAAGAATGAGAAAAATGATGCGTGCCTTATTGGGTTTCTTCTGTAGTTTGCTGATGTTGGGTTGCGATCACACTGGAGCGGAGTTTGGTTTGGAAAAATTGACGAAAGGCGTGTCGACCGAAGCTGATGTACGCAGCGCGATGGGCGAGCCGGAAATTACCTGGGAAGAAGAGAACGGCATACGCACACTGGAATATCCGAAAGGACCAGCCGGTCATCGCACCTATATGGTCGACATCGATAAACAAGGTAAGTTGCTCGATTACACGCAGGTTTTAACTGCAGAAAATTTTGCGACGATCAAAGTCGGAATGAGTCGGGATGAAGTACGGCGCAAGCTGGGCAGACCACGCACCGTCGGCAAGTTTAATTTGAAGAGTGAAGAAGTCTGGGATTGGCGCTATCTGGAAGGGCCTGCTACCGAGCGCTTCTTCAATGTGCATTTCGATATTGGTAGTGGCAAGGTAACCAGCACTTCTGTATCCGATCCAACTTACGGCTAACGGAATTTGCCTGTTGAGTAAGTCGTTGACTCCTGAACTAACTTAGCGCCATCATCATTATGATCAACCGTGTCACGCCTAAATGTGCGTGGCACGGTTGCCTTTTAACTGAGCTTTTGCTTACTCAGGCTTGATAGCGTGCCGCGGCATGTGTTTGTGCAAAGTTGGGCAGCATCGCCTGACGCGCTGCATTGAAGCTTTCCCATTGCGCTGCATCTGGCAATGGTGGGATCGTGATCAGTTCACCACGATCAAAACCTACCAATGCCGCATCAACTAACTCATCAACTTCCATTAAGCCTTGTATCTCTGCGAGGTCGCGTCCTGAGCGCTCCCAGATTTCGGTACGAGTGGCTGCAGGTAGTACAGCTTGCACATAGACGCCGCGCGCACCGAGTTCGTTCTGCAATGCTTGCGAGTAAGCCAGTACATAAGCCTTGGTCGCGCCATACACACCGAGCGGAAATTCCGGTGCCAGAGCGACTACTGAAGCAATGTTGACGATCGTGCCTTGTCCTTGCGCCAGAAAGCGAGGAATAACGGCAGCACCGAGTCGGGTCAGGGCGGTGACATTGAGCTTGATCAAATTTTCTTGTGCTTCGACATCCGAGGTTTCGAAGCCACCAGGCGCGGCAGCACCGGCATTGTTGATAAGGATGCCTACATCGCGTTGCTCGCGTAGACGAGCTTCTACTTTTGCCAGATCGGTCGGCTTGGTCAGGTCGGCCACGATGATTTCGACGTCAACGCCGGTTTCTTTGCGCAGGGTAACGGCCAATGCTTCCATGCGTGCGCTATTGCGTGCCACCAGTACTAAATTGTGGCCGCGGCGTGCTAGGCGGTCTGCATACACTGCGCCTATGCCGCTGGATGCGCCTGTGATCAGCGCTGTTGTGGTTTGGGTATCGCGGGTCTTCTGGTTCATGTCATTTCCTTGGTGTGTGGGCTACGAATAAGGTAAAAACAGGCATTTATTTAATCATGATTACTGTAATGAATACAATCATGATGATCGTAATGTATAATGTCAAGCATTAATTTGAAGTGAATTCAAAAATTAAGGAATTGCCATGAAAATCAGCCGGGAACAGGTTGCCGAGAACCGACAGGCGGTACTCGACGCCGCTGCTACGCTGTTTCGCGAGCGCGGCTTTGAAGGTGTGACAGTGGCCGAAATCATGAAGGCGGCCGGGCTGACGCACGGTGCTTTCTATGGTCACTTTGCTTCAAAAGATGATTTGATTGCGCAGACTTGCACGCATGCGCTGGCACCTTTTCGTGCGGAAGATGCGCCTGTGCTGAATATAATGGATTTTGCCGCGCACTATCTGAGTACCGAGCACCGTGACAATCCCGGTCTTGGTTGTGTGTTCTCAAGTCTGGGAACAGAGGCGGTACGCGCTTCGGATGCCACCCGTCATACGTTGACCGAGAGTGTGCAACATCGAATTGAAAATTTCAGTCAGACCGCGGCAGGTAAAACCGCGCTTGAGCGTAGACAGGCTGCGGTCGGCGCATGGGCTGCGATGGTCGGTGCCGTGATGCTGTCACGTCTGGTTGATAACAAGAATTTGTCCGATCAGGTATTGGACGATACGCTGGCGTGGCTGGATAAAACGCAAGCGAAAAAGTAAGGCTCACTATGTCAACGGCCGTGATCATCAGATGACAATCATGGCCGTTCGGAAGCTATGTGCTTGAGTAGTCCTGGCCTTCGATATGTGACTCAGGATTTGAGTATGCGTCGCATGACGGTAGGTGCAGCTTCCAGCGGATTGGCGTGTGTATATTCCAGCTCTGGCGCTTCTTCAAATTCGTACGCGGAGTACAGATCAAGCAAGCGTGGTTGATCTGCACGTACTGCCAGCCTGAGTTCTGTTACGCCTTCAAGGCAAGCTTGCTGTATCACTGCCTCGATCAACTGTTGCGACAAGTTCGCGCCGCGATAAGCAGGTAACACACTCATGCGCAGCATTTCCCATGTGCCGGGCTGATCGGGCAGCGGTAACCAGCGTACCGAGCCGACAGCTTGATCGTTGATCAGTAAAATAAATCCACCACCGACTTGCAAATGATTAGTGGCGGCTTGCGCTGTTTCTCTATGACCGCTGGAGCTGGCTGCGACCTTGCCAGCCCACGCTGCGCGGGTCAGATCAGCAATCAGTTGCGCATCTTGCAGTGTTGCTTCACGAATCTGCATACTCATGGCGTCATCCAGCCTTGTCGCAATCCTTAGCCGACGCGCATGCCCGGCTCAGCGCCTGGCCATGGATTCAGGATGTAGATGCCAGGATTGGCTTTTTCATCAGCGGCAGAAGCGGCGAGCACCATGCCTTCCGAGATACCAAACTTCATCTTGCGTGGCGCGAGATTGGCGACCATCACGGTTAGCTTGCCGATCAAGTCTTCAGGTTTGTAAGCGGACTTGATGCCGGAGAAAACATTGCGCAAGCGACCTTCACCCACATCCAGCGTCAGGCGCAGCAATTTGTCCGAGCCTTCAACGTGTTCGCAATTAACGATCTTGGCTATGCGCAGATCGATCTTTGCAAAATCATCGATCTTGATTTCCGGTGCGAGTGTTTCGATGGCAGGGCCGTTTGTTTCTTCGTCATTGGTCGCCGCTGTTGGTACGCCGACGGTTGCATTCACAACTGCGGGCATATCGAACAGGGCATCCAGCATCTTCGGCTCTACACGCGTCATCAGGTGCGTGTATGGATTGACTTGATGCGCATTTGGCAGCGGCGTGTTGACGTCAGCCCATTGCAACGGTGCGATGTTGAGTAATGCTTCAACTTGCTTGGCCAATTCAGGTAAGACCGGTTTCAAATAAATGGTCAAGATGCGGAATGCTTCCAGCAAACGGCTACACACTTCTTGCAGTGCTGCGCTCTTGGCTGGATCCTTCGCCAGTTCCCATGGTTTGTTGGCATCGACGTAGGCGTTGATGGCATCGGCTTGTTCCATGATGGCGCGCAGAGCTTTGCCGTATTCGCGCTGATCGTAAAGCGCTTGAATTTCTGGCGCAACGTTGCGTAATTTACTGATGAAGGCATCGTCCGCAGTTGCCCAGTCGGTGACGACACGGCCATCGAATTTCTTCGCGATAAAACCGGCAGCGCGGCTGGCGATGTTGACGTACTTGCCGATCAGATCGCTGTTGACGCGCGCGATGAAGTCTTCCTGGTTGAAGTCTATGTCTTCGTTGCGTGCGTTGAGTTTGTTTGCAAGGTAATAGCGCAGCCATTCTGGATTCATGCCCAGGCTGAGGTATTTCAAAGGATCCAAACCGGTGCCACGGCTTTTGCTCATCTTCTCGCCGTTGTTGACGGTCAGGAAGCCGTGCACGAATACCTTGTTAGGCGTCTTGCGGCCGCTGAACTTCAGCATCGCCGGCCAGAACAATGTGTGGAAGTTGACGATGTCTTTGCCGATGAAGTGAATCTGCTCAAGCGCAGGATCAGCCATATAGGTATCGAAATTTTCGCCACGCTTGTCGAGCAGATTCTTCAATGATGCGAGATAGCCGATAGGTGCATCCAGCCATACATAGAAGTACTTGCCCGGTGCATCAGGGATTTCAATGCCGAAATAAGGCGCATCTCTGGAGATATCCCAATCGCCCAAACCTTCGCTGGTTGTGCCGTCAGGATTGCTGCGTACGGAGAACCATTCCTTGACCTTGTTGGCGACTTCAACTTGCAGATGTGGCTTGCCATCGACGTCGTTACCCGTGATCCACTCTTCCAGAAACGCGACACAGCGCGGATCGGAGAGTGAGAAGAAGAAATGTTCCGAGCTTTTGAGTACAGGTGTGGAACCTGTCAATGCCGAGTATGGATTGATCAGATCTGTAGGTGCATAGACCGCAGCGCAGACTTCGCAGTTGTCGCCGTATTGATCCTTGGAGTGACATTTCGGGCATTCGCCCTTGATGTAACGATCCGGCAGGAACATATTTTTTTCTGGATCGAAAAATTGCTCGACCGTTCTGGTCGCGATCAGTCCTGCTTTTTTCAGATCCAGATAAACCTGTTGTGCCAGTTGATGATTCTCCGGGCCATCAGTGGAGTGCCAGTTGTCGAAGGTGATATGAAAGCCGTCCAGATACGGTTTGCGACCGGCGGCAATCTTGGCGACGAACTGTTGTGGTGTGAGGCCGGCTTTTTCAGCCGCGATCATGATAGGTGCGCCATGCGCATCGTCGGCACCGACGAAATCAACTTGATTGCCTTGCATGCGTTGGAACCGCACCCAGATGTCAGCCTGGATGTATTCCATGATGTGACCGATATGGAATGCGCCGTTGGCGTATGGGAGGGCGGTTGTAACGAACAATTTGCGCGGCGATGGATTACTCATAAGGCGGTGCTTGCGATCAATAAGGTAATAAAGACGTAATTTTAGCAGTGCCGCGCGGGTTGACGCAGACATGCTCTATATATAGTCATGTGATTGTCAGGATGTAATCTATATGGACTGGCATCCGATATTGCTGTTGATGCTGTTCCATACCAGTGGCGACGCGGTAAAATAGCGTTTTTATACAGGACGGCTTTGGCACTCCAAAGCCGTTTTCATTTGCCATGACAGTTCGTACACGTTTTGCTCCCAGCCCAACCGGCTATCTCCACGTTGGTGGTGCGCGCACCGCGCTTTTTTCTTGGGCCTATGCACGCCACTTCGGCGGCACTTTTGTTTTGCGTATCGAAGATACCGATCTTGAGCGTTCTACGCCGGAAGCCGTACAGGCGATTATCGAAGGTATGGAGTGGTTAGGTCTGCATCACGACGAAGGTCCGTTCTATCAGATGCAGCGCATGGATCGTTATCGCGAAGTTATCGCGCAAATGATGACGGCTGGTACTGCTTACTATTGTTATTCGTCACCAGAAGAAGTCGAAGCAATGCGCGAGCGTCAACGCGCTGCCGGCGAAAAGCCGCGCTACGACGGCACCTGGCGTCCTGACGCCGGCAAAACCTTGCCGGCAATTCCTGCTGATCGCAAACCGGTTGTGCGCTTCCGTAATCCGACTGAAGGCGATGTGACCTGGCTGGATGTGGTTAAAGGTCAGATCACGATTTCCAACCGCGAGTTGGATGATCTGGTGATTGCACGTCCCGACGGCACACCGACTTACAACTTCTGCGTGGCAGTCGATGATTCGGATATGAAGATCACACACGTCATTCGTGGCGATGATCATGTCAACAACACACCACGTCAAATCAATATTCTGAAAGCGCTAGGTGCAGAGTTGCCGCATTACGGTCACTTGCCTATGATCCTGGGTGCCGATGGTGCAAAGTTATCGAAACGCCATGGCGCAGTCAGCGTGATGGATTATCCGACACAAGGTTATTTGCCGGAAGCAATGCTCAACTATTTGGCGCGTTTGGGCTGGAGCCATGGTGATGACGAAGTGTTCTCGATGGAACAATTCACGCAATGGTTCGATCTGGATCATTTGACCAAATCGCCTGCGCAATTCGATCCGGAAAAACTCGACTGGATCAATAATCACTATATCAAGCAAGCTGACAACACACGTCTGGCTGGATTGATCAAGCCGATGATGGAAAGTCTAGGTGCGCAGTTTGACAATGCCCCTGATCTGGCATCGGTCATCGCCTTAATGAAAGAGCGCGTCAAGACATTGAATGAACTGGCTGTTACAGCTATGTTGTTCTATCGTCAGCCTGCACCTGATGCAGCATTGTTGGCGCAACACGTGACCGATGCGATCAAACCGGCGCTTGTGCAATATGCAGATCAACTGAAGACAGTGACGTGGAGCAAGGAAGCATTGTCCGTCGTACTGAAAGAAGTGCTGGCTGCACATCAGTTAAAGATGCCGCAATTGGCTATGCCTTTGCGTTTGCTGATCACTGGACAATTACAAACACCATCGATCGATGCAGTGGTTGAATTGTTCGGCCGCGAGGTCGTATTGGCCCGTCTCGCAAAATATCTTTAATATTTTTGCAAAAGGGCATTTACAGAGAGAGAAAGGCTTTGCTATAATCTCGCTTCTGCGCAAGAGGGGGTATAGCTCAGCTGGGAGAGCGCTTGCATGGCATGCAAGAGGTCAGCGGTTCGATCCCGCTTACCTCCACCAGCAAAGTGCAGAGTAGTACAAGGTCAGTATGGACAGGTTTCTGTCCCCATCGTCTAGAGGCCTAGGACATCACCCTTTCACGGTG
>JAZJXV010000030.1:0-56424 GCA_040390795.1 Pseudomonadota bacterium | reverse complement strand
CCTTTAGTTACAGGTCGAATGCTACTCCTGTCTACTAAATCCTGGTAACTCCAGTGCTGGCACTCAAGCAACGTGCCGCAGCAAACGGTCGGAGCGCGGAAGCAGAACATCGTGAGATTTTAAAGTCTGCTTTAAAACGCCCGAACCGTCAATCTTTGGCACAAGTACTGTCTAGCATGCCAAACGTAGGCGAAGACGCAGATATCGATTTTCGTAACGAAAGGAAATGAGTTTTTGATGCTTGATATAAACGTTATTAGCGAACTACGAAAAAGCCGAAATTCAAATGAGGCGTAAGTGATGTTTTCAAATCGGTTGATCTAGATACACTTTATATGTCAGTGATTATGATTATCGAACCAAATTATTCGCATTTTTTAGATTCAATCAGGGCACTAATAGTTCTGAAAAAGGAAATATCATATGAGTACCTCACCGATGGAGATACAACGACATCTTAATCCACACGCCTCAGCAGCAAGCCTTTCGCTACAAAGAAAACCTCTTCAACCTGCGTCTTCCGGTTCTGGGCATTCAACACCTCACGAAACGCAACTTCTACAACTTGATCTCGGTCGGCGTTTATTCCATTGCGCGAGCGGGGAGCAATTAAAGAATCTTTACAGCAGCGCATTTGAAGAGGTTCGTGAGCGTACCTTGCTACTCAATCGGAACCGACAGAACATCGACCAGATCAGCTACGACAAACAGATGGATTAGTCTGGCCGCGCGCGGTAAAAGCTCGAGCGGGACATAAGCATGTCTTGGGGGTCGACAGGTTATATTCAATTTATAGCAATTGACCGCAGCTTAGGGATGGTTCCCATTGCCGTTTTTTAACCCGTGTCGGCTATCGAGTTTGCAGTTGGCGTAATCGACCTTGCAAGGAGTCGCTCGAACGCACTGCCATCTTGTCTGGTCAAATTTGGCACATATCGTGAATACACCCGGAACAGCATTTCTGTTGTTGTATGCCCCAACTGTCTTGCAATCCATTCCGGGTTCTCACCCGCTCCGAGCCAAAGCGTCGCCGCGGTATGACGCGTCTGATATGGCCTGCGCTTGGCTAACCCGATGTGACGCAATAGCGGATACCACACACGATTAGTGACATTGGTGTTGTCTAGAGGGCTTCCAGTCTTAATACAAAAAACGTACTTTGAGAGCCTGGATGTCAGTTGGTGCTGCCTTTTTAAGGCATCGTAGACCGGCGTTGACATTGTAATTTCACGGCGTGACCCATCTGTCTTTGTTTCGTCTTCCTGCTGCATAACGATGGTTTCACGGATGAGAATCTGGCGCCGCTCAAAGTCGATGTACTTCCATTTCAGTCCATCGATCTCCCCTGTTCGCATGCCGGTGAAAAACCGGACGATGTAATAATCTCGAAAGTCCGTTCTGACGTTATCGATAATCTTGTTCACTTCTTCAAGTGAAAAGGGGTCGATATCGGTTCGCCCTACTTTCAGGCTTTTAATATTGACGAAAGCCGTGCTAAAGTTAAAACGGTCGGCCGCTTCATTCAAAATCATTCGTAATGGCGTCAATATATGATTGATTCTTGTTGGTGAGAGCCCTTCCTTTTTCTTGCGTCCCGGTACTTTGGCGAGTTTTGAGCGCAACATTAGGATTTCGGCTTTGGTAATTTGGTCGACCGCCCTTCCCCTGAACTCGGGAATTAGGTGCTTATCCAGTGTTCCTCTTACAGTCTTTTGCTGGCTTCTCCTCCATCTTATTTCGTTTTCGCTGTACCAGTCGTTTGCAAAAGTCTCGAACGTTGGACACGTATGCTGGACTGCGCTGATGCGTTCACCGTAGATCTGATTATTAGTTGGCAGCGCGCTGGCACCGGACACATTCAAGAATTTTTTTGCGATTGGACTTTGTGGAAAATACCGTTCGTAAGCAAATGTGCCCAAAGTGATTTCTGCTTCAATGCGCTTTAGAAGTTGCTCAACCTTCTTCCGGTTTTCTGGAGTATCAGGCAAAGCCGTTTGTTCTCGGCACCTGATTCCCTGATATCGGAAGTCAAAGAAAAGTTTATTGTTGTCCTTTCTTGCTCGAATACTAGACATGGATAACTCCTCCACTTGCCAGAGGGATTAGACTCGATGTGCTAAGCGATACTTTTGCCATATCACATTCGATAACTTCCCAGACATACAGAATTTTTCTACCGCCAAAGGGGCGCATATAATGAATGCCTTCGATTAGCACGCTGTCTTTTAGCCTTTCCCGTATTGTCCTTTCGTCGTATTTGATTCGTTTAGAGAGCTCGTTAGTTGTGAGGTAAGTAATCGACATTCGCTTTTCCTTTTCATTTATGTGAGAATTGCATTCAGAACGACAGGCTGTTGCTCAGCCTATTAAATTGTCATCCTAAATGACATTATTAACTTCGAAATGCCATCTGTCAAGGCGTTTTGTCGTCTTAAATGATAAAAAACCACGCAGAATGATTAAATGTAATTTATCCCGTTTGATGGGTGAGCGAAAAATGAAGATTGCGGATGTGGCACGCGAAACGGGCCTGCATCGCAATATGATTACTTTGCTTTACAACGAAACTGCTTCGCGAGTGGATCTGGAAGCGATGGAAAAACTGTGTAAATGTTTTGAGGTGACGGTCGGCGAATTATTTGAATACGTTCCGAAGAAATCGAATTGATCAACAAGCCTTGAGTTTTAAAGTCTTATTAATTCATCTAAAGGCGAAGTAAGCTTTAGGTCAGACTTAATATTTGAATACGATAAGCTTTGAAACTTTGGGCACATGATGGGCACAAAGTGGGCACAGAAAAGATAAGTGAGTGAACACTGTTTTGCAGTGCAAAGAAATATGGTGCGGCTGGCTGGAATCGAACCAGCGACCCTTGGCTTCGGAGGCCAATACTCTATCCACTGAGCTACAGCCGCATGAGGGACTACTGAAGAGGCCTGCAGGATACCGTTTTTCCGACTTTCCGTCCACGTAAAGCGACGTTTTACCGTTTCACATCCTTGGCTTTGTGTCTATAATCAAGGGTTTGGCGAAGCATGATAAGGGGCATGCGCCGTGCGGCATCATTTTGCATGCGCCCATCTATAACGATTTTAAAATTGTATTGAGGGAATAATGAGCGACGCACATCACGAAGAAGAATCAGCGATCAAAACGCCAAAGCAACTCATACTGGCAATCTTGGCCGGTTTTCTGGTTCCCATCATCTGTATCGTTTTACTGGTGCTCTACGTCACCAATGAAAAACATATCGGCGCAGGCTCAGACGGCTTATCACCAGAAGCAGTTGCCGCACGTATCAAACCGGTAGCCGATGAAGGCTTCGTACTGAAAGACATCAACGCACCGAAAGTCTTGAAAACAGGCGAAGAAGTTTACAAGATGGCTTGTGCTGCATGCCACGCAACTGGCGCAGCAGGCGCTCCTAAATTTGGCGATGCCGGCGCATGGAAAGCACGTATTGCCGAAGGCTACAGCACGCTGGCAAAACACGCGATTGAAGGTATCCGCGCGATGCCGCCTAAAGGTGGCAATCCGGATCTGGACGATATCGAAGTCGAACGCGTTGTGGTCTTGATGGCCAATAGCGCAGGCGCCAAGTTCAGCGATCCTGTGGTTCCAGCACCTGCCGCTCCAGCAGCCCCAGCGACTGATGCAGCTCCAGCAAAATAAGTAACACGCACTGACAAAAAAGCCGACTTGAAGTCGGCTTTTTTATTGCTCACGCATTAAGTAGGCGAATTACAAATGCTCACGTAACGCGACATGCTCATGCTGCTGCGTATCCATCTTCTTTTTCCGCGAGAAAAAATACAGCGCAGTACCCGCACTACCAACCAGTAAGGCACCACGCAAAATCGGACGCAACACCGAACGTCTCGTCAGCAAGGAAACGCCACTGACGACCAGCGGCAACAAACGTCGCAGCTTGTCGCCGGATATGCTGTTCAAATCAAGCAAGTCGGAAAAATTGGAAAAAGCTGATTGCGCACGCGCGCTCACCAAACCAATCGCCGTTTTCGCAATGCCGTCCGCACCAAGATTGTCACGCACAACTGTTCTAGCCTGTCCGATTGCAACACGATAGGCTTTGCATTGCTGCAATAGTCTTTCCTTGCGCTGTGCCGACGACTCGTGTTCCGGCTCTTGATGATGTGTTGTCATGCAAACCCTCTTGAATTACAACAGCGCATCATGATCATTGCGCAGCTCAGCCATCGTGGCTGGCATAGACAATTTGCCTTCCCGCAGCAACGACTGGATATAGAACACGATACCAACCGCGGCCACAGTACACACCAACGCGAGGATCAATAGTATCTTCCAGCCCAATACCGGCCAGCTAAGATAAATAATCAAGGCGCTCCAGTAAGCGAGAGCAAACCACGTGACGATGACGCCCAAGGCGAACAAGGCCGCCAGCTTCAAGGCATTGGCGCGCACCTCGGCCAACTCCAGCGCGGCAAGTTCGATACGACTCATCAACAAGCCGAACATGTTTTTAGCGAGGCTGACAGCGCCGCCGATCAAGCCGGGACGGATATCTGGACGCGAGGTTTGCTGTTCCATATCGGATACCGTGGCAATTATTTACGCGAGATCAAAAGTCCCAGTAACACGCCCACACCTGCCGAGATCGCAACTGCACGCCATGGATTTTCATGTACGTAGTCGTCGGTTTTTTCTGCCAGTTCCTTGCCGGTTTCAAGCGCGGCAGTTTGTACTTCCTGCGCTTTTACCAAAGCGTTGTCTAACAGTTGCAAGCCGCGATTACGCAATTCATCTGCTCTGTCGCCAGTTGCACTGGTTGCTTCACGAAATAATTCCTGTGCGTCTTTGACTAAGGTCTTCATATCGCTCCGTGTGGTTTTCAAGGTAGATGTTTTCATATTAAGGCCCCTTCTATATCTGAACAAAAGCAGTGTGCCGTCATAAGTTGAACGGATCTGCGGGTTGAAATACTGCTCTTGCGACCGCCCATCATATCGCTATTGTTATTCCGTGTTTTCCGGAGATAGCTATCTGCGATTGGTGTTGTGACACTCGCTTTATTGTTAAGTTGCAACGGAAGTATTCAGTTTTATCATATTTCCGCTGGGTGCGAATAGGCGTTACCGCACATTCCACGCAAATAAATGCAGCGCCGCCTGATTTATTCTCAAGTTCCCGGCGTGCAGTCGGTGCAATGTTCGATTGCATCCCTATTTTTAAGCAGATTTTCTTTCAGCTCGCGCAAGGCAGTGCGCAAACCTTCTTCAATGACCGGATGATAGAAAGGCATAGAGAGCATCTGCTCTACCGTCATCTCGCTCTGGCAAGCCCACGCCAGCAAATGCGCCAGATGTTCAGCCCGCGGGCCTATCATTTCTGCACCGAGAAAACGATGCGTACCGCGCTCGCCATAAACCTTCAGCAAACCGCGATTCTGCAGCATCACGCGACTACGCCCTTGATCGGCAAATGACACCTGCCCGCATTCGAATTGCTTAGTTTTGAGCGTGCGGCTGGTTTGCCCGACTATCGCGATTTGCGGATCGGTAAAGGCAACCATCAAGGCCGCGCGGCGCAAGCCTGCAACTACATTCGGGAAATGTCCGGCATTGTCACCGGCAATACGCCCTTCATCCGCCGCTTCGTGCAGCAAGGGCCTGTCGTTATCGACATCACCCGCGATAAAAATCGCACTGTCACCACACTGCATCGTCAGCGGATCAAACAAGGGAATGCCGCGCGCGTCCAACTTCAAACCGGTGGTTTCCAATCCGATATTGTCCACATTCGGCGACCGTCCGGTTGCTGCCAATACATATTGATAATGCTCAGTGCGCTCGCTGCCATCAGCATGACGCGATACGCATTCGACTTGTTCACCAACCTGTTTGGCCGCGACGATGGTCGTATTCAAGCGCAGATCCAGCTCTGAACCTATACAGTCTATCGCCGTTTGATTGACCTCATCATCGTTCAATTGCGCCAGCCGACCGCTGCGCGCAAACAAAGCCACGCGTACGCCCAGACGTTGCAAAGCAAGGCCAAGCTCCAGTCCGATTACACCAGCGCCGATCACCGCAACCGATTCAGGCAGATCATCCCAGGCAAATACATCGTCGCTTGTAATCAGACGTTTACCGAGTCCGCGCAATTCCGCCGGAGTCTGCGGGCTGGAACCGGTAGCGATGACTATGCGCTCGGCGTTCACCTGCGTATCGTCACCCACTTGCAAAGACTGTGCAGAAGTGAAACGCGCATAACTGCGCAAGCGCTCGGCAGTATCGATAGATTCCACTCCTTGCACGACAAATCCGACAAAACGATCGCGCTCGCTTTTAACGCGCTGCATCACAGCCTTGCCATCAATGCGTACAGCACCGGCGTGCACGCCAAAAGCCGGTGCGGCAGATATCGCATGTGCTGCTTCTGCCGCTGCAATCAATAATTTGCTCGGCATGCAACCAACGCGCGCGCATGTCGTGCCGTACGGGCCACCTTCAATCAGCACCACGCTCTTGCCATGCGCCTTGGCGGCGCGGTATGCAGACATACCGGCACTGCCGGCACCGATTACTGCCACATCGAATTTCAGCGTTTTCATGATGCCCCGTTCTTGAAAGTACAGTCAGCGAGACGAAAAATCGCAGTCTCAGTCGTGGCGGCTATGCAATTCGGCGATATCTTCGATATTACCGATTTGAATCACAACCGGATTAGCCGATGCGCGCGCCTGCATAGGTCGCCAGGCAAAGCGCCATTCATTTTCGGCTGCCTGATTTTTCGCTTTGGAAAAAATCTTGCCGAGCGGACTAGGCGCACCATACGAAATCGCGGCATCGATACCTGCCCAATTCGGCAAGGCTTTCTGCACGGCACGATGGACACGCTCGCCGAATTCTTCCGCGTTGTGCACCACCAGATACGAATCAACATGCGGCAAGTCATCGAACAGCGTGCCGTCCCAGGTTTGCGTCAGGCTCAATACCAAATAACTGCCGACTGCCTGCAAAGCTTGATCAGGTGCTGGCGGGCTTAAGCGAAATTCGCCCAGGGACAAAGAACGCTCTAATCCGTTTCGTTCAGAAAAATAATAGAGTTTGGAAGGACGCTTACTATCAATCAAAGTCATGCTGCGGTCCTGAAAAAATAATGATGATGGTCATACAACCGAATGTAGTCATCGGTTCTTGCCATTTTAAGCAGATTAGTCGACGAGCAGTAAAACTATACCGGCATTCGGAAAATTAAACCTTGCATCACAGGCTCAATCGCGGTGATGCAAGCTGTACCACGCCATGCCCAGCCACTCATGCATGGCATAAGAGGTTTGTTGCAGCCACTGGCTACTCGGCAAAAAATCGACTGGCGTGACGTGTGACGTACTGCGGAAGATAGTTGGTGCCGGTACGACCTCCAGGCCCACTTGCGTGAAGATGCGCTTTGCACGCTGCATATGCATCGCATCGGTCACCAATAGAATTTTATGCACACCAGCCTCGCGCAATATGCGCGCAGACAATTGCGCATTCTCTGCCGTGTTATTCGATGCTTCTTCCAGCCACTGCACTGGCACCGAGAACTCTTCCCTCAATACGCGTGCCATGATGGCCGCTTCCGATACTTCAGCGCCATCTGGCCGACCACCAGTCACTAAAATCGGCAAATGCGTTGCACGCTGCAGCTTGACCGTATAACGCAGGCGCTGCAAGGTTGGCGAACTGGGGATATCCTGCCCGTCGTATTCCGGCGCATTGCTGATACGTCCGCCACCCAGCACCACTATCGCTTGTGCGCCGGTCACATCCAGCGATTGCAAAGGCGGATTCAGTTTTTCCAGTGGTGCCACTAACAAGGATGCGCCGAAGCGCGTGCTGAATATAGCCAATACAAACAAGGCCATTATCGATAAAACCAAGCCCAAACGCGGCCAACGTCGGCGCATATACAAACCCAATGCGCACAGCAAAATCAGATTCAAGGGCGGCAGCAACAAAGCGCCCAGCGTTACATTAACAAGCCAGGCAGTGTTCAAGATACGTGCATCTCCAATTGCAAAGTACGCAAATTATTCATCCATCTGCGCTTCGGCAATTGTGCGCAACTGAAAACGGCCATCGTTATTGAAGAGCCAGGTTTCCATCAACTCCAACTGCCCTTTCCGCAACAAGGCTGTTGCCGGCTTGGGGAAAGGTGCTGTACTGCGCAAGCTCGCCAGCGCTGTTGTCTCAGTGGCGCGATCGCGATTGGAACGCAGAATTTCGCTGCGCACCAGACCACCGTTGGCGTCGACCACATACTTCACTACGACGACCGAACGCAGCAATGCTTGTGGCCGTCCGATATACACTTTGGTGGAATTAACCTGAACGATGCGATTAGCCAAGGCTTCGCGGTAAGCACCGACTGTATCGGCTGTGGAAGTACCGTCTTGCGTTGTTTCTGCCGGCTTGTCGAGTAGAGTACGGCCGCTGCAACCTGCCAGGATCAATGCCGCTATGCCTATCGCGATGCGATTTTTGATCATCATTCGGTCACCTCCATGAGTTTGATGGAATAGGCATGCCGATAAATATCCGCATACGCACAAATTTATTCACGTTCTTAATTAAAACTTTGCTGCGATCTGAAATGCTCTGTCGCCACCACCAACGCTGCAGCCGTACCTGGCTCCAATGCCGCATGTCCGGCATCGGCGATGATGTGCAACCTCGCCTCCGGCCACGCTTGATGCAAGCGATACGCAGACAAAGGTGGACACACCACGTCATAACGACCTTGCACGATCACCGCAGGCAAATGCCGTATGCGCTCCAGATCGTGTATCAACTGATCTTCCTCAAGAAAGCCGCCGTGCAACATGTAATGCGCCTCCAGCCTGCCTACACCCAAGGCAACGACATCATCACTGAACGCTTCTATCGTTTCGGCCTGTGGTTTCAGGAATAAACAACGGCCTTCATAACGACTCCAATTGCGCGCTGCCTGCATAGAGACGAGCTGATCGTCACTGAACAATCTCTTCTCATACGCGCGTAATAAATCCTGTCGCTCCTCAACCGGAATCGCGGCCACAAATTCTTCATGTGCTTCTGGAAAATACCAGCGCATGCCGTACAGAAACCAATCGATCTCGGCACGCGTGCAAAGAAAGATACCGCGCAAGATGAAGCCGAGACAAGATTGCGGCTGCGCCTGACCATAAGCCAGCGCCAGCGTCGCGCCCCATGAACCACCGAATACCAACCATTGCTCGACGCCCAACATGCGACGCAAAGCTTCAATATCAGCGATTAATAATTGCGTCGTGTTGTTGCGATATTCACCTAGCGGCGTTGATTTTCCGGCACCACGCTGATCGAACAAGATGATGCGGTAATACTCGGGATCAAAGAATTGTCTGTGCTTGGGAGAAATACCACCACCAGGACCACCATGCAGAAACAGCACAGGCACACCGGCAGGGTTACCGCACTCTTCCCAATACAAGGTATGCAGATCATCAACCGGCAACATGCCGCTGCGATGTGGTTCCAGCGGTGGAAACAAAGGTGATGTGGATGTAGACGCGTCCATGACTACCTCGAAAAGGGATGCTCCGATTGTAACCAATGATCTCTGTTCAATGTGTAACGTACATCATTCGTACTAGTCCGAATTGAAATGAAGTGCGAACTATTCCCGCCATGCAACCTCCTATAAGAAGCAGCACAGAAAATCGCATGCGTATCAGCATGCAAAATGCATTTGTACAGGAGGTGAACTAATGAAGTTATTGCAAGACTGGTTTATGTTGGGCATATCACTGGATAACTGGTTGCACGCACTGATTGCAGCATTACTGAGTTATCTGCTCATGGATCTGGGCATACGTTTCGTGATTCGTTTAGTAAAACGTCGCATGTCCGTATTCAACAGGCTGACCAAACGACGCATCGATGAAGTCATCGTCGGCACACTGGCCGGCACCAAACGTTATCTACTCTTCCTGTTAGCCATCCTGATCGGTCTCAACACACTCACCTTGCCCGCCGCTATAGAACTGCGCCTATCGCAAGCAGGTATCGTCATCATCGGCATTCAGGTTGCCATCTGGCTCAATCGCGGCATCAATATGTGGATGGAGAAACTAATCGACCCCGAAGTCGATCCTGATCTGCGCAATCGTGCGACCACCACCACGATGGTATTTCTGCTCAGAATCGCAGCGATGTTGACCGTACTACTCACCGTGCTGGCTAATTTGGGTGTGAACATCACGGCCTTTGTTGCCAGCCTCGGCATAGGCGGTATTGCCATCGCACTGGCGTTGCAAACGGTATTGAGTGATCTGTTCGCTTCACTCTCTATTGGTTTGGATAAACCTTTCGAGGTCGGCGACTTCATCGTGGTCGACGATATGCTGGGCACAGTGGAACACATAGGTATCAAGACCACGCGACTGCGCAGTTTGAGCGGTGAACAATTGATACGCTCGAATACGGAACTGCTCAAATCGGCCATCCGTAATTACAAACGCATGTCGGAACGACGCGTATTGTTCAATTTCGGCATCACGCATCAAACACCGGTCGAGCAGATTCCCGAATTGACCGAGGCCATACGCCGGATCATCGACGATGCTGCACCAACGCGTTTCGATCGCGCGCACTTTGTACGCGTCGGACCCAGCAGTCTGGAGTTTGAGGTGGTGTATTACTTGTTAAGCAGGGAGTACAACGTCTACATGGATGTACAGCAACACATCAATCTGGAGCTGATGAAAGCGTGCGCCGAACGCAGCATCGTGTTTGCTCATCCGACGACGACATTGCATGTTGCTTCAGGAGCACCATCAGAGTCGCATTCAACGTATAACACGCACAAACCACGCAACGCTTTTTCTTGAGGACTGAATGCCGGCGTATTGCACGTCGGCATTTACATCATTTGGCAATGGCGCGTGCCTTGCCAAGACGGTGACGCACGATGTCGTACACCCAGTTGAAGCAAAACGCATATAGCATGAAGAAAACCGAGAACACCATATCGAGCGTGAAAGCTTCGATTAGAGAAACATCCAACCACCATGCTGTCAACGGCAAGGCAACAGACATAAAGAAGAGTTCAAAACCCAGTGTATGACCGACTCGCATTTTGACGGTGCGACGCCATCCATAGCGTTTCTCGAACACTTCGTAGATATGGTTGTAGATCATATTGCACGCCATCGCACTGACAGCCAACATCAAGGCCAGCGCACCGAAGTGCAGCATATCCATGCCGAAGCCATACGACATCAGCGGAACCAGGATGATCAATGCAAAAAATTCAAACAGGAGGGCGTGTACTATGCGGCGAAATAATGTATTGATAACAAATACTCGAAAATAACGAATGAAGACCGCCATTATAGGCGGGCAGGTGCAAACCCGCTTGCAGCGCCCCCGATTCCATTCTTTGAATTTTCGCTAATAAAAAAACAATCCTGCAAAAGTTTCTGCAAACATGGGTGACAAAAAAAAAATTATGCTCTATACTTCGCACCCTTCAGCTGTTGGTAGACGCCAACACGTTTGACTGAGTAAGCGAATGTTGCGGGTGCTTAGCTCAGTTGGTAGAGCGGCGCCCTTACAAGGCGTAGGTCGGCGGTTCGACCCCGTCAGCACCCACCAATCAGTCAAACAGCAAGCTGAAACAGTCTAGTAGTTGGAGTGGTAGTTCAGTTGGTTAGAATACCGGCCTGTCACGCCGGGGGTCGCGGGTTCGAGTCCCGTCCGCTCCGCCAAAATAAGAAAATGCCCGCGCAAGCGGGCATTTTTGTTTTCAACTCATAAATTCGGCGCAGCCGACACTCTGCGAAGTGGAGTGAGCCGCCTATGCGGCTCACGGCGGGACTCGAAGCGATTCGCTTGCAAGCGAATCGGCGGCCTGCGGAACGTAGGCGAGTCCCAGCGTCACCTCAAGAACAGTTCTACAAATCAATACGTCTTGTAAGCCAGATACTTCCCGCTCATCACAATACGCACGCGATCGCCATTCGGATCTTTCTCTCTATCCATATCCATCTTGAAGTCAATCGCGCTCATGATGCCGTCGCCGAATTCTTCATGGATCAATTCCTTGAAAGTCGTACCGTAGACGCTCACCAGTTCATAAAAGCGATAAATCAGCGGATCGGTCGGCACTGCTGTCGGTAGCGAACCTTTGTACGGCACAACCATCAGCCACTTTTTCTCTTCATCAGTTAAATCAAAAATCCCGGCCAACACATCAGCCTGCTTGGCATCCAGCGTCATCTGACCGAGACAAGCTGCCGTGACCCATTCTTTACTCAAGCCAACCTTGGTCGCGACGTCAGACCATTTCAAACCTTTGGCAACTTTACCAGTGATGATTTTTTCAGTAACGTCCAGACGATTCATACTTCACTCCTTGGGTTGAGATAGCTGCAATGTGATACTCGATAGACTGCCCACTTAAGCTAAGCAAGCTTCGTGCGCACTAACATGGCAGATGCTCAAATCTCTTTCCATTACAGCAACAAGGCACGCAAAGCATGCCTCTCAGGCTTTTCCACTTCTGGTAACATACGAACCCGGTACACAAAGGCTCGTTGCCCCGCATATCCTTTACCCATGCGCCCACCGCAACGAGAAAGCACGATGACAGACTTCAAACGCGAACCCATTCCCCTCCCTAGCAAACCCGGCAAGGTCTTGCTGCACTCTTGCTGTGCGCCCTGCTCTGGCGAAGTAATGGAAGCCATGCTGGCGAGTGGTATCGACTACACGATCTTCTTTTACAACCCGAACATCCACCCGGAAAAAGAATATCTACTGCGCAAGGAAGAAAACATTCGCTTTGCGGAAAAGCACAATGTCGATTTCATTGACGCCGATTACGACACCGACAACTGGTTCGAGCGCGCCAAAGGTATGGAAAACGAACCGGAACGCGGCGTGCGTTGCACGATGTGCTTCGATATGCGCTTCGAGCGCACTGCGCTGTATGCGCATGAACACGGCTTCCCTGTTATCTCCAGTTCGCTCGGCATCTCGCGCTGGAAAGACATGAATCAGATCAACGATTGCGGCGTACGCGCAGCGGCCAAGTATCCAGACATGCTGTACTGGGAATACAACTGGCGCAAAAAAGGCGGCTCCGCCCGCATGATCGAAATCTCCAAGCGCGAGAACTTCTATCAGCAGGAATATTGCGGCTGCGTCTATTCACTGCGCGACACCAATAAACATAGACGCGAAAGCGGTCGTGAACGTATTGCGATGGGCGTACAGTTCTACGGCAAAGCAGCAGAAACCCTAGCGACGGAAGACGACGCAAACAAATAAACAATGCGGTCGACGTCGAATGACGCCTCTTCCCGCAAGATCAGCAATAGAAAAAGCCAACCCTTGCGGTTGGCTTTTTATTTTTCTCCGACCATCGTTTCAAAGCACAGCCATACATTTACCGACTACATCGTCAGAATTCTTCCCACTCTGCACCAGCCGGTACTGGTTTCACCGCACGCGGCACCCGCGCGAACTCCTTATCGTCTATCTTTTGTTGCGTCGTCTTTATTTTTTGCAATACCGGTTTCCCTTTTACCTTAGGCTGCGCTTCTGCAGCATATTTAGGTGCCGCCTGCGTTAGCGCCAAGGAATTGCTATCCAGCTTGAACACGCCCACGACTTGCGACAAGTTTTGCGCCTGATCTTGCAGTGCTTCCGCGGCAGCAGCGGCTTCTTCCACCAAGGCTGCATTTTGCTGCGTGACCTGATCCATCTGCATCACCGCCTGATTAATTTGCTCAATACCGTCAGTTTGTTCCTGGCTCGCGGCGGTAATTTCACTCATGATGTCGGTGACGCGCTTCACGCTTTCGACTACTTCACGCATCGTTGCACCTGCATCATCGACCAGGCGAGAGCCAATACTGACCTTGTCGACTGAGTCACCGATCAATTCCTTGATCTCTTTTGCAGCACTGGCTGAACGTTGCGCCAGCGTGCGCACTTCGGAAGCGACCACTGCAAAACCGCGCCCTTGCTCGCCGGCTCGCGCTGCTTCGACTGCCGCATTCAATGCCAGGATGTTGGTCTGGAATGCGATGCCGTCTATCACGCCGATGATGTCGACAATTTTCTTCGCTGAATCGTTGATTGCGCCCATCGTATCAACCACTTGCGCGACAACTTCACCACCGCGCACCGCCACTTCAGATGCGGAGAGCGCCAATTGATTGGATTGACGCGCATTTTCGGCATTCTGCTTGACTGTGCTGGTCAGCTCTTCCATCGACGATGCGGTTTCTTCCAAAGAGCTGGCTTGTTGTTCTGTACGCGAGGATAAATCCAGATTGCCGGTCGCGATCTGATGCGAAGCCGAGGCAATCGCATCCGTTCCTAAGCGCACTTGCGTGACGATTTTCAGCAAGCCACCGTTCATGTCTTTCAGCGCTTGCAGCAATTGTCCTGTTTCATCCTTGGAGTGCACCACGATGTCACCGGTCAGATCGCCATCGGCCACCTTGCGTGCGAGTACAACGGCACGGCTCAAAGGACGCGTAATGCTACGCGTTGCCAGGAAGGCAAAAAGGGCTGCGATCAATACTGCGATGACGGAAAAAATCCCGATCAGCAATTGCGTCTGGCTGGCTTTGGCGTTTGCCTCAGAACCAGCTTTTTTCATCAATTCATTTTGGTAATCGATCAGCTTATCGATGGAAGTAAGGTAGTTCAGTTGTGCCGGACGTACTGCACCAAACAGCAGCGTGAGCGCTTCTTCTTTCACACCTGCTGATGCCAATTTGACGAACTCATCTTTCAAAGGGATGAATTTACTTCGTTCAGACTGCTGTATCGCAATCGTCTGTCGACCCGTTTCGGAACGCACGCTTTTCTCTAACTGAGCAAGTGCATTGTTAAGGGAGTCGGAAGCTTTGCCGATCTGATCCAATTCGGCCTTGATGTGGGATGCATTCGTCATCAGCAATGCATTGCGCATATTGCGTGCGATTTGGTTGAGATCGTCCTTCATCGTATTGGCGAGGACTGTTTTGGGATATCGATCGCCGTCTACCTCTGCAATTGCATCGTTCAAACCGCCGATACGGGTAAACGCAAGGGTCGCGAGGAGCACCAGCAAAATGACTATGCTGCCGAAACTCAAAAGTAAACGCTGCCCAATTTTTAGGTTTTTCATTTTCATCTCTCTCATAAACAAGGTGGATAACAAACGCTTTCCGGACTTATTTCATGACACAAGAAACAGACTGCAAACCTTTTATGACAAAAATCTTACCACCGTGAAACAAGAAAAAAACTGACGAATCCTCTCACGCACGCGTAACCAAGCAGCGCCAAATAAGACTGTGGCAATAGAAAACCGAGAATAGATTTTTAACAGAAGGTTAAATGTGTGGCGCTAGGCCGGAGTATGCGCACACATCAAGATGAGGATTTGCCCAGAAGCGAAAGGGAATAAATCTTTGGGATTGTTTCAAAAATGCACCAAAATGCAGCATTTTTTCCACAAACTGGTCGTCCAGCGGAGATAAACCATCATCAGAAAGGCTAGTTTTCCTGAAATAACTCGCCCTGAGTAACAGCATCTTCCGGCGGCAACGCGCCCTTCTTCGCCAAGGTGCCTACGCGCACACCCAGCAAACGGAACGGCTGGCTCAGTGGAATGCGCTTCAGGCATTCGCCGGCGGCCTGCCGGATCGCGCTTGCATCGTCGGTATAAGCAGGTAGAGTCAAATCGCGGGTGACGCTTTTAAAATCGGCAAAACGCAGCTTGATGCCCACCGTGCGACCAACATAACCCTTGCGTTCCAGATCGCCAGCCACACGTGCACACAGTTGGGTAAAGATAAGGCCGAGCGCTTCACGATCCCGCTTGGCGTGTAGATCACTCTCAAACGTGGTTTCGCGGCTGATCGATTTCGGCTCGGAATAAGTGACGATAGGACGATCGTCGATGCCATGCGACACACGACCCAACCAATCGGCATACGAGCGACCGAAGTGTGCGTGCAGCACGACCGGATCTGCATGCGCCAATTCTTCTATGGTGTTCAAGCCCAGCGCCGTCAGCTTTTCTGCTGCACGTGGACCTACGCCATTGATCTTGCGTGCCGGCAAAGGCCAGATGCGCGTCGCAATATCGGCCTGCGTCAGTATGGTCAAACCGTTTGGTTTCTCCAGATCGGAGCAAATTTTCGCCAACAACTTGTTAGGTGCGATGCCTATCGAACAGGACAAACCTGTCGCCGCAACCACCGCGTCCTTAATGCGCTGCGCGACGATGGCGATATCGTCAGTCTGGTCATTGAGGTCCAGATAGATTTCATCGATACCGCGATCTTCCATCTTGGGTGCAATCGCGCTGACCGCGGTCTTGAACAATTTTGAATAATGGCGATACGCGGTAAAGTCCGTCGGCAACAAGATCGCATCCGGCGCCAACTTCGCGACCTTCATCAAACCCATGCCAGAAAACACGCCCAGCGCACGCGCCTCATAAGTCGAGGTCGTCACCACACCGCGCCCAGCGTAGTCGCGCAAGCGCGAATACTTGCGTGTGCCATCGGCCTGTAATACCGGTTGATGTGCGGAGCCCGCACCGATCACGACAGCCTGACCACGCAATTCAGGATAACGCAGTAACTCAACGGAAGCGTAAAAGGCATCCATATCAAGATGAGCGATATGGCTTTGCTGACTACTCATGAACATTTGATGGACGAAACAAGATGCTGAGCAGCATATCATTTACTGTACAAATACACAGTAAATTACTGGGCGATTTTTACGCAAAGAACTGCAGAGGCAAGAATTGCGAAACACATGCCTGGAACATTACTCAAGGATCAAATATGCGCCGCAAATAAAACAAGGCGAGAGCACCTACGCGCTCTCGCCTTTTAGGCGTCGGTCAAATTAGAAAATTATCTGGTAGGCGCTGGAGTGATGCAGGGTGTTCCACCACTGGCTTCAATGCGGCGTTTAACCAAAGGATCAGCGGTGTAATTCAAGCGTGATTGATCGATATATCTTGGATCGTTAGGATCAGATGGTGCCTGCGCAGCTGGCACGACGATAGCACCTGGACATATTTGGGCCTGCTGGGCTGCTGCAAATTGCGAAAACATGGCCACTGCCGTGCCAGCGAGAATTGTACGTAGTTTTATCATGGCAAGTCCTTTGCTGAATAATAAGGAGGCGAACATTGCATACGCCCAAGAAGTGCCTGACCGATTACATCAATCGGCGATGCACGTCTTCTTACTGACCGCCATTATTGTTGGAAGTTCATCTTTTATATATGGGAAATGCCGCATGGCAATTCTTGCTACGTGAGAATTAACGCAATGTTGGCGCCATCAACGCGCGCCAAACCACCATAAACCTATCGCCGCAATCGACAACACAGACGCAATGCCGGACAATAGCGACAAACGCCTGTAACGCTGCTCATTGGCAATCACACCCTGCTCCAGCGTGATCACCATTTGCTGCAATTGCTCGGCCAGTTCCTTGATGTGCACCGCATTATGCGAAGCAACTTCTTGCAGTTCCGTAATTTGTTGCTGCAACAATGCTTCTTCCGTTGCGGCATTCGCATCAACCTTGCGGCTTTGGAAAACCGGTAAGGTCGCGGAGATGATCGTGCCCACATGCGGCAAAATCGCTTTTACCGCGGGCAGTAGCCATGTATACATAAGTGATTCCTCGCTTGATTGAGAGTGATGTAGCACCGCACAAACGGCTGCTGATTGCAGACCATTTAAACAGATTCGCTTGCGCATCACAAATGACGGCGCATTTCCATTTCATCACCATCAAGTTTTAAGTTATATTGCAACGACCCTTGTCTTCGCCTGATAAGCGCAGGCAAACAACATCAATTTTAAAAATGACCACACCGCACATGCTCGACCCAAACGCATTACTCAAGCCATTGAATGGCTACATCGTAGAAGACCTGACCAACGCCGACATCGCTGCCACCGGCGCGATTGCCGCATCGATTCTGGGCGACCTTGCTGCACCTGTATTGAAGATGTTGTCCGTTGCGGGCGATTCCGCTGACGACATCTCGCTGGAATTTTTCCCTGACCCGGATGATGAAAGTACACCTGGCACATTGATCTTCTGGCCGACCACACGCACCAGTCTGAACAGTGCGTACGACGACGCGTATCAAGCGGAATACTCGTTGCGTCTGGCAGTTTTTCTGTCGGAAAGAGACGACTCGGATGTGATCTACCCGGCTGGCTTCAGCATGGTGTTGCGACTGAATGAAAGCGCATGCGAACTGGTAAAAGATTTACCGCCAGCAGTGTTCGAACGTTTGGAATTCCAGATGAAGGGCAACCCTTTGCCGGGCGGTTTTGAATTCCTGGATGACAGCGAACACATTCCAGTGTTGCCGAATATGCGCCGTCAATTCCTGAAAGCGATCACCCGCGCACATTCCGTTACTGCGAAAAAACGTAGCAAGGAATTTGAAGCAGTGATGGCGCATTACATTTGGGACAATACCGAACCGAAGGCGCACTTTGAAGCTGTGCTGTCGACGCTGGCTACGCTGTTCGTCGCGATACACCATCAATCGAAGCTATAAAGCTTCGCCCAACGATATGTCCGACGCTTATCTATTTATTTAATCGTCGGACATAGTCACAAACAGTTCTTCCACCTTAGTACGCGCCCACGGCGTTTTACGCAAAAACGTCAGACTCGATTTGATGCTCGGATCGATGTTGAAGCATTTGATATCGATGCGACGACCCAGCTCTTCCCAACCGTAATGCGCAACCAAGGCCAGCAGGATTTTCTCCAGACTCTGGCCATGTAGTGGATCATTCTTTTGCTGCTCGTTCATCGTGTTCTTTCAGCTTGATCGCTCAAACCAGTTTCTTTTCTTGTACCAATACCCACGGCCGCGCGACCACCGTCCATAACAAGGCATCCGCTTCCAGCCATATGTGGGCTTGGGCATCGTTCACCTTCGCGATCTGACCGGCATTCAGCCATTGCTCAACCGCAGCCTTGTCGTCTATCGTAAAACGCGCGGCGACTTCGACCAAATCCAGCTCATCGGCAACAACGATCACCAAACCACCGGCGAAATAACGCAGCAATTCCTGCCACGCGATCTGCGAGGTTTCCATATTCAATTTGGCATGCAAAAGTTGCTGCTCTTCGCTCAGTTCACTCATAGCTTCTATCTGTATAAAGTTCTAATAAAAATAATCCACGCACGCGCGCATCAATAATGCGGCGGTCTCTCGTTCGTCGAATTTTGTTCATTGCCGCCGCTAACGACATCCTTCAAGCGGCGCGCCAAGGCAACGCACAATGCTTCCAGCTCATCGATTTTCTTTTGCTGCTGATACACCATATGATTCAGCGCATCGACCAGATCTTCCTGGCGCGCAATCTTGATTTCAATATTGACGATGCGATCTTCGTCCATGATGTGAGTTTCCCAATAGTGAACTGCAACACATCACGTATCAGCATCACGCTGACATCTTGTGTTTGTGTATGGCTTCGCGACGAAAATTCCGCGACGCTGCATGATAAAAAGGTCGCGGGCAAAATTGCCGCGAAACGAATGATGCCGCCAAAGTAGTTGCCAGCAACAATAAAGTAACGTCCTGGCTGCGTGTCATTTCCATCACGATCACACTGGCCGTAATCGGCGCTTGCGTTGCCGCCGCCAAGAAAGCAGCCATAGACAATAAGGCAACCAAACGCCCGTCGATGACACCCGGCAGTACCTGGGCGATATTGTCACCGATACCGGCACCAATCGCCAGCGATGGCGTAAAGATTCCGCCTGGAATGCCGGCGAAGTAAGAAAGTATTGTTGCGCCAAATTTCGCCAAGCCAAAGACCATGCTATCGACCGGATGGCCATTGAGCAAAGCCGCCGTCTGCTCGTAACCCGTGCCATACGTCGAACCATGCGCCAGCAAACCCAGCAAGGCCACCAGCAAACCACATACGCCCGCCAGCAAAATCGGATGGCGTTCAGTCCAGCTGCGGCGATTGGCCGGCAACCACGCTGCCGGTCCCGCCAGCAACATTTTGCCGAACAAGCCGCCCAATACGCCGTTGACCAAGGCACACACTACAACGATGATCCACGATGCATTCAGCGCCAAGATAGATTCATGAATCTGAAAGTAAGAGTTATTACCGAACACCGATAAAGCGATAAAACCCGCGCACAGTACCGCCGACATCACCAAACGATCCCAGCGCACTGTGCTGCCGCGACCTAGTTCTTCAATTGCAAACACCACGCCGGCCAAAGGTGTATTGAATGCCGCCGCCAAACCACCGGCTGCACCAGCAGCAATCAAAGCCTCCGGCCGGAAGCCGACCGCAAAGCGCGGACGCTTTTGCCACCAGCGTCCCCACGCCAACATCACGGCTGCGCCGACTTGTACTGATGGCCCTTCACGTCCTATCGATGCACCGACCAGCAAACCGGCGGCAGTCAGCACGACTTTCCACATCGATTGCGGCAGCGATACCAAAGTGTTCTGCGCCGGTCCGGCCGGTATCGACATCGCCGCGATCACTTGCGGAATGCCGCTACCGCGCGCCTGCGGTGCAAGACGTATCGTCATCCAGCGTATACCGGCAAAACCTAGCGGCAGCATCAACAGCGCGCTCCACCAGTAAGCATGTGTGATCTGACGATTCAAGCTGAGCATTTCTTCCGCCAGCCAGGCAAACGCCAGGGAACAAACTGCAACGCAAGCGGCACCGCCAAGAAAAATCGCAATACGAAACGAGTAGCGCGATACACGCATCGTATGGCGCGCATGTCTTTTCATGGTTTGGAATGTGGAAGGATTAGACATGGCTCAACTCACTTGGGAAAATGAAAGGCTCTGTAGAAAAAACGATGTCAGCTACTGCATGCATGATGAGGTCCGGGCGCGCAACAATCAAGGAGTCTGAAGCTGTGCATGATCCGTGCCATCGAGTGCTGCTCGTCGCTGCAAACAATCGTTCGCGAACAGCGTCGTTGTTTATGCCACTTTCGGTTTCTGCAGCAAGGCCTTCAGATTGGCCAAGCGGTTTTGTGGCGTAATGATTTCATCTTCAGTCGGTACGGCATCGCCTTCATCGAGTTTCATTTCCTTGATGAAGCGCGAGATATCGCAATGCACATGTTCACGCGCACGTTTACGCTTCTTGCACCAGCTCACATGCAGTGAACGCTGCGCACGTGTAATACCGACGTACATCAGACGACGTTCTTCTTCTATACGCGCACCCAGCGTCTCAATAGGCGCATCGGGATCGCCCTTGTGCGGCAAGATGCCCTCTTCCACTCCAACCAGAAATACGTGCGGGAATTCCAAGCCTTTGGATGCATGCAGAGTAGACATGCGCACTGCATCCGGCTCTTCATCCTTGCCTTCGAGCATGGACATCAACGCTACCATTTGCGTCAGATCGAGCAAACTTCTTTCAGGATCGTTACCGTCCTTACCGCCGCTGCCTTTTTCTTTCAGCCACGTGGTGAAGTCGATGACGTTCTGCCACTTCGACTGCGCTTGTCTGTCGTCGAAGTTATCGTACAGATAGCCTTCGTAATTGATCTCTTTCATCATGTCGTCGAGCAGCGTGCTGGCTTCGGTTTCGCGATGTGCATGCCGTTCGAGATTGTTGATGAAGGTGCAGAACTCACGCAATGGCGTCAGCTGCCTATCGGCTAGCTTCGATTCCAGTCCGCCTTTGAATACCGCTTCGAACAATGAACATTGCCATTGACCGGCGAATGCACCCAGCGTTTCCAGTGTCGATTGACCGACGCCGCGCTTCGGCGTCGTCACTGCACGTATGAAAGCAGGATCGTCATCTTCATTCGCGATCAAACGCAAGTAACTAATAATGTCCTTGATCTCGGCGCGATCGAAGAAGCTCTGGCCTCCGGAGATCGTGTACGGAATGCGCTCCTTGCGTAGCGCTTGCTCAATCACGCGCGATTGATGATTGCCGCGATACAGAATCGCGTAATCGGAAAACTTGGCACGACGTTCGAAACGATGCGCAGACAACATGATCGCGATCTGCTCCGCTTCCTGATCGTCATCCTGCATGCCCATGACTTTGATCGGATCGCCCAGACCGTGATCGGACCACAAGGTCTTTTCAAACAGCTTGGGATTGTTGGCGATGACCGAGTTGGCCGCTTGCAATATGCGTGTGCTAGAGCGGTAATTCTGTTCAAGCTTGACGATCTTCAGATCGGGGAAATCGACTTCCAGCTGCTTCAGGTTTTCGATGGTCGCACCACGCCAGGCATAAATCGCCTGATCGTCGTCGCCCACTGCGGTAAACATCGGCTTCTTGCCGACGCCAGTGACCAGCATTTTGACCAGTTCATACTGGCAGGTATTCGTGTCCTGATATTCATCGACCAGCAGATAACGCAAACGGCGCTGCCATTTGTCGCGCACCGCTTCATTCGTACGGAATAGTTCGACCGGTAAGCGGATCAGATCGTCGAAATCGACCGCCTGATACGCAGACAAGGTCGCGACGTAACTGCGATAGATACGCGCGGCTTGCGCCTCATCTTCATCTTTCGCCTGATTCAAGGCAGTGTCGGGATCGATCAGGCCGTTTTTCCACAGCGACATCGCGGTTTGTATGCGACGTATCAACTGCTTGTCGGTTGTGACCGCCAGATCCTGCACCAGTGAAAAACAATCGTCGCTGTCCATGATGGAGAAGCGATCTTTCAAGCCGAGTTCTTTTGCTTCCTGGCGCAAAATTTTGACGCCCAGCGAATGGAAGGTACTGACTGTCAGTTGCTTGGCCTTTTTCGGCTCTTTCAGCAATTTGGCAATACGTTCCTGCATCTCCAGCGCGGCTTTATTGGTAAAAGTCAGCGCGGCAATATTCTTGGCTTCGTAACCGTGTTCCTCGATCAGGCTCGCGATCTTGGTCGTGATCACGCGCGTCTTGCCCGAACCGGCACCGGCCAGCACCAGACATGGACCGTCCATGTAATGGATAGCTTCGCGCTGAGGTGCGTTCAGACCGTGCGTGGAAGAATTAGGGGAAGAGGACATCAGAAAACCGGGAAAGAAAGCCAGCCATTGTATCAGCGTGCGACCGGCCTCAGCCGCTATTGCAGCAAGCGTGCAATATCAACAACTTAACCGATATTCACGCGCCCGGATGGATATGCCACATCCGCGCCCCGCGGGTTCGCCAGTGTGAATGCCAGAGTTAGCGGCCCAACCCGCCCTATCAGCATCAACACCATCACTATCCATTGCCCGCCCACCGATAAAGTCGGCGTGATACCGCGCGACAAGCCGGTCGTCGATGCCGCAGAGACCACCTCAAAGGCAAGATCGAGAAAACTGCCATGTTCCGTCAGCATCAGCAGGAAGGTTCCCGTCATCACAAAGAACAAGGCAATGATGGTGATCGCCAATGCACGCAAGGTCATGCTCGCGTCTATGCTGCGTCCAAACAAAACCGGATTGTGTTGCTGACGCAAAAATGCACGCGTTGCGACCAGCAGAATAATGAATGTGGTCAGTTTGATACCGCCGCCGGTAGAACCACTGCCTGCACCGATGAACATCAAGGTCATGACGAAAAAAGCAGTCGCCGGCGTCAACATCGACGTATCCATCGTGGTAAAACCCGACGAGCGCGGCGCTACCGCCTGAAACCAGCTCGCCCACAACTTCGTACCTATACCGTGCAAACCGCCCAAGGTATCCGGATTGCCGTATTCCAGTGCAAACAGCACCAGCATTGCCACCAAATTGATAGTCACCGTACCGATCAACATCAACTTGGTATGCAGAGCAAATTCACGGAAGCGGCGTTTGGCGCGTAAATCCGCAATCACGGCAAAACCGATACCACCGGAAATGAACAGAAAAGAGATAACAATATTGATCAGCGGATTGCCGACATAAGCCGCGAGACTATGTCCGTCCAGCCCGAAGCCGGCATTATTGAAAGCCGATACCGAATGGAAGAAGCTGTAAAACAAACCCTGCGACCAGCCCATCTGCGGCACCCACTGTATCGCCAGCAAGAGCGTACCGAGCAATTCCATCACCACGATAAAGCCGAACAACACGCGCAACAAACCCTGCATATCGATGCGGCCGCTTTGATTGAATGAATCCTGCAAAGCAGCGCGATCGCGCAAGGTCAAACGGCCACTGGTCAAATGGATGATCAACACGCCAAACGTCAGCAAACCGATACCGCCAAGCTGTATCAAGCCGAGCAAGACCCATTGTCCAAACAAAGTGAAATGACTACCGACATCGACCACCGACAAGCCGGTAATCGTCGATGCCGACACCGCCGTAAACAAAGCCTGCATCCACGAAGTCGGCGCATTGCTGGCCATCGGCAATTTCAACAGAATCGCACCCACCAGCGACAAGCCGATGAAGGACAGAATCAAGGCCTGCGGCGGCGTCAGGTGTAAAACTTTTCTTTTGACCTGCCGATAGAAAAACGGCGGGTGGAAGCCGCGTCTCATAGATAAGGGGAAATATTGCGCAAGTTATCCAGCGTGCCAACCATCACCAGTTGGTCACCCAGACGGAAAACGTAGTCAGCCGCAACCGGTGCCAGCACTTCACGCTGATGCTTGACCAGCAGCAATTGCACACCGCGTTGGCCCAAAGTCAGTGACGCCACGGTTTTATCGGCCAGCTTGTCAGAAGCGCGCACTTCGACCGTAAACAAATCGTGTCCCAAACTGATGTAATCCAGCACTTCGGGATACATCATCGCGTGCGCCAGGCGCAAACCCATTTCATGCTCGGGATGCACGATGTGATCGGCACCCAGTTTATGCAGGATGCGATGATGATTATGGTTAAGCGCCTTGGCCCAGACTTCCGGCTTGGGCATATTCTTGACGGTAAGCGTCACCAGGATGTTCGCTTCCAGATCTTCGCCAATGGCGACCACCACCGCATCGCTGTCATGCACACCCAGATCACGCAGCGTATCTTCATTGCGCGCATCTGCCACCACTGCCTGCGTGATATCGTCGGCAATCGCGTTCACGTGTTCCGGATCAAGATCAATGCCGAGTACATCATTGCCCAAGCGAGCCAGTTCGCGAGCGACGGTGGAGCCGAACGCCCCTAATCCGATAACAGTAAATGTACGTTTCATGATGGAAGCTCAGCGAGAAGATAATGGGCATTAGAACATAAGTAAAAGCCACCGGGCGCACTGTAAATTCTACAAATATCCTTATCGCATGCACATCCGCACCACATCAAGGTTTGGCTCCAGCGCGCAGCACAGTACAATACCCACAGAGTCAATGAAGTGCAGCGCGCATCATTGTGATATCCACTCCTTCATTCAAATACGTTGCCATGCAATTTCAGCATCTGATCGAAATCAACGACCCACTCAATCCCCTGATCGATACGCTCACGCGCGATCAATTGTGGCGTGGCCTGGTTCTGCGCGCAGAATCACCGAAACTGTTCATACCCTGGCTGGATGAATGCAAATTGCTGTCGCGCAGCGAAGATGTGATTGCCCGCACACTGCGCTATGGTGAGCTGTTGGTGCACGATCGCGTCAACCTGACGCCACAGCAGACCGTGCATTACGACGTGCCGGCACAAACAGATATTCCCGCTTCCAGCCTGCTCATCACGATAGAAGAGCCGAGTCCAGGTGCTTTATTCGTCCGTTTTGCATATAACACCGGCACAACCGACGACGATATGGATGCCTTCTACAACGAGTTCCGCCGCTCGGCCTATCAGGAAGCAGATATCGACACGATACGCATCATTCGCCAATTGGCGGAAGAAGGACGTTTGGGCTTGCCACTCTGATCATATGTGTACGCCTTGTACCTCAAGGCACGCCATAATAAAAAACGCCGGGCATGCCCGGCGTTTTCATTTTCATGCGCAAGAATCAATCAGGTACTTTGATTCCATTTTTGACGGATTTCACGCCGCCGGTTTTCTTCGCTGTTTCGCCAGCTAGGTATTGCTGCCACTCGTTCTTGACCGTACCGGACAAGGCAACTGCACCGTCCGTGGTCGCAGCGACTGCAATCTTGGTGCCTTTCAATTCAGCTTCCTTGGCCAACGATGCTTCTACCGCTTTTTGCAGTGCCGGGCTAGGTGCCGCCGCCGGTGCAGCAACTGCTGCTGGCGCTGGAGCTGGAGCCGGAGCTGCTGCTGGTACTGCGGTTTGTGTATCGGTAGATGCACAGCCAACCAAAGCGGCAGAAAGGGCTGCCAGCACCAAAGCGCTTTGAATGTTTTTCATAATGTCTCCTCCATTTATATTGGTTTTTACCAGTTTTTTTAGTGCGACTATATGTTGGAAAGCTAAAGCTGCTTCCGGAAATTAGTATAGGCACAGCCCTTGCGAAAAAGGGGCGGCGTTCTGGATTTTTTTTGAGCGGAATTGACCTTGGACAGCTTCCAGCCGGGCTTTATGTCGCTTGCCGGCAACAACCCATTGAGACAGCAAAGACGCAGCGCAAAGCCTAGGGGAAGATGAGCGAAGGCTTGCCCGCTCATCGCTAAATCACATTCGACAAACCATCTACTACCAGCGACTGCGTATCCCGACCAGCAAAGCCACGTTGCTCTGTCTGCTGTTGTACTCACCCTGAATATCAGCGAATACCGACAAATTGCTATTGCTGCGTTTGCTGATATTGCTGCTAAGCCCCAGACCAGCAATCACACTATCCCGCGGCAACTTCACGCCAGAGATCAGGAAAGATGGTGCTGCCGATCCGGCAAACTGCATCGTCATCGGCACATTCGCATCGCCAAACTCATGACCCCACGCCAGCCGTGGTTCCAGTTTGACCTGACCGACTTCAAACTGCGCCTTCGCACCGAACAGAGTTTTGACTGAGTTTGTGGTTTGTCCCGCCACCTGCAGATTCAAGGCACCCGCTCCTTGCTCGGTAAAACCATCGGTCTTGCTGCGGCTCAAAGACAAAGCCGCCAACGGTTGCAAGGTCCAATTCTGCATATGAATATCGTAAGTCGCTTCGCCATACACAGAAGCCGTATTGCCATCAAAAGCAGAAGTCGCTGTACGAGTTAACGCACCGACCGTAATCTGTCTCGCCATATTGCTGCTGTTGAACGCAAAGTTGGCTGAACCATTGAAATTCCACGGCCCCGTCTTATAACTCGCATAAGCAGCAATCGCACGATCACGTGAACGACCGGTATCGTTGCTATCTAGGCGCAAGCTGGATTTACCGAAAGTACCGGCCACACCGACGATCAAACCATCGCTGACTTCAGTATCAAAGCCCACACTCAAACCATTGCTGCGCACCGTACTGGCGACCGCATTGCCATCGCTACTCGTCGATTGATAATTGCCGTAACCACGCAACCAGAAACCACGACCATAACTATTCAAGGAAGTATCGGCAGACGCACCTAAACCAGTGAGGCCGGAAGCAGACGAAGCGCGAGGCGAAGAATTCGATGCAGTCGAAGCAGAAGAGAACAAATCATAAACATGATCATTGCCTGTCAACTGCACTGGCGTACCGAAAGCGCTGGCTGAGGTACTGCTCCCACTCACTGCAGCCAGACGCGCGCGCATTTGACTACCAACACCGGCCGAAAAACCGGCAGCGGCACGACTCATCGCACTCAAGCTGGCACCGCTCATCGCGTCATAACTGGCACGTGCTTGTTCTGCAGATAGACCTGTCACTGCAGTAATGACGTTGCCCATATCGCCAGTCGCACCGGTGATGCCTTGCAAAGAAGTGGAAGTCGCAATTTGATTCGGTGTCACCGCAACGTTACTGTAGCTGACGTTATTGCGTGCCAGATTCAGGAAGACGTTATTGGTGTCGTAACTCAGCGTGGATGTCAGGAAAGCCAGATTGGACGTGACATTATCAAAGTTACCTGTGCGGCCACCGGTGGCATTCAGAATGGTGTAAGTCGTATTAGCCGCATACGTACCTGCACTGGCTTGTACATCGACGGTGCCACCGTTGATAGTGGCGCTACCATTGACCAGCAGTTTGTCTGCATGGCCGGCGTCATCGGCCTCAACGCGGAAGATAGAACCTGCGGCCAAAGTTGCGTTGCCATTGACGGTCAATTCCCCAATCGAATTACCCGGTGCCAGTATGCCGCCACTCATCACAGTGAGATTGCCGACGGTGCCGCTGCCGCCCAGGGCGGCGCCGCTGTTGACGGTGACGGCCGAGTTGGCGATGGAGCCATTCACCGAGAGCAGGCCGGCGTTGACGGTGGTGGTGCCTGTGTAGGTGTTGGTGCCGGAAAGCGTCAGGTTGCCGGTGCCGGTCTTGGTGAGGCTGCCGGTGCCGTCGATCACGCCGCCGAGGCCCAATGCGTTGCTGCCGAGCACGTTCAAGTTGGCGTTGAGGGTCATGGCGTTGGTCAGGGTCACGCTGCTGGTGCTGTCCAGGCTCGCGCTGCCGTTGACGGTGATCGCGTTCGTGCCCAGCGCCGTGTTGCTGCCTACGCGCAGGGTCCCCGCATTGAGGGAGATGGCGCCGCTGTAGTTGCTGTTGTTGCCGCTGAGTGTGAGGCTGCCCGTGCCGCTTTGGGAGATCCAGCCGCTACCGCTGATGTCTCCGACCAGCGTCAGGGCGCCCGTGCCGGTGGTGGTGGTGGCGTTGTTCAGGGTGAAGGCGTTGTTCAGCGTGATGGTGCCCGGCGTCGATAAGGAGGTCGTGCCAGCCAGGGTCACGGTGCCGGTGCCAAACGCCAAATCATTGCCCAGCACCACGGTGCCGCCGCTGGCGGCGATGCCACCCAGAGTGGTGCCGCCTATGTAGTCGTTGGCGCCGCTGATGGTTAGTTCACCCACGCCGATCTTGGTCAGGCCGCCGCTGCCCGAGATCACGCCGGACAGCGTCATGGCATTGCTTCCCTGCACCGTCAGCCCACCTGTGTCCAGGGTGATCGCGTTGGTCAGGTTGATGGCGGCGCTGCTGGCCAGTATCGCCCCTCCGTTGCCAGTGAGCACGCCGCTGCCGAAAGCTTGAGAGTCGTTGAACAGCGCCACACCGCCATTGAGCGTGGTGCTGTCACTGACCAAGGGACCCGTCAAGGTCCAGGTGCCGCTGTTGATGATCAGCTTGTTGAAGTTGACATAGGTGGCGCTCGAGGCCGTTCCCGCATTCGAGCTACCGCCACCCACCCCCAGGGTGTTTTGCAGCACCAAGGTGTTGGTGCCGCCAGCACCGCCATCCACGGTGCCTGTGGCGGCGAATGTCAGGCCAGAGTTGCCTGCCACGGCGAGGCTGGAAGCGCTGCCGCCTGCTGGGTTGATAACCGAGCCGGTAATCGCGGTGAAGGTGTTGCCACCGCTCGCACCGAGGGAAACGCTGCCATTGATGACCCCGGCATTGACGAAGCTGTTGCCGGTGCTCGAGGCCTCGAAAGCCACCCGGCCGGTGATGGCGCCAGTGGCCCCGTTGCGCATGTCGACCGTTGAACCGCCCTGGACCGCCACCACCGCAGCATCGGCGGGCACGGCGCTTATACCTGACAAGGATGCTGAATTGATGAGGCCGTTGTTGACGATGCTGGTGGTGCCGTTGGTGCCGTTGCTCACGTTCAAGGCCATGCCGGTGAGGGTGATCGGGTTCCCGCTCACCAGGCCCGTCGTGCCCGTGATGGTTCCGGTGGCGGCGTTGGTAATGCTTAGCACTGAACTGTTGGCATTGCCCATCACCACGCCACCGCTCAAGCTCTGCAGAGGCCCGTTACTCGACGGGTCTATCGTCCCGTTGTTGGTCAAGGTGATGCCATCGCCGGTCAGGCTCAACGCCGGATCGCCCGTTGACGCGTTGAGCTGCGTGTTGGCAATGACATTGACGGTCAGGCCATTGACTGCGCTGGAATAGGTATTGAGGAACAGTGGCGTGCTCGGTATCCCGGTACAGACCACGGTTGCGCCTGGCGAAGGATTGACCGGCGTGCATGCCGCCATCACTGAAGGACTCACGAGACCGGCAAACAAGCCGGCCATGCCGAGGCGAATCGATAGAGAAGCAAGAGGGCGTCCACACCTGCCACCTCGACTGCGCTTGCCGCGTGCGCGCGTGAGTTCAGAAACGGCGACCCAGGTGCCGAGTATGGGATTCCAGAAATTGCGGTAAGACGTGTTCATGGCGGAAAAGAAAGAAAATTTATTTTCCGCACATGGTTAGGTGTTTCTTCTCAGGAGTAAATACTGCAAATGCAGTAGTCGGCATCGGCATATAACAACCTTGCGACGCAACAAAATGGCGATTTAAAAACGTTTTTTCAGAGGAGAAGTACGCGTAAAGCGACGCACATTTGGTAACTTCCGCTCGGATGGAATACGAAAAAATTATCTGAAAAAATAGCGATCAGACGATCACTTTTTGGAGGAGTGTGTACCCGGCGCTAAGGTACTGAGCGGTATACAAGGTCATGCGCACCGTCATATAAATCAGCAACAGTAAATGATCGATTAAAGGCAAAACTCTCTTGCCTCATTACTCGATCAAACCCGAACTCTGCAAACCCGTCACGATCATATCCACGGCTATCGTACCTATCAGCAGCGCAGACATACGACCGACCAGATCGATGTAGCGATCAGTGATGGCGGCATGGCGCTCTTTCAATCTGTCGTGCGCAATCTTCATCACGACCAAGATAGTGACCGTCAACACCAGCGTACCGACAATGACGGCCGCCGCGCCGAGCAAGGGCATACGTGTACCGATCACCACCGCAGCACTGACGGTACCGGGACCGATCATGATAGGCATGGCGATGCTACCAGCCATCGCAGTCGGGTTATCGCGCAGACTCTCGATCGCATGCGCGCCGGAGAACACATAGCGCAGGCCGATCATCAAAAAGATAATGCCGCCGAAAATCTGGAAGGATGCAAAGCGCACTTGCAGATAATCACGGAAAAAAGCTTCGCCGCCCCATGCGAACAATACGAAGACGCAGGCACTGATCAAGCTGCCGCGTATCAGCACGCGCGCAAAGGTCGGCGTCGGCAATCCCCGTATCAGATCGAGCAAATAAATGCTCATCAGGAAGGGATTGAACAAGGCGAAGAAGAGCGCGAAAGAACGCAGGTAAGTTTCCATTTATGCCTTTAGCGCGTCGCCGCAAACGACAGGTGTTCAGTCAATCGCAAGCGCTTGTGGCGTCAACTCAGCGATGCCTTCACGTGCAGCGACAAACTCCGGCCGCGGTACCAGTCCACCTTTGGGCTCATCTAGTTGGTTGGCGATACTGTTGTAGACGAAGAACACATTGCTGCGCGGGTAAGGCGTGATGTTTCCGTTGGAGCCGTGCATCGTATTGCAGTCGAAGAAAACGACGGAGCCAGCCTTGCCTGCGCATGACTTGATGCCGCCCATATCGGCCAGATAACGCAACAGGATTTGATCGGGCACACCGACTTCCTGCTTCTTCAAGGACTTCTTGTAGTTCTCATCCGGCGTCTCACCCATGCAAGAGACGTAGTGATGATGCGAACCTGGAATCAGCATCAGCGGGCCGTTGGATTCGCTGTTGTCAGTCAACAGTATCGAACAGCTTAATGCGCGCATGGCCGGCATACCGTCTTCGCTATGCCAGGTCTCGAAGTCGGAATGCCAGTAAAACTCTTTGCCGGTAAAGCCGGGTTTGTAATTGATGCGCGATTGATGGATATAGACTTCACTGCCGAGTATTTCGCGCGCCACATTCAACACACGCGGATCGCGTACGAGGTTGGCGAAAATCTCATTCAAGCGATGCACATTAAAAATCGAGCGCACTTCACCACTGCCCGCGCCGTTACCAAGTTCAGCAATCACTTCCTTGCGACCAGTGTTGGTAAAGTCTTCGCGCATGGTTTGCATCGCATCGAACAGATAGGCGACCTCTTCTGCGTTGAATAATTCTGGCATCAGCAGAAAGCCGTTTTCCTGATACGAGGCACGTTGCGCGTCATCGAGTTGCGTCTTGTGCTTAGTGTCGTGTTCATACACTACCGGGTCCTGACGTGCCAGGATGCCGGCATTGTTTTGCGTACGTGTTGGGTAGGCATCTTGCGAAAGCATGATCATCTTATCCTCAACTTTCTGCCGTGGCCTTTTCGACCTCGGCCTTTGCGATAGTGGTGGTGGTTTCAGGTACTAATTGATAGACGCCGTTTTCATCGTGCATCTCGTTACCTGCCAGCGGTGGATTGAAGGTGCAGACCAGATGCAAATCGGTTTCTGCACGCAGCCAGTGTTCATCGTGTTTGTTCAGCGCATACAAGGTGCCGGGTTCTATGCGGAAGGTTTCGCCGGAAGGAATCAGTTCGACCGAACCAGTACCTTCGACGCAGTACACACCTTCCAGATGGTTCTGGTACCAGATGTGCGTCTGCGTACCGGCGTAGATCACCGTGTGATGCATGGAGAATCCCATGCCGTCTTCACGCAACAGCAAGCGCCGACTGGCCCAGGTTTCCGCCTTCACATCGCGGCTGGTATCGAGTATGTCTTTGAGTCTGCGTACGATCATGCTGTCACCTCTTTATCTGATTCAACCTGGTCCTTGATTTTTTCACTCACGGCTTCAGCTACGGCGTGCTCCAGAATATCGAGACCGGCGAGCATGGTTTCCTGTTCAATTGTCAGCGGCATCAACAGCTTGACGACTTCATCCTCACCACCGGATGTTTCGATAATCAAACCGTTCTGGAAAGCGATCGCTGTAATGCGATCGGCCACCGCAGGATCGGCGCAAGCAATACCTTGCATCATGCCGCGACCGCGACGCGTCAACTCTGCATCCGGGTAACTGACCACCAACTTGTTGAGGAAGGCTTCTATCGCTTGTGATTTCTTTTGGATCTCGGTCTGGAATTTGTTATCGCTCCAGTAGTGCTGCAGCGCTGCTGTCGCCGTCACGAAAGCGAGGTTGTTGCCGCGGAAGGTGCCGTTATGTTGACCCGGCTTCCACACATCGAACTCCGGCTTCATCAATAGCAAGGCCATAGGCAGACCGAAACCGGACAGCGACTTGGACAAGGTGATGATGTCGGGCTTGATACCTGCAGGTTCGAAACTGAAGAAGGTACCAGTACGACCACAACCAGCCTGAATGTCATCGACAATCAGCAGTATCTTGTGACGCTGGCATAACTGCTCCAGCTTCTTCAACCAATTCAAGCCTGCCACATTCAAACCACCCTCACCCTGCACGCACTCAGCAATGATGGCAGCAGGAAGATCGACGCCGCTGCTAGGATCGGTAATCAATTTATCCAGCATCGCAATGGTGTCGATGTTCATGCCGAAGTAACCGGAGTAAGGCGCACGATGTACATCATTTAGTGACACACCAGCAGCATCGCGAAATTTGCGATTACCAGTCAATGCCAGCGAACCGAGCGAGACGCCATGAAAACCGTTGGTGAATGAAATCACCATCTGACGTCCCGTCACATTACGCGCCAGCTTGATCGCTGCTTCCACCGCATTGGTACCGGTAGGACCCGTGAACTGCATCTTGTATTGCATCTTGCGCGGCTTGAGGATGTGGCTCTCGAAGGTTTGCAGGAAAGTTTTTTTCGCACTGGTAGCCATATCGAGACCATGCACGATGCCGTCTTCTGACAGGTAATCGATGACAGCCTGCTTCATCAGCGGATTGTTATGGCCGTAGTTGAGCGTACCGGCGCCTGCCAGAAAATCGATATAGGTGTGACCACCTTCATCGGTCAACGTAGCGTTCTGCGCTGTAGCAAATATGGTTGGGAATGAGCGGATGTAACCGCGAACTTCTGATTCAAGTCGATTGAATATACGCATCATGTTTCTCCTGATGGTGAGTAAATGAAATGGCCGAGTGCAACGCAATCACGCTGCGCACTATCACTAGCCAAGTTGGTAGAGCCATTCTTCTTCGTGCTTGCCGTCGCCAAAATCGCCGGCGACGAAATACGGCTTTGCCGCAATGCCGATGTTGTTGCGCTTGGCATAGCTGTCGAATAATTTATGTGAGCCGATGTTGCTCGGACTGATGGTGGTTTCTATCTTGTGAAACCGATGGGTGAGCGCACAATGTGCGGTCAATTGATCCAGCATGCGTGAGCCGAGACGCTGGCCCTGCATATTGGGTGCGACGGCGACTTGCCAGATGAAAAGCGTATCTGGCTGTGCTGGTGAAATCGCAGGTCGCATATAAGCGGTGATCGCACCGACCAGTTCGCCACCTGCTTCTGCCACGATGCAGGTAGCACCGTGATGCTCGCACAGCAATAAATATGCGTAGCGAGAGTTGAGATCCAGCGGTGGACAACGAGCGATCAAATCATGCAGATCGGCACCGTCGCGACGCTTGGGTTGACGCAGCACGATGTGATCGACAGCTGCGCCTGTTACTCGTGTGTTCATGCTTTCTCCTTTTTCGAGAAAAGCGATCCCCGCAGTCATTAAAGACCACAGTTACACTCGTCAGTTAAAGGGAGATCAGGTTTGCGCGCGGAGCTTGCTACTACTTATCGCAAGCATCCTGCTACACAGGCTCGGCAGGTATTTTGGCTTCCAGCAATGAGGCAAATTGTTCCAGCGTGACGATCAAGGCTTGACGGTCGGTTTCTGGCAGCGCGCCTAGCAAGCTGTCGAAACCATTCGGTAATGCCGATGGTGCGTTGGCAAGAACCGTTTGGCCCGCTTCCGTCACTGCGACAAATACATTACGACGATCACGCGTATCGCGTTCTCGTTGTACCAATCCTTTTTCTTCCAGCCGATCAACAATGCCAACCACGGTACTCGGACTGAGTTGTATGGCACGCCCGATGGATCTGAGCGTACTCGGCCCTAGTTCTGCAATTGCAAGAAGTGCCACAAGTTGTGGCGATGTGATGTTATGAGTGACTGCCAAGCGCTTCGAATGGTGCTCCACGCACTGTGCAATACGGCGTACGCTTTGCAAAATGCGGATCGAATCATTTACGGTAACAAGTTTGGCGATGTCATTCATGACCGCGAGTTTAGCGACACTTTTTCATTCTGTCGCGCCGCATCACGATAACGTCACATTTTCCTGTTTTTGATATCCCGGTTGCTTGATTAACAAGCAGCCATCTTACCCGCCTGATCGATTGATGTCAAATCATTCGTATACGAACCATGTTTACAAGAATCAATATTTCAGCGCAGCATCTCTATGTGCGGGATGCCGTCTTCCATATACATCTCTGATACTGGTTGGAAGCCGAAGCCGGCATAGAAGCGTTGTAAATGCTCTTGCGCCGAGATGCGGATTGCACTGCCGGGGAAGTGCTGCTCGACGCGACGCATGCCTTCGGTCAGCAATTGCTTGCCCAAGCCGAAGCCGCGGGCGGGCTGCGTGGTCAAGACGCGGCCGAGTGCCGCTTCAGGATATTTGTCACCGGGGGCGAAGCAACGCAGATAAGCGAATAGCTGCGTATCGTCTGCCGCGTTCCAGCCGAGGAGATGAAATGCGCGTTGATCGTCGCCGTCGATATCGGCGTACAGACATTGCTGCTCCAGCACGAAGACATCTTGGCGCGCGCGCAGCGCAGCGTACAAGGCCGTGCCACCCAGTTCATCGAAAGTAGCCCATTGCCAGCGGATAGTAGGCGTCGTTGTCTTGCGCATTATTTGTCGCAACCTTGCATGCCGCAGGCCTGCAGTTTCAAATCTTCGGTGCGATGTTGGGTGTGACGTTCGAGGCAGGAGTAATGCAGCAGCGGCCAGATAGAACCACCTGCTTCACGCGGACCGGTATTGGCAAGGCAATCCTTGTCGCGGAAAGTAATCCACGCGCGTTGTGCATCGCGCAAGCGCTGCTTGGCGGCGGCATCCTGCTGCGCTTGCATGGTTTGTTTGTATTGCTGATTGAGTGCTTGATCGGCAATACCGTAGCGATGGCTCGCGCACATATTCATCGTGAGCTGGTTCTTGTCACAATCCTTCAGCGCTTCTTGCATGACCGTTGGATCTTGCGCGATGGCTGATGCGCTGGCTACTAACAAAACACTCGCGAGTATATGGGCGCTTTTCATTTTTTGTTCCAGTAACTGAATTCAGCTTCGTAACAAGTGACGTCCAGCTCGGCGACTTTATCCTGCATCGCGGACTGTGCATCGGCAATCGCCTGATTGTAAATGCTAGGCCCCAATTCCCGCACGCAAAAATCGAGCAGCAACTTGGCTTTGAGGTCGCCTATGTCTTCATCCATATTGGTACTGAAGTAACGCTGGATGGAACCGATCAGACGCTCTTCGGTTTCTGGATTGAGTTTGATGGTCATGATGTTGGACTGATTAATTAATTTAGATATCGACCGGATCGACTTCCAGCGACCAGCGCACACGTGTCTTCATCTCGCGTATAGCGGCAATCCAGACTTTCAGGAAAGCTTGCAGCGCCGGACGCGAAGTACATTCCACCAACAACTGCGCTCTATCGACGTTAGCGACACGCATCATCGTCATCGGGATCGGATCGTTCATCGTGATGCCGGGATAATCGACGCAGGCAATTGCGGCATGCAGGAAGTCGAGCGCGATCTTGATTTCCTTTGCTTCCGCGCGCAGCAGCGCCTGATAAATGAAAGGTGGGAAACTCGCCTGTTGTCGCTCTTCCAGCAACTCGCTGGCGAAGGTGTCGTAATCGTGGGTGCGCACTGCGGCAAATAAAGGATGTTGCGGATAGCGCGTTTGTATCAACACTTCACTCGCACTGCCGCCCTCCTTCTGCGCGACGCGACCAGCGCGACCGGCGACCTGCATCAATTGCGCGAACAATCTTTCACTCGCGCGATAATCATGCGAGAACAAAGCAGTGTCGGGATTCAGCACGCCAACCAAAGTCAGATTCTGGAAGTCATGTCCCTTCGCCACCATCTGCGTGCCGATCAGAATATCGACCTCGCCGCGATGTACGGTATCGAACGCTTCTTGCGCACTGCCCTTGCGCCGCGTCGAATCAGCATCGATGCGCATGATGCGCGCTTCGGGAAAAATCAGTTGCAGACTTTCTTCCACGCGTTGCGTGCCGCGACCCAATGGCTGGATATCGACGTTGCCGCAATCTGGACAGGATCGCGGTATGCGTTGCTCGTAACCGCAATGATGACAACGCAAACGTTTATCGAGTTTGTGCAAAACCAAAAACGCGCTGCAACGCGTGCAGTTGCTGACCCAACCGCAGGAATCACAGGCAATCACCGGCGCATAACCGCGACGATTCAGGAAAAGCAGCGATTGCTCGCCACGTTCCATGCGTAACTTCAGCGCAGCGATCAGCGTCTCGCTAATGCCTTCTGTCATTTTTTCACTTGGTGCTTTGCGCTCCAGATCGATCAGACCGACCTTGGGTAAGACCGCATCCTTGACGGCGCGCTCGCGCAATTCCAATTTGCGGTAGCGACCGGATTGCGCGTGATACCAAGTTTCCAGCGAAGGCGTAGCGGAACCGAGCACAATCGGAATACTTAATTGATGCGCACGCCACACCGCCAGATCACGCGCCGAATAACGCAAACCCTCTTGCTGCTTGTACGAAGGATCGTGTTCTTCATCGACGATGATCAATTTCAGATGCGGCAGCGAAGACAAAATCGCGAGGCGCGTACCGAGCACGATGCGTGCATGCCCCAGATGCGCAGCCATCCAATGCATGACGCGCTCACCTTCAGCCAAACCGCTATGCAGTGTCGCAATCGCTACACCGGGGAAACGCGCACGCACGTTCGCTTCCAGTTGCGGCGTCAGATTAATCTCCGGTACCAAGATCAGGATTTGCGCCGGATTGTGTTCATCGATGCTGTGCGCGAGGATTTGTGCCGCGGCTTGCAGATAGACTTCCGTCTTGCCGCTGCCGGTCACGCCATATAACAAGGTCGGAGCAAAACCAGTCGCGCCGGCAATCGCATCGGCGGCCTCTTGCTGCGACGGATTCAGTTGCGGCATGGCAATCGGCGTGGCGTCATGCACGGCATCGGCCTTGCCCAGCTTCTTGATCGCTTTATCCAGCGAAGTCGTTTTCAGCGCGCGCAGATTCTTCGGTAAACCCGGAATCGCCACTTCGCCCAAAGGACGCTGGTAATAATCGGCGGCAAAGGCGCATAGCGCGATCCATTCACCCGACAGCGGCAGCAATTGCGTGCGCACGGCGATCGCCTGCTTGAGCTTATCCAGCGGGACGTCGGTGCTCTCATGCACAGAGATGATCAAGCCCACCACTTCGCGTCGGCCGAAAGGCACCAGCGCCAGTTGACCAGCTAACGGACGCGCACTATCCGCATCCGCGGCGACCCAAATATAGTCGAAGCAGAAATCGAGCGGCGTGTCGAGGGCGACTTTGAGGATGCAAGGTTCCACAGAGTTAATGTAAGACCTGAGGAAATGACGTAACTACCCGTTTCATAAGCGCTTTTTTATCTATCCACAGCCTCTGTGGATAACTTTGTGGATAAGAGCCTCTTGACAGCCGGAGAGGCCAGTATTGATGCGGCTTCCAATAGATTGCCTAAAACCAATGCAGAAATTAATTTGTTTTAAATCAACCACTTACAAATAGATGATTTTTATTATTAATAAAAATATTAAATAAATGATGTTGCTACGCACAAGCTTATTTTTGTGCATAAGTTTGCTCTGACTATCGCAAACATGCTTTTTATTCCATATTTTTATCGATGCACTGCACACAATCAATTAGCTAATAAGCATCGCGAAAAGAGGCATTTTAAATGCCGGATTTTATTGCATCTGCACAAAGACTTCACATGGAGCATAAGGAAATACGCTAACTCGCGGTTTCCAAAAGCTTTTTAAAAATATCCACAAGCCTGTGGATAACTTTGTGGACAATTACCTGTCTTTTCTCATCTAGCGGGACAAGATGCCTAGCGCATCATTTTGACTGCCATAACAGTCGAAAATAAACTGTTTAAAATCAATGAGATAAAAACACCTTGCCTCACATGGCCAAATCTCAAATAACAAGCATTCTCCTTATTCTCACGCACCATTTTGTGAATAAGCTTAGAAATTTATGCCGCAAAGAAATTGTGAAGCAGACTCTAATGCTGATTTTGCACTTCTTCAATGCAAGAATTTCTTATCAACAAGTAAACCGTTTGCATCTAAGCCGCGCTTCAAACCTCATGTGAAATATCAACAAGTGCGCTAACTCCACGTTTCTTAAGCTCTTTTTAAGCTATCCACAAAACCTGTGGATAACTTTGTGGATAAACCCCATAGATGGCGGGAAATGCCATGTTCCATGCGGGTTTCAATAAAATGCTAAAACAAGAAGCAAATTATTTAACCAATAAAATCAAAGACTTACAAATCACGCTTTGCAAAGAATTGTGAATCTTGGCGAAAACCGCCAACTTTGCTATCAACTGCACATTCTGTGCATAAGCTAAATCGATACGCGCCAAAACTGAGCATTTTTAACGCGGAATTAAGCTCCGTACGCTTCATTTTGTGCGCAAGCCTCGCGCACAAGCGGTTTTAGCCTTGTGCGTGCAGCGGACGGCTGAATTCATGCACCGCATCGACCAGCACCGAAACCGATTCCGGCGGCGTGAACTGCGAGATGCCATGACCCAGGTTGAAAACGTGGCCGGAGCCGGCGCTGTGTTTGCCGAAGGATTCCAGCACTTTGGCGACTTCGGCGCGGATTTGATCCGGCTGGGCGAACAGGATAGTTGGGTCCAGATTTCCTTGCAGCGCGACGCGATCGCCGACTTTGGCGCGCGCAGCTCCCAGATTCACGGTCCAATCGAGGCCGACGGCATCGGCACCGACGCCAGCGATTTCCTTCAACCACAAGCCGCCACCTTTGGTAAAGACGATGCTAGGAATACGCACGCCGTCTTTTTCTGTCTTCACATGCTTCATGACTTCACGCATGTAGTGCAGCGAGAATTGTTGGTAAGCGCCATCGGCCAATGCACCGCCCCAGGTGTCGAACATCATGACGGCTTGGGCGCCGGCATCGATTTGCGCATTCAGATACGCGGCGACGGTGATCGCATTGGTTTGCAGAATGTGGTGCATCAGATCTGGGCGGTTGTAGAGCATCGCCTTGACCGTACGGAAATCATCCGAGCCGCCACCTTCGACCATATAACAAGCCAGCGTCCACGGGCTGCCGGTAAAGCCGATCAGTGGCACACGGCCTTTGAGTTCGGTGCGGATTTGCGTGACGGCATCAAATACGTATTGCAGCGAGCCCAGCTCTGGCACTTTCAAGGCCTGCACAGCCTTTTCATCGCGCAGCGGACGCTCGAACTTTGGTCCTTCGCCTTCGATGAAGTACAAACCCAAACCCATTGCATCCGGCACCGTCAGGATGTCGGAGAACAGAATCGCCGCATCCAGATCGTAGCGATCCAGCGGTTGCAGCGTCACTTCTGTCGCGTAATCGGGATTCTTGGCCAAACCGAGGAAGGAACCGGCGCGTGCGCGGGTGGCGCGGTATTCAGGCAGATAACGACCGGCCTGGCGCATCAGCCACAGCGGCGTGTATTCAACAGGCTGGCGCAGCAATGCGCGGAGAAAGGTGTCGTTCTGGAGCGGGGCAAATTGTGTAGGCATCAGACGGAGTATCTCGATTGAATTCACTGCATTAAATGAGCCGCTATTATCCCCTAAAGAGGGTGCAATCGGACCGTCGATGCCACTCTGTCATTAAATCGCAGAACGATATGACGATTATTCGCGATGACCGATGTTGAATAATTTGTCCGAGCGCTCTTCCTCGGCGATGACGCGGATGTAGTTGGCGAAGTCTTCATCTTCACCGCGCAGCAATTGCGGCAACAGATAATAGAAGTCTTCGCGGCGGCACCATTCGCGCATGTAATCGTCCCAGGAATGCCAGCGCCGCAAGGCTACGCCACGCATATCCGGCTCATACGACACGATGTAGGCACGCTCGAACAAGGCGATCAGCATTTCAAAAATGATCAAAGCACGTTCACGCTGTTCATCATTGAGATCGCTACGCGCCTTGGTGCTGCGTAGTTGCAGATCCGGATTATCCAGCACGATTTTCAGAAAATCGTTATATGCGTTTTGCAATAATTGGTATGCCTCTTCATCCTCCGCATCGCGCTCCTTGCGTTGCTCGTACAGAAAAAGAAAAATCGCAAACGGTAGGGCCAGCGTCGTTACGATGAAGCTGGCCATTTCCCAGAATCCGGGATCGAGAAGAAAGCTCATGATTGCGCAGTAAGGATGAAGACGATTCAGTGTACCGCGTGCGTAGGGTAAATATCCGCCGCTCAGACAAACATGCACCACATGCAAATTCCCCGCTTACAATAGTTGCACTGCACATCAGGCGGAGCATCGATGCAACAGCAACTTCATTGCGACATCCTCATCGTAGGCGGCGGCATCAACGGTGCCGGCATTGCGCGTGACGCCGCGGGTCGCGGCCTCTCTGTCGTGCTGTGTGAAAAAGACGACCTCGCCTCACACACCTCATCGGCCTCCACCAAACTGATACACGGCGGCCTGCGCTATCTGGAATATTACGAATTCAGCCTAGTACGCAAAGCGCTGATAGAACGCGAAATCCTGATGCGCTCCGCACCGCACATCATCCATCCACTGCGCTTTGTGATGCCGCACGACCAAGGTCAACGACCAGCGTGGATGATACGTGCCGGCTTGTTCCTGTACGACCATCTAGCCAAACGCGAACTGCTGCCCGGCTCGCACGGCATCGATCTGCGACAACACTCAGCTGGCGTGCCGCTAAAAGCGTCGTTCAGCAAAGGCTTTGTCTATTCTGACGGCTGGGTCAACGATGCGCGTCTAGTTGTGTTGAATGCCATTGCCGCTGCAGAAAACGGCGCAACCATACTCACACGCACCGAATGTGTAGCGGTGAAACGCAACGCAACAGACTGGAACGCCACACTGCGCAATGCCAAGGATGGAGAAATACAAGTACAAGCAAAATTGCTAATCAACGCTGCCGGCCCGTGGGCTGCCAGCTTCTTGCATGACACCGTGCATGGTCGTACGGGTAAAAAGTTGCGTCTAATCAAAGGTAGTCACATCGTCGTCAAGAAATTATTCGACCATCCCTACGCCTACATCTTCCAGCATCCCGACGGCCGCATCGTCTTCGCGATCCCGTACGGACAAGACTTTACGTTGATAGGCACCACCGACATCGACTATCACGGCGATGCTGACAAGGTCGTCATCGACGCGGAAGAAATCAACTACCTGTGCGAGCTGACGAATCGCTACTTCGCCAAACCGATTACTCCTGCCGATGTAGTGTGGTCTTACTCTGGCGTACGCCCGCTGGTCGAAGATGAAAAAGACGACGACAACGAAAGAGCCTCCGCCGTCACCCGCGATTACAAACTCGCTTTCGATACCGACGCCGCACCGCTACTCACCATTTTCGGCGGCAAGATCACCACCTTCCGCAAACTGGCCGAAGAAGCCGTCGATCTAATCGCACCCGCACTGAGTAATCAGCACGGCGCATGGACCGCCGATGCCTGTTTGCCGGGCGGCGATATCTTCGGCAGCAAACCGAATAATCGCGCGGTGATGGAGTTCGATGACTACGTGCGCGAATTGCAGCAAGAATATGTCTGGCTACCGCCTGCCTTGATAGCACGCTACGCGCGCGCGTATGGAACACGGATCAAGTTGTTGCTAGCAAATAGATCCAGCGTTGCGGATATGGGCGAGGAAGTTGCGCCAGGATTGTTTGCAGCGGAAGTTGAATATCTGACGACATATGAATGGGCTAGCTGCAACGAAGATATTTTGTGGCGTAGGTCCAAGTTGGGCTTGCAGTTGGCAAGAAGCAGCGATGCTGGCAAAGCGCTGCATCTCTGGCTGCGTGATCTGGAAGCGCAATAGTCGGCAAGAATTGCTATGCCCTGCTTAATTCTTCTTCAACATTGCTAACGATTTTTGTAAGTACTACCGACTCTCTGCAAGCTTGGACATATTGTCCCAGTTTGGACACGTAGCTGTTGAGGACGTTAAAATCCCGATCTGCCGATTTTCCACAAGATGATCGCGCTGTTCGTACACCATGCCAAAAAGCATGCGTGTGTCTCATCAATACCGTCACAAAGAGAAACAACCATGAGCACTACTTCCCCTGAACTGCAGTTAGAGAAGATTTCAAAGTTCATAGGAGGCATCATGCGGGGACGCGATCCGGATTTGGCGGATCATCTGCAGCGCTTGCATACCAAAGCCGGTTTGTTTGGTCGTTATCTCGGCCTCTCCGAAGAAGATGCACAAATGCTTGCGATAGGCGCAGGCATACATGACATCGGCAAGCTGTGTATCAACGAGCAGATTCTGAACAAACCTACCCGCCTGACTGCAACAGAATTTTTCCTCATACAACAACATCCTGCCGCCGGCCATCAACTACTGGCACCGCTGGAACTGGATGCGCGCATTACTGACTGCGTGCTCTATCACCATGAAAATTATGATGGCAGCGGCTATCCGCACGGTTTGAAGGGCGAGGCCATTCCATTGTTCGCTCGTATTGTAAGAATCTGGGATTCCTACGATGTGATCACGATGAATCGCCCGTATCACAAGGGACAATCCAAAGAAGCTGCTTTGGAGATACTGCAACGCGATCAAGCGCGTTACGATCCAGTCTTGCTCGCAGCCTTCATCAAGATGATGAGCGAAACGCAAGCAGCTTGAACTAGCTGCGCGCATTAGCGCGCAGCGTTACAGAAAATTGCAGTGGAATTGTTTACTGCTGTGACGTTCCTATCCCATATCTATGGCATAGCGCATTTAGGAATATAGGCTAAAGTCGAGCACTTTTTGACGACAAAACATTTGTACTGCATCGCAAATACTCGTCACACCACGCTCCCAGGCCCATAAGAATAAATGCGCGCACTTCTATCTTCGCTTGTTCAACCTATCCAGACGTTTTTGTTTTCGCCGACACTGCCGCTCTGGCGTTATTGCCTACTTGCCTTCCCTTTAGCATCCATCCCCTCTCTTGTTTTACTCTTCATGGCGACCACGACATTCACACTGAATGGCATAGATATCTCCACAATACAAACACCCGCAAGGGATTTAACGCTCACGACAGTCATCTTGTCTATTGTCATTGCACCGATCATCGAAACGTTGATCTTGGGCTACGCCTTAACAGTTCTTGCCTCGACAGCCATGCATGTAAGCGTAATTGCATTAGTCTCCGGGTTGGCTTGGGGAATATTTCATGGTTTATCCGGACCACTCCGATTTTTTGGACCAACGTGGGGATTTTTTGTTATGTCATGCGCTTACCTGCATTGGCGCAAGATCTCTTTTCGACACGCATTTTTATCGGCGGCTATTCCACACTCACTCAATAACGCGCTGGTGTTATCAATAGCAGCATTCTTACACTCTTAAAATTAAAGCCGACACCCTCTTGCGAGGAGTGTCGGCTTTGCCAGAGTTATAACTCTTATGCAGCCTTCAAACTCTGCACATTATCTGCAACTGCATCAATCACGATCTTGCGTGGCTTCAATGCCTCCGGGATTTCTCGCGCCAGTTCGATATTCAACAAACCGTTATCGAGTTTGGCACCAACGACGTGTACGTGATTGGCCAGCTGGAAGCTGTGTTCAAAATTACGTGAGGCGATGCCGCGGTGCAGGAAGTTGCGCGTACCTTCTTCGCCTGCCTTGCGGCCGGTTATCTTGAGCGTATCGCGCTCGGTTTCAATTTCAATTTCCGAACGGTCGAATCCTGCGACGGCCATCGTGATGCGGTATTTGTTTTCGCCTACCAACTCGATATTGTATGGCGGATAACTAGGTTGCGATTCGCTGCGCTGTGCGTCATTGAATAGTTGTGCCAGACGATCAAAGCCTATGGCGGAACGGTAAAGTGGGGAAAAGTCATAAGTGCGCATGGTTATATCCTTTTAAAGTGAAGCGATAAGGTTCGCAGACCTCAATTGAGCATCTGCTGAGACGGATATAAGCACGCGCAAACAACTTTCAAGATCTTGAAAAATCGCCTCCTCGCCCTTATGAGAGCCACTTTTTTCTATTTATTTTTGCGTTTCTGTATCTGACGCGTTCCATAAGCCCTCCTTCCGTGCTGCTTCAAACTTCTTTACACAAAAAATCTTGCAATTAAGTATCGTATCGACGAGAATCTAAATGAGAATAATTGCTATTTGCATGCAATGGCACCACCGAAATGATATGAAAACGATTACCTAATGGAAGCACGCGCGAATAACCCCCAACGTGCTTACTGGTTAAAAACCCTGCATCAATGGCATTGGATCAGCTCGGCGTTATGCCTGCTGGGCATGCTGCTGTTCAGCGTGACCGGCATTACGCTTAATCACTCGTCGCAAATCGAAGCAAAACCGCAAGTTTCCACGCAAGAATTGCAATTACCTGCCGCACTGCAAACCCAGTTGGCGAAGTTGAACACCACAGCACCCAGCAGCAACTCCGGCAAGGAAAACGTTGCCTTACCTGTTGAATTGCAACGCTGGATGAAGGACACCTTGTCGGTGGATGTCAGCGAACGTGATGCGGAATGGTCACCGGAAGAAATCTATATCGCCTTGCCGCGCCCTGGTGGCGACGCCTGGGTGCGCATCGATCGCGCTAGCGGTGCGGTGGAATTTGAATCGACTAATCGCGGCTGGATTTCTTACTTGAACGATTTACACAAAGGCCGCAACACAGGCACGGCGTGGAGTTGGTTCATCGATATTTTTGCGGCAGCTTGTTTAATTTTTTCCATCACTGGTTTGTTCATCCTGAAGATGCACGCGACCAATCGCCCAAGTACCTGGCCTATCGTCGGCTTGGGCGTGTTGATTCCGTTCTTGCTGGCTATTTTGTTTATTCATTAATTTCTATTCATCGATTACTACGAGGTTCTATGCGAATTTCTTATTCCTTTATGTTGGGTGCTGCGCTCACAACGCCAGCCTTCGCTGCTGATATGAATGTCAAAGTCGAGATCCCTCGCTTGACCGTGGCCGAATACCACAAGCCTTATGTTGCGTTCTGGATTGAAGGTGCAGACCAAACCTTCGTGCGTAATCTGGCAGTCTGGTACGACTTGAAGATGAAGAATAACGAAGGCACCAAGTGGCTGAAGGACATGCGCCAATGGTGGCGTAAAAGCGGTCGTGATTTGCAGATGCCGGTCGATGGCTTGAGTGGCGCCACCCGTGCGCCAGGTGAACAACAACTCACTTTCAACAGTGCCAAATCCGGTCTCGATAAATTACCAGCCGGCGAATATACATTGGTGGTGGAAGCCGCGCGTGAAGTCGGTGGCCGCGAATTGCTCCGCGTACCTTTCCAGTGGCCAATCAAGACAGCACAAACCGCGCAAGTCAAAGGCGAGCATGAGCTCGGCACTATTTCTCTCGAATTAAAACCATAAAATCCAAGGACACTTCCATGAAAAAAACTTCCCTGTGGCGCGCAGCAGCGCTGGCTGTTTCTCTCTCCGTCGCCCTGCCTATGGCTGCACATGCGCATCGCGCCTGGATGCTGCCATCTGCCACTGTGTTGTCCGGCAATGAACCTTGGGTCACAGTGGATGCAGCGGTATCCAACGATCTGTTTTACTTCGAACACAATCCATTGCGTCTGGATACGCTGGCCGTGATCGCACCGGACGGTAGCGCCGCACCAGTAGAAAACAAAAGCACGGGTAAATATCGCAGCACCTTCGACGTGAAGCTGTCGCAAAAAGGTACTTACAAATTGACGATGGTGAACGACGGCTTGAACGCAAGCTACAAAGTCGGCACAGAAAACAAACGCTGGCGCGGTACGGCGGAAACCTTCGCCAAGGAAGTGCCAGCCGATGCAACCGATGTAAACGTGAGCCGCATGCAAAGCCGCATGGAAGTATTTGTCAGCTCCGGCAAACCAACTGACACTGTATTGAAACCAACCGGTGTTGGTCTGGAACTGGTACCGATCACACATCCTAACGATCTGTTCTCTGGCGAAACCAGCAACTTCCGTTTCCTGCTTGATGGCAAACCGGCTGCTGATATTGAAGTCACTGTAATTCCTGGCGGCATCCGCTATCGCGATCAACTGGGCGAGATCAAGGTCAAGACCGACAAGGACGGCAAGTTCAGCGTCAAGTGGCCAACCGCCGGCATGTACTGGATGAGTGCTAACAACGGTGGCCCGCAAATGGGTCCTCAAGCTGCTGGTGCAAACGCCGCTCCACGCGTAGTCGGCACGCTGGCTAAACCTATTCGTCGCGCCAGCTACACCGCGACGCTGGAAGTGCTGCAACCGTAAGCACACACACTCAGCTGCGCCCGTTGCCCTTTCCCGGCAACGGGCGTTTTTCATTCTGATGCCATGGCTGCAAGATTGCCAACACTATGCGACGCACACTAGTCCCACTCATAGACACTCCACCTGAATCGCCAGCCTTGGGCGGCGTCGTGCACACCTTGCACGGGCAAACGATGGGAACCAGTTGGTCCGTGAAACTGGTGGCGGAAGTCACACGGCGCTTGCCACCTTTGCGTCAGGCGATACAAGATCAACTTGATATCGTCGTCGCGCAAATGAGTACCTGGGACGCGACATCGAATCTGAGTCAGCTCAACAATGCACCGGCAGGTTCGTGGCACAAGTTGCCAGATGAATTTTTCACGGTACTGGAATACGCATTACGCGTCGCGCGCGATAGCAATGGCGCTTACGATCCAACGGCTGGTGCATTGGTCAATGCCTGGGGCTTTGGCCCCAGCAAACGTTATAACGAAGCAGACTTCATCACACCGACACAAACTGAGTTGGATACAGCACGCGCGCAATGCGGCTGGCAACGCATACAACTCGACACAACAACACAACGCGTACAACAACCAGGCAACGTCTATATCGATCTATCCGCGATTGCCAAGGGCTACGGCGTCGATCAGGTTGCGTGTGAATTACGACAATGTGGCATAGACAGTTTTCTGGTGGAAGTCGGCGGCGAGTTACGCGGCGAAGGTGTCAAACCGGATGGACAACCATGGTGGGTTGCACTCGAACATCCACTGCCGGATGCATTGGCATCCGCTGCATCCAACACTATTAATGGCATGGAAACCATCGCAGCGCTGTACGACTGGTCTGCCGCAACATCCGGTGATTACCGGCGCTATTTTGAAAACGATGCGACACGTTTTTCACACACGATAGATCCGCGCAGCGGTGAACCTATACGCCACGGCCTTGCTTCCGTCACCGTGCTACATCGCGATTGCATGGCAGCCGATGCATGGTCAACTGCGCTTGGCGTGATGGGTGCAGAACAAGGTTTGGCTTACGCAAACGAACATGAACTGGCCGCATTGTTTATCAATCGCAGCAAAGATGGTTTTGAAGAACATCTGAGTTCATCACTATTGGACTTGCTGCAATGAACTGGAGCGTATCAACCCGCGTGATTGTGGCGACACTACTCGTAGTTGCCTATCTCGCTTTATGCCTCGCCATTTATTACGCGCAGCGACGCAAGCAGCAACAAGCCTTGCGCGATGCAGCCGCGCTCAGACCTGCGGCTGATGGCACACAGCCGTGGCTCATCGCTTACGCAAGTCAGACTGGTTCCGCTGAACAACTCGCATGGCAAACCGCACGCATGCTGCACACCGCAGGTGTACCGACACGCGTGGCGGCCTTGTCCGAAATCAGTCTGGATGATTTGATGCAAGCGGAACGCGCGCTCTTCGTCGTCAGCACTTATGGCGAAGGCGATCCACCGGACAATGCATCGCTGTTCGCCACCAAACTAATGAATGCCAAGCAAGCCTTGCCGCATTTGCACTTCGGCGTATTGATGCTGGGCGATAGCCACTACGCACACTTCTGCGGCTTCGGCCACACGTTGACGCGATGGTTACGCAAATGTGGCGCCCTAGCCTTGTTTGAAAGCGTGGAAGCAGACAATGGCGATAACAAGGCACTCCATACCTGGCAGCATCATCTAAGTCATATCGCCGGGACCAACGATGCGCCTGATTGGCAGGCACCGTCTTATCAACCATGGCGACTCGCCGCGCGCCATCATCTCAATCCCGAGAGTGCGGGTGGTGCCACCTTCCATCTTGAACTGGAAGCACTGAGCGAACATGCAACGTGGGAAGCAGGTGATCTGGTGCAAGTACTGGCACCAGCCGATCAAGAACGTCCGCGCGAATATTCCGTTGCATCGATTCCAGCCGATGGTCGCGTGCATTTATTAGTTCGTCAGGAACGACGCGAAGACGGCTCGCTCGGTATCGCATCAGGTTGGTTAACTGAGCAAGCGTCTGTAGGTCAAACCATCGATCTGCGTCTGCGTGCACACAGCAACTTCCGTCTAGGTGACAATCAACATCGCCCATTGATCCTGATCGGCAACGGCACCGGCCTTGCCGGTTTGCGCAGTCATTTGAAAGCACGCGCAGCCAACGGCGCGCAACGCAACTGGTTGGTATTTGGCGAGCGCAATGCAGCTAACGATTTCTACTATCGCAATGAGATCGAAGCGTGGCAAACCCAGGGCGTATTGGAACGTGCCGACATCGTGTTCTCTCGCGATCAGGCTGAACGTATTTATGTGCAAGACAAACTACGCGAGCAGGCGGAGAACGTGCGCGCATGGCTGGCAGCAGATGCAGCGATTTATGTGTGCGGCAGTTTGGAAGGTATGGCTGGCGGTGTGGAAGCAACGCTGACCGATATCATCGGCGCAGAGGGTGTAGAGCAGTTAATTCAGCAAGGTCGTTATCGACGCGATGTGTATTGAAAAATATCCATCGTGTTTAGTTATCGCTCACTAGACCGCTGCCCACTGACGCAATAGATTGTGATAATGCCCGGTGAGGCCAACCACTTCTTCGCTGTCACCTATCTTTGCACGCAGCTTTTGAATATTCTGGTCCAGTTCAAATAACAAGCTGCGCTTGCCATCGTCGGCCACCATACTTTGTATCCAGAAGAATGAACCGACGCGAGCACCACGCGTAACTGGTTCGACTTTATGCAAACTGCTGGACGGATACAAGATCATGTCACCGGCGGGCAATTTCACTTCATGTTCGCCGTAGGTATCAGCCACGATCAATTCACCACCATCGTACTCTTCCGGTTCGCACAAGAATAATGTGCACGACAAATCCGTGCGCAAACTCAGATTGGAACCGGGAATCGAACGCACCGAACCATCGATGTGAAAACCGTAATGCTCCCCGCCTTCATAACGATTGAAGAGCGGCGGCATGTAACGCATAGGCAATGCGGCAGAGAAGAACAAGGGATGGTTCACCAATGCTTTCAGAATCGTCTGGCCCAGCTCCATCCCAACCGGCGATAGCTCGGGCAACTGGCGATTCTTCTTCACCTGCGCACCTTGCGCACCGACCGTTACCTTGCCATCGACCCAATCGGTTGCATCCAGCTTTTGCCGGATTTCAGCAACTTGCGATGGTGTCAGTACTTCCGGTATGTGCAGCATCATGATGATTGAACCTCCAATTAAAAAGCCCCTCCTGACAAGAAGGGGCTTTGATCACAACAGCCTTTTTAGAATCTGAAATTGGCTGTCAGGCGTGCCGAGCGTGGGATGCCTGGCGTATAGCGATATCCGCTCTTGTTGATCGACGCAACGTAATCCTTGTCCAGCAAATTGTATATGTTGAATTGCAGATCAACATTCTTGCTGACGGCATACGTCGCCATTGCATCGTAGACCCAGTAAGACTCAACATATTTTGGCGTACCGATTGCACCATCTGATGGCTTACGCAACTCGCCGACAAAACGTGCACCACCACCGATAGTGAAACCACCTGGAAGCTTATAAGTAGACCATGCGGTAAATGCTTGCTTCGGCGTGTAGTTCAATCCGGTCGAACCATCAGCCGCTACGGTTGCACCTGCTGCGATTGCAGTATTCATCGTCGTATAACCTGCACTCACTTGCCACAGTGGCGTGAGTTCTCCAACTATGCCAATTTCAATACCTTGTACGCGTTTTTTACCTGTTTGCGAATAGCCGTCAACTGCATTGCCTTCAACTTCATTCTTCACTATCGTACGATACAGCGCTGCGGTAAGCGCAAGTTTCTTGTCTAGCAAATCCCACTTGGCACCGATTTCAGCCGTCTTGGTTTCTTGCGGATCGTAATTAACATTGGCGGCATTATTCGCTGCGCTACTCAACGCGAATGTCGCGCCACCTGGTGGCTGCTTCGATGTTGCATAGGCCGCGTACAAGCTGCTGTCTTCAGTTGGTTTGTACAGAGCACCAACCTTCCAGTTAACCAGGTTGCCAGACTTCTCCAAGGTCGCATTTCTTACGCTAAGCGTAGTGCTTTCGTATTTTGTGTCATAGCGATCGAGACGTACACCACCGTTGATTTGCCATTTTGGCGAGAACTCCAATGTATCGAACATATACACCGATGCCGTGTTGGTACGTCCGTCTGAATCTGTGCCGTTACGTGCTTGTGTACTCGTTCTTACCACGTTGTAGTTTGGGTTATAAAGATTCACGCCGTCTGCCAGTGCCAACGCAGCATAGCCAAGCGATGTTTGTTTTTCGCTCGAAAGCTCCAAGCCTGTCACCAACGAATGTTTGATGCCACCGGTATTAAATTTAGTTGTCAGGTTAGTCTGATTGGAGAGGATTTCGTTTATCTGGTCTTTTCTTTGGCTACTACGATTAGCTAACAACCAGCTTGCGGGGTTTCCTGCAGTTGCTCCACCTGTTGTGGTATTCAGATTTGCTGACGACACCATGAATCCTGTCAGAAGATAGTTCTCTGAAGTTTTGCCATAGCGAGTGGTGTTTTGCAGTTTGGTATCCGGCGAAATATCGTGCTCTACACGAACCGTAAACATGTCTGCTTTGACATCGTCATAATCGCCAGCCGTACCATAGAAATTACTCGGATTTACACGCGGTGCCGCGCTGATGTACGGACGTGCTGGATCTGGACTGGTGTAACCCGGCAAACCTATTGTCGGCACACCGCCGTTTGGAATATTGCTTTGATCAACGTGCAAGTAATTCAAATAAGTACGCGTATTGGTATTAAGGCCAAACGCCAATGCCGCCGCAATACCTTGACGATCATTTTTAACTACATCACGACCAGCCACACCCGAATCATCTTTCAACAAATTGAGGCGGAACGCCGCACCGCCTTCGAGATTCAAAGGCTTGTTCAAATCGGCCGTCACACGTTTGTAGTCGCCACTGCCAACGCCAACGGAACCTGAATAGGCTTCTTTCAATGTCGGCTGTTTGGTTACCAAATTAATGGAACCAGTCGGTGCGCCACGACCAGTATCTGTACCAGCCGGACCTTTAGTTACTTCGATCTGTTCAATGTTAAAAATATCGCGTGAGATCGAACCCAAATCGCGCACGCCATCTACAAAGATTGAGCTGGAAGTATCAAAGCCGCGCATATAAATCGCATCGCCAGTCGTGGTGTTGCCATTCTCACCAAGGGAGAAGGTGCCAACGCCAGGCGTGTTGCGCAAAGCTTCCGTCAACGTCGTGCCACCTTGCTGCTGAATGATCTCTTTCTTGATGACGGATATGGTTTGCGTGGTGTTCAGCAAAGGCTGCGTAAATTTTGGCGATGAAACCGTATCCGCTTTGTAGGTTTCGGCCTGCCCGGTGACTTTCACCTCTGGCAAGGTGGTATCTGCTTGCTGCGCAAAAACGACACTAGGTAAGGCAATGAATGCCATTGCAACTGCCGCCGAACAATTTAAACGACGTGCGGCAGGGTGCTTGCGGCTTTTGATATGAGCCATCTGTAATTCCTCCAAGTTGTAATCGAAATGTGTGCTGGCTGGCTAGTCTGGAACCGGCACGACAATCCGTCGGAGGCGTAAATCAGATGGCTGGCAGCCGATATGTATCGGCCAAATGAGAACAATAGTAATTCTCATTAACAAAGTCAATTAATTGCGCCCAAAGAAATATGGAGTGTTGCAAATACAGGTTAAGAAAACGTTAAAGCAATGGCTTCCTGTACCTTTAAATTGAAATGATAATGGTTCGTATTTATACTCTAGCCACATCGGTTGTATACAACTAACAAAAATCACTCCCCTCTTCCGATGCCTGCACCCAAGAACATCGCGCCCACAAAAATTTCAAACACCTGTTTGCTCCAAAGGATAGTAATGAATCAACGCTTCACCCCATTGGCAGCGGCCTTGCTGGCTGCGTTTTCCGTTCCGCTCGCAATGCAATCGTCGGCTTTTGCGCAAACCGCAGCTGACACGACACTGCCGGAAATCAAGGTGCAAAGCAGCAACGACACTAACTACAACGCCCCTACCGCGTCCAGCGCCACCAAGATAAACGCACCGCTGCGCGATATTCCGCAAACGGTGAACGTTATTACGCAAGCAGTGATGCGCGATAAGGGTGTACGCTCGATGGAAGATGCAGTGAAGTCCGTACCCGGCGTCAGCTTGGTACATGGCGATGGTCAACGTGATCAAGTTTTCATTCGCGGCTTTAACTCACTCGGCGATCAATTTATCGACGGCATCCGCGACGACGCAATGTATTACCGCGATATGTCAAATGTTGAGCAAATTGAAGTCGTCAAAGGCCCTGCTTCCGTGCTGTACGGTCGTGGCTCATCAGGTGGCATGATTAACCGCATTACAAAGAAACCTGGTATCGATAAGAACGAAGCCAGCCTGCAGGTCGGCAGCTGGAATCAACGTCGCGGCGAATTCGATATCGGCCGCAATATCGACGACGGCAATATTTCCTTCCGTATGACAGGTGCCGTGGAGCGCGCCGATAGCTTCCGTGACCAGCAATTCCTGGACCGCGAAGCGTTTGCGCCATCGATGGCGATTAAGATCGATGCAGATACCAATCTCTTGCTGCAAGCTGAGTATTTGCATGACAAGCGCGTAACCGATTTTGGTATTCCTTCGCTCAACGGCCGTCCTATCAATGTTGCACCTAGCACTTACTATGGCTCCGGTAATGCGCGCGATGCCGATTCGGCAGAGTCAACGACCAGCTCAGCCAGCATTACACTGGATCATCGCTTCAACAGTGAATGGTCTATCCGCAATGCCTTCCGCTACTATCAATACAAACTCGACCGTTACAACACCATCCCCGGTGTCGTAACTGCAACTGCCGATCCAGCATTTCCTTCCGGTTATAAGGTCGCCCGTTCTCGCGGTGCAATTGCCCGTAATGAACACGGCATTTTCAACCAAACCGAACTGACGCAAAACGCGACCATCGGTGGCATGGCACATCAAATTCTATATGGCGTGGAATTTGGCACTCAAGACAGAACTCAACTTAACCGCAGTGGTTCCGCTGCTGATGTCGATGCATTTAATCCGATCGCACTCCCGGCAAGTACATCAAACCTGACTATCAATCCAGGTACATCAAATAGCGGCAGCAGCACGGTCGCTGCCGCTTATGTGCAAGACTTGATTTCCTTGTCGGACAAATGGAAAGCGCTTGTTGGCATTCGTTATGACTCCTTCAAACAGGAAGTATATGTAGCCGGCAATCCAAACCGTAACGATACCGCGTGGAGTCCACGCGCCGGTCTGGTCTACCAGCCAACGACGACTCAGTCTTACTATGTATCGGTCAGCAAATCCTTCCAGCCCTCAGCAGAAAACTTTAATCTGACCGCAGCCAATGCGCTTTTTGCACCGCAAGAAACCACCAGCAAGGAAATCGGTACCAAGATAGATTTGTTCAATGGCAGAGCCACAGCAACCGCGGCCTTGTTCAATCTGGAACGCACCAATATGACGACGACCGATCCTTTTGGCGTTACAACCGCAGTCGGTACACAACAAACCAATGGTCTCGAGCTGACCTTTGCGGGCGACTTGTCTAATGGTTGGCGCGTATCGTCAGGCTACGCTTACTTGGATGCGAAGATCAGCAAATCTACTGCTGTGAGCAAAAACGTCGCTGGTGTTCCAGACGGAATCGCAGCGCAAGGAAAACTTGCAAGCGTGACTCCTGAACATAGTGCAAACGTATGGCTGACAAAAACACTGGCACAACACTGGACAGCAGGCGCAGGTGTTAACTATGTAGGCTCACGCTTTGCCGATACATACAATACCGTCACGTTGCCAGGCTATACAACCATGGATGCCATGCTCTCCTACAAAATCAAGGGCTTTGATCTGCAACTGAATATCTACAATATCTTCGACAAGCAATACATTGCATCGGCACACAGCGCCCTTCCAAATTCGCTTCTGCCCGGCGCTCCACGTTCAGCAACATTAACCGCACGTTACGCATTCTGATAACAACATGCCCACCACCATCACGGTCGTGGGCAATTTTTTAGGCTAGCGAAAAATGAAAAACTTCATCAAACCTATTCTTGCCCTCGCATGTTGTGCATCGCTGCTGGCAAGCGGTGTAGCGCAGGCACATTATCTCTGGCTGGAATCCGGCAATAAAGGCGCGGCACTCTATTACGGCGAGGTCGACGTTCAGCTAAGAGAAAAGAGTCCCGGCAAGCTCGATAGAATTGGCGGTGTGCAAGCATTCGTAAATACTGGCGATCAAGTCAAACCTGTAGACGTCAATCGCACCGCAAACCATCTCGCGATTGCGAGCGGCAAGTCACCTAATGTATTGGCGCTGGAAGAATCCCTCGGCGTTGCCGATCTGACCAAGCATAATTTGGGCATGGCCAAGTCGAACTATTACGCACGCTTGGGCCAACCATTAGCTTCCGGTGCAACATCACCTCTGGCCCTGGATATCAAACAAGGCAATACCGCCAACACCTTCATTTTGTTGTATCGCGGCCAGCCACTGAAAAACGCAAAGCTGGAAGTCATTGCGCCGAATACCTGGATGCAAGAACACCACACCGATGCGCAAGGCGCGGTGGAAATTAATACGCCTTGGCGCGGTCAATACGTTGTGCATGTATTGCACATCGATCGCACGGCTGGCGAATTCGCCGGCAAGCAATATGACAATCTGCGTAATCACCTGACCTACACTTTTGTGAAAGCCAAAGGTAGCAATGCCGGTCCGGTGCAGCCGCCTAAACATCCGATGGAGTAAGAAATGAATGCCGATGGAACATTTCGCACACGCGAAGGCAAACCAGTTGATTTGTCTGGCACGACTTCGCATGGCAAGCATGGTCGTCGGCGCAGCAAGCGCGCCATCTTCCTGACCTGGCTGCGCAAGATCCATTTGTACGTCGGCTTGTGGGGTGCGGTGTTCGGTCTGTTGTTCGGTGCAACCGGGCTCATTCTTAATCACCGTGCTGATCTTGCCCCTATATAACCGGACACGGGTTAGCGCTTAATTTGCGTCATTTTC
>JAZJXV010000029.1:0-10560 GCA_040390795.1 Pseudomonadota bacterium | reverse complement strand
GGATTAGAAGGGAAGAAAAGAAGCTGGGCTATGCGCCAGCAACTGCTCACGCCTCAATACACCACCAACTGGGATGATCTGCCAATTGCGCGGGCGTGAACATTTCGTCTGACTGGTGGTCGCCTACGTCGCACGCGTCGCGATAGGTATCCGCAGCATACCGGCTAGCGAGAATTCAATGGGCGAATCTTCAGAAACTTTCTGAAGTGGGACATCATGCCTCTCTCAACGGCCGCATATTCGCCAGAGCATCTCTGTGCGCGTTGCTCCGGTAATTGTGCATAGCGAGCGGCGCCGTTGCCAGCAGGGGTATTAGTCCCGTAAGCCCAACACGCCAGGTTGTAGATTCGCTGTTCGTCCAGACTATGTTCATCTGACAGGAAATGCCTCAATTGATCCTGACTCATGGTGGGTAGGTTCCTGGCTTTGGACATTTCTCTCCAAAACCAGATGGTGGGCATCAGGATGGGTTGCCTGCTGAGGTCTATGTAGTTCAATGCAAACCACACCGCGAACTGATCAGCGACATCTTCTTCGCGACCCGTCGTGGAAATGCGATTTGTATCAATAAGCGCATGTCCCAGCTCATGGAAGTAGATGCCCCAGATCAGGCCATCGACCACCTTGGCGAACTGCTCACGAGGAAGTTTTCCAACGAAATCTTTGTCTGCAATAGCCAGCTTCCCTATCGTCTCTATCATTTCTGAACAAATCACCACGGCCCGCCGCTGTTTTGAATAAAAGGCATTGACTGAACCACAAGATTCGAACCCGACGCCAATGTCGTTCTTGAGGTGCAGGGCCGTAGTTGTCATGCCTGCCATCTGTTCGGCCAGGTTCGACCGCTTTACCGCGTCCAGCAACTGCTGTTGGGTGTAATCCTGCGAAGTACCGTAAAAAGGTATCGCTCTTCCCTTATACAGTAGCTGCTCGAAAGGCAGCGCCGCATGTGATGTTGAACAGTAGCCAGCGATGGCAATGACGACGTAAAGAATTCTGGTCATGGTTTCCTCCATCGCCATTGTCACGTACCCGCAGGCGCTGGTGGGGACTTTGGGCCATCAACTTGGTAATGGTTTTCGGCAAGCGCCGGCTTTGCAAATTTAGAAAAACTAAGCGTGTGTATTAGCACTCGAACTCAAACTAGAGTTTATATTTAGCCAACAATTTCATAGGGGCCTATAGAAATGAGCCAGGTTAAAGACTCTTTGGGGCGCACTCATATCTTCTCCCGGATCCGCTTCAAGATGGATGAACTCCTACTGCAACAAGCTGCGGTAGACGTGACGGATGACGATGGCGAAAGGGCGCAGGCAATTTTCGACAGGTATCAATCATTGCACTGTGAGAAATATGGGAGGATTTATGAGCCCTCTCACTTCGGCACGCACGGGCCGTTGCAACGGTTTGCCGCGTTGTACATGTCGCGGCCTCAATCTATTCGCATTAGTGTTGAAGTGAGCAGCGGAGATCTTTTCACAAGATTTGTCGGCGCTCCAATAACCGAGATCGAAGCGGCAGTTCGCCGAGACCCAGGCTCATGGATTCGTGCTGGGAAGGTTACGGCGTTAGCAAATTGTTAGGCACTTTTCCGGTTGGCAACGCGGGGCGCAAGACTTCCTCATCTGTGTTGCTGTAACTGTTTGGCCATACGAGCCTGGAATTTCTCAGCGTTACATCAAATTTATTCTAGGTGTTCTTGAAGCAATTATTCAAACACCATCGGTTGCAAAAGGTTTCTTTAATCACTAAAATGCAACCAATTAAAGGAGTACGCGCTATGGCCGTGGCTATGAAACTTTCTGATGAACTTGTGGAAGACGCGAGGACCGTTGCCGCTGCTGAACATCGGTCTGTGCCCAAGCAGATTGAGTACTGGGCACGTATCGGCAAAGCTGTCCTGGACAACCCTGATATTCCATTACGGATGATTCAGGACACGATGCTGTCTCTCGAGGAGGTGAAAGCTGGCCAAGCATCCGTCTACAAATTTGGATAACCCATGGCGTTGACGGTTCTATCGACTGCCTCCTTCGACAGGGTTGTAAAAAAACTGCATGCAAAGGATAAGAAGGCTCTTGATGCGGCAGTGACGGAAGTTGCTAACGACCCCTTCGTTGGCGAAGAAAAGCGCGGGGATCTGGCGGGGGTCTTCGTCCACAAGTTCAAATTGAACCATCAGGAGACGTTGCTTGCCTACAAACTTCAACCGGACAAGACCAGGCCCGTCACGTGTGTGTTGCTGTCCTTGGGTCCGCATGAAAACTTTTACGTCCAGTTGAAGAGAGCCAAGCAATGACCGCCAAGAAACCAACAGCGGTAGATCCCTACAAAATACTTGGGAGCTTCCTTTTCGGTCGACTCAGATTTGTACCTTGCTGACCAGGATGAAAGCAACGGGGGAACATATCCTGATGCCATTGCCGTCTATCAAAACGGGGAAATTCAATGGCGTGAAGCGAAGGCCGAAGAAGACGAGGAGGGCACGTTGCGCGACCAGCGACAACGAGCCATACAAGAGCGAATCACTCGTGATCTGCAATACCAGTATTTGCGCGTCACGCCTGAGCTCATCCAAAAACACTGGCAATTCATCTGTAATTGGAGGCGAGCGACTGCCTTTTGCAGCGCTGTGCGTCACCTCAACATCCAACAATACGAGGACGAGGTGTGTGCCATGGTTTCGGCCCGCAGAACCATTGCATTGTCTGAGGTCGTGTCTGAGTACTCTCACGCTGAACACAGCGTGGTCGTTGCAGCAATATTGAAGCTGTCTCAGCAGGGACGCGTTTTATCCGACCTCGACAAACTGGCTTTAGGCCCACGAACCGTGTTGGAGGCGCAATGAAACCGCTTCGGATTACCCGGAAAACGATTGCTGATGACCAGGCCGACCATGCGAATTGGCCGGAGGTGTCTACGGACGGCATGAGCGAAGGTGATGTCCAAAGATTTAGCAACCTCAAATCTGGTCTTGAGGCCTATCTGGATGGTCAGCGCATCGCTGACATCGAAAGGAGGCATGGCGCAAGCTCCTCCCTGCTCCTCTATTACCTGAATCGTTGCCTGGCGGCTGCAGACGATGGGCGGATTCAGGGGTGGCGCGGCTTGATCAAGGATCGGCGGGTCAAAGTCTACAGACGATCAGCCGTGGCGATCCTGTGGACAGGGAAGGCTGGGCTGAGTGGATGCTTTGCCAAGCTGCTGCAGGATTATCCGGAAATTGCAGAGGGCCTCGTAAATTTCATCCGGAAAGACAAGAAGAAGCGAGACCGAATTGTGGAATCCGGAATCGCCTTTAAAGGCATCTTCCAAAAGTTCCTAGATCTGTGTATTGATGCGAAGCGATTACCGGGCGAATATCCATTCAACACGGAGAGCAAGGGCAGTGCATCGGTACGTCGCTTTGCAAAACAGGTCAGAGAGGCGAACTTTGCAATTGGAGCAAAGCTGATAGGCGGTGACATCGGCGCGTCCCGGACTGCAGCGGGCACTGGATACATCAGCATCCTCACTGCCGACAAACCCTACGACATGTTTCAACTCGATGAACACAAGTTTGACTTCATCGGTAGCGTATTGATTGAAACGCCGACGGGGCCCCAATACATACCTATCAGCCGCCTGATTCTCATCTTGGTTGTAGAAGTAAAAGTTCAGTGCATTGTGGGCTACCACGTTGCCATACGCGGTGAGGCCTCCGCAGAAGAAATGGTTCTGACCATGGTGAATGTATTAGGGTAGTGGCGTCCCCGAAAGTTGATCGTTGATTACGTCAAATATGCACAGGGCGCAGGGTTGCCTTCGGGGGTGATCCCGGAACTGGAAGGTGCCTGTGCCGCTGAGATGCAAATTGACAACTCCATGGCGCACTGGTCCCATGCATTTGTGGACCGTATCCGCGAACGCACTGGCATGTCTATTAACTGGGGTCCGGTAGCGCATTGGGTCCGGCGCCAAGTGATCGAAAGGGTGTTCGGCATCCTGGAAAAACGAGGCTTCCAGCGGCTCGTCTCCACCACTGGCAGTCACCCCCGCGATGTGAGAAAGAGCGATCCAGTGGGCGCCGCCATCCGGCATCAGATAGAACTCGAGGAGATCTTTGATCTTGTCGATGTTGTTATCGCAAACTTTAATGCACATGGCACAAGCGCGCTGGGTGGTAAGTCGCCCTTAGACGTTTTGCGCCATTACGTAACCATGGATGCGTTTGGCTTCCTGCCGCGTCGCTTGCCCGCGCTCCCTTCGCATGTGCCGGATATGACTACGTTGGTCGAAAAGCCGACCATACGCGGCTCCCAAGGCGTCCACGCCATCCGCCAGTATGCGGAAACGTCTTACGCGCGTTATACCAGCCCTCTGCTGGCGGCAACAGCCTCGTTGATCGGCCACAAAGTCACGCTACACATCAATACGCAGGACCCCCGGACTGCAAAGGCATTTTTCAGGGACGGGGGATCGCTGGGTACATTGACCGCCATGGGCGTATGGGGGATTAAACCGCACACCATGGAGATGAGGAAGGAAATCGGACGAATGATTAACAGCGGCAAGCTCAAGGTGCTTGCGGGTGAAGACGAGATCACAGCGTTTAATCGTCACCTGTTTGACAAAGGCCAGAAAAAACGTGACCGGCAAAAGGGCCGGCCTACGATCTCCAAAGAAACCACCAAAGCGGCTCACTACGCCAGATCAAGTGGCGACCTCCCGCAAGCGGGCGTCCCCATGCCCATGCCGCCCCCAAGACCCGCGCCAGTACCTGCAGCGCCTGCCAAAGGTCCGTCCAGGAATCCGATCGCCAACTCGTCGAAGCCGCAGGCTTGGCCAAGCTTCTTGCCTCCCCCTAACTTTCGGGGTAAACGGCGATGAGCGGCGCTGATGCCCTTGAACCTGTACCGGGTAGGTTCTTAGTGCAAGGTTCGCTATTTGCTGAGTTCGATCCGCTGGATGCGGAGGCACGCCAAACTTATATTGCGGACCATCCGTTGATGTTGGCCACCGGAGGGTACGCGCTGCCCACGCCGCCCCTCGTCGCGGCGCTCACTCAGATCGTCAGCTCGATTATGGCGGGTACGCCCGGCATCGCGTGGGTTGCAGTGCCGCGGTTCGGCAAAACCACGGCCATTCGACTGATCAAGGAAAAAATTGGCGAAGCGTTGAACGGGACGCCCGTTGTGGGCCATATTGCTCGCCGGCATGCCAAATCCGATGAAGGTAGGTTTTACAAGGAGCTCCTCGAGTCCTCGGATATGGCTGTACCGCCTGGGCGAGATGCTGGCGACCGGTTCAACCGACTCTGGAAGGGCTGGTGGTCACAGGTTCTTACACGGCGCTCCAAGCGGATCGTTCTCATCATCGATGAAGCCCAGAAGCTGTCGGAAGCAGAGTACTCCTGGCTGATCGATGTGGCCAACATACTCGCTGAGAAAAGGATCTCGCTTTGCGTGGTGCTCTTCGGACAGCCGGATCTATTAAGTGTGAGGCAAACATTCTTCCAAGTCGGACGCATGGACATTCTGGGGCGTTTTATGGTTCAGGTCCATACCTTTGAAGGTATTCGCAACGCCGAACAGTTGGCAGAAGTCATGTTGGCTTTGGACGATGAGGCACTTTCTGAATATCCGCCCGGAAGTCGATGTGCTTGCACCCAGTTTTTTGCTCCGCGCGCCTTTGGAGCGGGTTGGCGGTTGCATCACTATGCAATTTTGTTATGGAGGGAATTCGAACGGTGTGCGTTGGACACCGGTCAGGATCTTGCAGCGAATCCAATGCAGGTAGCAATGGCCTGGGTGCGAATTGCACTCGTTCATGTGCTTCAGCAACTGATGGAGGTGGACGCGGAAAGACCGCTCCTCCCAGAGGACGTTTGGAGAAGCGCCGCCGAATGCTCGGGCTACCAACAAAGTCTTGGTGTGCTGGACAAGCCCGTTGATCTGGATGAATCCGATGATTGAACCCCTATCGTCTCCGATTCTCATTTGGCAAGATGAATGGATCAGTCCCGGTGAGTCACTGTATTCGGCACTCTTGAAGATAGCCATGGTCAACACACTTCAAGCCGCGGAGTTGCTTCGCAGGGTGTTCAATGCGCCTATGAGCCATGGCTCCAGCCTTGCCGTCCATCGCCGAAGTTTTCTGGAAACCAGCTGGACAAACAAGTATGTTGCAGATCCCCGCCTGCAGTACATCGGTACGCTTTGCAGGCACAGCATGATGCCAGCAGGTCTCCAAATCGCCGCACTTTCTTTGGACAAGTGTGTGCGTTATTGCCCTGCTTGTTTAAGCGAAGGGGTTCACGATCCCGAATTCCAAATCTCTAGTCTGACCCGATGCCCCATGCACGGCCAAGCGCTTCTTTCTAGCTGTCGCTTCTGCAACGCGCCCACCCCACGGTATGCCGCCACCGCTGCCACATTCCTGTCGCCATACCGATGTGTGGAATGCGGTTTTTACTTTGGTGGTGAATTTGACATCGCAAGCCTAAACAGGCGGCAACAGCGAGATTCCTCCGGAAACCGGCTTTTGCCCCTCCCACTCGACAAATTGCGAGAGTGGTTGCATAAGGCGAGCAACCTTTCTTTACGCTGGCCGGAAGGGGAGAGATGGCAACTGGCCGATCTGGAAGCCGAACCTGCGTCTCAGAGGCGCGAGATCATCTTTGGCTGCTTTTGCAGGTCCTTAGGAACCCCGGACCTCGCTTCACAGGTCTTCGACGGTGATCGGCGCTATCAGTTTTTCAAATTTTTTGAGGTGCGCAGCGGAAAGGCACCTTGGCCGATGAAGACCAGTGAGGAGGCCGCTAATGCGCGAGTCAAAGTTTACAAAGCCATACGGCGCCATATTTTTCGTAAATATCTCAAACCTCATCAAAATTGCCTGCGTAGGCCTAGTGGTGGCGCGAGCTTCGGTTGGATTGACGGAACCAGTCTGCCCGACGCAAGGATGTGCGTTTGGGGGCAGGCCTGGATGCTCTGGAGAGCGCGATTTGAAACTCGATTCCGTCAAGAATGCTTGCTTCGGTCATCAGGCCCAGGGGACTGGAGAGGTTCGTATGCGGGAGGCATCTGGGACGGCAGTATGACGGAGAGTGAGTGGCCTGTACTCGTATGGCTGTCTTTTCACGCGTGCTTTCGGACGGTCTACGCATGGGCTGAAAGCCGGTGGAGGCTGGTGGCCCAGGGCAGCACAACCTTCGATCACTTCGAATTTGGCGCTGTGCCGCCCCCTTATCACCAACTGTTTGCAATAGCGCATCACCGGCTCGAAGTACAGGTTGCCCGGTTAGAACACGCCCGGGACGAGTTCGGCGACACCACCTTTCTGGTGGGTGCGGATGAGACAGCCAGATTGACTGTTTTGCGCTGCGTATGTCGACCTTTTTTTCCATTTTCATGATCACAAGGAGCTGAAATGAATGCAGTGCTAACCCAGGAATGGTCAACGGCAGAGGAGCGCACGAAGCTCATTCGGCCGATTGAGGAGTTGTTTTTGCCATCGACGCTGGACGGTTCAGATGCATGGGAGAAGGCGTGGGACAACAGGCAGCCGCCTGAGTTTCGAAACGATATACAGGCAATCAAGGCTTGGCTGGAAGGCCACAGTGGTGCCCAAATGCGACAGTCATGCAGGTCAGCGGTGGAAAAAATACTGCTGTGGTGTGTAGTGGAAAGGGGTCACGCTCTTGCTAAGTTGAACGGGGAGGAGGTGGGTCTTTTTGTGCAGTTCTTGATGGCTCCAGAGCCCAAGACGAGATGGATAACCAACACGGCGGGTCACCGAACAGGGTTAGATTGGAAGCCGTTTAAGGTGGCAGTGGATATGAGCCGGGCAGGTGCCACTCTAAGACTCATTAACGCGTATTTCCGGTGGGCAATTGGACGTGGTCTATTGGCGGCGGGGCAGCCTTCATATGCGCTGGCCGCATCTTTAAAAAATGGACACCCTGCCATGGCTGCCGCGAATCGGCCCCTTACACTACAAACAATCTCAACTGCTATCTGGGTCGTCTTGCACCAGTTTCTACAGGGTGAGCCTGAGTCCTACAAGGACCTGCAGGTTCTTGGGTTTCATCAGATGCTGTACTACGGAGGAATCTCTCAAAAGCAGATTGCGCGGTTGCGACTCAAGGATTTTGTCGCGCATCAACGAGATGGACGCATCTTGGCTTGGGAATTTCCTTGTGGAAGTGGGAAGTCAACAGTTCTTTCATGCGGGCCACTAACTGGCACACTCACCATGCTATTGGGACTGACGCCGGTACCCTATGGCGCCACTCGCCGAGAGCAATTTGCTTTTGAAGGCTGCAGCTTCCGGGCTGCGGAGGCTTTTAGACGCGCTAAGACGCAAGCCTGTGCCTTCTTGAAAAACGCAGGGGAGGTGGACAGAGGCGCGTCGCTTTCCAAGGTCTCTCCCGTACATCTGCGTGGCGGCGTGATAGATAACGCCGAGCGGGAAGCGGCGTCCCTAAATCTTGCGTCGGTTTTTTCCAGGATCTACTTGGTTAAATACCCCCACATCAACCGCTATGTTGGCGCGGAGATCGCGGATTTGGAAAAGCGTTTGGAAGGTGCTCGCAAATTGTCTGATTGGATCGTTCAAAGCGAACGAACTCAATTGCGTTGAATTCGCTGAGAACTGTTACGAGATCTTCCTCAAACGCTACAACAGCTCGCCGAATGAAGGCATTTGCCTTGTTGGATGCTCGCCGGCGCCGATGGATTAAGGCATCAGGGTTGGCAGAAGTAGAGCTGTCACATCCGGTGAATCAGGGTTTAAGCTTGCCAAGCGTTCGCGTCTATCGAGGTATAGAGATTCTGAAGAGGATCTTTAGTCTTACTGTGTCACAAGAGTAATTTTGCGCTTGCCCTGCCGCAACAGGGACACTGCCCGAGCCTGGCGATCAGCTGATAGCTCAGTCGATGGCGCAGTGTCGTGATCGAGGTTGCCATGTGCCGCTGCGCGCGCAGGACTGCCGCGGGGGATGTAATCCTCGGGAAGGGCAGGCACTTGGCGTGGGGCGAAGTTTTTTTACCACCGACAGGCTTGTCGGCGACGAGGCGCTCTGCCAGCAGGAACCCGTAGGCCGCGATGCTCAACGCGGCATGGTGATGGAACCCCCGCCAACCTCGTCCCTCATAGTGTCCCAGGCCGAAGTCCTGCTTCAGATCCTGGTAGTCGCGTTCGATGCGCCAGCGCTGATGGGCTACGCTGACCAACTCGTTGATCGGCGTTTCCTCGGGCAGCGTGGACAGGACGTACTTGCTCGGCTGGGCGTCGTTTGCAGGCCACTCGATGAGCAGCCATTGCTCGGGACGTAGCCGCGCCTTGCCTGTATTGCCGCCGGCATGGCGCACCCGTACAGCCGCGAAGCGCCCGCTCAGTGTTTCGTTGCTCCCCTCACGCCAGCTGATGTTCTGGAATGCGCGGCGCGGCAGGGACTGCGCCAGCGCCTTGACGCTCACCGGCTGAAGCGCTGGTGTGCGCCTGGGCATAACGGGGGGACGGCCCATACCGCTGTAGGGCTCGGGGGGCAGCGGCGCGACCCCGGGCGGCCAGACCACGACCGCAGAAGTGACCCCCACCGCATAGAGCAAGCCCATGTCGCTGAGCGCCTGACGGAAGGCGTTGTCCACGCCGTAACCTGCATCGGCCAGCACGCAGTGCCGCGGCGCGCCTTCGTCCAGCAAGGCGCGCAGTTGCGCAAGCGCGATCTGCGTCTTCGTGGCGAAGCGAACCTCTTCGGGCACGCCGGCCCTGATGCGGCGCTCGGGGTCTGCCGCCCAGTCCTCGGACAGATACAGCTGCCAAGCCACTGGCAGGCTGCCTTGGTTGCTTGCCAGCGAGATGCTCACGGCCACCTGGCAGTTGTCTTGCTTGCCCAGCATGCCGCAGTACTGGCGGGCAACGCCGACCGAATGACGGCCCTTCTTCGGGAACCCCGTGTCATCGATGATCCACCAGCCACCGCCCGCGAAGTCCATCTTCGGTATCACCCACTGGCATACCCGCCGAAGCATTTCTTCATGGGACCACTCGGCCTTGGCCACGAAATGGTGTAGCGCCTGGTGGCGGGCGCTCGCGTGCATCGGATCGACCCGCGCCGCCATCGGCTCTACTCTCTTGCGCGACAAAGGAAGCATTAAGCCCGTACAGTACAGTACCCCCGAAGCCCTGCGCGCCGGTCAGCGTGACCGAGTCCTTCGCTCAAGTGCTCCAAGTAGTGATCAAAGCGTTCGGTCGCATTCATCGGTCCTCCAACTCGAAGTCGAGAGGATACGATTATGTCATTTATGACACAGTAAGATTAGGGGCTGCACATCGGTAACGTTTGAGATCCTTCAATAGTTGGCAAACTCAGCGAACAAATCCGCGTTTCCTAAGTCCCCCCGTTATTCTTCGGCTACAAGAGTTCGTCGTCGTGTTCGCCAATGAACGGTGCGGGACCTGGGCGATCGGTCACCGTCCGGCTGAACCTCGGTGCGGGTGAAGGTTGAAGCACACCGTCTCGCTCAAAGAAAGTGCCGCGCGCGCTGTTGTGTGGGTGGCGTGCTGCCTCTTCCA
>JAZJXV010000028.1:0-51589 GCA_040390795.1 Pseudomonadota bacterium | reverse complement strand
TCGCTCATACTCATTGCTTATTCTCCTATTACCAGCTGGCTTTAGTCATACCCGGGATTTCACCACGCATGGCGACTTCACGGAGCTTAATACGGCCCAAACCGAACTTACGGAAAGTGCCACGTGGACGACCAGTCAAAGCGCAACGGTTACGTTGACGAGTAGGAGCCGAGTTACGTGGCAACGCCTGCAATTTCAGGCGCGCTTCGTAGCGCTCTTCTTCCGACTTCGATTGGTCATCAATGATTGCCTTCAACTCAGCGCGTTTGCCGGCAAATTTCTTTACCAGGTCTGCACGCTTTTGTTCACGGTTAATCAGTGCCAGTTTTGCCATGGCAACCTCAGTTTCTGAACGGAAATTTAAATGCGGCGAGAAGCGCTTTTGCTTCATCGTCGGTCTTTGCAGTTGTCGTGATACTGATATTCATACCACGCAATGCATCAATCTTGTCGTACTCAATTTCGGGGAAAATGATCTGCTCTTTCACACCGATATTGTAATTACCACGCCCGTCGAACGCCTTGCCGGAGATACCACGGAAATCGCGCACACGCGGCAACGCAACAGTGATAAAACGGTCAAGGAACTCATACATGTGAGCGCCACGCAAAGTCACCATACAACCGATTGGATAACCTTCGCGAATTTTAAAACCAGCAATCGCCTTACGCGCTTTGGTAACCACTGGCTTTTGGCCAGCAATCTTGGTCAAATCGCCAACTGCGTGTTCGATGATTTTCTTGTCTGCGATCGCTTCTGACAAACCCATGTTCAGGGTGATCTTCAGGATACGCGGAACTTCCATTGCCGATTTGTATGCAAATTTTGCAGTCAAATCACCAACGACTTTTTCTTTATAGAATTCTTGGAGACGGGCCATGATCTCTTAAACCTTCACTGCTTCGCCGCTTGACTTATAAACGCGGACTTTTTTACCGTCCACATCTTTAAAGCCAGCACGATCTGCCTTGCCGGTTGCTGCGTTAAACAACGCAACATTCGACACATGAATTGGCATCAACTTATCGACGATGCCGCCAGTTGCACCTGTCATTGGGTTAGGCTTAGTCGCTTTTTTAGCAACGTTCACACCCTCGACAACTACGTAGTTAGCATCAACACGGCTTTGCACAACACCACGTTTGCCTTTGTCTTTGCCAGTCAGCACAATGACTTCGTCGCTTTTACGAATCTTATCCATCACGACTCCTTACAGAACTTCAGGCGCAAGAGAAACGATTTTCATGAAGCGCTCAGTGCGCAATTCACGTGTAACCGGTCCAAAAATACGCGTGCCAATTGGCTCCAGCTTTGCGTTAAGCAAAACTGCTGCATTGCTGTCGAACTTAACCAGGGAGCCATCTTGACGACGAACACCTTTAGCAGTACGCACAACAACAGCGTTATAAATTTCGCCTTTTTTCACACGACCACGTGGCGCTGCAACTTTAACGGTGACCTTGATCACATCGCCAATGCCTGCGTAACGGCGTTTTGAACCGCCCAGCACCTTGATGCACATTACTTCGCGAGCACCAGTGTTGTCGGCTACTTCGAGCCGGCTTTCAGTTTGAATCATAGTATTTTCTTTCCCAACTTAACCCGATCACTGCGCACAATGCACACTCACGGTCAGTCTTGGTCCCGGCAGCCCGCCGAAAGCAGACTGATGAGGTGGACGATTTCAAAAACCTTTGATTAGCACAACTACTAGGTGCTAACTCTTTTTACTGCCTTGCAACAGAAACATTACAAGAACGAAGCCCGCTATTATTACATCGAAATAGCGGGTCCGCAAGAACTAATTAAACTATTTGCGCTGCTTGTACAACACGTGTCACGGTCCAAGCTTTAGTTTTGGAGATAGGACGACCTTCTTGAATCTCGACCGTATCACCAGCTTTTGCCTGGTTGCCTTCATTATGCGCATGGTACTTGCTCGAACGCATGATGATTTTGCCGTACAACGGATGCTTGACGTGACGCTCGATCAGCACAGTAACGGTCTTGTCCATCTTGTCAGACACGACTTTGCCAATCAACGTACGCTTGAGCGCTTGCTTTACTTGATCGTTCATTATTTGGCGTCCTTCTGTGTCATAACCGTTTTGACGCGTGCTATATCGCGACGTACTTTTTTCAGCTGCGATGTATTGTTCAGCTGTTGTGTTGCGATCTGCATACGCAGACCGAACTGAGCTTTCAACAGATCGTTCAGTTCTTTGGTCAAAGCCGCTTGGTCTTTGCCTTGGAGTTCAGATGTTTTCATGTTCATCCCTATCATTGGCCGACTTGACGGACGACGAACTTAGTCAATAACGGCAATTTAGCTGCAGCCAAGCGGAACGCTTCGCGAGCCAGAGTTTCGTCAACGCCATCCATCTCGTACAACATTTTGCCTGGCTGAATTTCAGCGACGTAGTATTCCGGATTACCCTTACCGTTACCCATACGGACTTCAGCAGGTTTTTGCGAAATTGGCTTGTCTGGGAAAATACGAATCCAGATACGGCCACCACGTTTGATGTGACGCGTCATTGCACGACGTGCCGCTTCAATTTGGCGAGCAGTAATACGACCGCGACCAATTGCTTTCAGACCGAATTCACCGAACGACACGGCTGTGCCGCGCGAATGGGAAATACCGGTATTACGGCCTTTTTGCTCTTTACGATATTTTCTGCGTGCTGGTTGCAGCATGATTATTCTCCTGCTTTCTCAGCCGACACAGCCGCATCAACAGCGCCATCCGGCTTTTTCGCACGAACACGCTTAGCTGCCGGTGCGGCGCCTGGTGCAGCAGCACCTGGTTGACCTTCTGGGCGAGCAGTACGTGGACGGCTGCTTGGTTTGCCATCGTCACGGCGTGGGCCACGACGTTTGGTGTCATCTTCTTTTGTCAGGTCAACCGGCAGTTCGCCGCTAGGCAAACGATCGCCTTTGTAAACCCAAACTTTAATACCGATGATGCCGTAAGTTGTTTCCGCTTCGCCGAAACCGTAGTCGATATCTGCGCGCAGTGTGTGGAGTGGCACACGACCTTCGCGATACCATTCTTTACGTGCGATCTCGATACCGTTCAAACGACCGGACGACATGATCTTGATACCTTGTGCACCGAGGCGCATTGCATTTTGCATTGCACGCTTCATTGCACGACGGAACATGATGCGTTTTTCCAATTGCTGTGCAATCGAATCAGCGATCAGTTGTGCGTCGGTTTCTGGCTTACGAATTTCTTCGATATTCACATGAACCGGCACGCCCATCATTTTGGTCAGTGCGGATTTCAACACTTCAATGTCTTCACCTTTTTTACCGATCACGACACCAGGACGTGAGCTGTAAATGGTGATACGAGCATTTTTAGCTGGGCGCTCAATAACGACGCGACCAACTGAAGCGTTCTTCAGTTTTGTTTTCAGGTATGCACGAACTTTGAGATCTTCGTTGAGCATGGTGGCAAAATTGCTATTGCCAGCATACCAACGCGATGCCCAATTACGCGATACCGCAAGGCGGAAACCGGTTGGATGTATCTTCTGTCCCATCGTGACTCCTTAATTACCGACAGTCACATAAATGTGACAGGATTGTTTAGAGATACGATCACCACGGCCTTTTGCACGCGCTGTGAAGCGCTTCAAGACCGAACCTTTTTCAACATAAATTGTTGTAACTTTCAATTCGTCGATATCCGCACCATCATTGTGCTCGGCGTTCGCAATTGCGGACTCCAACACACGTTTGATGATCGCAGCACCTTTTTTAGGGCTGAATTGCAGGATATTGAGCGCTTGATCCACTTTTTTGCCGCGGATCTGGTCTGCAACGAGACGGCCCTTTTGAGCCGACAGGCGCACACCACGGAGGGTAGCTTTAGTTTCCATCATCGGACCTTATTTCTTAGCCTTCTTATCAGCAGCATGACCTTTGAACGTGCGGGTCAGCGCGAATTCGCCGAGCTTGTGACCAACCATGTTCTCGGATACGTAAACCGGCACGTGTTGCTTACCGTTATGCACTGCGATCGTCAAGCCAATGAAGTCAGGCATGATTGTCGAACGGCGCGACCAGGTTTTGATTGGCTTTTTGTCTTTGATCGCTTGCGCGGTCTCAACTTTTTTCACCAGGTGGGCGTCACAGAACGGCCCTTTTTTTAATGAACGTGTCATGTCTTATCCTTATTTCTTGCCGCGGCGCGAGACGATCATAGAAGTCGTGCGCTTATTGCGACGCGTCTTCTTGCCTTTAGTCTGCTGACCCCATGGCGACACTGGATGACGACCTGCTGCCGTTTTGCCTTCACCACCACCATGTGGGTGATCGACCGGGTTCATGACCACACCGCGAACGGTAGGACGAACACCACGCCAGCGCATCGCACCTGCTTTACCGATTTTGCGCAGGCTATGCTCAGCATTGCCAACTTCGCCAACGGTTGCACGGCATTCGATATGCACGCGGCGAACTTCACCGGAGCGCAAACGAACTTGAGCGTATGTACCATCACGTGCCATCAACACAACGCCAGCACCAGCGGTACGTGCCATTTGAGCACCTTTACCTGGCAACATTTCGACGCAATGCATAACGGTGCCGACAGGGATATTGCGGATCGGCAGGCAGTTACCTGATTTGATCGGCGCTTCCGAGCCATTCATCAATTGATCACCGATCGCCATACCTTTGGTTGCGATGATGTATTGACGCTCACCATCCGCGTACAAGACCAACGCGATGTTAGCCGTGCGGTTTGGATCGTATTCGATACGCTCCACTTTCGCAGGGATGCCATCTTTAGTGCGTTTGAAGTCGATAACGCGATAGTGCTGCTTATGACCACCGCCGATGTGGCGAGTAGTGATGTGACCGTTGTTATTACGGCCAGCAGTTTTCGATTTTTTTTCGATCAGACCTGCGAATGGACGGCCTTTGTACAGGTCGGCATTAACGACCTTGACCATGCCACGACGACCAGGCGAGGTCGGCTTGACTTTAACGAGTGCCATTATTTAGCCTCCTCGGTGAAGTTGATTTCTTGACCTGGCTTCAGGCACACAAACGCACGACGTGTGTGGTTGCGGCGACCATTGAAGCGGCCCGAACGTTTTTGTTTACCTTGGCGGTTGGCAACTTGAACAGATTCAACTTGAACCTTGAACAGCAACTCAACTGCAGCCTTGATTTCTGGCTTGGTAGCATCTGGCATCACGAGGAAAACAACTTGTTCGTTCTTTTCAGCAACAAAAGTAGCTTTCTCGGAAATGACCGGCGCCAACAACACTTTCATCAAGCGTTCTTCGCTATATTTCTGAATCGCGCTCATGCCAGCATCTCCTCAATCTTGGCCAATGCCAATTTCGTGATCAGGATCTTTTTATAGAACACCAACGAAACTGGATCAGCGTGACGTGGCTCGCAAATCAGCACGTTAGGCAGATTGCGCGATGCCAACAACAGGTTTTCGTCCAGGCTGTCAGTAATGACGAGCACGGAATCCAGACCCATATCTTTCAATTTTTGCGACAAGAGCTTGGTCTTTGGCGCTTCAACTGACAAGCTTTCGATTACGGAGAGACGACCTTCGCGAGCCAACTGGGAGAGGATCGAGCAGAGACCTGCGCGATACATCTTCTTGTTAACTTTGTGCGAGAAATTTTCATCAGGCGAGTTCGGGAAAATCCGACCGCCGCCGCGCCACAAAGGTGATGACGACATACCAGCACGAGCACGGCCCGTACCTTTTTGACGCCAAGGTTTTTTGGTGGTGTGATGAACTTCTTCACGATCTTTTTGTTTGCGATTACCACTGCGCGCGTTGGCTTGATAGGCAACGACGACTTGGTGAATCAGCGCTTCGTTGTAATCGCGACCGAAAATAGTATCCGGCGCAGCGACGTTCGAAGACGATTGACCTTGGTCATTCAGGAGCTTGAGTTCCATAGATTAAGCCCCCTTCTTTGCTTTGACTTTAACAGCCGGCGAAACAATCACCTGACCATTTTTTGCACCAGGAACAGCACCCTTAACCAACAAAAGTTGGCGATCAGCATCAATACGAGCGATCTCGAGGTTCTGCGTGGTAACAGTAGCGTCACCCATGTGACCAGTCATGCGCTTACCAGGGAAAACACGACCTGGATCCTGCGCCATACCGATCGAGCCTGGAACATTATGCGAACGGGAGTTACCGTGAGTTGCGCGGCCGGAAGCAAAGTTGTAACGCTTGATAACACCAGCGTAACCCTTACCGATCGACACGCCTTGCACGTCTACTTTTTGACCGACTTCGAACAAGCTAGCAGCGATAACATCGCCAACTTTCAGCTCGGAAGCAGCAGCAGCGGCAATACGGAATTCTTTGAGCACCGAGCCAGCTTCAACACCTGCTTTGGCGAAATGGCCAGCGGATGCTTTATTGACACGGGAAGCACGACGGCTACCGAAGGCGATCTGAACAGCCGAATAACCATCGACTTCAGACGTTTTGATTTGCGTCACACGATTGTTAGACACGTCCAACACGGTCACAGGAATTGAATCCCCGTCATCCGTGAAGATGCGCATCATACCAACCTTGCGACCAAGCAGGCCTTGGCCTTTATCTTGGTTTTGGTTCATTTTTTCTCCATTCCCACCTACGATTGGGCGGGGCTGATATTTGAAACTACGAGTACCACAAGGATCCCAAAGCGGAATCCTTAGCGAAGCCCGAGATTATAACTGGTGTACAGCACTTCCACAACACCTAAATGTGTGAATTGTTGTTCCCAGCCTTCAATTGCCGGGCTGGAGCATCATCATTCCAGCCCAACCCAGCAATCTTTACAATTATTGCAACTTGATTTCTACGTCAACGCCAGCCGGCAGATCCAGTTTCATCAATGCATCAACTGTTTTGTCCGTTGGATCAACGATGTCCATCAGACGAACGTGAGTACGGATTTCGAATTGATCGCGCGATGTTTTGTTGACGTGCGGCGAACGCAAAACGTCAAAACGTTGAATGCGAGTTGGCAATGGCACTGGACCCTTGACGACTGCGCCGGTACGTTTCGCTGTATCAACGATTTCGAGTGCCGATTGATCGATCAAACGATAGTCGAATGCTTTCAGGCGAATACGGATCTTTTGGTTTGGAGCTGATTTCGGTGCTGTTGACATTTTGTTTCCTTAAAAGAGCGAGCCACGAGCGGGTGAGCACTCGCGGCGATATTTAAATGACAGTTACCTGTCACTTAGTCGGTTTATTACTCAATAATTTTAGCGACGACACCAGCACCGACGGTACGACCGCCTTCACGGATAGCGAAACGCAGACCTTCTTCCATCGCGATCGGGTTGATCAACATCACTGTGATCGACACGTTGTCGCCTGGCATTACCATTTCTTTATCCTTCGGCAACTCGATCGAACCAGTTACGTCCGTTGTACGGAAGTAGAACTGTGGACGGTAGTTGTTGAAGAATGGTGTGTGACGACCGCCTTCATCTTTCGACAGAACGTAGATTTCGCCTGTGAAATGTTTGTGTGGCTTGATCGAACCTGGCTTTGCCAGAACTTGACCACGTTCCACGTCTTCACGCTTGGTACCACGCAGCAATACGCCGACGTTGTCGCCTGCTTGACCTTGGTCGAGCAATTTGCGGAACATTTCAACACCAGTACAGGTGGTGACTTGGGTGTCGCGGATGCCGATGATTTCGAGGGCTTCGCCAACTTTAACGATACCGCGTTCGATACGACCGGTAACAACTGTACCGCGACCGGAGATCGAGAATACGTCTTCCACTGGCAACAGGAATGCGCCGTCAACTGCGCGTTCTGGTGTTGGGATGTAGGTGTCGAGGGCTTCTGCGAGTGCCAGAATAGCTTGTTCGCCCAATGGACCTGTGTCGCCTTCGAGTGCCAACTTAGCCGAACCTTTGATGATCGGCAAGTCGTCGCCTGGGAAGTCGTATTTGGAGAGGAGCTCACGCACTTCCATTTCGACCAATTCCAGCAATTCTTCATCATCAACCATGTCTGCTTTGTTCAAGAAGACGATGATGTATGGAACGCCAACTTGACGCGACAACAAGATGTGTTCACGTGTTTGTGGCATTGGGCCGTCTGCTGCGGAGCAAACCAGGATCGCGCCGTCCATCTGTGCAGCACCAGTAATCATGTTTTTAACATAATCAGCATGGCCTGGGCAGTCAACGTGTGCGTAGTGACGGTTTGCTGTTTCGTATTCGACGTGTGCGGTGTTGATCGTGATGCCGCGCGCTTTTTCTTCTGGCGCTGCGTCAATTTGATCGTACGCTTTTGCTTCGCCGCCAAATTTCTTCGACAACACGGTCGCAATCGCTGCCGTCAATGTGGTTTTACCATGATCGACGTGACCAATTGTGCCCACATTCACGTGCGGCTTGGTCCGCTCGAATTTGCCTTTTGCCATTTTATTCTTCCTTCAAAAAGAACGATTTATTTACAGTAGGACATCCCTCATGGGAGGCCCATCAACATTTACTTGCTATCGACCAAGGAGCTTTGCAAAACCGCTCAGCTCGCTTGGTCTTTTTTCAACGAATAATTACTTAGGCGCCTTCGATGTGACGATTGCATCGATCACGTTCTTAGGTGCTTCAGAGTAGTGCTTGAATTCCATCGAGTAGGTTGCACGACCTTGTGTTGCGGAACGCAACGATGTCGAGTAACCAAACATTTCGGACAAAGGCACTTCGGCTTTAATGATCTTGCCGCCGCCGCCCGCGATTTCATCCATACCTTGAACCATGCCGCGACGTGAGGACAAATCGCCCATCACGGTACCAGCGTAGTCTTCAGGTGTCTCAACTTCAACAGCCATCATAGGCTCCAGAATGACTGGGCTGGCTTTACGGCAACCGTCTTTGAACGCCATCGAAGCTGCCATACGGAACGCGTTTTCATTCGAATCGACGTCATGGTATGAACCGAAGAACAGGGTGACTTTAACGTCAACCACTGGGTAGCCAGCGAGGACACCTGAAGTCAATGTTTCACGCACACCTTTTTCAACTGCAGGGATGTATTCGCGAGGAACCGTACCACCTTTAATTGCATCGATGAATTCGAAGCCTTTGCCCGGTTCTTGCGGTTCAATTTTCAGAACCACGTGACCGTACTGACCACGACCACCGGATTGCTTGACGAATTTACCTTCGATTTCTTCGCAAACTTTACGGATGGTTTCACGGTATGCAACTTGTGGCTTACCGACAGTCGCTTCAACGCCGAATTCACGACGCATACGATCAACGATAATATCCAGATGCAACTCGCCCATACCGGCGATGATGGTCTGACCTGATTCTTCATCGGTACGCACGCGGAACGATGGATCTTCAGCAGCCAAACGATTCAAGGCCAAGCCCATTTTTTCTTGATCGACTTTAGTCTTAGGCTCAACAGCCTGCGAAATCACCGGCTCAGGGAAAATCATGCGCTCGAGCACAACGATCGCTTTGTCGTCGCACAAGGTATCGCCAGTCGTCGTATCTTTCAAGCCAACAACCGCAGCGATATCGCCTGCGAGCATTTCCTTGATTTCTTCACGCTGGTTTGCATGCATCTGAACGATACGACCGATACGCTCTTTCTTCTCTTTAACAGAGTTGAAAACTGTATCCCCCGAGTTCAAAGTACCCGAGTAGCAACGGATAAAGCACAGCTGACCAACAAACGGATCGGTTGCGATCTTGAATGCCAATGCCGAGAATTTCTCGGTGTCTTCTGCTTTACGCACAACTGGTTCGTCATCTTCGTTCAGGCCTGGCACAGGTGGAATATCCACTGGCGATGGCAAGTACTCGATCACGCCGTCCAACATAGCTTGCACGCCTTTGTTTTTAAACGCGGTGCCGCACATCATTGGAACGATTTCACTAGCGATGGTACGTTGACGAATCGCAGCTTTGATTTCAGCTTCTGACAAATCGCCTTCTTCCAGATACTTGTTCATCAATTCTTCTGATGCTTCAGCAGCGGCTTCCACCATGTTTTCACGCCATTTTTTCGCTTCAGCAAGCAGATTATCCGGAATATCACGGTAATCGAACTTCATGCCTTGCGATGCGTCGTCCCAGTAGATCGCCTTCATTTTTACCAGATCGATGACGCCTTCGAACAGATCTTCAGCGCCGATAGGTACTTGCATCGGAATCGGGTTAGCCTTCAAACGCGCACGCATTTGCTCGTAGACTTTGAAGAAGTTCGCGCCGGTACGATCCATCTTGTTGACGAATGCCAAACGTGGAACTTTGTACTTATTAGCTTGACGCCATACTGTTTCCGATTGCGGCTGTACACCACCGACTGCACAGTAAACCATGCAAGCGCCATCGAGTACGCGCATCGAACGCTCAACTTCAATTGTGAAGTCAACGTGACCTGGGGTATCAATGATGTTGATGTGGTGCGGAGGGAAGTTATTAGCCATACCCTTCCAGAAGCAAGTCGTTGCAGCAGACGTAATCGTGATGCCGCGCTCTTGTTCCTGCTCCATCCAATCCATGGTGGCCGCGCCATCATGCACTTCACCCAGCTTGTGGTTTACGCCGGTGTAGAACAGAACGCGCTCGGTAGTGGTGGTTTTACCAGCATCAATGTGAGCCGAAATACCGATATTACGGTAGCGCTCAATGGGGGTCTTGCGGGCCATAATTAGTCCTAATTCTTTTTAATGAACAAAACCGAGCGCCATTTTTTCCAAAATGTGCCCGGCCTCGAACAAATTACACATGTAACGAACTGCACCTGCATACGCAGGCGAGAACGCCAATCTATTAGAAGCGGAAGTGCGAGAACGCCTTGTTCGCTTCTGCCATGCGGTGAACTTCATCGCGTTTTTTCATTGCACCGCCGCGGCTTTCCGCAGCTTCGAGCAATTCACCCGCGAGACGTTGTGGCATCGATTTTTCGCTGCGCTTGTTTGCTGCTTCGCGCAACCAACGCATGGACAAAGCCATACGACGGACTGGACGAACTTCAACAGGCACCTGGTAGTTTGCACCACCAACGCGACGGGACTTTACTTCAACCAGTGGTTTGCAGTTCAGGATTGCAGCTGTAAACACTTCCAGTGGATCTTTACCCGATTTGGTTTGGATATGCTCAAACGCACCGTAGATGATGTTTTCTGCGACCGATTTTTTACCGGACAACATCAATACGTTAACGAATTTAGCAACATCAACATTACCGAATTTCGGATCTGGCAATATGTCCCGTTTGGGAACTTCACGACGACGTGGCATTTCGATTCCTTTCAATCTTCAGTTGAGGTGCAAACAACAGGTTTGTCGCACACTCGCGGAGGTCATCATAACCATCCACTTACTCGGCCCATTGGGGACCGACACTTATTCCACAGAGACTGCGGAAAACTTTTAATTACTTCTTGCCAGCTTTTGCACGCTTGGTACCGTACTTCGAACGCGCTTGCTTACGGTCTTTAACACCTTGGGTATCCAACGCGCCGCGAACCATGTGATAACGCACACCCGGCAAATCTTTTACACGACCGCCGCGCAACAGCACGACACTATGTTCTTGCAGGTTATGGCCCTCACCGCCGATATACGAAATTACTTCGAAACCGTTGGTCAAACGCACTTTGGCAACTTTACGCAGAGCCGAGTTAGGCTTCTTTGGAGTTGTGGTGTAAACGCGGGTACATACGCCACGTTTTTGCGGGCTGTTTTCCAGCGCCGGCGATTTGCTCTTGACGCGTGCAGAAACACGCGGCTGGCGAATCAGTTGATTGATGGTTGGCATCGCTCTATATCCAGCTAATACAACATTAATAATACGAACCCGAAAACGGTTGTCCGGGGACTAAAGAATCATTGCGGAAGAATTAAATCAACGCGCGGCTCGATTAACCATGAAGGAAAAAGCGCGCAGGAATTGCCAGGAAGGAATACAACACGGCAGATCAAAGAACGCTTAAGCCCAGCAGAGCTTAAAATCGAGAACTCGCGAGTATATTCCCCAAATTATCAAGGGTCAAGGATAGTTTTTATCCGCCGCCGTACGCGATGCTTAATTGCTACGCATACGGCGACTGAAATTCTTAAGGCAAGCGTGCCAAACTATCAACTATGTCGCGCCAAACTTTAGTTTCTTCCTTGCCTTGATCGCGGCGGGAGAAAAAGTTAACAACTTGCTCACCTTTCGTATCATAGAACTCCACCGAAGTAATCGTTCCACTCTTGGCCGGGCGACGTACCACCCAGCCATGATCGACGCCTGACTGGCGCAAGTGCAGATCGAAGTTCGGATCCAGCACATTGAACCAGCCGTCCTTGGCTACGGTTTTCTCGATCAGACCGCTATATATCTGGACCATGCCTGAGTTGCTAACTAACACCATAATTGGTTGCTCCCGCTTCGAGGCCGTCTCCAGCAGAGACTCCACTGATTTACCAGTAATTTTGTATGCCGCGTCCGTGCCAATCAATTCAAACGCACGTTCACGTGAAATACCGAAGTCATTGATCAGGCGCTGAAATTCATGCACGTCCGTCATTTCATACCAGGCGCTGCGCAGCTCCTTGATATGCATGTCAGTCAAAGGCTTGGCCGGCTTGCTGACAGCGACAGTCCAGTTCGGCTTTTGATCTGCAGCTTTGAACTCGGCCACCAGCTTTTCAAACGCTGGCACGCCTTTTTCATCGTTCAAGTAAACCTTGTGGACAGCCTCACCATTCTTGTCAAAGAATTGCAGACTGCGGCTGGTTCTTCCACCGGCGCGGGGCGCAACCACAGCAAATGCATAACCCCAGCTATCCATCTTGAAACGCAGGTCGATCTCGGTACCGACGAAACCGCTACCCGGCATCACCCGACCTTTATCATCCAGCTTTGGCGGCAACGCGATTGCAGTACGTTCGATGACACCATTTTCATTACGCGTAATCGCCTTGATCCGACCAAATTCATGCATACGGTTAAACAAAGCTTTATAGGTAGCCACATCTGAACGTAGCAACGTCGCACCACGACCGATATCAGCAGCCAGCAGTTTCGCCTCGCTGACGCCAAGTTTTTGCGCGACGTCTCTTGCAAACAGGCCTGGCTGCTCAGCCTGCAAGGCGGCCTGCTTTGCTTTGAGCGCATCTACGTCGGCATCCGCCATTGTATTTCCGGACAAAGCCAACATTGCCAGCAAAGCGCCCATTAGTTTTGTGTATCTCATTTATTTTCTCTTTCTATAAAAAATAAGCGACGACCCGCTTCTATACGAGTCGCCGCAATGACGCGATTAATACTCGATCTTCATGCTCACATTGAAACTGCGGCCAGGCGAGGTATAGGCATCCAGATTGGATGCTGTACTAGCCAGACCCAAACCACGTATGTCGTTCCATACCCAGTATTTACGATCAAACAGGTTGCGTATGCCTGCGTTGAAACTGACGTTTTTGTTCACGCGATAGCCGCTGAAAACGTCAAGGATCGCAAATGACGACGGTGTAAATGCGGGCTGCGTGCCGACGTTAGGATTCGCAAGGTCGCTACGCTTTTTAGCTGCGGCGTACACCAGATCCCCTTGTACGAACCAGGTCTGATTCGGCTCGTAACGCAGACCTGTCACCACCGACAGCGGCGCAACTGAGTCCAGTCCGGTTTTGACGCCATTGCGATTAATGCTGTCGCCCTGCGTATAAGCAAAACCGCCACGCAATGTCCAACCTGCATTCCAGCGCCAGTCAACGCGCGCTTCCACACCATGAATGTTGGCGCGTGAAGAATTGATGTATTGATTGATGGCAGGAGTCGCAACCTGAAAGTTGCCCCCAATTTGGACCAGTTCGATAAAGTTTTTGTAGCGCCCCGCAAATACAGCCGCGCTATAGCGCACACGACTATCTGCCAGATCCACCTTGCCGCGCAAACCGATCTCATACGAGTTGCTGGTTTCCGCTTTGAGGTTCGGATTGGCAATCTGCATATACGATCCACCAGGAACACCAACGTTATTGAAGTAAGAGTTCACTTCTTGTGGCGACGGCGCACGGAATCCGCGCGCATATTGCGCATACGGCACAAACGCAGGCGTTACTTCATAGAGGAATGCCAGTCGCGGCGACAATGCATTATCTTTGCTGCGAGCGGCCGGCTGTCCATTTGCGTTGGCTTGCGCGTCATAACGTGCGCTCGTCTTGGGATCGAGCTCATAGGAGTCATAGCGCAAGCCCGGAATGATACTTAACTTCCCTATGCGTATGTCATCCTGCACGTAAGCGCCGAAAATCGAGTAATTCGTTTTGGGAAACAGTTCGCAATATTGCGTTCCGGTACACGTAGTCCACCCCGTTCCGGTCGCTTGTTGGCTTAACTGGCTTCTGCTGACATCCAGCCCATACACCAGCTGATTCTTGATGCCGCCAACATTGAAACTACTTTCGGCCATCACGCCGCCGCCAACAGCCTGGTCTTTATAGGTCACGTCACGGAAACGTGGGCGCGTGGCACCGGTACCGCTTTCAAACGTATATTGATTTGTGTTGGCATCGCGATAGAACACATTGGCACGGATCTTTTGCACTATCGGGTTATCTGCATCGTCACGCTCGTAAGCAAAGGTAAGGCGATCACTTTGTACCTTGCTCGTGGTTTGGTATCCGGTAACCTGGGTGTTTCCAGCGGCAGGACCAATCGCTGACGGACTGCTGCCGGAGGTTTTATTCTCTGTCGTCGCCAGCGTCAACTTAAAGACATCATTTGCAGTCGCGCGGAATACCACCCGGCCCAGCGCTGATTGCGTGTCATAGGTCAGCGGGTCCGGCGCAGTGCGGTTGGTACCGGTGATGTCGCGATCACCTTTGTTGTCAGTCTCTTTGCCATGGCGCGCGTTCAGCAACACCATACCCTGCCAACGTTCACCGCCTATGGCCAGAGTACCGCTAGTCCCAAAACTGTTATCAACTGAATCGTAAGATGGGCGAACCGAGAAGTAAGTACTCTTATTGAAGATATTCAGATAATCCTGCGGATCCTTGATGACGAAGTTGACTGCACCAGTCAAGCCATCACTGCCGTACATGGACGAAGCCGGACCACGCAAGACTTCTATGCGCTGATACAAATCCGTGTTCAGGTAACTTCCGCGTCCAGCACTGAGAGTGCCGACGCTGAAAGCACGTGGTACAGGAACACCATCTTCCAACAAGAGCACACGATTGCCATCCAGTCCGCGAATAGTAATGCCCTCATTTCCGCCACGTCCGGCGGTTGCGCTGGCTCCACTAATGCCACTGGTTCGGGAGACGGAACGCCGCACCTCGACGCCCGGCTCATAGCGCAATGCATCCTTTATATCCTTGGCATTCTGCTGCTCGATTTCTTCTGCGGTGACCACTGATACCGTCGCTGCGGCGCGGTTGATATCGCCGCCGAGTCCGCGCGTCGAGGTAACCGTGATTTCGTCGAGTTTGGCGATCTGTTGCGCACCAGCTTGATGCACCGGCCATTGCTGAAGTACCAGCACAGTAGCCAGGGCGAGTTTGTTCCTGCATAACTTCATAACAACCATTCCTTTAATTGTGGATAGGTTGCTCGCGAAAGTAATGCTGGCTGCCGTAGTTTTTTGGTGTTTTCGCGTGGCAGCTTCGTAAAGCAAGGCACACGATAAAAGTAGCGATGTTGCCGATGGCAAACATCAGGACGTGATGATATCTTATATTTAAATGATAATCATTACTATTTGTGACCATCCTTAGAAATGAGGCGTTCATGCAACAGCTGAAAATTGGCTGCGCCGTACTCAAAGACTTGAACACAAAAATTTCTTCATACAGCTAAACCGATAGGCATAAAAAAACGGCACCAGGATTTCTCCTGATGCCGTTAGATGCTTGAACTACAGCTTGAATTACGAAGCGTCGGTATCGCTATCCGGGGTGCTTGAAACGTCAGCAAATTGCGCTTCCGCTTCCGCTGCGCGAGCAGCTTTTTCGGATTGCAACAGAGCTGTACGCTCTTCTGCTTCCCACGATTCTTTTTCCTTGCGAGCACGGTGGAATGCCAAACCGGTACCAGCAGGGATCAAACGACCAACGATCACGTTTTCTTTCAAGCCACGCAGACCATCGCGTTTGCCCATGATCGCAGCTTCGGTAAGAACACGTGTCGTTTCTTGGAACGAAGCAGCCGAGATGAACGAATCGGTCGACAACGATGCTTTGGTAATACCCAGCAATACGTTTTCGTAGGTTGCAGGAATCTTGCCCGCTGCAATCACGCGATCGTTTTCGTCCAACAGTTCCGAACGCTCAACTTGTTCGCCCACGATGTAATTTGCATCGCCAGCATCAACAACTTGTACGCGACGCAACATCTGACGCACGATGACTTCGATATGCTTGTCGTTGATCTTCACGCCTTGCAAACGGTACACGTCTTGAACTTCGTCGACGATGTAACGTGCCAGCGCTTCGATACCCAACAAACGCAGAATGTCTTGTGGATCAGCTGGGCCGTCAACAATCATCTCGCCTTTGTTCACAACCTGGCCGTCATGTACCAGCACTTGCTTGTCCTTGGTGATCAAGAACTCGTGCTTGTTGCCGTCCATGTCTGTGATTTCCAGACGTTGCTTACCTTTGGTTTCTTTACCGAACGCAACCGTACCGGTGACTTCTGCCAGCATGCCGGCATCTTTCGGTGAACGCGCTTCGAACAACTCGGCAACACGCGGCAGACCACCGGTGATGTCACGTGTTTTTTGCGATTCGGTCGGGATACGTGCCAATACTTCGCCGACGGTAACTTGCTGGCCGTCTTTAACAGTAATCAGCGCGCCGACTTGGAAGCCGATCGTCACTGCGTGCTCGGTACCGGCGATCTTCACTTCTTCGCCTTGTTCGTTCAACAGTTTGACCTGTGGACGCAACGTTTTAGTAACTGAACCGCGGCGTTTTGCATCGATAACAACCAGAGTCGACAGACCGGTCACTTCATCGATCTGACGTGCAACGGTCGAACCTTCTTCGACGTTCTCGAATTTCACCACACCGGTGTATTCGGTAATGATCGGACGGGTCAACGGATCCCATGTTGCCAATGCAGTACCGGCTTTGATGACCAGACCGTCTTTGACGATCAAAGTCGCACCGTACGGTACTTTATGACGCTCACGCTCACGACCGTAGTCATCAGTAATCAACACTTCGCCCGAACGGGAAATGACGATCTGACCGCCTTTACCGTTGGTAACGTAACGCATCGTTGCTGTGAAGCGTACGGTGCCGTTCGATTTGGCTTCCACCGACGAAGCAACTGCCGCACGCGACGCTGCACCACCAATGTGGAAGGTACGCATCGTCAACTGAGTACCCGGTTCACCGATCGATTGTGCAGCGATAACACCCACTGCTTCACCGGCGTTGACCATCGAACCACGACCCAGATCGCGGCCGTAGCACATTGCGCACAGGCCGAAGCGTGTATCGCAAGTCAATGGTGTACGTACTTTTACTTCATCGATGCCGAGGCGTTCGATTTCTTCAACCATGTCTTCATCCAGCAATGAGCCGGCTGCATACAGGGTTGCCTGTGTTTCAGGATTAACGATGTCGTTAGTCGCTACGCGGCCGAGGATACGGTCACGCAAGGCTTCAATAACTTCACCGCCTTCAACCATCGCCTTCATCGATGCGCCGTTTGTCGTACCGCAATCATCCTCAATCACAACCAGATCTTGCGTTACGTCAACCAGACGACGTGTCAGGTAACCCGAGTTCGCTGTTTTCAGAGCGGTATCGGCCAGACCTTTACGTGCACCGTGAGTCGAGATGAAGTACTGCAAAACGTTCAGACCTTCGCGGAAGTTCGCGGTGATCGGCGTTTCAATAATGGAACCATCCGGTTTCGCCATCAGGCCACGCATACCGGCCAGCTGACGAATCTGTGCTGCGGAACCGCGCGCACCGGAATCGGCCATCATGTAAATCGCGTTGAACGATTCTTGAGTGGTTTTGGTACCGTCGCGTTTGGTGACGTCTTCAACTTTGAGTTGATCCATCATGGCCTTGCCGACGTCATCGCCTGCTTTGCCCCAGATATCAACCACTTTGTTGTAACGTTCGCCAGCAGTAACCAGACCGGACGAGTATTGCTGTTCGATCTGTTTAACTTCGCCTTCGGCAGCCGCAATGAGGGAGACTTTTTCTTTCGGCACCAGCATGTCATCGACGCAAATCGAGATACCAGCACGTGTCGCCAAGCGGAAACCTGATTGCAGCAATTGATCAGCAAACACGACCGTTGCGCGCAGACCGCACTTACGGAAGGACAAGTTGATCAGACGCGAAATTTCTTTCTTCTTCAGCGCACGGTTCAATACGGAGAACGGCAAGCCTTTAGGCAGAATTTCGGACAGGATTGCGCGACCAACTGTGGTTTCGTAACGAGTAACTGTTTTTTCGAATTCGCCGGTTTCCACATTTTTTGGATACTCGGTGATACGAACAGTGATACGCGTTGCCAGCTCAACCATTTTGTTGTCGTAGGCGCGGATGACTTCCGAAACATCCGGGAAGATCATGCCTTCGCCCTTGGCGTTGATCGCTTCACGGCTCGCGTAGTACAGACCCAACACGATATCTTGCGAAGGAACGATCGATGGTTCGCCGTTCGATGGGAACAAGATGTTGTTCGAAGACAGCATCAATGTGCGTGCTTCCATCTGTGCTTCGATCGACAATGGAACGTGAACCGCCATTTGATCGCCGTCAAAGTCGGCGTTAAATGCGGCACAGACCAGAGGGTGCAATTGAATTGCTTTACCTTCGATCAGGACTGGTTCAAACGCTTGGATACCCAAACGGTGCAAGGTAGGCGCACGGTTCAACATGACCGGATGTTCACGGATCACGTCTTCCAGGATGTCCCACACGACTGGTTCTTGAATCTCAACCAGTTTTTTCGCAGCCTTGATCGTTGTCGCCAAGCCCATCAATTCAAGCTTGTTGAAAATGAATGGTTTGAACAGTTCCAACGCCATCAATTTTGGCAAGCCGCATTGATGCAATTTCAGTTGTGGGCCCACGACGATAACGGAACGACCCGAGTAATCGACTCGTTTGCCCAGCAAGTTTTGACGGAAACGACCGCCCTTGCCTTTGATCATTTCTGCCAGCGATTTCAACGGACGCTTGTTGGCGCCAGTCATCGCTTTACCGCGACGGCCGTTGTCCAGCAGCGAATCGACCGCTTCTTGCAACATACGTTTTTCGTTGCGGGTGATGATTTCCGGCGCGCGGAGTTCCATCAGACGCTTCAAACGGTTGTTACGGTTGATAACGCGGCGATACAAATCGTTCAAATCGGAGGTTGCGAAGCGACCACCATCCAGCGGCACCAATGGGCGCAGTTCTGGCGGCAAGACCGGCAACACTTCCATGATCATCCAGTCAGGCTTGATGCCCGAACGTTGGAACGCTTCCAGCACTTTCAGGCGCTTAGCGTATTTTTTGATCTTGGCTTCAGATTTGGAATCTTTCAATTCCTGACGCAGCATTTCAGCATCGCGATCGATGTCGATAGCGCGCAGCAATTCACGGATACCTTCGGCGCCCATGAATGCGGTGAAGTCGTCACCGAATTCTTCGTATTTAGCTGCGTAGTCGTCTTCCGACATGATCTGGCATTTTTTCAGCGGAGTCATGCCTGGATCGGTCACAACGTAGGCTTCGAAATACAGAACGCGTTCGATATCCCGCAATGTCATGTCGAGGACCATGCCCAGACGTGATGGCAGCGATTTCAGGAACCAGATATGCGCGGTTGGCGATGCCAACTCGATGTGGCCCATGCGTTCACGACGCACTTTAGCCAGTGTGACTTCAACGCCGCACTTTTCGCAGATAACGCCGCGATGTTTCAGGCGTTTGTATTTACCGCAAAGGCATTCGTAATCTTTGATAGGGCCAAAGATTTTTGCGCAAAACAAGCCGTCACGTTCAGGCTTGAAAGTACGATAGTTGATGGTTTCCGGCTTCTTGACTTCGCCGTAGGACCACGAACGGATTTTTTCAGGTGACGCCAGACCAATTTTGATCGCGTCGAATTGTTCATTTTGCTGAACTTGCTTGAATAGATCGAGCAGTGCTTTCATGTATCACTCCAGTTGGCGTGAAAAAACGCTTGATGATGAGACGGTTGTGCCGGCGCTGCTTTAAACCCTGTTCGCATGGGCGGGAGAGCTAAGCTTCGCGAGCTAAGTTCCGCGCATACCGGGACAGACGACACTTCCAAAAACTGCTATTTTCGTTCTTACTATTTTTACTGACTACTTTTACTTCAATACTAAATTTCAAGCAGCAAAGGGAGAAAGGACGTCATGCCCTTCCTCCCTTGCTTTACATCAGTCGCGTTCCAGGTCGATGTCGATACCCAGCGAGCGGATTTCCTTAACGAGAACGTTGAAGGATTCCGGCATGCCGGCGTCGATGACGTGGTCGCCCTTGACGAGATTTTCGTACACTTTGGTACGGCCATTCACGTCATCGGACTTGACGGTCAACATCTCTTGCAAGACGTAAGACGCGCCGTATGCTTCCAGTGCCCAGACTTCCATCTCACCGAAACGCTGGCCACCGAACTGAGCTTTACCACCCAGTGGTTGCTGCGTAACCAGCGAGTAAGGACCGGTCGAACGAGCATGCATCTTGTCATCAACCAAGTGATGCAGTTTGAGGTAGTGCATGTAACCGACAGTTACGCTACGTTCAAACGCTTCACCAGTACGACCGTCATACATCGTGACCTGGTTCTTGGAAGCGGTCATGCCCAATTGCTTCGCAATGTGATCTGGGTAAGCCAGATCCAGCATGCGACGGGTTTCGGATTCATCAGCACCGTCAAACACTGGTGTTGCGAATGGCACGCCGTTTTTCAGGTTACCCGCCAATTCCAGGATTTCTGCATCGCTGAAACTATCGAGGTCTTCCGTTTTGCCGGACTCGTTATAAATCGCAGCCAGGAATTTGCGCAGTTCAGCGATTTGTACTTGTGCAGTCAGCATTTCGCCAATACGCAAGCCCAGACCTTTAGCTGCCCAGCCCAAATGAACTTCCAACACCTGACCGACGTTCATACGCGATGGAACACCCAATGGGTTCAGCACGACGTCTGCTGGTGTACCGTCAGCCATGTGCGGCATGTCTTCGATAGGCAAGATGCGTGAAACCACACCTTTGTTACCGTGACGACCCGCCATCTTGTCGCCAGGTTGCAGGCGACGTTTGACTGCCAGATACACTTTGACCATCTTCTGTACGCCTGGCGGCAATTCGTCGCCTTGCGTCAGTTTCTTGCGTTTTTCTTCAAATGCCAGATCAAACTGATGGCGTTTTTCAGCGATGGATTCCTTGATGGCTTCCAAAGCATTTGCCGATGTGTCGTCTGCAGGGCGAATATCGAACCAGTGGTATTTGTCCAGATCGTCCAAATACTCTTTAGTGATTTTCGCGCCCTTAGCGATTTTCTTAGGACCGCCGTTGACGACTTTACCGATCAACATTTTTTCCAGACGCTGGAATGCATCGCCTTCAACGATACGCAGCTGATCGTTCAAATCCAAACGATAGCGTTGCAGTTCGTCGTCGATAATCTGTTGTGCACGTTTGTCGCGTGGAATACCTTCACGCGTAAACACTTGCACGTCGATTACGGTGCCGACCATGCCGGACGGTACGCGCAACGATGTATCTTTTACGTCGGATGCTTTTTCGCCGAAAATCGCGCGCAGCAGTTTTTCTTCCGGTGTCAGTTGTGTTTCGCCTTTTGGCGTTACTTTACCGACCAGAGTGTCGCCAGCGGTAACTTCTGCACCGATGTAAACAATACCGGCGTCATCCAGACGTGCCAGTTGGTTCTCAGCCAGGTTCGAGATATCACGTGTGATTTCTTCTGCACCCAGCTTGGTGTCACGTGCAACAACCGACAACTCTTCGATATGAATCGAAGTGTAACGGTCATCAGCCACAACTTTTTCAGAGATCAGAATCGAATCTTCGAAGTTGTAACCGTTCCATGGCATAAACGCGATCAGCATGTTTTGACCCAGAGCGAGTTCGCCCAAGTCAGTCGATGCGCCATCGGCGATAACGTCATGTTTAGCAACGCGATCGCCAACTTGCACGATAGGACGTTGGTTAATATTGGTGTTCTGGTTCGAACGGGTGTACTTGATCAGGTTGTAGATATCAACACCGACTTCACCAGCTTGCGCTTCATCGTCATTGACGCGAATCACAACGCGGCCTGCATCGATGTAATCAACGATACCACCACGCAATGCCTGAACGGTCGTACCCGAATCGACTGCAACCGTACGTTCGATACCGGTACCAACCAATGCTTTTTCTGGACGCAGGCAAGGAACAGCCTGACGTTGCATGTTGGCACCCATCAATGCGCGGTTCGCATCATCGTGTTCGAGGAACGGAATCAGCGAAGCAGCAACCGAAACAACCTGACCTGTCGCCACGTCCATGTACTGAACACGTTCTGGCGATACCAGAATCGTTTCACCAGCTTCACGTGCGGAAACCAGCTCATCGGACAACATACCAGCTTTGTCGATCGTCGCATTCGCCTGAGCGATGATGTAACGGCCTTCTTCAATTGCGGACAAATAATCGATCTGCGTCGTGACTTTGCTGCCTTCAACTTTACGATATGGGGTTTCGAGGAAACCGTATTCGTTCAAGCGAGCATACATAGCCAGCGAATTGATCAGACCAATGTTCGGACCTTCCGGTGTTTCGATTGGGCACACACGACCGTAGTGAGTCGGATGTACGTCACGAACCTCAAAGCCGGCTCGTTCACGTGTCAAACCGCCAGGTCCCAGTGCAGAAATACGACGTTTGTGCGTGATTTCCGACAATGGATTGGTTTGATCCATAAACTGCGACAACTGCGACGAACCGAAGAATTCACGGATCGCAGCCGAAATCGGCTTGGAGTTGATCAGGTCATGCGGCATCAGATTGTCGGCTTCGGCTTGGCCGAGACGCTCTTTAACAGCGCGCTCAACACGAACTAAACCAGCACGGAATTGGTTCTCAGCCAATTCGCCGACGCAACGTACGCGACGGTTACCCAAGTGATCGATATCATCGACTTCGCCGCGACCATTGCGCAACTCAACCAGAATCTTGATCACAGCCAACACGTCTTCGTTCGACAGTGTCATGGTGCCGGTCAATTCATCACGACCGATACGACGGTTGAATTTCATACGGCCGACAGCCGACAAATCGTAACGATCTGCGTTGTAGAACAAGCCGTTGAACAATGCTTCAACTGAATCTTCGGTTGGCGGTTCGCCTGGACGCATCATGCGATAGATAGCTACTTTTGCAGCCATCTGATCGTTGGTGTCGTCCATACGCAGCGTTTGCGAGATGTAGCCGCCTTGATCCAGATCGTTGGTGTACAACGTTTGGATATTGGTGACTTTACCTTCACGCAGGCGTGCCAACAGGTCTTCTGTCAATTCATCGTTGGCGCTGGCAATGACTTCGCCAGTTTCTTTATCAACGATGTTTTTCGCCAGAATACGGCCCAGCAGATAGTCTTCCGGAACCGAAATATGTTTGATACCAGCAGATTCCACGTCGCGGACGTGCTTGCTGTTAATACGCTTGTCTTTTGCGACCAGTACTTTACCGGCTTTGTCAGTGATGTCGAAACGAGCGACTTCACCGCGCAGGCGTTCTGGAACGAATGCCATCTCGGCACCATCCGAATGCAATGCGAAATCATCGAAAACGAAGAAGTTTTCAAGGATTTGTTCCGGCGTCATGCCGATAGCCTTCAACAGGATCGTGACAGGCATCTTGCGGCGACGATCGACGCGGAAGAACAGGATGTCTTTCGGATCGAATTCGTAGTCCAGCCATGAACCGCGGTAAGGAATGATACGTGCGGAGAACAGCAATTTACCGGACGAGTGCGTCTTGCCGCGATCATGTTCAAAGAACACGCCTGGCGAACGATGCAACTGCGACACGATAACGCGCTCAGTACCGTTAATCACGAAGGAACCGGTCGAGGTCATCAAAGGCAATTCGCCCATGTAGACTTCTTGTTCTTTCATTTCTTTAACGACAGGCTTGGTTGGCGATTCCTTATCCAGGATCACCAGACGAACTTTGGCACGCAGAGGTGACGCGTAGGTCAATCCACGTTGTTGGCATTCTTTAATGTTGAACGGCGGATCGCCGAGCACATATGACAAGAATTCGAGGCGCGCAAAACCATTGTGCGAAACGATAGGAAAAATCGACGTAAAGGCAGATTGCAAGCCTTCGTTTTTGCGTTGGGACGGTATTCTGTCTTCTTGCAAAAAGCCGTGGTAAGACTCGAGCTGGGTCGCCAGCAGGAACGGAACGTTGTGAACGTTAGCGCGTTTCGCGAATGATTTGCGAATGCGCTTTTTCTCAGTAAATGAGTAGTGCATGGACACTCCGTGAGTGACAGGGAAGGATAGAGAATTCAGGATTCAGGCTGCATTGCCGAATTGCAACAACACAATTCGAAACATTGAAACCTCAAGTCTCTGCCCTTTAACAAGCAAATGCTGACAAGATTACATGAAGTCGATCAAGCCTGCCTTTAGCCACTAAAATCAAGAACGACAAAGGAGCCAAAGCCGAACCGCCCTTTCGGGAGGTATCGAACTTTGACTCGAGCGCTGTAAAGTAGCGCGGGCAAATCGAGATTACTTGATCTCGGCTTTTGCGCCAGCTTCTTCCAGTTTTTTCTTCGCTGCTTCTGCATCCGCTTTCGAAACGCCTTCTTTCAAAGGTTTCGGTGCGCCATCAACCAGATCTTTAGCTTCTTTCAAGCCCAGACCGGTGATTTCACGAACTGCTTTAATTACGCCAACTTTGTTCGCGCCGAAATCAGCCAGGATAACTGTGAATTCGGTTTGCTCTTCAGCTGCAGCGCCACCAGCTGCGCCGCCAGCTGCTGGAGCAGCCATTGCAGCAGCGGATACGCCGAATTTTTCTTCGAATGCTTTAACCAAGTCATTCAATTCCAAAACTGTCAGGTTGCCTACGGCTTCCAGGATGTCGTCTTTGCTAATTGCCATTTGAAACTCCTAAATTTTTTTCAATAATTACATCTGATTGGTACTGACGCGAAGCGTCGAAACAAGAGCGTAGGGCCGCATCTCTGCGGCAACCAATTATTCCGCTGCTGCTTCGGTCGCTTCAGCAACTGGTTCTGCTGCAGCTGCAGGCGCTTGGCCTTCAGCTTTTTGTGCAGCAAGAGCAGCCAGACCACGCGTAAAGCTCGCAACCGGAACCAGCATCATGCCCAAGACTTGGGCCAGCAGGACTTCACGGCTAGGAATATTTGCCAACGCTGCAACAGCCGCTTTATCAAGCGACTTGCCTGCGTAGTTACCTGCTTTAACAACCAATTTGTCGTTGGTTTTAGCAAAGTCATTGATGACTTTTGCTGCTGCAACGGCATCATCCGAGATCGAATAGATCAACGGACCGGTCATTGCTGAAGCGAGGTCGGCAAATGCGGTACCTTCAACAGCGCGACGTGCCAGCGTATTTTTCAATACGCGCAAGTACACACCTTGGTCCCGCGCTTTGGCGCGCAGTTGTGTCAAGTGACCAACCTGGATGCCACGGTATTCGGCCACGACGATGGTCTGTGCCGATGCAACTTTGGCAGAGATTTCGGCGACTACGGCCTTTTTGTCATTCAGATTGAGACTCAAGATCAACCTCCAAAAATGATGTTCAGCGCATACACAATCGTCATTGATTGCTTGCCTCACATCGGTTCGAACACGGCGTCCGAAGTTAGGAGTTCAGTACTGGCAAGCCAGCGAGAGACTACAAAACTTGTTCGGGTTCACCATCTGCGTTGGGTATGAGATCGTTGCCGATTCCACATTTAACTTTGCACACAACTTACATGCACGCCGCCCAACGGTCTTTGATTGCCTGGACCCTCTTCAATACTGCCGAATCAGGTCCAGCCCAAAGATGCGCCCACTGCCAAACTGGCAATGGGACTTAATTCAATAACTTAAGCAGCCAGAGTCGTTTGATCGACGCGTACACCAGCGCCCATCGTTGACGACAGCGAAACTTTACGCAGGTAAACACCCTTGCTGGTCGCTGGCTTAGCTTTGGTCAACGCATCAATCAAAGCCAACAAGTTGGATTTGAGTGCTTCGTCGGTAAATGATTTACGACCGATGGTTGCGTGGATAATGCCAGCCTTGTCGGTACGGTATTGCACTTGACCAGCTTTTGCATTTTTAACTGCAGTCGCTACGTCAGGTGTAACAGTGCCAACTTTAGGGTTAGGCATCATGCCGCGTGGGCCGAGGATTTGACCCAAGGTACCAACGATACGCATGGTATCTGGCGATGCGATGACGATGTCGAAAGGCATATTGCCGGCTTTGATTTGCTCAGCCAGATCTTCCATACCAACGATATCAGCACCAGCTGCTTTCGCTTGCTCTGCTTTTTCGCCAGTTGCAAATACTGCAACACGGACCGATTTACCGGTACCAGCTGGCAAAACTACGGAACCACGAACAACTTGGTCGGATTTCTTAGCATCAACACCCAATTGAACCGATACGTCGATCGATTCGTTAAATTTGGCAGATGCGCATTCTTTGATCAAAGCCAGTGCATTGTCGAATGGGTACGCTTTGGTACGATCAACTTTTGCTTTAAATGCTTTAACGCGTTTCGATAACTTAGCCATTACAGACCCTCCACCGTGATGCCCATGGAACGTGCGGAACCGGCGATAGTACGCACAGCTGCATCCATGTCGGCAGCCGTCAAATCCGGCCGTTTAGTTGTAGCGATTTCTTCAGCTTGTGCACGTGTGATCTTGCCGACTTTGTCGGTATGTGGCTTAGCCGAACCTTTGGTCAGGTTTGCTGCTTTTTTGATCAGGTACGTTGCTGGAGGAGTCTTCATCACGAAAGTGAAAGACTTGTCCGCAAACGCGGTGATCACAACCGGAATTGGCATACCTGGCTCAACACCTTGAGTCTGTGCGTTAAACGCTTTGCAGAATTCCATGATGTTCAGACCACGTTGACCCAAAGCAGGTCCGATTGGTGGGGATGGGTTTGCTTTACCAGCTGGAACTTGCAGCTTGATAAAACCAATGATTTTCTTTGCCATGATGGCTCCTACATTGATTGAGTGGTAGCGCCTGTTCACTTGCCTTGCGGCTTATTACTGTGGCTCCTCTTTTTACTGCTTCCGAATTCCTGAAACTTGACGCTTCAAACGCTTCGGAGTGCGTTAATGCTTTACAGAATCAAACTTTTTCGACTTGACCGAATTCCAGCTCTACTGGTGTAGCACGACCGAAAATCGTTACCGATACGCGAACCTTGGACTTCTCGTAATTGACTTCTTCGACATTGCCGTTGAAATCGGTGAACGGACCATCCTTGATACGCACCAGTTCGCCCACTTCGTACAAGACTTTTGGGCGCGGTTTTTCGACGCCATCCTGCATTTGCTGCATGATCTTGTCGACTTCGTGCGGCGGAATCGGGGTTGGCTTGTTTGACTTGCCACCGATGAAACCGGTTACTTTGTTCGTATTCTTGACCAGATGCCATGTTTCGTCGGTCATTTCCATTTCGACGAGAACATAACCCGGGAAAAAGCGGCGTTCACTCACCGATTTTTGACCGTTTTTTACTTCGATCACTTCTTCGGTAGGCACCAGAATTTGCCCAAACTTGTCTTCCATGCCAGCACGCGTTGCGCGCTCTATTAACGCACGTTGCACGCTCTTTTCCATACCGGAATAGGCGTGCACGACATACCAACGTTTCTTACTAGTGGAAGCTGCTGCAGCGGCGGCACTTGGCGCACCGTCTTGCGCATCATCCTGAATATTGTCGCTCATTATCTTTTCCAGCCCAAAATCAGGTCGTACAGCACAACTTCGAGTAACTTATCCGTACCCCACAGGAAAAGCGCCATGACCAAAACGAAACCAAAAACAATTGCGGTCATCTGCAATGCTTCTTTACGTGTTGGCCAAACTACTTTTTTGGTCTCGCGAACTGCTTCTTTTGAAAAATTGAGGAAGTCGCGACCCGATGCAGATGTCCATGCAATCGCAATTGCCACAAGCAAACCACCAACCAATGCTGCAACACGAACTGCCGTTGCTTTATCCGACAAAAAATAGAATCCGACTACGCCCGCGATTGCGGCAAGAATCGCCAAAACGATCTTGATCTTATCGCCTGACGCGCCAACAGTTTCTACGGGTTGATTAGCCATTACACTTTACTTTCGATGCCCTGCACCAGAATCGGTGGCAGGGGCGGAGGGCCTCGAACCCCCAACCTTCGGTTTTGGAGACCGACACTCTGCCAATTGAGCTACGCCCCTACGGTTTTTACACTACCACTACTTGAACCACTAACGGCGATCTCAACATCGAGATCGCCGCAGCATTCATTTATTACTCAATAATTTTAGCGACGACACCAGCGCCGACGGTACGACCGCCTTCACGGATAGCGAAACGCAGACCTTCTTCCATCGCGATCGGGTTGATCAACATCACTGTGATCGACACGTTGTCGCCTGGCATTACCATTTCTTTATCCTTCGGCAACTCGATCGAACCAGTTACGTCCGTTGTACGGAAGTAGAACTGTGGACGGTAGTTGTTGAAGAATGGTGTGTGACGACCGCCTTCATCTTTCGACAGAACGTAGATTTCGCCTGTGAAATGTTTGTGTGGCTTGATCGAACCTGGCTTTGCCAGAACTTGACCACGTTCCACGTCTTCACGCTTGGTACCACGCAGCAATACGCCGACGTTGTCGCCTGCTTGACCTTGGTCGAGCAATTTGCGGAACATTTCAACACCAGTACAGGTGGTGACTTGGGTGTCGCGGATGCCGATGATTTCGAGGGCTTCGCCAACTTTAACGATACCGCGTTCGATACGACCGGTAACAACTGTACCGCGACCGGAGATCGAGAATACGTCTTCCACTGGCAACAGGAATGCGCCGTCAACTGCGCGTTCTGGTGTTGGGATGTAGGTGTCGAGGGCTTCTGCGAGTGCCAGAATAGCTTGTTCGCCCAATGGACCTGTGTCGCCTTCGAGTGCCAACTTAGCCGAACCTTTGATGATCGGCAAGTCGTCGCCTGGGAAGTCGTATTTGGAGAGGAGCTCACGCACTTCCATTTCGACCAATTCCAGCAATTCTTCATCATCAACCATGTCTGCTTTGTTCAAGAAGACGATGATGTATGGAACGCCAACTTGACGCGACAACAAGATGTGTTCACGTGTTTGTGGCATTGGGCCGTCTGCTGCGGAGCAAACCAGGATCGCGCCGTCCATCTGTGCAGCACCAGTAATCATGTTTTTAACATAATCAGCATGGCCTGGGCAGTCAACGTGTGCGTAGTGACGGTTTGCTGTTTCGTATTCGACGTGTGCGGTGTTGATCGTGATGCCGCGCGCTTTTTCTTCTGGCGCTGCGTCAATTTGATCGTACGCTTTTGCTTCGCCGCCAAATTTCTTCGACAACACGGTCGCAATCGCTGCCGTCAATGTGGTTTTACCATGATCGACGTGACCAATTGTGCCCACATTCACGTGCGGCTTGGTCCGCTCGAATTTGCCTTTTGCCATCTTAGACTCCTAACAATTTTGATGAGAATGTTCAGGCAAACGCCCGACCGACTTACCGATAAAAATGAACAACTGAATTCTTTGGTGCCCTTTACGTGGATTGAACACGTGGCCTCTCCCTTACCAAGGGAGTGCTCTACCACTGAGCTAAAAGGGCAAACTAGCCGTCCGATACCAACCACTGCGGCACGTCCAACCTTTAAAAACTGGAGCGGGTGAAGGGAATCGAACCCTCGTCATAAGCTTGGAAGGCTTCAGCTCTACCATTGAGCTACACCCGCGAGGGCCACCACTACACAACTCACTTCTTTTGTTCTTTTTGCTGCTAAAAACTTGGTGGAGGGGGCTGGATTCGAACCAGCGTATTCGTAAGAAGGCAGATTTACAGTCTGCTGCCATTAACCACTCGGCCACCCCTCCGCGGGGAACCCCAAACTATAGGGGAGTCGACCTCCCTTGTCAACAACTTGCAACGATACTTCGACTAATTTTTTCAAATTATTCGTTCTTTTTTCATGCCGAATAGACAAAACGAAGATTAGAAGCGCGTTTCTCGTGCCGCACGCAGGAAATTATCAAGTATCGGTGTGCAATCGAGCAGCTCCGAACCACCCGCACGATGGAATTCCGGATGCCATTGCAAGCCCATGACAAAACGGGCTTTCGTATAACGTACCGCTTCGACAATATTGTCAGTCTCAGATATCGCTTCGATCATCAGATCACGCCCCAGATCACGCACGGCTTGATGATGTATCGAGTTAACCAAAGGCGCAGTCTGCCCCTGAAAAAGAGATGCCAACGAAGATCCGGGCGGGAACTGGATCGCATGACGATGACTATCGTACAAGTCGTTAACGTGCGGCATTGCCGTTGGCACATCGGTTGCGATGTCTTGATACAAGGTGCCACCAAAGGCGACGTTAATTAACTGGCAACCACGGCAGATGCCCAATACCGGCTTACCTGCTTCAATGAATTCGTGCAGCAACTCCAATTCATACATATCGCGCGAGCTGTCACCACTCCATTCCGGACGCGTCGCCGTTTGGGAGTAAGTCTGCGGCGCAACGTCAGCCCCACCTTGCAAGACCAAGCCATCCAGATGTTTGGCGTAATCGCGCAAGCGAATTTTGCTTGGATGCAAAAGACCATTCGTATTGACCGTTGGGATCATCAACACCAGCACATCGCGCGACATCACCCACTGCGCAATAGACTCTTCAAGGTATTGCAAGGTTTTCCCCTGCAGACCTTTGGCGCCGCTTTCCGGATGAAAAATACGTGCAGACACACCAATTTTTAACGTGCGCTGCGTCAGACGCCGCCCTACTTGCTCGGACAAACTTTGTAAACGTGCCTGGAAAATACGCCAGGTTTGCTTCCAAGGCGTATCGTCCGGCATTTGATAAGCAGGCGTACTGTGCTTGCCAAAATCCGGCTTGGTTGCGAAATTGAACGCAGGAGGCAGAGGCGCTATTTGCGGCTCGGCAGCAGGCGTTGCCGGCGGGGAAACTGGATCTGGTGCAGCTGTATCTAATGCGGCGTCGGAAGATGGAGGCTTAACAGGTGGCAAGTTGCTATCGGAGTTGTCAGACATGGCATCACTTTAATATCGAGAAGAAGTAGACAGCGCGTATCAGTAAATTATCCGCACTCAATCCGAATTGATGAAAAATACATAAACATCGCTGAACATCAGTCAAATTAACATCAAACCCAACCATAACATCACGAATTATAAGTAGATCTCCTTCAACACAAGCAAGGAGGAGTGCAGAGTTCGCCATGCTCACCACTGAATTGCTCTGAAAACGGGATAATGCAAGCTATCGCTTATCCACTCACTTTTTTGAATTCACACATCATGCTCATCATTTATCACAACCCACGCTGCTCAAAATCGCGCGGCGCATTGGAACTGGCGCAGCAATTTGCGACACAACACGGTCTGACTTTAGATGTCATTGATTATCAAAAAACGCCGCTGACGCAGACTCAATTAACGGAATTGCATCACGTTCTGCAATCAGAACAAGCCGTTAGCGTACGCGACATGGTGCGCGACAATGAAGATGAATTCACAAGCCTGCAATTAGCGCATGCTGATGACGCAAGCTTGCTGCACGCACTCGCAACGCATCCAAAATTATTGCAACGCCCGATAGTGCGTTTTAATCAACGCGCAGTGATCGCACGTCCACCAGAATTGGTGAATGCAATTCTGGTTGCGCCCTAAGCACACTATTTATTGTTTTTCAGTCTGCGCAACATTGCTGACAGCCTTGGCCGGTAGTACGCCATACGCACGCTCCATCGCGTACTTTTTCAGAATGTCGCGATACATACTGGCGAGCAAGGAGAGTCGCGGATTGCGTGGATCAAGACGACGCGCATTGCTAATATAAGTACGCGCCTGCTCGCCCAATTGCTCATCCCAACCCAGGCTATCCAGACATTTCAGCACGGCGACTGCTGCATTGAAAACCACTTGCGGGTTTTCCGGCAATTTATCCGCCGCTTCCGACATCAAGGCGACTGCACCGTGATAATCGCCAAGACGCGCTTTCTCGGCACCGGCCGATACCAAATCGACCACCTGACTTTTACTTTCGCGTGTAACGCGCTTACCCAAATCTTCGCGCCCGGCTTCTCTGAACAAACGCATAGCCCTCGTCATCGCCACATTGGTTGAAGCGTTACCGACCACCGAAGTCATGACCTCCACCGCATCTTGCTCCATGCCATTTTCCAGGCAATTCAGCGCCAAGGTCATTTTAGTATCGTTCGATAAACCGATCGGCTCCTTGCACGCAAGGACGGCAGCACCCAGCTCTTCTACCGCCAGCTCCGTATCGCCATTGTGTTTATGCAGCATAGCGGCGGCCAAAGCGCGACAGGCTGGCGTTTTCTTGATGTTGGCCAAGGATTTTGCGAGATCACGAATGATGGAAGAAACGAGTTTTACTTCACCTTTGGCGATCGAGGTTTTGACCAAATGCACATGATCTTCCGGTTCGCGGAATTCAGAGAATTTAGCTTTGTTGATGACTTGTTGAAAGACGCGATGAGCGGTATCCGTATCGCCGGTTTCCAATGCGACATTGCCCAGTTTACGTAAGCGCTGCAAGGCATGTGGAGAACGCGTGACCGCATGCTCCAGCGTGGTTTGCGCTTGCTGCATTTGCCCTCGGGCTTCCTGCGTTTTGGCCAGCCAGTCATAGGCTTCCAGAAACTGCTTTTTCTCGGCGACCAGTGAAGTCAGCATTTCTTCCGCTTCTTCGAAGCGGTCTTGCATGTACAAGCTGGTTGCCAAACCCAGACGCGCCCATGCGATAGAACGCTTGGCGAAAAGCTCGGAATAGATCGATTCTGCTTCCGTCAATTCGCCCAAGGTTATGTGCAGCTCGGCACGCAAACGTATGAATTCCGCCTGATAACGCGTGTGCGTGCGCTCACTTGCAACACAGGCATTGATCGCTTCACTGAGATTCCCATGCTCGATCAGCTGGTAAATCGGTATGAAGGCATTACGTTTTTCTATGGCTTTGGCGATCCGGTCCATCAGCGTTTCTGCTGTGAACGGCTTCAGCACATAATCGTTCAGCGCCAATTCTGCCGCGCTCACCACTTTTTCATGATTGCGTTCGGCCGTGACCATGATGAATACCGTGGATGGCGGAATGATCTTGTGATGCCGCAAGTCCTCCAGCAATTGCTGACCATCCTGGCCTTCGCCCAGATCGTATTCGCAGATCACCAGATCAAACATCTTGTGTTTCAGAGGACGGATTGCGCTGCCTGAGCTGGCCGCATACTCGATCTTGCTGATGCCACCTATGCTCAGCATGTTGTGAATACTGGCCCGCATACCCGCATGCGGCTCAATAATCAGTGCGGTTAGTCCGGCGAGTTCTTGCATGGTGTTTCAAAGCCAAAGAGTGCGCCGAGGTAACAGCGCGAGTGCAGAATGAAAGTTTCCACACAACAATATTACATTTGTTAAACGATGTCATCGCAATTTGACAAATACCGCGTCGTCGGACGACACAATTTCGTCCTGACGTGCAATACAGGCAAGAAATAAGCAGCGCCTCAAACCCATCAAGCTGAATTCGAATCAGGCAACCGCGCTATCCGCAGTCGGCTCCTCGACCACCACTTGATTACGGCCGCCCTGCTTGGCCATATACATGGCGGTATCGGTACGTGAGAATAAATCCAGCACGGATTCACCTGGGATGTGTTGTGTCAGGCCGATAGACACGGTGACGCGATGGCGCAATTTCCCATTCCAATCGTGTTGCTCGACCTGTTCGCGTATGCGTTCAGCAATATTCAATGCTGCCAGCAAGGATGTTTCAGGCAAAACCAGCAAGAATTCTTCACCGCCATAACGACCGAACACATCGTGCTGGCGCACATTCTTTTCTGCAATGCGTGCAAAGGTACGCAAGACTTCATCGCCGCCCAGATGACCTGCCTCATCATTCACACGCTTGAAATGATCCAGATCGATCACGGCTAAACACAAAGGTGAGCCGGTTTCATCCGACATGCGCTTTTGCTGCTCCAGTGCAGCGACGATGTAACGGCGATTAAAGCAGCCGAGCAAGGCGTCGCGCCGCGCATCTTCTTCAATATCCTTGATTTTTCTCGTTGCCTTGAACAAGGCGTTATGCAATTCCTGCATTCGACTGGCGAGCACGACAAAGCCCGGTAAGGTCAGCAGCAAGCCAAGAAATAGCGCACCTTCCAGCTTCAACATGGACCAATCGTCGTACTGATAATAATGTGATGCGATCACCGCCATATAGCCAAACAATGTCGCCATCGTCAGCAGCAACATCGTTCTTGGTGAGACGCGATGCATGACGAAGGCCATCGTCAAAAACAGGAAAGGGGTGAAGAGAATTTGTGTAGCCGGTGCCAGATACGTCATGAGCAACATGATGCCGATCGCGCATAGCGTAATCGGAACGCGCAGATTCTTCTCTCGGGTCTTGTTGTTCCAACCCAGTGCGAAGCAAGCGTAAAACACGACCAGCACGGCAACACTTAAGCTAGTCGCAACAATCAATGCCATATGATCGACCAGGCCGTGCAGGTAAAACACGCCCACACCGATCAGATAAAACAAGGCGAATACGCCTATCAGCAACAGGCGCTTGATGCGCGCATTTTGGCGATTTTTGTGATGCAGCAGAGTTTGGCGACGCGCACGAACGACATGGATTTTTGCAGATTTGGCCGCGCCGCGAACAGGCGCCCGCAGCTCGGATGCAGTCGCATTTGGCGACGCATCGTCCGCACCCGGCACAGCGTTCTGTTCACTGATTTGTCGCATGCACATCCGTCTAAGAAAGTTCAGCCAACGAGGTTGACGCACACTATCCGACCGAAATAACTTACTGCGGGGTCTTATTTTTCTGTTTCTTACTAGACCATATCCATCAGCAGAATACACGCACTATTATTGCTTTGTAACCATAAGTCACAATCCCGTCATATTATTTTAATTGTCTTTTTGCAATGGCTTTTCGCGCATATACCAAGCCGCGATGACAGCCACCGCGCACAAGATGGCAACCAGTAAAAACGTTTCATTAAAAGCATTGCGATGATTGTCTATACCCAATGCCTGACGCGATTGATGTAGCGTGATCCGCCACTCCAGCACGACGCCGACCATGCTGACACCGATGGCACCGCCAAGCTGGCGTACAAAATTGATGGCACTGGCGCCTTGCGCTATCAAACTGTTATCCACACCGCGCATCGCGCCCAAACTAAGCGCCGGCAATACAAAGCCCAAACCTATGCGCCCTATCACCGCCCATGCCATCAACAGCCAGTAACTGGTTGCGGGTGAACCATTTGCCATCAAGGCGAATGACGATGCCAGTAAAAACAAACCGATGGCCACCAGCACATTAGGCGGATAACTGTCTGCCAGACGTCCAGCCAGCGGTATCGTCACCGCCAGCACTATCCCGGCCGGCAACAACACCAAACCTGCCTGCGATGGCGCGTAATTCATGGCCATCTGCATATAGATAGGCAACAGATAAGTCGAACCGTACAAACCCATTCCATAAATGAACGCCACTAATGCACCCATCGTAAATTGGCGATAGTGGAATAACTTCATATTCATCAACGGCTCTGCCTTGGTGCGCATTTGATAAATGATGAAGGCAATCAAGGTCGTCACACCCAGCGTCAGCAAAATGACCGCCTGCGGCATATCACCGCGCAATTCGACCACTCCATTGAGCAGACTGATAATGCTGACACCAATTAACAGCAAACCTTTCCAGTCGAGTGGTTTGGCATGCTCCAGCGTTGGCGTATACGAAGCGAGAAAACGCTGAATCAGGAAAAGCACCAGCAAACACGGCGGCACCACCACAAAAAAGATCGAGCGCCAGCCAAACAACTCCACCAGAAAACCGCCCACGCTAGGCCCGATCGCCGGTGCCAGCACCACACCGAAACCGAATATCCCCATCGCCTTGCCCTGCTCATGCTGTTCGAACGCGCGCAAAATCACAATCGCCGGTATCGGCTGCATCACGCCAGCAGCCAAACCCTCCAGCACGCGCATAGCCAACAACATCTGATAATTGATACTGAAGCCGCCGATCACGCCACCGATCAGTAACAAGACAATTGCACCGCCGTATGTACGACGCAGACCAAAACGCAGCAATAACCACGGCGTCATCAGCATAGACAAAGTCATCGCCAGCATGAAGCCGGTAGAAACCCACTGCGCACGTTCTTGCCCGAGCGCGAAGTAGCGGCTCAGATCAGGGATTGCCACATTGACGATAGTTGAAGAAAGAATCGCCGCGACACTGCCTATCATGCAAGTCAGCAAGACCAGCCATTTATAGCGCTCGCCGTAACGGCCGCGCAGTTCTTCCAAAGTGAGTGCTTGCATATTAGATTTGCCTAGCTTCAATACGAATCAGTATATAACCGCGACTGTTGCGACAGCCGCAACTTGCTTGTGAGAACACCACCTTGAAATGAATTACTTTTTGCATACGCATATCAGCCGCAGATAAAAAAACGGGCCGGAAAAATTCCGACCCGTTTTTATTTGGCAAATCTGTTTACTCAACCCGCATCATCAGCTGGCATATCATCTGGCGATGGATCGATTTTGGTAATCAGTAGACGATCGATACGATTGCGGTCCATATCGACCACTTCAATCCGGTAACCTTCCCACTCAAAATGATCCGACATTTGCGGGATGTGACCAAGGAAGGTCATCACGAAACCAGCCAGCGTGTGATACGTGCCGGACGCTTCTTCCGGGAAACGTACTTCGGTTTCCAGCAATTCACGGAAGCGATCAAACGATACACCACCATCAATCAGCCATGAACCATCTTCGCGACGCACGCCATCCACTTCATGATGTTCATCGATCACCGAGACATCACCAACCAGTGCACCAAGTACGTCGCTCAAGGTAACGATACCTTCGATCTCGCCGTATTCATCGATCACCAATGCCAATTCGGCACGGTTCTTCTTCAGCGTTTCCAGCAACTGCATCGCGCTGATGGTTTCCGGCACGAACAGTGGCGGACGCGTGGCAGCTGCGATATCAACAGTTGCGATGGATTTGCCGCGGATTGCTTGTTCAAACAAGCTACCTGCGTGCACGATACCGATCACATGCGAGATATCACCCTTGCAGACTGGGAAACGGTTGTACGAGCTATCGGCGATCTTGGCCAGATTCACTTCTATCGAATCTTCCAGATCGATAAAGTGCACATCCAGGCGCGGTGTCATCAAGCCGGCGACACGCTGGTCATCCAGACGCAAGGCGCGCGACACAATATCGTGCTCGGTTTTTTCAAACAGACCAGCGTCCGCACCTTCACGGAACAAGCCGGCGATTTCCTCTTCCGTAACAGAATCGTCCTTCTTGTTCTGCATGCCGAGTATGCGCAGGATGAATTCCGTCGTCACAGTCAGGATTTTGACAAACGGCCCCATCAGGCGCGACAACCACAACATCGGTGCCGCAACCAGCGAAGCAACGATTTCCGGATATTGCATCGCGATGCGCTTAGGCACCAGCTCACCAAGGATCAGGGAACCAAAGGTAATACCGACCACGACCACGGCCAACGCGATTTCGCGCGCATAGGAAGCGACGAAAGGAATCATGGCGACTTCAGGTGTCAGACGCTCAACCAGCGAAGCTTCACCGAACGCACCGTTGAAAATGCCGATCAGTGTGATGCCGACCTGTATCGTGGAGAGGAAGCGACTAGGACTATCCGACAGATCAAGTGCCGCTTGTGCACCCCTGCTGCCGTTTTCAGATAATTTTTGGAGACGAATACGTTTGGAGGTAACGATCGCAATTTCAGACATGGCAAAAACGCCATTGACCAGGATCAAACCCAGGATAATTAATATGTCCACTACTAAGGGAACTCGCAGTTTCTACCCGCTAGCCCTACTGTTGATAAGTCGTGAATCATATCATTAGCGTGTGCCACAGCATCAAAATGGGCAAATTCTTGATCTGAAATGCACATTTCATCAGGTTCAACAGAACAGACAGGTCCGCTTCACCACCTCGGCAATCAGGAAGGCCACCGCCGACCACAGCACGGTAGAACCGAAGGGCAGGACGAACATACGACCAAAAAGCTGGAAGCGCACATCGCCAATAATGCGACCAACGCCCAGTTTTTCGATAATCCACGGTATCAACGCGTAAAAAACCGTCAAACCGATAAAAATCACTGCAACCCAACGAATCATTCCTACTCCCCCGTTAAATGGACATGCCAGAGGTCATACTTAATTAAAACAGGCGGGCCAGCAAAAAAACCGCCAGCGACAACAAGACCGTCGAAGCAAATGGCAAAAAGATGGTTTTGCCGAACAAGGTGAAACGCACATCACCCGGCAATCTGCCGACTCCGAATTTTTCCAGCCACGGCAAGGCGGCGGAAAACACAATCACGGCAATGAAGATGACAAGGAACCAGCGCAGCATGGGCAACTTTCATGACACGCTGACTAACTTAGCCAGCGTCTGGTCTCGATTTTAAAGTCGGCGGCTTTGATCCGCACGATCGAACTGATCCGGCAACTGCACACCTTTGCCGACCACTAACACTTTGAACAACTCGCCCATTTCCGCTGGCGAGGTCAATTTTTGTACCGCATTCGCCTTTGGCAGATAAGCCATGTGATCGTCCGGTGCCGTGACCAGCAAGCGATCACCCAAACCGGCCGCCAGCAAGAAACCAGCCTGACTCATATAGCCAACCATCTCCAAACCGTTGCGTACCGCGGCATACGCCATGGCCGTAAAATCGACGTGCGCCGTAATATCTTGCAAACCCGGTACATAAAATGAATCGGGATGCGAATGATGACGATAGTGGCACATCAAGGTGCCTTCGACGCGCTGATCCAGATAGTATTCGCTCGCCGGGAAGCCGTAATCGATCAGTATCGCCGCCCCGCCCTTGCCGGATTGCTCAAAGCCCGCCGTCAACATGGTCGCCAGCGAACCCATAAAACCAACTGCAATTGGATGTACTTCAGTCAGATAACCGATAGGCAATTCTTCTGCATCCGGGATTTGCGCTACCAATTCCTGATCACACGCGCGGTCGGCGAACACAAAACGCCCATCCTCAAAGCTAACGCCGCGTTCCAGCCAAGCGCTTTCTTCTTTGACAACCAGCGACACAGGCATCGCATCCAGCACTTCATTACCGAGTACTACGCCGGAAAATGCCGGCGGGAAGTCGTCCAGCCAGGTCACTTGCGGAAAGCCAGCCAGGGTTTGTTGTTGTCGAGCACGCAACTCGCCGGACAATTCAACGATGGAATAACGTTCCAGCGGAATCCCGGCAGCCGCGCATTCGGTCAGGATATCCAGCGCCAATTTGCCGGTTCCAGCTCCGAACTCAAGGATTTGCGGTGTACTTTGTGCCATCAGGTCGCCAGCCGCGTGGGCCAGCGTTTCACCAAAAAGCGACGTAATTTCGGGCGCGGTTGTAAAATCACCGTCTTTGCCAAGTTTTGCAGCGCCGCCGCTGTAATAACCGACGTCCGGCGCATACAGCGCCAGCTCCATATAACGGGCGAAAGAAATCCAGCCATCATGACGGCGAATTTCGTCAACGATCAGGTGCTGGAGCGCGTGTGACGCAGATAATGCGTCTGAAGAAGGTTCTGGGAGTTGCAGTTGCATGGCGGTATTGTAGAGAAATCAGCGAAACACACAACCATTCATGTCCACAGATAAACAAACGTCATTGAAAAAGACTGCCCTTGTGACCGGTGCCGCCAAGCGCATCGGCCGCACAATCGCGCTCGCCTTGGCGCAGCGTGGCTGGGATGTGGTGGTGCATTACGCGCGTTCAGAAGCCGAGGCACAAGCCACCGTTGCCGAGATTGAGGCTATAGGGCGACGCGCCATCACGCTGCATTGCGACTTGAATGATGAAGCGACGGTCAAAACGCTGGTACGCCGCGCATCGGCTGTGCTCGGACCTATTTCCTGCGTGGTGAATAACGCTTCGCTATTTGACTACGACAGCGCAGCCGATTTTTCTGGCGCGACGCTGGATGCGCACATGCATACCAATCTGGTCGCGCCAGTTTTATTGGCGCAAGCCTTGTATGAAGCCACGCCGGATGGTGCGCAAGCCGTCATCGTTAATCTGCTCGATCAAAAGCTGTTTAATTTGAACCCTGATTTTTTGTCGTACACCTTGTCGAAGGCCGCACTGCAAAGTGCCACTACCATGCTGGCGCAAGCACTCGCACCTAAAGTACGCGTGGTTGGCGTCGCACCCGGTATTACGCTGGTTTCCGGCGACCAAAGCGAAGCTGGATTTACCAGCGCACATAAAGTAACGCCACTGGGTCGCTCCAGCACACCGGACGATATCGCCCATGCGGTCTGCTTCGTTGCTGAAGCGCAAGCGATGACTGGCACTACCTTGGTCGTCGATGGCGGCCAGCACCTTATTCCATTACAACGCGATGTGATGTTTGTCGCATCCTGATTCTTTAAGATTTTTCACCTGTAGTACTACCGGTTTACAACTATGAATTCGTTTTTGTTCCATCCACAACTCGCTGATTGCCGCCGCCTCTTCTTGCGTAATTACGAAGTGCAAATCAACATCGGCGTGCACGACTTTGAAAAAAAAGGCGAGCAGCGTGTATTGATCAACGTTGATTTATTCATTCCACTGAAGGAATCGACGCCGACCGCCGATCATCTGGATGAAGTCGTCGATTACGACTATATGCGCAGCACCATCGCCAAACGCATGGCGCAAGGCCATATCCATTTGCAGGAAACCCTGTGCGATGACGTCGTCAAAGCCATGCTGGCACATCCGAAAGTTCGCGCCGCACGCGTTTCAACCGAAAAGCCTGATGTCTATCCCGATTGTGAATCGGTAGGCGTCGAGGTCTTCCAGATCAAGGGGAACTAAGGTGTCGCAATCCGTGATGAACGCCGCACCGGAAACGGATGCAGCGCTGAGCTTCAAACAAAACGAGAAGATCGTTTACGAAAACAACAAGCTGCACAAACGTCTGTGCCGCCAGGTTGGTCAAGCCATCGGCGACTTCAACATGATAGAAGACGGTGACAAGATCATGGTCTGCCTGTCCGGTGGCAAAGATAGTTATGCCTTGCTGGATATCCTGATGACGCTGCGCGAACGCGCGCCTATCAAGTTCGACATCATCGCAGTCAACCTCGATCAAAAGCAGCCGAACTTTCCAGATCACATCCTGCCGGCTTACCTAAAGCAACTGGACATCCCTTTTCATATCGAAAACCAGGATACCTACAGCATCGTCAAGCGCCTGATCCCGGAGGGCAAGACCACCTGCTCGCTGTGCTCGCGTCTGCGTCGCGGCATCTTGTATCGCGTCGCCGATGAACTGGGTGCGAACAAAATCGCGCTCGGTCATCACCGCGACGACATCATGGAAACCTTCTTCCTGAATATGTTCTTCGGTGCCAAGATCAAAGGCATGCCGCCGAAACTGCAATCCGATGACGGCAAGCACATCGTGATTCGTCCGCTGGCTTATGTGAAAGAAGCCGATACCGAACGTTATGCGCAGGTAAAAAACTTCCCTATCATTCCTTGCGATTTGTGCGGTAGTCAGGAAAATCTGCAACGCAAACAAATCAAAGGCATGCTGCGAGAGTGGGAAAAGAAATTCCCCGGCCGCGTCGACAATATTTTCTCGTCGCTCTCGACCGTCGTTCCTTCGCATTTGATGGACAAGGACTTGTTTGGCTTTGCTGACTTGAAAGCAACGGGCGAGGCGATGGCGAATGGAGATATCGCGTTTGATGAAGAACCATGTTCGACCGGAACCACCAGCATTTCCAGCATCATTCCTCTGCGCTCAGATTCAGATGATTGAGTAACGATGTAATTAGTTTGAAAAAAGGCTCCGAGATTCGGAGCTTTTTTATTTCCATCCCAGCATTTGTGCGTCACGCAGATTCAAGCAGCAATTTTTCTGGCTGTAAAAAACGCTGCATCGATATAAAACGAATAATCATCCTGCACCTCGAAATAAGCACGGGTTTCTTCCGGTGCTGAATCCAACAGACTGCGTATCGCCGTTACGCGTTCAGACGGCGTACGCATGCGTGCTATCCATTCGTCGAAGACCATTTTCAACTTCCAGCCATTGACGTACTCGTGCGTAAAACCGGCACCGGCAAACATCGCCGACCATTCCGACACGCGGTAATCACGCACATGCGAAGCATCGCGCAGCAATTCGACTGCTTGCAAAGTAGTGTCGTGCAAGGCGATTTCCGACGCGACAATATCGATGACGATCACGATACCGTTAGGACGCAGCACGCGATGCATTTCGCGCAAGCCGGTCGGCACATGCAACCAGTGATGCGCCGAGAAACGCGTGATCACAATATCGAAGGAGGCATCGGCGAACGGCAATTTCTCGGCCTGCGCCTGTTCGGTTTCGATATTGTTCAAGTCACGCTGCACGGCCGACGCAGCAACTACTGCCAACATTTGATCCGATAAGTCACAAGCAGTGACCGATGCCGCAAATGGCGCCACCGCAAAACTGATATGACCGCCGCCGCAACCCAGATCCAGAACTGTCGGCGCCGTGAAGCTGCGCGCAATCTCTTTCACCGCATCCAGATCGGCACCCTGCGCATGCACCGTGCTGGTTAAATACGCTGCTGCCGTATTGCCGAATTGTTCTGCTACCACTGCTGCCTGTTTCATTTTCCACCTCCACATGATTGGGTAGATGTACGATAGGCGATGATTTATCCTGTAACAAGACAACACTTTATACTGGTATATTTTCTGCCAGACTGACACGCAAGATAGCGACTATGCATAACAAACTCGGCGACTTCATACGCTTGCACCGCGAGCAAATCAAACCGCAGGATGTCGGACTGCGCGCCGACGGACGACGTCGCACGCCGGGTTTGCGACGGGAAGAATTGGCGCAATTGTGTGAAGTCAGCCCAACCTGGCTGACGTGGCTGGAACAGGGACGGCCGGTATCGGCATCCGCCAAGGTCTTGAGCAAACTGGCAGAGGTAATGCATCTGACCACTGCCGAGCGGACGTATCTGTTCCGACTGGCCGACAAACTCGATCCAGCACTGGAAGTCATCAGCGACAGCCCAAGCGGCAATCTCGATGCCATCGTCAAAGCCATCACGGCACCGGCCTACATACTGAATCGACAATGGGATGCGATCGCATGGAATCGTGCAGCTAAAGATTTGTTCACCGGTTGGCTGGATACGAGCAAAAAAAAATCGGCAGAGACTGCGCAAGCCAACCTCTTGCACTTCATGTTCAAGGAAGAAAAAGCGCACGCCTTGATTGCCGATTGGCCGGATCGCGCGCAACGATTGGTGGCGGAGTTCCGCGCCGATTGTGGCAAGTATGCGGATGAAGAACCATTGGCAAGTCTGATCAATGACTTGATGCGTGAAAGCGAAGACTTCAAGAAGCTATGGAATTCGCAACACGTCGTTGGGCGTGACGGTGGCACGCGACGCTTTATGCACCCGATTAAAGGCGCGCTGACGTTTGAACAAGTAACCTTGAATTTGGCTGCGGGGCGCGGCTACAAACTGGTGATGCTGCTACCGGAATAAACTCGTTTGCGCCGAGAAAACTTGCAATCAAGCCGCAGCCGCCAGCTTGTTGAAATCATTCACCCAGTCCTGCAAGCTTTGCACAAAATACTGTTTTTGCTTGGGCGTCGCAGCATGCATGATGCCGACTATCATAGTGGCATTCGCATTATTTAATGATTCGAAGAATTTCTGATGTTGCGGATTGCCAAAGCGCTCATCCATCGCCGTAACAAATTTTTTCAGCATGGCCGTCGTTGCTTCTTTGCTCGGCTTTTCATCGTGTATTTTTTTCAGCAGCTCGATCAATTCTTGCTGTCTATGCACACGCTCCGCCATCAACAATTCATTATTCAATGGACGTGTATCCGATAAGGCGCGTATTTTTACTTCCTGCTCCTTGCTGAAACTACCGAACCAAAATTGCGCCTGCTGCAAAGCTTTTCTATAACGAAATTCCTGGCGCTCTTCAGTGCTGCCAACCAGATATTCCTTGCGGAAGGTGTCATTGGATTTGGCGAATTTCTTTTCGATATTGGCTATCTGCTCTGCCTTCAACGATAAAGCCAGTTCGGCAAAGTCAGGTACCGCCTTGTCTGCGATCTGTAATAACTGCGTTTTTACATCGCGATAATCATTCAGCAAATCCGCCTGCGTTACCGTGGCAAAGTCGCGATGCTGCATACGTCCCATCAAATGCACGTATTCTTTCAATTGCGTTTTGCGATGCCAGACGAAGATCGCATCGATACGGTGCTTGACCCATTGTTTTTGGCTGCTATCGAAATCGACGTAGCTATTGAGCCACCAGTAAGAAATGGTTTCGCCGTTGCTGTAGCCCAGGCGTGCCGCGCTGCATCCGAGCAACAATATCGCCATGCCGCAGATCACTGCTTTTTTTGCAAAAGTATAAAAGGGACGCGTGATAAAATTTTGCATTCTTTTAACTGGCTTCCTATGAATATCGTCATTCTTGCTGCAGGTATGGGAAAGCGCATGCAATCCGCGCTGCCGAAAGTATTACATCCTCTGGCGGGTAAGCCGCTGCTGTCACACGTGATCGATACCGCGCGGCAATTATCGCCATCGACACTGTGCGTCATCTATGGTCACGGCGGCGAGCAAGTACCGCAATTGCTGCAAGCCAAGGACCTGTCATTTGCCAAGCAGGAACCGCAACTCGGCACCGGCCATGCTGTCATGCAAGCAGTGCCGCAGTTGGATGATCATACGCCGACGCTGATTTTGTATGGCGATGTGCCTTTAACGACTGCCGCGTCGCTGCAGCGTTTGTTGGACATCGCTGGTAACGATAAGTTGGGCATCTTGACCGTTGATCTCGACAACCCGACCGGATACGGCCGCATCGTGCGGGAAAACGGCGCTATTACACGCATCGTCGAACAAAAAGATGCCAATGCTGATGAACGCGCTATACGTGAGGTCAACACCGGCATCATCGTTGCACCAACCGCTCTGCTGAAAAAATGGCTGGCCAAGTTGTCCAACAACAATGCACAAGGCGAGTACTACCTGACCGATATCGTCGCCAGCGCCGTCGCCGATGGTGTGGCAGTTGTCTCGGCGCAACCCGATCACGTGTGGGAAACCCACGGCGTCAACAGCAAGGTACAACTGGCTGAACTAGAACGCATACACCAAGGCAATATCGCACATGCATTGCTGGAACAAGGCGTCACGCTGGCTGATCCGGCGCGCATAGATGTACGCGGCACCTTGACTTGCGGACGCGATGTGACTATCGATGTTGGCTGCGTGTTTGAGGGTGAAGTGACACTGGCCGATGGTGTACGCATCGATGCCAACTGCGTGATCCACAATTCCACTATCGGCGCACGCGCGCATGTGCGCCCTTACAGCCATTTTGAAAATGCCGTGGTCGGTGCCGAATGCATCATCGGACCTTACGCGCGTCTACGTCCAGGCACGGTGCTAGCCGAAGACGTACACATCGGCAACTTCGTCGAAGTAAAGAACAGCCAGATCGCCGCACACAGCAAGGCCAATCATTTGACCTACGTAGGCGACTCCACCGTGGGCTCGAACGTCAACATAGGCGCCGGCACGATTACCTGCAATTACGATGGCGTGAACAAATCGCGCACCATCATCGAGGACGACGTCTTCGTCGGCAGTGCGACGCAATTGATTGCGCCGATACGCGTAGGCAAAGGTGCCACTATCGGTGCTGGTACGACGCTGACCAAAGATGCGCCAGCCGACAAGCTGACCGTTTCACGCGCCAAGCAAATCACAGTTGATGGCTGGCAGCGTCCGATCAAGATCAAAAAATAATACGTATGCATCAATATAAAAATCGGGCCGCGGCCCGATTTTTTATTTAACGCTTCATATGCACTACGGCATGAGGAAGGTACGACTTTTCCCTTCGAACATCTCAACGCGTTTTACGCACAGCGCGTCGTGTCGCGGCAACTGGTTTTGATAATTCCATGATCAGTTGACCGAATTCCAGCGCCGCGGGCGTCTTGCCATTGGCGCTCCAGATCAAGGTGAAATTGGCCTTTGGTAGTGGCGGTAAACCATACTGACCATCAACGATACGCATGCCCGGCTCCATGTCTTCTTCGGGCAGCACCGTGATCGCCAGACCGGACAGAATCGCAGCGCTGATACCCTGCTGGCTCGGTGACGTGAACACGACATGCCAATCCATCTTGGTATCGTTCAGCGCATTGACGCCTATGCTGCGATTGATGCACGGTGGTGGAAAGAAGGCCAACGGCAAAGACGTCGCGCCGGATGCCACTTCAAACGATTCCGATGCTACCCACACCAATTGGGTCTGACGCATCACCGCCCCTTCCTTGCTGTCACCCGGCGTCATGATGACGGCCAAATCCAGTTCGCCATCATTGATCAGCGAGCGCAAATCCAGTTGCATATTGACCCGCACGTCCAACCGCACTGCGGGGAAAGCATGCGCAAATTGGCATAGCAATGTCGGCAAGCGATCACCGACGAAGGTTTCCGGTGCACCGAAGCGCACTTCCCCCGATATCGGCGAAGGCTGAAAGCGACGGCTCAATGCGTCCATCGCACCCAAGATCTGTTCGGCGTGACGCACCAAGTCTTCACCATCTTCGGTCAAGGTCAGGCTGCGCGTCGTGCGGCGCAATAGAGGTTGACCAAGTTGTTCTTCCAAACGACGGATCTGGTGACTGATCGCCGATTGGGTCAGATGCAAGCGCTCGGCAGCACGCGTGAAGCTGCCGGTTTCTTTCACTGCAACGAAGGCGCGCAAGAGGTTGGGGTCAAAGTCCATGGCCATTAATGACAATTATTAATAAATTCAACAAATTTAAATCATTTGCGTCACTAATTAGCTTAACCGAAAATCACGTCTCACACTGAAACGGCGCGCAAGAGTGCCGCCTCAGCCCGAAATACCTTATTGATGTGAAAGCTCAAGATGTCTCTCTTCCACTCCAGAAAAGATGCCTACGCACTGGCCTCAGTTTGCCTAGCCGCCCTGATGTTCGCCCTGGAAATCTCCAGCGTGCCGGTCATTCTGTCTACGCTGGAAAAAGTCCTGCATGGTGATTTGAAAGACATGCAATGGATCATGAATGCCTACACCATCGCCTGCACCACCGTGCTGATGGCGGCGGGGACGCTGGCCGATCGTTACGGCCGCAAGCGCATGTTCATCATTTGTCTGACGTGCTTCGGCATCACTTCGCTGATCTGCGGTTTGGCGACATCGATGCCAACGCTGATCGCCGCCCGCTTCCTGCAAGGCATGAGTGGTGGCGCCATGACTATCTGTCTGATGGCGATTTTGTCGCATCAGTTTCAGGACCGCGCCATGCGCAGCCGTGCCTTCGGCGCGTTCGGCATTATGTTGGGAGTCGGGCTGGGATTTGGCCCCTTGATCGGCGGCGCGATTGTGGCGCTGTTGAACTGGCAATGGGTATTCCTCGTGCATGTTCCGTTGACGGCGCTGACCGTGCTCCTGGCCTACCAAGGCATTAAAGAATCGCGTGATCCACACGCGAAAAAACTCGATCTGCTGGGCATCATGACGCTGTCACTCTCCGTGTTCGGCCTGACTTACTTCATCACGCAAGGTGCGGACCTCGGCTTCAGCAGCCTGCCCGCATTGATCATCATTGCGGTCACCGTGTGTAGCTTTATCGCCTTCATCATCGTGGAGAAGAGTCGTGCGCATCCGATGTTCGACTTCTCTGTTTTCAAGAGTCGTAACTTCTCGGGCGCGATCATGGGCTCCATAGGCATGAACTTCAGCTTCTGGCCTTTCATCATTTATCTGCCACTGTATTTTCAAAGCGCACTCGGCTATGACGCTATCCATGCTGGACTAGCCTTGCTGGCTTACACGCTGCCGACACTGATCGTGCCGCCGTTTGCCGAACGTCTGTCGCTACGCTATCAGCCGCGCTTGGTGATTCCCGCCGGTTTGTTCATGATCGGACTCGGCTTCATGCTGATGCGTTATGCCAGCGGCTTGCCAGACGCAAGCTGGCTGACCATGCTGCCAGGTTCTTTGCTGGCTGGCATAGGATTGGGATTGACGAATACGCCGGTGACCAACACGGCGACTGCCTCTGTCTCCAGTAGTCGCGCCGGCATGGCGTCGGGTATCGATATGAGTGCGCGTCTGATTACGCTGGCCATCAATATTGCGCTGATGGGTTTCATACTGCTGGAGAGCGTGCTGGCTTCCTTGAAGAATAGCGTGGCTGGCGTTCTGTCTGACACGCAATTGCGCCTCGCTGCCGAAATGGTCGCGGCTGGTAATCTGAGCGGACTCGCACAACGTATTCCGGAGATCGTGCAGCTGGATGATGCGGAAGCGCTATTACATACTGCGCTGGTACATGGATTCGGCACGGTGATGCTGTATGGCGGCATCGGCGTGTGGATATTGGCTGCGCTTAGTTATGCGATCTTCGGCCCGAGGGCCGCGCATCAAGCTGCACCAGCGGAAGTTGGCGAGCCACTTTGAGATTTTGCAGGAACCTTGCCTATCAGTTGCTCTTAGCTAGACACTGATAGGCAAATCAGACATCGATACGCGTTTCGAACTTGCTGCGATTAATCGAAAAGAAGCTGCGCACATTGCGTACATTCGCATGTGCCGCAAACAGGCGATGTGCCAATGCATTGTAGGCAGGCATATCCGCTACTTGCACCACCAACACAAAATCCGGTCCCGGCGAGACGCGATAGCATTGCAGCACCGCGCTCTCTTTCGCTACCAATTCCTCAAACTCAACCTGCCGCTCGGCGGCTTGATTATCCAGCGTGATCTCGACTATCGAGGTCAAACGGGCACCCACCATATCCGGCGCGACGATGGCGACCTGCCGCTCGATCACTCCCGCATCGACCAAACGCTTTACGCGGCGCAGGCAAGTCGGCGGCGAAGCATGTACGGCAGCCGCCAGATCGTTGTTGGTTTGCGACGCATCAGTCTGCAATGCATTCAGGATGCGACGGTCTAATTCATCCAATACGATAGCTTCTTTGTTCATTTACTAAAAATAAGTAGATTATTTGAATTTATATTTCACTACCAAGTAACGATGAAATAATAAACCACTTACAACTAAATTTGGGAATCTTATTTCATATCCATTCCACTAGTATTGTCCAATTCATTCCAAATACAACGAGGTAAGCCATGTGCGGTATTGTCGGTGCAGTCGCTCAACGTAACATCACTCCTATCCTGGTCGAAGGACTCAAGCGTCTTGAGTATCGCGGTTACGACTCCTGCGGCGTAGCCTTGCATGTGGACGGCAAGTTGCAGCGTGCACGCAGCACCTCGCGCGTGGCCGAGCTTGAAAAACAAATCGAGAACACTCACCTCGCCGGCTTTACCGGCATCGCACACACACGTTGGGCAACGCACGGCGCGCCGGCATCGCACAATGCGCATCCGCATTTTTCCCGCGACCGCATTGCACTGGTCCATAACGGCATCATCGAAAACCACGATGAACTGCGTGAAGAACTGCAAGCGCTCGGCTATGTGTTCGAAAGCCAAACCGATACCGAAGTGATCGCGCATCTGGTCGACCATCTCTATACAGGCGATCTGTTCGAAACAGTGCAATTGGCGACCAAGCGTCTGACTGGCGCTTTCGCGATTGCCGTATTCAGCCGTGACGAACCGCATCGCGTCGTCGGCGCACGCCGCGGCTCGCCGCTGATCGTCGGCGTCGGCAATGGTGAGAACTTCCTCGCCTCCGATGCCTTGGCATTGGCTGGCACCACCGATCAAATTATTTATCTGGAAGAAGGCGACGTCGTCGATCTGCAATTGCAACGCGTGTGGATCGTCGATGCAAACGGCAAGCAAGTCGAGCGCGAAGTCAAAACCGTACACGCCCACACCGGCGCAGTCGAGCTTGGCCCGTATCGTCATTACATGCAGAAAGAAATTTTCGAACAACCGCGTGCCATCGCCGACACACTCGAAGGCATCAGCAGCATCACGCCGGATATTTTCGGCGACAAGGCATTCAGCATTTTCAAGAAGATCGATTCGGTATTGATCCTTGCTTGCGGCACCAGTTACTACTCCGGCATGACAGCCAAATACTGGATAGAAGCTATCGCCGGCGTGACCTGTAATGTAGAAATCGCCAGCGAATACCGTTATCGCGACAGCGTACCTAACCCGAATTCATTAGTCGTCACCATTTCGCAAAGTGGCGAAACCGCCGATACATTAGCCGCACTGCGTCATGCGCAACTGCAAGGCATGCTGCACACGCTGACCATCTGCAATGCAGCGACCAGCGCCATGGTGCGTGAATGCGAACTCGCCTACATCACACGTGCCGGCGTGGAAGTTGGTGTTGCATCAACAAAAGCCTTCACCACGCAACTCGCTGCACTGTTCCTGCTCACACTCACGCTGGCGCAAGTTAAAGGCCGCTTGAGTGAAGAAAAAGAAGCCGCCTTCCTGAAAGAAATGCGCCACCTCCCAGTCGCGATCAGCTCCGTGCTGGCGCTGGAACCGCAAATCATCGCATGGGCAGAAGCCTTTGCCCGCAAGGAAAACGCGCTCTTCCTCGGTCGCGGCATCCACTATCCAATCGCACTCGAAGGCGCGCTCAAGCTCAAGGAAATTTCCTACATCCACGCTGAAGCATATCCAGCTGGCGAACTGAAGCACGGTCCACTCGCACTCGTCACCGAAGAGATGCCTGTCGTCACTGTCGCCCCGAACGATTCGATGATCGAGAAGTTGAAATCGAATATGCAGGAAGTACGTGCACGTGGCGGCGAACTTTACGTCTTCGCCGATGGCGATTCGCGCATCACTTCAGACAAAGGCGTGCACGTGATTCGTCTGCCGGAACATTACGGTTTGCTGTCGCCTATCTTGCACGTAATCCCGCTGCAATTGCTGGCGTATCACACGGCATTGGCACGCGGGACTGACGTCGACAAGCCGCGCAATCTGGCGAAGTCAGTAACGGTTGAATAAGCTGACACTCACGAACACGACAATTATTCCGTATCAATAAAGTCGAAAACAGGTCATTAAAGTCGAATACAGGATATTAAAGTCGAATACATAGGATCTGTTCACGACAATTAGTGGAATTACCAGCATTTAGTAGACAGCTGATTTCCGTCTACGATGTGCGGTTTC